>CAYWCW010000018.1:0-71557 GCA_964456865.1 uncultured Cellvibrionaceae bacterium
TGGTGGAGCCGGGGGGATTTGAACCCCCGTCCGCCAGCACTCCATCCTCGGCTCTACATGTTTAGGTCCGCTTATTGATTTAACCCTTTTCAGCCCAGCGGGCGGGACGAAAAGCGCGATCCTGTGAAGATTTAACCACTCGGCTCCAGGCAGGCTTTGTGGCGATCCAGTTCTGTATGACGGGCTCTAGCGCGGTACTGGCACCTTGTCAGAGACCGTTAGCTGCATTAAGCAGCTAAAGCGTAAGAATCGTCGTTTGCGACTATTCATTTGCAGCTTTGGATTAAGGTGATTCGCTGCCATCACCACATGCACCTCGGGCTTCGTTACCGTCGTCGAATCCAAATCGGCCCCAATCGCGTGAAACCGTCATTATGACCCCATCCGGGGACGAAGGTTCACGCGAGGGCGCCATTCTAGGCCGATAGGCCGTGGAATACCAGTGCTGCGTTGGTGTCCGGTTGGCCCGCCGGGGCGGCAGGTCGGGTACATCAAGGCTTGCTGTCGTGAATTTTTCCGGTTGAAGGGCTATCAATCCCTGTGGCCATATGGTGGCGCCGCGAATCGGCACTGGAAATTTATGCAAAGGCATACATACTGGTCAGACTTGTTAGATGACGCTTGCCAGGATCGTATATGCCAGACACGCAATCGCTGTTGCGATTAATAAAAAGTTATAGAGACCGCCATATCGACGATAAAGTCTTCTATCAACTGCTCACCCAACTCTTTACCGCTGAGCTGGGTTGCAGCCGCGCCGGGTTGTGGCTTTATGCCGATGCCAGCCTGAGCGAAATCTGTGCGATTGATATTTTCGACAGCCATCTGCGCCAGCACTCCTCAGGCCAGGTACTGACCGAGGCGGAATTCGGTGTTTATTTTCAAGCAATGCGCCGTGATGGCCGCATAGACGCGCCTGACGCGCGCCTGCACCCGGCGACCCGCTGCTTTCGTGATGTGTATTTTTTGCCCAACAACATCTTCTCGCTGCTGGATATCGGCATCCGCTTCAAGGGGCGATTGGTGGGCGTGTTTTGTTGCGAGCATGTCGGCGACTACATGTCGTGGACCGACGAGCAAAAGGCATATCTGGTTGAAGCCGGCAAATTGATCAGCTTCGCCCTCAAGCCATTGCTGCTGCACCGGTTTGCCGAGTTGTTCAATGATTAGTTGTTAGACGCTCAGGTACTTCTGCACCAATTCCTCCTTCAAATCCGTCATGGGGCCGGTGGCAACAACGCTGCCCTTTTCCATGATGAAAAAGTCATCCGCCACCCGCCGGGCGAAAGGGAGTTTTTGTTCCACCAGCAGCACGGTCAGGTTGAGCTCGCGGTTGAGCTTGCGGATCACCTCGCCGATATCACGCACGATATTGGGCTGTATGCCTTCGGTGGGCTCGTCGAGGATCAGCAGTTTGGGGTCCAGCACCAGGGCGCGGCCAATGGCGAGCTGTTGCTGCTGGCCGCCGGAAAGGTCGCCGCCGCGGCGATACTTCATGTCCTTGAGTACCGGGAAGAGATCATAGATCAGTGTGGGAATGAATCTGGCTTTGTCCTTGCGTGCGCCAAGGGAGATTTTCAGGTTTTCTTCCACGGTCAGCAGCGGAAAAATATCCCGGCCCTGGGGAACATAGCCGATGCCGGCGCGCGCGCGGGCTTCGGGCGTGAGGCGGGCGATGTCCTTGCCGTCGAATTGCAATTGGCCGTCGCGGATGGGCAGCAGGCCGGTGACGCATTTGAGCAGGGTCGTCTTGCCCACGCCGTTGCGGCCGATCAGGCAGCCACAGCTGCCGGGTTTTAGGTTGAGCGACAGGTCCCAGAGGATGTGGCTCTGGCCGTAGAATTGATTGATGTTGTTGATTGCCAGCATGTTGTTCGCCTAAGGTTTGCTTCATTCGCCCAGGTAGACTTCGATCACTTTGGGGTCGTTCTGCACCTGATCCATGGTGCCTTCGGTGAGCACCGAGCCCTGGTGCAGTACCGTGACCTTGCGCGCGATGGAGCGCACGAATTTCATATCGTGTTCCACCACGATCACCGAATGCCTGCCGGCCAGTGACAGCAGCAGCTCGGCGGTCTTTTCAGTTTCCTCGCCGGTCATGCCCGCCACAGGTTCATCCACCAGGAGCACTCGCGGGCTTTGCATCAGCAGCATGCCTATCTCCAGCCATTGTTTTTGACCGTGGGAGAGGGCGCCTGCACTTTTGTGGCGATGATCGGCCAGGCCGATCTGTAGCAGCACTTCTTCGATCCGGTATTTCTGCGTAGTGTTGAGTTGCCGGGTCAAGGTCCACCACACGCGCTTATCGGCGGCGGTGGCCAGTTCCAGGTTTTCGTAGACACTCAGGGCTTCGAATACCGTGGGCTTCTGGAATTTACGGCCAATGCCGCCACGGGCGATCTGGTGCTCAGACAGTTCCAGCAAGTTGATCTGCTGACCGAAGTAAACACTGCCTTCATCAGGTTTCGTCCTGCCGGTGATCACATCCATCATGGTGGTCTTGCCCGCGCCGTTGGGACCGATGATGCAGCGCAGCTCACCCTCGTCGATATAGAGGTTGAGGTTGTTGAGCGCGCGGAAGCCATCAAAGCTGACGGTGATGCCTTCCACATACAAAATCGTGCCGTGTGTGGTGTCAAGCGGTGCGCCGAAGTTGGGGTCGCGCTGACCGAGGGAGCGGCGCGCCTGGGAGAGGATGTTCATCAGTTGGCCTCCTGCGCGCGCTCTTCGGTTGGCGTTGAGTCTTTATTGGCGGACTTGTTGTCCGCAACAGGTTTTTTGACGAGTGCTGCCGGATTGAAGCGGCTGACCAGACCAACCAGTCCCTTGGGCAACACCAGTGTTACCAGCACGAAGAGGGTGCCCAGAACAAACAGCCAGGTCTCCGGCGACCAGGTGGTGAACAGGGTTTTGGCGTAGTTGACCGAGAAGGCGCCGACGATGGCACCGTAGAGCGTGCCGCGTCCACCGGTGGCAACCCAGACCACCAGCTCGATGGAATTGAGCGGTGAGAATTCACCCGGATTGATAATGCCGATCTGCGGCACATAGAGCGCACCGGCAATACCGGCGAGCACCGCCGAAAACACGAACAGCCAGAGTTTGTAGGATTCCACCTTGTAGCCGCAGAAGCGCGTGCGGCTTTCGGCATCGCGGATGGACACGATGATTTTTCCCATGCGCGAAGTCACGATATAGCGGCAGGCGAGATAACCCAGAATCAGTGCCAGGGCCGAGAGAAAAAACAAGGTGGCGCGCGTGCCCTGGGCGGTGATGGGGAAGCCGAGGATATCCTTGAAGTCGGTCAACCCGTTATTGCCGCCAAAGCCCATGGCGTTGCGGAAAAACGCCAGCATCAAGGCGTAGGTCAGCGCCTGGGTAATGATGGCGAAGTACACACCGGTGACACGCGAACGAAAGGCCAGCCAGCCGAATACCAACGCCAGCACGCCCGGCACCAGCATCACCATCAGCATGGCGAACCAGAACATGTCAAAACCGTACCAGTACCAGGGCAGGGCATCCCAGTTCAGGAACACCATGAAATCCGGCAGGTCCGGATTGCCATATACACCGCGGCTGCCGATCTGGCGGGTAAGGTACATGCCCATCACATAACCGCCCAGCGCGAAAAAAGCCCCGTGTCCCAGCGACAGGATGCCGCAATAACCCCAGATCAAATCCACCGCGAGTGCCAGCAGTGCGAAGCAGAGGATGCGGCCAAACAGTGTCATGGTGTAGGTGGATACATGGAAGGGGGATGAGTTGGGTACCAGCAGATTGAGCAGGGGAACGAGTATGGCCGCCAGCGCCACCAGCCCGAGCACGATCATGCCACCGCGATCGTTCAGTAATAAACGTTGAGTCAACATAAAACAGTCTCTGTCAAAATCCGGGGAATGCGTGCGGGGCCGTCAGTCGGCCGCCGCCCGGCCTTTCTGCGGGAAGAGTCCCTTGGGCTTTTTCTGGATGAACAGGATCAGCAGCACCAGCACCAATACCTTGGCCAGTACCGCACCGGCATAGGGTTCGAGAAATTTGTTGAAGATGCCGAGTCCCATGGCGCTGACCAGCGTACCCCAGAGATTTCCCACCCCGCCGAAGACCACCACCATGAAGGAGTCGATGATGTAAGCCTGCCCGAGATTGGGGCCAACGTTGGTCAACTGCGACAAGGCCACGCCCGCCACACCGGCGATGCCGGAACCCAGGCCAAAGGTGAGTGCATCCACCCAGTTGGCCCGCACGCCCACGGCCCTCGCCATGGCACGGTTTTGCGAAACAGCGCGAACCTTCAAACCGAGCGTGGTTTTTTTCAGGATCAGCAACAGCGCAAAAAATACCATCAAGCCGAAAATCAGGATGTACAGGCGGTTATAGGTGATGGAAAACACCGGATTGATGACCAGCGAGCCGCTCATCCACTCGGGCAGGCTGACGGCGCGATTCAACGGCGAGAAAATGGTGCGCGCCGCCTGTTGCAGGACCAGGCTGATGCCAAAGGTGGCCAGCAGGGTTTCCAGCGGGCGGCCATACAAAAACTGAATCACGCCGCGCTCGATGGCAATGCCCACCAGCCCCGCGACGATGAAGGCGGCGGGCACCGCCATCAGCAGGCTGTAGCCGATATGGTGGGGAAACATCTGCTGGATGACCCAGGTGGTGTAGGCGCCGATCATCATCAGTTCGCCATGGGCCATATTGATCACACCCATGACGCCGAAGGTGATCGCCAGGCCGATGGCGGCCAGCAGCAGGACCGAGCCGAGGCTCAAGCCAAAGAAGACATTCTCCGTAAAGCGGAATAGCGAGATGCGGCTGTCGATGGATGACAGGGCTTTTTGCGCGGCTTCACGCACCAGGCGGTCGCTGTCGTTATTGACAAGCGCGGCGAGTGTATTGCGCGCAACCGGTTGCAGAGATCGCTCCAGCACGCTGATGGCATCCAGGCGCAAGGCCTGATCCGTCTGCGCCACGTTGTGGATGGCAAAGGCCAGCTTGATGACATCCTGTACGCGATCGGCCGCTTCGATAGCCTGGCGATCCCGCAGTGTACGCAGGGTATCCTCGTCCAGCCCATCGTGGATCATCCGCAATACGGCCTGTTCCCGGGTGCGCGGGTTTTTATCGCTCAGGTTCATCTGCGCGAGCAGTGAACGCAACTGCGAACGCAGGCTGTTATTGATGGGAATGCGCCGCAAGCCTTCGCTCGCTGCGGCAGCCAGTTCGCTGCCATCGTCGGCGCGAACGAAATTACCGTCACCCAGGGCGATGGCCACCAGGGGCGGGTCGGTGCGGTCGGCATAGAGGTTGTTCTGTTGCAGCGCGAGTATCACATCATCGCCGCGCTCGTGACCCAATTGCGCCAGACGTGCCACGGCAGCGCCGCGTTGATTGAGTGATGCGCTGGCAACAGCCTGCACATGCACGGTGAATTCGTCGGCGGAATCCGTGGTGATCCCGTCACTGTCGTCATCCGCCAGTGATGCCTGGCTCAGGATGGCCACCGCCAGCAGCAGCGACCGCCACAGGCGTCCCGGCAGTGAGTAGGGTGAATAGGCTGCAGACATAAATCCTCGGTAAAATCAGTGCGTCTTGCGAAAGTCAGGTACTGGCCTCCCCCCTCTCCATCCGTGTCCGTTCGCGGCGGGGAGAGGGGTGCCAGGTGTTCCGGGTATTGCCGTTATGGGGCGGCAGCGCCCAGACAGGTTTTGGTTTTGGTGTTGTAGTTGCCGCAGTTGATCGGCGCAGTCCAGTCAGCAATCAGGTCCTTGCTGTCCGGCAGGTAGTCGGACCAGGCATCACCGGGAACCAGGTCTTCGGTTTGCCATACGGTCAGGAACTGGCCATCTTCCTGGATTTCACCAATCAGCACCGGTTTGGTGATGTGGTGGTTGGGCAGCATCTTGCTGACACCGCCGGTCAGGTTGGGAACCTCAACGCCGATGATGGCATCGATCACCTTGTCTGAATCGGTGGTGCCCGCTTTCTCAACCGCTTTCACCCACATGTTGAAGCCGATGTAATGCGCTTCCATGGGATCGTTGGTAACGCGCTTGTCGTTTTTGATAAAGGATTTCCACTGCTTGATGAATGCGTCGTTGGCTTTATCTTCCACGCTCATGAAGTAGTTCCAGGCGGCCAGGTGGCCCACCAGCGGCTTGGTGTCGATGCCGGAGAGTTCTTCCTCGCCCACGGAGAAGGCGATTACCGGGATATCCTCAGCGGAAATTTTCTGGTTGGCCAGTTCGCGGTAGAAAGGCACGTTGGCGTCACCGTTGATGGTGGATACCACGGCGGTTTTCTTGCCCGCTGAACCGAAGCGCTTGATATCGGCAACGATGTTCTGCCAATCGGAATGGCCGAAGGGCGTATAGTTGATCATGATATCTTCCTGTTTGACGCCTTTGGATTTCAGGTAGGCTTCCAGGATTTTGTTGGTGGTTTGCGGGTAGACATAGTCGGTGCCGGCCAGTACCCAGCGTTTGATGCCCATGTCGTTCATCAGGTAATCCACGGCAGGGATGGCTTGCTGGTTTGGCGCGGCGCCCGTGTAGAAGATATTGCGCGAGGATTCCTCACCTTCATATTGCACCGGATAGAACAGCAGGCCGTTGAGTTCTTCGATCACTGGCAATACGGCCTTGCGCGATACCGAGGTCCAGCAGCCGAAAATCGCCGCAACTTTTTCCTGCTCGATCAGCTCGCGGGTCTTCACCGCAAAGAAGGGCCAGTTGGATTCGGGATCGACCACCACGGCTTCGAGTTTCTTGCCGAGCAGGCCGCCTTTTTTGTTCTGCTCTTCAATCAGCATCAGCATGGTGTCTTTCAGGGTGGTCTCCGAAATGGCCATGGTGCCGGACAGTGAGTGAAGGACACCCACCTTGATGGTGTCTGCCGCGTAGGTGGCGACGGCAGAGAGGGTCAGTCCGCAGACGATGCCAAACTTACCGACAGTTTTCGCTAGGTTATTCAGCTTCATGGGTCAAGCTCCGTTGTGTCTGTAGTGGGTTAGAACATCTGAGATGTGGTAGTGACATCCTGTCTTTTGTGGTTGTCGATGGTTACTTCACTTACGGCAAAAAAATCAGTCATTCTCATTCGGGCTCTGCTGCTGTGCTTCGTAGAGCATGTGCAGGGTGATCTTGCGCACTTCCGCCTTGCTGGCTTCTATATGGCTTTTGAGCAGCCGCTTGGCGTCTTCGTGGCGGCGTTCGATAATGGTGCGCAGTATCTTGCTGTGCTCTTCGTAGGTGGCTTCCACCCGGTAGCCCTTGGTGAAATCGATGCGGCGCACGATACGCAGGCGTTCGGTCAGGTCGTGGTGGATGCGCGCCATCTCGCGGTTGCCGGTCGCTTCCACCAACTGTTCATGGAAGCGCTCGTCCAATGCGCAGACGCTGGGGCCGTCCTGCAGACGGTCAGTTGGCGCGACCAGCCAGATACGCTTCAAATCCTCGAGGTCCGGTGCGGGCTCCATTTCGCACAAGCGTTTTACCGCAGCCATTTCGAGCACGATGCGCACATCGTAGAGCTGTTCAAATTGACGGAAGTCAAATGGCTTGACCTGCCAGCCGCTGCGGAAGGACACCTCGACAAAACCATCCCTTTGCAAGCGGGTCAGCGCTTCGCGGACCGGTGTGCGGCTGGCGGACATGCGCTCGGCAATTTCGTTTTCGGTGAAGCGGTCGCCGGGCAGCAGGCGGAAGGAAAAAATATCCTGCTTGAGTTGCTGGTATATGCGCTCGGTCAGGTTCTGACGCGGTTCGACGACTTTTTCCGACTTGACCAGTTTCATCATCAGTCTTCCAGTACCAGCAGCAGGTCACCGGCATTGACCGGTTTGCCGGGTTCGCAATGGATGGCGCTGACGCGGGCCGTATGGCTGGCATAGATGGAAAATTCCATCTTCATGGCTTCCACAATCAGCAGCGGCTGATCCACTTCAACCAATTGACCGGGCTCCACCAGCAGTTTCCAGATATTGCCGCTGATATCGGCGGTGATCGCGTGGCCATCCACCTTGATGGGACCGGTGTTGATTTTGACTTGCAGGGCGGCATCCACCTGCTTTTCCTCGTCCGCTTGCCACAGGGCAACTTCCTTGGTGAATGCTTGCTGCTGCCTGGCTTTGAAGTCGGCGATACTGGCGGCGTTTTCTCGCAGGAATTGTTCGTGTTCGGCGAGGCTGAAATAATCCTCTTCGATGCGCAGGTTCAGGCGGCCTTCGCGGAAGGCTTCGCGCTGCGCGGTCAATTCGTCCTCACTGACCTCGTAATAGCGCACGCGGTCGAAGAATTTCAGCAGCCAGGGTTCACCGTTGGTAAACACGGGGTTCTTCAGGAATTTGTTCCAGATGGGCAGGGTGCGGCCCACGAGCTGGTAGCCGCCGGGGGAGTCCATGCCGTAGATGCACATGTACACGCCGCCGATACCCACGGTGCCCTCGGCGGTGTAGGTGCGTGCCGGGTTGTATTTGGAGGTGAGCAGGCGGTGGCGCGGGTCCACCGGCACGGCGCAGGGGGCGCCAAGGTATACATCGCCAAGGCCAAGGATCATGTAGCTGGTGTCAAAAATGACCTGTTTGACCTGCGCCACGGAGTCCAGGCCGTTGATGCGGCGAATGAATTCCGTATTGCTCGGCAGCCAGGGCGCGGTATCGCGCACCGATTGGCGATAGCGGGCAACAGCGTCCAGGGTGGCGGAATCCTCAAATGCCATGGGCATGTAGACGATGCGGCTGGGCACCTTGATATCGCGCGCGTCGCCCAGGGTTTCTTCGATTTTCAGCAGTTTCGCAATCAGCGCCTGCTGGTGAACCACACGGCTGTCGTAATTGATTTGCAATGAACGCACGCCCGGCGAGAGTTCGATCACGCCGTCGATAGGTGCGGCCTTGAGTGCTTCCATCAGTGCGTGCACGCGAAGGCGCAGGCTCAGTTCGAGGATATTGTCGCCGTACTCCAGCAGGATGTACTTGTCGCCCGCCTGGCGGTAGCTGACGAGTGGACGGCTGCCGTCGGGAGGCAGCGAGGCGAGGATGCAATCGGACAAGCCGTGCTGTGGTTTTTCTTCCGGTGTGTCTGAAAAGGATTTTAGCGGTTGCAACGCGGCTATGGCATCGTCCTGCGCTTTTTCAAGGTTCAGCGCATCATCGAAACTCATACGTACAAAGCGAATCCGGTCACCGGGTTTGACTTGTCCGACTTTCCATAACTCGCCCTTCACAATAGTGACGGGACAGACAAAACCGCCGAGGCTGGGACCATCTTTGGTGAGAATCACCGGCATGTCGCCGGTAAAGTTGATGGAGCCGATGGCATATTCGGTATCGTGGATATTGGAGGGGTGCAGGCCCGCTTCACCGCCATCACTGCGCGTCCAGGTGGGCTTGGGACCGTTCAGGCGAATGCCCAGCCGGTTGGAGTTGTAATGCACCTCCCAGGCCGTGGCAAAAAACATCTCGATGGCCTCGGGCCTGAAAAAATCCGGAGCGCCGTGGGGGCCGTAGAGCACGCCGATTTCCCATTCGCCGGGTCCTTCTGTTGAAAAGCAGGCGGGAATCAACGCGGCGGGTGCGGGGGCGGGTTCATACACGGGCGCCGGTGTGGTACAGGCGGCAATGGCGGGATTACTGATGGGCAGCATATCCGTGGCGCGCAGGGTACGTCCGGCATGGCCACCGAATTGCCCCAATGCGAACGTGGAGAGGCTGCCGAGATACACAGGCACATCAAAACCGTTGCGCACCGCGAGATAGCCGCGGCAGCCTTTTTCGGCCTTGCCGATGTCGAGGATTTGTCCGGCTTTGATGGCTACCGGTTGCCAGAAGGGAATGCGTTCCCCATCGAGTGTCGCGGGAGAGGTTGCGCCGGTCAGTGCGATGATCGCGTCGCGGTGGAATTTCAGTTTGGGGCCGATGATGGTGTATTCCAGCGCGGCGGCACTTTCATGATTGCCGACAATGCGATTGGCCAGGCGGAAGGCGTAGTCGTCCATGGGACCGGAGGGCGGAACACCCACACTCCACAGGCCCACGCGGCCGGGATAATCCTGCACGCTGGTGTAGGTGCCGGGTTGCAGTACTTCCACCACCGGCGGCCGATAGGCAAAGCTGGCGAGCTTGTTGGTGGCCACCTCGCCATTGGCGAAGAAATCCGACGCGATGATCTGCCGCAGGTAATCCAGGTTGGTGGCAATGCCGGCGGCGCGGGTCTCGTCAAGCGCTGCGCTCAACCTGGCGATGGCCTCGGCGCGGTCTTTGCCGTGCACAATGATCTTGGCGATCATCGGATCATAGTAGGGCGATACCTCGGTGCCGGTGGCCACCCAGGTGTCGATACGTGCGTGATCGGAAAAACAGACCTCGGTCAACACGCCGGGCGAGGGCTGGAAATCCCGTACCGGGTCTTCCGCGTATAAGCGCACTTCGATAGCGGTGCCCTGTGGATTGATGTCGATCGCCAGGTCAGGCGGGGTACCGGCAGCGGTGAGGATCATCCACGCCACCAGGTCCACGCCAGTGCAGGCTTCGGTGATGGGGTGTTCTACCTGCAGGCGGGTGTTCACCTCGAGAAAATAAAATTCATCCCGCGCCGGGTCGTAGATGTATTCAATGGTACCGGCAGAACGGTAGTTGACCATCTTGCCGAGGCTCACGGAGGCGGCCAGCAGTTTTTCGCGTGTCGCCACGGGCAGGTTGGGCGCTGGGGTTTCTTCCACCACCTTCTGGTTGCGGCGTTGCAGCGAGCAGTCGCGTTCCCCCAACGCCAGCACATTGCCCTTGCCATCGCCAAAGATCTGCACTTCCACATGGCGGGCGTTATCGACGAAGCGTTCGAGGAACACACCCGAGTCGCTGAAAAAATTCTGGCCCAGGCGTTTGACACTTTCATAGGCGTTGATCAATTCCACTTCGCTGTTGCAGCGCGTGAGGCCGATGCCGCCACCACCGGCGGTGCTTTTCAGCATCACCGGGTAGCCGAGGCTTGCGGCGGCGGCAATGGCTTCCTCGACGGAGCCCAGCAGGCCGGTACCGGGCGTCAATGGCACGCCCGCCTGTGCGGCGATGTCGCGCGAGGTGTGTTTCAAGCCAAACTGGCGAATCTGTTGCGGCGTGGGGCCGCAGAAGGCGATGCCTTCGGCTTCGCACTTCTCGCAAAAGTCAGCGTTTTCCGACAGGAAACCATAGCCGGGAATAATGGCCTGGGCACCGGTTTCCCTGGCAGCGGCGAGGATCAGATCGGCTTTCAGGTAACTCTCGGCGGCGGTGTTGCCACCCAGGCAAACCGCTTTATCGCAGGCAGTGACGTGCGCCGAGTTGCGATCGGCGTCGGAGTAGACCGCAACGGATTCGATGCCCATTGCTTTCAGCGTTTTGGCGATGCGTACCGCGATTTCTCCACGGTTGGCGATAAGGACGGTCTTTAACATCTCATGTTTCTCCGACGATCTGTTCCGGTTTCAGCCTTGCAGTGATTGGATGTAGGCGCGCCATCCGCCCAGGTGGGTGATATCGGTTGCGCCTTCCACCGCCGCGCCCTCGCAAATAAAACCCTTCACTTCGCGCCCGTCCCTGAGCTTGAGCGTGCCTATGCCCAGTGGTGCGGGAATCAGCGCGACAAAGCTGCCGAAGTGCTGCAAGGGCACATCCCACAACTCAACAATGATTTCCGCTCCCTGTTTGGCGGTGCGGATCAATCCGGGTTTGGGGGGCGTGGTGTTGGGCAGGGCGTAAAAACGGTATTCGGGAGCGGTGGTGGTGCTTTCCACGAACAGCGCCCTGCGCTCTTGCAACTGCACATTGAGCGGCATGCCTGTGAGATGCGCACCCACCACGGCCAGGCGCACATAGCCGGGTGGCGTGGTGGTGCTGGCTGCTGTTTTAGGCAAGGGGCGTTGCGTCGCGCCTAGCGGCAGGTTGCTGTCGGCCTGCCAGGTTTTTCCGAAGGCGGCGAGTGCCGCGTCCTGCCAGGCCGGTGCAATCAGGGTGATGCCGAAGGGCCTGCCGTCGCCGCAAAACCCGGCGGGCAGGGCCAATGCCGAACAATCGGCAAGGTTGACGAAGTTGGTCCAGGTGCCCAGTTGGCTGTTGATGGCAACCGGGTCGGCTTCCACGTCGCTGATCAGTGGCAGGCGCGGTGCGGTGGGCACCAGCAGGGCATCCACCTGGCCCATCAGCTGCTGGATGTCGCGGGCCAGGGCGGCGCGGCGGTATTCCGCGCGGTAGGTATCGGTCGCGGAAAACTTGTTGGCCTGCTCGATGATGCCGCGCACGATCGGATTCATATCGGTGGCGTGTTCGGCCATGAATTCCGCCACCGCTGCGTGACGTTCAGCTACCCAGGGACCGCCGTAGAGCAACAGCGCCAGGTTTTTCATGGGGGTGAAATCCAGCGGCACCAGCTCCACGCCCAGATCCGTCATCCGCGTAAGGCTGGTGTGCCAGGTGGCCGCGTAACCGGCATCGTCGAACCAGGACATTTCACTGGGGATGCCCAGCCGCACCTGCGCTGAAAAATAGCTTGCGGGTACAGGTTGCTGGCGCGAGTAAGGATCTTCGGCATCAAAGCCGTCGAGAACGCTGGCGACCTGTTCTGCATCACTGACGGTCAATGCAAAAATCGAAACGCAATCCAGGCTGCGGCAGGCGGGCACCACGCCGAGTGTGCTGAAGCGCCCTTTGGTGGGCTTGAGTCCGACAATATTGTTGAAGCCGGCGGGTACACGGCCCGAGCCCGCCGTATCCGTCCCCAGGCTGAAGGGCACCACACCGGATGCCACCGCAACGGCTGAACCGGAGCTGGAGCCGCCGGATACCCGCAGCGGATCGATGCTATTGGGCACCGCGCCATAGGGCGAACGCGTACCCACCAGCCCCGTGGCGAATTGATCGAGATTGGTTTTGGCCAGGACAATGGCACCAGCCGCGCGCAGGCGGGCAACACAGGTGGCATCGCGCTCGGCGATATAGGTGAAGGCCGGACAAGCTGCCGTGGTGGGCAGGCCAGCGATATCGATATTGTCCTTGACCACATAGGGCACACCGTACAGCGGCAGGGACAGCGCTGCGGAGCCGAGTGATTCGAGTGCGGTGAGTTGGGCGTTGAGTTCGTTCGTGGAGAGGATATAGATCCATGCGGGATCATCACTGTGCAGCTGCTCGCGCAATGCCTGGAGCGCATGGCGCGGCGAGAGCCCTTGTTTGCGGTAGGCGCTCAGCCACTGATCGATGGTCCAGCCCAGTTGTTCTGTCATTGGAGTTCCTGCTGGTTGTAAATACCGTCTTGTATGCAAGATGGCATTCAGCAGAAACTGTGCCAGGGGCTGGATTGGTGTTGGGAGTCATTAGTAAATTACTAATAAATCAATTAGTTATGAGACTTGTAGTGGGGTGGATAGCGCCTGAATCAAGCGTTGGTTACACAGTGTTTTCTGCGTCCTCCTTGTGCAGCCAGAGGGAATGCTTGTGCCAGGATGGTGCATTTACTGGCGAGTAAACCGGTTACTGAGAGTTGTTTCGGTCTATTTCAAAATCTGCAGATATTGAGATAGGCTGAAATAGATGCTATATTTGTCTCAAAATCTGCCTTTTTTGAGATAAGCTATGATCAAGCGGCCACCACCGAGTGACCAGTTACCCCAAAATCCTGTAGAGGAGCTGTTGAGCCATCCTCCAAAGGTACCTGCCTATATTGAGTATTTAAGGGCTGTGGATGATCAGGGCCGATATCTGCCCTATGACCAGCTTCGTCATCGGATTGCCAAAGGAATAGATCTCGATCTTGCTTGGGGCTTGACGAAACAAACCAGAAATAGCCAGGCACAGACCTGGTGGCTCCTGACTCCTTCGATCCCCTTTGCCCGGTTTGTGCCTATTGCCAGTGTCCAGAAAACCCTCTCATTGGTGGACCAGCAAATGACCACCGCCGCGCTGGAATGGACGGTCAGGCAACTGGGTGAGGAAGAGCATCTGCGCTATCTATTTACTGACCTGATCGAAGATGAGGCCATCAGCAGCAGCCAACTTGAAGGTGCCGCAACCACCACCCGGGTGGCCAAGGAGATGCTGAAAAGGGCGCGGGAGCCGCGCACACCGGATGAACGTATGATCCTGGGTAACTTGCGCATGATGCGTTTTGCCTGGGAGCGCCGCGGCGAATCCATCACGCCGGGGATGATGCTGGAATTACATCGGATCGGCGTGCAAGGCATAGACGATGAGCGTTACCTGCCGGGCAGCTTCCGTATACGGGACGATGTGGTGGTAGAGGATCGTGAGGGAAATATTCTGCACCAGCCACCTGTTGCCGAAGGCTTGCAGGAGCGCGTGCAGCATTTTTGTGACTGGATCAACAGGCATCATGATGATATCGATAGCAGCGACTATATCCACCCGTTGATCAAGGCAATAGTGATTCATTTTGTCGTTGGCTATGAGCATCCTTTTTGCGATGGCAATGGCCGTGTTGCCCGCGCCCTGTTTTACTGGTTTATGTTCAGCAAAGATTACGGTGCCTTTCGTTACATCTCCATCAGCAATCTGTTGAAGCAGGCCGTAGTGCAATATGGAAAATCCTATCTCTATACTGAAACCGATGAGATGGATATGACCTACTTTATTGACTACCAGTGCTCGATCATCCGGCGAGCCGTCACTGATTTTAAAAAACATTGTGAGCAGGCCATTGCCGATGTGCAACAATTCAACCAATGGCTGTGGCGTACGGGCATCCTGCGACAGTTGAACATACGGCAGAAAACCATTTTTCAGGCTGCGATCGGCCGCGTGCAGCAGGAATTCACCGCAACCAATGTCAAGGACAATCTGAGCTGTTCCTACAATACCGCTGCCAGCGATTTGAACGGTTTGGTGAAATTACATTTGTTCGGCAAGAAAAAAGACGGGCGCGAGTGGGTTTACTACCCGCTTGAGCAAGATGAAATCCAGAGATACTGGCAGCAGAAGGGATAACCCATGCGCATGAACTGGCACCAACTCCTCTGCGCCGAGCGCCTGGGGCAGCGATCGGTAAAAACAGAAGAAGGGCGCTCGCCCTTCCATTCGGATCACGACAAGATCGTTTTTTCCGGGGCCTTCCGCCGCCTTGCGCGCAAAACCCAGGTACATCCCCTGGCGACCAACGACCATATCCACAACCGCATGACCCACAGCCTGGAGGTGGCCTGTGTGGGCCGTACCCTGGGCATTCGTGTGGGGCAGGCGCTCAAGGATAAAGGGGATCTGCCCGCGCCGATCCTGCCGACGGATATCGGCGACATCGTCCAGGCCAGCTGCCTGGCGCACGATATCGGCAATCCGCCTTTTGGCCATACCGGCGAGGAAGCGATTCGCAACTGGTTTCAGAAAGAGGGTGCCGAGTATCTGCGCCCCTTGTCAGCTGCTGAGCAGGCGGACATTCGCGTCTTTGAAGGCAATGCCCAGGGCCTGCGGGTGCTGACCACATCGGAGTATCACCAGTACAACGATGGTATGCGCCTGACCTACGCGACCTTGGCGTCTTCCATCAAGTACCCCTGGTGTTCCGTCGCGGCGCGAGAGGGGCTCAGGCCCAAGTCCAACAAGTACGGCGTATTTCAATCAGAGCTGCATTACTTTCACGAGATCGCCGAAAAAACCGGATTGATCACGCGGGGTGACGACTGGTACTGCCGCCACCCGCTGGTGTATCTGATGGAGGCGGCCGACGATTTCTGCTATGGCATCATCGACCTGGAGGATGGCCTGGAGATGGGCATTCTCAACTGGTCGGAAATCTACGACCTTCTCCGTCCGGTTATCGCCGACTCACCCCAGCTGGCCGATCTGGAACGCACTTTCAACAAGGTCAATGATGGGCGCAAACCCGCGTTATTGCGTGGCAAGGTCATCGACGCGTTCATCAGTGCTGGCACCGAGGCCTTTATCCGGCACCAGGATGCCTTTTTGCGCGGGGAGGTGGAGGTGGATTTGATTTCCCTGTGCGATGACCGGGTCATGACAGCGGTCCAGGCCGCGAAGGATCTGGCCAAACGCAAGATTTTCAATCACGCGCATCGCATCGAACTGGAGATAGGTGCTTATGCCACCATAGCGACGCTGCTCAATACCATGTGCAGCGCTGTCTATGCCGTCCTGGATGATGAACACCAGACCAGCTATCGCGACAACCGCGTGATCGCGTTGATCGGCGATAACAATTTCCATCCGGCGGTGTTCCAGAAGATCGGCAACTACCATTACCATGCCTTGATGAGCGTGATCGACTATATCAGCGGTATGACCGACAACTATGCCACCAACCTGGCCAAGCAGTTCAATGGCATGGGTGAGGTGCGTTATTGATGTGGAGGCTGTCGGCGCTATCGTGGCGCAACCGGGTGTTATTGGTCATGGTATTGGCGGCGCTGCCGCTGTTTTTTGTCGGCGGTCCGCCCTGGCATGCGCCGCCGCTGTATCGCGCGCTGTGGGACCTGGGGCATATCCTGTTTTTTGCGGTGCTGCTGTTCTGGTTTCAGGGGGTGCGGCCATTGACCCGCTGGCCCCAATGGCTGCTGGCCCTGACACTGGTTTTTCTCGCGGGTGGTGCCATAGAGCTGTTGCAGGCCCGGTTCGGGCGGGATGCATCCTGGGACGATGTGTTCAACAACCTGCTGGGCGCGGCCCTGGGGCTTTTCTGGGGCATTCCGCAGCGTCTGAGTGTGAGCGTGGCCCGCCTGCTGGTGGCGCTCTTGCTGCTGATTCCCGTCAGCGGCATTTTCCGGCTGGCCTGGGTCCAGTGGCAATCGGCCCAGGCATTTCCCTTATTGGCGAGTTTTGAAACCTCTCACGACATGCTGCGCTGGGAGGGTGATATTGTCCGTGTCAGGGAACATGCCCGCCATGGCGATTATGCACTGCGGGTAACGCTGGGTACGGAAGAGAACGCCCGCGTGTCCTACGATTGGTATGCGAGCGACTGGCGCGGTTACCACTGGTTGAAAGTGGATATCTACAATCCTGATGACGAGCACTTGCCGTTGATGCTGCGCCTCCATGATCTGGCGCACGACCAGGGTGATATGGAACACGATGACCGCTACAACCAGGCACTGGTTATCGAGCCGGGATGGAATCACCTGGCGATTCCGCTGGATGCCGTGCGGCAGGGGCCTCGCGGGCGGGAGATGAATATGCATCAGGTTCGCGCGCTGGTGCTGTTCAGTATCAGCCTGCCGCGTGAGCGTGAATTTTATCTGGACCACCTTCGACTGGAGTGAACCGATGAAAGCATCCGCCTGTGTGACCGCCTTGTTGGGTTGCTGTGCAGCGGCCAGTGTGCCGGCGCAGAACTTTCTGGATGACGACAGCTATGCGCAATTCTGGGTGGGCACGCAGAGTGTGGACAGGGCCTGGTCATTGACGGACACGGAGGGGGCGGATTATCTCGCTGACCTCGACAAGGTCCGGCGCCTCGGGTTTTCGTTCCAGGCCCCCGCCCGGCGGGGCGCGGTGGAATATGGCTGGGAACTGAATGGCAGCCTGGGCTACGACGGCAGTTCCAAAGTGTTTTTTCGCGTGGGTGATTCGGGGACGGATGTGGCCTTCCGGCTCGACAGCCAGCTGTGGTTGATGGATGTGGGGTTGGGTGGTTTTGTGAGTGCGCGTCCGGTGTCCTGGCTGCGCGCTTACGCATCCGCCGGACCGGTGTTTTACTGGGGGCATCTCCGCCATGATGACGATGCCTCGACGGCGGATGACCGCTGGGTGATCGACACGCGCACCAGTGACAACCATGTGGGTGTGGGCCTCTACGGGCGCCTTGGCCTCGAAGTCATTTTCAGCAGAGCATTTACCCTGGGCCTCAGCGCCGGCTACAGCAACAGCCGTTACGATTTCGATCGATCGGGAACACTGGATCTGGCGGAACCGCGCTACTTCCTGACCATCGGCCGCAGCCTTTAATTGGCGCTGTTATTGCCTTTCCCGCTGGTGTAGTATCAGGACCAGTGCTGGCCAGATAATAACGACCGCCCGGTGACCTGCCCGAGGCGAAGCGTCAACAAGGGCAAACCCATGAAAGACGATAAACCCACCTCGTTCGATATCGCCTATCTGGCCGGTGTTTCCCAGCCCACGGTTTCCCGCGCACTGCGCAACAGCCCTCTGGTCAATGAGGAGACCCGCCGCCGTATTCAGACCATTGCCCGCGAGCTCAACTACAAGGTCGATAAGAATGCGCGCAATCTCCGCTCCAAGCAGACCAAAACCATTGCGCTGCTGTTGTGCGAGGACCAGGGGACGGGCGATTCGCTGATCAATCCGTTCTTCCTTTCCATGCTGGGCAGCATCACCCGCGCTTCCGCCAGCCGTGGTTACGACCTGTTGATTTCCTTCCAGCAGTTCAGTGAAGACTGGCACGCGGACTACGAAGATGCCAACCGCGCTGACGGTATTATTTTTCTCGGCTATGGCGATTACGTCACCTACGTGGAAAAGCTCATCCACCTGACCGAAGCCGGAGCCCATTTCATCACCTGGGGACCGGTGCAGCCGGGGCAACCGGGCGTGTCCATCGGTTGCGATAATTTCAACGGCGGCTATACCGCGGCGCGTCATCTTCTGCAGCTGGGTCGCCGGCATATCGCCTTTCTCGGCGATGTGAGTGAACACAGCCCGGAGTTTCGCCAGCGCTATCTGGGGTATGTGAAAGCCCTGGAAGAAGCGGGGATTGCGGTTGATCCCGCTTTGCAGGTCGCGGCGGAAACCTCTGAGGATTCGGGCTATAAGGCCGCACTCGCCCTGCAACAGCGGCGCGTGGCGTTTGACGGTATCTTCGGGGCCAGCGACCTGATTGCGATTGGTGCCATGAAGGCCGTCGAGGAAGCAGGGCTCGCCATTCCGGGCGATGTGTCGATCATCGGTTTCGACGATATTCCCATGTCGTCCTACACCCATCCACCACTGACCACCGTGCAGCAGAACACACGCCTTGCCGGTGAGCTGCTGGTGGAAAACCTGTTGACACTGGTGGAAGGGCAACCGGTGGAATCCTTTCTGTTACCGGCAGCCTTGATAATACGCGGTTCCTGCGGCGCCGCTGAAGCCCGCTAATCCCGATCATCGACCCACAGGGTCGCTATGGCCGACAACAGCATGAAGGCGCCGCCGCACACCAGGGCGTAAATGGCCTGGTTGTCGAACAACCCGCGCATGATCAATCCCAGCACACTCGCCGCCAGTATCTGGGGAATCACGATAAAGAAATTGAAGATGCCCATGTACACACCCATTTTGTGCGCGGGCAGGGCGCATGACAGGATCGCGTAGGGCACGGATAGAATCGACGCCCAGGCAAAACCCACGCCCACCATGGACAACAGCAGCCAGACGGGGTCCTTGACGATGACAAAGGATGCCAGCCCCAATCCACCGAGGCACAGGCAAACGATATGGGCGATTTTGCGATTGAAACGCCGGGCCAGCACCGGAATCACAAACGCCGCCAGCGCCGCGAAGCCGTTGTAGGCCGCGAAGAGCACGCCCACCCAATCGGCTCCCTGGTTGTAAAGTGCCGATGCGGTATCGCTGCTGCCATAGTGGTGAGCGGTCACTCCGGCCGTGGTATAGATCCACATGGAAAAAAGCGCAAACCACGAAAAAAACTGCACCACGGCCAGTTGCTTCATGGTACGCGGCATCCGGAACAGGTCGCAGGTCACCTGGTAAAAGCCATTTTGCACGCGGCCCTGCAACTGCAACGACCCGGTGATCAATTGCATCAGGCCAAATGCCGATACCATCGCTGCCAGGATATGCAACTGCGCATCCCACCCGCGCCAATGGACCAGCAGCGCGAATCCCACCCCTATCAAGATCCAGAGCGCACCACCGCGTAGCCATTGGGTATTGGTCGGCAAGGGTTTGGCCGCTGAATAGGCGTCGCGGCTCGCCGCGCGATACTGTTCAAACGCAGCCAGCTGTTCCGGCGAATATTCACGGGTCTTCAGGACCGTCCAGAGCACCGCCAGAAAAAACACCAGGGCACCCAGTGAAAACGCATAGATCACCGAATCCGGCACTATCCCTTCGGGTGCCGTGTTACTCACCGCTAACCAGTTGGTCATCATCCAGGGCAGCGCGGATGCCACCACCGCGCCTATGCCGATAAAAAAGCTCTGCATCGTGAATCCGCGCGTGCGCTGTTCCTCGGGCAGCATGTCGCCCACAAACGCCCGGAAGGGCTCCATGGCCACATTGATGGAGGCATCCATGATCCACAACATGCCAGCGGCGATCCATAGTGTTGGCGAATGCGGCATGAACAACAGTGCAATGCTTGCCGCAATCGCGCCATACAGGAAATAAGGCCGTCGCCGCCCGAGGCGATTCCAGGTTTTATCGCTCAGATAACCGATAATCGGCTGCACCACCAACCCGGTAACCGGCGCGGCGATCCACAACAGGGGAATATCGTCGATCGATGCCCCCAGCGTCTGGAAAATCCGACTGACGTTGGCGTTTTGCAGCGCAAAGCCAAACTGAATACCAAGAAATCCGAAACACATATTCCAGATTTGCCAAAAACTGAGAGTAGGTTTTTTATTCATTGATGTTTTTATCTATTTTAGGATTTGGATTACTAGCTACCTTGGGTGGGGTGGAGCCCAGGCCCTTCTGAAAACGCATGAATACATCCTTGTAGCTCCCGCGCGTCTATCGGCAATTGCTCCTGCATTGCTCTACCTTCCACCATCCATGGTGGTCGTCCATGACGCGAGGGTTTCAAAAATACCTATATCCAACCCCTGTTAACCTGCTACATCGTCCTTAAGAAAATAAAAGAACATGTGGTGCTTGCGGAGGTGTGAGTGCGGTTTGGGGGGCAGTAGTGGTACAGGCGACCGTGCGCAGCATGGATGCTGCGCCCGAGCCCCCAGGGAAGGGTCCACGGCGTGTCGCCTGTACCACTACTGCCCCCCAAACCGCACGGGCCATTGGCAAAAAAAATCACTCCCCACCCACATACCGCTCTTCAACCAGCGAATACCGATCCCAAACCCGCTGATCCCGCACCGACCGCAACAACTTCACATACTCCGCGTGCGTCCACGCCAGGGGGGTCGCCGAGTTGGTGCCGCCACCCAGCGGATAATTGTAGACGCTGTTGTTCCCCACACCGTCCCATACCTGCTCCGGCAACATCAACCCCTCATTGGCAAACAGTTCCATAGCCTTCACAAAGGTATTGCGCAATCTATCGATCGCCGCGGGCGACACCTCGCCCTCCGCCTGAGCGAGCGCTAACTCATAGTGACCGCGCTCCCCGGTAAAGAATGGCCAGACGCGCCCACGCTGGCCAGGGCTCATGATGTAATCGATGGCGCCGTAACCCAGTCCGGTTTCCGTATCCTCACCGTAACCATCGATGCCATAGCGCCGCCAGCCGGGAAAAACGCCCTCCACGCCGGGAAAGGTGAATTCATATTTCACGCGCAAATGGTCGGGCAGCGCCATGTTGTCCAGTTCCGGCAGCGTATCCAGTACATGCGAATCGGTCGCACCCCGTACGCCGTAGCGGACCAGTTCGAGAAAACCGCCGTCGACGACCAGGCTTTCATCGGGAATCTCCACGCCGTTGCGTCCCGCCAGGGGAGCCCGGTCATTGGGGTCGGTGTTTTCGCTGATGCGCAGGTAGTAGCGGCCATTCATGGGGCCTTCATCGAGCGAGCCCCGGGTAGTGAACATGGTGGTTTCGAGCGAGCCGGATATCCGGTCGGCGGCGGTCAAGTATTCCTCTGCGCGCGCATCGTCACCTGCCAGCCGCGCGAGATCGGCGCCGGTCACCAGGCCGGCGATGATGGCCGCGGTGGTGGAGGGCGAATAGCCCTGCTGCTCTTCCCAGCGTTCCTGTTGTGTAAAGGGCGGGATGATCTCGATATCACTCCAGTCGAGCTTCACCTTGCCGCCGCGCGCGAGAAAATCCGCAGCGGGACGCAGCATTCTGTTGTACCAGTACACGGCTTCGCCATCACTCAACACGCCATCCTGCCACAGGCGCCAGCCGAGCATGACCGGCATGGCGGTCTGGTCCATCTGTACGGCAATCCATTCCAACTGGCCGTCCACCTGGGTTTTTTGCAGAAACCAGCCGGGTGTGCCGGTGAAGCCTGGCGTCTGGTCTGTCACCTGGACTTTTTGCAGGTATTCAAAGGCAACGCGCGGCGTTTCGCGGTCACCCAGGGCGAGCATGGCCATGGCTACCTGATAAAAATCCCGTGGCCAGACGGCCTTGTAGCCGGTGTGGGAGGCCGTCGCCACCTTGCTGTCACCCCAGGGGTTGGACAGCGAGGCGATGAGCGCGCCGGCATGGGTCTTGTCTTCCTGTGCCTTGAGCACCAGGGCGCTGCTGTAGAGCAGCTTGCCGTTGTCGGTGGCGGTTTCACTCAGCGACGCGAGTTCCGGCAGGGATTGCAGGTAATCCTCCCAGCCGATGGCATCGCCCTGGCCGTTGTAGTGGGCCAACACCTTGTCATAGCCGCGATCGAGCGTGTTGCGGGCCGCGGTTGCCGCGGCTTCCTGCGTGGCGCCAAAGCCGAGCACGACATACCATTCGGCCTCCGTGTTGCTGAGCTGGGGCAGTTGCAGGGTGATGGCGACATTGCCCGGCGCCTTGCCGGTAGACGAATAGCTGGTCAGCGACCCCTGCCGGCGCAATTGGGTTTCACCATCCGATACCCCGATAAACCCTACGCTGCTATGCGCCACCGGCGCATCGGTCCTGAGTGCCAGAGTGGTGGAACCTTCCTGCGCATACCAGGCGCCGTCTTCGCTCCAGGCGCGGTCATCGCTGCCGGTGTTGGCGATATGCGGGTTGACGTAGAGGTAGGGTGTGATGCCCTCGGCATAAGCCCGGAAAATCACCTTCATCATCAGGCTGTCGTGATCCGGGTCGGTGAAGATGTGTTTTTCAATCTGGTAGCGGCCTTCCGGGTCGCGGTTGACGAGGCGATAGGCCAGCGACAGCGGGCGGCCCTGATCGTCGGTATGCAGGTATTCGATGCTGCTCAGGGTATCGCGCTTTTCCTCGTGCAGGAAATCCTCGCCCTGGATGAAAAACTGCATCTCCTTGAGTTGTGCCTCATGGATCAGTCCAAAAATGGTTTCGGTCACAATGCCTTCCGCCAGGGAAAACCAGACCCGTGAAACCGGACCGGTTGCGGCCTCGCCGCTGAATCGGCCCTGATGATAGGCCTCGTAGGAGGTGCCGATGCCAGTCTTGCCGGAATAGGCCCAGGTGGGCATGGCACCCGGTGCGCCCGGCGCTATGCCATCCGGCGCTGGTGGGGTTGCTGGCTGGCAGGCGCTGAGCGCCAGGAGCAGGCCTGGCAGCAGGCCGAGGGGGGAGATTTTCATACGCTGACCCTGTTATCGGTATTGTCGCGGCAAACCAGTGTGCCGGTTGCATACGTTAAGTTTTTACGGGCTGCCGGCTCAATAGATTACATACGTATTCAGTCGTCCGGGGACGGGGTAATCGCCCTGCCGCGCAATGCATACGTATGTAGTCTATTGCGGCGCAAAATCGGCCTGACGTATGGTGAATAACGCGGGGCAACACGCTGTCCCGGCAATAACAAGAATGCCCGTGGCTCTGGTGAATCCCCCTGCCGCGGGTCACGCGAATCGTCCAGGAATCCTGTTTATGTTCCGCTTGTGTCTGTCTCCCATCGGCGCTTTTGCCGCGCCATCCGTTTTCCGTGCTGTGACGGGGAACGAACCCTTTACCCGGTATGGCCTGGCTGGAGGGCGCGCATGATGGCGATTGCAACACCCTGGTGGCGCGGTGCGGTGATCTATCAGGTCTACCCGCGCAGCCTGATGGACAGCAATGGCGATGGCATCGGCGATCTGCCTGGCATCATCAGCAAGCTGGATTACATTGCCGGACTGGGCGTGGACGCCATCTGGATATCACCGTTTTTCCAGTCGCCGATGAAGGACTTTGGTTACGACATCAGCGACTATCGCGCGATCGACCCCATCTTCGGCACACTGGATGATTTTGATCGCCTGATCGAACGCGCCCATGCGCTGAACCTGAAAGTGATCATCGATCAGGTGCTCAGCCATACCTCCGACCAGCACGCCTGGTTCATGCAGAGCCGCGAGTCCCGCGACAACGACAAGGCGGACTGGTATGTCTGGGCAGACCCCAGTGCCGATGGCACGCCGCCCAATAACTGGCTGTCGATTTTCGGCGGCTCCGCCTGGGAGTGGGAACCTCGCCGCGGCCAGTATTACCTGCACAATTTCCTCAAGAGCCAGCCGGATCTGAATTTCCATTGTCCCGCCGTGCGCGAGCAGATATTGCAGGAGGTGGAATTCTGGTTGCAGCGCGGTGTGGATGGCCTGCGCCTGGACGCCATCAATTTCTGCTTCCACGACCGCGAGCTGCGTGACAATCCCTGCAAGCCGGTGGAAGTGCGCAAGGGGCGCGGTTTCAAGGAAGACAATCCCTACGCCTTCCAATATCACATCTACGACAACACGCGCCCGGAAAACATCGCGTTTCTCGAAAGCCTGCGCGCGCTCATGGACCGCTATCCCGGATCGGTGACGCTGGGGGAAATTTCCTCCGAGGATTCGCTGAAAACCATGGCCGAATACACCGCGGGTAACAAGCGCCTGCACATGGCCTACAGTTTCGAACTGCTGGTGGACCAGTGTTCCGCCGACTATATCCGCACGACGGTGGAAACACTGGAGAGCAACCTGGGCGAGGGCTGGCCCTGCTGGTCCATCGGCAACCACGACGTGCGCCGTGTGATGTCACGCTGGGGTGGCGGGCATCCCGGTGACCAGCAGGCCAAGTTGTTCAACAGCCTGTTGCTATCGCTGCGCGGCAGTGTGTGCAGTTACCAGGGAGAGGAGCTGGGCCTCACGGAAGCCAATATCGACCAGCATCAATTGCAGGACCCCTATGGCATTGCCTTCTGGCCCATGTTCAAGGGGCGCGATGGTTGCCGCACGCCCATGCCGTGGAAAGAGCACGCATTGGCCGCGGGATTTTCCCAGTCGGTAAAAACCTGGTTGCCGATTCCCGGCGAACATCATCACCGGGCCGTGGATGTGCAGACAGGGGATGCGGCATCCGTGCTCAACCACTATCGCCATTTTATGCAATGGCGCAAAGACCAGCCCGCGTTGCGCCTGGGCAGTATCCGGTTTTTGGCGGCGCCGGCGTCCACGCTGGTGTTGTTGCGTGAATATGAAGGTCGGCGGTTGCTGGCGGCATTCAACCTGTCGCCGGACGCTGTCAGCCTGGAGTTGGAAGAGTCTCCACAGCGGGTGCATGAGGCGCTGCAAGTGGTTGGCGTTGAGCTCCAGGGAAACCGCTTGCGGTTGCCACCCTGGGGTTCTTTTTTCGCAGATATGTAATGCGGTGATTGATGGCGTTTCAGTATGTTGATACCGCTGACAGTCAATGCCGGCGGTGTTCTACAGGCGGTTTTTGCGGGCTGGCCACTGGACGATTCGCAGCTATGCTTAGTGTGTTTTCCAGTGGGGCAATGCATACGTATGCGAGGTTTTGAATACGTATGCACGCTATTGTGGGTGACAGGGGTAATGCCTAATATCCTTGCCAGACGGCAAAAAACGTTTTTTCATGTTGTGTAACAGATATTTCTTTTGCACGATCCTTAACAATAAAAGCGATACCCCCGGCGGAGAGCTACATCATGATAAAGCATAAATTCAATAGTTTTTTAGCACTTTCCTCAACGGTTGCACTGGTGGCGGGTTCCCTGAACGTCTACGCCCAGGACACCATCGAGGAGATTGTGGTAACAGCCAGTTTCCGTACCAGCGTCCTGAGCGCCATTGACGCCAAACGCAACTCGGATGTGGTGGTGGAAACCATTTCCGCCGACGATCTCGGTGTGTTGCCGGACGTATCCATTGCCGATGCCCTGTCGCGGCTGCCGGGTGTTACCCTGGTCCGCGCCGGTGGTCAGGCGGGTATGGTCAACATTCGCGGCATGGGCGGTGAATATGTGCATTCCACCCTCAACGGCCGCGAGCAAACCGCCACCAGCGGTAGCCGCAAGGTCGAGTTCGACCAGTATCCTTCCGAGTTGATTTCCGAGGCCGCTGTTTACAAATCGCCCAAGGCATCCCTGATCGAGGGCGGTGTTGCCGGTACCGTTGAGCTGCGCACAGCCAACCCGCTGAACAACGACCGCGATCACAGCTTCCATATCAATGCCCGCGGCAGCTACAACGACCGCGCGGACAGCGTGGTGGGCGCCGACGAATACGGCTATCGCCTGAGTGGTTCCTGGCAAGGGAAGTTCGCGGAGGAAACCCTGGGTGTGGCCATCGGTTATTCCCGCCTGTTCCAGCCGCATGTGAACACGCAGTTCGTCGGGCTGTCCTACAGCGGCCAGGCCGACCTCAATGGCGACGGCATCAACGATTACCTGAGTGAAGGTTTCGAGATGCAGCAGAAGGGCGGCGATGAAACCCGCGATGGCATCATGACCACGCTGGTGTGGCAGCCTTCGGATTCCTTTACCCTCAAGGGCGATGTGTTCTACTCCGAGTTTGAATCCGAGGCCTTTGCCCGCGGCTTCCGCGTCAAGACCTTGTCCAACGGGGTGTTCAGCAACCCGACCATTCAAGCCAATGGCGCTGTGACCGGTGGCACCATCACCCGCAACCCTGACAATGATTACTTCACCGTTCAGACCACCAACGACAACGAGTCCCGCGACCGCGATGTGTTGTCCACCGGGTTGAACGCCACCTGGCAGGAAGGTCCCTGGACAGTATCGGCCGATATTTCCCGGTCGGAAGCCAATGGTAACTTTATCAATGGCGTCAGCTGGGGGATCCTGTTCAACGATATCAACAGCGCATCGCCCACACCGGAACAGAATGTCTCGGTTTCCTATTTGCTCGACGGTTTGAACATTCCCCAGATCAGCTTCTCCAATCCGGAAAACTACACCAACCTGGATAAGATGGGACTTGCGAAGGTCGGTGTCTATCCCTACAAAAACGAGGATGTGCTGACCGCCTACAAGACCGATGTCAAGTATGATTTCGATAACGCCGGCTTCATTTCCTCGCTGGAATTCGGTGCGCGCTATTCCGAGCGTCATTTCCGGGCGGAGCGTGGCGTGTTTGAATACGGCCATGATTTTGGCCTGAATTCGGCTGACCAGCCTCCCCTGGCACTGACGGCGGATGATGTCGAGGTGATCCACTTTGGCAACAAATTCTCCGGCTTCCCGTCATTCCTGGCGATCGACCTGGACAAGGTGCTCGCAAGGAATAACATCCGCCCCAATCCCGGCAAAAACTGGAATCACAACTGGAGTATGATCCAGACCGGTGATGTGTACGAGGATGTCCTGGCTGCCTACCTGCAAGCCAATATCGACACCAGCCTGCTGGACCGCCCGTTGACCGGTAATATCGGTGTGCGCATGGTGAAAACCGATCAAAGCAGTAATGGTTATCTCGAATTGCAGGGCGCTGAACGCGGCAACGGACCCGGCATAGCCGATGACAACGGCCTGGTGAGCTACGACTACCGTCCCATCACTGCGGGCAAGGACTACACTGATTGGCTTCCGTCGTTCAACCTGAATTATCACCTGACGGATAACGACCAGCTGCGTTTTGCCGCGGCCAAGGTGATGGCCCGTGCCCCGCTCGACAAGCTGAAGGCGGGTGGTGGTTCCTGGGTGGATGCGGGCCGCTTCAATGTCTGGGGCAACACCAGCCCGCTGCTGGATCCCTTCTATGCGACACAGGCGGATATTTCGTATGAGCACTACTTCGCCGATTCGCATGGCGCCCTGGTCGTGGCTCTTTTCTACAAAGACGTCGAGTCTTATGTGGAAAATATCACCTACCACGATTTTGATTTCGCCGGTGCCGGTATCTTTGTGCCAACGGATCCCAACACCAATCAGCCGTTCCTGAATGGCCAGTACCAGACAGCGCGTAACAATACCGATGGTGGCTACATCCGCGGCATCGAGCTGGGCTATACCCAGACCCTGGAATTCCTGCCGGGGGCATTGTCGGGGCTGGGCTTTACCGGTAGCTATTCCTATACCGAAAGTTCCATCAATAAATCCAACGCCAACGCGGGCGCGGAGCGCGATGTCGGCTTCCCGGGATTGTCGCGGAACGTGTTCAACGGTACGATTTTCTATGATTACAGGGCCTTCTCAACGCGTGTTTCCGTGCGCTACAAGGAAGCCTTCGTCGGTGAGGAGATGATGGCCGAGAACCCGATGGATGTATACTACGGTGATGAAACCGTGATCGATTATCAGGCGTCTTACGCCTTCGAAAACGGCATCAACCTGGTATTCCAGATCAACAACTTGACCGATGAACCAACCACTACGTATTTCGGTTCCGAGTCACAAACGGGTACCATCCAGTATTACGGAAGACAAATGTTCCTCGGTGTGAACTATTCTTTCTGATCGATGAGTTCGTGTGACCCTGGCGTCGCACTGAAAAGCCACTCGGAGTCATCCAGTGGCTTTTTTATTGTGTTTCGATTTTCCGGTAATACCACTGAGGTCTGCTAAATGAAAGCCTGCTTTTTACGTTTTATAACCCTGTGCTTCCTGTCGGGAATGATGTTGTGTACCTCGTTGGCCATGGCGTCGGCAGAGATTGTACAACGTGTCGAACCGCCTTCCTGGTGGGTGGGCATGCAACACAAGCGAGTCCAGTTGATGGTGTACGGCCAGGATATCGCCGGTTTGACGCCCCGGTTGAAGGCGCGGCATGTGCGTATCGTCGATACGGAAACCACGGACAATCCCAATTACCTGTTCATCACCCTGGACATCGGCGCGCGGGCAAAGCCGGGCATACTGGCTATCGACCTGATGGACGGCAAGCAGCGCCGCGCCGGTTTCGACTACGCCTTAGAGGAACGGGAAAAAGGCTCCGCGCAACGCCAGGGCTTTTCCAATCGTGATGCCATCTATTTGATCACACCGGATCGTTTTGCCAATGCGATTGCGGATAACGATTCGCTGCCGCACTTGCAGGAAACGGCCAATCGTGACAACAAGGGAGGGCGCCATGGTGGTGATATCGAGGGCATGATTCGCCACCTGGATTACATTGCCGGCCTGGGATTCACGCAGATATGGCCCAATCCCCTGCTGGAAAACGATCAGCCGGTCTATTCCTATCACGGTTACGCCGCTACCGACCTGTATCGTATCGATGATCGCTTTGGCAGCAACGAGGACTTCCGTCGGTTTGTCCAGGAGGCGGACAAACGCGGCATCGGGGTGATCAAGGATATCATCCTCAACCATATCGGTTCCCGTCACTGGTGGATGAAGGACCTGCCCGCGCAGGATTGGCTGAATCAGCATGACGGCTACCTGGAAACCAATCACCGCCGTACCACCTTGCAAGATCCTTATGCGGCGCCTGCCGATAAGAAGGCTTTTGTAAAGGGTTGGTTCACCCCGGGCATGCCGGATCTGAATCAACAGCATCCCTTGCTGGCGACCTATCTGATCCAGCATTCCATCTGGTGGACGGAATATGCCGGCCTGTCCGGCATTCGCGAGGACACCTATGGTTACGCGGATGAAAAGTTCCTGACTCGCTGGGCCAGGGCGTTGATGACCGAATACCCCAATTTCTCCATCGTTGGTGAGGAGTGGAGCAATAATCCGCTGGTGGTTGCGCAATGGCAGCGAGGCTATGTCAATCCCAACGGCCATGTCTCCCATGTGAACAGCATGATGGACTTCCCGATGTACGATACCTTGCGCAGCGCACTGCTGAGCGAGGAAACCTGGGATGGGGGATTTATCGAGCTGTACGAAGCACTGGCCAATGATCATATCTATCCCGATCCCTACGAGCTGGTGATTTTTTTGGACAATCACGATACGTCGCGCCTGTTCAGTTATTTGCATGATGACAGGGACCTGTATACGACGGCTCTGATCTGGCTGGCCACGATGCGTGGTATTCCGCAGTTCTATTACGGTTCTGAAATCCTGATGACCAGCCCCCGTGAACGGGATGATGGCGCCGTGCGTGCCGATATGCCGGGCGGCTGGCCAGGTGACCGGCAGAATGCATTTACCGGCGAGGGACTGACAGCCTCACAACAGCAGGCACAACACCTGGTTCGCCAACTGTTTACCTGGCGCAGGGACAACCCGGTGATCCATACCGGCAAGCTGATGCACTTTGTGCCGGAACAGGGCATGTATGTTTACTTCCGCTATGACGACAGCAAAACCGTGATGGTGGTGCTGAACAAAAACAACCAGCCGATGCAGCTGGATACAACCCGTTTCGCGGATTTTACCGGCAAGGCAAAGGCTGCTCGCGACGTCCTGGGTGGCGGTATTCATGATGTCAGCCGGGTGCTGTCGTTGCAGCCAGGGCAATCCAGGATTCTTGAATGGTGATTGGCGGCGATGTGATTTTACGATGCGGTTTTTTTGCATACGTATGCTGCCAATGAATACGTATGTATGCGCTTGTTGGCATAGCCATGGCTGTTTAGGATGAATTCGGTTTTTGTAAAGCCGAGCTGTTAATGGAGCATCTCATCATCGTTGCTTAAGTTGTCTTAAGCGTTGCTGTTATTGTCCGGCGCGGCCTGTCCGCGCCGGCTTTTTTATCGCTCCCCAGCAGATAACAATAATCTCCCAAGGAGCCTCTCCTATGCGATGTCTACTCGTTTTTCTGTTTGTGCTTGGCTGCGTTGGCGGACAGGCGTTCGCGCAGAACCTCCAGCCTCAAGCGGTTACCCTGGCCGGCACCATGCAGATGCATCTTGGCTGCCCTGGTAACTGGCAGCCGGAGTGTACCCTGACCAATTTGCATCAGACCGGTAATGAATGGTCGGCAACCTTTCTGATTCCCGCCGGTACCTGGGAATACAAGATCGCACTCAACAATACCTGGGAAGAAAGCTACGGTTACAACCGTGGCAGCGCCAACGCGCAATTTACCCTGGCGGAAGAAAAAGCCGTGACCTTTCGCTATCAACAGGATACGCAGCTGGTGACGGATGATGCCAGCGATGCATCTGGCGGGCCGGATATACCCCAGCCGGACGTGGTAACCATCGCCGGTGATTTGCAGACGGCACTGGGTTGCAGTGGTAATTGGCAATCGGATTGCGAGGCATCGCGCCTGACTTATGACGAACACCAGGGCATCTGGTGGGCTGATTTCGACCTGCCCGCGGGCGATTGGGAGTTCAAGGCAGCGCTCAATGATTCCTGGGAAGAAAATTACGGGCGCAACGCCGTGGCGGGCGGTGACAATATCCGGTTTTCCCTGGCGGAAGCGCGCCAGGTCCGGTTTTACTACAGCCACGCCAGCCATTGGGTTACCAACAATGTGATTTCGCGCATTGCCACCGCTGTGGGGAATTTCCAGCAGCATCTGGGGTGCCAGGAGGATTGGCAGCCAGGATGCCTGCGCGGCTGGTTGCAGGATATCGAAGGCACTGGCCTTTATACCTTTTCCACCACCGCCATTCCTCCCGGTAACTACGAGGCCAAGGTCGCGCTCGATTTGTCCTGGGATGAAAGCTATGGCAACCAGGGTATGAATATCCCCTTTGTGGTTGCCGAGGCCGGACAACGCGTTCATTTCACCTTTGATGCCATCCGCCAGCAGGTGTTTGTCGGTGAGCCCGTCAATACCGGCAATCTTGCCAAGGCGCGCGCGCATTGGCTGGACAGGCATACGGTCGTGTGGGGATTGCCGGCGGCGAGTATTGCCAATGCCAGCGTGCGCCTCCACTACTCGCCGGACGCGCAGCTCACGTCTGGCCCCGCCGGGGTCGATGGTGGCGAGTCCCTGGCCTTGACCCATGATGCCGCGGGACTCAGTGCCGCGTTGAAACAACGGTTCCCGCATCTGGCGCATCTGCCGGTGTTCACCTTGTCCGAAACCGATCCGGTCAGGTTGCGTGAGATTCTCAAAAGCCAGATGGCCGTGTCCGCCACCAATGCCGATGGCAACCTGCTGGATGCAACCGGCGTGCAGTTTGCCGGTGTGCTGGATGATCTGTTTTTTTACGGGGATGACCTGGGTGTGACCTTCGCGGACGGTGTACCGACGTTGCGGGTCTGGGCGCCCACCGCGCGCAGTGTTCATCTGCATCTTTACGATGACAGCCATCCGGCCACACCGGGCCAGGTTCTCCCCATGACGGAAGATCCTGCCACCGGGGTGTGGTCCATCACCGGAGATGCCGGTTGGAACCGCAAATTCTACCGTTACGAGGCCGATGTGTTCGCGCGGCATACAGGTCAGCGCGAGCGGAACCTGGTGACGGATCCCTACAGCCTGAGTGCATCCACGGATGGCAAGCGCAGCCAGATCGTCAATCTGGCGGATGCCGATCTCTTGCCGGAGGCGTGGCACAGCTTCAGCAAGCCGCCGCTGGAAGCGCCGGAAGATATCATTATCTACGAACTGCACCTGCGCGATTTCAGCATCCATGACACGAGCGTGCCCGAAGCCGTGCGAGGTACCTTCCTTGCCTTCGCCCAGCCGGAATCCCGGGGCATCGATCACCTGCGTAAGCTGACGGAGGCGGGACTGACGCATGTGCATTTCCTGCCGGTATTCGATTGCGCCACCATCCCCGAGGACCGTGCGGATCAACTCCAGCTGACGCAGGATCTTTCCAGCTATCCACCGGACAGCGAAGAGCAGCAGGCAGCTGTGAATGCCATACGTGGCAGTGATGGTTTCAACTGGTGTTACGACCCGCATCATTACACCCTGCCTGAAGGCAGTTATGCCACGGACCCGGATGGTGTAACGCGCATCCGCGAATTCCGGCAGATGGTCCAGTCGCTCAACCAACTGGGCCTGCGTGTGGTCATGGATGTGGTTTACAACCATACCAGCGGCTCGCGCCAGGGCGACAAGTCCGTGCTCGACAAGATCGTGCCCGATTACTATCACCGCCTGAATGCCGATGGGGATATCGAAAACAGCACCTGTTGCGCCAACACCGCCACGGAACACCGCATGATGGAAAAACTCATGCTGGATTCGCTGCGCACCTGGGCGGTGGATTACAAGGTGGATGGCTTCCGGTTTGATCTGATGGGGCATCACAGCAAGGAAAACATACTCAAGGTACAAGCCCTGATGGCATCCCTGACGCCCGCCGCTGATGGTGTTGATGGCAGCAAGATCTATCTCTATGGTGAAGGCTGGAATTTTGGCGAGGTGGTCAACAACGCGCGTTTCGAGCAGGCATCCATCGACAATATGGCGGGTACGGGCGTCGGCACTTTCAATAACCGCATCCGCGATGCAGTACGTGGTGGCGGCCCTTTCGATGTCGGCGTGGATCATGTCCGCAGCCAGAGTTTCATCAATGGGCTCTATCTGGACCCGAATGCCGAGAACCATGGCAGCGACGACGAGCGTCAGGCATTGTTACGCAACATGGATCACCTGCGCGCCACCTTGGCGGGCAGCCTGGCGGAATACCGGTTTGAAAACCGCCAGGGCGAGACGATCACCACGGCACAACTGGATTACGATGGTCAACAGGCCGGTTACACGGCTGACCCCCAGGAAACCATCAACTACATCGAAGCCCACGACAATGAAACGCTGTTTGACAGCAACCAATACAAGCTGCCGCTGGCAACCACACCCGCCGAACGTGTGCGGGTGCATAACCTGGGCGCGAGCCTGATGATGTTTTCACAGGGAATCCCGTTTGTTCACGCGGGCCAGGAATTGCTGCGGTCGAAATCCATGGACCGCAACACCTATGATGCCGGTGACTGGTTCAATCTGCTGGACTACAGCTATCAGGACAACGGCTGGGGACGCGGCCTGCCGCTCGCGCAGGAAAACCAGCAGAACTGGCCGGTGATCCAGCCGCGCCTGGCTGATCCCGCGTTGGCGGTGGATGCCGGTCATATCGAACAATCCCTGGCGCATATGCTGGAGATCATGCGTATGCGTTCAGCATCCAGGTTGTTCCGGTTGGAAAATGCGGGTCAGGTGCAACAGGTGTTGCGTTTCCACAACACCGGGCCGCAGCAGATTCCCGGCCTGATCGTGATGAGCCTGACTGATACCGACGCCAACCTCGACCCGCTTTATGAGGATATCCTGGTGTTGTTCAACGCGGATGTGCAGGAACACAGCATCACCCTGGCCAATCGCGCCGACAAGGATTTCATACTCCATCCGGTGTTGCAGGACTCGGCTGATGCACGTGTGAAAACCGCAGGCTATGACGGCGCGGCCGGCCGCTTTACCGTGCCGGCACGCACCACGGCGGTTTTTGTGTCGACGCGCCAGCCGGGTGCCGAACTGCCACCGCCCGTCAATCCACCCCAGGAGCCTCCACCTGCCTCCGGTGGCAAAAAATCCGGCTCGGCTGCTGGCCTGCTGTGGATACTGGGCATGCTTTTGCTGCTTGCGTGGCAAAGAGGGTATGATCGGATATTGACTCCCGTATCCGATTCCGACGAGGCCCGCCATGACCCAAGCGCTGCTCGACACACCCTGTGAAACCATCGATGGCCGCCAGGTTCGCCTGGCGGATTTTCCAGCCAGGGCCTACCTGATCGTCAACACTGCCAGCGCCTGCGGCTTTACGCCGCAGTATCAGGGACTCGAGCAGCTGTGGAAGACCTATGGCGCCAGGGGGTTGCAGGTGCTGGGTTTTCCCTGCAACCAGTTTGGCCATCAGGAACCGGGCAGTGAGGCTGAGATCGCACATTTTTGCGAAGTGAACTATGGCGTTACCTTTCCACTGTTCAAAAAAGTCGATGTCAACGGCGAAGATGCCCATCCCTTGTTTGTGCAATTGAAAGATGCCGCGCCCGGCCTGCTGGGCACCAAGGCCATCAAATGGAATTTCACCAAGTTTCTGGTCGATGGCGAGGGCAGGGTGCTGAAGCGCTATGCGTCGGCAACCAAGCCGGAGGAACTGGCAGCGGATATCGAGCCGCTCTTGTCAGAGGGTGCGTCCTGATGGGATGTCATTGCGGCTTATCGTTGTCGTTCCCGTCCCCGGCATTCTCATTCAGTCTGGCCAGCAACTTTCCCGCAAAACCGATAAACAGGTAGATGGTCAGCGCGTGGAACAACCCCAGCACGCCGAGGGCAATCACCATGGCCTTGATACCCGCATCCGACACCGCCTGGAAGCTGGTTGCGTAGAGGGTCGCCACCTGCAACACAATATCGATGGCCAGCATGCCAAGCAGCACCGTGGTCTTTTCTGAGCGTGTAAAGTAGCGGTTGTTGGCCTTGCCAAACAAGATACAGCTCCACATGATGCAGCCCGCCAGAACAGCGATGTTCAGCCCGCTGTTGCCCGCAAACCCGAGAAAATCGAGCACGGCGCCAACCGCCACCAGCGACAGGATATAGGCCAGGGCAAATCGCCATAGAACGCCGGTGATAGTCATATGTGTTTCCTCACTATGATGTTGCTATTGCCAGGCTTTTTCAGCCTGGAATTAATAATGATACGGCGTCTTGTTTGCCCATTCCGTACCGGCATATTTCCTGTGCAACCGTCTGAAGGCCTGCTCGCTGGTCATATTGTAGATCATGCCGTGCTTGAGCTGGCCAGTATTTCGGTAGCCCCAGAGGCAGGCGCCGCGGTATGCGCTGTCCGTCCTGAAACACCGGGTAATGAAATGCAGCGTCTTGGCTTCGTCGGTACTTTTTTCATTGCCGAAGTGTTCCATGGCCAGTGTGTAATAGTAGTAGGGACCTGCAACACCGCCAAAGCCGCGCAGTGTCGTTTGTGAGCAGCCAATGTCAGGGGGCTGGTTGTCGTTGTCAGTTGCCTTTTCATGCAGCGCGGTCGGAAGATGCACAAGGGGTGTTATGCGCGTCTGCATGAAAAAGCCGATGTTCATGTAAGCCTTACCCAATTGCTGTTGTTGGGTAATTTGCTGTACGGCGGTGCGGATGCTGGAAAATCCGCCCAGGACGTCATCCGGGTATTGGCGGAACAGGTGATGCAATTCCGTAAAATTTTCGTTGTAAAGATGGCGGGTAGCCATATCAGCCAGTATCACCTGGCGGCTGCGGAGACTCATATCCGTATCGGACAGCCATATGCGTTGCTGACTGTCATCGCAGAGTGATGCCAGGTAATTGGCCTTGATGCGATCAGCTTCTTCCTTTGCCCAGTCAAGGGGGTGGTCAAAATGTGTATCCCGCAGTAAACCCTCAATACCTTGATGGGCCACACGTATGCGTGCGATTTCGTAGCTGGCGTGTTGGCTTAATGCATAGGCTTGGTTATTGGTCCGGGTATCTGCCCATAGATCTATGACTTTCTGCCACTCGCCACTGTCTTCCAACGCCCGTGCCAGCAGAATAAATTCCGGTATCTGGTGTTGATGTTGGTCTTGTAAGGCCTGAATCACATCTGCATATCTGCCTTCGCGATAGTACCCATAGAGCGCGACATGGTTTTTGAGTGCCGTCAGTGATTGGTATGTTTGGGTTTGCGGGGCGTTTTCGGGGTTGACCTGTTTGAGCAAGGCATCCAGCGCTTGCAGGTTGGTACGGTCATGCTCCACAAAACGTTGATACTCGCCAAGCAGGGCATTGATTTCGCGGTATTCCTCCTGGCCCAGGTTTTCTGTACCCAGTATCTGAGTCATGCGCTGGTCAATATGGGTTTGCAACATCCCGGCATAAATATCGTTGTTGCCGGCCTGCCAATGGGCGCGGCGGATCAGGCCGCGCGCGGAGTTCGCATAACGTCCGTTGGGGTAGGCTTTCAGATAATCCTCAAAGGCGTTGACGGCCCTCAGGCTGCCCGCCTGATTCCGAGATTTTTCTTCATCACTTTCAACAATATGCGGGGAGTTTTCCTGTGGCTGATTTTCACGCAGGTAGCTGCGGCCTAGCAGATATAACGACAGCTCGCTGAGTGGATGGGATTTTTCGTCGGCAATCCGTGCAAAGTGGATGCGGGCCTGTTCGTGGTCGTTACTGTAAAAATGAGCGGCTGCCAACAGGTAGCGGTGATAGTGATCTGTCGGTTCTTCCAGTGATGCCGTGAATTGGGTCAGCTGCTCTTCCTTGCCGCAGGCCTCCATGAGTTGCAGGCGCAAGTTGATCAATCGCATCAGCTGTTCGTCGCTTACGGAGGAATCGGCAATGGCGGCCCTGACAAATACCAGGTAGGCGCTGTGATTGTTGGAGGTGCATCTGCCCCAGGAGTAGAACCTGAGGGGGTAGGTGACCTCAATTTTTTTAATACTGGTATCGAGTGGTGGCCGGTCACGACTCAAGAGTGGCTCAAAAGCAGACATCAGGTGTCTTTCTTCGTGGTTGATGGGCAGAGTCTTGAGCGTTTGCAGGTATTGGCGGGCCTCCTGGGTGCGATGATGTATATAGCTGCCCCATATCAATGCCAGCAATGCAGTCACTTGAAAACGCGGGTCTTCCGTGGCTGCCAGCAGATTTGGCTCTTCGGCTTGCCATCTGCTCAGTGCTTCATCGGCAGGCATCCGATGCTGACTGGCACAAAATTGCAGTACGCCATCGAGGCGCGCGCTACGCAGATAATCGGCGTGATACTGGTAGGAGAATGCCAAGGGTTTTTTTTCCGGTTCCCGGGAAGCCCGCCTCTGTTTATCTGACGAATGTTCGGCACGGCTCAGCAGTGATCGCAGATGACTGTAGCCATATCTTGACTGATCGCACCTGGGATCAAGCGCGGGGTGTACTTGAGGGTTTCCGGCAATGAAGAACGGGCGCCCTGCGGCGGCAAAGGCATTGTTCAGTGTCTGGCGAAATGTTTCGGCGTCATGTCGCCTGGCGACAGGCGTTGCCCTTGCCGTGCTCGATCGCTGATTGCGGCGTTGGGTGGCAGTTTTAGGGGGCGGTGCGGTGAGCGTCAACGTGCTTCTGAACATGCTCAGGTAGAGCCCGGTGGAGGTAAAGGGATCGTAGAGTATATGGCGAGGATTCTCGGGTGGATCACTGCTTTCCTGCATCACAGGCGTTTTGGGTTGGGGATAGCGCCTGAAGGCAAATTGATTCAACAGATAGCCGACGTCATTGTAGGAGGGCTTGCGGGGCTCGATCCCCAGGTCGGATATCATGTCCATGCGCAGTGAATCGTAATGTGGGCCACAAGTCAGTGCCGGCATGCTGGCCAGGATGCCTATCATCAATACCAGCCATTTTTTTGCGGCAACGGGTTTACTTGTTGAGAAAGACCGTGGTGCCTCGGTATTGTGCATGTGTTGCAAACTCCATTTGTTGAAAGGCGGGCGCAGTGGTAATGCCTAGCATGTAGGGAAAAGGGTATGAATCGAGCCGTCGCAGATAGTCGGGCAGCTGTGGCAGAGGCTGGTAATGACTGTAAAGCTGAAAATGAATGTAGCTGCTGGCTTTGGCAAGTTCAGCAAGACCCTTTGGGTTATCTGCCAGCCAGGTGGCCAGTCCCGTCACACTGACGCTCAGTGATAAGTCTTCATTTGCCAGCTCTGTTTTCAATGCCTGCACAAAGTGTGCGTAATCGGCCAGTTGCGACGAGGGGCTATCATGGTCCAGTTGGATTTCCTCGATCAGCGCACCACGGGTTTGCCATTCATTTACCAGATAGGCAAGCTGGAAGGCCAGCTCCTGTGGGTCCTCCCGCTGATAAACCCGAATCAGCAGCACGGGCGCCCGTTGTGCCAGGTGAGCGTCGGGTTGAAGGCCGCGTTTGATGAATACCGGTTGACCGGGATGCAACCGGTAATCACCTTGATAGAGGTATAGGAGCGCGTCCTCGGGAACCCAGGCAAGATCGGTGGCCTTCCACACCCAGTAGGACTGCTCGGGTTTGGATGCGGCATCTTTTGTACAACTGCCTAGGAACAAGGGAATTAGCAACAGCAGCCAGAATGTATGGCGCGTCAGGGGAGCATGTTTCATGGGGCTGGGTAGTGGAGTCCGGGCACTGGGGATTGGATGTCTGATACGGCTTTTACATCATCGCTGGGTAGAAGTTCCCGTGCAGCACCCAAAGCCAGGAAAAGAAATGCCAGTGCACAGGCACGGTAGGTAAAACGAATCCAGGTCTGATTGCGGTTGCGGAAGAGCCGCGCCACCATGGCAGCACAGAAAAAACTCCACAAAATCGATGAGATCATGAAACCGGCAAAAAATATCGCGTAATCCGATGCTTTGGGATCACTCACACCCACAGCCCCCAACGCGCTTCCCAAGGCGGCCCAGTAGGCGACGTTTTGAGGATTGGTGAGGGACAGTGTCATGCCGGATTTCAGGGCTTGCCGCCGGGCCTGGATGTTATCCACACGGACAGAAAATTCCTGGTTGGTTGCGCGCCACGCATCCCATGCCAGCCACAACAGATAGGCTATGCCTGCGATACCTATGGGCAGGCGCAAACTGTCCAGTTGCAACAAAATACCTACCCCTGTCAGTCCCAGAATTGCCCAGGTGGCATCACCCACCAGAGAGCCCAGCTGCACGGCAAGGGCGGGACGAAAGCCGCCTTTTGCACCCTGGCGTATCGTTTCAGCAAAAACGGTGCCGGGTGCCGCGTTGAAAATCAGGCCGAGCAAAAAAGCGGAGATCAGCAAACTGAGCATCGAATACTCGCAGGGTTGATGGACAAGTTAGCAACTTGCGTCAAATGCCGGAAGGCATTTTCGGTTGGATGATGTACATTGCTCGTCAGTCTAGCATACACAGCAAACGCACCCGGCAGTCCAGCTGCTCGCACTGTGGTGTCGATATGGCGGTGTGAGGTTTCATTCAGGGGATACGTGATGGCAGTGATTGACAAGGTATTTTGCAGGCCGGTGATTCTCCTGTCGCTCACCCTCCTGGCGGCCTGCCAGAGCGGGCCGAAACTGGTGTGGGAAGCCTCCGGTTTTGTCGCGCCGGAATCCGTGGTCTTCGATATCGAGCGCAATCAGTTTTACGTATCCAACATGGGCAGTTGGGGCAAAGGCGCCGTGCCGGGCGACGGGTTTATCAGCCGGGTGAGCGCGCAGGGACGTATTCTCGAACTGCGATGGATCACCGGTCTCGAGAATCCCAAAGGGTTGGCGCTCGCCAATGGTCGGCTCTATGTGGGAGATGATGCGGAACTGGTGGAGATAGATCCGGCAGCGGGCCTTGTGACGGCCCGTTACGCACCCGAGGGTGGACCGGGCGGTTTCAATGATTGCACCGTTGACCCTCAGGGGCGGGTGTATGTATTCAGCCGGCGGCTCAGCACGGTGTATCGTCTGAGCGATGGCCAGTTCGAGCCTTGGGCCAAGGTGGATATCAGCAAGACCGGGGCGCCCAACGGACTGCATGCCGAGCGGGACCGGTTGCTGATGGGCAGTTGGGCGGTGATGGGCGAGGATGGCCAAGAGCGGCCCGGCCATATATCCACCCTGAATTTTGCCGACCAGGCGCTGGGCCGTATCGGCCAGCCCCTGGGCCAGATCGATGGCATCGAACCCGATGGCCGTGGCGGCTACACCGTCACTGATTGGACGACCGGCAAGGTATGGCGTGTGTCGCCCGAGGGACAGGCAACCCAACTTTTGCAATTGTCGCAAGGCACGGCTGATCACCTGTATCTTGCGCAACAGAACCTGCTGGTGATTCCCCTGATTCTCGATAACCTGGTGCGGGCTTATTACTGGGCACCTGCTGCCCGCGATTAATCAGGGTATAATCGCCACATTTCCGCCTTTGATAACGGATTTTTTGTCCATGACCGAGCTTTCCATAACCGAGATAGCCGATGTAAAAGCCTATATGGCGCAGTTGGGGCGACAGGCCCGCGCCGCCTCCCGCCAGGTGGCCGCTGCCTCTACCGGCGTCAAGAATGCCGCGCTCCAGGCTATCGCCGAGGCGCTGGATGCCGCCCGCGACACCCTCATCAGCGAGAACCGCAAGGACCTGGCCGCCGGCGAAGCCAATGGCCTGGATGCGGCCATGCTCGACCGTCTCGCGCTCAAGCCGTCCACCATCGACGGCATGATCGAAGGCTTGCGCCAGGTAGCCGCCTTGCCCGATCCCTGCGGTGCCATTACCGATCTCAACTACCGCCCCACCGGCATCCAGGTGGGCAAGATGCGCGTGCCCCTGGGTGTGGTGGGCATCATCTATGAATCCCGTCCCAACGTGACCATCGACGCGGCCAGCCTGTGCCTCAAGTCCGGCAATGCCGCCATCCTGCGTGGTGGCAGTGAATCCATTCATTCCAACCGCGCCATCGCCGCCTGCCTGCAACGGGGGCTCGAGGTGGCTGGTCTGCCGGTGGACGTGGTGCAGGTGGTGGAAACCACCGACCGTGCCGCCGTGGGCGAACTGATCGCCATGCCGGACTACGTGGATGTGATCGTGCCGCGCGGGGGTAAGGGCCTGATCGAGCGTATCAGCCGCGATGCGAGGGTGCCGGTGATCAAGCACCTGGATGGCATCTGCCACGTGTACATCGACGACAAGGCGGATCTGGACAAGGCGTTTCGCGTCGCCCTCAATGCCAAGACCCACCGCTACGGTGTGTGCAATGCCATGGAAACCCTGCTGGTGGCCGAGGCGATCGCCGCCCGGATTCTGCCGCGGCTGGCTGGTGCCTATGTCGAGAAGGGGGTCGAATTGCGGGGCTGTGATAAAACCCGTGCGCTGATCCAGGCCAACCCGGCCACCGAGGAGGACTGGCGCACCGAATACCTGGCACCGGTACTGTCCATTCGGGTAGTGCCCGGCCTGGATGCGGCCATCGACCACATCAATACCTACAGCTCCCAGCACACGGATGCCATCATCACCGAGGACTTCACCCGTGCCCGCCGCTTCATCAACGAGGTGGATTCCAGTTCGGTGATGGTCAACGCGTCTACTCGTTTTGCCGACGGTTTCGAGTATGGCCTGGGGGCGGAGATCGGTATTTCCACCGATAAGATCCATGCCCGCGGCCCGGTGGGTCTCGAGGGGCTGACATCCCAGAAATGGGTGGTGCTGGGTGACGGCCACGTGCGCCAGTAAGCGGGCCTGAGCGGCGCCATGGGCAGGCTGATCGGGCTTCTCGGCGGTACCTTTGATCCGGTTCATTTCGGCCATCTGCGCCTGGCGCTGGAGTTGCGTCAGTCCCTGGGACTGGATGAGATGCGTCTTTTGCCCTGCCACCGTCCGGCCCATCGCCCGGCGCCCGGCCTGGACAGCGCCGAGCGCAGCCGATTGCTCCGGCTTGCCCTGGCCGATTGTCCGGCGCTGCTTCTGGACGAGCGCGAGCTGCGCCGCGACCAGCCCTCCTACACCGTCGATACCCTGCGGGAACTGCGTGCCGAGCTGGGTGCGGAGGTCAGCCTCGTCTGGGCGCTGGGCACCGATGCCTTCGCGGCGCTCGATACCTGGCACCGCTGGCGGGAATTGACAGACCTGGCGCATCTGGCGGTGATCGCCCGTCCGGGTTACCCCCTGCCGGTGTCAGGTCCGGTGGCTGAGTTGCTGCGCGCCCGGCAGGCACCGCTCGATGCCGTCGGCAAGGCGCCTGCCGGTGCCATCGTGGTGCCGGCTTTGCGCTGGCTGGATATTTCAGCGAGTGACATCCGCGCCCAGGTGGCGGCGGGGCACTCGCCACAGTTTTTGTTGCCCGAGGCGGTGCTTCAGGAAATTCACACGCGGCATCACTACCGCCTAAATGCCCCTCGGGGTGAGATTGATTAACAGCAGGTAACCCATGTCTGAGGATTTGAACAAGATCATCATCACTGCCCTGGAAGATCTGAAGGGCAAGAACATCGTGCAACTGGATGTGCGCGAACTGAGCGATGTGATGGACACGCTCATCATCGCCAGCGGCACCTCCAGCCGCCATGCCCGCTCCCTGGCGGACAATGTGGTTGAAGAAGCCAAGAAACAAGACCACCGTCCCCTGGGCGTCGAGGGACTGGATTCCGGTGACTGGGTGCTGGTGGACTACGGTGATACGGTCGTTCACGTGATGCAGGAAGAAACCCGCGCGTTCTACGAGCTGGAAAAACTCTGGTCCATGAAACCGAGCAACCGCGAGTAAGCACGCGTCCATGCGGCTGCGCATCATCGCCGTCGGCACCCGGATGCCCGATTGGGTGGAGCAGGGTTATGCGGACTACCACAAGCGGCTGCCGCGGGATTTTGCGGTGGAACTGGTGGAGCTGCCCCTGGCGCAACGCGGCAAGAACAGCGATATCGTGCGTGCCATGGACAAGGAAGGCGAAGCGATGCTGGCCGCCATCGGCAAGGGAGACAAGGTGATTGCGCTGGAGGTTACCGGCAAGTCGTGGAGCACCGAGCAGTTATCGCGGCAGCTGGCGGAATGGCGTATGAGCGGCAGTAATTACAGCCTGTTGATCGGTGGCCCGGACGGCCTGGCGCCGGCTTGCCTCGCGCTGGCGGATATCAAATGGTCCCTGTCATCCCTGACCTTGCCGCATCCGCTGGTGCGCATCCTGTTGATCGAGCAGCTCTACCGCGCCTGGACCATTTTGCAGAATCATCCTTACCACAAATGACACGGTGAACGACGCGCGCTTTTGCCGGTCATTAATACCCGATGACACGCAGAAGTGGCGATAAACACCGTCACTCACGATAACAATTCCATCACGCCAGCAGAGGCACGATGTCAGAGCTCGAATCACAACACTTCAAAGATCACCTGCGCGAGACGAGGATTTTTCAATCCCGCCTGGCGATCATGGCGGTGATCATCCTGGTGATGATGAGCATCCTGGTCTGGCGCTATCACAATCTCCAGATTGTCGATCACCAGCATTACGCCACCCAATCGGACCGCAACCGGGTGCATGTGCAGCCGGTGCCGCCGGTGCGGGGGCTGATCTACGACCGCAACGGCACCCTGCTCGCCGACAACCGTCCCACTTATACCCTGTCTGTCGTGGTGCAGCGCACCGGCAACCTCGACGATACCCTGGCGCTGCTCCAGGAACTGGTGCATATCACGCCCGCCGACCTGGACCGCTTCCACCGCCTGGTGCGGCAGCGCCGCCATCCCCTGGAGCCCGTACCCCTGCGCTACCGCCTGACCGAGGAGGAAATCGCCCGCCTAGCGGTCAATGAATACCGCCTCGATGGTGTGGAGGTGGATGCGCAACTGGTGCGCTACTATCCCCAGGGCGAGCTTTTCGCCCACACCATCGGCTACACGGCCCGCATCAGCGAGGCGGACCTCAGCCGCTTTACCGAGGAGCAGGACCGCCGCTACCGGGGCACCCACTCCATCGGCAAGAATGGCCTGGAATTCCAGTATGAGGATCTGCTTCACGGACAGGTGGGCAGCCAGAACGTCGAGACCAACGCCCGCGGCCGCGTGCTGCGGGTGCTGGACCGGGATGATCCCTCGCCCGGGAAGGATCTGCACCTGTTCCTGGATGTGAAGCTGCAAAAAACCGCCATTGCCGCCATGACGGGCCGCCGGGGTGCCGTGGTGGCCATCGAGGTGGAGACGGGTGGCGTCCTGGCGGCGGTCAGCCTGCCGAGTTTCGATCCCAACCTGTTCGTGACGGGCATCGGCCACGAGGATTTCCGGTTGCTCAATGAGTCCATCGACCGGCCGCTCTACAACCGCTTCACCCAGGCCGTCTATCAGCCGGGCTCCACGCTCAAACCCATGCTGGGATTGGCGGGTCTGCACTACGGCGTCACCGATGCCCGCCGTACCATCAGTGATCCGGGCTTCTTCCGCCTGCCCAACACCCAGTGGATCTGGCGTGACTGGAAAAAAGGCGGGCATGGCAATGCTGTCGATCTCAAGCAGGCCGTTGCCGAATCCTGTAATACCTATTTCTGGGACCTGGGCATGCGCCTGGGCATAGACCGCATGCACGAGTTCGGCACGCACTTCGGATTGGGGATGCCAACGGGCATCGACATTCCCAATGAGCGGCGCGGCGTCTGGCCGTCGCGGGAATGGAAGCGTGCCGCGCGTGGAGAGGGCTGGTATCCCGGCGATTCGGTCAACATGGCGATCGGCCAGGGTTATGTGCTGACTTCTCCCATGCAGCTCGCGCTGCTTACCGCCACTACCGCTACCCGGGGTGTCCACATTCGCCCGCGGCTGGTGAATGCCATCGACGATGAAGTGCTCGCACCGGATATCGTGGAAATCCAACCCATTGCCGAGGCCCATTGGGATACCACTTTCGAGGTCATGGCCGAGGTGATGCATGGCCGGCGGGGTACGGCCCGCCGGGCGTCCGAGGGTTCTCCTTACCGGATGGGCGGTAAATCGGGCACCGCCCAGGTGGTGGGTATCGCCCAGGGCGCCAAATACGACAGCGAGGCGCTGGATGAACGCCATCGCGACCACGCGCTGTTCATCGCCTTTGCTCCCCTGGAGGACCCGAAGATCGCCGTGGCCGTTGTCGTGGAAAACGGTGAGGGCGGTTCGTCCCAGGCGGCGCCGGTGGTTCGCAAGATGATGGATGCCTATCTCCTGGGGCATTACCTGGAGCCGGAAGTGATGACCGAGCCACTGTCACCCGTCACGGCCCGCCCCGTGGAATCCCGGCCTGTTGTGGCGAACCTCGATGCGGGAGCGCGGCAATGAGCGGTCGGGACTTTTTACGGCGGCTGCCCGGCGCCAGCACCAGCCTGGCACGGCGCAAGGCCCTGGAGCAGCGGCTGCACCTGGATTTCATACTCCTGCTGTTGCTGGTGGTGGTGGCGGTGACCGGCCTGTTCGTCCTCTACAGCGCCAGTTCCGAAAGCCGTGATGCCGTGATGCGGCAGGGGATTTATTTCCTGATCGCTTTTGGTGTCATGATCTGCGTGGCCCAGGTGCCTGTCGAATTCATGCGCCGCATGGCGCCCTGGGCCTACGCGGGCGGGGTCGTCCTGCTGATCCTGGTGCTGGTCGTCGGCGTGGGGGCCAAGGGGGCGCAGCGATGGTTGAGCCTGGGGGGCTTCCGCTTCCAGCCTTCGGAAATCATGAAGCTGGCGATGCCGGTCATGATCGCCGCCTATCTCAGCCGCCGTTTCATGCCGCCGCGCTTCAAGCATGTCTTTTTTACCCTGGTGCTGATCGCGATTCCGGCCATCCTGATCATCAAGCAGCCGGATCTGGGAACGTCGATCCTGGTGGCCACCTCGGGCGCGGCGGTATTGTTCTTTGCCGGGCTGCGCTGGCGCTACCTGATGGCGGCCGGTATCGCACTGGTCGCCAGCCTCTGGCCGCTATGGCATTTCGTGCTGCACGATTACCAGCGGCAGCGGGTGCTGACACTGCTCAATCCCGAGGCGGACCGCCTGGGCGCCGGTTGGAACATCATCCAGTCAAAGACCGCCATAGGCTCCGGCGGCGTCTATGGCAAGGGATGGCTGGATGGGACACAGTCGCGCCTGGATTTTCTGCCGGAAGGTCACACGGATTTCATCATCGCCGTCATGGCCGAGGAATTCGGCTTCGTCGGTGTGCTGACGCTGTTGGGCTTGTATCTGCTGGTGATGACGCGTTGCATGATCATCGCGTTGCGTGCCCAGGACAGCTTTGGCCGCCTGCTGGCGGCCGCCATCACACTCACATTTTTTGTGTACATCTTCGTCAACATGGGTATGGTGTCGGGGTTGTTGCCGGTGGTGGGCATTCCCTTGCCCCTGATCAGCCAGGGAGGCACGGCCGTGGTGACGCTCATGGCGGGCTTTGGCATTCTCATGGCGATTGCCACGGAACCGCGGCGTGTCATGACACCCCAGTAAAATCCATCCACAGACCAATGAGGTTGTGAATGATCAATGAGTTTCGCGCCTGCTGCGCGCGTCGATGGTCCGGATTGCCCGCCCTTGCGGGCCTGTTGCTGATTGCCGGCGGGGTTATGGTCAGCGGAGCCGCGGTGGCTGATTACCGCGAACATCCGGAGGCCCGGCGTTTCATCGATGAGATGGTTGAAGAGCACCAGTTCGACCGCGCTCAGCTCAGCGCGTGGCTGGGCGAGGCCAAGCGCCAGCAGGGGATACTGGATTTGATTTCGCGCCCGGCGGAAAGAACCAAAACCTGGAAAGAATACCGCCCGATATTTCTCCAGCCCCTGCGCATCAACAACGGGGTTGCCTTCTGGCGTGAACATGCCGACACGCTCGCCCGCGCCGAGCAGACCTATGGTGTTCCTCCCGACATCATCGTGGCCATCATCGGCGTGGAAACCAATTACGGACGCAATACCGGCAGCCATCAGGTAATAGACGCGCTGGCGACGCTGGCCTTCGACTATCCCCCCCGGTCACCGTTTTTCCGCAAGGAGTTGCAGAATTATTTTTTCCTGGTGCGGGAGCAGCAGCTGGACCCGCTGGCATTCAAGGGTTCCTATGCCGGCGCCATGGGCTATGGGCAGTTCATGCCGTCGAGCTACCGCGCCTATGCGGTGGACTTTGATGGCGATGGCCGAATCGATATCTGGAACAACATCACTGATGCCATCGGCAGCGTGGCCAATTATTTTGCCCGCCACGGCTGGCAGCGGGGTCTGCCGGTGGCCGGCCGGGCGCGTTTCGACGGCGATCGTGAGACGGTCGAATTCAACAGCATCCAGCCACCGTCGAGCCCGGTGCGGGATTGGCAGAAGCGCGGCTTTACACTGGTGACGCCGCTGGAGGCGACCCTGCCTGTTGCCGCGCTGGAGCTGGATGGCCAGCACGGGCTGGAATATTGGCTGAGTACACAGAATTTTTATGTCATCAGCCGTTACAATCGCAGCCATCTCTATTCGATGGCGGTGTACCAGTTGGGGCAGGCGATTCGTGAAGCCTGGGAGGAGGATGCGCGGGAGGCGGGGCAATGATCAACGCATGGCGACTTCTGGCGATCCTGCTGCTGGCATTGCTGCAGGCCTGTTCGACCGCCCCTGTCAGCGAGCGGCCGCACAAGCCGCAGCCAGGTTTTGATGATGTCCGCGATGGCGCGCCCGCGCGTGCGGTGGATACGTCGCACGTGCCCGACGCGGTACCGCGCTATGAAGAGCGCACCCGCGCGGGCAACAAGAATCCCTACACAGTGTTGGGTAAAACCTATTATCTCATCGAAGATGAGAGCGCCTACAAGGAACGTGGCAAGGCGTCCTGGTATGGCACCAAGTTTCATGGCCGGCGCACATCCAATGGCGAGATCTACGATATGTACGCCATGACCGCCGCCCACAAGACCCTGCCCATTCCGTCCTATGTGCGCGTGACCAACGTGGCCAATGGCAAGACGGTCGTGGTGAGGGTCAATGATCGTGGTCCCTTTCACTCGAGCCGCATCATCGACCTGAGTTATGCCGCGGCGCAACGCATTGGCATTCTGGGCGCGGGCACGGGCCTGGTGGACGTGGAGATCGTGTTGCCCGAGGATGGCCCGCCACCGCCGCGTGCAGCCCAGGCGGCCGCACCGGTGCCCGGCAGCCAACTTCCGCCCAATACTTTTTTGCAAGTGGGGGCCTTTGGTGCCGAAGCCAGCGCCCGGCAGTTTGCCGCCGATGTGGGCAGGCGCCTGACCTATCCCGTCGTCGTCAGCCGGGTACACACCGATAAAACCCTTTACCGGGTGCGCGTGGGCCCGCTGGCCGATGCGCGCCAGCTACAGGATGCGCGCGAACAGATACAGCGCCTGAATATTCCGCAGCCCCATGTGGTCTATGGAAACTGACGGCTCGCCTCGCACGTTTTTATTATCTTGAGAAACAGTGATTCCGCTTATGTTTACAAAAATCTGTACCCACCTGCTGATCAGCGCTTCCTGCGCTTTTGTGCTCGCAGCCCAGGCGCAACTGGTAACGCCGTCGCCGACGCCGCGTCAACCGACTATCATTCCCGCACCGCCACAGTTGGCTGCCACGGGGTATATCCTGATCGATGCCGACACGGGCCATGTGATCGTTGAGCACAATGCCGATGAATCGCTGCCGCCGGCGAGCCTCACCAAGATGATGTCGGCCTATATCGTGTCGCAGGAGGTCAAGCGCGGCAATCTGAGTGAAGATGATATGGTCAATATCAGCGTCAAGGCGTGGCGCATGGGCGGCTCCAAGATGTTCATCCGCGAGGGGACCCAGGTTTCCGTGCGCGATCTGCTGCTCGGGGTGATCGTTCAGTCGGGCAACGATGCCACCGTGGCGCTGGCCGAGCATATCGCCGGCAGTGAAGACGCGTTTGTGGACATCATGAACCAGAAAGCGGAACTCATGGGCATGACGGGCACCCACTTCGAAAACTCCACCGGCTGGCCCGCGCCAGGGCACGTGACCACCGCCCGCGACATGGCGCGGCTCGCAAAAGCCAAGATCAAGGATCACCCGGAACACTACGAGCTGTACAAGGAAAAATATTTTGTCTGGAACAATATTCGCCAGCCCAACCGCAATCTGCTGCTGTTCCGCGACGACACGGTGGATGGCCTCAAGACGGGCCACACCGAGGAAGCCGGATTCTGCCTGGTGGCCTCGGCCAAGCGCGGCGACATGCGGCTGATTTCCGTTGTCATGGGCACGCGCAGCGAAGAGGCCCGCGCCGCTGAATCGCAAAAGCTGCTGTCCTACGGTTTCCGCTATTACGATACCCGCAGCCTTTACCAGGCGGGCCAGACCCTGAGCAAGGCGAGGGTATGGTCGGGTGTTGCCGATGAGGTGACCCTGGGCCTGGCCGAACCGGTAAAACTCACCTTACCGCGCGGCCGGCAGGACGACCTGGAAGCGCGCTTGCAGATCAATGAATTGATCAAGGCGCCGCTGCAACAGGGACAGGTATTGGGACAATTGCAATTGGTGCTGGATGGTCAGGTGTTGCTGGAAAAGCCGGTAGTTGCCCTGGAGGCCATGGAGCAGGCGGGCTTTTTTGCGCGGCTGATCGACAGTATCAAGCTCTTTTTCCGCAATCTCTTCAGTTGATGTGAGTCAACCCATGCCGCAAGGCAGGTTTCAGGGAGTAGAATGCCAGCACCCCTCCGGGGTTTGAACACAAGCGCTGCGCGCCAGCTGGCGCAGCGCTTGTCCGAATAATAATCTGCTCAGCCAAGGAGTTTTTTGTGGAACCAACCACCAATCCTTATCAAACGCCAAGCGGCCAACTGACTGTCAACGAAGAGGGCCATGGAGACATCCGCTTCTTTTCACCCAGCATCCGCATTGGCCGCCTGCGCTACCTGGCCCACGGCTTTCTTTTCGCGATTGCGTTCTATGCCATCCTGGCGGCTGGCCTGGGCCTCGCCATCGGTGTGTCCGGCTTCTTCTGGGTGCTGGTGGCGGCGGCCTACATTGGCTTCGTTGTCGTCACGGTGATCCTGCTGATCCAGCGCTTGCATGACCTCAACCATTCCGGTTGGCTCTCCCTGCTGATGTTTGTTCCGTTGCTGAACTTTGTGTTTGCGCTCTACATTATTTTTGCACCGGGCACCAAAGGCACCAACAATTACGGCCTCCAGCCGCCGCCCAACAAGACCTGGCACTGGATTCTGGGGCTGATGTGGCCCGTGCTTGCCGTGATCGGGATAGTGGCCGCCATCTCGCTGCCGGCGTATCAGGGTTACCTGGATCGCGCCGCGGAGAGCGGTGATTACTCCAACGAGTACTACTACGATTACGACGATGAGGAAGATGACGAATAGGATGAAGGCTGCGGAAGACGCGCATCTCATGCGCTCTTCCGTTGTCGTTTATGTCAGAACCCGTTGTCCAGCATCATCATCAGAATAAATCCGATGATCAATCCGCTGGTGGCGTGGACCTCGTGTCCCTTGCGGTGGGATTCGGGAATGATTTCGTGGCTCACTACAAACAGCATGGCACCGGCGGCAAAGCCCAGTCCCCAGGGCAGCAGCAGGGCCGAGTGGCTCACGATGCCCGCCCCCAGACCAGCGCCCAGGGGTTCGATCAAACCTGAGGCGGCACCCACCAGTATGGCTTTCGTCCGCGAATAACCGACACCCATCAGCGCCATGGCGACCACGAATCCCTCCGGAATATCCTGGATGGAAATGCCGGTTGCCAGGGCGGCGCCCTGGGCTTCGCTGCTGGCATAGGCCACACCTATGGCCAGGCCTTCGGGAAAGTTATGCAGGGTGATGGCGAAGACAAACAGCCAGGTCCGTCGCACCGCGATAGCCTTGGGTCCTTCGGTCCCCTTGATAAAGTGTTCGTGGGGCAGGTTCCTGTCGATCAACAGCATCAGGCTGCTGCCCATGAGCAGGCTGAGTCCCACAATCCCCGCCGCCTGCCAGTTTTCCGCCCCCAGATTCCGGGCCGTATCCAATCCCGGCAGCAGCAGGGAAAAGGCGCAGGCCGCCAGCATGACCCCGGCGCCAAAACCCAGCAGGCCATCCTGGAACTTCTTGGACAGGTTGCGGGAAAAAAGCACGCAGGCCGCACCTATGGCGGTGCAGGCGGCGGCAATGCTGCCGGCCAGCAGCGCCTCGGGCACCATGGGAATCGTCTGCAACTGCTTCCAACTGGCCATGATCAGCACACCCAGCCCCAGGATGTTGATGGACAATCCCAGGATGCGCTGGAAGGGCGAGACTTTGATCCAGTTGATGAAGAAGCGGGTCAGGCTATCGCTGTCAGGCGGTGTGCTCATGCAGAGATGGCAGCCTCATAGCGCCTGGCGACTTCACTCCAGTCGACGACGTTGTAAAACGCCGCGATGTAATCGGGGCGGCGGTTCTGGTACAGCAGATAGTAGGCGTGCTCCCAGACATCCAGGCCCAGGATGGGGGTGTTGCCGTGCATCAGGGGGCTATCCTGGTTGGCGCTGCTCTCGACCACCAGCTTGCCTTGGGGGGTAACCGACAGCCAGGCCCATCCACTGCCGAAACGGGTCAGTGCGGCGGCGGTGAATGCCTGCTTGAAGGCGTCGAAACCACCCAGCTCCTTGTCGATGGCCTCGGCCAGCTTGCCGTGCGGCGCACCACCCCCTTGGGGAGACATGACCAGCCAAAAGAGACTGTGGTTGGCATGCCCGCCGCCGTGGTTGCGCACCGGGCCGCGCAGGTTTTCCGGCAACGCGTCTATCCCTGTGAGCAGCTCTTCCAGGGACGCCTGCTCATAGGCGGTTCCCTGGATCGCATTGTTCAGGTTGGTGATGTAGGTCTGGTGATGCTTGGTATGGTGGATTTCCATGGTTTTGCTGTCGATATGGGGTTCCAGCGCATCGTAGGCATAGTTGAGTGGGGGCAGGGTAAAAGGCATGGCGGTAATTCCTGTTGCTTTAGTAGGGTTGATTCAGGCTAACCGCAATACTGTAACGATTTATATTGTTAAATGTAAATAATTATCACTATGGCGGTATGTGCCATTTCCCTATCGCAATGAGTAATACCGGTTCCCAAAGGGCTTAGAGAACACCCGCCCGCTTGATTTCCAGATAGCTGTTGGCCACTTTCACCGCCAACTCGGGTGCCGTGCAATCCAGGCTGTAGACCCCGGCATTCTGCAGGCGGCGCTGCACCTCGGCCCGGCTGCCCAGATACTGTTGCACACCGGCATAGCTGAGGGCCTGGTCGAATTCATTGACCGGTTGTTGCGCCAGTTGGTCGATCACCAGCTCGCGGATGTTGGCAATCATCACCAGATGGCGCCGCTTGAGCAGGTTGACCGCCATCAGCAGCTCGTCCACATCCTCGTCACGGGAATTGGTGACCAGGATCACCAGCGAGCGTTTTTGTTGCAGCAGGCTGAGTTTTTCCGCCGCTGAGGAATAGTCGGGCGCGCACTGCCCGGCTTGCAGGTCGTAAACGCCGTTGAGCAGCTGCTTGATCCGGCCCGCGCCTTTTTGCGGCGGAATCCAGCGCTGGCTTTCGCCGAAACTGAAGACGCTGACATTGTCGCCCTGGCGCAGCGCGATATAGGCCACCAGCAGCATGGCATTGAGCGCGTGGTCGAAATGGCTGAGGTCGTCGTCCTTGGCGCGCATGCGCCGGCCGCTGTCCACCATCAGGACTATCTGCTGGTCGCGTTCATCCTGGTATTCGCGCGAGATCAGTTGCTGGCGGCGGGAGGTGGCTTTCCAGTCGATCTGGCGCAGGCCGTCGCCCAGGCGATATTCGCGCAGTTGCTGGAATTCCAGGCCCGTGCCCCGGCGGGTTTTTTTCTTGATGCCGATCTGGCTGGTGTGGTTGTCCGTGGCCAGCAGGGTGTAGGCGGCAATGGCCAGGAAATCGGGATAGACGCGGACATCCTCCGCGTTGCCGCAGGTGTAGCGGGTCAGCCAGAAACCCATGGGGCTGGGAATTTCCACCCAGGCGGGCTGGAACGCCAGGGGACCGCGCTCCAGGGGCCGCAGCCGGTAGTGACTGTGGCTCACGCGGCCGGGCTCCAGGTCGAGGCTCAGGGGCAGGCCTTCGGCATCCACGCCGGGCGCTATGCCATCGAAAACCCGCACCCTGACCGGGCGCTGGAAACCGTGGCGCAGGCTGAGCGATATTTCGGCCCATTGGTCCACCGCTAGGCTACCCGCCAGATGCCGTTCCAATGTAACCGGTGGCTGCTGGCGGGCGAGCATATAGTCCAGGGCCAGCATGAAAAGACCGGCGATGATTGCCGCGCTGCCCGGATTCAACGCCAGCGACCAGTTGAAATAGCTGTTGGCGAAGGTCAGGGCGAAAGCACCCAGGGCCAGCAGCGCGAGGCCCAGGTAGAGGCGGGGGGCAGGCAGCCAGCGGCGCCGGCCTGGTGGCGGAGTGTTGGCCATCTAGTGCCTCGGTGCTTCCACCTGCTGGAGCAGGGATTGCAGCACCCGGTCCGCCGCCACGCCTTCGATGGCCAGCTCCGGGGCCAGGAGGATCCGGTGACGCAGGGCGGGCAGGAACATTTTTTTCACATCGTCGGGCGTGACGAAGGTGTTGTTCTTGAGCAGCGCATAGGCGCGTGCGGCGGCCAGCAGGGCGATGCAGGCCCGGGGACCTGCGCCGCGGGAGACGCCGGGCCATTCGCGTGTGGCGCGCACCAGGCGGACGACATAGGCCAGTATCTGATCGTCCACGGTGATCTGCTCAGCGATCTTTTGCAGGCTGGTGACGTGGGTGGGTTTGAGCAGGGTGCGCAGGTTATCGAGGCCAAAGCCGCCCTGGCCCTGTGTGCTGACTTGCCGCAGCATGCGTTCTTCATCGGCCTGTTCGGGGTAGTCGATCATCACCTTGAGCATGAACCTGTCCAGTTCCGCTTCCGGCAGCGGGTAGGTGCCTTCCTGTTCCAGCGGGTTCTGGGTGGCCAGCACCATAAAGGGATCGCCGGTCTTGAAGGATTCGCCCTCGATGGTGATCTGGCCTTCCTGCATCACTTCCAGCAGCGCCGCCTGGGTTTTCGCGGGCGCGCGGTTGATCTCGTCGGCGAGCAGCAGGTTGGTGAACACCGGGCCGCGGCGGATTTCAAAGGCCTGCCTGGCCATGTTGAACATGGCGTGGCCGGTGATATCACTCGGCATCAGGTCGGGGGTGAATTGCACCCGCGCGAACTGGCCCCCGAAACACTTGGCCAGCGAGCGCACCAGCAGGGTCTTACCCAGGCCCGGAACCCCTTCGATCAGCACGTGGCCGCGGGCGATCAATGCCACCAGCACCTGCTCAATCACGGCGTCCTGGCCGACCAGGGATTTCTTGAGTTCCTGCAGCAGGTTGTTGGCCAGCGCACTGGCCTGGTCCAGGCGGGTTTCCCGGGGTGTTTCGTCGCTCATAGGTGTTTCCTCAGGGTTTGCAGGCAGGCCACTGCCCGGGTGAAATCATGGGGATGTTGCAGATCCAGGTTGAACATTGCCTTGTCGATTACCTCGGGTGCAAGGCCGCTGAGCTGTGCCAGGTGGGCCAGTTGTTCGGTACGCGGCCAGTGTTCGAAGGCGGGCGAATGCTGCTGGATCTCCCGTTGCAGCTGGTTGCGCAGCAGGGTGACGAGATAGGGATGCTGCTGGCGGCGCCAGAGCAGGCGCGCGCTGGCGTGGATGTGTTCCGCCAGGCTGCGGCGTCCCTGGGACTGCCGGGTCAGCAGGGGGCCGAAACGGCGCGACCTGGCCCACAGCCAGCAGGCGAGGGCCAGGAGGGCCGCACCCATGCCGAAGGGAGTGGCCTGCCAGAGTTTTGCCCAGAGGGAGGGGGCTTCTTCATTGGTCAGGAACCACACCTGCCCCGAGGGATTGATCAGCTTCCACAACAGGTAGGCGTGGTCATGGCAATCGATGCGGCGGTTTTCCCAGATGTGATTGTCGCCGGTGATGACGACCCGGCCGCGGCCATGGTCGAAGATGGCCAGGTGCACTCCCCGCTGGTCGCTGGCCCAGGTGCGCGGCTGATCGCCGAAGTAATCGAATCCCTGGCTGCGGCTGGCGTCGATCAGCAGCGGAGCCTGTTCATCGCGCAATCTTATCGGCAGGGGTGGGGTGAGGAGATTGCAGCGTAAAGTCTCGCTCAACCCGTCTTTCAGGCGTTCGTCGGCGCCGTCATTTCCGGCGTCGTTTTCCGTGGTGGATGATTCGCTGGTCGCGTTTCCATCCTCATCGTAGTAGTACTCATCGTCTTCATCGCCCGTGTCCTCGTCATCGTCTTCGTAGGGATGTTCAATGCGGGCGAGCTGGAAATGGTCGAGCAGAAGGTCGGGCGTCTGGCTGGCACCGATGAAGGGATTCTGCGTTGAGGCAATCAGCGTTCCGCCCGCTTCCACCCAGTCCAGCAGGCGCTCCAGCCGGGGGCGCTGCACCATCTTGTAACTGTTGATCAGGACCAGGGTGTCTTCCGTGCCTATGGCCTGATCCTGCCAGCGGAACTGATCCAGTGGCGACAGGCTGCGCACATTGTGGGTCTTGATGTGCTGGCGTTCCAGAAACCGGGCCGCCGCCAGATGGGCGTTCTTGCGCGCCTCATCGGAGTAGCCGAGAGGGCGCGTCGTTTCTTTCCAGGTGATGTGATGGCTCAACCAATAGCCAAGGACGGCCACAAGGCTGAGAAACAGCAATGCGATGAGCGGCCAGCGTGGCAATGACCTAGCCATGTGCCTGCTCCTCCGGCGGGTCCAGCTGCCACGCCTGGTTCCAGTGGCGGCAGAGTTCTTCCGCCAGGTGAGGTTCGGGTGCGAGGTGGCCATAGGCCAGGCGCTGCCAGGCCCGGGTAAGGCTGGCGAAATAGCGGACGGCGCTGCTGGCCCTGGACTGCTTGTGGCTGTAAATCCTGGCCAGGTGCAAACACTCTTCCTCGGTGTGGCCGTCCTCGATATCCAATCCCGCATCCAGCAGGCGGCTGAGGCTGGCGCGGTAAAGGAGCGCCAGGGCGCCGCGGTAATCACCCGCTTGTAAGAGGGCAAGGGCGCTGTTGCTCACATCCTCGGGCAGGGATTCCCGCGTGACGTCCATACCAAACAGCGTTACCGGGCGGGGTGGTTCGGCAACGACGACCGACCGGGGCAGGTAGGCGGCCAGCCAGTGGCGGTAGCGGAGAATCAACAGCAGAATCAGTGCCGCCACGGCGAGCCACAGGCATATCTCCAGCAGCTTGGCTACGGAGGTGATTTGGTCGCGGTATTCAAACAGTGTTTGTAACCAATCCAGGAATGGGGAATCGTCGTCTTCTCCGGCTTTGTCGCCGGTGGATTCCCGGTCAAAAAATACCGGGTAGCGATGGGTTTGGGTGCGTTCGAAATCGTCCCCGCGCAGCACCTCCTGAATATGGCTCTTGGCGCTTTCGCGGGTGTAAGGCAGTTCGCTGGCCGGTGCCGCATCGGTTTGGGCTTCCACGGGCAGTGGCGAGAAGAGGCCGAGTCCCGCGAGCAATACCAGCAGCGATGCGAGCCCGGTGGTGGCGCGGCGCTTGGCCAGTATGCGGCGAAAGGCGATATCGATATCCCAGGCTTCGAGAGTGATCCGGCGGTTGAGGTACAGCGAAAAACCGCAGGCCACATAAAAGGGCGCAACCAGGGCCATGGCGAGATAGTTGCCAAGGCAGACCAGGTGCTCGAACCAGAAATCCGGGTCGGTAAACAGCGATAGCAGATCGATGTCGACCTCGCTGGGGATGAGCGCATACAACAACAGGAAAAACCCCAGGGCCATGAAGGTTTCCAGGTGCACGCCAATGATTGTCAACCAGATGGCCGGGCCCGATCCCTCGCGGTGCAGCAGGGAAATCCTTTCCTGGCGGCGCGAGCCTCCCAGGTCTTCCAACTGCAATACAGGCAGGTCCATGGAGCGGCTGGGGCTGAGGCGCCGCCAGGTCAGGCTTGCGAACCACTGGCGCCCGGCCAGCGCGGGAAAGGCGCGCAATGCCGTGCGCGTGTCCGGCATTTCACCGAAAACCGCGTGGCTCAACAAAAACAGCAGGGGACGTTCGAACAATGGCTTGCACCACCACACGAGGGTGTAGCTGAGCCACAGCCAGCCCTGGGGCAAGAGGTTGAGCAATAAAAACAGGGGCAAGGTCACCAGCAGCCAGATACGGGTCAACGGCCACCACCAGCGGCGGGCCATCAGCAAGCCCAGGTCTACGGCCTCCCAGGGATTGCGTGGGCGTATCTCGATGGTGACCTGGTCAAGGTTCACGGCGCGACCTGCCACTGAGTGTGAGATAGGCGATGACAACTGCCCAGAGGAAGGCGCCCACCAGATATTTCTGCCCCGCGGGCAAGGCATTGCTGGAGGACCAGAATGCCTCGATAAAGGCGGCGATCACCAGCATCAGGATCACGCCGTAAACCAGGCGGATCGCCACGGCGCCCGCCCGCTTCAGCGATTCCAGCCGCGTGTGGTTGCCGGGGTTGATCAGGTGATAGCCCAGCTTGAGTCCGGCCGCGCCGGAAATGACGATGGCCGTCAGCTCGAAACTGCCATGGCCGACGACAAAGGTAAAAAAGGTTTCTGTATAACCCAGGTTGGTCAGATGACCCGCGACGGCGCCAAACACCAGCCCGTTGTAGACCAGGAAAAAAATGCTGCCCAAACCCCAGACCAGGCCGGTGGCGAAAGTGCGGAAGGACACGCCGATATTGTTGCTGATGTAAAAGCCGAACATCTGCCAGTTGGTATCCGCCTCCCGGGCGCTGCCGACGACCCTGTTGGCGGGGTTGTACATGGATTCAAAATTTTCCACCTGGCTGGGCGCCATCATGGTGTAGACCAGATCCTGCTGCCACAGGGTGGCGAGAAACAGCAGCAATCCCGGCAGGTAGAGCAGTGCGGACGCTATCCAGAAGTAAGCCTGTTCCTGGCGCACCAGTCGGGGAAAGTCGGTGGTGACAAAGCGCAGGAGCATCAACAACAGCGGTTGTTTACGCAGGTAAAGCTGCTGGTGGCCCCGGATGACCAGATCACCCAGGCGATCCACCAGATAGCTGCTGTAATGCCGTTCGCGCGCCAGCGCATGGTAATGGCAAAGACGGCGGTACAGGCTGGAGAACTCGGCCAGCTCGGCCGAAGGAACACGATGGTTCCTGTTGTCCTCCAGGGCGGCGATGAGTTGTGCGATGCGCTCCCACTCCGCCTGGTAAAGCTGTTCAAACTGGCCTTGCTTCATCAACGACCCACCATGCTGTTGGCCATCTGTTTGATGGCAATCACCGGTTCAGTGGTGTTGAGCAGGGGTTGAAGAATGGCTGCCAGTTCGCTCTGGCGCTCGGGTGACAGGCGTTTGCTGCGCTCGGCGAACGCCAGCAGGGCGCGCTGCTCATCGGTGGTGAAGTCCGCTGGCACGGGCAGGCGTCCCTTGATATCAAAATCCGGCTGGTGCATGGGTTCTACGTCATAGACCACCAGGGTGCCGGCAACCAGATCTCCCAATCGTTTGAACTGGCGGTTGCAGATGCTGGCGATGATACCGGTCACATAGGCGAGGGGGAGGAAATCCACGATGCGCAACAGGTTGCGCAGCAGGGAAGGGCCGAAGGTCACGGGCGTGCCGTCATCGTTTACCACGCGGATGCGCAGGTTCTTTTTGCCCGGCGTCCGCCCCTGGTGCCAGACCTCGAAATACACCGGGTAAAACCATTCCAGCAAAAACACCAGGATCAGCGCTATGCCTATCCCCATGCGCCCGAGGATCGCCAGCAGGATATAGATAGCCACGGTGGCGGTGGTCTTGATCAGAAAGTCGATCATGAACGCCATGATACGCACCCCGATACCGGCCGGGGCCAAAGGGAGGAAGGCGCCTTCGGGGGTCTCGAGGGACAGGCGGGTATCGAGTATCAAACCTGGGATTCCATTGTCGCTGGCGGATTGTCGTCTGGGGAAAGCTCGCTGTTTATCTGGATGCCCTCATTCATGAGAGGCGGGCGCAGAATAACGCATTGCCCCTTGCCTGGGTAGTTGCCGGGTGCCGTTGGTGCGGTCTGTTATAATGCTGCTTTCTGTAACCGCCAAGACGACGCCCGTCATGAATCAATCACAACCCCCGGAAAACCAGCCTCCCAAGATCGAATTTCCCTGTGAGAATTACCTGATCAAGGTCCTGGGCGATGCCGGGCCTGAATTGCACAGCCTGGTGATCGAGGTCATGGAGCGCCATGCCCCAGGGTTTGACCAGACCCGGATCACGGTCAATGAAAGCTCCAAGGGCCGCTTCCAGTCCGTCACTGTGTGGATTACCGCCACCGGCGAGCCGCAACTGCGCGCCATCCATGAGGATCTGCGCATCCATCGCCTCGTCAAGATGGTGATGTAAGTTGCCCGGACTGTCGCTCGACGTATATCCCTTGGGGCTGGCTGATTACCTTGCCACCTGGCAGGCCATGTCCGGGTATACCAGCAGCCGCACGCCTGACTCCCCGGACCAGTTGTGGCTGGTGGAGCACCCGCCGGTATTCACCCAGGGACAGGCTGGCAAGGCGAAGCACCTGTTGTTCCCCGGTGACATTCCCGTGGTGCAGACCGACCGGGGCGGCCAGGTGACCTATCACGGCCCCGGCCAACTGGTAGCCTATCCCCTGCTGGACCTGCGCCGCCTGAAGATGGGGGTGCGCGATCTGGTCTCCGCCATCGAACAGACGCTGGTCGATACCCTGGCCGACTATGGGATCGCAGCCTATCCCAAGCCTGATGCTCCCGGTGTTTATGTGGATGGTGACAAGATCGCCTCTCTGGGGCTGCGGGTGCGCAAGGGGTGCAGTTTTCACGGTTTGGCCCTGAATGTGGATATGGACCTTTCGCCGTTCGACCGCATCAATCCCTGTGGTTACCAGGGTCTGGCCATGACCCAGATGCGGGACCTGTTGCCCGAAGCGCCGGATTTAACGGATGTTCAAACCCGGCTGACTGCGCAATTCGCGCGGAAATTGGGTTACGAAACCTGTACAATGCGTTCCAATTTACTGCCTTGAACACTGTGGAATTGCCGGTGTAGTTGGCGGGGAAGCTGGTTTCTGGTGAGACTGTCGGAGACAGGATGTCGACGCCAAGCCCCCAGGGATGGGTTCACGGCGTGTCTCACCAGAAACCAGCTTCCCCGCCAACGGTCGAGAGGCACTTACAGCCAATAGAGTGCTTTATGTCTGATCTGCCACCCGTTGCTACCTTCACTCCTGAGCTTCAACCTGTTAAGCGCACCGAGCGTTACAAGCAGGGCGAGAAGCTGCGCGATGCGGCCAAGGTGGAGCGGATTCCGGTCAAGGTGATTGCCAGCGACCGCGATGACTTGCCGCGCAAACCCGATTGGATCCGTGTGCGTATTCCCGCCTCGCCGGAAGTGGAGCGCATCAAAAGTATCCTGCGCAAAAACAAGCTTTCCTCCGTGTGTGAAGAAGCCAACTGTCCCAACCTGGGCGAGTGTTTCAGTGGCGGTACGGCGACGTTCATGATCATGGGTGACATCTGCACCCGCCGTTGCCCCTTCTGCGATGTGGGCCATGGCAAACCCAATCCCCTCGATACCAATGAGCCGCGCCAACTGGCCGAGGCTATTGCCGAGATGCGTTTGAAATATGTGGTGATCACCTCGGTGGACCGCGATGACCTGCGCGATGGCGGTGCCCAGCATTTTGCCGACTGCATCCGTGAAGCTCGCGTGCACAGCCCGAGGCTGCAAGTGGAAGTGCTGGTGCCCGATTTCCGCGGCCGCATGGATATCGCGCTCGATATCCTTGAAAAGGAAGCGCCGGATGTGTTCAACCACAACATGGAAACCATCAAGCGCCTCTACCGCCAGGCCCGCCCCGGCGCCAACTATGAGTGGTCGCTGGAGCTGCTCAAGCAGTACAAGGCGCGCCGCCCCGATGTCCTGACCAAATCGGGCTTGATGGTGGGGCTGGGTGAAACCAAGGAAGAAATCATCGAGACCATGCAGCACCTGCGTGACCACGATGTGGACATGCTTACCATCGGGCAATATCTGCAACCTTCGAAGGACCACCTGCCCGTCGCCCGCTATGTGCATCCCGATGAGTTTGCCGAATACACGCGCCTTGCCGAAGGTATGGGCTTCAAGCATGCCGCCTGTGGCCCACTGGTTCGTTCAAGCTACCACGCTGACAAGCAGGCGCATGGCGAAGAGGTCAAATGGTTTGACACCGCCAAGGCCTGACCTTCGCGGGCAGCGTTTTGAACGCTGCCCGTCCATCCTTCCACCTGTTCGCTTGTATATTCCTTGATTCATGCCCAGCTCACTGACCATCCATTCCCTGAAAGATGTGCCGGCGTTTCTGGAGCAGGTGGCGGTCTGGCATCATCAGGAATGTGAGCGCCAGGGACTGCGTTCCAGCCTGGCCCTGCGTCAACAGCGATTGCAATTGCATCTTCAGCAGCGGCCGGTCCCCCATACCCTGGTGGCCTTGTGGCAAGGGCACTTGGCGGGGTGTGTCAGCCTGGTCAATTATCACCTGCGCCAGGAGCAGTCAGCCGCATCCCTGTCGCCGATCTGGCTGAGCAATCTCTTCGTGAGGGAAGCCTGGCGGCGCCAGGGTATAGGGACTGCGTTGGTTGAGGCGGGAACCGCCTACGTGCGGAACCTGGGGCGGGACGACATCTGGTTGTCCGCTGCTGAATACACGGATTTTTATCGCAAGCGTGGCTGGCAGCAGGTGCGTGCGACCCGCCTTGGTGGACGGCAGGTGAATATCCTGCGCCTGGCACCTCTTCAGCTCTGAGCGCTCAGGGTGGCATTGAAGGCCAGCAGTTCCGCCGGCCTGTCGGTAAAAACACCGTCCACACCCAGTTGCACCAGCCACCGCCAGTCTTCCGGGTGGTTGGCGGTATAGACCCAGTGCTGGAGTCCTCGCCGATGGGCATCATCCACCAACGCCTGGTTGAGAAAACTCAGATGGGTATTGAAGCTGTAGGCTTGCAGTGCCTCGCAGCAGCGGGCGTAATCGAGGGGGATGCCTTCGATGAGTACGCCACGGCGGAATTCGGGGGCCAGTTGCAGTGACTGGTACAACTGGTGATGGTCAAAACTGGAGATCAGGTATTGTTCCGGTGCCAGTTGATTGTCGTGACACCAGGCCCGCAACCGGGATATCAGCAACGGCAAGGTATCAGGGCCTTTGATTTCGATGTTGAGCAGGGCACGGTCACCAATCAGTCTGAGGACATCCATCAGGCGCGGCAGGGGTTCACCGTTACTCAGGCGCAAGGCGTTGAGTTCCGCGGGGCTTTTATCGGTAATCAGCCCTTCACCTGCCACCACCTTGCCCAGACGCCGGTCGTGTGTGACCACCAGTTCACCGGCTACCTGCCAGAGGTCGATTTCGATGGCAGGCACACCCAGCTCCAAGCTGTGGGCTATCGCCTGGAGGCTGTTTTCCGGGGTAGGCGTCTCATTGCTCAGGGGGCCGCCGCGGTGGGCAATGCACAGCAGGGGGGTCATGTCTTTGCTCCCGATCAGGGCTATACTCGCGGCCAGTATGCCCGTGGGTTTTCAAGGAGTCACCTGCCGATGATATCGATGATAAGCATGATCAGCCAAAGTCACTGGATTCGTATTCTGATGGTGTTGGCCTGTGTGCTGGTGTTTTACCTGATCAGCAAACTGCTGGGTCGCCTGATACGCAACCTGGGCACCAAGCGGATGCTCGGTGAGCTGCGGGTGCTTTACACCACTAGGCTTATGAATATCGGCCTTGTCTTCTGTTGCGTCGTGTTGATCTGCCTGCTGCTGGGCCTGGGGTACAGTGAAGTTTCCCTGTTCCTGTCATCCATTTTTGCCGTCGTAGGTATCGCGCTGTTTGCCCAGTGGTCGATTCTGAGCAACGTCACCGCCAGCATGATCATTTTTTTCGGTTTTCCCTACAGTGTGGGCGATCGTATCAAGGTATTGGACAAGGATGACGATATCACCGGTATTATTCACGAAATCAGCATGTTCCATGTCATCATTCGGCGGAGTGATGGCAACCTCATTACCTATCCCAACACCCTTATTCTGCAAAAAGCTGTACTTAAGATAGAGCATCCCGAAGCGCTGCAAACGCTTCCGCCCGTTGCCGAACCGCCCCAGAGCTGAACAGGCTGTGGCTGATCGCCAGCATGTCGGCCCCGGCTGATAACACTGCTGGACCGTTTTCCACGGTAATACCACCAATGGCAACCAGGACTGTCCTGGGCCATTCCTGCCGGGCCTCCCGGAGCAGGTTCAGTGGTGCCGGCGGCGCCTCAGGTTTGGTCAGCGAGGGGAAAAAACGGCCGAAGGCCAGGTAGCTGGCACCTTCTGCCAATGCCTGCCGGGCCAGTGCCAGAGACGCGTGACAAGTCACACCCAGGATCGCCTCTGGTCCCAGCAGCGCGCGTGCTTCCATTGGGCTGCCGTCGTCCTGGCCCAGGTGCAGGCCAGCGCCCATATGGTGCGCAAGCGCCAGATCGTCATTGATGATCAAGTCAGCGCCCTGATCATCACATAACCGTAACAGCCGTTCGGCATCCTTCAGGCGTCGTGTCTTGTCATTGGATTTATCGCGGTATTGCACCCAGCGGCAACCGCCTTCCAGGGCTTCGGCCACTGCGGTGAAAAGGCGTTCTCCTGGCAGGAGTTGGCTATCGGTGATGGCATAGAGTGGGCTTGAACGGGTCATGGATTACTTTCGAACTCAGAAGGGTTTGACCACCGCCAGCAATACGATGCCGACCAGCAAGAGCACGGGGAACTCATTGAACCAGCGGAAAAATACGTGGCTTTTGCGGCAGCGATCATCGCGCAGCTGCTTCATGTAGATCAGGCAAAGGTGGTGATAGGCCACCATCAGGGCTACCAGCACCAGTTTCAATTGATACCAAAGTGCGCCCGCGTAGTAGCCCCAGTTGAAGTGGCTGAGCCAGGCGCCTAATACCAGAGCCGCAATCATGGATGGCGTGGCGATACCCCGGTAGAGCTTGCGCTCCATGACCTTGAAGCGGTCGCGACTGATGTCGTCCTCACTCATGCTGTGGTATACAAAAAGCCGCGGCAGGTAAAAAAGCGCGGCGAACCAGGCCACCACGGCCACGATATGAAAGGCTTTGATCCAGAGCATGATACCGGGCTTCTCGTATGGGAAATGCTTTTGCTTTGGGGATAAGGCTTTTATTATAGGCCCCTCGTTGGCATCCTGGCACTTTAGCCTGGATGACAATCCTCAAGCAAATCAAAGGGGTTAACCGTGATCAAAGCAGGTATTGTCGGGGGCACAGGCTATACGGGTGTGGAACTGCTCCGGCTGTTGGCCAAGCATCCGCGGGTCGAGGTCAGTGTGATTACCTCCCGTGCCGAGGCCGGCGTCAAGGTGGCTGATATGTACCCCAGCCTGCGCGGCCACATCGATCTGGCCTTTACCGAACCGGATGTGGACACCCTGGGTGAGTGCGATGTGGTCTTCTTTGCCACGCCTCACGGTGTTGCCCAGAACCTGATGCCCGCGCTGATGAAAACTGCCGCCCGTATCGTGGACCTCTCGGCGGATTTCCGTATCCGGGATACAGAACTTTGGGGGCGCTGGTATGGCCAGGCCCACGGGTGCCCGCAATTGGTGGATCAGGCTGTCTACGGTTTGCCGGAAGTCAATCGTTCAGCGATTGCCACGGCCAAGCTGGTGGCTTGCCCCGGCTGTTACCCCACCGCCACTCAATTGGGTTTCTTACCACTGCTGGAGCAGAACCTGGTCGATCCGACCCGCCTGATCGCCAATGCCGCCAGTGGTGCCAGTGGTGCCGGCCGCCAGGGCAAGATCGACAACCTGCTGACGGAAATCAGTGACAGTTTCAAAGCCTATGGTGTTGCCGGTCATCGCCATCTGCCGGAGATCGAGCAGGGGCTGCGTGATATACAGCCCGCAGGTGTCGCCCCGGCGTCATTGACCTTCGTGCCTCACCTGCTGCCAATGATCCGCGGCATCCACGCAACACTTTACGCAAACCTGTTGCAGGCTGATGTATCGCTGGATTTGCAGGCACTCTACGAGCAGCGTTACGCGCATGAGCCTTTCGTGGACATACTGCCGGCAGGCGAGCATCCGCAGACACGCTCGGTAAAAGGCGCAAATGTCTGCCGCATCTCGGTATTCCGTCCGCAAGGGCGCGATACTGTGGTGGTGCTTTCGGTGATCGACAATCTCACCAAGGGGGCCTCGGGTCAGGCGGTGCAAAACATGAACATCATGTTCGGCTTTGATGAGCGGGCCGGTTTGGATGTGGTCGCGTTACTTCCCTAGGGATGGTGCCCTTCAGCGGGCTGCTCCGCTGGAGACAAACAACAATAAGCTGCACATATCTAAGGGTTGATGCATGGCAAATGTGAAAGGCAGCACGCAATATCGCATGGTGGTGATGCCCTATCGCCCCATGCGGCGCGTGTTCAATGTGGCGCTGGTGATTATTCTGTTGTTGATTGCGGGTTTCGCCAGTTTTTTTTACGGCTATGATCAAGGCCTCAACCAGAGGCTGGGTATGGGACAGGGCAGTCAGGATGCAAGGCCCTCCCGTGAGGAATCGGAAAGCTTGCGGCAGGAGGTGGCCAATCTCAAACTGGCCTCCCAGGTGGACCGCCAGGCGCATGAGGATATGCGCCGCCAGGCATTGGAACAGAAAACACGCATTGCAGACCTGGAGCGCGATATCAGCGTTTATCGCGGTATGGTATCCAAGTCCGCGAGCAACAACCCCCAAGGGGTTACCATAGGGTCGTTCCAGATTTCGGGTCCGGGTGGTGTGCGCGGTTACAAATACAAGCTGGTCGTGCAGCAGCTGGCCGCCAGCGAAGACGGTTTCACCGGTACGCTGGCACTGAAGATTCTGGGCAGCCGCGGCGAGGAAAAAATTGCCGTGCCCCTGCACCAGGTCTCGAATCAGGTGTCGGATGAACTGATCCCGCTCGATTTCAAGTATTTCCAGAGCCTCGAGGGAGAGTTACTGCTGCCGGAGAGCTTTGCGCCTGAGCGCATCGAAGTGACCATCAAGTCGGCCGGCCGGCAAAGCACCCCGACGCATTTGGAGCAGCAACTGGATTGGCCGTCGACCGGCCTGTAATACCCGCGGCATTTTCACAGAGATTTTCAGTTATGTGGGGTAAGAAAAAGACCATGGCATTTTCCAGCAATCACACGCTTGTCTCGCGCTCGGCGCGCCTTATCGGGGATATCCACTTTACCGGCGATCTGCAGATCGAAGGCAGGGTTACCGGCAACATCATTGCCGAGCCCGGACAGGACGCCAAGGTGGTGGTGGCTGAATCCGGCGTGGTCGAGGGTGAAATCCACGTGCCCGTGGCGGTGATCAATGGCCAGGTCAAAGGTGATATCTACTCCTCCAAGCATGTCGAGTTGGCTGCCAAGGCCGTGGTCGTGGGCAGTGTCCATTACCACCTGATCGAGATGGTGAAAGGCTCCCAGGTCAACGGTAATCTGATTTACCGGGATGCGGGGGAACAGGGCGATAAACTCCTTCCTCTCAAGCCAACAGCCGCCGTGCTGAGCATACCGGCATCGAAGTCCCAGGATTAATACTGAGCAATAGTTGACTGTTTTGCTTGGGTAAAGAGATAATTTCAGGCACCCTTTCGAGGGTGCTTGGCTTATCCGGAGTTGTCCCATGTCTGCCCCAGAAATTTTCACACCCCAGCTTCTCTATGTCAGCGATGCCGCGGTTGCCAAGGTCAGAAGCCTCATCGAGGAAGAGGCCAACCCCGACCTGAAACTGCGGGTCTATGTGACGGGCGGTGGCTGCTCCGGCTTTCAGTACGGGTTTACCTTTGACGAATCCGTGGCTGAGGATGACTCGATCATCGAGCGTGATGGTGTGAAGGTATTGGTGGATGCCATGAGCTATCCCTATCTCCAGGGCGCCAGCGTCAATTATGAGGAAGGATTGCAAGGGGCCCGTTTTGTTATTCAGAATCCCAATGCGTCCAATACCTGCGGTTGTGGTTCTTCATTTTCCATCTGACCCGCTAGTACTTCATCAGCGCAACAGGCGCAGTCCCAGCCTGCCGGGATAGATGCCTCCCAGCAGGGTTTGCTCCCGGGCACCGGTGACCTGGCAAAGATTTCCCGGTTTCCCTTCCAGAGTCTGCTGTGCAAGCCAGGCAAATGCCATGGCCTCAATCCAGTCGGGCGCCAGTCCCAATGCCTGGGTGCTTTGAATAGTGTGTTGCGGAGCCAGCTCCTGTAACCGCTGCATCAAACAGGTGTTGTAGGCGCCACCGCCGCAGACGTAGATGTCCAGGCCTGGTTCAGATGTCAGGGTGCTGATGCTTTGGCTGATGCTCAGGCAGGTCAGCTCCAGCAGGGTTGCCTGGACGTCTACTGCTGCCAGCTCCGCATCCTGTGCCAAAAAAGGTGCGAGCCAATCGAGGTTGAAGGTTTCCCGTCCGGTGCTTTTTGGATGGGGCTGCTGAAAGTAGCTGTGGCTCAACAACCGGGATAAAAGCACGGCGGACACCTTGCCTTGACTGGCCCAGCGTCCTCCCCGATCGTAGGGCTGCTCCTGCTGCCGCTGAATCCAGGCGTCCATCAGGCAGTTGCCGGGACCGGTATCAAAGCCGATGATCCTATCATCCCGGCCAAGCCAGGTAATGTTGGCAATCCCACCGATGTTGAGCAGTACCCGATCCGCATCCGGGGATTGGAAGAGTGCGCGATGAAAGCCGGGCACCAGGGGCGCGCCCTGTCCTCCCAGGGCCATGTCCCGCTGGCGGAAATCCGCTACGGTGGTGATGCCCGTGGTCTGGGCAATGATATTGGGATCGCCGATTTGCAGGGTAAAGCCCCGCGCCCCTGCTTCGGGCGGGCGATGACGAATGGTTTGGCCATGGCTGCCTATGGCAATGACGGATGAGGGTTCTATGCCAGCCTGGTGGATCAATGCCAGGGCCGCCTGGGCAAAAAGGTCTCCCAGTGTTTGATCCAGGTGGCCCATGGCATCCAGTTCCCCAAATCCCGGGGAATTGAGTTGCAGCAATTCGTCACGCAAATACTGGGGGATGGGCAGGCTGTAGCTGGCGATCAAGCGGGTGTTTGAGTCGAAATCCACCAATACGGCATCGATGGCATCGGTACTGGTGCCCGACATCAGCCCGACGTAATAGGTATTCATGGTTAATTGACCGGGCTTTGACTGTCCCGGGCCAGGGCCAATTGCGTTTGCGGGATGAACTCGTTGAGTTGCGCCATCAAGGGTTGCGTCTGGGCCAGGAAGCGCGTTTTCTCCGAGTTCTCGATAGCAACGGTTTTTGGCAGATCAATGGTCATCGGATTGCGGGGCACACCATTCACATGGAATTCGTAATGGAGATGCGGGCCGGTCGACAGGCCGGTCGTGCCCACGTAGCCGATGATCTGGCCTTGCTTGACGCGGGTGCCAACCCTGATGCCGCGACCGAAGTTATGCATGTGCGCATAAAGCGTTTGTATACCCTGGCCGTGCTGAAGGATGACCGTGTTGCCATAACCACCCTTGGCGCTGGCATGGATGACCCGCCCATCACCTGCCGCTTTGATCGGAGTACCGCGAGGCGCGGCATAGTCGGTGCCTTTATGAGCCCGGATGGTATGCAGGATCGGGTGGCGCCGGTTCAAGTTGAAATGAGAGCTGATGCGGGCAAAATCCACCGGCATACGCAAGAAGGCTTTGCGCATTGCCTCGCCGGCAGGGGAATAGTAATTGGTGTCGCCTTCCTTGTCGGTATAGCGCACGGCCTGGTAGGTCTTGCCCTGATTGACGAACTCTACCGCCAGTATGGCGCCATTGCCGATCTTCTTGTCTTCCAGATACTTCTCTTCAAACATGACCTTGAAGTGATCACCCTTGCGGATGTCTTGGGCAAAGTCGATGTCCCAGGCAAATATGTTTGCAAGCTCCATGACCAGGGTATTGGACATGCCGGCGTTTTTGCCTGCCACGAAAAGCGAGCTGTTGATCGTGGCTTGCCGGAAGGCAATACGCACTTCGGGATCCAGTTCCAGTTTTTTACCGGTAAACCCCTTTTCTGTCCGGGTGAACTGTAAACTGGTCAGCTGGTTTTTGACGTATACCAACACCTCCAATTTGCCGTCGTCATTCAGGGTAAAGACCATTTTTTCGCCCGGCCTGATCCGCCGCAGCTCCTTGGCCTCCGGACTGGCACTGAACAGCTCATAGATATCCCGGTCCCTCAAGCCCGCGCGCTGGAAGATAATGGACAGGCTGTCGCCGCTTTTTACCAGGAATTCATGGGCTGGGCTTTCCGGCTCCTGCTCGACAGGGGCGGCGGCACTCTCGGGCTCTTCAGCGTCTGTGCTGCCGACCAGAAGGCTCTGCGATAGGGTGGAATCGATGATGTCGGCGAAGGGGGTGGGGAGCGTGGTTGCGGGGTTCTTGAGCGTTACATAAGTCTGGACCTGTCGCGTCGCCTCGGCATTTTCCGAGGGAAACAGCACCAATCCCAGGCACAGGCTCGCTGCCAGCGTACTGGCGGCTGCCAAATGGGCTTTAGGAAAGTGCCTTATTGCTGTGGTCAACAGATTTTTGTAATAGTTTTCAGTGGGTTGCATAAGAAAACTAAACCGCTCTTTATATAGATTGCGCAAGATCGTGCATTTATAGCAGAAAACCTGGAATGTGACACCCCGAAAACTTACAGATGTCGGGTAAATCCGGGTTTGATCTTGTTTTTGAGACAATATCCGGTATCTTGGCGAGCCTTTTCTGCCGAGGCAGTTATAACGCCAACCTCTGGATTTTTTGATGGGTAACCCATGAGTTCTCCGAATGCTCACCTGATTCAAGACCTTCTGGCCCGGGGCCTGATTGCCCAGGTTACCAGCGGTGATCAACTGGCCGATTATCTTGGGGCGGCAAGCCGTACCCTCTACAGCGGCTTTGATCCGACAGCAGATAGTCTACACATCGGCCATTTAGTTCCCCTGTTGGCATTAAAACGTTTCCAGCTGGCCGGGCATAAGCCTATCGCGCTTGTGGGCGGCGCCACCGGCATGGTGGGTGATCCCAGTTTCAAGGCCCAGGAGCGCAAGCTGAATACCCCGGACGTCGTGGCGGGGTGGGCCGAGCGTCTCAAGTCCCAGGTCAGTCGTTTCATCGATTTCGACTGTGGTGCCAACTCCGCCGAGGTGGTGAACAACCTGGATTGGGTTGGCGGGATGGACGTGCTGACGTTCTTGCGCGATGTGGGCAAGCACTTCTCTGTCAACAACATGATCAGCAAGGAGTCGGTCAAGCAGCGTATCGAACGGGAAGGGGAAGGTATTTCCTTTACCGAATTTACTTACATTCTCTTGCAGTCCCTGGATTTTGCCGAGCTCTATAAGCGTTATGGCTGCACCTTGCAGATCGGGGGCAGCGACCAGTGGGGCAATATCACCGGCGGTATCGATCTGACGCGCCGCCTTCATGGTGGACAGGTTTACGGGCTGACCATGCCCCTGGTAACCAAGGCGGACGGGACCAAATTCGGTAAAACGGAAACAGGCACCGTCTGGCTCGATCCGGCCAAGACCTCCCCCTATGCGTTTTACCAGTTTTGGCTGGGTACGGCGGATGCGGATGTTTACAAGTTCTTGCGCTACTTCACCTTCCTTTCCGTGGACGCGATAGCGGCCATCGAGGCTGAAGACAAGGCGCGGGAGGGACGCCCGGAGGCTCAACGTATTCTTGCCGAAGAAATGACCCGCCTGGTTCATGGCGATGCCGGTTTGCAGGCGGCCCGGAGGATCACCCAGGCGCTCTTTGCCGATGATGTGACGGGACTGGATGAAACCGACTTCGCACAGCTGCGGCAAGACGGTTTGCCGGCCACCAGCCTCGTCCGCGACAGCCTGACCGATGTTCCCTTGACCCAGTTGCTCGCCGATGCGGGAATGGCGCCATCCGGCAAGCAGGTCAAGGATGCCCTGGCTCGCCAGGCCGTGTTTATCAATGGGCATCCCCAATCGCAGGATGACATCATGCGTACCGCGGATGTTTTTGCGTTGGATCGCGCTTTTTTCGATCGCTTTTATTTGTGCCGCCTGGGTAAAAAGAAATACCACTTGTTTGAAATTCCCTGAGCTGTTTTGCGCAGGATGTCGGCGGTTTTTGATCATGAAAAAATTATTTTCAGAAACCGCTTGCCAGTTGTTGGGGTGGGCCGTATAGTTCGCGCCCTCGCCAGGGCTGGCGGGTCATGAGGCGGTT
>CAYWCW010000019.1:0-69674 GCA_964456865.1 uncultured Cellvibrionaceae bacterium
GAGCAAAACTGGAAAACTCTAGTTTAGAAATGTCTCACTAATGGGGGAGTGGACAGGACCACTGCTGCCGGTCGTCTTGAGACTCAGGATATGCTGGCCTGCTGTCAGCTCAAGACTGATGGCCGTTTCATTCCAGATACTTCAGGCAGCAGTGGGCACAAAATTGATCTGTCCGCGCTGCTGCCCATTGGGGGACTACTCAACTACACATTCACACCTTATCCTATCGTCTGAATTTTCAAGTATTTTTTTTCTGCATACTATAACACCAGCTTCATGGGAATTTTTTTGTCTTCCATTTTTTCCAAAGGAGGTAATTATAAATTCATTGTTTGCAATTTTGCATAAATATGGATTTCCCCATGGATCATAGGGCTTGTGTCCTTCAAGTTGTAGTTTATCAGTTTCACAATCCTCAATCTTCTGTATGGATCTACAAATCAAAGATGCTTCTATATACGCTAAAGTGTAACTGGCATCACGAGTGTATTTTTTCCAAAATACTAATAATGCAATACTTATCATTATGATTATTGCAACAATGAGGCCCGATATGAATGCTGTACGATTCATAGTTCTACTCACCCCTACCTAGCATAAATAGGAGTCGAAATATCATTTCCCGTATCCTAGCTCTTTCTTCTGCATTTTTCAGGTCACGCTCAATTATTCTCAATTGATTGATCACACTTTTTACAAAACTCCTACAATCTTGAAATCCATAATAGTATCTTGGGTTATTTGTAGGATCAGCTAAATCATAATTTTCATGTATCCAACTTTCGAGTAAAGCATCCACATGGTTTGGGGTTGCAATACACTGCGTCTGAGTATAACTCTTACCAATATCCTGACTGCGTGAATCAGGGTTTTCAATATGTTGCCAACCTCCCCAATAATCCATAAAAGGCCACGCACCATAACTTCTGGCGGGATCAGAGTTAAACGATATCCATTGATGCCTAAAACCAACTTCAGATCGATGTATACAAACATCAAGCCCAAAAAAGTCGATATAACGATAAGGGTTATTTAGAGCATAGGCATAGGTATTGATGCCGCCTTCCAGGCCGATTGGGTCAGATTGAATGTATCGCCCGATGGTGGGGTCATAATCCCGAAAGTAGTTGTAATACAGCCCCGTTTCACTGTCGAGGTACTGCCCCGGGAAGCGGCTGTACAATTCAAGGGTATTATTCGGGTCTGCTATCACCTGCCCAAACGGCAGATAATCCACCATCCATACCACCTGTTGACTTTGGTTCGTCACGACCTGGGGCGTACCCAGGTGGTCATTGTGAATAAAATACAGCTCAGGCTCGCTTTCGGGAGCGGGACTTGGCGGCTGGGAGCCCGGTCCACCGGGTGGTGTATCCGGTTCGTTTTCTGCGGGTGCGCTCACCGCAATCAGCGCAATACGGTCGATGTTGGGGCCACTGTTGCCCGTCGTCTTAAGGCTCAGGATATGCTGGCCGGCGCTCAGTTCAAGCGTGACTGCTGTTTCATTCCAGATGTTCCAGGCGGCGGTAGGTACAAAATTCACCTGGCCTTGCGGTTGTTCATTGATGAGCAAGGTTAGGGGGCGATTGGTACCCGACAGGGCATACCGAATATTCAATCTGTAGTGGCCCGCCTGCCCGATAGAGATAGGCCAGTCCACCTGGCCTTCACCGATGTAATCAATGAATCCTTCACCGGTATATCCCGCGTGGCTGGTATTCAAGGCGTGATTACCCTGGAAGGTGGCTGTACTGGTGTCCAATGTCAGCGTGTGAGACGCGCTCCCGTCGGACACCAAGGCTACCTGGTCGAGGTTGGGTCCGCTCTCGCCCAGGGTTTTGAGGCTGACCCGGTGCTGGCCTGCGGGCAGATTGATGTTCGTGCTGATTTGCCGCCAGTCGGCCCAGTTAGCCGTTGGGGGGAAATACAGGATGCTCTGTACCTCTTCGTTTACCAGGATGGCCAATCGGCGACTGGATGCACCGAGCGCATAGCGGGCATGCAGGGCATAGCCTCCTGCCACCGGGACATCGATATCCCAATCCACCTGGCCTTCGCCGATATAGTCAATAAATCCTGTGCCTGCATAACCCGCATGAACATCGGTAACGATATGGTTTCCCTGGAAACTGGCAGTGGCTTCATCCAGGAGCCATTGTTGTATGCCGGTGCTCAGGGGTACCAGTTCAATACGATCAATGTTGGGACCGCTGTCTCCCAGGGTTTTGAGGCTGATCTTACGTTGTCCGGCGGCAAGATTGATTGACGTGCTGATTCGCTGCCAGTCGTTCCACCCAGCGGTGGAGGGGAAGCTGAAATGGTGCTGCTCTTCATCATCAACTAAAAGCACCAGCCGCCTGACGGGAGCCCAGAGTGCATAGTACACCTGCAGGGTATAACCACCCGTTGCGGGCACCTCGACAATCCAGTCTGCCTGGCCTTCGCCGATATAATCGATAAACCCGTTACCAGTGTAGCCGGAGTGAGAGGTTGCAATGTTGTGGCTGCCCACAAGGCTGACGCTATTGTCATCCAGGACTATCGGCGAGGAGTGGGGTGGGTTCGAGACATGACCTGCCGGACGAGAAATCAGGGCCACCTGCTCATGATCCCGGTAAATATACTCACGCCGGCTGACGCCGGCCCCATCAGTGACTGCTATCAGCTGACCGGATTCGTTGTAGTGATAATGCTCTACCTGGTTATTGGCTAGCACCTTTTGAATGCGTTGTCCGAGTGGGTTGTAACGGTATTCCGCCAGTGTTTGCCCTGCCAGGGTGATGCGTTGCAGGCGGTTGGCGTGGTTGTATTCATAGTCAAGCTCACGGCCCGCTTCATCGGTCCCCTCAGCGCGGTTGCCTGCCGCGTCATAGGTAAATTCGCGGGTCTGGCTGGGGATGCCGTTGGTATAGCGATCCACATAGCGCAGCTGGTTGTTATTGGCATCATGGATATAGACATCCTGGTGCTGTGTGCCGCCTTGCGACGTATCCTGGGTTAGTCGATTGCCCACGGGGTCATAGGTGTAGTCTATTTCGCCGTAAATACCTTCTGCACGAATCAGCCGGTTCAGCGCATCGTAGTCAAAGGCCTGGCTTTTGTGAGTATCCAGGTTATTGGCAATACCGGTGATGTTGTCCGTCAGGTCATATTGATAGCCGCGATCGAGTAGCGGATTGATTCCGCCGACAGTGACGCTCGTCAGGCGATAGCTTTGATCGTAGTCCAAATCATGAGTTAAGCCATTCCCGTAGGCGTAATGGTTAACTGGGCCAAAAGGCAAATAGGTCGCTGCCAGTACAGGCTCCTCAGGCGAGAGAGCATCTGCGCGGGTATAAATAGCCTGAATTCTGCCTTGGGTGTCGCGCTGATAACGCACCAGGCGGCCGGAAGGGTAGGTCATGCCGGTGAGCTGACCGGCGGCATCATACTGGTATTGGATGGTTGTGATGCTGTTGTCCTGGGTTGTCTGTTTTTGAGTGATCAGGCCCAGGTGGTTGTAACGGTATTCGATATTGTGAGTATCGGACTGAATGCTCGTCAGCCTTCCAACACCATAGTTGCCGCCGGATGTGCTGTCATAACTATAAGTTATGTCCTCTTCCGGGCTGGCGGGATGGATCACTTCTATTAGCCGGTTTACGGCATCATAACGGTATTCAGTGACCACGCCACGACTGTCTACAGCGCGTGTACGATTTCCGGCGGGATCGTATTGATAGGTTGTTGTTCCGGTGTCCGGGCTGGTTTGGCTGATTAGGTTGCCAAAGGCATCGTATGAGTAGGTGGTTGTATTACCGTTGGCGTCAGTAACGGAAGTCAGGAGGTCATGATTGTTGTAGGTAAATACAGAATCATAGCTATCCGCATCAATATACCGGGTGATTCGGCCTAACTCATCATAAGTCTGCTCAATGGTGCCCTGGCGGCCATCTATGCTGGTTGTATGATTGCCATCTAGATCGTATCCAAAACGGTTTTCTTGCCCATTAGCGCCATGAGTAGTTTTTAGACGGTTCAGCTCGTCAAATACTTGTGACGAGTTCCACTGTATTTGGTTTGTCGAAGTTAATATGGTTGTCTCAGTACGATTTCCGGCTGCATCGTAAGAGTATTGTATTTTTTCCTGAAAGCTGTTGGAGATTTCTATCAGTCTGGATAGTTCGTCATAAGAAAACTGCATTACGTCTCCATGGGGAAGGTTTGACGTTACCGGATTTCCCCTTGAGTCGTATTCGTATTCGGTTACTACATCATGCCCTCTGCCGGATATGGGATCAAAGATAGTCGTTTTTATCGGATCGCCATTTTGATTATATTCAATGCTCCTTTCAATTCCATTTTCATCCACTACCAAGGCTGGTTTTCCAAGGACGGTGTACATGTCAATGCGATAAACGTGGCCAAGCGCGTTTGTTATTGTGTGGACTCTTCCAGCATTCTCCAGAGACATGTCCGTGTGATAGGTAAAGGTTGTTATGTCATATAAGTCAGTTCTAGGGCCGTCTATAGTTAATATCCTGCCGGATGAATCATAGGTATATGTGTGAACAGATTCATCCAGACTTTGGGCAGTGGCAACGCTATCCAACCCTATGAAGATTAAAAGGCTAAGTAAAGTAATTGTATTCCGGTTTGGTAGATGGTGCGGCCTCATAAAATATTCCGTTATTTATTTCAATGTTATGCAAAGGTGAGTGGATGAATATAAAAATCTGCTATCAGTTGCTGGCACTATCTTGATTGAACAGATTTTCTTATCAAATTTCCATGCGCATCGTAATTGAACGTAGTGGTTCGATCAGGCTGTATAATTTCTAGAGGTAATCTGAAATTATCATGCCAAATGAATCTGGTCTCTTGCTCAATGTTGGTACCTTTGGCATTGACTATTTTTGTGGTAAGACCATCTTCATTGTATTCATAGTAAGTTTCTGTTCCGCTCCATCCAAAAGACGACTTTATCAATCCGTTTTCATAGTAATCATAACTTTTATTTGCGGCCAGACAGGATTCCGTAGCATGGCCTTGAACGTCTACCACTTTGCGAATCCCGGCAATCGTTTCAAAGGTATATGTCGTCTTTTTTCCTAAAGGATTTGTTGTGGTAACAGTCCCATCTTGCCCATTGCTTGATATGTCGTATTCTAGCGAGTGGCGCCCAGCCAATTCACCATTGCTTAATAAATGATAGGTTTCAATGGCTAGCCCATCATTGTCATAAGCCCAGGTTGAAGATCGATATTCATCTTTCTCCACTTTTCCTGTCAGCAAATAGGGTTTGTTTGGAACCTCATACACATATCTGATTTGTGTTTCGTCCGGGTATAAAACGGTGTCAATCATCTTTGCGGAGTTGTATGAGTATGAAACAACGTTGGTTCCATTGAATACTATTGATGTGGCTAATCCCTGTGTATTCACATGAATGTCAAAAAATCTGCCTGATGCGTCTTCCACACGTTTTCCGTAGAGGGTTTCCTGAAAATCCCAGGATCCTCCATTTCGATAATTAATTCTTATCAAGCTTCCATGTTGGTTAAATATTTCTGTGGTTCCATGAGGTAATACGTAATTTATCGAAACAAGGTTGCCATTATCCCAATTTGTTTCCAGTATTCCATCGCCAGGTATGTTTGATCTGAATTGACCATTACCAATCGAGTTATCAAATACTATTCTTCTGCCATCATGTCTGATGGCGGTTATTGACGAAATCGAAGAATTTGTGCTATCGCTGAAATTGACTTTTATGGATCGCCCAAACGACATTGTCCAAGAACCGGTATTCGAATTGTATGTTCTGCTGATTTCGAAAGGATTCGTTCCCGGCATGACGAAATCTATCTCATGCTGTACTTTGTTCCCTGTCAGGTAATTAATTGGATTACCTATCAGGGTATTAACCTCGCCGCTGACGATACAGTCGTACAATCCATCCATGATGCCGTTTAAAATATCCGGAAAGTCTTGATCATTATTCGACGGTGGAATATTACAGATTCCCGCAGTATTCCTTATCATATTATTTTCGCATTCAAGTGCGCACCTTCCACTTTCATCAGGTGCATAGCCGTCATCGCATTGTCCGTTCGGCAGGATTAGCCAGACGTAATTTTTACATTCGCTGATCCATGATGCCGTTGAATGGCATGCAATGAAGCCACTTTTAAAGTGATGTCCTGGATTAATAAAGGTGCTGCGATAGCTGTGTGCATATACTTCGCGGGGAATGTCGTGGAGAATTATGGCACTACATGTTTCCCCGTCCAGAAAGTCGTTACATGCAGAGACTGCCGCTCCTTCGCTAATGTAGGATCCCATATCCAAAGCATTACTAATATAGAAAACGTAACCTGTGGGTGGGGGTTGATACAGTGGTTGTGCCTGGGCGATTAGGCTGTTTGTGCCAGCAATATAAAAAAGCAACAAAAATACGCTTTTGATTCGAGAGTTTATAAGGCTCTGAAAGGTACTCATAGATTACTATTCCCTTATATATTAAGGCCTGATTTGTCATGCATTGAGCTGCATGACAGGCTGCATCTATTTGGATTTGCTCAGGACAATCGAGAGATATTAATAACGCAAATTCTTGACCTGCTTATTGGAAGTCGGTCAGAGAATTCTCCAATTTGCGGGAATTCATCCATTCAAGCTGACAGTAGGTTATATTGATTGGAATCCCTTATGCCCTACAAGTTTCCACACATCTTATTTGGTGTCAAGGTTTTTATATTGCTGCAAGCAAATAAACCTGCACAAAGATCTTTTAAATCAAAAGGTCCTTCAGTCAACATCTATCTTCATCTTCTATTGAGCGAGTGTATAACATGCGTTAAATGGATGTTGCTTTTGGGGCATGGGACTAGATGATGCCAAGGGACGAGCTGGTCAAATCTCATCAGCTGATATGCCCCGTAGTGCGCACGCGACGGTTGCCTTTGACCGGACGTGTCCTGCGCTCGTCGGCGCGGCGTTTGAGTTGCATATCGATGATGTTTTTCAGCGCGACCAGGAAGCCGGTGATGATGAAAGCACCGGGTGGCAGTATGGCCAACAGGAAGCCGGGGTAATCACTGCTGAACACCTGAATTTCCCACTGGCGCGCCGGCTCACCGAAGATCAGGTGCATATCGGCAAAGAGGGTGCCGCTGCCCAGCAGTTCGCGCAATGCGCCTATGACGATCAGCACCAGGCCGAATCCCATGCCCATCATGAAGCCATCCACCGCAGAAGGAACGACACCGTGTTTGCTGGCAAAGGCTTCGGCGCGGCCGAGCACGGTGCAGTTGGTGGCGATCAGCGGAATGAAAATACCGAGGATCAAATAAAGTTCGTAGGTGAATGCCTGCACCAGCAATTCGATGCAGGTGGTGAGTGCGGCGATGATCATCACGAACGCGGGTAATCGCACCGCGTTGCTCACGACATTGCGGATCAGGGAAATGGCGATATTGGAACTGGTGAGCACCAGCAGCGTGCCCAGTGCGAGGCCCAGACTGTTGACGACTGAACCGCTCACGGCGAGGAGGGGACAGAGGCCGAGCAGTTGCACCAGCGCCGGGTTGTTGCTCCACAAACCTTTCCTGACGATGTCCGGGTAGTCGACAGCGGGCGCCTTGGGGAGTGCGTCGTTCAGCGGCTTGGTGATGGTGGTGTCAGTCATCTGCGTTTGCCTTCAAGGGAGTTGGCGCGGCAGGCGGGAAAAGTGTCTCCTGATACGCCTGCACAAATTCCAGTACCCGCCTGACCTGGTGCAGTACAGCGCGGGGTGTGATGGTGGCGCCGGTAAACTGGTCGAAGACGCCGCCTTCTTTTTTTACGTTCCAGCCCTGGGGACCGGGGTTTTGCAAGGATCTGTCATTCAGGCTCAGTATCCAGTCGTCCTTGTTTACTTCGAGCTTGTCACCCAGGCCGGGCGTTTCGCGGTGGCTCAGCACACGCACGCCGGCGACGCTGCCGTCGCGGTTGACGCCCACGATCAGGCTGATGTCGCCGCTGTAGCCATCGGGCGCCACCGCGGGAATGATCAGCGCGATCACCTCGCCCCGCGCGCGGGCCACATGCATCTTGCCCCCATCCTTGAGTCCCAGCAATGGCCAGGCTTCCGCGGGAATATCCAGGGTGTCGGCCAGCAGGTCGTTATCGTGGCGCGATTCGGGCAGGATTTCAAACAGGGCGCGTTGCTGCGCCGCGCGCATCTCCTGCTGGATGCGTTCGCGGGTGACTTCGTTGACGATGGCGGGCATGCCCGCGGCGATGAGGGCAAACACGGCCAGCAGCAGGCTGTTCTTGCTGATGGAGGTCCCCAGCATCTAGTCGTCCTCCTTTTCCGTGGCGCGGCGCGGCCGGGTGTGTCCGTAGGTGCGCGGCATGGTGTAGTAGTCGATGAAGGGCGCGGCAAAGTTCATCAGTAGCACGGCAAAGGCCACCGCGTCCGGGTAGCTGCCCCACTGGCGGATGACGTAGACCAGCACGCCGATAGAGGCACCGAAGATGAGCCTGCCCCGGGTGCTGACCGCCGAGCTGACCGGATCGGTCACGATAAAAAACGCTCCGAGCATGGTGGCGCCCGAGAATAAATGGAACAGCGGCGACCCTCCGGAATCCGAGCTGCCGCCATCATAAAAAAACGCCGCCATCAGGGTAAGCGCGGCCAGCATGCTCACCGGCGCGTGCCAGGTGAACACACGCTTGTAGAACAGGAAGAGTCCGCCCGCGAGAAAGCCCAGGTTGGCCCATTCCCAGCCGGCGCCCGCCAGGGTGCCAGCGTTCAATACCGGATCAACGGCGTAAAGGTCGCGCATCAACAGGCTGGCATTCTGGGACATCACATCCAGGGGCGTGGCGGCGGTGTAGCCGTCGATGGGGATGCCCAGCCAGATCTTGCCGAACATCTGGGACAGGCTCGGCGTGTGTTCTGCCAACCCGGCAGGTGCGGGCCATTGGGTCATTTCCACCGGGAAGGAGATCAGCAACACCACGTAGCCCACCATGGCGGGGTTGAAGGGATTGAACCCCATGCCGCCATAGAGCTGCTTGGCCAGGATGATGGCTGTCGCACTGCCGACCACCACCAGCCACCAGGGACAGTAGGCCGGCAGGGACAGGCCCAGGAGCACGCCAGTGACCAGGGCGCTGCAATCGCGCAGGTAAAAACCGACGGGACGCTTGCGAAGTGTGAGCACTAGGGCTTCAAATACCAGGCAGCTGAGGCTGGCCAGCAGCAGGTTGTGAATCACCCCCAGGCCGAAAAACCAGGTGAGTGCCAGCGCGCCGGGCAGGCTGGCAAAGACCACCAGCCGCATGAGTTGTCCGGTGCCGCCGCCGTGATGGGCGTGAGGGGAAGTCACTCGCAGCATGGGTCAGTCCACCGGGCCGGTATTGTGCGGGGAAAGTTGTGACAGTTCCGCCTGTATCTCGGCAATTTTCTGTTCGAGTTTTTCCACGCCCTGTTGCAAGGCGTCGGCAGTGGCGGCGCCAGTGCTTCTGGCTTCAGCGGCTTTTTCCCGGGCTTTGACCAGGCGGGATTGCATGGCTTCCAGCGACGTGCGCAGCTTGTCTCCGGGGGACAGGTTGAGTTTGTGCTGGGCGCGGGCCATGGCCGCGGCAACCGGATCATCGGCTGCCGTTGGTGGTACAAGGGGAGCAGTCGTGTCCGCCAGTTTTTTTTCCGCTTCGCTGAGTTTGAGTTCCGCCTGCTTGATGCGTGCCGCCTGCTTTTCGCGCTGTTCGTCGGTGACCACGCCATCGGGTTCGTTGGGCATCAGCGGGCGGCGCGCGTGCTCCAGGCTGTTGCGCGCGGCTTCCACCAGGCGCTCCAGCTTTGCGCGCTGTTCAGCAGGATCGGATTGGGCGGCCTGGACCCGCGCGCTGGCGTCGGCCAACAGGGGAGCGGCGGCGGCCCGTTCGGCCAGTTTCTGCCTGGCTTCCTCGGCGGCCTGCTTGCGCGCGAGGCGCTTGGCTTCTTTTTCCGCTTCCTCGCGGGCGATTCGCTCCTGGCGGAATTCAAAGCGGCGGCGGGCGCGGTCGGCCTTTTCCTTTTCGGCCTCGTGCTGGCGGATGCTGCCCTTGGCGGCGCGGTAATACTGCACCAGCGGAATGGCGCTGGGACAGACATAGGCGCAGGCACCGCACTCGATGCAATCGAAGAGGTTGTGTGCCTTGAGCCTGTCCTGGTCTTCCGCCTGGGCATACCAGAACAGCTGCTGGGGCATGAGGTTCACCGGGCAGGCCTCGGCGCAGAGGCCGCAGCGGATGCAGGCTTGGGCGGGCGGGGGCGGCGGCAGTTCGCGGCGGCTGGGCGCCAGCAGGCAGTTGGTGGTCTTGATCACGGGGGCGCCCAGGTCGGGCAGGGTAAAGCCCATCATGGGGCCGCCCATGATGACGGGTGAGGTCGTGTCCGGATCGAAGCCGTGATGCCGCAGCACGTAGTCCATGGGCGTGCCTATCAGGACCTCGATGTTGCGCTGGGTGTCCAGCGCCTCGCCCACCACGGTGGTGATGCGCGAGATCAGCGGCTCGCCGAAGCGCACCGCGTGCCAGGCGGCAACGGCCGTGCCTACATTGACGCAGATGACGCCGATATCGGCTGAGTGATGGCCGCTCGGGATTTCACGCCCGGTGAGTATCTGGATCAATTGCTTGGCGCCGCCGGACGGGTATTTGGTGGGGATGGCCACCACCTGAATATGGGCGGCTTCCTCGCGGTGGCGTTGGAGTTCCTCCAACGCGTCTTCCAGCGCGGCGATGGCCTTGGGCTTGTTGTCCTCCACACCGATCAGCAACTGCCGGGGATGGTGGAGGATATGGCTGAGCAGCAATGTGCCTTCGAGCAGTTCCCGGGCCTTGACCTGCATCAGCATGTCGTCGGCGGTGATATAGGGCTCACACTCGGCGCCGTTGATGACCAGGGTATCGATCACCTGGGTGGACTTGGGGGCGAGTTTGACGGCGGTGGGGAAGCCCGCGCCGCCCAGTCCGGCCACGCCGGCAGCGCGGATGCTGTCCAGTAATGCCAGGCGGTCCAGCGCCAGGTAGTCCTCGCAGGTTTGCCGTTCAACCCACTCGTCCAGGCCGTCGGTGCTGATCGTGATGCACTCGGCCGCCATTCCGGAGGGGTGGGGAATGATATGGTCACCAATCGCTGTAACTGTGCCCGAGCTGGAAGCGTGGACATTGGCGCTGAAGACACCATCCGCCGCGGCGATCAACTGACCCTTGCGCACCCGTTCGCCGATACTCACGACCGGTTTGGCCGGGGTGCCGATGTGCTGGTTGAGCGGAAATACCAGTACCGGCGGCAGCGGCAGGCTGCCAAGGGGCAATTGCAGGGACTGGGCCTTGCGCTCTGGCGGATGTATCCCGCCGGGCATGTCGAAAATCCGGATCGGGCTGTTCATCTAGGCGGCTTCATCCGTCACTGACTTGCGGCCGCGGTCGGTGGCAATCAGGTTGTGGGTGATCGCCATGGCAGGTGGCGGAGTCCAGGTCCAGGTATCCAGGCTGGCCTGCACCGGCACCATGTCGATGCAATCCACCGGGCAGGGCTCCACGCACAGATCGCAGCCGGTGCACTCGTCGGCGATGACCGTATGCATGTGCTTGGCGGCACCCAGGATGGCATCCATGGGGCAGGCCTGGATGCACTTGGTGCAGCCGATGCATTCATCCTCGCGGATGAAGGCGACCTTTTTGACATCCGAGGCTTCGCCGTGCTCGGCATCCAGGCTGGGTGCCGGCATATCCAGCAGGCTCGCCAGGGCATTGATGGTTGCCTGGCCGCCTGGCGGGCATTTGTTGATGGCATCGCCCCCGGCAATCGCCTCGGCGTAGGGTCGGCAGCCGGGATACCCGCACTGGCCGCATTGGGTCTGGGGCAGCAGGTCGTCGATCTGCTCGACGATGGGATTGCCCTCCACCCTGAACCTGATCGCGGCAAAACCCAGCACGGCGCCAAACAACAGCGACAGCCCGCCCAGCGCAACCAGCGCGGCCAGGATGGGGTGTTGGATGATCAGGGTCAGCATGGGTTCACGTCAGCTCCGGGGCCAGGGTCATACCAGACCGCTGAAGCCCATGAACGCCAGGGACATGAGTCCGGCGGTGATCAGGCCGATGGAAGCGCCCCGGAAGGGCAGGGGCACATCGGCCGCGGCCAGGCGTTCGCGCATGGCCGCGAACAGCACCAGCACCAGTGAAAAGCCCAGGGCGCCGCCAAAACCATAGAGCGTGGATTCCCAGAAATTATGCCCCCGGTTGGTGCTGAGCAGCGCCACGCCCAATACCGCGCAGTTGACGGTAATCAGGGGCAGGAACACGCCCAGCATCCGGTAGAGCAGCGGGCTGGTCTTCTCGAGGAACAGCCTGGTGAACTGCACGACCGCCGCGATCGTCACGATAAACAAAATGATGCGCATATAACCCAGGTTCAGGGGAACGAGCACCCAGGCATAGATGACGTAGGTGCTGATGGCGGCGAGCGTCATGACAAAGGTGGTGGCACCGGCCATGCCGATGGCGGATTCCAGCTTGTTGGACACGCCCATGAAAGGGCAGAGCCCCAGAAACTGGACCAGCACGAAATTGTTCACCAGCACCGTGGCCAGCATGATGAGCGCGAAATCGGCCATGCCCGAGCGTTACCTTTGGTGGCGGGTTGCAGCTGCGCCCGCAGGGCGCAGATTGATAGGGATTTGGGGCGGCATTATCCAGAATCGGGCCCCGGTCTTCAATCACACATAAAGACCGGGCCGGGCGCTGGACCTTGGGGAGGAATGGATACCCGTTGACGGTCGACAATCAGCGGGTATCCATTCCCCTTCACATACCGTCAGTGACTGGGCTGGCGGAAGGACTCCAGGTGTGCCGCGAGGATTTCGGCCTCGCGGTTGAGGCGCTGGTACTGGCGGATATCGCCGTCGCGCTGGGCCCGCAGCGCCGCGCTGCGGACGGCCTGGTAATCCCTGTCCAGCTTGTCCTCGGCTTTGACACAGGTGCGTTTGTAAAGACCGATCATGATGACCTCCTCCGCCATTCAGGTGGCGGCCAGTGACTTGAGCGCGACCGCCGCGGCGGCCGTGCGGTTTTCCACGCCCAGCTTGCGAAAAATCTGTTCCAGGTGCTTGTTGACCGTACGCGGGCTCATCTCGAGTATCTGGCCGATCTCACGGTTGGTCTTGCCCTGGGCGATCCACAGCAGCACGTCCGCCTCGCGCCCGGTCACCAGAAAGACCTCGCGCAGTTTTTCCGTGGCGGCGCTGGCCTTGGGCGCCAGGGTCAGGCGCAGGAGATGTTCCTTGTCGTCCACCTGCGCAAGAAATTCCACCACCAGGGGCTGCGCCAGGAAATTGAGCGGCAATTTGCGGCCGGCCTCGGGCTTGTGCTGCAACCAGTCGTGCAGCGTCTGGCGGATATCCGCGTGTTGCTCGCTGCGGCTGGCGTTTTGCAGCAGTTGATGGACCTGGGGCGTCGCCCAGAGCAGGTGTCCCTGCTTATCGACCGCCAGCAGAAACTGTCCGGCGCTGTCCAGCGCGGTGCGCGCGCTCTGGGTCAGGCGGGCGTTGCTCAGGTGCACGCGCATGCGCGCTACCAGTTCATCGTTGTTGATCGGCTTGGTCACGTAGTCCACGCCACCGGCGTGCAATCCCATCACCACATGCTCGGTATCCGCCAGGCCGGTCATGAAAATGATCGGCGTGTTTTCCAGGTCCGGGTTTTCCTTGAGGTGGCGGCAGGTTTCAAAGCCATCCATCTGCGGCATGATGGCATCCAGCAGGATGATGTCCGGCGTCATGGTCTGGCTGATGGTCAAGGCCTGGCTGCCGTCGAGCGCGATGGCCACGCGAAACTCCTCGCTCTCCAGCAGATCCTTGAGCATGTGAATATTGTCGATGGAATCGTCGACAATCAGCGCCAGGGGTTTGGTGTGTTGTTTGATCATGGAAGCTCGATGGTTTCTATCAGGGAATCCGCTATGTCTTCAGCCTGCTCGTAACTCCAGGTGAGCCTGAGCAGGCTGCCCAGGTGATTCAGCAGCAGTGGCAGGCGCACGGGCTTGATGACATAGGCCTGGTAAAGCGCCGGTGCCTCGGGGTTGTTGCCGGGCTCCTGATTGCGGCCCTCACTGGCATCGGCGGACACCATGATGACCGGCATGTTGAAACCGGCAGCGCGCAGCCGGTCGACCAGTTCCCAGCCGCTCAGGCCGGGCATGGACACATCCAGCAGCAGGGCGTCGGGCAGGTCGTCCCGCTGCCGGCTGCGCTCGAGAAACGCCAGCGCTTCCAGTGGATTGCCCAACTCGCAGACATCGAACCCCAGCGGCATCAGCATGGCGCGCATCAACTGGCGGTGGGAGGCTTCATCGTCGATCACCAGAATGCGTTTGACCGGACCGCGATAACCGACGATCGCGTCGGCGGGATGGCGGCTGTTGTCCACCGGCGTGACATGGGTGGCGGACAGCATCAGGCTGACCTTGAATTCGCTGCCCTGGCCCGGCGTGCTTTTTACCGAAATATCGCCGCCCATGATGTCGGACAGCAGCCGCGTGATGGTGAGCCCCAGACCGGTGCCCGTCGCCGTGGAGCCGGGGATGCGCACACGCTCGAAGGGACGGAAGATGCGTTCGATATTTTCCGGCGCTATGCCGGGGCCGGTATCGCTCACCGTGAACTCGGCCACCTGGCTGCGGTAGCGCAGCTTGAGTGAAATGCTGCCGCTGTCAGTGTATTTCACCGCATTGGACAGCACATTGATCAAGATCTGCCGCAGGCGTTTTTCATCGGTGCGCACGGTGTCGGGCAGATGGTCGCGGCATTCATAGGCAAAGCCGAGTCCCTTGGCGTCGGCTTGCAGGGTGAACATATGCACCAGCTGTTCCATCAACAGGCGGATGTCGACCTGATCCTGATGCAGGTCGAGACGGCCGGCCTCGATCTTGGAAATATCGAGCAGGCCCTCGATCAGATCCGCCAGGTGTTCGCCGCTGCGGCGGATGACACCCATGGCATCCTTGCGCCGCGCAGGCATGTCCGGCGCTTTTTCCAGTAATTGCGCGTAACCGAGGATGGCATTGAGCGGCGAACGCAGCTCGTGGCTGATGCCGGTCAGGTAGCGGCTCTTGGCGAGGTTGGCGGCCTCGGCGTGCTCCTTGGCTTCCTGCAGGGCCTTGTCGGTGCGCTCGTGCGCGCTGATCTCTTCCATTAGCAGGCGCGTTTGCCGCTGGGTTTCCTCCTGCGCCACCACGCGGCTCTCGTGGGCCAGCACAAACAGCCAGCTGACCACGCCGGTGATGATCACCAGCAGGAAAAACACTTTCCACAGCGTGGTGGCCAGCAATTCCGCCGACTCGGCATCCAGGGTGATGGTCTGGAAATAAATCAGCGACAGCAGCATGGCCGACAGGCCATTGATCACCAGCACCAGGCTGATGAAATGCGCGAGCCGTGAATTGACCGCGGGAATGATGGACGCAGGCACGAACGCACGGAAAAAACGCCGCACCTGATCGGCGTAGTTGGCGCCGGGTTTGCAGTAATCGTGGCAGCGCGCATCGAGGGAACAGCAGAGCGAACAGATATTGCCAGCATAAGCAGGGCAGTGGGTGATATCCTCCTGTTCAAACCGGTGCTCGCAAATGCAGCAGGTCACCAGGCCCTCCGGTGAATCTATGGCCACCGTGGGGCGCGCGATGTAATAGCGGCCCTTGGTGCCCCAGGCGATCAACGGTGCTATGACCAGTGCCGAAAAGAGCGCGATGAAGTGTGACAGCGCCTGCGCCAGTTCACCCGCCGCGCCCAGGTGGCAGAGAATCCCGATCAGCGACGCCAACAGCATGGACCCGAAGCCCACCGGGTTGATGTCGTAGAGATGCGCGCGTTTGAATTCGATATGGCGCGGACTGAAACCCAGGGGCTTGTTGATCACCAGGTCCGCCACCAGCGAGCCCAGCCAGGCCACGGCCACGATACCGTAGACGCCCAGCGTCTGCTCCAGTGCCTGGTAGATACCCAGCTCCATCAACAGCAGGGCAATGGTCACGTTGAACACCAGCCAGACCACACGGCCGGGATGGCTGTGCGTCAGGCGCGAAAAAAAGTTCGACCAGGCAATGGAACCAGCATAGGCGTTGGTGACATTGATCTTGATCTGGCAGAGGATGACAAAAATGCCCGCAATGGCCAGCGCCACTTCCGGCGAGTGGGTGATATAGCTGAAGGCCACCATGTACATGCGCGTGGGATCGGCCGCTTCCTCGGCACCGACGCCATGGCCCATGGCCAGCACGGCGAGAAACGAACCGGCGAGGATTTTGATGGTGCCGATAACGATCCAGCCCGGACCACCCGCCATCAGTGCCATCCACCAGCGCCACCGCTGGCCCGGTTTCGGCGGTGGCAGGAAGCGCAGGAAATCCACCTGTTCGCCAATTTGCGCAATCAAGGAAAATATCACCGCCGACGCGGTGCCGAACAACAGGATGTTCAGTCCTTGCCCGTGCTGCTCCACAGGCACATCCAGGCCCTGGAACTGCGTCCAGTCCTGCACCGAGCTGATGTCCGCATACAGGATGTACACAAAAGGCAGCAGTTGCAGCACCAGCCAGAAGGGTTGGGTCCACAACTGAAAGCGGCTGATAAAGGTGATGCCGTGGGTCACCAGCGGAATGATCAGCAGGGCGCTGATGAGATACCCCAGGGCCAGGGGAATATCCAGCAACAGCTCCAAGGCCATGGCCATGATGGCCGCCTCGAGCGCGAAAAAAATAAAGGTGAAGGTGGCGTAGATCAGTGACGTGATGGTGGAGCCGATATAACCAAAACCCGCACCACGGGTGAGCAGGTCGATATCCACACCGTATTTGGCCGCGTAATAGCTGATGGGAATCGCGGTCAGGAAAATGATCAGCCCGACAGCCAGTATGGCAAAGAGCGCATTGGTGAAGCCGTAATGCAGGGTGATTGCACCACCGATGGCCTCCAGCGCCAGGAATGAAATCGCGCCCAATGCGGTAGTTGCCACCCGTGCGGAAGACCAGCGCCGGGCGCTCTTGGCCGTGAAGCGCAGGGCATAGTCCTCCAGTGTCTGGTTGGCGACCCACTGGTTGTAATTGCGCCTGACGCGAAAGATATGTTGTTTGGCCGTCATGGAATACCCGCAGGCCCCGTGCCTCCCATTGAGGCATCGATCATCGGGCCGGATCTTTTTTGGTGCACATTCGTGCGCTTGGGCTGCTCCTTTTGCCGATAGCCGTTTCTACGCAGAGAGCTGTATCAAACTTCATGCCATCAACCGGCCTGCCACAGATGCCCGCGCCCTGCCTCTACGTCATTTGGCGCAGTTGGCTGAGCCATTTGTCGCATGGGCGGGGCTGCTTTCCCTCACCAGAATAGGCACCGTGGGCACTGGGTGTCTGGTGCAGACCCATCGCGGTGTCTGTGCGGGTTTTCAATAAATCTGATGAGGGTTAACCATGAGTACTTCAAACTTGAGCACCAGGCTTGTCACCTCCATGACAAGAAACCTGCTCGCGCTGGCCGCGGGCCTGACGCTGACTTTTTCCACGGTATCCGCCGAGGTCAACACCACCGGCCTCGCGGTGACGGATACCACGGTCAAGGTGGGCATACTCCATTCAGTCACCGGCACCATGGCCATCAGCGAGACAGGTTCGGTGCAGGCTGAAAAACTGGCCATCGAGCAGATCAACGCCATGGGCGGTGTGCTGGGCCGCAAAATCGAATTCATCCAGGAAGACGGCGCGAGCGACTGGCCGACCTTCGCCGAAAAATCGCGCAAGCTGTTGGTGAACGACAAGGTAGCCGCAGTGTTCGGCTGCTGGACATCCGCGTCGCGCAAAGCGGTGCTGCCGGTGTTCGAGCAATACAACGGCATGCTCTACTACCCGACGTTTTATGAAGGCCTGGAACAATCACCCAATGTGATCTACACCGGCCAGGAAGCGACCCAGCAAATCATCGCGGGTATCGACTGGGTGGTGAAAAACAAAGGCGCCAAGACGTTCTACCTGCTCGGCTCCGACTACATCTGGCCGCGCACCTCCAACAAGATCGCGCGCAAGCACATCGAAAAACTCGGCCTGAAAGTCGTGGGTGAAGAGTACTACCCGCTGGGCCACACCCAATTCAACTCGGTCATCAACAAAATCAAACTGCGCAAGCCCGATGTGATCTACGCGATCGTGGTGGGCGGTTCCAACGTGGCCTTCTACAAGCAATTGAAAGCGGCCGGTATCGACATGACCAAAGAGAGCCCGCTGGTACTGACCATATCCGTGACCGAAGACGAAATCCTCGGCATCGGTGGTGAGAATATCGTGGGTGCCTACGCGGCCATGAAATACTTCCAGAGCCTGCCCAATGACAACAACACCGCGTTTGTCAAAGCCTTCAAAGAACGCTGGGGCAAAGATGCCGTGATCGGCGACGTGACGCAGGCCGCTTACCTCGGTCCCTGGTTGTGGAAAGCCGCGGTGGAAAAAGCCGGTTCCTTCGATATCGACAAGGTACGCGAAGCATCGCCCGGCATCGAACTCACCACCGCGCCGGAAGGCTACGTGAAGATTCACCCCAACCATCACCTCTGGTCCAAAACCCGGATTGGCCTGGCGCAGCCGGATGGCCAGTACAAAGTGGTGTTTGAAACCGAAGAGCTGATCGAGCCGGACCCCTTCCCCGAAGGTTATCAATAACCGTCGACACACCAGCGGCGCAAGCCGCTGGTGTTTACAGGTTGTTTTGCAGCAGCTTGTGGGAGTTTTGGGTATTCGCGTTTATTTGTAGAGGGGACTTGGCGATGTTTGCTGACTATAGCAGTGCGGAATTGCTCTCCATTTTTGCCATGCAGGGGTTTGCCGGACTCATTCTCTTTTCGGTATTCGTCCTCATGGCACTGGGGCTCGCAATTATTTTCGGGCAGATGGGCGTGATCAACATGGCCCACGGCGAATTCATGATACTGGGTGCCTACATCACCTACCTGACGTCCACCTATTTTGCACAGAACCTGCCGGATTATTTCGGCTATTACTTTTTTCTCGCCATGATCCTGGCCTTCCTCGCCACCGCGCTTTTGGGTGCATTGGTAGAGTGGGGCATGATCCGTCATCTCTACCACCGTCCCCTGGATACGCTGCTGGCCACCTGGGGCTTGAGCCTGATTTTGCAACAGTTTTACCGCAGCACCTTTGGCGCCCGTGAAGTGGGGGTGACCCTGCCGGATTGGCTGATGGGCTCCTATGCCTTGTCCGACACCATCGAAGTTCCCATCAATGGTTTGTTTGTCATGGCGCTGGCCATCGGCATTTCCATCGCGGTGGCGCTGCTGATGTATCGCTCGCGCTGGGGCACGCAAGTGCGCGCCGTGGTGCAGAACCGTCCCATGGCCGGCGCGGTGGGCATCAATACCGCCAAGGTTGACCGCATGACCTTTGCCTTGGGTTGTGGCATCGCCGGTGTTGCCGGCAGCGCCTTTACCATGATCGGTTCCACCGGACCCACCTCGGGTCAGCTCTATATCGTCGATACCTTTTTGGTAGTGGTCTTCGGCGGCGCGACCAGTCTGCTGGGCACCATCGCTTCCGCGTTCACGATTTCCCAGGCCCAGTCTTCCATGGAATTTTTCCTCAGTGGCTCCATGGCCAAGGTGCTTACCCTGCTGTTTGTGGTTGTGGTGTTGATGCTGCGTCCGCAAGGGCTGTTCACCCTCAAAGTTCGCCGCTAGGAGGATTCGGCTATGTCCTATCAAGGTTTACGTGCATTGTTGCCGCGCCAGGATCTCCTCGGCTTTGCCGTGCTGGCGCTGGTGCTGGTGGTGATATTACCCCTGTCACTGGATTTGTTCCGCCTCAACCTGGTGGGCAAATACCTCACCTATGCGTTTGTGGCGGTGGGGCTGGTGCTCTGCTGGGGTTACGGCGGCATTTTGAGCTTGGGGCAGGGTGTGTTCTTCGGCCTGGGCGGTTACGCCATGGCCATGTTTTTGAAACTCGAAGCCTCCGATCCGGAAAGCACCAAAATCCAATCCACGCCCGGTATTCCGGATTTCATGGACTGGAACCAGATCACCGAACTGCCGTTTTTCTGGGAGCCGTTCCATAGCCTGATACTCACGATTATCGCCATCGTGCTGGTGCCGAGCTTTTTTGCCTATGTGATTGGCGTGGCCATGTTCAAGCGGCGTGTGGGGGGCGTTTACTTCGCCATCATCACCCAGGCGCTGGCGGCCATCCTGACCATCCTGATCATCGGCCAGCAGGGCTATACCGGCGGCGTCAACGGCATTACTGACCTGCGCACCCTCAAAGGCTGGGACATCCGCACCGATGAGGCCAAGTACTTTTTTTACTACCTGTGTGTCTTCATGCTGTTTGTGTGCCTGTTCATTGCGCAGTTCATTCGCAAGAGCAAACTGGGCCGCTTGCTGGTGGCCATGCGCGATAAAGAGGACCGGGTGCGCTTTTCCGGTTACGACGTGGCCAACCTCAAGATATTCATCTTCTGCGTGGGCGCGGCGTTTTCATCCGTCGGCGGTGCCATGTTCACCTTGCAAGTAGGCTTCATGTCACCGACCCTGGTGGGCATAGTGCCCTCGATCGAGATGGTGATCTTCTGCGCGGTCGGTGGGCGGCTGTCGTTGATCGGCGCGGTTTACGGTGCGCTGGTTGTCAATTGGGCCAAGACCTCTTTCTCGGAGAGTTTTCCGGAACTCTGGCTGTTTGCCATGGGTGGTTTGTTCATCGCTGTGGTCATGGCGTTTCCCAATGGCCTGGCCGGTCTGTACAACACCTACCTGGCGCCACGCATCAATGCCTTGTTGAGCCGTGTGAAGCTGCCGCAGAAACCGGTCAAGCCACCAACAAAACCGGTCGCACCCACATCCAGAGCCACCACCAGTCCTGCAGGAGTAGCCCATGAGCCCCAGTAATACTGATTTCGTGCTGGCCGTAGAGGGACTGACGGTGTCTTTCGATGGTTTCAAGGCAGTGAACGACCTGAGCTTCTATGTGGATGAAAACGAAATCCGCGTGATCATCGGCCCCAATGGCGCGGGCAAGACCACGGTGCTGGATCTGATCTGCGGGCGCACCAAGGCCACCGAAGGTTCCATCAAATTCCGCAACCGCGAACTCACGCGCATGAAGGAGCACGAGATCGTCAAGGCCGGGGTAGGGCGCAAGTTCCAGAATCCGTCCATCTACGGCGACCTGACCGTGTTTGAAAACCTGGAGATTTCCTTTCCGCGCGGCCGCTCGGTTTTTGGTGCGCTGGCCTTCAAACGGGATGCGGAAGTGATCAACAAGGTCCATGAAGTGGCCGAGATGATTTTTCTCAGTGACTTCCTCGACATGCAGGCGGAGCTGCTCAGCCACGGACAAAAACAATGGCTGGAAATCGGCATGCTATTGATCCAGGACCCGCAACTGCTGATGCTGGATGAACCCGTCGCCGGCATGTCGGTGGCGGAACGCCAGCAAACGGCCGAGTTGTTGCGCAAGATCACCCAGAACCGCTCGGTGATCGTGATCGAACACGATATGCAGTTCGTGGCGCAGATCGCCGACAAGGTCACGGTGCTGCACCAGGGCCGCATCCTGGCCGAAGGTTCGGCGGAAAAGGTCAAGCAGGACCCTAAAGTGATCGAAGTCTACCTGGGCCACTAATCGCGAGGAGAGAACATGTTATCAGTTGCTGATTATCGCGTTGCCTATGGCCAGAGCGAAGTGCTGCACGGCCTGAATTTTTCCGTGGCCCCGCGCGAAATTGTCGCCATCCTCGGACGCAACGGCATGGGCAAGACCACCCTGATGAAATCCCTGATGGGCGTCATTCCCACCGCCAGCGGCAGTGTCAAGCTGGAAGATAAGGAAGTCTCGCGTCTCAAGAGTTATCAGCGGGTGGCAAAGGGTTTTGGCTTTGTGCCCCAGGGACGGATGATTTTTTCCAGCATGACCGTCAAGGAAAATATCGAAACCGGGCTGACCACCAGCAAACACAACAGCGTGCCGCGGGATATCTACGATATGTTTCCGGTGCTGCTGGAAATGCGCAACCGGCGCGGCGGCAACCTCTCCGGCGGTCAGCAACAACAGCTGGCCATTGCCCGCGCCCTGGCGAGCGATCCTAAACTGCTGTTACTGGACGAACCCACGGAAGGCATCCAGCCCTCCATCATCCGCGAGATGGCACGCACGCTGAAGCAGATACGCGATCAGCGTGGTTTGTCGATCATCGTGTCGGAACAGGTATTGAGCTTCGCGCTGGATATCGCCGACCGCATCCTGGTGATCGAAAAGGGCGAGATCGTGCACGAGGAACTGCGCAGTTCGGTGGATGAGGCGAAAATCGCGTCTTATTTGGCGGTGTAGTATAGACAGGACACGCTCCGCAAAGCGGAGCGTGTCCAAAAACGCAGGTATCAATCTCCCAGACGTTGCAACTCAAACTGTTGGTTCAGGCTGCCACTGGCGCAGGTCCACTGGATCAGGTTGCCGCCATCGTTTTGTGTCCGGCCCTCAACGTCCAGGCACTTCTCGCTGTGGCGGGCAATGATACGCCAGCGGTTGCTGCCAGAGCTTTGGAAGCGGAATTGCTGGCCGTGTCCACCCCAATAATCCCACAGGATGATATCGGCCCCGTTACTTGTGGAAATGTTTTCCACATCCATCGCTTTACCCGAAGCATGCAAGGGTGAAATGCGATAATAGCCATCGCCCACATGGGTCAATCGCCACTTCTGGCAATCGTTGTTCAACCAGGACCACTGCTGCACATCGGTGCCATTGCTGGTTGAACAATAGGCTGCATCCAGGGATTTGCCGCTATGGGCCGGGGTCAGCCGGTATACGCCATCGCGGATATTGCCGCTGACACTCTGCCGGATTCCCCAAATGGATACTCCGCTACGGTTTTGCGCGCTGAAGGTCACCACAAATTGCTGTGTGGGCTCGTGCCACTGCCGGGACAGGGCGCCTTCATAAGCATAGGAATGGCCGTTAAGCTGGATCTGCACCAGGTTGTCGCCCCGGTAAAACCAGCTGCCGCTGGCATCACCGGTGACACTGCCATTGTCCGCCAGGGTCAGGTTGATGCTCTGGGCGTGGGTGTATCCGGCCACAATGTTTTTACCGTGGTTCACCATGCGATAGTTACCCACGGCATCCTGGCGGCTGATGCTGTTGGAAACATTGCGCGGGCGATAGCTCAAGGGAGCCGCCACCAGCCAGTTGTCCGCATTCAGGTACATCTCATGGACACGCACTTCGTGTTCTTCACCACGCCCCGGAAAGCGGGTATGGAAAAACAGGAGATGCTGGCCCGTAGAGGCTTCGTAGTAAGCCGAGTTGTGACCGGGCGACACATAGCCGATACCCAGGCCAGTGCCCGGATCACCCGACTTGCGGTCGAACAAATGACCACCCAGCAACTTTTGCCCATATCCCTGGATGGAAGGGTCGCCACACTCCAGACCACAGCTGGCCACGACCGAGCGCATGTCATTGCCGTTGGCATCCAGGTAAGGACCCGTCGGGTTACGTGACCGCGCTACCCGGATATCGTAACCACCATTGGCCGCCAGGCCACCAAAGGATACAAACAGGTAGTAATAGTCCGACACGGGGCTGTAGAGGATATAAGGCGCTTCTATGCGGCTGTGATTGCCGCCCATGAGATGGGTGCCAAAACCGTTATTGGCCGTTTGTCCCGATTTGATCAAACCGCTGACCGGGTCCAGTTCCAGGATAAAAATACCCCCCGAATAGGAGCCGTACGTCATCCACAGGCGGTTGTTCTTATCGAAAAACACATGGGGATCGACCACGTTGGGGTGGATGCTGGCGTTGTAGTTGGCCCCCGTTGGTGTTTGCCCGCGTCCGGAGCGCAACAGGATTTGTTTATTGACGTAGGGCCCTTCGATGGAATTGGCAACCGCCACTCCCAGGGCTGACAGGGGGGAATCGCCACGGCAGGCGTTGTAATACATATAAAACTTGCCGTCCGCCAGCTGCACGACATCCGCCGCCCACAGGGTATTGGTTTCCGCCCAGGACAAAGCCTCTGCCAGCTCCTGGGTAACGTTGTTGAACAAGGGGTTGTTGCTGTTTACGCCTTCCGCGAATCGGTTCCAATTCACCAGATCGGTTGATTTGGCGGCCGCCAGGTGCGACCCGAACAGGTAAAACGTATTGCCCGTTTTGATCACGGAGGGATCGTGTACCGCCACCGATTGGGCATGCACACCACTACTGAACAACCATAACGAAACAACTGCTGTAAGGAACAGGGTTTTCATAGGTTAACCTCGAGGGATTATTGTTATGTTTCCCGACACTCACCACCTGGTCGGATGGATTGGGGTGACTCCTTGCCGGCACCCATGAGACCTGGAACAGCATGCGGCCAGCCTCATGGTGCTGGCCCCCCATGATGCGTTGGTGGGGCCATGCGGCACGTGAGCAGGCTTAATTTATATTATTATATAATATTATGTCAAAATATAAGCGACGAGCCTTGCCTGGAGCCCCTTGGCGGCCATCTGGATACGTGGATTGTGGCTATTGGGCCAGGGCATTTCCGGCGCCTGTGACGATGTCCGGGAGGTTTTAGAGCGGGAAGTAGCCTCGGGCAGAGCCATGCCTCCGTCATGCCAGAAAGGTTTCCCAGCGGTGTACTGGATGCCGAAGTGTGTCGGCTTGTCGATCGTCCCCAAGACTTCCATGCCATGCGGCGAAGTCCCAGGCAGTGGAAGCAGTTTTTGCAATCGTATAGGCGGTGTTTTTCAAGTATTTGGACGATTGCTTGCAGAAATAGAAATTGCCGCCATTAGGGTATCTATTGAATTGAATGCCAAATTGATTGAGCACGAAAAGTTGCAGATGTACCCCAACCATCCAAGCATGCACCTGCCAAATTTGGTTACTCACCTAATTTTTTGCATTTTTAATGCGGCGGGCTACCTCTTCATTTCTGCTTACTTTTACAGTACTTTCCCTTAGCAAAGCAGCAGCAGAAATAAGTGCAAAGACAATAGATATAACACCCAAGTAGAGAGTCATCACATCGATCCACAGGTATGACGCGCAAGGTAAGCGGCGGACGAGCACCGAATGTGCGGAGGAACCAACAAAACCCATGAAAATGGTGAAGCCATGGGCCTTGTTGGTGCTCGCTTGACCGACCAGTTGGGCTGATAGCAGTTGCTGTAATGGCTGTTTACCTCAATCCTATACCCTACAACATATGTTATATGTTATATGTTATATGTTATATGTTATATGTTTATGAAGCACGATTGCTCGATATGCCCATTAATTTCCGCTGCAGCGCCCGTAATCTCTTGTACTCTGGCTCGACTGCTAAAAGCAGCGATATTGTGGGCCATTTATTCACGGATACATGATTAGAAAAATCGCCGGCTTTCCAGTCTGCCAAAACTGCTTTATATGCAGCAATATGAGCTAGTGCGTCAATGAAAGCCTTCGGTATTTCGTTGGAGTCAAGGAGATCAATGTTTTTTAGAATTAATTTTTCCGTCTCCGCATTGTATGGCTCGAAAACGTTGATCATCCATGTTCGCCAAATTTCCTTTTCTTTGTCTGTAACCTGTACGTTATCTCCAAAATAGCTGTTTTTCCCGTGCGCGGGCTTGTGCTTGCTCCAGAATGCCTCCCAAGTGCTATGGCTGGCCATTAGCCTTGCGTAGAGAGGGCCGTAAAGTTCTCGCAATTGCCGATTAATGCGATCAAGCTTGTTGGCTTTTCTGTCGAAATGCCATTTGTGAAAGTAAGTTATAAGCCACCCTATGACGGCGACTATTACTGCCGCCACAACGGGAATAACCTTTATTACTTCATCCCTTGTAAGTTCTAGCATAGAGGATGCCTTTATGAAGAAAGATCCTGACGCCCGGCTTTGGGGCAGATTTGGAGCCGCGAAGCGGCGGAAAGATCGTGCCAGCCCCGAAGGGGCGACAACAGCCGCTTGTTACGTGTTTTACAATGTTGGGTAGGAAAGCTTTTCATTGTAGGCTTGCGCATCATCTTCCCAAATGATCCGCACAACATGCTTTCTCTTGGTTTGCATATGTACTGCTGCAACGAGCTCTACAGATTGATGCCTCTCCAAGCTTTCCATTGGAAATTTATCCGTCACCTCAGAGTTGATAACAACATCGTTACCCTCGGGGAACTCTAACCTAACGTTTCTCGCAGTAGCAGCACCCTTGTTCCAAATTTTTAGTCGATACTTGTTACTTCCCAATTTTATAAAAGATGTACCAAGATCAGCTCGCCTCTCTCTCAAGGCATCTTCGTTTTCTTTCTCCAAAAGACGATTATTCAATCTCTCTTGGCTTTCCACGAGGGATTTTTGCTTTTTATTGAAACTAACAGTCTGCCAGGTTGCATATGCTGAAAGAAGGAATGCCAGACCAGCTATTACGTCACCTGCGTCAATAGAAACCGGCATCATTTAAACCTTATATTCTTGTTTCCAGAAAATGCTTTCTTCAAGGACTTGCGAATTTCATCAGTAAAATCTTTGGTGACTTCCTTTTTGATTTCAGATAGGTGTTCGTCGATATTTTCACTGTTCTCACGAATCAGTTCATCTCTATTGAATTCTCGTCCACAGGAAGCACAAGTCATTACCTGAATGGTCTCATTCACTCCTTCGTCGTATGAAAACTGGGAACAGCCGCAAGTCGGACATAGCAAACTAATGCTTCTATTGTATTTTTCATGATCCATGCGATTTCTCCGAATTGCTTAAAATAAAACGCTAATCTTGTGTTTTATCAAAGCTTTATGGCTTTTTCTATTACATCCCATTACAGCAAAACGCGCATGCACGTCATCCTGCTTGGGGCTTGCGCGTTATTATTCGCGTAAAAACAGCTAAGTGTTTGATTATAAACCGGTTATTAGAAAAAACAAAGAGATAACGCGAACTCACCAAAAAAATAAACACGCAACCATCTGGCAAGCCCTTAAATATACATAAATGGAAATGGTTTCAACAGAGAGTGACGTCATGGCCAAAAGTCCATTTATTGAGCAATAGCGTGGTGAGATGCGGCCTAGGGGTTATAGCATCCGCACCGAAAAATCCTACCTGTTTTGGGTAAAACAATACATTTTGTACCATTAAAAACGTCATCCGGTAGAGATGGGTTCCGTATAGGTCAAAGCACTTTACTGGCAGCACATCGGCATGTCGCTGTCAATATACAAAATTCCACCGTGAATGCACTGGTTTTTCTCTACCATAAAATGTTGAAGCAGGATTTGGGTGAGATGGATTTTCGTTTGGCGGCCAGGCAATGCTATTTGCCTTGCGTGTTGTCTCGTCCAGAGGTGGCGAGTATTTTGCGCAATCTCAATGAACGGAATTGCGCGCGTAACTCAGTGGATGAAGCGAAGGTGGTGTCTTATTTTGCGGGTGTGATTTGTTCTTATTGATGGCATACTGAAGCGGACTCGTGTTATCCATTTCAGGAATCATGATATGTCTGACACACGCTCAATGACTACACTATTCCTGTCACACGGCGGTGGTCCCTTGCCCTTGCTGGGCGATCCCGGCCATACGGAAATGCTGACCACGCTGCGCGCCCTGGCGGATGACATGCCGGTACCCAAGGCCATTCTGGTGATCAGCGCCCATTGGGAGGAATCCCAACCCACCCTGACCCATGCCGCCAATCCGGCGCTGGTTTACGACTATTACGGCTTCCCGCCGGAATCCTACGAAATCACCTATCCCGCACCGGGCAGTCCCGCGTTGGCGGAGCGGGTGGCTGCGGCCCTGGAGGCCAAGGGTCTGCCGGCGCGGCTGGACGACAGCCGGGGCCTGGATCACGGTGTTTTCGTGCCATTGAAAATTCTCTATCCCGCCGCAAACATACCCGTTGTGCAATTGTCGCTGGTGAACACCCTGGACCCGGCGCTGCACCTGCGCATGGGCGAAGCCCTGCGTGCCCTGGATGAAGAGGGCTTGCTGGTGATTGGTTCGGGTTTTTCCTTTCACAACATGCGCGCCTTTTTCGCACCTGCCACGCCCGAGACCGCAGCCATGAACCAGGCCTTTGAAGACTGGTTGCGGGAAACCTGTGCTGATCCTGCATTGACCGATCAGGCGCGCCGCGACCGTTTGAACCAGTGGGAGTCCGCGCCCCACGCGCGTTACTGTCATCCGCGTGAGGAGCATTTGATTCCCCTGCATGTGTGCCTGGGCCTTGCCGGTGGTGCCTGCCGCCGCGCGGAGAGTGCGCGGATACTCAACAAACAGGCCAGTTTTTTTCTGTGGTGATCATCGCGTTGCCGATGTAGAGGTTCCCTATGTTGTCCGATATTCCCTTCTCGCTGCTTGAGCTCGCGTCGGTGCGTGAGGGCCACAGCATCACGGAGACCTTGCAGGGTTCCCTGGCTTACGCCCGGCACGCGGAGCGTTTGGGTTTCAACCGTTTTTGGTTGGCGGAGCATCACAACATGGAAGGGATTGCCAGTTCCGCGACCTCGGTGCTCATCGGTTATATCGCCGCAGGAACCGAGAGGATTCGCGTGGGTTCCGGCGGCATCATGCTGCCCAATCATCCGCCGTTGGTGATTGCCGAGCAATTCGGCACCCTGGCGTGTCTCTACCCGGATCGCATTGATTTGGGATTGGGGCGTGCGCCGGGGACCGATCCGATCACCAGTCGCGCCCTGCGGCGCGACGATATGCGGGCCGATAAATTTCCCGAAGAAGTTCATATCCTCGAGCAGTTGCTTGCACCCGCCGCACCCAACCAACGCCTCAAAGCCATCCCCGGTGCGGGAACCCAGGTACCCATCTGGTTACTGGGTTCGAGCCTGTTCAGCGCGCAGTTGGCCGCGCAGCGTGGTTTGCCCTATGCGTTCGCGGGGCATTTTGCGCCGAGGCTGATGCGCGAGGCGATTCACCTCTACCAAACCCAATTCCGTCCATCTCCCTGCCTCGACAAGCCCTATGCCATGCTGGGCATCCCCGCGATCCTCGCGGATACCGAAGCCGAGGCGCGTCACCTGTCCATCACCGCACAGCAGCGCATCTGCGCCCTGGTGCGTGGCGAACCCCTGTGGTTGAGGCCGCCGGTCGAGTCCATGGGTGGTTTGTGGAATCCCGAGGAAGAACGGTATGTGCAGGAGTTCCTGGGTCTGGCGGTGATCGGCTCGCCCGACCAGGCCAGAAAAAGATTGGCCCAATTGGCCCATGAAACAGGCATCAACGAATTCATGTTCACCATCGACGTGTATGACCACCGGGCGCGGCTGCACGCCCTGGATCTGCTGGCTTCACTCAAAGAAGATCACTGACTAAAGTACAACCATCCCTCACCACAGCTTAACGCCACTACGTCATTTGACGTAGTGGCGTCGCCAATCGCCGTATACCCCTGCCAACCCCGCCGCCGGATACTGGCCTCGACCCATGACCCAACTCCTGGAGAGGCAGACATGACCGAGACAATCATCAAAATCGATTTGGGCAAATCCCCCTACGAAAACGACATGATCCACAACCGCTGGCACCCGGACATTCCCATGGTCGCTACGGTCAAGCCCGGAGCCGATTTCATCATCGAATGCTATGACTGGACCGGCGGACAGATCGCCAACAACGACAGCGCCGACGACGTGCGCGACGTTGACTTGTCGCAGGTGCACTTCCTCTCCGGTCCCGTAGGTGTCGAAGGCGCCGAGCCCGGCGACCTGCTGGTGGTGGACATCCTCGATATCGGCGCCTTCCAGGAAAGCCTCTGGGGTTTCAATGGCTTCTTCTCCAAACAAAATGGCGGCGGCTTTCTGACGGAACATTTCCCCGAAGCGCAAAAATCCATCTGGGACATCAACGGCATGTTCACCAAGTCACGCCATGTGCCCAATGTGGAATTCGCCGGTTTGATCCACCCCGGCCTCATCGGCTGCCTGCCATCCAAAGAGATGCTGCAGGAATGGAACACACGCGAAAAAGCACTCTACGACACCGAACCGGACCGCGTACCGGCCCTGGCGACGCTGCCCTACGCCGACACCGCACACATGGGCCGCATGAAACCCGACGCCGCCAAACTCGCCGCCACCGAAGGCGCGCGCACCGTGCCACCGCGCGAACACGGCGGCAACTGCGACATCAAAGACCTGTCGCGCGGTTCAAAAATTTACTTTCCCGTTTACGTCAAGGGTGGTGGCCTGTCGGTAGGCGACCTCCACTTCAGCCAGGGCGACGGCGAGATCACCTTCTGCGGCGCCATCGAAATGGCCGGCTGGATACACCTGCGCGTCAACCTCATCAAAGACGGCATGGCCAAATACGGCATCAAGAACCCCATCTTCAAACCCAGCCCTATCGCGCCCAAATACGACGACTACCTTATCTTCGAAGGCATCTCCGTGGACGAGCAGGGCGAACAACACTACCTCGACGTCCACATCGCCTACCGCCAGGCCTGCCTGAACGCTATCGAATACCTCACCAAATTCGGCTACTCCCGCGCCCAAGCCTACGCCATCCTGGGCTGCGCACCGGTACAGGGCCACATCAGCGGCGTCGTGGATATCCCCAACGCCTGCGCCACCCTGTGGCTGCCAACAGACATCTTCGACTTCGACGTAAACCCCAACGCCGAAGGCCCAACGAAGAAAGTCACACCGGGCGTTGACGTTCCTTTGTCACCTGACAAATAGCTTTTAATTTTTTCGCAGTTGGCACCATGTTTCGGGATGGATGCTGTAGGTGCACATGAGACCGTATGCGGCAAGGATGCCGCATCCGAGCCCCCAGGGAAGGGTTCACGGCGTGTCTCATGTGCACCTACAGCATCCATCAAACACGACACCAGATAATCGCAAGTACCAGCGACCCGTTTTTTGAGAGAGAAGACGATGCCAGTTTACGACTACAAATGCTCCGACCACGGTTTGTTTTACGAACTCGCCTCCATCAACGACGCCAGCAAACCCCAGGCATGCCCCCACTGCGGCAACCTCTGTGCACGCGTCATCATGCTCTCGCCCGAATTCCTCGATATAAAATCACAACGCCATCAAGCCCAGGCACGCAACGAAGCCGCGCAACACACCCCGATACTCTCCACACCCGAATACCGCGCCGAAAAACAGGCAAGGCTCGAACACAAACACGGCAAAGGCTGCGGCTGTGGCGACAAAAAACTGCGCAAATCCAATCTGATGTACACCGCCGAGGGCAACAAGATGTTCCCCTCCATGCGGCCCTGGATGATCAGTCACTGATGTCCATCACATTCCTGTGTCGTGGGATACCTGGGGCCTGAGGGTCCCTTTTTTTGCTTGCTATACTCCATCCAGTTCACCGAGTGGAGCAAAGCGGTATGTTCTCGCACGAAACCCACGGACAAGCTCGCATCGGCTGGCTGCGCGCCGCCGTGTTGGGAGCCAATGACGGCATCCTGTCCACCGCCAGCCTGATGATGGGCATGGCCGCCGCCACGGCTGGCCAGCAAACGATTCTGCTGACGGGGTTGGCAGGTATGGTGGCCGGTGCCATGTCCATGGCGGCGGGTGAATATGTGTCTGTTTCTTCCCAGGCGGACAGCGAGGCCGCTGATCTGGCGCTCGAAAAACACGAACTGGAAACCGATGGCGATGCCGAACACCGTGAATTGACAGAACTGTACATAAGCCGTGGCGTGGCGCGCGGGCTCGCCCGCCGGGTTGCCGAGCAGCTCATGGCGCACGATGCGCTGGGAACCCATGCGCGCGAAGAATTGGGTATCATGGAATTGACCCGCGCCCGTCCATTGCAGGCGGCGATGGCCTCGGCGCTGGCATTCAGTGTCGGTGCGCTGATGCCGCTGCTGGTCGTGTACCTGTCTCCGCCAACGCTGTTGATGCCATTGCTGGGGGTAATGACGCTGATCTTTCTCGCCAGTCTGGGTACCTTGGCTGCCTGGGCAGGCCGCGCCTCGCTCTGGCGCGGCGCGCTGCGTGTGTCCTTCTGGGGAATATTGGCGATGGTGCTTACCACTCTGGTGGGTAGTGTGTTTGGCCTTGAGCAACTTCCCTAGCGGTTGGCGAACAATGTTTCCACCACACGGCTCATCAATTGATTGATGGCGATAAAGCGTTGTGGTCGTGCCAGGATGTCCTCCGCTGATTGCACAAATTCGGAACCATCCAACTCATCAGCGCAGTGTACTGTCAATGCCCGCGCGGATATGTCGGTAGTCTCCAGGTGAAATTGCAGGCCCAATACTCGATCATCGAGGATAAACGCCTGGTGGGCGCAAGCCCGGCTGCTGGCCAGCCACTGGGCACCGGGTGGCAGATCAAAAGTGTCGCCGTGCCAGTGAAAGACTTCAGGGGGGCTCGTCAATATGCGCGTCAGCGGGTGGTTTTCCGCTCCCGGAGCGGGCATTAATGGAAACCAGCCAATCTCGCGTACGGGATTGCGTTTGACGTCGGCGCCCAGCACGGTTGCAATCAACTGTGCCCCCAGGCAGATACCGAGGACCGGTTTGCCCGCCGTTATTGCCTTGTGGATCAATGCCTTTTCCGTTACCAGCCAGGGATAATCCACTTCGTCATAAACCCCCATGGGGCCACCCATCACCACCAGGCCATCGAAACTGTCGAGCGCGGGCGCCGGATCGCCGGCATACCACTGCGTGGTGGCGACGGAAAATCCGCGCCGGGCGAAGTCGTCCGCCAGGCTGCCGGGGCCTTCGAAGGGAACATGCTGGAGCACCTGGATACGCATAAACACCACCTGTACCTGATTGAAAGGAACTGGCGGTTATTGTACAGGCTGGCGAATAAAACCGGTGCGGATAAACCGTCAGGACGGGCGGCGATAGCGCCACCAGGCCAGCGCGCCAAACACCAGGATCAACACCAGCAAATTGATGATTTCCGGCACGGCCTCGGCAAAACCCGCGCCCAGTTGATTGAACTTCACCATGATGTTGATACCCGGCGTCGAGGGCAGGAGCTTCGCCAGCCACACCAGCCATGCCGGTGTCGATGTGGCCGGCCAGGAGAGGTTGGACAAAAAGAAAAAGGGCAGGGAAGTCACCAGGATCAATTGATAGGCCCGCTCGCGCGTGCGGAAGAAGCTTGCCAGAAACAACCCCAAAGCCACCACCGCGCCAACAAACAACAGGCCGGCCACCAGCAGCCCCGGAAAATTTCCACCTTGCGGATAATCCTGATACCAGAACATAAACCCGGCGTAGTAGAGCATGCTGGTAAAGCCGATCAGCAGGCAGGCGGCGGCGATGCCGAGTAACTGGATGCCCGAAAAAAACAGCCGCCCCCTGCGTTCGCGGCGGGTGCCTGTCATCACCGCGATGCCGATCAGCAGGGTTTGCTGCACGATCAACTCGGCCACGCCGGTCACCAGTGCACTGCCGTATCCTTCCCGCGTGTTGAACAGTGGCCGCTGCACCAACTGCAAGGGTGGCTGCGCGGCCACTCCGGCAAAAGCGGCTTGTTTGATCGCCGCCTCGTGAGCAAAGCCGGTGATGGCATCGCCCAACCCTGTGAGCACGGTATTGGCCCGCCCGAGCCAGGCGCCGCTGGCATAGATGGCGATGTCTCCCTGGTCGCCACGCAGGATATTCCGCTCAAAGCCGCTGGGGATGACCACAAAGCCTTCGGCCTTCATGGCGGCCACCTGTGCGACGGCTTCCGTTTCGCTGTTCACCAGGGCGATCACATGAACGGCATTGACTCGCTCGATATGGCGAATCAGGTCCCGGCTGAGCGCGGTGCGGTCCTGATCGACGATCACTACCGGCTGCTCGCTGGCCACCTGCTGCCGGTATCCCATGGGATAGAAAAACGAGTAGAGGATGACGGCACCCACCATCACCATGACCACGGCGCGATCGGTAAAAATAGCGCGGAAGGTACTGACAAACGCCCCGAGAAAAACAGCGCGGAATTTTCGCGTGGCCGAGTGGATCACCGCTGCCCCCAGGTGGAAGGATCGAGAACCGCCTGGCGGTAAGCGCGGTAACCGATGGCGCCCGGTATCACGACAAACAACACCAGCGCGCCCAGATGGGTGAAGGTCACCGCTACCGGTGCCGCCAGATAGCGTTCCGCCGCGTCCAGTTTCACATAGCTGGTAAAAGGCAGGAGGTAATGCCAGGCGCGGGCGAACAGTGACGCGCCGTCGATGGGAAAGGTGGCACCGCAAAACGCCAGCGAGGTTCCGGCATACAGGCCGACGCCCGACAGGGCGGTACCCATGTTGCGCACCACACCGCACAGCAGCAAGCCGATGGCGGCATAGGCGGTATACATCAGCACCTGGCCTGCCAGCAGCGCCAGCAGTGAACCGGCGATACCATCGCCGCGGATCACACTCACCCACAGCACTGCCGCAAAACCGTAGAGGGAAAACACGGGAATGTAGAGCAGCCATTTGCCGAGGATGGCACCCGGCAGGTTGCCACCGCAGTCATCCAGCCAGCGTCCGGCTGTGCCATCGCGCAGCTCCCGGCAACAGGCGCTGGTGACCGCAACGCACAGCATCAAATGCAAGACGCCGGGCAGCAGCAGCCCCAACAGAAATTGTTCAAAGCTTCGCGCCGGGTTGTATAACACTGTGACCTGAGCGTTGACAGGGGCGGGCTTCAGTAAATCCGTACCTTGCTGCAAGGCGGTATGTTCCAGCACGATCCGGCCGGAGAGATGTTTGACCGCCGCGTCGATATCGCGGAAAGCGGCCGCACCCGCAGTGGTGAGCGCGGCGTTATAAAACGCAAATAGCGTCGCGGGCTGGCCGCGCTGGATGCGGTCGTCGGTATCGGCGGGAATATGTATCACCGCATCCACCCGCATGGAGCGCACCAGCGGCCAGGCCTGATGCAAATCCACCGGATGCGAGCGCACGTCCAATGCCGGTGCCGCTTGCAGTGTGCGAATCAGATCGCGGCTGACAGGGCCGCGGCTGTCATCCACCACGGCAACCGGCAATGCACGGGGCACCGCGCTGTGGAACATCACCGCGAACAACATCATGGTCAGCCAGGGAATCCAGGTGATCAGGGCCAGGTCCCAGGGCGAGCGGCAGAGGAACTGCCACTCGCGCCGCGCCGAGTTGTGCAGCGATGCGCGAAAGCCGGTGGGCGATCTGCTCACGGTTGCGGCCACGGAAACAGCACGCTCATACCCGGACGGAAATTGGCAACCGGTGTCACTGGCCGGGCGCGCACTTCAAAACTTTTCACGTCGTAACCCGCCGATTGCCGGGTTGCCCGCCAGGTGGCGAAATCGCCAGCCGGGTTGATGAAGTACACTGCAAAATCAACGCCGGTCAGCCCCAGGGCAGGAATGTCGCCCTTGATGACACTGCCCATGTTCACACCGCTGAATTGATCCTCCCGCAAGGTGAAGGACACCCACATATTGTCGATATCCACCAGCGTAAACACCGGATAACCGGCAGGCACCAGTTCACCGACATCGGCCAGGCGTTTGCTCACTTCACCCGAGGCCGGCGCCACGCCAAGGGTTTCATTGCGGGCCGCGGTGACTTCGGCCACAGCGGCTTCGGCCTGGCGCACCTGGGCATCGGCCGCGTCCCTGTCTTCGCGGCGGGCGCCGGCCAGGGCTTCATCGTATTGCGCGCGCGCTGCCTTGGTCAGGGCTTCGGCGGCGCTTGCCTGGGCCAGGGCTTCATCGCGCTGCTGACGGGAAATCACGCCTTCGTTGTGCAGGCGATCGAGGCGCGTGGCTGTGGTCCGCGCCAGATCCGAGGCAGTTTTTGCGCGCTGCCAGTTGGCTTCGGCAGCGCGGATTTGTTCAGTACGTGCGCCTTCGGTCGCTTTGTCCGCCTGGGCACGGGCCGCGTCGAGCATTGCCGTGGCCTGGCGCAATTTCGCTTCCACCTCCGGGCTGCCGAGCGTGAACAAACGCTGCCCGGCGGTGACGCGTTCACCTTCGCTCACGTGCAGTTCGGCAATCCGCGCCGGAATTTTTGCCGATACCTTGATGGCATCGGCATCGGCCATGCCTTGGACCAACCCTGTGGTCGTGCGAAAGGCCAGCCAAAGCCCGACGAGGACAACGGCCAGCGCCAGTGAAACCGCCAGCAGCAACAGCAGGCGGGGAAGGGAAGAGCGGGTAGGGGTCATGGTGAGAGCACCTTGTCGGCTTTGCGAAGATAATCGCTGTAGCGGTCGGTCTGGCCACTGACATCCAGCAGCTGGATCAAGGCAAGGTCGAATTGCCAGGCTGCCAGAGCGCGGTCGATGCGGGTTTTACCCAACTGGAGGCGGGCGTCGATCACATCCAGCGAAGTCGCCTGCCCCTCCTGGAATGACAGGCGCTGCAAGCGCAGGTTTTCTTCGGCGCTGGCCAGCGCACTGTCGAGCAGGGTAAATTGCTGGCGCGCACTGTCGGCGGTGAGCCAGGCGCGCGCCACACCGATTTCCAGCTTGACGGCGGTATCGCGCAAGCCGTATTCGGCCTGCAATTGCTGGCTGCGTGCCGCGCCCAACTGGCGATGGCGGTCTTTGTTGGAAAAAAGCGTGTAGCTCACCCCAATGCCAAACGCCCAATCGGACTCGGTGAGCAGCGCATCCTCGCGTTTCAGATCGTATTGGCCGAACAGGTACACGCGCGGTTTCCAATTGGCCTGTTCAGCCCGCACTTTTTGCCGCGCCTGTTCGCCCACCGCGCGCAGCTGCGCCAGGCCGGGATGCTCGCGCAGGGCAGCCTCCACAAAATGTTCGACGGGTTCCAGGGGTGACTGCACGACAAACAGCGGCGATAAGGGCTGAATGGGAACCTCGCTGCGCAACAGGCCGGCCAGCGCCGCTTCGGCACCACGCAGATCGTTGAGCGCCTTGATATATTCGCGTTCGGCATTGTCCAGCGCCACCTGCGCCTGCAACAGCTGGGCGCGGGTGGCAAAGCCCTCGCGTTCCAGTTTTTGCGCGTGCTCATGGTGTTCCTGCAAGCCGTTGCGAACATCCAGCCGCACCGCGACAACCTGTTGCGCCAGCTGCTGTCCGAAGTAGGCTTCCACCAGCTGCACGGTTTCATGTTGACCCGCGCGGGCCAGCAGGGCATCCGCCTCATCCGCCGCGGCATCGGCGGCGGCTTTGGCTGCGCTGATTTGCCCGCCAGTCCAGACCGGCATCACGGCCGTCACGACCGGGCGGGTGCGCCAATCGTTTTCTTCGAATTCAAGCGGGCTGGGAATGCCGAAGGCCTCGGCCACCGGTGCCAGTGACCCCAGTGGCAATTCAAGGCTCTTCTGGAACCGCATGCGGCGGACATCGATGGATACATCCGGATAGGACAGGCTGCGGCTGGCCTCGGCCAACTGGCGGCGGCTCTCCACCTGGCTGCGCGAACTGGCCAGGGCGTCGGAGACGGTCAGCAAACGCTGCTGCGCTTCCTCGAAATGCAGCGCGAGCGGCTGCGCGACGGCAAGGGAACCGCATGAGGCAAGTGACCCGACTATCAGCAGTGCCAGCAACCTGCGGCCAGGGAGTATAGGCATGGCGCCTCCTTTCATTCCTGCCGGGTGATTTCCCTGTTCCGGGGTTAATCACGTCAATTGTGATCAAGTATAGATGCTTCACCGGCGCGGTGCCGGACGGCCGGATTCAGTAAGGTTTTCGCCGGATACCTCGCTGTAACGGTAACGCGAAAAAAACCCGCCAGTCGGCGGGTCTTCGGCTTCACGCTTTTTTCACGAATTCCGATTTCAACATCATCGCCCCATGCCCGTCGACCTTGCAGTCGAGGTTGTGGTCGCCATCGACCAGGCGGATGATTTTTACCTTGGTGCCTACTTTGAGCACAGCGGAGGAACCTTTGATCTTCAGGTCTTTGGCCACGGTGGCGTTGTCGCCATCGGCGAGCAGGTTGCCGTTGGCATCGCGTACCGTCAGTGTGTCGTCTGTGCCCGTATCGTCCGCGCCGGGTGACCACTCGTGGGCGCATTCGGGGCAGATCAGCAGGGTGCCGTCCTCATAGGTGTACCCGGAGTCGCATGCAGGGCAGGGGGGTAAATTGCTCATAAACAGTCCTCGGCAATTATCAATAAAGGGTCTCAGCCCGGTGGCGGTTGGCCGGGTCGGACTGGCTGGGGCCTCGGCTGGCCTGGTGGTTTTCCCTGGGCGCGAGACGATAAAGGTATTGGGCGGGTTTGGGAAGTCGGGTGTAAATCGCAGGAGTTCGGGCCGGGATTCGTGTATACTCTGCCCACATTTTGACCAACAGGTAGCATGATTTTGATAGGAAAACTGATTAACAAACTGATCGGGCGCAAACCGGACGCCGTGCCGGCGTCCACTGGCAAAGCGCTGAATAACACCAAACCCGGTCAGGGTGCCAAGAAACGTAACCGCAACCGCCGCAGGGGCAAGACCCAGGAGCCGACCACCGCCTCCCTGGCCACGCCAGTAGCGGAAACCCCGGCCAAGGCCGCTGAGAAGCCCGCTTCCCGCAATGCCCAGCCACCTCGCCAGCGCCGTCCAAAAGCTGAAAAAGTGGATGATACCCCCTGGGATATCAGCCAGTTTGCCGTGGCGGAAGAGCCGGACAAGACCCGCTTCCATGACTTCGACTTCGATTCCCGGCTGATGCACGCGATCGCCGATCTCGGCTTCCGCTACTGCTCGCCCATCCAGGCCCAGTCGCTGCCCTATGCGCTCAAGGGGCAGGACGTGGTCGGCAAGGCGCAGACGGGCACCGGCAAAACCGCGGCCTTCCTGACGGCCATCATCGACGATCTGCTGAAAAACCCCATCACCGACCAGCGCTACGCCGGTGAGGCGCGCGCTTTGGTCATTGCGCCCACGCGCGAGCTGGTGATCCAGATTGCCGAGGATGCCAAGGCGTTGTGCAAATACACCAACCTCAAGATTCACACCCTGGTGGGCGGCATGGATTACACCAAGCAGCAGCGCCGCCTGCACGATGACCTGGTGGATATCCTGGTGGCCACGCCCGGGCGCCTGCTGGATTTTTGCGGCAACCAGGATGTTTACCTCGATCAACTGGAAATCCTGGTGATCGACGAGGCCGACCGCATGCTGGATATGGGCTTTATTCCCCAGGTGCGCCAGATCGTGCGCCAGACGCCGCGCCGGGAAGACCGCCAGACCCTGTTTTTCTCCGCCACCTTCACCGACGATGTGCACAACCTGGTCGCCCAGTGGACCCACAAGCCGGTCACCGTGGATATCCAGCCCGAGAACGTGGCCACGGAGTCCGTGGAACAGCATATCTACGTTGCTTCCACCGACGAAAAATACACGATGCTGTACAACCTGATTCAACAGGACCAGGTGGACAGCATGATCGTCTTCGCCAATCGCCGCGACGAGTGCCGCGACCTGCATGAAAAGCTCTTGCGGCATGGCATCAAGGCGGGCCTGCTGTCGGGTGAGATCACCCAGAGCAAGCGTGTATCGACACTCGATGCCTTCAAGCGCGGTGATATCAAGGTGCTGGTGGCCACGGACGTCGCCGGGCGGGGTATCCATATCAGCGGCATCAGCCACGTTGTCAACTTCACCTTGCCGGAAGAGCCCGAGGACTATGTGCATCGCATCGGCCGCACGGGGCGCGCCGGCAAATCGGGTACCTCCATCAGCTTCGCCTGCGAGGACGACGCCTTCCGCCTGGAGCCCCTCGAAAAACTGCTGGGCAAGAGCATTCGCTGTGAGCAGCCGCCCGAGCCCCTGCTGCTGGCACCGCCGGAATTACCACCCGCACCCCGCCGCAGCCGCGACCAGGGCCAGAGCCGCAGTGGCGGATCGGGACGGCGCGGTGGCGGTGGTGGGCGGGGACGCCAATCCCGTTAATCCGGTAGGAACAAGGGGTGCTCAGGCACCCCTTGTCAATTGCGTGCAGTTTGGCAAATCCTGACTAGACTCTCTGTTATCACGTTTGGCTGTTCTTGCATTCCGGTAGTGGAGTTTCTCAGGCATGTCCGATAATAAAATCCTGGTGGTCGAAGATAGTGACATGGTCACCAAGGTGCTGCGCCACATCGTTCAACAGAATCTTTCCCATCCCGTTTTCTTTGCCGCCAGCCTTGCCGAGGCGCGCGCCTTGTGCGAGCAGGCTGACGAGCCTTTTTTCGCCGCGCTGGTCGACCTCAACCTGCCCGATGCGCCCGATGGTGAAATCGTCGATTACACCCTGGGCCGCAAGATTCCCACCATCGTCCTGACCAGCAGCTACGATGAACGCCGCCGCGAGCAGTTGTTCAACAAGGGCATCGTGGATTACGTCACCAAGGAGGGGCGCTATGCGTACAGCAAGGCGGTGAACATGATTCACCGCCTGGAAAAAAACCGCGACATCCGCGTGCTGGTGGTCGATGATTCGGATACTTCGCGGCGCCACCTGGTGAATCTGTTGCGGCGCCACCTGTTCCAGGTGTTGGAAGCCGCCGATGGTGTGGAAGCCATCAAGCTCCTGCTCGACAACCCTGACGTCCGCCTGCTGATCACCGACTACAACATGCCGCGTATGGATGGCTTCGAACTGGTCAAAAACCTGCGCTACAAATACGACAAGACCGACCTCATCATGATCGGCCTGTCGGGAGAAAGCAGCGAGGCGCTGTCCGCGCGTTTTATCAAGCAGGGGGCCAATGACTTCTTGCGCAAGCCCTTCCACCCGGAAGAATTTTATTGCCGCGTGCAGCATAACCTCGAAACCCTGGAACTGATTGAACGCACCAGTTACCTGGCGCAGCGGGATCACCTGACGGAGCTTTACCATCGCCATCATTTCTTCAATGTCGCGCGGGAGTTGTACCGCCATGCGCGTGAAAAAGCCACGCCCTTGTCCGCGGTGGTCATCAACCTGGACGGCATGCGCGCAATCAACAACGCCCATGGTACCGCCTGGGGTGACGAGGCCCTCAAGGCGTTTGCCCGCCGTCTGTCGTCGTTGCTGGAACGCTTCTTACTGGCGCGGGCCGATGGCGATGAGTTTTATGTGTTGCTGCCGGGGCTCGACAACGAGAAGGCCGTATCCCTGATTGCGCGGGTGCGCCAGCTGGTTGCGGCGGAGCCGGTCACACTCGACGGCACTGACCATTATTTTTCATTCAGTGCCGGGGTCAGCGCACGCCTGGGCGAAGGGCTCGACCAGTTGATGGAAAATGCCTACCACCTGTTGCAGCATGCCCGTGAGGCGGGCGGCAATGTCACCGTGGACGACCAGGATGATCAGGGTTGAGCTGGTGCCAGTAAACTGTGGCGCCAGCCACAGCCACGGGCATGATGAAAATATTGATGACCGGAATCATGCTGCCCAGCATGACCAGGCCGCCCAGGCTGTAACTGCTGAGTGATTGGCTGCGCAGCTGCGCGCGCAGCACGGCAAAGCTGACCTTTTCGGTATCGGCGCCGTAGTCGGTGTACTGTACCGCCATGCTCCAGGCGGACCAGAGCGCGCTGATGATGACAGTGCCGATACCACCCAGCACCGGGATAAAAAACACAACCAGCAGTATCAGCAACACCAGAAAACCGCGGCTGATAAAATACCAGAGCTTGAGCAGTTCGCGTTTGAGCGTGCGCAACACCAGGCCGCCCAGCGACTCGCCTTCATAGGCCGTACCGCGCAAACGGGTCAATATGCCTTCCGCGAGCAGTCCGTAAAAGGGCGCGGCGAGGAAATTGGTGATGATATTGAAGCTGTAGCCATACACCACCAGCAATAAAAGTACAAAGATAATCCACAGCAGCCATGCCAGAAACGCCAGCCAACCGGGCAGCATGGCCATGAAATCATTCAGCAGGTCCGCGTAAAGATGGATCAGCCAAAAGGTCAGCAGGACAAAGACCAGGATATTCACCAGCAAGGGCACAACGATGAAACGGCGCAGACCGGGTTGCAGAATCAGGTCGGTACCCTGTTTCAGGCATTGCAGAGCGGAGAGGGGATTGCCGTTGAGCATGTTTGCCTACCTGCGTTGCAGCACAAACCAGCGATTGGCCACTGTGATCATCGCCCAGATCAATCCGCCTGCCGCGCCGTAAAGGTGCGCGTTGACGGCCACGGGAACCGGCAGCAACGGATGGCTGGCGTCGAAGCCGGGCAATTGTTCCTGGACGAGCTTGCCGATGACGACCACCAGTGCCAGCCCATAAAACACCGGTGCTCCCCGCAATCCCCGCAGCAGGCCGCCCAGGATCAAACCGTGGAGCACGCCGGACAGTCCGGCGTAAAAATCCAGCTGTGTATCCCAGGTATAAAGGCCAAGGCCAACGCACAGGCCGCTGATCAACAGCAGCAGGCTGTAGTCCCGCAGTGACAGGTCCTGCAACAGCACGTATCCGCACAACAGCAGGGCCGCGAGGTTCATGGCCAGATGGTAGTAGCCATAATGAACCAGCTGGCCGGTCAGAAGCCGCCAGACTTCGCCGGTGGCTATCCTGTCGCGATTGAATTCAAACAAGGGCTCGCTCCAGCCGGGGAACAACCCCAACAGGAGCAGCAGCAAGGCCAGGACCAGGGTCAGCGCGAGCGACGGCGATTGTTTCAGGGCGAGCAGGAGACGGGTCAATCTTCAGCATCCGGATCTGTGCCGTCAGTCAGGGCGCGGCAGCGCATGAGTATCGGCGCATCATCGGGATTGGCTGTGTGATCGAGAATCATGGCCACCAGCATGGCTTCATCGCCCTTGGTCAACCACTTGATCCCTTCATCCGGACGCAACCCCTGTTCACTGGCGTAACCGGCGCCCGAGGCGGTGATTATGCTGTACAGCGAAAACACCTGCCCATCGATTTCCAGGGTGGCGCTCGGGCGCTGCTCATCGTCGTTGTCGTAGGCCGCGCGAATCTGCTTCCCGGAATCGCAGCCGTAATTCACCCAAACCTTGTTGTCTTCAATCTCATGGTCGGTTGTGGATGTTTCGCTGTTGATCACGTCACTGGCGGCTGACGGTGTTGGTGCCGGTTCCGATGCCGGTGCCGGTTCCACAACGGCGGGTGTGTCCACTTGCTGTACGGGCGGTGGTGTTTCCGGTTTGTCACAGGCGGCAAGACTGATCGCCATTAAGCCCAGCAAACTGCATACGACTCGATTCATCCGGGTATCTCCTGGGTTAAGACCTTCTCGATAAAGGCTGTCACGGCATCGGCGGCTTCTTGTGGCCGGGTTTGCAGCAAGAGGTGGGGAGCATCAAACCATTGCGATTCCGCATCGGTTTTTTTTGCTTTGATCAGGTGCCAGGCTTGCGGCTTTACCAATCTATCCTGGTTTGCGCCCAGATAGAGCAGCGGTTGCCTGACATGGACAAGGGCTTCCGACAAGTCCTCGCGAAAAATGTTCCTGATCCTGATTTGCAGCACCTCTCCCTTTACTTGATAGAGCGCGTCGGTGAGTTTTTCAAGTAATTCAGCTGAAGAGAATCTACCTAATGTGAAGTGGTTGATCAATCCAGGCGGCAGGCGTTCAGGGGAGAGCGCCGGTATCCAGGCGGCGGGTATTGGCAGCCAGGTGATGGGGTTTCGCACAAAGGATGTGCAGAGAATAACCCCTTGAATCTCCAGGCGTGGATTGCGCGCAAGCCGGACGGCCAATGGCCCTGAAAAGGATTCACCCAGGACAAAACAGGCTTGGTCATCACCGGACAAACTGTCTTCAAGCAAACGCTCCAGTTCCGTGTAACCCAGGGGCAGGTCCGTGGGATAGGCAATGACGCGGGTATGAATAGCGGAAGGCAGGGCGGCAACAAGGTCGTCAAACAAACGTCCGGTACCGTCGAGCCCTGGCAGGAGTATCAGTCGGGGCATATTGATTTCCTTGTATGTCGCTGATTCTACGCCATTTTTCTGATTCCGTCCCATTCCCGCTTGACGCCCCGTGAATACTGTGTATTCTGTATATACCAATATACACAGTAAGGATGGATGCGTGACTGAAGGTTTATTCCTTTCGCAATCTGACACCAAACCCATGTATCTGCAAATCATCGAGCAGATCAAATTGAAAGTGTTGGCGGGAGACTGGCCGCAGGGACACGCCTTGCCCTCCATTCGTGAATTGGCGGCGGCAACGCGGGTGAGCGTGATAACCGTCAAACGCGCCTATCTCGAGCTGGAACACGAGGGGTTGATCGTAACCCAGCAGGGCAAGGGTTCCTTTGTGGCGGATACCCGGGAAGGGCTTAAGGATCTGCGCAACGCCGAGTTGGAAAAAGCGATCGACTCGCTGCTGGATACCACGGCCCGCCTGGGGATTCATGATGAAGAACTGCTCAGGCAAGTGCAGGCATTACAGAAAAAGCGTAAACAGTAACAGGGGCATACACCATGCAATACGTCATTGACATGATATCCGTGAACAAACGCTATCCGCATTTCAGCTTGCGTGATGTGAACCTGCGTTTGCCCGCTGGCGAGATCATGGGGCTGGTCGGCGTCAACGGCGCGGGAAAATCCACCATCATTCGCATTCTGCTGGGCTTGATCCAGGCGGATGCCGGCCAGGTTTCCGTGCTGGGGTACCGCTTGCCGGAGCAACAGGTGGAGGCAAAGCGCGATATCGGTTTTGCGTCCGAGGACATGCGCCTCTACAAGGGGCAGACACTGGCCTGGCATATGGATTTTATCCGCTCTCTGTTCCCGCACTGGGATGTAGACTATGCCAAGCTGTTGCTGAAAAAGTTCGATTTGCGTGCGGATCAGCCGGTAAAAGGCTTTTCCCACGGCCAGAGAGTCAAGGCCGCCCTGCTGTTACTCCTGGCGCGTCGTCCCGCGGTCCTGATCCTGGATGAACCCACCACGGGCCTCGATCCTGTGGCGCGCAGTGAGGTCATCGAAGAATTGGCGGAAGTCTTGCGCGATGAGAACCGCAGTGTGCTTTTTTCATCGCACAATACCCACGACATCGAACAGATCTGCGATTCCATCACCTTCATTCATCAGGGGCAATTGCTCGCTTCCCAGGATATTGGCAGCTACCAGGATGCCTGGCGTTCGATTCGCTGCAAGGGCAGCATCGCGCCCGAGTCCATTTGCCTGCCAGAGTTGGCGGAGGTGCGCCAGAATGGTTCCCTGCTGAATGTCAAGGTGAATCATTACAAGGATGAGTATCTCGACACCCTGCGTGCACAGGGGCTGGAGGTATTGGAGGTAAAAAGCATGAACCTTGAAGAGATTTTTATCAGCAGCGTCAAATCCGCGATCAAACAGGAGCATGTGCAATGAACATCATCAATCCCGCTGTGCAGCGACTGGTGGTCAAGGATTGCCAGCTCTACCGGAAAATGACTGCGCTCTATCTGGCGGGGGGAATTCTTGGTTTGGCGATTTTCGCCATGCCCCACGTATACAGCTTTTACATGGGCTGCATCATATTGATAACCGTGATGGTCGCGGCGGGCTTTCACATGATCAACCTGACCATCATCAACGAAAAGAAAGAACAGACATTGCCCTTTGTGATGAGCTTGCCGATACGCCCGCTCGACTATGCGCTGGGTAAGCTGGTTGCCAACATGCTGATCTTTCTGGTGCCCTGGCTGATGCTGACCCTGGGCCTGGTATTCATCACGCTTTTTGGGCCCATACCCGATGGACTCCTGACGTTTATGCTGCTGATTTTGATCCAGCTGGTGGTGAATTACCTGATCGTATTGTCACTGACCATCATTACCGAATCAGAGGGCTGGTCTATCTTTGCCATGGTGATTGTCAACCTGCTGCTCAACCCGGTGATCATGCTGATCGTCCGTAATCCGGCGTTTTATCAGCACTTCGAGTCGACGACCATGGTCTGGATTCCCGAGGCCAGCCTGATTCTTGTGGTGCAGCTGCTGGTGTCCCTGGTGTGTATCGCCGCTGTTGTCTTTTTTCAGGCGCGCCGCCGAACCTTTATCTAATACCTGACCCTTACGCTCCCCTGATGTTTCCATCACCACGCCTGTGGAGGCTCGCATGCACCCTGAAGAAAGCCGTTTGCATTATATGGATAATCTCCGCGCCATCATCATGACCCTGGGCGTCTTCTTTCATGCGGCCCTGGCCTATAGCCCGGCGCTTCACGGTGTCTGGTTCAGTGCAGATCAGGTGAACTCGCCGATCGTGGATCACCTGGTGGCTTTCACTCACCAATTCCGCATGCCACTGTTTTTTGCCATTGCTGGATTTTTTGCGGCCCTGTTGGTAGAACGGCGTGGCGTGGGTGGCATGATGAAAAACCGCAGCCTGCGTGTGCTGTTGCCCTTTGTGATTTTCTGGCCGCTGGTGACCCTGGGGATTATTCTGCCCATAGGCTGGGCGTTGACACAGGTGCAGAATCCATCACCCTTGCTGCAATTTATTGCGGTTATGCAGAATCAGCCAGACGCGCCGAAACCACCGCCAACGTCAGCGCATTTGTGGTTTTTGTACTACCTGATGTTCTTTTATGGTTTGACATGGATTGTGCGTACGCTTTTACCTGCGTCACTGGGTGACAGACTGGTCAATTTGCATCCGCTGATCCTGGCCTGGCTGTTGCCCTTGCTGCTCTTGCCCGGATTGGCTCTGGCACGATTGCCTTTTCCCGCGCCGGACAGCTTTTTGCCCCAGCTATGGGCACTGCTGTTTTTCGGGAGCTTTTATGCCTTTGGTTATCTGTTGTATCGCTCGTCCACACTGGTGGATTACTTCGCCCGCCGTTGGCATTGGCTGATACTCGCCAGTGTATTGGCTTATCTTCCATTTCATGGCTTTTCACCGAAAGAGGTGAGCTTCATGCCAGCGAGCCTGCCCTGGACTAACCGACTGGTGCTGATGCTGACAACCGCTGCCATGTCGGTCTGGCTGTCCCTTGCCGGATTGGCCTTTGCGCGCAATTGCCTGAATCAGCGCAACGGCTTCATGCGATTTTTATCCGATGCGTCCTATTGGATCTACATCGTGCATCTGCCCATTCTCCTGGCCATTCAGTATTGGCTATTGGATCAATCCGGGGGTTGGGTCTATAAATTCACCCTGTCGGTCAGCCTTACGTTGGCCGTGTGTGTGGTGTCCTATCTGCTCCTGGTGCGCTGGACACCCATTGGCTGGATGCTCAATGGTCGGCGCAAAAAAATGCTGGCCAGCGTTGGTGCAGTACCGAGTTGATGCTGCCACTTTTATTCTATAGCCTCTGCCAGCTTGGAATTACTCCATTCCCGTCGCCGGCGTTAGCGGTAGTCGATAGAATCAACAGAGGCAAGGATGCCGAGGATTCTATCGACTACCGCTAACGCCGGCTCGCACTGAACTACATCACCCGCTGTCCCGGTTTCGCACCACTGTGCGGTTCCAGCAGATAAAGCTCGCTGCCACCGGGGCCTGCCGCCAATACCATGCCTTCACTCATGCCGAATTTCATTTTGCGCGGTTTCAGGTTGGCAACGACGACGGTGAGCTTGCCCACCAGATTTTCCGGCTTGTAGGCACTCTTGATGCCCGAAAACACGTTACGGGTTTCGCCGCCCAGGTCCAGGGTCAGGCGCAGGAGTTTGTCCGAGCCTTCCACATGCTCGGCATTGGCAATGAGGGCGATGCGCAAATCCACCTTGGCGAAATCGTTGAAATCAATTTCCGCCGCGATGGGCTCATTGCCCGTGTCGGGGGCGGCGGTTGCCGAGGCTGATTTGGCGGCGGCCTGGGCTTCTTTGCCGGCGTCGATCATGGCATCCACCTTGTCTTTTTCCACGCGGGTGAGCAGGGGTTTGAATTCATTGATGCGTTCGCCAGCACGAAAGCTGACCGGCGCTGTCCAGCTCAGGGTTTCACCCAAGAATGCCTCGGCATCCGCGGCCAGTGACGGCACCACGGGTTTCAAGTAGGTGAGGATGGCGCGGAACATATTGATGCCCAGGGTACATACCGTCTGGGTTTGTGCCTCGGCGCCGGGTTGCTTGGCCAGTTTCCAGGGTTCCTGCGCGGCAATGTATTCATTGGCGGCATCGGCCAGCGCCATGATTTCGCGCATGGCTTTGCTGTACTCGCGCTCTTCATAGTAATTGGCGATGGTTTCACCGGCATCGACAAATTGTTGCCAGAGTGCTGGATCGGCGATCCCGCCGGCCAGGACGCCACCGGCGTTGTTGATGAATTTGGCGGTGCGGCTGGCGATGTTCACGACCTTGCCTACCAGGTCGGAATTCACCCGCTGGATGAAGTCTTCCAGATTCAGGTCGATATCATCCACCGCGTTGGTGAGCTTGGCGGCAAAGTAGTAGCGCAGGTATTCCGGGTTGAGGTGATCCAGGTAGGTGCGCGCATTGATGAAGGTGCCGCGCGACTTGCTCATCTTGGTGCCGTTGACCGTGACAAAACCGTGCACGCAGATTTTGGTTGGGGTGCGCAGTTTGGCCGAGCGCAGCATGGCGGGCCAAAACAGGGCGTGGAAGTTGACGATGTCCTTGCCGATAAAGTGATACACCTCGGCGGTGGAATCCGGCTTCCAGTACTCCTGCCAGTCAAGGCCCCTGGCATCGGTGTAGTTTTTCAGGCTGGCGATGTAGCCGATGGGCGCATCCAGCCAGACGTAAAAATACTTGCCCGGCTGGTTGGGGATTTCAAAACCAAAGTAAGGCGCATCGCGGGAAATGTCCCACTCCTGCAAACCGGCATCCAGCCACTCGGCCATTTTGTTGGCCACTTCATCCTGCAAGTGACCGGCGCGGGTCCAGTCTTTCAGGAAATCGCTGAACGCGGGCAGGGTAAAGAAAAAGTGCTCGGATTCCCTGGCCACCGGGGTGGCGCCGGAGATGGCCGAGCGCGGGTTGATCAAATCCATGGGCGAATAGGTTGCGCCGCATTTCTCGCAGTTGTCGCCATACTGGTCTTCCGCCTTGCACTTGGGGCAGTTGCCCTTGATGTAGCGGTCGGCGAGGAACAGGTTTTTTTCCGGGTCATAGGCCTGGGTGATGGCGCGGCTGGCGATATGGCCATTGGCTTTCAGCCGGTCGTAGATCAGGTAGGACAGCTCGCGGTTTTCATCCGAGTGGGTGCTGTGGAAATTGGTGAAGTCGATATGGAAATCCTTCGATACCGCCTCGTGATCGCGCTTGATATTGGCGATATGTTCCTCGGGGCTGATGCCCCTTTCCTCGGCCTTGAGCATGATGGCGGTGCCATGGGCATCGTCGGCGCAGAAGTAGAGCGCCTCATGGCCGCGCAGGTTCTGGAAGCGCACCCAGATGTCGGTCTGGATCTGCTCGAGCATATGGCCCAGGTGCAGGTCGCTGTTGGCATAGGGCAGGGCGCTGGTGACGAGGATCTTGCGGGTTTGAGTCATGTTCGGGGCTTGTCCGGCTGAAGCGAAAGGGATGAGACGATTTCAGGGGGCGCACTATAGCATTTTTGGCCGGCCATGGCCCGGCAGCTCACTCCGGGCAGGTATCCGCCAGCCATTGGCGCAGGCGCCGGCACTGGCGTTGCATGATTTTCGCATCCCGGTGGGCGTGGGCCAGTACGGCGCCGCCCTGGCACATGCTCAAAAAATGTTCAGCGTGGTCCCGGGCCTGGTTGCGGGGAAAATCGCGGGCAAACTGGCTCGTCAGCCAGGTTTGCAGGAGTTCGAACAACTGGCGCTGCGGCGCTTGCAGCTGGCCGTCGCCCTTGCCCAGTTCCTCGGCCAGGGTGCCTATGTCACAGCCATAGGCGGCGATGTTTTCCGCATGGGATTCCAACGAATCCACGACGAGGTTCATGACATCCAGGAGCGGAGCATCCATGGCCTCCCAGGTGGCCAGTTGGGCGCGCAATTCTGCTTCACGTTCGGCGGTGGCGCCCTCCAGCAATTCGGATTTGCTGGAAAAATAGTAGGACAGGTTGCCCTTGTGGACACCGGCGGCTTCGGCCACGTCATTGATGGATGTGGCGAAGAAACCCTTGCGGTAAAAAAGCTGGCGGGCCGCCTCCAGGATGCGATGGCGACACAGTTCACCTTTTTTGATATTCATGGCAGTTGATCTTGGGGGAGTGCATCCCCGGTTGTCTGGTTATTGTGTTCCGCGCCCTGGGTCTGCTGACACTATCTGACAGTCATGGCGCGATAATAGCGACTCCCTCAACCCGGTTGGTCTCCATGCCACCTTTCCGGGTGTGGCGGATCGGTATGTTGGCCGGGTGTCCAAATAATACTTGGACGGTCGGCCAAAAACAAATATGATGGCGGCGTTTGTCCCCAGGGTGACTTACCGGCCCGGCTGGCCGATTACAATTGGTGACATTTGTGAGTTTCAGCTTTCAGCGGGCTTGTGCCACAATCTTGCGCTTTTGTTTTCGGCGCAGCGCTCATCACGCTATCCATGTTCCTCTCCTATCCACCGGATGGTAAACATCTATGACGACTTCTAGTTCCAATGGCAAAAGCTCCAATGGCAAAGCCCTGGCCTATGCGGCCGCCGGCCTGGTGCTGATTGTTCTGCTGGTGGGCGGCCTCAAGGCGGCCCAGATATTTGCCATGATCCAGGCCGGCGAGTCTTTTGTGCCGCCGCCGGAATCGGTAAAGACCTTCTCCGTTGAGATGCAATCCTGGCCCAACACCTATACGGCGGTGGGTACCGTCGAGGCGGACGAGGGTGTCATCATCAGCGCCGAGGTGGCCGGCAAGGTGCAGCGCATCGCCTTCAATTCGGGTGACTATGTCGAGGCCGGTACCTTGCTGATCGAGCAGGAATCGGGCAATGAGCAAGCCCAGCTCAGATCCGCCGAGGCGCGCCTCAGCCTGGCCAGGTCCAACCACCAGCGCCTGGAGCAGCTGCGCGGAAAAAACACCATCTCGCAGAGTGAGTTGGATGCGGCCTACCAGCAAATGGTATCCGCGCAGGCCGAGGCGGAAGATCTGAAAACCACCCTTGCCAAAAAAATCGTGCGCGCGCCGTTCAGTGGCCGCCTGGGGATTCGCCAGGTGGATCTCGGCAAGGATCTGCTGGTCGGCAATCCCATCGTCTCGTTGCAGGCCACCAACCGGGTGCGGGTGAATTTTCCCGTGCCGCAGAACTGGCTGGTGCGCATGACCCGCGGCCAGCATGTCAGCGTAGGTATTCCTGATGGTTCGGATCGCCTGGTTGAAGGCGTGATTACTGCCATCGGTGCGGAAATCAATCCACTCACACGCAACGCCACCGTGCAATCCGTCCTGGAGAACGATGACAACGTGCTCATTCCCGGCATGGCCGTGGAAACCCGTGTAACGCTGAGTGAACCCTCAACCGTGATGGCGGTGCCTGCCACGGCGATCATCTTCGCGCCTTACGGTGATACCGTGTTCCTGATCGAGAAGGGTGGAGATAACGGCCAGTTGAAAGCGCGGCAACAGTTCGTGCGCCTGGGCAAGAGCCGCGGTGACTTCGTCGAGGTGGTCGACGGCCTCAAGCCGGGCGACGAGGTGGTGAGTGCCGGCGCGTTCAAGTTATTCAACGGCCAGTCCGTGGTGATCAGCGAGCTTTCCGAACCCGAATACCAACTGGAGCCCAATCCTGACGACGCGTAATGGCGTCCCGGCGTTTGTCACCCGTGCTTCAGTCAGTCATCTGGAATTGAACCTATGAAATTTACGGATATTTTTATTCAGCGGCCGGTGGTCTCCATCGTCGTCAGCCTGCTGATCCTCCTGGCCGGCTTCCAGGCCGCCACCAACCTCACGGTGCGCCAGTATCCGCGCAGCGATGTGGCGGTGATCACCATCAACACGGTCTATATCGGTGCGAATGCCGAGCTGGTACGCGGTTTCATCACCGCTCCGATCGAGCGCGCCATCGCCTCGGCGGATGGTATCGATTATGTGTCCTCGCAGAGCGCCATGGGATTGTCCACGGTGCGCGCGCACCTGCGGCTCAATTACGATCCGCTCAAGGCCATGACCGAGATCAGCGCCAAGGTCAACCAGGTGCGCGGCGACCTGCCGCCCGAGGCGGAGATACCGGCCATTGCCATCGAAGCGGCGGACAGCCAGTTTGCCGCGGCCTACATCAGTTTCAGCTCGGACATCCTGGAGCAGAACCAGATCACTGAATTCCTGACGCGCTCCATCCAGCCGCGCCTCACGGCACTTGCCGGGGTACAGAAGGCCGAGGTCCTGGGGGGGCGCACCTTTGCCATGCGTGTATGGCTCAAGAGTGAACGCATGGCGGCGCTCAATGTATCGCCCATGGAGGTGCGCCAGGCGCTGGTGGCCAACAACGTCCAGGCCGCACTGGGACAGACGCGGGGTTCCTACACCCAGGTCAACCTGCGGGCCAATACCGATCTCAACAGTGTGGAGGATTTCCGCAACCTGATCGTGCGATCGACGCCAGAGGGCAATATTCGCCTGAGCGATATCGCCGATGTCGAGCTGGGCGCGGAAAACTATGATGTGGTGGTGCATTACTCGGGCGACACCGCCGTCTTTATGGGCATCTGGGTCGCGCCCAATGCCAACTCGCTGGATGTGATGAAGCTGGTCAACCAGGAGATGGAGGCCATCAAGGCGGATTTGCCGTCGGGCCTGCAAGGCGTGGTGGCTTACGATTCGACGGAGTATATCGACGCGGCCATCAAGGAAGTGATCAAGACCCTGGCCGAAACCCTGATCATCATCATCATCGTGATCTTCCTGTTTTTGGGTTTCAGCCGTTCGGTGTTGATTCCACTGCTGGCCATTCCACTGTCGCTGGTGGGCGCGCTGTTTTTGATGCAGGTGTTCGGCTTTTCGCTCAACCTGTTGACCCTCCTGTCCATCGTACTCAGCGTGGGCCTGGTGATCGATGATGCAATAGTGATGGTGGAAAACATCGAGCGCCATATCCAGGAGGGCAAGCCACCCTATCAGGCCGCGATCATTTCCGCGCGCGAGCTGGTCGGCCCGATCATCGCCATGACCATTACCCTGATCTCGGTGTACCTGCCCATCGGTTTCCTCGGCGGTTTGACCGGAACCCTGTTCCGCGAATTTGCCATTACCCTGGCGGGCGCCGTGACCATTTCCGCGGTGGTTGCCCTGACATTGTCACCCATGCTGGGCTCGCGCTTCCTCAAGCCGCACACCAAGATTACCGCGCCACTGGCCAAGCCCTTCGAGCGCTTCCAGGGTTTCTACAGCCGCAAGCTGGATGCCATCCTGCAAAACCGCGCGGGCATCTATGTGTTTTGGGTTGGCATTTCGGCGCTGGCGTGCGTGATGTACCTGATGTCCGCCAAAGAGCTGGCGCCGGTGGAAGACCAGGGCGTGGTGTTCGGCATTATCGAGGCACCGTCCAACGCGACCGTGGACCAATCCGATCATTATGCGCGCATGGTCAACGAAGCCTTCATGAGCGTGAAAGAGACCGACTTTACCTTCCAGGCCACCATGCCCACCAGCGGCTTTGCCGGCATGGTGGTCAAGCCCTGGGGTGAACGGGACCGCGACATCCACCAGATCCAGTTTGAGGTGCAGGAAAAAGTCGCCCGGATTCCCGGTGTGCGGGTTCTGCCGATCACACCGCCGGCACTGCCTGGCGGCGGTGATTTTCCGGTGGAGTTCGTGATCGCTTCCACCGCGGACGTTAAGGATATCTACGCCTTTGCGCAGCAGCTCGAACAGGTGATGATCAACAGCGGCAAGTTTGCCTTCCAGTTGCTGGATACCAAGATCGACCAGCCGGAATATCAGTTGCAGATCGATCGCGACAAGGTGGCCGACCTGGGGCTCAACCTGCAAACGGTGACCTACGATCTGGGGACTTTATTGGGTGGTGGCTATGTCAACCGCTTCAATATGGCCGGGCAGAGCTACAAGGTGATTCCGCAGGTGAAGCGAATCGAACGCATGACCGCCGAGGATCTGGACAATCTCTACGTCACCGGCCCGGAAGGCAAACTGATTCGCCTGGACCAGATCGCCACCCTGGAACACAACACCGCGCCGCGTTCCATCAACCGTATGCAGCAGTTGAATGCGGTGAAGATCTCCGGCGTACCCATGGTGTCGCTGGGTGAGGCGCTGACGTTCATGGAAACCGAGGCGCGCAAGATTTTGCCGAAGAACTATTCCATTGATTACACCGGCGAATCGCGCCAGCTGATCCGCGAGGGCAACACCTTTGTGCCCGCCATGCTGATGGCGTTGACCATGATCTTTCTGGTGTTGGCGGCGCAGTACAACAGCTTCCGCGATCCCATTGTGATCCTGGCGGGCTCCGTGCCCCTGGCGGCCTTCGGTGCGTTGATTTTCACCTTCCTGAAAATCCCGGCGCCGATTCCCTACTTCACGGATGCGTTCACCAGTACGTTGAATATTTATTCGCAGGTGGGGCTGGTCACCCTGGTGGGACTGATCACCCGCAACGGTATCCTGGTGGTGGAGTTCGCCAACCGCTTGCAGGAACAGGGCAGGAGTAAGATCGAAGCGGTGCGGCAGGCGGCGGAGATCCGGTTGCGCCCGGTGTTGATGACCAGTATTTCCACCGTTGCCGGTCACACGCCGCTGATTTTTGCCTCGGGTCCCGGTGCGGAAGCGCGTAATTCCATCGGCTTGATCCTGGTGTTGGGCATGGCGATCGGTACCGCGCTCACGCTCTTCGTGCTGCCAGCGGTGTATGTGCTGGTTGCCAAGGACCACCAGAAGGACCGCGAGCGCCTCGCTGTGCTCGAAGCGCAGGCTGGCGGGGCGGTGACCGAATAAGTTGCCCCACTGGTCGATGCGTTTGTCGATCTTTTCCGGCGTCAATCGACTATCCTGCAGTGTAACCACTGCGGGATAGTTTTTTTATGGTGTGCCATTTCTGGCGCGACATTGAAAATGTCTCCCGGAAACCTGTTATGAGCAAGCCTCGTTATGTCTGATTACACCACCCACGCCCAGCCTTCGCGCATTTCACCGGGGGAATTCACCCTGCTGATCGCGCTGATGATGTCGGTGGTGGCCATTTCCATTGATGCGCTTCTGCCCGCCCTGGGTGTACTCGGGCATGAGGTGGTGCTCAGCCATCCCAACCAGCCGCAGTACCTCATCAGCGTGCTCTTTTTTGGCATGGCCATCGGCCAACTGATCTGCGGCCCCCTGTCCGATGCCCTGGGGCGCAAGAAAATCCTCTATGTCGGCCTGGTGATGGTGATTGCCGGCAGCGGCATCAGTTTTTTTGCAACCAGTATCGAGGGTTTGCTGTTCGGGCGCTTTGTCCAGGGGCTGGGTGTGGCGGGTCCCTATGTCTCGGCCATTTCCATTGTGCGCGACAAGTACGTGGGCAATGACATGGCGCGGGTCATGTCGCTGGTGATGATGATCTTCATCCTGGTGCCTGCCATTGCGCCGAGCCTTGGCGAAGGTGTGATGCTGGTGGCGTCCTGGCGATATATTTTTGTGCTCTACATGGTGTATGCCAGCATCATTGCGTTGTGGGTTTTCTGGCGCCTGGATGAAACCCTGCCGCCGCAGCACCGGATTCCCTTTTCCCGCCGCGGATTCAGCGAAGGCTTCCGGGAAGTGATCAGCAATCGCGCCACGGTGTTTTACACGCTGTGCGCGGGCCTGTTTTTTGGCAGCTTCATCGGTTACCTCAATTCATCGCAACAGATTTTCCAGGAGCTGTTTGCCACGGGTAAACTTTTCAGCGTCTATTTTGGCTTGCTGGCACTGGTATTCGGTGCGGCCTCCATGGTCAACGCACATTTTGTGCGGCGTTGGGGCATGGCATACCTGTGCAGCCGCGCTGTCTTGGGCATCATTGCCAGTTCAGCCGTGTTCTTGTTGCTGCACCTGCTGGTATCACCGAGCCTGTGGATGTTTCTGGTTTATGCCTCTGTGTTGTTTTTTTGTTTTGCGCTGGTGTTTGGCAACATCAATTCCCTGGCCATGGAACCCATGGGTCATGTGGCGGGAATCGCGTCGGCTATCATCGGTGCCAGTTCCTCACTGATGTCGCTGGTGATAGGTACGTTTATCGGCCAGTTGTACAACGGTACCCTGGTTCCGGTGACGGCCGGTTTTCTGGCGGCCAGCAGCCTGGCCCTGGTGTTGTTTTACCGGGCGCAACGTGAAGCGGCTTCCGCGCTGGTGGATGCGGAGTGATGCGGGCGTTGTTGACGCTGGTCCTCGTGCTGGTCAGCCTGGCCTATCCACTGATCATCTACCTGGGATTGCAGCATGTGGGTCCGGCGGTGTTTGCGGGGTTGCTGCTGGCCCTGGCGCTGCTGCGGTTGTTGAGTGCCCGCGACCGGCGCGACCTGACCCAGTTGCTCCTGTTGCTGGTGGCGGTTGCCTTCAGCCTCGCCCTGGCCGTAACGGGCAGTGAACTGTTGCTGCGCTTCTATCCTGTGGCCATCAGCCTGGTCCTGGCGGGCGTCTTTGCCAGCAGCCTGCGCCAGCCGGAAAATCTGCTGGCCCGCATGGCGCGGGCCACTGGCAAGGCGATCACCCCCCGCGCTCTTGCCTATACCCGCCGGTTGACACTGATCTGGGCGTTGCTCCTGCTGGCCAATGCGGCTGTCGCGCTTTACCTGGCCCTGTTTGCCAGCCTCTACCAGTGGATGCTGTATTGCGGATTCCTGTCCTACCTGATACTGGGCGGTTTTTTCCTGGCTGAACTCCTCTACCGCCGCTACTACATCGCCCGCTACGGTCCCTGATCGGACGGTTACCCCGGCAATCCTTTGACAGCCTGGCGTGGCGCTGAAAGGGGCTCGCGGAGTGCATTTCCTTTTTTCGTCAGGGTGGCTGGGGTATGATGGCGCCCGTTTTTCCGGGCTGATACCGCAACCATGACCTTGACCCAGCTGCAAGCGGCCTTCGCGGGCCGTGAATGGCCAGACTTTTCCCAGCTCCAGGCTGCGGACGACGGCTACCACCTGCACCTGCGCGTCCAGGCGGACAACCGCTGGCTGGAAGGCCATTTTCCCGGACAGCCGGTGCTGGCCGGGGTGGTGCAGACCCACTGGGCGGCTGAACTGAGCCGGGCGCTTTTTCCCCTGGGCGAGGGGTTCCAGCGGATCGACAACCTCAAGTTCCAGTCTGTCATCCTGCCCAACCAGTCCCTGGTGCTGCGTTTGATCCATCAGCCCGAAAGCCGCGCCGTGAAGTTTTCCTATGCCTCTGCCAGCGAGACCTTCTCCGAAGGCAAGCTGGTGTTTTGACCTGGAGGTGCCGTGAACCGCTATTGCCTGCTCGTCCCCCATTACAATCACAGCCGCCAGCTGTTGGGTTTCCTGCCGCGCCTGCTGGCGGCGGGACTGCCCTGCGTGATTGTGGATGACGGCAGCCGTCCTGAAGAGCTGGCGGCAGTGCAGGCCGCCGTGGCGGACGACTCGCGGATTCACTTTTTCGCCCTGGGCGCCAACCGCGGCAAGGGCGCGGCGGTCAAGGCCGGCTTTACCCTGGCACGTCCCCTGGGCTTCACCCACGCCATCCAGATAGACGCCGACGGCCAGCATGCGGTGGAAGATCTGCCGCGCTTCATCGCGGCCAGTGATGCCGATCCCCGGGCGATCATCTGTGGCCGCCCGGTATTCGACGAGTCGGCGCCCAGGGCGCGCCGCTACGGGCGCAAGGTGACGGATGTCTTTGTGGCGCTGGAGACACTGTCGCTGGGCATCAAGGACAGCCTGTGCGGTTTCCGCGTGTATCCCCTGACGGCCATGGAGCGGGTGCTGGACAACCACTTTGTCGGTTCGCGCATGGATTTCGACCCGGAACTGCTGGTCAAGGCCGCCTGGCGGGGCATTCCCATGGCCTTCCTCGATACCCGCGTGATCTACCCGGAGCAGAGCGTCTCCCACTTCAATTACCTGCGCGACAACCTCACCATGATCCGCCTGCACACACGCCTGCTGCTGACCTTGCCGGTGCATGTGCCGGGCATGCTGTGGCGGCGGCTGCGCTCACCTGCCGCGGGAACGCCGCCAGTACCATGACCCAGGCATCCCGGCAGCCCGCCCAATGGTCCAGCCTCCAGGAGGCGGGCACGGTGCGCGGCATACTCTTCCTGCATTGGATCAACCGCGTATTCGGACGCGGGCTGTTCAGTGTGCTGCTCTACCCGGTCACGCTGTATTTTTTCCTGTTCAAGCCCGTCGCACGGCGCGCGTCCCTGGAATTTCTGCGCACCCATGCGCGGGCCTACCCGGATCGCTGGGATCACCAGCCCGGCCACCGAGATGTGCTGCGGCATTTCTATGCCTTTGGCCAGGCCATACTCGACAAAGCCCTCGCCTGGGGTGCGCCGCTGCACGAGAGTGAATTCGACGTGGCCGACCGCGCTCAGCTGGAAGCCTTCATGGCCAAGGAGAATGGCCAGCTGATCATCGGTTCCCACCTGGGCAACCTGGAATACTGCCGGGGTTTCGTGCACCGCTACCGCCAGAAAACCATCAATGCCCTGGTGTACGACCAGCACTCCGCCAACTACGTGAATGTGATGCAAAGCCTTTATCCGGAGTCTCGCATCCACATCTACCAGGTGAATGATCTCGACATTCCCCTGATGTTGAATCTCAAAGCCAGGATCGACGCGGGCGAATGGCTGTTTATCGCCGGGGACCGCATTCCCCTCAGCGGCGAGGCCAGGACGGTACCGGTGGATTTCCTGCGGCGCGAGGCACAGTTCCCCATCGGGCCCTACATGCTGGCCAAGCTCCTGCAATGCGAAGTGCAACTGATGTTTTCCTACCGCCAGGGCAGGAAAGTGTATTTTGAACTGGTACCCTTTGCCGCGCAGGTCACCTTGCCCAGGGGCAAGCAGGGCGAGGCACGGCTGCTGGATTATGCCCAGCAGTACGCCCGCGAGCTGGAGCGCCAGTGCGCCCGCGCGCCCTTGCAGTGGTTCAATTTCTATCCCTACTGGTCCGATAGCGGGCGGGACTGAGTCATGGCCGACGCGCGCATACTCGAACTCATACCCCACCGGCCACCCATGCTGCTGATCGACCGGCTGCTGGAGCTCGGTCCCGACCATTCGGCCGCCCAGGTGGATATCAGCCCGGCATCCGCGTTCTTTGCGGTAGGTCAGGGTGTGCCCGGCTGGATTGGAGTAGAGTACATGGGTCAGACGGCGGCGCTGATCGCCGGTTACCAATTGGAGCAGGGGCTGGTGGAGCCGCATCTGGGATTGCTGCTGGGCACGCGCAAGTACAGCGCCTTTACGCCCTGGTTTGCTCCCGGCAGCAGCCTGCGGGTCAGTTGCCGGGAACTGGCGGTGGTCGGCCAGAACCTGGCTAACTTCACCTGCGACATACATGACATGACTTCAGGCGCGCACCTGGCCTCGGCTCGGCTCACCGTTTACCGCCGCGCGCTGCATCAGTAGGGGAAAGAGATTGGCCCATCGAGTTGCTGTCACCGGCGCCGCTGCCATTACCGCCCTGGGCGACACCTGGGCTGATATCCGCACCAGCCTGCTCAGTTACCACAACCGCGTGCGTTACATGCACGAATGGGATCAATACCCGGAATTGCAAACCCGCCTCGCGTCTCCCGTGGATCACTTTGTATTGCCCGCGCACTACACCGCCAAAAAAAACCGCGGCATGGGCCGCGTTGCCCAGCTGGGCGTGGTCGCCACGGAAAGGGCATTGGAATCCGCCGGCCTGGCTGGCCACCCGGTCATCACCAGCGGCGACACCGGTGTGGCTTATGGCTCGGCCACGGGCAGCAGCGAAGCGGCCATGGAGTTTTTCAGTTTGCTGGAACACAAATCCATGCGGCGCCTCAACGGCACCACCTACCTGCGCATGATGAGCCATACCGCGGCCGTCAATATCAGCGTCATCTTCGGCACCACCGGACGCATGTACACCACCTCCAGCGCCTGTACCGCCGGCAGCCAGGGCATTGGCTACGCTTACGAAGCCATACGCGCCGGCCAGCAGACGGTGATGATCGCCGGTGGCGCGGAAGAGCTTTGCCCCACGCAGGCGGCGGTTTTCGATACCGTGTATTCCGCGAGCCTGCGCAACGAGCGGCCCGATACCTCACCCCGCGCGTTCGACAAGGACCGCGATGGCCTGGTGCTGGGGGAGGGCGCCTGCACCCTGATCCTCGAAAATTGGGAACATGCCCGCGCCCGCGGCGCCGACATCCTGGCTGAAGTGGTTGGCTTCGCCACCAACTGCGATGGCGCACACTTGGTCAAACCCGAGCGCCGCACCATGGCCCGCGTGATTGCCGCGGGTCTGGAGGATGCCCGCCTGGCTCCGGAAAGCATCGGCTATATCTCCGGTCATGGAACGGCAACACTGTTTGGCGATATTGCCGAGTCCCAGGCCACCCTGGATATCATGGGCAACAGGATTCCCTTCAGCGCGCTTAAAAGTTACATCGGCCACAGTCTTGGCGCCTGCGGTGCAATCGAAGCCTGGCTCGGCATCGAAATGATGCGCGAAGGCTGGTTCGCGCCCAACCTCAATCTCGATACCCTCGACGAACGTTGCGCACCGCTGGATTACATCCGCGGTGAGGCGCGGGAGATCGAGGTGGATTATCTGATGAGCAACAATTTTGCGTTTGGTGGGGTGAATACCTCTCTGATATTCAAGCGGGTCTGACGTTTTCCCTCCGGTAATCAATATGAGTCATGCGTTAGTGGGATAAAAGGCGGTTATCCGCACAAGGGTTGGCAATATCTGTTTTCGCAGGATGTTGCAGTAAATTGACTTTTTGACCGTGAAGACATTGGTCAATGGATTCAGGATGCGCATAAAACTCCTGTTAATGTTATGGGCATTGATGCCGATGGCGCTCGCGCAAGAAGCTTCGCGAGAGCCACAGGTCGTCACCATCCCCTACATGGAAAGGGCCGGTTTGCACCGCGAGTATGCGGATGCGCTGTTACACCTCGTTTTGGAGTTGTCTACGGACAAATATGGCCCCTACCAGCTGGCCCAGCAGACCCACGAAATTGTGATCCGGCGGCAGCTGCTCGAGCTGACAAAGGGAGATCAATTGTCCGTTGCGGTATCCATGCCCACACCGGAATGGTTGAGTAACGCGCGCATGGTGCCCTTTCCCATCATGAAGGGGCTTGCCAGTTACCGTCTGTTCTTTGTGCACCAAAAAAACCTGGAAGCCTTCAACAAAATCGATTCACTGGACGAGTTGAAGCAGATAAAAATTGGCCAGTCCCCCGGGTGGTCGACGAGCAAAATCCTTGAAGACAACGGTTTTCTGGTGGTCAATGGCCCCCAGTATCAATCGCTGTTTTCCATGCTGGCGGCGGACCGCTTTCAATTGCTGATGCGCGGTGTCTATGAGATCAAGCCGGAGCTGGATGCCTTTAAACCAAGCATCCCCGAGTTGGCGGTGATTGAGGGCTTTGCGGTCTATACCTATCTGCCGATGTATTTTTTTGTGGCCAAAAACCAGCCGGAACTGGCCGAACGCCTGGAGTATGGTTTGCATAAGGCACATAAGAGCGGGCAATTCGATCAGCTGTTCGATCGCTATTTCCGGGACACGCTGGAGTTGTTGAATCTGGGCCAGCGCACTATTTTTTATGTGACCAACACCAATATCGATCCGTCATTCTATGAGCGGGACAAACCCTACCTGCTCGATTCCATCAACGAGCTTGAGCAACAGCATCGGTTAAAAGCCGAGCCTTGATGCTGGCGGATCAACAAAACCCGCCATTCACACTGATCACCTGCCGCGTAATATACCCCGCCGCGTCCGACATCAAAAAGCCCACGGTTGCCGCGACTTCCTCTGGTTGGCCGAAGCGCTGCATGGGGATCATTTTCAGTGCTTCCTCGGTGAAGACGCCCTCGATCATCTCGGTGTCGATCACACCCGGCGCCACGCAGTTGACGGTGATCTTGCGCTTGGCGAGTTCGATGGCGAGCGCTTTGGTGGCGCCGATGATACCGGCCTTGGCCGCGCTGTAATTCACTTGTCCGCGATTGCCCACCAGGCCGGACACCGATGACAAGGTGACGATGCGGCCACCCTGGCGCAACCGGATCATGGGCATGACCAGCGGATTGAGCACGTTGTAAAACGCATCCAGGTTGGTGTGGATCACGCTGTCCCATTCCTCGCCACTGAGCGCCGGGAAGGCATTGTCGGCGGCGATGCCGGCATTGCACACCACGCCATAATAAGCCCCATTGGCTTCGATATCGGCCAGCAGCCGCTCGCTGACCTGTTCGCGGTCGCGCACGTCAAATGGCAAGGTAATGGCTTGGCCGCCATTGGTGCGGATGTTCTCCGCCACAGCCTCGGCTTCCGTCTGGCCACTGTGGTAGTGAACCGTGACGGCAAAACCCTGTTGTGCCAGGTGCAGGGCGCAGGCTTTGCCAATACCCCGGCTGGCGCCGGTAACCAGGACGCGTTTGTTGGTCATGCGGGATTCTCCTCGGGAATAGGGCAGTGACGGCGGCTCGCCAGCAGCAGGCCGCCGAGCAGGTTGCAGCAGCTGCCGATCAATACCGTCAGGCCAAAGCCGCTCACGGCGGGCAGGCTGCTGGCGCTCAGCAGGCCGAAAGCCAGCAGGCTGGTGGCGGTGGACAGGGTGATGGCCGCCAGGCTGGCGCGGGGCTCGTGGGCCATTTCAGTCACAAAAATCACATAGTCCATGCCCAGCCCCAGAACCAGGAACAGGGCCATCACATGGAACAGGGTCAGTTCCTGCCCGAGGGCGGCGAGCAGTAGCAGGGTACCGCCCAGGGAACCCAGCGGAACAGTCATGAGGCGCAGGCAGAAGCCCCATCGGCGAAAGCGCAGCAGCAGGAGCCCGGCCACCAGGCCCAGTGCCAACACCAGCAGCCAGAGGGCGGAGTGCCGCAGGTGTTGCAGCGCCTGGCGGTTCTCTTCCACCAGGTTGATATAGCTGACACCCGGCAGTGCGGTGCTCAGTTCGGCCAGTTGTACCGGGTTGAGGCCGTGGGGGATCAACAGGAAGCTGCTGATTCGGCCTTCGTTCGCCTGCCACAGGGGTGGCAGGGCTTGCTGTGGATCGGCAAAAAAATCCGTGGGCGATAGCCAGGGGTCGGTGGCTTGTCGGTAGTCCTTCGCCAGCGCGGCAATCGCCTCCGGGGTAAACCCCTGGTCCGCCATAAACCGCAGCGCCAAACCTTCGGGGCCATAAAGCCGCTGATTGAGCGAGTAGGCGCGGGCGGCGTCGGCAGGTGACGGGAAAAAGCCCTGGGTGCCCAATAACCGGCTGCCGGGCGCCATGGCGTTCATCGCCTGGGTCAGGGCCTGGGTGCGGGCATAGACTTCATCCGGGCTGCTGCCATCCACCCGCAGGAAGCTGCCCGGTTCCTGGCGGTTGAGCAAGGGGTTGAGTTGCTGTTCTTCAGCCAGCAACTGCGGGTTGGGGGCAAAGAAGGCGCGGGGACTGTCGTTGGCCGGTAGCTGGAAGCCACCGGCGGCGGCCAGTAACAATGCAGCCAGCGCCAGTATCGGCAACAGGGCGATACCCGGTATCCGCGCGCTGGCGGCCATGGCCAGACCGACCCCCTTGTCCAGCCAGGCATCCCGCAGCCTGAGCCCTCGCGCCAGCCAGGGGCCGAGCGCCAGCACCAGCAGCCAGGCAAATACCAATCCCAGGCCGGAGAAAACTGCCACTTGGCGCAGGGCATCCAGCCCGGACCAGGCCAGGGCGCTGTAGCCGATCAGGCTGGTGATCAGGCTCAGCGCCAGGGCGCGGTAGAGCGGTTGATCGTCACCACCTTCGCGGACGCGGAAATAAAACAGGTGCAGCGAATAGTCCACCACCACACCGATCAGGCTGGCGCCGAACACAATAGTGAGGATGTGAATGCCGCCGAAGAGTTGCTGGCAGGCCACCAGGGCAAAGAGGCTGCCCCCAGCGATGGACACGGCCGGCAACAGCAGGGCGCGCAGGCTGCGGAATACCAGCAGCAGGATCAGGGTAATGCCCAGCAGCGAACCGTAGCTGATCAGGCTGATATCGCGCCTGGCGCTGCTTGCGGCATCGGCGGCAAAAAAGAACACGCCTGAATGCAGGAAGCGGCTGCCGGGGAATTCCGCCGCCAGCCCGGCCTCCAGTTGCCGGAGCTGTTGTAAGAGGTCGCCCTGGCGGCCCATGTCCCGGGCATCGGCAACCAGGGTCAGGTTGTGGATCGCGGTAAACCAGGTTTCACCGTCCAGCTCCAGCGTCTGACCACTGTCGTCATCCGCTAGCAGGGTCATGGCCTGCCAGGCATAGTCGCTGGCAAAACCCAATGGGTCGCGGGCCAGCGGGAGCAGGCGGGGGTTATCGCTGGTGCCATAGAGGCGCGAGAGCGCCAGTGCCAGCAGGGCGTCGTCATCCAGGTCGCGCAGCCGCGCCTCACCCTCCGCGGTCAGCAGGCCAAAGGGGTTTTTTGCCAGGTAGTCGAGGTAGGCTTGCAGCAGATCGGCGGGTTCGGCGGGTGTCCAGAGGTCAGGGTGATCAGCCAGGCGCAGGGCCAGTTCGGCGCTGGCTTCGTCCAGCGTGTCGGGATCGGTATGCAGCAGCACCAGGCTAATCTGGCGGGTGCCGGTTTCCGCCAGCCGGTCCAGGGTCAGGGCGATCTGTTCATCGCCAGCCAATTCGGGAGAGAGGCTTTTCAGGTCGGTGTCGATTACCAGCCCCCGCTCCAGGGTCAACCAGGCGCAACCCAGCGCAACCAGCCCGAACACCAGCAGCAGGCGGCGCGCCAGGCGCGGGTAATCCTTGAGCCGGGAGAAGGCCATGACCCTTATCCGTCAGGGAAACAGGCCCCGGCAGGCCGGAGCGAGGTCGGGCAGGGCGCGGGTGCAGGTATCGGCATTCAGGTCGGCCAGGGCCTCGCGGGCGAGGATGCGGATATGGGTGGCTTCGCCGCCGGGATGGCTCATGACCAGGTTCACCACCTCGGTGCCGGGGGTCACGCGGATGTCCTGCACAAACTTTTTCATGCGGGCGGCTTTGGGTACCAGGGTCAGGCTGTCGCCCAGGTCGCGCAGCTGGAAGTGGCGGTTCAGGTAGGTCAGGTCGCCACCGATCAGGCGGTTGAGCAGGTTGCCCAGCTGTTTGTGGACCGGGCCGTCGAGTGCCTGCCGCTGGCCTTCGGCGTCCAGTTTCCAGGCGGGATCCTTGAGCGGATACACCAGTGTTTCCCGTAATGGCGTATCGCTGTGCCAGATCAGGCCCTGTTCACAGGAGAAGGCGAAACGTCCCTGGGTGGTCAGGGGCTGGGTCAGGCCCGCCAGGTGCTTTTCCTGTTCGAAGCTGCCCCAGTGGTGGCAATCCTCCGGCAGAAAGCGCTCCAGATTACCGCTATCGGCAGCAGTCCAGCTTGATAAACAAGCTGCCAGCAGCAGTCCTGAAAGGCTATGCAGGTATCTGGTCATGGCTCCGTCCCTCGCAGCAGTCGTTGTGCCACCTGTTGATGAAGGATAGCCGGGCATTCCAGTTGCAGCTCGCCGGTATCAGCCTTGACCGCGGCCTGGATGGTGTGGGCCCTGGTGAGTCTTTCGCCGTTCCCCGCATCCTGGATCAGGTAGCCGATCTTGAGCCGGTGCTGCCATTCCAGCAGGCTGGCGCAGACCAGGACCTCCTGCTCGAACACCAGGGGCTTGATGTACTTGATCTGCATATCGACGATGGGAAAGGCAAAGCCGGACCTGGCCATATCCGTGTAGTTGTAGCCGATATGGTCGAGCAGGTTGCAGCGGGCGATTTCGAGGTATTTGCAGTAGTGGCCGTGCCAGGCGATGTTCATGGAGTCGACATCGAAAAAGGGCACCTTGATGCGGGTGTCGAGACTGATAAGCGGCGCGGCCAAGGTCTGCTCCTGGGGTCAGGTGGGTGTCTGCTGTTCCGTCACCACCTGGTATACGGCGTCAACCACATCGCCGAGGGTTTTGACGTCGCGGAAGCTTTCCACCGCGAGTTTTTTGACCGTGAAGGACTTGAGTTCGATGATCAGGTTCACGGCGTCGATGCTGTCGATATCCAGATCCTCCCGCAGGCGTGCATCCGGTGAAATGTCCGCGGGATCCACTTCGAACTGCTCGATCAGTATTTCGGTGATGCGTTGTTGTATATCGGCTTTGCTGTACGTCATAAATGCACCGGAATGCGGCATAAAGGCGCGCATTATACAGGCTCAGTCCGGCAATTGAAGTTCGCTGCTCAGCCGCTGGTGCAGCAGGCGGTTCAACTGGCGGGCCTGGAGGCCGGGGGGCAGCGCCGGGTCCAGGGCATCGGTGGGGATGGCTGGCAGCAGTTGCAGTGTGAAGCGGGTGGGCCCTTTGGGCAGTTGGTACCAGGGGTCCTGCTTGCGCAATAAGGGATTGGCAAGGTGGATCGCCACCGGCAGCAGGGCACAGCGGGCCTGGAGCGCGATATTCGCCGCGCCCCGCTTGAAGACCAGGGTATTGAGGTCGCGGGTACGGGTACCCTCGGGAAAAATCATCAATACCTGCCCCTCGCCAATGGCCCCTGCCGCCTTGGCCACCAGTTCCGGGCCGGCCTGGTCATTGGGCAGGTAGCCCGCCAGGAATACCAGCAGCGAGGTAAAGGCATTGTGTGCCGTGGCCGCCTTGACCACAAAACAGGCATCGGGCATGAGCGCCATCAGGATGATCGCATCCAGCAGGCTGGGATGGTTGGCCACCACCAGCTGCCCCGGCTGTTGCAGGGGGGCGGGATCGGGCAGTTCGAAGTGAACCAGCCCCAGTCCTGACAAAAACCGGAGATAAAGGCGGGCCGCCAGACTGATGGCGCGGCGGGTCAGGATATGGCGACGCCTGGCGGGCAGTGTGATCAAACCCAGCAGCAATATGCCGAGCAGCAGCGAACCCAAGCCGAATACCCCATAACCCAGCCCGGCCCTGATAATCCACCAGGCTCTGGTGATGAGTGTCATTGCGGTGCTGCTGGCACTGGCCTGGTGGCGGCCTCGATTTCCACCAGCAGCTTGTCGCGGCAGATATCGGCGTGGAGGAAGTTCATGGCCTCGGGCGGGAAATGGCCCAGCAGAAGCTGCCGCGCCGCCGGGTAATCCCCGGCGTGGCGCAAATAGATCCGCAGGGCCTGCAACCGGGTGCTGGCGGGTCTTATGCTGTCCACCAGGTGATGGATGTTCTCCAGGGTGATGCTCAACTGTTCTTGCAGGTCGCCCACGGCCTTGGTGTCATGGCCGAGGATGCTGGCCGTGCCCGACACGAACACCTGCCGGCTCGTATCCAGATCGAGGCTGGTGGCCCGGGCAAAGGACGGGCTGCACGGGCCGTATTGCCGCGGGTACTGGTAGGCGGGTTGCTGACGGGCGTTTTCATGGTGCTGGCCCGGCTGGCGGTGAGCCAGAAGGTAGATGACGGCCCCCCGGCTGTGATGTCCCAGGGCCGAGGCCGCCGGGTACTGGCGCTGGGCCAGATGCAGGCTGTCAAAAGCCCGCTGGCGGCCGATACAGAATTTCTTGTATTGCTCGAGATCGCCCTCGCCGCGGTTGATGTCGGGAATGTGGTTCCAGATGCGGAAAGGGTAGGGGTGGCCCTGGCGCTGGCACAGGGCAAAAAGCCGCCGGTAGGCGTCGCAACTGGCGGATTCGATATCGGCGCACCCCTCGGGCGTTATCCAGGCGGCCAGGCAGAGCACATCGCCGATACGGCTCCAGTGGATACCATCCTCGATGCCGCGCTCCGCAGGGCCACCCTCACAGCGGATGACCTCCCAGGGTTGGCCCGACAGGGAGCGCAGACCAACGGGAATGACTCCGGGCGTCGCGGGGGCCAGACACTGCCCGTCAAACGACACCACCGCCAGCACGCCGGGCTCGGCAAGCTGTACCTGGGAATCGATTCGGGGATAGGTATGAGACAGCATACAGCAGGACTGGACCGGTTGTTTTGGAGTGGCGCGAGTGTATACAAAAACCCCCGTCAAGTTAAGGGCGGCGCCGGAAGGGCCCCGGCGGCAAGGGTGATTTTACCGGTGCGACCGGGTAAACTGCGCCCCTTTTTGAATCGACAGACAATAAACGTAATCTGACGTGAGGTGACTATGACGGCGCAAACCCCCGCCCAGGCGGCCATGGCCGAATTGCTGGTTGAGGCCCTGAATCTCGAAGATATCCGCGCGGATGAGATAGACCCCGACGCCCCCCTGTTCGGCGACGGCCTGGGCCTGGACTCCATCGACGCACTGGAAATCGCGCTGGCTATTTCGCAAAAATACGGCATCCAGATGCAGGCCGAGGACAAGGCAACCCGCAACGCCTTCGCCACCCTGGCCGCCCTTACCGAGTTTGTCGAGACCCACAAGGCCTGATCGCCCATGACCCAGGCCGCTCTCTGTCAGCGTCCCCTGACGGACGCGCTGGCCCAGGTGGCCACACCCCTGGCGGCGCTGGATCATCAAACCGGCCTGATTCACTGCGCGGCTTTCATCGGTCAGGCCCAGCGCCTGGCCGCGCAACTGCCCCAATCCCCCTGGGTCATCAACCTCTGCGAAAACCGCTACCTCTTCATGCTGGCCTTCTGTGCCGCCCTGCTGCGCGGCCAGACCAACCTGCTGCCCCAGAACCGCGCCCCGGCGACGCTCGAACGGCTCGCCCAGGACTACCCCGGCGCCTACATCCTCCACCAGGGACTGGATGCTCTGCCCCACAGCATCGCCGCCCACAACCTGAACGAACAGTCCCTGCTGGGTGATGCCGCCACCGGCATACCCGAGATACCCCTGGACCAGCTGGCCGCCATTGCCTTTACCTCCGGCTCCACCGGCCAACCCAAACCCAACCTCAAACCCTGGCGCACCTTCGTCGAAAGCAGCCGCATCAATGCCCGTCATATGTTGCCCACTGGCCTGCCGGTGATCTATGAACTGGCCACGGTTCCGCCCCAACATATGTGGGGCCTGGAAACCTCGGTGCTGCTGCCGCTGTTTGCCCCTGTCTGCGCCGCTGACGTCAAACCCCTGTTTCCCCAGGACGTGCACCAGGCATTGAATCGCCTGCCTGAACCGCGCCTGCTGGTTTCCACTCCGGTACACCTGCGGGCCCTCACCCAAAGCGGCATCCACTGGCCCGCCACGCACCGCGTGCTCTGTGCCACCGCGCCGCTGCCCGCACTGCTCGCCGAAGCGGTGGAACACCAATTTGGTGGCGATCTGGTGGAAGTTTTTGGTTGCAGCGAAGTCGGCTCCATGGCCTGCCGCCGCACCGCGACAGAAGAAGAGTGGCAACTCTTCACAGGACTGCGCTTTATCCCCGACACCGACACCCGCGGCACCCACACCGCCGAAGCCGACCACCTCCCGCAATCCATCCCCCTGCAAGACCTGCTCGAATTCAATTCCCAGGGCCGATTCCGTTTATTGGGCCGCAATGAAGACATGCTCGACATCGCCGGCAAGCGCGGCTCCTTACAGGAACTCAACCAGGTACTGCTCACCGCCCCCGGCGTACTGGATGGTGTTGTCTTCCTGCCGGAAGACACCGGCCAGATCACCCGCCGCCCGGTCGCCCTGGTGGTGATAGACTCCACCCAAACCGACAAGGCAAGACTCCTTGCCCGCTTTGCCGAACACCTGGACCCGGTGTTTATTCCACGGCCGTTGACGCTGGTGGATGCGTTGCCGAGGGAAGAAAATGGCAAGTTGCGGCGGGTCAGGTTGTTGGAGTTTTGGGATGGGTTGCGTTGATAAAAGGGACTTTGATTAGCTCCTTTTGCGTCGTAATACCGTAAGCGTTCATTCTAAGGCGTAATTGACTGCGCGGTTAAATGCTGGTGTGCG
>CAYWCW010000020.1:0-69597 GCA_964456865.1 uncultured Cellvibrionaceae bacterium
GTCATCTCCGTTTGGGGTAGGATAAGGAAATGACACAGAGTTTTGAACACTACCAGTTGGAATGATAGTTGGAGACCCTGTGGCGCAGCAGCTGGATTTTCTGTGGGCATTACATTGGGATCCCTAATCTCAGTAGGTTATGCTGTTGTTTCCTAATTTTTAACGAAAATATCTCTACAGAATCTAATTACTCTGGAAAGATATTTATAGGTATATTTATGATTGAATATCTTTTGCTTTCTAAAAAAATTAAAGGTTGGTCCAGCTTGAGAACTGAAGAAAAAGAAAAATTGATGTCTCGATCTAGATATGAGTTTTATGTTAGAAACGAAAATAACACTATATATACTATTATCCCTTTTGTTCTAATTTTTAGTATTGGATTAATTATATCACTGATTATAGTAATTAATTATTACTATCTCTCAGGCGTCTATGTTTTTATTTTTTTTGGATGTTCTTTTGTTCTTTTTATTGGTATTGAAATCATAAATCTTGTCAGAGTTATCCCTTTAATTCCAGAGATAGAAAAAAATATGGAAATTAATTGTATTGAAAAAAGTGAATAACTTAATGAATTTACATAATCGTATATGTACGGCTTTTACTTAAAATTTGAAACAATGGCTTGAATAACATATGGATTATTTACTTTACCCCTTGGGGACAGCAGGTGATGCACTGCTTCAGGATAGGGGAAATGGACAGTGCGACACTGGTATCGACACCAGTCTGCGTAAGATCAGCAGCCCCTTGCCTTATGGCGAGGGGCTGAGTGTAAATTCATGGGTTATCGACTTTGGGAGGGGCCGGGATCAAATCAGTATTGATCCTGGAAATACTCCGGCGCCAGATTATCAAAGCGCGTGTACTTGCCGATAAACGCCGCGCGACAGGTACCGATTTCGCCGTTGCGCTGCTTGCCGATGATCAATTCAGCGATGCCTTTGTCGGGACTGTCTTCGTTGTAGTATTCATCGCGGTAAATGAACAGGATCACGTCGGCGTCCTGCTCGATCGCACCGGATTCCCGCAAGTCCGAATTCATCGGGCGCTTGTTGGGGCGCGACTCCACGCTCCGGTTGAGCTGGGAAAGCGCGATCACCGGGCAATCGAATTCTTTGGCGATGCTTTTGAGCGAGCGGGAAATTTCGGAAATTTCCTGGGTGCGCCCCTCGCGGGAACCGGCCACCTGCATCAACTGGAGATAGTCCACCATGATCATGCCGGGATTGCCATGCTCGCGCGCGATGCGGCGCACACGGGCGCGCAGTTCCTGCGGATTCAGGCCCGGCGTATCGTCGATGAACAGCAGCTTGTCCTTGAGCTTGGCCACCGCCGAGGACAGTTTGGGCCAATCCTCTTCGGTCAACTTGCCATTGCGCATCCGCGTCTGGTCGATGCGCCCAACGGACGACATCATCCGCATGACCAATGCCGAGGACGGCATCTCCATGCTGAACACCAGCACGGGCCGCGGCTGCGTGAAAATGGCGCTTTCGACAAAGTTGAGCGCCAGGGCGGTTTTACCCATGGAGGGACGGGCCGCGAGGACGATCAGCTCACCGGCCTGCCAACCCGCCGTACGGGCATCCAGATCGCTGAGGCCGGAACTGACACCGGTGATATCACTGCCGGAACGGAACAGCTCGTCAATCCGCTGCACAGTATCCTTGAGCAGTTTGTTGACCCCTTCCAGGCCACCTTCCTTCGGGCGGTCTTCGGCAATCTCCGTGACCCGCTTTTCCGCCAGCTGCAACAGGTCGTCGGAATCCAGGCCGGCCGGGTTATAACTGGATTTGCTGATTTCCTGGGCCGCCGCGATCAATTGCCGCAAGGTGGACCGTTCGCGCACGATTCTGGCGTAGGCGACGATGTTGGCCGCGCTGGGGGTATTGGCGGCCAGCTCGGCAAGGTAACCGAGGCCACCGACGCGTTCCAGCTCATTGTGCTTGTGCAGTTCCTCGGAAAGCGTGATGACATCCAGGGGCAGGCCGTCTTCCTGCAACTGCAACATCATGCGGAAAATCTGCCGATGGTCGTCGCGGAAAAAATCCGTTTCGCCGACGATTTCCAGGACCGCATCCAGCCGTTTGTTGTCCAGCATCAAGCCGCCCAGCACAGCCTGCTCGGCTTCGACCGAATGCGGCAGGCCGGGTGTATCGCGGGGTTCGGCGGGAGCGTGATCCAGGGCGTCTGACATAGGCAATTGGCAGTCTGTTGGTGTTATCCGGCCAGGGGAAACGGCTTATTCGGGGCAAAAAAAATCGGGCACTCTTACAACCCAGGGGGCAACCCGAGGATTGTCGATAGTGCCCGATTTCGCGGTGCTTGTCATGCGCCGGAGCGCAGGAACGGCGGCTTACTCGGCGACTACGACCAGCTTGATGGCCTGGCTCACTTCAGCGTGCAGCTGAATGTCGATCTCGTACTCGCCCACTTCACGCAGTGCGCCCTGGGGCAGGCGCACTTCCGCCTTGGCCACGTCCACACCGGCAGCGGTAACGGCATCGGCGATGTCGCGGGTACCGATAGAACCGAACAGGCGGCCTTCGTCACCGGCATTGGCGGCGATGGTCACAGTCAGTTCAGCCAGCTTGGCCGCACGGGCTTCCGCGTCGGCTTTCTTGCCAGCGGCAGCTGATTCCAGTTGCGCACGGCGGGCTTCGAAGTCCGCGATATTTTTCTCGGTAGCGGCTACCGCCTTGCCCTGGGGCAGGAGGAAGTTGCGACCGTAACCGGATCTGACAGAGACCTTGTCGCCGATATTGCCTAATTTACCTACTTTATCGAGCAGAATAACTTCCATCTCGTTAACCCTCTAAAAAATGTTTAGCCGGGCTGCACGGGCAGCCCACGGCATTACTCGTGGCTGTCGGTGTAAGGGATCAACGCCAGGTAGCGGGCGCGCTTGATCGCGGTGGACAGCTGACGCTGATACTTGGCTTTGGTGCCGGTAATGCGGCTGGGAACGATCTTGCCGGTTTCAGTGATGTAAGCCTTCAGTGTCTCGATATCTTTGTAATCGATACGCTTGGTGCCTTCAGCGGTGAAGCGGCAGAATTTGCGACGACGGAAAAAACGTGCCATGGGTTATACCTCCTGCTCTTCTTCGGATTCATCGGTCTCAACGTCGACATCGTCGTCGGACAGATCATCGCCTTCGGTGTCTTCGCGACGTTCGGCACGGGCCGGACGGGCTTTGCGCTCACGGCCTTCTTTGTCGGCCTTGAGGATGAAGGATTCTTCGGTGATGGCTTCGTCTTCGTGGAGCACCAGGCTGCGCAGCACGGCGTCGTTGTAGCGGAAGTTGGTGGTCAACTCTTCCAGCACGGCCTCATTGCACTCGATGTTCAGCAGAACATAGTGGGCCTTGTGGATCTTGTTGATGGAATAAGCCAGTTGGCGGCGGCCCCAGTCTTCCAGACGGTGGACCTGACCACCGCTGTTCTTCACGGCTGAGGTGTAACGCTCAACCATGGCGGGAACCTGCTCGCTCTGGTCCGGGTGAACCAGGAATACGATTTCGTAATGACGCATGTTTGCTCCTTACGGGTTAAAGTCTCCCGCCGTTTGCGGTGAGACAAGGAGAGGCCCGTATAGCCCCGGGCCAGGAAAGGGCGCGCCATTCTAGGGACTTTGCCCCCGGCGTGCAAGTGGCCCCCGGTGTGCAAATGCCTACGACCCGCAAGCGGGCACAGGCGGGCGGGCATTCAGGGCCGGCGCTGCCGGACCGCCTCGAACAGGCAGACCCCGGTAGCCACGGACACATTCAGGCTGCTGACCGTGCCCGCCATGGGGATATGGATGAGGTGATCGCAGGTCTCGCGGGTCAGGCGACGCAATCCTTCGCCTTCCGCACCCATCAGGATTGCCAAGGAGCCGGTAAGGCGCGCGTCGTAGATCGACGTCTCCGCCTCGCCAGCGGCGCCATAGAGCCAGATACCCGCGTCCTGGAGCTTTTTGAGGGTGCGCGCCAGGTTGGTGACCGGAATGAAGGGCAGGACTTCCGCCGCGCCACAGGCCACCTTGCGCGCCACCGGATTGAGCCCCGCGGACTTGTCCTTGGGGGCGATCACCGCATGGACTCCCGCCGCCTCGGCGGTTCGCAGGCAGGCACCCAGGTTATGCGGGTCGGTGACGCCATCCAGTATCAACAGCAGTGCCGGCTCGTCCAGACGCTCCAGCAGTGCGAACAGATAAGCCTCGTCATAGAGTTCGCCGGGGGTGCACACGGCGATGACGCCCTGGTGATTCTCTCCCTCGCTCCACTCGTCCAGCTTGGCACGCCCCAGGGTTGCGCAGGGGATGCCATTGGCCTCCGCCGCCGAGAGGATTTTCTGTAACCGCTGATCGACACGGCCCTGCAAGACGAACAGCTCCACCACCCGCTGGGGGCTGGATTTGAGCAAAGCCTGCACAACATGCAGGCCATAGATATATTCACGACTACTCAAGCGGAATCCACCTCGTTCGGCGCGGGAATTTTCCGCCCGCGGCATTTCTGTTCAATGATCGACACCCAGCGTTCACCCCGCTGGCACAGGTTGCGCCACCGCTTTTTCAACAGACGCAGGCGCAGATGGGCTGGCCGCCGCTGATTGCGGCGGCTCAGCGCACGCAACAGGTTGAAGTGCTGCTGTTTGCGCCTGGCAGATTGTCGGCGGCGTTTATTGATCATGGTAAATGGGCAATCAACGGGGCTGTCTTGCCTTGGGTTGTGGTTTTTTACGTGCCGGTACCGCGGGTTTGGCTGTTGCGGATTGTTTGGCCGGCTTGGTTGCCCTGGCTCCTTTTTTAGCGGTCTTGGTACCCTTGGCCGGTTTGACGACCGCCTTGCCAGCACCGGCAGCACTGGCTTTGGCGGCCCGGCCCTTGCCGGCTTTTGTGTCCTTGCCAGCCGCAATCTTTTTGGATTCCGCGGTTTTACCCGCTGCCGGCTTACCGGAGTCCGTCAATTTGCCGCGCCGGGACACGGTTACCGATTCCAGCTCAAAATCGATCTTGCGGTTATCCAGGTCAACCCGCACCACCCGCACCAGCAACTCATCGCCCAAGCCGAAAATCTTGCGGGTGCGCTCGCCCACCAGGCGATGCTGGGCCGCGTCAAAACGGTAGTAATCATGAGGCAGTGACGATATGTGCACCAGGCCCTCGACATACAATTCCTTAAGTTCCACGAAGAGGCCAAAACCCGTCACGGCACTCACCAATCCCGGATAGACCTCGCCTACCCGATCGCTCAGGTATTCACACTTGAGCCAGCTGACCACATCGCGGGTCGCCTCGTCGGCACGGCGTTCGCTCATGGAGCACTGTTCGCCCAGCACCAGCATATCGGCTTCGGCATAGGGATAAATGCTGCGCCGGGGCAGCGGCTTGGCACCCTCGACGCGATACACCTGGGCAGATGTCTGGTTGCTGCGGATCACCGCGCGGATGGCGCGGTGCACCAGCAAATCCGGATAGCGGCGGATGGGGGAAGTAAAGTGGGCGTAGGCATCGTACCCCAGGCCAAAGTGGCCGTGGTTTTCCATCTGGTACATGGCCTGGCGCAGGCTGCGCAGCATGACGGTCTGGATCATGTTGGCATCGGGGCGGCCGGCAATGGCCTCCATCAGCGTCTGGTAATCCGCCGAGGCGGGCGAATTGCCACCGCCCAGTCCCAGCCCCAGCTCGCCGAGGAATTCACGCAGGTTGGCGAGTTTCTGCTCGGTAGGCCCTTCGTGCACACGATAGAGACCCAGCAGGTTGTGCTTCTGCAGAAAACGTGCGGCGCAGACATTGGCGCACAGCATGCATTCCTCGATCAACTTGTGCGCATCGTTGCGGCGAACGGGCACGATACGTTCTATCTTGCGTTCATCATTGAAGATGATGCGGGTTTCCACGGTTTCAAAATCAATGGCACCGCGCTCGTCCCGCGCCCCGCGCAGGCTTGCGTACAGCCGGTGCACCAGCTCCAGGTGGGGGACTACCTCGGCAAATGTCTTGCGGTGGGGACTCTCGGAATTGGACAGTATGTCCCACACCTGGGTGTAGGTCAGGCGCGCATGGGAATGGATGACCGCCTCATAGAACTGATAGCCGGTAATGCGGCCGGCATCGCTGATGGTCATATCGCACACCATGCAAAGGCGGTCCACCCGGGGATTGAGCGAACAGAGGCCATTGGAGAGCGCCTCGGGCAGCATGGGTACCACATGGTCCGGGAAGTACACCGAATTGCCTCGCGTGCGTGCCTCCCGGTCCAGCGCGGAATCCACGGCCACATAATGGGATACATCGGCAATGGCGACATACAGCCGCCATCCGCCACGGCGGCGCTCGCAGAGTACGGCATCATCGAAATCCCGGGCATCCTCGCCATCGATGGTGACGAACGGCAGGTGGCGCATGTCGACCCGGTACTGCTTGTCGTGCTCCTGCACCTCGGCGGGAATCGCAGCCGCTTCGGCAATGACCTCGTCAGGCCAGACACTGGGAATGCCATGGGACTCGATGGCCAGTTCGATCTCCATCCCCGGCGCCATATGATCGCCCAGCACGCGGATCACCTTGCCCACCGGCAGACGGTTTTTATCCGGCTGCTGGGTGATCTCCACCACCACGATCTGGCCCGGCTCGGCGCTGCCCCAGGAGCCGTAGGGAATCATGATGTCATGGGTAATGCGCACGTTTTCCGGGCGCACGAACTGCACCCCTTCCTCATTGAAAAAGCGCCCCGCCAGTTGCTGGGTATTGCGCGCCAACACCTCGACGATGGCGCCCTCCTCCTTGCCGCGGTAGTTTTCGCCGGAGAGCCGCACCAGCACCTCGTCGCCGTCGAACACCTTGCGCATCTGGCGGTTGTGGAGGTAGATATCTTCACCGCCATCGCCACGGATCACGAAACCATAGCCATCCTTGTGCCCCTGCACCCGGCCGCGCAGCAAATCCACCTTCTCCACGGGCATAAAGGCATCGCGGCGGTTGCTGATCAACTGGCCATCGCGGGCCATGGCAATCAGGCGGCGCCTTACGGCCTCCACCTGGTCTTCGCCCGTCACCTTCAAGTGGGCGCAGAGTTCCGGGTGGGTCATGGGGCGGTCGGACTGGTTGAGCACCGCGAGGATAAACTCCCGGCTGGGTACCGGATTGGGGTATTTTTCAGCCTCGCGTTCGGCGAAAGGGTCGGTGACGGGCGTTTTGCGCTTGGTCAAAATGGCAATCCTTTTGGGAAAGTTGGGAGGGCGAGCTGTAGCTCGGACAGGACTGGATTATAGGGGAGCCAGCCCCGCAAACCCACCTGCCATTGCTAAAGATTGGCAAAAACCGCAAAAAAAGCCTGGGGCAGGCCGTTGACAAGCCAGGGGCGTAAATTTATAGTGCGCGGCCTCGGCTGACACAGCCGACACCGCCCAGATGGTGAAATTGGTAGACACGCTAGCTTCAGGTGTTAGTGGCCTTGCGGCCGTGGAGGTTCAAGTCCTCTTCTGGGCACCATCTTCAAAAGCCCTGGCCTTTGGCCGGGGCTTTTTCATTTCAGCCTCTATCCGTTTACTCGAGCAGATGCCCATCATGTCTGGCAAGGAAACGCCACCCGGCGCCATCCATCGATGCGCGGATTTTGACATTCACGGCACCTTTTCTATCGACAAGGTGTTACGAGTGCAGCGGCACAATCCCGCGGAGCCGTTGGCGCGATACCACGCGCAAGGCTATGATAATCACTCCAGTCGTCCGACAGGAGCCTGATCATGCCCCACCGGGCGCGTCTGTTTTCCCTGCGTATCAGCCACGCCTTGCGCGAGGCCTGCTGGCAGGAGCCTTACAACCGCCGGCGATTGCGCAGGGATATTCTGGCGGGCATCACGGTTGGCATCATCGCCATTCCCCTGGCCATGGCGCTGGCCATCGCCAGCGGGGTCCCGCCCCAGCATGGGCTTTATACCGCGATCATCGCCGGTGTTGTCATCGCCCTCACCGGCGGATCGCGTTTCAGCATCTCCGGTCCCACCGCCGCCTTTGTCGTCATCCTCTATCCCATTACCCAGAAATATGGTTTGAGCGGCCTGATGCTGGCCAGCATCATGGCGGGCGGCTTTCTGGTGCTGATGGCTTTGCTGCGCCTGGGGCGGTTGATCGCGTATATTCCCGAGGCGGTGGTCCTGGGGTTTACCGCCGGTATCGCCATTGTGATTGCCACGCTGCAAATCAAGGATTTTTTTGGCTTGCAGCTGGAATACCTGCCCGAACACTACACCGATAAAATTCTTCTGTTGTTCCGGCACCTGCCCGACATGCATTGGCCCAGCCTGACCGTTGCGCTGGTGACCCTGGCCTGCATGCTGTTGTGGCCCCGCCTGAAAACCGCCATACCGCCCCACTTGCCCGCGGTGTTACTGGGCAGCCTGGCTGCATTTGGTTTGAACCATTGGGGCTTGCCGGTGGATACCATCGCCACCCGCTTCAGCTACACACTGGCCGACGGTACCCTGGTGCAGGGCATCCCCGCGATATTGCCCAGTTTTGCCTGGCCCTGGCAGCAACCCGGCGCTGATGGCAGCACCAGCGGATTGAGCCTGGCCATGCTGCGCGACCTGTTGCCCGCCGCGTTTGCCATCGCCATGCTGGGCGCCATCGAATCCTTATTGTGCGCGGTGATACTCGATGGCATGTCGGGCAAGCGCCACAGCGCCAACAGCGAATTGCTGGGCCAGGGCATTGGCAATATCGTCACGCCTTTTTTTGGCGGGATCACGGCCACGGCGGCGATTGCCCGCTCCGCGGCGAATTTCAAGGCGGGGGCGGAATCGCCTGTCGCGGCGGTCGTGCATTCACTGGTCGTGCTGCTGGGATTGGTGATCCTGGCGCCGCTGCTGAATTATCTACCCATGGCGGCAATGGCCGCCTTGTTGTTGATGGTGGCCTGGGGCATGAGCGAGGCGCCCAAGAGCCTGCAACTGCTGAAAACCGCTTCCAACGGCGACCGCTGGATGCTGATCAGCTGCTGCCTGCTGACGGTGGCCTTCGATATGGTGATCGCCATCTCTGTCGGCATCTTGCTCGCCGCGCTGCTGTTCATGAAGGAGATGGCGGATATGACGCGCGTGGTGGAGATCACCGACGACCGCCGCCTGGTGCCAAACACGCCACCGCAACACTGGCGAGTGTTCAAGATTACCGGACCGCTGTTTTTCGCGGCGGCCGATAAGATTTTCGCCGAGTTGACGCTCTACTGCGAAAAGGACCAGGGCGTGATCCTGTATCTCGACAACGTCAACGTGCTGGATGCCGGTGGGGTGGCGGCGCTGAACAAGTTGATTTCCCACTGCCAGAAAGTGGGCGCGCGGGTGATACTGACCGATGTGCAGTTCCAGCCATTGAAAACCCTGGCCAAGGCCCGCGTTGAACCCATTGAGGGGGTTTTCCGCCTCTACCCCAGCCTCAGCGACGCCTGCGCCGCACTACAGGGAAATCCCTAAACAAAATACTTATCAAAGCGAGAAAGCCGCCGGCTTGTGCGAAGGCAGGCCTATCCCATGGCCGAGGTGCGCGGGATAGGGCATCAGGCGATCGGTTTCCGCCTTGACCACCGCATAGCATTCGCAACTGAGCTGCTCCAGCCTGGGACGATCAATCACCGCAATATGACCGCGACAGTACTCGATCACCCCCAGTTTCTGCAGTTTGCCCGCTGCTTCGGTCACACCTTCGCGGCGCACACCCAGCATGTTGGCGATCAGCTCCTGGGTCATGGTGAGCTGATTGCCTTCGAGACGATCCAGGGACAACAGCAGCCAGCGGCAGAGTTGCTGGTCGATGGTGTGATGGCGATTGCACACGGCGGTTTGCGCCATCTGGGCAATCAATGCCAGGGTGTAGCGCAGCATCAGCGTCAGCAACTGACCGTGACGATTGAACTCGTCTTTCAGCCGTTGGCCCAGCAGGCGGTAACCATAACCGGCACTTTGCACCACGGCCCGGCTCAGGGTGCTTTCGCCACCCATGAATAGCGAGATACCCACCAGCCCTTCATTGCCTACCACCGAAATTTCGGCCGAGGCGCCGTTTTCCATGACATAAAGCAGGGAAACTATGGCATTCGCCGGAAAATACACATGGCGCATGGTGTCGCCGGATTCATGTAAAACCTTGCCAAGCGGCAGGGGAACCAATTCCAGGTAGGGAAAGATACGCGCCTGCACCTCAGGGGACAAAGCGGCCAGAAGATGGTTTTTCAGGGGTGATTCAGGGGCGCTCATACCAATCTCCATTGCTGAGTCGTTTGGTTACATTGCTGTTGGATGTGTGGGCTTAATACCCGAGCATCACAGCTACTGTACGCTAGCGCACATAGATAGCCACGGTTTTACGTGTTAAAGGTGTAGAATAAATCCCCTGGGTGTTCCATCGCACAGACCCATCCAGACCCTGGGGCTTAGGATGGTGAGAGGCAGATAGCTGCCTCATCACCCCAAAGGAGACGCCACCATGCTCGAAACCATCGCCATCGTGTTGATTATTCTCTGGGCCCTGGGATTGGTTTCATCCTATTCCATGGGCGGACTCATTCATATCTTGCTGGTCGTTGCGATCATCGTGATCCTCGTGCGGGTCATCCGGGGCAGGAATCTCTGATGAATATTCAACACCCAGGGCACAGGAAGCGCTGATGGCCATGCACATACGCGTGGGCTACGAACTCATCTACCACTGCCCCCAGACAACTCCCATGCTGCTGGTGTTGAACATCCACTACAGTCGCGCTTCCGACATTCTGGTTCCCGACCACATAGTCACACGCCCGGCGGTGCCCATCACCGCCTACCGCGACGGTTTTGGCAACTGGTGCAGCCGCATAGCCGCCCCGCCCGGTGACATCTGTATCACCACGGATGCGCTCGTCAAGGACACGGGCCTGCACGACCCGGTGCGCGTCACCGCGCACCAGCAGGCCGTGGAGAATCTACCGAGTGATGCCCTTGTGTACCTCCTCGGCAGCCGTTACTGCGAAACCGACCACCTGTCCGACATTGCCTGGACCCTCTTCGGCAATACCCCCCCAGGCTGGCCGCGGGTGCAGGCCATCTGCGACTATGTACACAACCACGTCAAGTTTGGCTATGAGCACGCGCGCATGACCCGCACAGCGCTCGAAACCTATCACGAAGGCCTGGGCGTATGCCGCGACTACACACACCTGGCCATTGCCTTCTGCCGTTGCATGAATATCCCCGCGCGCTATTGCACCGGTTATCTCGGCGATATAGGCGTACCCTATTCCCCCGCGCCCATGGATTTTGCCGCCTGGTTTGAGGCCTATCTGGATGACGGCTGGCACACCTTTGATCCGCGCAACAATGTGCCGCGCATCGGGCGCGTGTTGATTGCCCAAGGCAGGGATGCGACCGATGTTCCGCTCAGCAATGTGTTTGGCCTTAACACCTTGAAGAGTTTCAGGGTGTGGACCGATGAGGTGGCGGCCGCCACTCAGCCATCAGTGGCAAAGTGACGACTATCCCATGAAAAAAATTCGCCCACTGCTGCAACCCGGCGAACCGGAGGCGGTTGAAGTGATCAACCCGGAAGGGCGCAGCCATGTCCTGCTGGTGTGCGATCACGCGTCCAACCGCCTGCCGCAATCGCTTGCCGGCCTCGGCCTTGATCCGCAGCAACTGACTGAACATATCGCCTGGGACCCTGGCGCCGCCGATGTTGCGCGCGCCCTGGCGGACAGGCTGGATGCGCCTCTGGTATTGAGTGGCTACTCCCGTCTGGCGGTTGATTGCAATCGCCCCTTGCAAAGTTCCGAGTCCATTATCGAACACACTGCGGGCATTGCCGTGCCGGGCAATCAGCAACTGTCACAGGAAGCGCGGGCGCAACGAATCAACGCGCTGTTTCATCCCTACCACCGGACCATCGAACAGCTGCTGGACAAACGCCGGCAGTCCACTCGCCGGCTGATCAGCATCCACAGTTTCACGCCCCTGTTGCAGGATCAGCGGCGGCCCTGGCATATCGGCATCTCATGGAAACGCGACAGGCGCCTTGCGGATCTGCTCATCACCCGGTTGCAGCAACACCGACATATCTGCCTGGGTATCAATCAACCCTACCCGATAAGCGACGAATTCGATTACACCCTGCCTCATCATGGGGACAGGCGCAGCCTGCAGAATGCGATGATCGAACTGCGCCAGGATGGCCTCACCAGTGAAACGGCGTGCCTTGGCTGGGTTGATATTCTGGCCGAGGCAATCAACGGCCATCCTGTGACAACTCAAAGCAGTTGCCCCCGCGATTTTTTGCGCGATACATCGCTGCGTCCGCAAGATTAATCAGGCTCGCGGAATCAGCGGCATCCTCCGGATAAAACGCAATACCTATGCTGGCAGAAAAGGTGAGCAGGTGGCTGCCAATCTGCGCTGGCTCCTCGAACACCGCCAGCATTTTTTCAGCAACCGCTGCCACATCCGCAATCTGTCCCACCTCTGCCAGTAACACCAGAAATTCATCGCCGCTGTGGCGGCTGACGGTGTCCGTGTCACGCACAACGGACTCGAGCCGGCGCGCGACCAGCTTTAGTGCAGCATCGCCTATCTCATGCCCCAGGCTATCGTTGATTTGCTTGAAGCGGTCAAAATCGATAAACACCACAGCTACGCGCTTGCTGTTGCGGCGGGCCAGGGCTATAGCGCTGTCCATACGATCCAGCATCAGGGCGCGGTTGGGTGTATCCGTCAGGGGGTCGCGCTGACTGATGCGGGATAATTCCTTGAAATTCATCAAGGCCGTCTCCGCAATGGTGTCTGCCGTGAGCGCGGCGAGTACCAGCTGTTCATTCACGTCGAGCAGATGGGTCTTCTGCGCGGACTTTAATGCCAATTGCAGGCTGTTCCAATCGCGCAGTACAACCGCCAGGTTCCTCTGGGATGGCACCAATTCCAGTTGCACGGCAACAAGGTCGCGTCGTGCCCTGGCCAGCTCCCGCTGCGCCAGGGTGAGATCACGCCGCAAGCGGGTCAGCTCGGCGCGCTGTTCCTCCACCTGGCTTTCGATCAGTGCCAGGGTCTGGGTAGCCGCAATGATCCGGTATTCATCGTCAGACATGGGCCTCACCTGTCTAGCTGTAATTTATCCATTCACTGGAGGTATCTGGTATGAGAGGCGGAGCAGCCGCTTGCTGAGTGTTCTGCCAATCAGCCCCTCCAGGAGGGTACAGAAAACCTGGAGAAGCCGTGTACTGGCTGCTGATACCTGAACATCGGGTTGCTCGACCAGCGCCCTCTTCAACTCGGCAAACTCATCACAATGAAAACCGCGCACCCTTGCCTTCACCAACCAGGGATAGTCGGCACTGGCGATATGCACACTGCGCTGATAAAGCGCCGCCATGCCCCGCCGTCCTATGACGGGCGAAAGCCTCGCGTCTATACCCATCCACAACGCCAGTACACCATCGACGTCCTGTTTCCCTTCACCGACGGCGAACATCTCTTTTACCTCCGGCGCCATAGCGGCCCTCCCCTATCGCCTGATCCAGCTATTGCGCAAATACGATCTCCACGCGCCGGTTCATCTGTCTGCCTGTGGGTGTGCCGTTGTCCGAGGCGGGCATGTCCGCACCATAGGCGCGGGTGCTGAGGCGATTGGCAGATACGCCCATGCCAACCAGAGCGTCACGCACCGCATCGGCACGGCGCTGCGAGAGCGCGTAATTGGCGCTGGCGCTGCCCACGCTGTCGGTATGCCCCTCAATGGACGCGGTGATATCCGGACTCTTTTTCATCACATCCGCCAGGGCATTCATATTGCGCGTACCGCCTGCCAGGAGTACGGATTTACCGGTATCGAAGAGTACGTCACCCAGGGTGACCACCAGGCCGCGCTCGGTTTTCCTGGCATTCAGCTCTTTCAACTGCGATGCCAAATCGTTTTCCCGGGCACTGGCACGTTCCCGGGCAAGCAGTGCAGCCGCATCGGCTTCCACCAATTCAGCGGCCTTGATGGCATTGTCACGCTCGGACAGTGCAAGATTGCGGTTGGCGCTGTCTGCTTCGGCAGTGCGCAGTGAAAGCCGCATCTTGTCGCGCTCGGCGGCTGCACCCGCCGTCGTGGCCTGGGCCGCACGGTAGGTCGCTGTTTCTTCGGCGATGGTTACGCGCTGGGCGGTCATATATGCAAGGTGATTGACGCGCTCTGGTTTGTCACGTTTTTTCCAGGACTCTTCAGCCAGACGCAAGGCATTGCCCGCCTGATTGAGTTCATCCGCTGCCAGGCTGGTTACCTGGGACTTGCTTTGCGCGCGGTTAAAATCGGCGCGCGCCGCATCCAGTGCAATATTGCGATTGGGCGTGGAACTACAGGCCGCCACGAGGCTGACAAGTATCAGCAAACTGGTGATTTGCATTTTCATGGTTAAACTCCTGAATCAAAAAACTAACGGGTTTTACGGTTGATTTCATCGCGCAGCACGCGCGCGGCTTCATCGGATTCCTTTGCCGCCTCGGTTGCACTCACGGCCTGGGCACGAACCAGCGCAACCTGGGCATCCAGTTCAGCCTCTTCGGCGCGTTGCTGCGCCAGTACATATTCCTTGCGGGCAAAGGCATCACGGGCACTGGCCAGCTTGGCAATGGCAATTTGCAGTTCCGCTGGCGCGTGTTCGCTCGTGTTGGTCGAGGTGGCATGTTGCACAGCAGCTTCAGCCACAGCCATTTTCGAATTGGGTGGTGGCGTACTCGCGCAACCGCTGGCAAGGGCCAATAACAATGCGATCACTGCCAGGGCGCGTGCGCTATAGACCGCGCTGAATTGATACGTGGTGTTCATGTGAAATCCTTGGAGACTCTGTACGAATCCCAATTAGGCTGAGGAAGTGATACTGGAAGTGTTTCGGAAGGAGTCTGTGCTTTTAGTAAGCTGGCAGTCTGTCTGGTGACGCACATAGCCAAAATGACGCCAATCAGTGCCGGATTGGGTCAGAATTATGTGGCGAGGTAGTGTGCCTTGGCGTACAGACACACACCGGTCTTCCTCACACACTTAACCAGCGAGAGAGAACAGCACTCTTTTGTGCCTTCATGGTTTCTTGCTGCAGGGCAAACCGATGACAACAACGCCAGGCATTGTGGTAGTCAACCGTCTTCTTGCAGGACTCACCCTGGCAGAGAGCCGCCGCATACTGACTCATTGCGAAACATTGAATATGAGCTTCGGCACCCGTCTCTGTGAACCTAACGAACCACTGGAATACGCTTACTTCCCCTTGACGAGTTTTATCTCACTGGTGACAGAGCTCGACGACCATCCACCGCTGGAAGTAGGACTCATTGGCAACGAGGGCATGCTCGGCGCGACCCTTGCACTCGGCACCCGCATAGCGCCTCTGCGCGCCGTGGTTCAGGGGCCAGGGCTGGCCCTGCGCATACCGGTTGCTCAATTGGAGGAACAGCTCGGTGAATCCACCGCCTTGCTCAGCACACTCAAGCGTTATCTTTACACGCTGATTATGCAGTTGTCACAAAGTGCCGCCTGTACTCACTTTCACGCCATAGAGCCGCGCCTTGCGCGCTGGCTGCTGATGACCCACGACCGCGCCCACGCGGATCATTTTCATTTAACCCATGAATTTCTCGCCGAGATGCTCGGCGTTCGCCGCAGCGGCGTCACCATAGCAGCCAGTGCCCTTCAGGGCCGGCATTTGATTCACTATAGCCGCGGTGAAATCAAAGTCATTGATCGCAAGGGACTCGAGGCGGCCGCCTGCAAATGCTACGCCGCCATGCTCAATACCTATGGGCAACTGGTACCCGAAAAAAACACACTGCCGGAACAGCTGCCATGAAAGCCCTTTCACCCAGCCGGTGGATGACATTGCTGGGCGTGCTCATCCTGATGGGTTTTGCGGGCGTTGTCGGTTATGGCCTTTATACGGGTTGTGACGATGTGGCCATCTATGTCTATTGTGAAGCGTCAGGGCATTAGGTTTGCCTGCGATTGGAGGTGTATATGAATAGTGTTCCCCATCTTTTGCTTCTACCCGGATTGGTCTGCGACAGCCGTCTTTGGCAGCAGCAGATATTCGACCTCGCCGATAGCGCACACTGCACCGTGGCGGATTTGAGCGGTGCAAATTCCATCCCGGCCCTGGCGGAGTCCGCCATCGCGCAGGCACCACCAGGCCACTTTGCCCTGGCGGGCTTGTCCCTGGGCGGTTATGTCGCCCTGGAAATCATGCGCCAGGCTCCAAACCGCGTCATGGCGCTGGCACTGCTGGACACCAATGCCCGACCTGATACCGATGAAGCGCGCAGGGCACGCAGAAGATTGATGCGCGAGGCCGGCGACAATTACGCGGCTGTGATTGCGGAACTCCTGCCCAAGCTGGTTCATCCACGACAACTGGACAATCCGCCACTACTGGCCCTGATTACCGCCATGGCCAACACATTGGGTAACGAAACCTTCATCCGTCAACAGCAGGCCATGCTCGACCGGGTGGACAGTCGTCCAGGCCTGGCGAAAATCCACTGCCCAAGACTGGTCCTGTGCGGGCGCGAAGACACTATCACGCCCCTTGAGATGCATCAGGAAATGCAGCATGCCATTCCCAATGCCCGACTGAGCATCATTGAACACTGCGGCCACCTGTCCACCCTGGAACAACCTCTCAAAGTCACCTACGCACTGACTCAATGGCTGCTGCATCCAAGGCAGGCTGGAGTAATCGCATCCTCACCCATTACTCAAGCCTGAAAAATGTCTCCCGGTAATGCCGCAATTCCGCGATGGAATCCTTGATATCGTCCAACGCCAGGTGAGCACTGGTTTTTTTTACGCCCGCCAGCACCTCGGGCCGCCAGCGGCGGGCCAGTTCCTTGACGGTGCTGACGTCCAGGTTGCGGTAATGGAAGTAGGCTTCGAGCTCGGGCATGCCGCGCACCAGAAAGCGGCGGTCCTGGCAGATGGAGTTGCCGCAAATCGGTGACTTGCCCCGGGGCACCCACTGTTCCAGGAAGGCGAGGGTGTCCGCTTCGGCCTGGGCAGCACTGATGTCGCTGTCGAGCACCCGCCGAGTCAAGCCGGACTTACCATGCTGATTGGTATTCCACTCGTCCATCGCCGCCATGGTCGCGGCCGACTGGTGGATCGCGTACACAGGCCCTTCAGCCAGGATGTTGAGATCCGCATCGGTGACCAGGGTGGCGATCTCGATGATCACATCGGTATCCGGGTCCAGGCCTGTCATTTCCAGATCGATCCAGATGAGATTGTTTTCATTCTGCATGGTGTTTTCCTTAAGGGTGATAGTGCACAATGCCGACCAGATTAACCCTTGAGCCCCCAGAGCCACAACCTCGATCCATCACTGATGAGCAAACGCAAACTCACCCGGCGCCAGGCCTGGCGCATCGACAAGATCCAGGCGGAGCGCAGCGCCCGCGCGGCCAAGCGCGACAGCCTGGCGGAGGAACAGCTATCGGAGGGTGAACTGGGTGTCGAGGAAGAAGGGCTGATCATCACCCATTACGGCACCCAGGTGGTCGTGGAAGCAACCCAGGGGCCCAATGCCGGACAGCAGAAACGCTGCCACTTCCGCAGCAACCTGGGTTCCCTGGTCACGGGCGACAGGGTCGTCTGGCGCGACGGCAATCCCTATGGTGTGGTGGTCGCCGTGCTGCCGCGCGACTCATCCCTCTGCCGCCCCGATCCCCACGGCGATATGAAAACCATCGCCGCCAACATCGATCGCATCGTCATCGTCATCGCCCCCTACCCAGAGCCCCACGCCAACCTGATCGACCGCTATCTGGTTGCCGCCAGCGCCATCGACATTGAGCCGGTGCTGCTGATCAACAAATCGGATCGCATCGACGACACCAGCCGCGAAAAAGTGAATGACCTGGAAAAAACCTACCGGAACCTGGGATATCCGGTATTGAAGGTGTCCACGAAAACCGGAACCGGACTGGATGAACTGCGCCTGTATCTGGCCGATTTCACCAGCGTCTTCGTGGGCCAGTCGGGCGTGGGTAAATCCTCGCTGGTCAACGCGCTGTTACCCGGTGTGGACCTGCGGGTTGGCGAACTCTCCGAGCGGCAGCAGGGCAACCACACCACCACCAACGCGCAACTGTTCCATTTTCCCGGCGGAGGTCATTTGATCGATTCGCCCGGCATCCGCGAATTCGGTCTCTGGCATATGAGCGAGGATGAAGTGCTGGAAGGCTTTATCGAATTCCGGCCCTTTATCGGCCATTGCAAGTTCCGCGATTGCAGCCACACGCATGAACCCGGCTGCGCCCTCTTGCAGGCGCTGGATACGGGAAAAATCAGCCGGACGCGCATCGCCAGTTACCGCTACATCCTCAGCAGCCTCGACTAGCCTCCGTCGCCAACCGACCAGGCGGATTCAATAAGGATTGATACGGACGTAGCTGCTGTAGAGACCGCTGGTATCGAAAGTGGCGATTTCAAATTCGTACTCACCCTGCAAATACTCAAAATAATAGGCATCCGCGTAGCCATCGTGAATGGTGACGTAGATATATTGCTGGGCCGATTTGCGCTTGTAGCGGATGTCGTAGCCGCCTATTTCGGTAACATCCAGGTACTCCCCGTTTTCGCGCTCCCTGGGCGTCTCCCAATACAGCTGCACCGGGCCATCGAGGATGCCCGGTAACGAAGATGATGACGAAGACGAAGCCGATGATACGGAAGACGGTTGCGATGATGCCGACGACGATACCGATGGCGGCTGCGACGAAACTGATGACGACGCCTGGGGTGGCTCGGACGACGCAGGGGAGGACTCCGACGATGCCAGTGACGACACCGAAGTCGACTGCGAGGAAGCTATCGTCGATTGCGATGATGAAGACGCACCACGCGATTGCGAACTGGAGGATGAGCGGATCGAAGATACCGAATTCTGCTGCGAGGACGCTGCCGATGAAACCGGCGCTGTCTGCAAAGGTGCCGATGATGCCTGGCTGGAGGATTGCTGCGAGGATACGGAAGATACTGGCAACACACTGGCGGAGGAAGATGAGCTCTCCACCACCGCACCGACTGACGACACGGACGACGATGATGATGAGGAGGATACCGGTGGCGATAACACCACCGAACTCGCCGAGCTGGATTGCACGCTGGATTGCGCGGTATTGTTGCCGGCACTGGCCGAGGCACCTCCCGAACCGCCGCCACAAGCGGCCGTCAGCAGCGGCGCCATGAACACCATCACCTTCGCCGTCCGGCGCAGCCGGCGCTGCCAGCCCAGGCAGGAGGTCAACTCCTGCCGCGTAATGCATCCCAGCTCGATCAGGATTTCACCCAGCTCCAGGCTTCGTCCCGTGAATTCTCCCGGGCGCAGGCGGCGGATCTGTTGCAATTCGATCGCCTGAAACAATTGACTGCGCTTGAGCACCCCCTGCTCGACCAACAGATCACCAAGGCGGGTGGAATGGTGTATGTCGCTCATAGTCAACTCCATGTGTTCATCCTGCGCCCTGCGCCGCGCCAATGCATCAGCAGCGGGGCTAACACAGTGTAGTCCCGGCGTGTGAAAAACCCTCATGCCTCTCGCGGCGTTTTCAGAAAAATGCGCACTAACACTCATGCTGCTTATAAAACTTGCGATGGAACCCGGGCGTAGAACGATGTTCCACCGCAAGGGAGAACCCAAATAAGGGTTCTACCGCTCAAAGCCTTTCCGGTATGATCCGGAAAAGAAAATCCACAATATGCAGGGCAGCCCCGATGTCATCGCCAACCTTGATCCTTGAACCCACGACGCTGGCCGGACTCATGGCCCAGCCCCACAAATTGTTACTGGTGGATCTCTCCAGCGAGGAAAACTACCGCCTCGGCCACTTGCTCGACGCCGTCCATGTACCGCCCCGGCTGCTGGTCAGCGGCCAACCGCCGGCTCCCGGCAGGATCGCGCCCCTGGCGCAGCTCAACCAGCTCTTTTCCTTTCTCGGCCTGACCCCGGAAACCCATGTCGTGGCCTATGACGATGAGGGGGGCGGCTGGGCCGGGCGTTTCCTCTGGACGCTGGAGGTCATCGGCCACAAGCACTACTCCTACCTCAACGGTGGCTGGCACGCCTGGCGCGCTGCCGGATTGTCACTGTCCACCGAGATTCCGGCCATCACCCCCAGCGAGTGCCAATTGACCGTCAATGCCGATGAACTGGTGGAAATCCCCGATATCCTCGGCGAACTGGACAAGGCGGACTTTGCCATCTGGGATGCCCGCAGCCCGGCGGAATACCGCGGCGAGCGGATGACCGCGCAGAAAAACGGCCATATCCCCGGCGCCATCAACGGCGAATGGACATCCCTGATGGACCCCGCCAAAGACTTGCGCATCCGCGAAGATGCCCGGGAATACCTGGCGAGCCTCGGCCTGACCGCCGACAAGCGAATAGTCACTCACTGCCAAAGCCACCATCGCTCCGGCTTCACCTGGCTGGTCGGCAAGTCCCTGGGATTCAACATCCGCGCCTACCCCGGCTCCTGGGCGGAATGGGGCAACCACCCGGATACACCTGTCGAACGGTAAATTGGCCGATCGGGGCTGCGTCGGCCGCGGAGTCTTCTATACTTTCGGGAGTCCTGTTAATCCAGTTCTTCCAGAGATGACAAAATGGAGTTTCTGCGCAAGTCTCCCAGACCCGGTCCACACTCGACTTCAGCGCACCTGCAACGCGCCGTCAGCAGTTGGAAGGTCGCCATCATCGACGATGAGCAGCAGGTCCATGCTGTCACCAAATTGGTGCTTGGCAACACCCGGATCGACGATGTTCCGCTGGAGTTTCTCAGCGCCTACAGCGCCAGCGAAGGCTTGCGCCTGTTCCAGGATCACCCGGATATCGCGCTGGCCTTTGTCGATGTCATCATGGAAACCGACGGTGCCGGGCTGGAGCTGATCGACAAGGTCCGCAACCAGTTGCAAAACCACAACACCCGCATCGTGCTGCGAACCGGACACCCCGGCTCGTCCCCCGAAGAAACCGTCATCCGCGCCTACGATATCAACGACTATAAAAGCAAAACCGAACTCACCGACACCAAGCTGAAAACCTGCGCCTATTCCTGTATCCGCTCCTACCGCGATATCGTCACCATCGAAAACAGCCAGCGGGGTATGCGTAAAGTCATCGACGCCTCGGACTCGGTGCTGCTCAGCCGCACGCTGCACCAGTTTGGCAACGCCATCCTCGAGCACACGGTGCAACTGCTGGGTATAGACACCACCGAGATGTACCTGGTCAGCCGCCACCAGGATCTTTACGGCGATACGGAATTGATGCTGCTGGCCGCCACGGGGACAGCCGTGGAACTGGGCCGGGAGTGGAACCCGTCAATCCTGTCCCCGGATGCCAAAAAGCGGATTCTGCAAACGCTGGAAAACAAGACCTCCGTCAATGAAGACGGCATCTTCATCGGCTACTACAACACCGAGCCGCGCACCGAAAGTGTGCTCTACACCCACTTCCGCCAGCCGCACTCGGCATTGCAGGCGGATATTCTCCGGATGTTCGCCGCCAACATCACCCTGATCTTCCAAAACCTGGCCGCGCGCGAAAGCATCCAGGAAACCCAGAAAGAACTCCTATTGATTATCGGCGACGCCATTGAACAACGCTCCAAGGAAACCGGTTGCCATGTGCGCCGGGTATCCCTCATGAGCGAGTTGCTCGCGCTCAAGATCGGCCAGTCGGCTGAATTCGCCGAAACCCTGCGCTACGCCGCGCCGCTGCACGACCTGGGCAAGATCGGCATTCCCGAATCCATCCTCCACAAGCCCGGCAAGCTCGATGCGGACGAGTGGGAAATCATGAAGACTCACGCGCGTATCGGTTACGATCTCCTGAAACATTCCAACCGTATCATTGCCAAGATGGGCGCGCGCATCGCCTACCATCACCATGAACATTGGGATGGGAATGGCTACCCCCAGGGGCTGTCCGGCGAGGCGATCCCCCTGGAAGCGCGTATCGTGGCATTGATCGACGTGATCGATGCGCTGGGGTCCGAACGGGCGTACAAACTCCCCTGGACCGAAGAAGACATTCGCGCCTACATCCATGAACGGTGCGGGAGTCAGTTCGAGCCAAGGCTGGTGGACGCCGCCCTGGACATGTTTGATGTCTTCCGCGAAATACGGCAGCAGATGCCCGACAAGCCGGGAACAGGTCACTAAGGATCACCGACCGACATGAGCAACCATTTTCATAACATCCTGCACGAGGTGTCGCGTTCCAGCCTGATCGATACCGGCGACCTCAATGCCGCCAGCTTCCTGATCCTCAACGCCGCACTGGAAGGATTGGGACTGCAACGGGCCGGCATCTGGCTGCTCGCCGAAGATCACCAGAGCATTCGTTGCCAGTTGCTGATCGATACGCAAAATCCCGGCAGTGAATCTCCCAGCCTGACACGCAGCCGCTTTCCCGATTACTTTGCCGCGCTGGATCAGGAACGCGCCATCGTGGCGCACGACGCCCTGACCCATCCATCCACCACCGGGTTTGCGGAAAGCTACCTCGAGCAGCTGGGCATAGGCGCGATGCTGGATGCCCCCATACGCCATCTGGGACAGATGATCGGCATCCTCTGCTGCGAACACCGCGGCGCGGCGCGCACCTGGGAAACCGAGGAAATCACCTTTGTCAGCGCCCTCGCCGACCTCTACGGCCGCGCCATCAGCGCCGAGCAGCGCAACGCCTACGAAAAGCAACTCAAAAACATCAATGAGCAGTTGGAAACCAAAGTCCGCGAGCGCACCCAATGGCTGGAGGACGCGCTGCGCAACCTCACTCACACCCAGGCAAAATTGATCGAAAGCGAAAAGCTTGCCTCCGTCGGGCGCATGGTTTCCGGGTTGGCCCATGAAATCAATACACCGCTCGGCATCGCCGTCACCTCGGCAAGCTATTGTGAAAGTGAACTCAAAACCATGGAGCGCCTTTACAGCCAGCGGACGCTGGGTGAGGAGGACTTCAAACAATTTCTGATGAAATTCGCCGAAGGACTGCACCTGGTGTCGCACAACCTCGACCGCGCGGCCAACCTGGTTTACAACTTCAAGCTGAGCGGTGCCATACAGACGTCTTCCGAGGAAGAAGAATTCGAATTGCAGAATTGCCTGGACATCGTCATCAAAAGCCTGCAACCGCTGCTCAAGGAACACAAGCTGACCTGCTACTATGCCGGCGACGAGCCCATCAAGCTCAACAGCTATCCCGGCGCTATCGCACAGGTACTCACCAACCTGGTCACCAATAGCATCAACCACGGTTTCAGCCAGACGGCCTCGGGCACCATCAATCTGCACATCGCCACCCACAACGACCGGGTTCACCTGAGTTACAGCGATAATGGCAACGGCATAGCCCCGGATATCCAGGACAAGATCTTCGAGCCGTTTTTCACCACCGCGCGCAAAACCGGCGGCTCGGGCCTGGGATTGGCGATCGTGCACAACCTGATCACCCAAAAACTCAAGGGCGATATCACCGTACAATCCTCCCTGGGCCTGGGCGCCGACTTCCTGATCACCTTTCCATTGGATGTGTCACAAGGCTGACTTATGAATAAACATTCCCGCCCGCTGGCGATCGGACTTCTGGGTCTGATCCTGTTGTCCGGTTGTGCCAGCCTGGTGTCCAAGCAATGGGACAAGGCGTTTGGCAAAGCGGAGGCGCGGGAATATCAGGAGCCAACGACCAACGGCCATTACGCGAATGACATCCGCCCCCTGCTGGAGCGCCGCTGCGTGGTTTGCCACGGTTGCTACGATGCGCCCTGCCAGCTCAAACTCGAGAGCTACCAGGGCCTGCTGCGCGGCGCCAGCAAGGACAAGGTGTACGATGGCACCCGCCTGCTGGGCGCCAGTCTCACCCGCATGTTCGAGGATGCGCAAACCACGGCCGAATGGCGCGGCAAAGGTTTCTATCCGGTCCTCAACGAGCGGGAATCCTCCAGGGAAAACAATCTGCAGCTCAGCCCCATGGCCCGGCTGCTGCAACTCAAGCAAAACAATCCGCTGCCCAGAACGCACCTGCTGCCCGAGAGTTTTGATCTGGAAATCAACCGCAACCAGGTCTGCCCCAAACCGGAAGAACTGGATGACTACGAAAAAAACTATCCCTTATGGGGTATGCCCTACGGTCTGCCGGGATTGACGCCACGGGAACATGAAACCTTGATGAACTGGCTCGCCGAGGGCGCCAAACCCGGGCCGGAGCTGCCTGTCTCAGCGGCACTGCAAGCCGACATCGACGGCTGGGAAGCATTTTTGAATGGCGAGAGCCTGAAACAACGGCTGGTCAACCGTTACATCTACGAACACCTTTTCCTCGCCAATATCCAATTGGCTTCCGCTCCCGGCAGTCACTTCAGGCTGGTGCGTTCACGCACGCCCTCGGGCCAACCCATCGACCGTATCGCCACCCGCCGTCCCTTCGACGACCCCGGCGCCGGGCCGGTCTACTACCGGCTGTGGCGCGACCCCTCCAGCATCGTTGCAAAAACCCACCTGCCCTATGCACTCGACGCCGAGCGCAAGGCCCGCTGGCAAACACTGTTCTACGAAGCGGACTACGATGTGACCGAATGGCCCGGCTACGCACCCGACACCGCCGCCAATCCCTTCATGACCTTTGCGCAGCTGCCGGTGGGGGCGCGCTATCGCTTCATGCTGGAAGAAGCGCAATTCACCATCATGAATTTCATCAAGGGTCCGGTGTGCCGCGGCCAGGTGGCGCTCAACGTGATCCAGGATCATTTCTGGATTTTCTTTATCGCCCCGGAACTCATGTCCGGCCCCGAGGACGCGGCATTCCTGGCGGAAAACAGCCACCACCTGGCCCTGCCCGCCGAAGCAGGCAACAACCTGCGGCCGCTCGGCAACTGGATGAACTATTCAACCCTCCAGAAAGAGTACCTCGCGGCCAAAAGCCTTTATGTGCAGGAAAAAGTCGAACGCCAGGGCGCGGTGACACTGGATATGATCTGGGACGGTGACGGTTCCAATCCCAATGCCGCGCTGACCATTTTCCGCCACCACGACAGCGCTAGTGTCGTGAAGGGCATGGTGGGCGAATCACCCAAGACAGCCTGGGTGATCGGCTACCCGCTGCTGGAACGCATCCACTATCTGCTGGTGGCCGGTTTTGACGTTTACGGCAACGTATCGCATCAGCTGTTGACACGGCTTTACATGGACTTCCTGCGCATGGAAGGTGAAATGACCTTTCTCGATTTCCTGCCGCCGGAAAGCCGCAACACCGAACTCGCCTTCTGGTACCGGGACGCGGAAAGCAAGGTGCACGAATACCTGGGTATCTACGAAAAAAACCTCAACATCAACAATGCCATCCACTACCGCAGCGACAATCACAAACAGGAACTCTATCAACTCCTGCAGGCACGCCTGAAACCCGTGCTGGACCAGCACCATAATCTGGATCGCCTCACAGCGAACCGGACCACACGCAAGGCGCTGGAACAGCTGCACCAGACCCGCGGCCCCGCACTCAAGTGGCTGCCACAAACCACCCTGATCCAGGTGCCCGAATTGGAGGTTTTCACATTGTTGCAGAACAGCGCCTACAGCAATCTCTCATCCTTGTTCAAAGAGGAGGCCCGCCGCCTGCCGGAAGAGGATGACCTGACACTGGTGCGCGGCATCATCGGCGCCCATCCCAATGCGATCATGCTGGTCGGTGAATCCCAGTTGCCCGACTTTGTCGCCCGCCTTGGGCGATTGAACAGCGAAGCCGACTACCTGGTGCTGCGCCATCAATACGGCATACGCCGCACAGACCCGGACTTCTGGCATATCAGCGACGAACTCCACGACTACTATCAGGCCACCCGGCCGACAGAGGCGGGATTACTGGACTACAACCGGTTGGAGAATCGTTAAAAACCCACGATTTGGCCATCTGAAAATCAAACCCTTCCATTTTTTCTGTATAAGTAGAATATTATCCATATGAACCATGATAAAAAAATGCATGCAGAAATCCATAACAATCTCTCTTTTTCTGATAACTCTTCCGCCTTCCAAATATCATAAATAGGAACAAACCAAACCACAGCCAATACTGCTAAAAAAATAGAGTTAAGAAGCATAAATTATTCCTTTTGAGCTGTAGATTTTCACGTTATTGAAAAACAGTGCATACTGAAATCCCTCCTCCCTGTTAAAAATTAATAATTTTCTATCTTAACCCAGGATATTTTTTATCGAGAATTTCGTTATATACATTTTCTGCCAATTAGACTTTTTCTGATCATCTCTTTTAAACAAAGGCAATCCCTAAATGACACAGAAATAAAAAGTCCGGCACAAGGTCCGGACCTGTCATATTTTGAATATTCTAAAGATTCAGCTTTACTGAATTTCTCTTGAGAACAATCGTGAAAAAAGAAAGGCTATTTTATGGCCTTCTGTTTATCCGAGTTGATGATTCTAACATTGCCTCATACTCCCTCATCACAGCTTCAGGGATGGAGTTATCAAAATCACCCAACTCCAGCACATGTCGCCTGGATTGAAGATCATCATAAATTTCCTGAGCGCGTTTTTGAACCTGCAACTCATCCTCCTCCGTAAAAGTAACATCAACCTCCTTTCGCAAACTGCTTCCCATGCGTATAGCATGCGTCCAATCACCACGAATCTGAGCTGCCGCATAGTAAGCCAAAGCTTCTATATACATGGCTTTTTTCTCTTCGGGAGATTTAGCGACATACCTCCCGCTCGTTGAATAGCCTAAACCCAGGTTACCCAGCGCCCAGGTTGAATTGTAAACAGCCGCCTTTTCTAAAAGCGCTCTATGCTCTTCACGATCTTCATAGCCATCCATTCTTCTTGCCAAGGTTTGTAGTGCCCTTATGTCACCACCCTCGCCAAGCTGCCTCAGGGTTTCTTCATCATAGGACTCATATACCGTTGGCAGTCTATGTCCCTGCGCATCATATTCAATTTCACTTGCGAACCTCCCACGACTGGCAAACCAGTCAATAATTTCCCTGCGCAGAACCGGATCTGTCATGGGTTCCTGAAATTGATACTCCTGCTTAACGAACTCAGCAACGGCGACATCCGTCTTAATGCCGGGTTTTACCTCAACTACTGCCTCAGATTGTTTTACCGAGGGTGGTTGAACGGATGCCGCCAATGGACGCAATTCCCCTCCTGACTGGCGATAGATTGCTGCATAACAAACTGCGGCCAGCGTAACAACAACAAAAAGCACCATAATAATTTTTGATTTTTCCATGCAGCCCCACATAACCACCTTATTTCTTATGAACTTCATACTTTTTATATGCAGAACAAAAACTGACAGAAACAGGGTAGTTATTCTCTTTGCAGAATTTTTTCTTAGACGCTTCATCTTGCTGCCTGAATGTTTCCTGTGCGGCCCTCTCGCTGCCTGCACTGATACCGGCATATTTTCAAAGTAGTAATTATGTAGTGTCATCCTGACTATAATGCAGCCACAATCAACACGAAGCAAAACTACGACAGCCAATCAGGGTTCGTCAATATCTTTCATCTTCCCCTTGTGAAGAAAATCACACTCCAAATCAGCGCCCCCTGCCAGACGCCATGGTTTTAGTGCGAAAGATTACGCAATCCCGGCATGTATTCGTATGCTTCGATACAAGATGCAGAACCTAATCAATGGTAAAGTGGCGCCCATGAGTTCATCCCTGATTCCTGAAAAAACCCTGTGCATCTCCCCCTCCCTGGCCACGACCATCGGCCTGGAAGAGGCCTGCATGCTCTCGCTTCTGAGCGAAGCAACCACTTACCAACAGGGTGAGCGGCAAGGCGGCAAGCTCTGGTATGCGCTGACCGGACCGCTGATCTCGCGGCTCATGCCCTTCTGGACCGATTACGATATCGAGCGGATCGCGCGCAACCTCAAGGACATGGGCATCATCCTGGTCGCATCCCCACCCTACAGCCAGAGCCGTGAGCTGCGGCTCGCTTTCAACGAGGGGCAGGCGCCTGCCCAGGTCAACGAGCCGGAACCGGCAGCCGGTATCGCTGCCAGCGCCAACCGCATAGCACCCAACTGGCAGCCGGACCGGGAGCTGATGCGGCGTATCGCCGAACACAGCATTCCCGAAGGCTTTACCCGCGAACAGCTGCCCGAGTTCATCACCTACTGGCGCGAGCGGGGCGAGATCAGCCACGCCTGGGGAGCGCGGTTCCTCAAGCATGTCCTGCACCAGTGGCGCGAGTACCAGACCCGTGAAGCGCGCCAGACGCGGGAACAGCAGGAGCGCCACGACGCGGCCTTCCTGCAACCCGATCAGGCAACCGCCATGCACGCCGGCTGGCGCCCGAGCCAGGATGCCCTGGAGGTGCTGGTCAAACATGCCAACATCAGCCTGGCCTTTGTCGAGGATGCCATTCCCGAGTTCGTTCTCTATTGGCAGGAGCGGGGCGAAGCGGGCCGGACCTGGAACAGCAAGTTCATCCAGCATGTCAAACGCCAGTGGCTGCGCTACAACTCGGCGCTGGAACACGATACCGAGCCACGCCGTATCCCCGAGAACTGGCAGCCGAGCAAGGACGTGTTCGACGTCCTCAAGCTGGCCAACATCGATCTGGCGTTCGCGCACCAGCAGGTGGCCGAGTTCGTGCTCTTCTGGCGCGAGAGCAATCAGGTGTACACTTCGTGGAACACCAAATTCTTACAGCATGTGAAGTATCATTGGGCCAGACTACACGCCCTGAACCAGGTCAATACGCCACAGGTCAGTACCCATGTCGGACAACAACAGCCTTCTTCAGCAAGCAGTACAAGAGCTCGCAGCCTCGTCGATGACCTCACCGACCGCAGTTGGGCCAACTGAAGCGGAGGGTCTGAGCCGCCATCGCCCCCAGGCCGGGCACGTCGATGCCATCAACGAAGTCTTTGCGCTGTTGCGCATCAATTACCACAACCAGTACTACAAGGCGTTCGACAAGGTCGAGGTGCTCAACCAGATCAAGCGGCTCTGGCTTGAGAGTCTCTGCCAGTTCGAGTCGGAAGCCATCCTGCGCGGAGCCAGGCGGGTCATCGAGTCATCCGAATACCTGCCCACGCTCAACCGCATGATCCGCGCCTGCCAGGGAGACCCGGAAACCTTTGGCCTGCCCGATGCCCACAGCGCCTACCTGGAGGCCTGCCGGGCTCCCAGCCCCAAGGCGGCGCAGCGCTGGAGCCATGCGGCGGTTTATCACGCCGGACTGGCGAGCGACTGGTATTTCCTGGCCAACAATGCGGAGAAAATCACCTATCCTGTGTTCGAACGCCATTATCTGCGGCTGTGCGAACAGGTCATGAACGGTGTCCGCCTGCCGGAGCCGAGCGCCCCGGCCCTGCCGGAATCCATTGAGCCGCCCCTGTCGCCGGATGAGAACCAGCAGCGGCTGGCGGCATTACGCCAGCAACTTGACTTATAATTTCTGGTTTAACCCATGCCTATCCAAGGACACTTTATGAAAAAGCTTATCGCCCTCTTACTCACCAGCCTTGCAAGCCTCAGTGTCCAGGCCGATGTCCCCCTGGATTTTGAGGTTTCCGGCCAGTTGGTCTATGGCCAGGTCAAGGCGGCTGGCGAGCGCTTTGCCCCGCGCCTGTTCCATATCAGAGCCGAGGCCAACATCAACGAGAGCCTGTTCAGCGGCATCGGGCTGCAAGGGCTGGTGGGCGTGCCGGTGGGTGACTCCACCAAGAACAACCTGACGGTGGATGTCAAATCCCAGAATGCCGTCTACGTGACACTGACCGACCCGGATGCCGACAAGGATGCCCTGCGCTTTGTCGTGTTGCTGGGTTACGCTTCCACCAAGCTGGAAACCCGCGACCTGCACAACAACGCCTCCTCGGACACCTTTTCCGGTTTCAGCTACGGCTTTTCCTTCCGCCAGAGGATTTTTGCCGGCAAGCCGGTTTACCTGTCACTGGACTGTACCCGTTTCTTCCGCGACTCCAGCCTGAGGATCGATGGCTGTGGATTGGGAGCCAACTATGCGTTCTAACGTCATGACTCGCCAGGGCCTCACTGCGCTGGCCGTAGCCGCCTGCCTGCTGCTGGCCGCCTGTGGCGGCGGCAAGGGGGACAGCCGGAAGTTTGCCCAGATCGTCGATGCCAACCGCCAGGGAATCGTGTCCATCGCGCTGGCGGACAATAACGGCTATGTGCATCTCAGGGGCACCAAGCAGTTTGTGCTGGAAGGTACCAACCGCGATGGTGAGATCGTCGATATCAGCAGCAAGGCCAGCTGGCGGTTGAGCAATGCCCAACTGGGCAAGATCGACCGCAACGGCCTGCTCACGCCGTCCGGAGACGCCGGCCAACTCACCCTGACAGCCAGCTATGCGGACTTTTCCGTCAGTCAGGACATCATTATTTCCGATGCCAATTTGGTCAGCATCGCCGTGGTGCCCAAATCGGCATCCGTATCCGTGTGCCAGAACGCCGAATTTACCGGAGAGGCCCTGTTTGATAACGGCCTGGTACTGGATTACCCGCTCACCTGGCGCCTGGCCAGCGGTACCGACCAGTCACTGGCAACATTCAACGATGCCAATGAGGGCGTGCTCTCTACCTTTAAAAGCGGTGCGGTGAGCCTGGTGGCGGAAGGCCGGAACAACGCCGGCGACACCATTACCTCTCCTACTATCAGCTACCCCATCGACGACAACCTGGTATCACTGGCACTCACCGCGCCGGGTGTGGAAAACCTGAGTTTGCGTGAAGGCCAGACGGCCGATATCCGCGCGACGGCGACCTATACGGACGATTCCACCGCGGTGGTTACCGCCAATGCCTCGCTGACGATAGACAACACCACGGCAGCCACCCTGGACCCTGTTACCGGTCTTTTCACCGCCAAAACCGGTGGCTATGGCGGCACACCGGTTACCGTCTCCGGTTCCTGCGATGACATCAATGCCCAGTTGGTGCTGAACCTCGTCAAACCCGACATTCGCAGTATTGAAATCCGCACCAGCGGAGGTAATACCACGACCGTCACTCTCACCCGCGGCAACGCCACCACCCTGCTGGTGACCGCGACCTTCGAGGACAGCACCGGCACGGACACCAATTACAAACACAACCTGGCCTGGGAAATCATCGAGGGTGATTCAGACAATTTCGATAGGGACAAGATCACCATCGACAGTGAAGGACGCCTGGAAGCGGCCGGCGACCTGGAAATCGATCTCCGCATCAATCTGGTGATTGAAGCCAGGGTGCTGGACAGCGAGGGGAATGTGCTGAAAAATCGCGCCGGAGAGGAGCTGCGCGACCGTATCAACGGTGTCATCAACCCCTGACAAGCTGAGAGAAACCCGCATGCGTTCCAGTGTTGCCAAAAACCTGCTCGGTGCCAGCCTGCTGCTGTACGCGTTTGGCTGTCTGGCACTGGTGGTTTACCTGTCGCAATCCCTGCGCTTTACCATCGACCCGGAAGATTTCCACCTGAGCGATCTCAAGGGGGAAACCTTCCTGCCCACGTTTTCAGCCATCGAGCAGACACCGGAGCGCAAGCAGGCTTTCATCGACCTGCTGCTGCCGCTGATCGAGCAGAAGAACCAGGCAACGCTCAAGAACCGCAAGCTGGTGCTCAAGCTGCGCGAACAACTGGATGCGGGTGAGGAGTTGACGGAGCGTCAATACGAATTGCTGGATCAGATGCGGGAACGGTATCTGGTGAGCCATGATGTCTATCCCGACGCGCAGAAAGCCATAGAGATACTCCTGCTGCGGGCCGACATGCTGCCGCCCGCCATGGTGCTGGCCCAGGCGGCGGTCGAATCCGGCTGGGGCACATCACGCTTTGCCGAGGAGGCGCACAACCTCTTCGGCCAGTGGTGCTACAGCCCGGGCTGCGGCCTGGTCCCGGAACAGCGTCCCCGCGGCGCGCGCCACGAGGTGCAACGCTTCAACAGCGTGGAAGAATCCCTGGTGGCCTACTACCGCAACATCAACACCCACAGCGCCTACCGCGAGCTGCGCCAGTTGCGCGCGCAACTGCGGGACCAGGACGGCGCCCTGACCGGCACCGCACTGGTGGCCGGCCTGAGCCGCTACTCGGGACGCGGCAATGTCTACATCGACGAGCTGCGCACCCTGATCCGCCTCAATGACCTGGAAAGCCTGGATACCCAGCTCAGCCTCGCCTCCGCCAGCCACTAATCCTCGTGCAGCCAGCGCCCCTGGTCGCCGGTGGTCAGCCACTGCTGGGTAAACCAGTAAAACCGGCCCCGCTCACCGGTAGGCGCGGTGCAGTTGTAGCGGGCCCGGCCAGCCTTCAGTGGCTGGTTGGCCTGCACCAGTAGGCGCTTTCCTTCCACCCTGGTCGCAATGGCACCCTGTCCTGACGCAAAGCACTGGATGCGTGCCAGGAGTTCGGGGTTGTCCAGTTCCAGGACCAGCACCGGGCGCTGCGCTGGCGGCAATACCAGATCCGCCAGCGGTTGCCGCAGGTTCATATCCGCATAAAAGCTGACTTGCCTGATCGGGAAGGGGCGGGTATTGACCTTGGTGGCGAAGTCCTCGGGATCGCCATAGATGCCGCCGAAGGGAAAGCGCGGCAATGCGAGCAGATCATCCACGGCAAAGAGTGGGCCGGACTGCTGGCCAAAGGCGACAAAATCCAGTGACTTCACCAGCTCCTTGACCGCCTCGTCATACTCGCCATAGGGATACGCCAATACACGGTGGGAGTGGCCGGTCACCGCCTTGATGCGCGCCTCGGCATCCAGTATCTCGGCGCGGATACGCTCGCGCCACTGCGCACGGGTTTCGCCATTGCGCAGGCGCAACAGGTGATTGTGCACGGTGGTGTGGTTGGCGATGGTGACGCCCGCCTCGGCCATTTCGCGCACCTGGTCCCAGGTTGCAAAACCGCGCTTGTTTTTGTCATGCGGTTCGGTGTTCACAAAGATGGTGAAAGGCCAATTGCGTTCCCGCAACAGCGGGAAGGCCGTGGCGTAAACATTATCGTAGGCATCATCAAAGGTGATGGCGACGGTCTTGTCCGGCAAGGGCTCACCACGCTTGAGCTGTTCCACCAGGCTCAGCAGCGGAACAACACGAAAATCCTGCTCGGCCAGGTAGTCCATGTGCGCCCGGAAGCGCTCGGGGGTCACACTGGTGGAAGGCGGGGTCTTGTCACTGACATGGTGATACTGGAGGACCACCGCAGCCCCGGCACCGGTCACGCCAATGCCCAGGTACAGGCAGGCGCAGGCACCCATCCAGCGCAAGACAGGCCATCGGCTAGCATTTGGTAATTTCATTTCTCGTCCATCCCCATGGCGGTTATAAGAAACCCCAACATACTACCAAGAAAACCGCATAACTGAGACTTGCTGCACTCTGCTGTTTGCAGGCTCGGCTACACTCATCTTCAGACAACAAAAATTCTTCCATTGCAGTAGCGAGACTGAAGCGATGTATGAATGGATTCAATCACTGCTGAATGATCCCGGGTTCCTGCCGCATGGCCACAGCTTCCTGTGGACGGAGAACCTGCTGTGGCTCCATGTCAGCGCCAACCTGCTGATCGTGATCGCCTGCTATGCGATACCGGTCATGGTGTGGCGTTTCATGCGGCAACGAAAGGATCTGCGTTATTCCTGGGTGCTCACTGCCTTTGCCATCTTTATTTTTGCCTGTGGCACCACGCATCTTGTCGTCCTGTGGAATATCTGGAACCACGCCTACTGGTTGGAGGGGCTGGTCACACTGTTCACCGGCATCGTCTCCATACTCACGCTGATCCTGATCTGGCGGCTCATGCCGGGCGCCCTGAACCTGCCCAGCCGTGAACAGTTGCAGTATGCCTATCACCAGCTGGAGCAAACCCACCAGGCCCTGCTCGACAAGGACAGCAGCTACCAGCTGCTGACCGAAAGCCTCGCCGAGGGATTATGGATATTCGATACACGCGGCATCACCACATCGGTCAATCCGCGCATGGCTGAAATGCTGGGATACACCCAGGCGGAGATGCTGGGGCGCAAGGTTTACGATTTCATGACGGAAGATCAGATTCCACTGGCCCGGGAACTCATAAAACGTCACCTGCAGGGCATCAGCGAGCGCCATGAATTCACCTTCCAGCATCGCGACGGGCACCGGGTGTATACCCTGGTATCGGCAACGGCCTTGCGCAACAAACGCGGCAAGATCACCGGTGCGATGGGATTGATCACCGACATCACCGAGCGCGAAATCATCGCCCAGGAGTTGACCCGGCTGACAGCGCGGCAGGATCTGTTGATCAAGGAACGTACCCAGACCATCGAAAACCGTGAGCAGAAACTGCGGGCCATCATTCATGCCAATATCGATGCCATCATCACCATCAACAGCCAGGGCAGTATCACCAGTGTCAACCCGGCGGCGGAAAATATGTTCGGTTACAACCGCAACCAGATGATCGGGCAGAACGTCAATATGCTCATGCCACAACCCTATGCCCACCAGCACGACCAGTACCTCACAAAGTATCTGCATGGTGGCAAACCGGGCATCATCGGCAAACGGCGCGAGCTGGAAGGCAAACGGGCCGACGGTGAAATCTTTCCCCTGGAGCTGGCCATTTCCGAAGTGAAAACGTCACAGGAACATTTTTTTGTCGGTATGCTGCGCGACATTTCCGAACGCAAGCGCGCGCAGGAAGCCATCGAAGAGTTGAACAGCGAACTGCTGCTCAGCAACAACAGCCTCTACAACGAAATCGCCGAACGTAAAAAAGCGGAAGAAGAAGCGCGCAGCATCAACGCGCGCCTGCAAACCTTCATCACCGATCTCCAGTCCTACACCGAAGATATCCACAAGCTCAATGAAATGAGCGATTTCCTGCAAGCTTGCAACAACCTGCATGAAATCACCGAGGTTATCCGCACCTTTGCCCAGCGCTTTTTCAATACCCAGGCTGGTGCGCTCTATCTGTTGAAAGGTGACGAGCTGCAATTGTTTGAGCACCCCTGGGGCCAGAATTACCAGGCCAAGCCAGCCTTCCCGCTGGCGGATTGCTGGGCCATGCGCAACAGCAAGATCCATCCATCCAACCTGGCACAGCAGAATCTCATCTGCCAGCATTTTCATGCGCAGGATCTCATCGACCATACCTGTATCCCGCTCTATGCGCGGGCGCGGCAGGTAGGCCTGCTGGTGCTCTACGGCCACTCGCCCCTGTGGAGCGAGGATAACGCCCGCAACGCCAACCGCAGCCAGCTGCTCCAGGCATTTGCCGACCACCTGGCCGGAGCCATTTCCAACCAGACGCTGCGCAACCTGTTGCAGGAACAATCCACCCGCGATCCGCTGACGGGGCTGCATAACCGCCGTTTTCTCAATGAGCAGCTACACTTGGAAATCAATCGTTGCCAGCGGGAAAACAAAGCCTTTGGGTTGCTGTTGATGGATATCGATCACTTCAAGGCGATCAATGATGGCCATGGCCATGATGTCGGCGATCAGGTGCTGGTCAGGGTGGCACACAGCCTGTTTGCCGCGATTCGCGGCAGCGATATCCTGTGCCGCTACGGTGGAGAGGAATTCATCGTGCTGCTGCCGGACACCAACCAGCAACAGGCGCTGGTGATCGCGGAAAAACTGCGCCGGCGCATCGCAGGCATGGAAGACGACTGGCATTTGGGAAAAGCGGTTACCCTGTCCGTGGGTGTCGCGGCTTATCCGCAGCAGGGGCAGGATGCCGAGGCGCTGCTCAAGGCAGCGGACCAGGCGCTATACCAAGCCAAGCATCAGGGCCGCAATCGCAGCGTACTGGCGCCTTGAGCAGCTGCGTCATTCATCGATGAAACGCAGCCCCACGCCGGAGGGATCGACCCGCACGACTTCCATATTGAGGACGGGAGCCTCATCCATCAGTCCCTGCACCTGACCGGTTACCACGGTTCCCACGACCAGGAGACTATCGGGGTCCAGAACCACAAAGACACCGCCATCGGAGATATCCCGTGTCTTGACCAGGAACTCACCCTTGTCCGGGTGAGTGATCTTGATCTGGCAAGCCAGGGGGGTACGTATGTGCCTGCGCTGTTCCGGTCCTGTCATTGCGCCCTCGCTGGTTATTGTTGTGAACTGAGCGGCAGGCTACTAAACCACTTCCACCCTGTCCACTTTCTGGAAGCCACGCGGCAGCTTATTGCCCCGCCGTCCGCGTTCACCGCGGTAGTGTTCCAGGTCGGCACCCTTGAGCGTCAGATGACGCTTGCCCGAATACAGCGTCAATTGCTGGCCCGGTTGTATCACGCTGACCGCCACCACGAATTCCTCGCGCGATTGGGCCCGAGCGGCGGGAATATTCATGATCTTGTTACCCTTGCCCCGCGCCAGTTCCGGCAATTCGGTTACCGGGAACACCAGCAGGCGGCCATCGTTGCTGACCGCTGCCAGCAGTGTGGTCGCCGGGTCGGTCAGGGGTTGCGGCGGCAGCACCCTGGCGTTTTCCGGCAGGCTCAGCAGGGCCTTGCCCGCTTTGTTCTTGCTGATCAGGTCGGCAAAACCGGCGACGAAACCGTAACCGGCATCGGATGCCAGCAGCACTCGTTGATCGTCGCTGCCGATCAGCATGCCTTCAAAGGTGGCGCCACTGGGTGGATTGATGCGGCCACTCAGTGGCTCGCCCTGCCCCCGCGCGGAGGGCAGGTTATGGGCCGGCAATGAATAGCTGCGCCCGGTCGAGTCCAGCAGCACCAAGGTCTGGTTGCTGCGCCCCTGCACGGAGAATTTGAAACTGTCCCCCGCCTTGTAGCTGAGTCCGGCGGGATCGATATCGTGCCCCTTCGCGGCGCGGATCCATCCCTTGTCCGACAAGACCACGGTGACGGGATCGATACTCATGAGTTCCGTTTCACTGAACGCCTGGGCCTCGGCACGGGCGACAATGGGCGAGCGGCGATCATCGCCATAGCGCTCGACAACCTGCAACAACTCCTTGCGCACCAGGTTTTTCAGCTTGATGGCCGAGTCGAGGATTTTTTGCAGGTTATCGCGCTCTTTTTCGAGATCGTCCTGTTCCTGGCGGATCTTCATTTCCTCCAGCCGCGCCAATTGCCGCAACCGGGTATCGAGGATGTATTCCGCCTGCATCTCGATAAGGTTGAAACGCGACATCAGGATCGGCTTGGGTTCGTCCTCCTCGCGGATGATGCGGATCACTTCATCCACGTTCAAGAACACGATCATCAAGGCCGCCAGGCGCAACAGGCGTTCTTCCACGCGCTCCAACCGGTGTTGCAGGCGGCGGCGCGTCGTGACCGTGCGGAAACTCAACCACTCATGCAGGATCCTGTTGAGCGGCTTGACCGCCGGGCGGCCATCGATGCCGATCATGTTCATGTTGACACGGTAGCTGCGCTCCAGCTCTGTCGTGGCGAACAGGTGCTGCATCAATTGATCCAGGTCGATGCGGTTCGAGCGCGGCGTGATGACCAGGCGGGTGGGATTCTCATGGTCCGATTCATCGCGCAGGTCGGCGACCATGGGCAGCTTCTTGGCCTGCATCTGCGCGGCGATCTGCTCGAGGATTTTCGCACCGCTGACCTGGTGCGGAAGCGCCGTTACGATGACATCACCCGAGTCGGCTTCCTTATGCCAGACCGCGCGCATGCGCAGGCTGCCGCGCCCGGTTTCATAGATTTTGATCAGTTCCTCGCGCGGCGTGATGATTTCCGCTTCGGTGGGCATGTCGGGCCCCGGCAGGTGTTCACACAGTTCGGTGACCGTCGCGCCGGGGTTGTCGAGCAGATGCACACAGGCATTGACGACTTCGCGCAGGTTGTGAGGCGGGATGTCGGTTGCCATGCCGACGGCGATGCCGGTGGTGCCATTCAGCAACACATTGGGTACGCGCGCGGGCAGCACCATGGGTTCGTCGAGCGTGCCATCGAAGTTGGGCTGCCAATCCACCGTGCCCTGCCCCAGTTCCTCCAGCAGGACATCGCTGTATGCCGTCAACCGCGACTCGGTGTAACGCATGGCTGCAAAGGATTTGGGATCGTCCGGCGACCCCCAGTTGCCCTGCCCGTCCACCAGCGTGTAGCGATAGGAAAATGGCTGTGCCATGAGCACCATGGCCTCGTAGGCTGCCGAGTCCCCATGCGGGTGGAATTTACCGATGACGTCACCCACGGTGCGCGCGGATTTTTTGTACTTGGCGCTGGCCTTGAGTCCCAGCTCACTCATGGCATAGACGATGCGCCGCTGCACAGGCTTGAGGCCGTCGCCGATATGCGGCAGCGCGCGATCGAGAATCACATACATGGAATAATCGAGATAGGCTTTCTCGGTGTAGTCCTTGAGCGAGATGCGCTCATCGGCCTCGGGGGGAAGAATTACGTCGGTCATTCAATGTCCTAACTGTCTGTTGCGAGCATTACGGGTCGTTGCATGTAATACGGGAACTCAAGGGCGGCTGAAAGGCACCACACCCGCTTCGCGGACGCGCATGGCCGGCAGCCAGTCGCTGAAATCCAGGCGCGCATCGAACTGGTAGCCGATGCCCTCGGTGGAGGTCCGGCGCGACAGGTGATCCACCAGCCGCACCAGTTCGAGCAGATTGGCGGAAAGCTCGAGGCGCACGGGTGTTTCCTGGTAGGCGCGAAGCATCGGCAATTGGTCGGTGACGCCAGAGAGCACCGCAAAATTTTCGATGCCGATGGTATAGGAGATGCCTTTGAGCGACAAATCCCGGCTGTTGGGGTTGGTGATCACCAGTCCCACAGCTATGCGCTGCTGCAAACCCTGCGAGGGCAGAAGTTCCAGGCTGGTCAAGGCAATGCGCGGCTCTTCAAGCCTCGGTTGCACCAGGGCACAGCCCTGGGGCAGGCCTGTTACCAACACCATCAGCAGCAGATACCTGCCTGTCAAATAACGCTTCATAGCGACCTCTCGTCGTTGATATCCCGGAACTTCCACCTGCCGCCCTGTGATCCGGGTCACAGGGCAATCCTCCCGGCTGTGGTGTAATCCGCCGCGCTTGCCCTCCGCCAGCGCAGGAGGAGACAATAAACGACTCCAATAACTGGCCGGGATCGCTGCTTCACTTACCGGGTTGACTATGCCGCAATTCCCTCTCAACACCGACGATCTGCTGGGGTGCCGGGAAGTGCGGTTCATGAACCGCCAGGAATCCAGCTACCCGATACTGATGCGCCTGTGCCTGGATTTCGATCTCCGTGTGCTGCAACTCCAGCGCCGCACCTATAGCCATATTTCCCTGCGTTACGTGCCCACGCCGCCCGAATTCATCCTCAGCAACGCGGATTACCGTGAGGCGCTGATCGCGCTCAGTCCCTGCTGCAACTCCCTGCGCGACCTGGAGAACTACGCCGAGCAACATCAGGTAGACATACTCCACGACTATCTGTTCGGATTCGATGATTCCCAGACGGGTTGAGTTCACTCGCCTTGCAGCCAGCCCTGACGGATCGCCCGGGAGAAATCCGCGGCATCCGGGTGTGTCAACGCCGGCTGGACCTGGGCTTTGACGCGCAGCCCGGCCAGGTCAGTGCCGGGAGCGATCCAGCCCTGTTCCAGCAGCAGGCCGTCGATATAGCCGGGCAGCAGCACGCGGTAGTCGAGCAGGCTGGCGTACCAGCGGTAGTCCGGTTGGTATTTGAGGAGATTGGTTGTGCAGTTATCCAGCAGGGTATTGTAGAAGGCCGGCCGCTGTTGCAACTCGGCGGTTTCCGCCACCAGGGCGCCAAGCAGCCCCCGCCGTTGCTCCTGGCTGAGGGACAGGGGATACAGGAGGACGCGCTCCCCGCGGATGTGGCTGCGAAGCCCCACGATATCGGCTTCCGTGCCCCAGACCAGCAGCTTGTGATATTGGCGTATCAACCCGCGAAACGGATTGTAGGACTGCCCGGGGCGCAGGCGCGCCTCCACCGAGGCGACCAGGAAACGGCCATCCCCGAATTCGAAACTGAGGAACGTATGGGCCAGCCCCGGCTCGCCAAAATGAGAAATGCCCACCCAGACCCTGTCCAGGTCCGCCACAGGATAATCGGCATCCAGGTAGCGCGGCCCGGCCGGGCTGGCATCCGGCAAATAGCGGAAATCGCGCAGCCCCCGCAGGCGCAGGACCTCACCCGCCTCCCCGGAAATCAGCTCCGCTTCAGGCAGGCGTGCCTGCATGGACTGCCAATCGCCGTGATGCGAAGGCACCCGGGTGCACCAGTAGAAGATCACACACAGGGCCGCAACCAGCAGGACCGCCAGCGGCAGCCAGCGATTGCGCCGTTTGCCGCGCCAGAAAGACCGCAGACTCAGGGTTGCAACTCCTGCTCGAATTCTTCCAGCAGATCCAGGGGCTCGAGTTCATCGCCTTCCAGGTCCTGGTTCCAGTTGACGCCCGCCAGCAGGACATCCTCATGCATGCCGGGCAGCCATTCTTCCAGGAACTCTTCCAGTTCGATGGCAACGGGCACATAGTCCTGCCAATCGTCCTGGCAGTGGATGCGCGCGAATGTCTCCTGGGACCAGAGCGGCATGACATCCGCATCCTCGTATTTTTCCGAAGCACAGAGCGCCCAGCCCTCCGTTCCCTGCAGGCCCCAGACACATCCCTGGGCTATGGCTTCCACGATGAATCGATCAAGATTCTCGCCGCTGTCGTCACTGAGTGGTTCGATCATGGCTGCTTACTTCGCTGATGGGTAATGATGGATTTTTTACAGGATCAGCCTGCCGCCCTCTGTTCTGAGCCAGGCGCGCTGCGCCCGGTAGTCGGGACAAACACTCGCCACCAGATCCCAGAAAGCCGGGCTGTGGTTGAGATGGCGCAGGTGGCAGACCTCGTGAGCAACAAGATAATCCACTACCGGATCAGGTGCCAGAATAATCTGCCAGTTGTACTGGATAGCGCCATCCGGCGTGCAATGCCCCCATTTTGAACGTGTGGCGCGCACGGATACCCGTGAACAGACCAACCCCAGGTGAGACGCCAGCGCCTGGGTGCGCCGCTCCAGCAAGTGCAAGGCATCCTGCTGGTACCAGCGCATCACCAACCGGCGCGCCTGGGCGTGTTCATCAGCGCCGGGAGGCAGCTGTACTTGCAGATCATCACCGATTCTCGCTATCCGCGCCCGTGAGCTGTGTCCCAGCTTCAAACACAGCTCACCTCCCAGATAGGGAAAGCGGCAACCCTCGGCATAGGAATACACCGGCAGCCCGGCCAACTGGTTCCGCTGGCGAACCAGTTGCACCTGAATCCACGCCCGCTTGCGCGCCACAAAAGCCTGCAACTCCGCCTCCGCGACCCCGAAGGGTGCGCGCACCTGCACCTGTGCGTTGCGCACCTCGATACAGATGCTGCGGCGGCGCGCTGAACGATGGATGGAATAACTGAAATCGTCCTGCGCCATATCACGGTTGCTGGTAGTTGAGCTGGCGATTGGACTGGTCGATACGATCCAGGTGCACCGCCACATGCTGCAACCAGCGGGCCGCATCCATCAGGGCTACGCCCTGGCGAAGCTCGAGCCGCCCCAGGGCTATCTGTTGCAGGCAAGTCTGGCGCAGGCTCTGCTCCTCGACCGCCAGGGCGGCAACCGTCTCCTGCCACATGTCCCGCGGCTGGTTTGTGCCCACGGCCTGCACCAGTTGCAGTACCAGGGACACCAGGTGCTCCAACACATCGCCGCTGCGCAGGGTTATCAGCACACTCTCGTCCTGGGCCCTTTCGCGCAGCCGCTCCAGATGGTCGACACTGTGCAGGGCTGCCATGAGCCTGTCCCATTGGACGCCGGAGGTGGATGGCAGGTGAATGGCGTCCAGGTAAGCCTCGAGTTCGCGCAGGGACTCCTCCATATCCGCGAGCGACGTGGCACGGGGCATGGCGCCCAGCAGGTAATTGAGGCGCTGGACCAATTGGTTTTCCAACAGCAGCAGGGCCTGCTGGACATTGGTCAGGGCCAGTTCAGGGAAGGGCAGCAACTGGCGGTCGAGCAGTTTGTGGTAAGTGGAAGGAGGTTCGGGAAACAGACGCTCGATCAGCCGCGCGAAACGGGGAATCACCGGATAAACCAGCATCACGCCCAATAAGGTAAAGCCCGTGTGAAACATGACCAGCGCCACTTCCGACTGGTGATGACTTCCGTTCGGCGCCAGCCAGTCCCACACCGCGATGTAGGGTTGGATCAGGAACAGTGCCATCACGCTCACCAGGGAGCTGTAGACGACGTGGGACAGGCCTGTGCGCCGCACATGGACATTGCCGCCGATGGTTGCCACCGCAGCGGTGAACGTCGTGCCGACGTTCATGCCCACCACCAGCGCCGCGCCCTGCTCGAGACCGATGGCGCCCGTGTGCATGGACGTCAGCACCGCGGCCACACCCACGGTCGAGGATTGGGTCAGCAGTGTGATGAGTATTCCCACCGCCGCCAGTTTGACCTTGCCACTCAGGCCATCGGCGCTGAAACAGCTGAAATCGATATGATCCTGAAGCCCTTCCAGCCCTTGCTGGAGCGATTCGATACCGATGAAGATCAGGCCGAAGCCCGCCAGTGAAAACGCCAGCCCCGTGGTTCGCCGCCCGCCAAACAAGCGCATCAGCGCGCCCAGGAAAATGAGCACCGCCGCCATGGAGCCCAGCTTCAGTTTGAAGCCGACCAGCGCGATGATCCAGCCGGTCAGCGTCGTGCCCACGGTTGCGCCAAAGATAATGCCCAGCGACTGGGAAAAGGTCAGCAGTCCCGCGCCGACGAATCCCACGGTTGCGATGATGGTGGCAGTGGAGGATTGCAAGAGCGCGGTGGCCGCGATGCCGGTGCCTATGCCGCTCAGGGGACTGCGAGTGAACTGCATCAGCCAGCGCCGGATGGAATCTCCTGCCAGCGCCTTGAGCCCGTCAGTCATCAGACTCATGCCCAGCAGGAACAGCCCGAGGCCGGCCATCACCTGCAATACAACACTCGTCAACTCCATGGGCCCTCCAACGACACCGCAGCAAAATTCGGCGAAGGAGCATATCACACGGCCCACAGGCAAACGACTTTTGCTACCATGGGCGCCTTTTGTGTCCGGCCCCTGTGGGCCCAGCGATTCGGGAACGTTGGTATGAATGAAAAACTCTTTGCAACACTGCAATACCTGGTGCCCCAGCACGGCCTGTCGCGCCTTGCTGGCGGGCTTGGCCGTTGCCGCATCCCCTGGATCAAAAACCGTTTCATCAGCTGGTTTGCCACGCGCTACCAGGTGGACATGTCGCAGGCCGCCGAAGAAAATCCCCTGGCCTATGCTTGTTTCAACGATTTCTTTACCCGTGCCCTGAAGCCGGATGCCCGTCCCCTGGACACGGCGCGAGACGCCATTCTCTGCCCCGCGGACGGCGCCATCAGCCAGCTGGGCAACATCGAAGACGGGCGTATTTTCCAGGCCAAGGGACAGAGCTACACCACCCTGGAGCTCCTGGGCGGTAACCCCGACCTGGCAGCGGTGTTTGATGGGGGGCAGTTTGCCACCGTGTATCTGTCTCCCCGCGACTATCACCGGGTCCACATGCCCTACGGCGGGACACTGCGGCAAATGGTCGCCATTCCCGGCAACCTTTTTTCGGTCAATACCGCCACCGCCAACCAGGTGCCCAGGCTGTTCTCGCGCAACGAGCGACTGGTGGCGATTTTCGATACGGACCTGGGACCCATGGCGGTCGTACTGGTGGGCGCGATGATCGTTGCCGGTATCGAAACCGTCTGGGCTGGAGAAGTCGCCCCCATCCGGCGGCAGGTACAAACCACTCGCTACGGCCTGTCGGCCCCGGTATTGGCGCGGGGCGATGAAATGGGACGCTTCAAGCTGGGCTCCACCGCCATAGTGCTATTTGCCAGGGATAAAATACGCTGGGAAGCGGAGTTTCAGGCCGGCTCCACGACGCGCATGGGGCAGTGCCTGGGGCGGGCGTTGACCGTCGCGGATTAACCCATAAAAAAACCACCGTCCGGTGGTTTTTTTATGCCTCGCGAGATCGGGGAAAAATCAGGATGAACGCTGCAAGCGGCTGAGCAATGCCATCAGGCCGCGCTTTTCGGTTTTCATCAGGTATTGATCGCGAATGCCGGAAATGTCCACATCGTAGCTGCCCGGCTCGAGATCGCGGGCTATTTCCACTTTCTCAATTTCGTAGCGGGTCTTCTTGCCGGAATCCAGCAGCGCCTGCTTGCGCTTGTCGTCTTCGGACAGATCCATCAACATCGGTTCATCCAGGGGCAGCTTACAGGCATCCAGCACCAGCATGACCTTGGGTTTGAGGCGCCGCTCGAAATTCTGCTCGACCACCACGCCCACTTCACCGGTGCTCAACTCCACCAATGTCCCGGTGGGATAAAGCCCTATCGCGCGGATGAATTCAACGACCAACTCTTCCTGAAACTGCACATTGCGCAATTCGTAGAGCTTGGCGACGGCTTTGGACGGCGCGATGGGATGACGGGAGCCGCGCGGGTTGGTGACGTGGTCATAAAAGGTAACGATACCGGCGATCTTGCCCAGCAGGGGAATCTTGTCGCCCTGGAGTCCCTGCGGGAATCCACTGCCATTGAGCCGCTCGCAGTGAGTCTTGACGACGCTGATGACCCGCGGCTCCACCCCGGGGGTCTTGCGCAGGATATCGGCACCCAACTCCACAAAGCTCTGATAGATTTTTTCTTCCTGGGGACTGCGCTCGGCTTTGGCCAGCAGGGCATCATCCAGCAACACCTTGCCCACATCCTTGAGCAGCACCCCCAGAGCCAGCACGTCGAGGTCGCGCTTGGGCAGACCGATATGACGGCCAAACAGAATGGCCCAGACAGAAGACCGCACGGCGTGGCTGTAGGTGTATTCGTCTTTCTCCTGCACCCGTGACAACCAGGTAAAGGCATCGGGATTGCGCAGCACGCTATCCACCATCTCGCTGGCCACCCGCTTGGTCTCGACCAGGGAACTGCCCTGCAACTGGTCGCGCTCGAGCTGATCGAGAACTTCCGACACGGCGTTGTAGACCTTCTGGTGCAGTTGGCGGGCGCGCTTCACCTCCTTCTGCAATGGCTGGATTTCCCGGTATACACCGCGCTGGATTTTCAGCGGCGCCACAGGCTCCACATGGGTGCGCGGCCTTGCCGCCTCGCGCCCCGCCAGGCGGTTGCGCAGGTTGCCGGGGCTGCTGAGCGTCTTGAGGTTGGCGGCTATGGGGCCCCTGCCTTTTTCCACGTCGATGTAGACGTGATTGCACAGGGTCTTGAGTTGTTTGATTTCGTCGAGATCGCGCAGGTAGAAACCCTGCAGGGGGAAAGGCGTTTGGGACCAGGGCCGATCCAGCCCCGACACAAACATGCCGATGGTGAGCTCGTTGACGTCAAGCTTGACCTGTTTGATGCCCACAATGATCTCCACCGCCATTTTCATCCAGAAATGGCGTCAGTTTAGTCAAAAAATGATCAACACACTAGAGCCCGGAGGCGTCTGACTCGTCAAACGACAAAATATTATAAGTGGTAAGCCGCCGACAGCTCATGCACGGCCCTGATAAAGGCCCCGGCATGCTCTGGGTCCACTTCGGGCGTTATACCATGCCCCAGATTGAAGACATGCCCCGGTCCCCGGCCGTAGGCTGCGAGGATATGACCGACTTCCTCACGAATCCGTTCCGGCGCCGCGTATAAAATAGTCGGGTCCATATTGCCTTGCAGGGCAACCCGGTCGCCCACCCGCGCCCGGGCGGCGCCTATATCGGTCGTCCAATCCAGACCCAGGGCTGTCGCACCGGTATCGGCCATGGCTTCCAGCCATTGACCGCCGCCCTTGGTAAACAGGATCACAGGAACCTGGCGGCCTTCCCACTCACGGATCAAGCCGGTCAATATCTGCCGCATGTAGCGCAGGGAAAACTCCCGATAGGCATCATGGGAAAGAGCGCCGCCCCAGGTATCAAAAATCTGCACGGCCTGGGCACCGGCCTCTATCTGCGCATTGAGGTAAACCGTCACCGACCGCGCCAGCACATCCAGCAGCTGATGCAGCAGTTGCGGCTCGTTGTAGAGCATGGTCTTGGCGCGGCGGAAATCGCGGCTGGAACCACCTTCGATCATATAGGTGGCCAGGGTCCAGGGACTGCCGGAAAAACCGATCAGGGGCACGCGGCCATTGAGCTCGCGGCGAATGGTTTTAACGGCTGCCATGACATACGGCAGATCCTGTTCCGGATCGATGACGCGAAGCGCATCCACATCAGCTGCCGTACGCACCGGCTTTCTGAATTTGGGGCCTTCACCCGTCTCGAAATACAGGCCGAGTCCCATGGCATCCGGGATGGTCAGGATATCGGAGAAAAGAATGGCGGCATCCAGAGGATAGCGTTCGAGCGGCTGCAAAGTCACTTCGCAGGCCAGCTCGGGATTGGTGCAAAGCCCCATGAAGTCACCCGCGCGTTCACGGGCAGCACGGTATTCAGGAAGGTAGCGGCCCGCCTGCCGCATCATCCACACAGGCGTGACATCCACAGGCTCACGCAATAGCGCACGGAGAAAGCGGTCGTTTTTCAACTCGGACATGGGATTACCTTTCTCAATAACAAGAACCCCGCAACGGCGGGGCTGTTATCGATTCGATCTGTGACTGGAACCCGACAGCGGGCAATGAGGACAGCACCTCATTGCCCTGCGCAGGTTACCAGACCCGGGAGGCCCAGGCCATCGCGATCAGACGTTCAGGTAATCCAGAATTCCCTGGGCGGCTTCACGGCCTTCCCAGATCGCGGTAACGACCAGATCGGAACCGCGCACCATATCACCGCCGGCAAACACCTTGGGATTGCTGGTCTGGAACTTGAACGGCTGGTGTTCAGGCGCGATGACTCCGCCCCAGTCATTGACAGAGACCTGGTGGTCGGCCAGCCAGGCGGGCGGATTAGGGCGGAAACCAAACGCAATCAGCACCACATCGGCTGGCAGGATTTCCTCACTGCCGGGAATCACCTCGGGACGGCGGCGGCCTTTTTCGTCCGGCTCCCCCAGGCGGGTAGTGACGAGCTTGACACCTTCCACCTTGCCATCACCCACCACCGCAATCGGCTGGCGATTGAACAGGAATTCCACGCCCTCCTCCCGCGCATTGGCGACTTCGCGCTTGGAGCCCGGCATATTCTCCTCATCGCGGCGATAGGCACAGGTAACACTGACGGCGCCCTGGCGGATGGAGGTACGGTTGCAGTCCATGGCGGTATCGCCACCACCCAGCACCACCACGCGCTTGCCTTTGACGCTGATGAAATCAGCCGGGTCTTTCTCAAAACCCAGGTTGCGGTTGACGCTGGAAATCAGGAAGGGCAAGGCATCGTAAACCCCGGGAAGTTCCTCACCGGGAAAGCCGCCCTTCATGTAGGTATAGGTTCCCATGCCCATGAACACCGCATCGTAATCGCGCAGCAGTGATTCCAGGGTGATGTCCTTGCCCACTTCCGTATTCAGGCGGAATTCCACCCCCATTTCCTCGAAGATCTTGCGGCGGCGGGACATGACCGATTTTTCGAGCTTGAACTCGGGAATACCAAATGTCAGCAGGCCACCGATTTCCGGGTAGCGGTCGAAGACCACGGGTTTGACACCGTTGCGGACCAGCACATCGGCGCAACCGATACCGGCCGGACCGGCGCCAATTACGGCGACCTTTTTATCCGTCCAGACCACCTTGGACATGTCCGGCTTCCAGCCCATGGCAAAAGCCGTGTCGGTAATGTATTTCTCGGCGTTGCCAATCGTCACCGCGCCAAAGCCGTCATTCAATGTGCAGGCGCCTTCGCAGAGGCGATCCTGCGGACAGACCCGGCCACACACTTCCGGCAACGAATTGGTCTGGTGGCTCAACTCAGCCGCTTCAAAAATATTGCCCTCGGCAATCAGTTTCAGCCAGTTGGGAATGAAATTGTGCACCGGGCACTTCCACTCGCAGTAGGGATTGCCACACTCCAGGCAGCGGTGTGCCTGTCCCTCCACCTCCTGCTTGGCGAAGGGCTGGTAAATTTCCACAAACTGATGCCTGCGCGTGGCAAGGTCTTTCTTGGCCGGATCCTGGCGACCCACATCAAGAAACTGAAAATCATTGTTCAAACGTCCGGACATGATCTATGCCTCTCTCATTCACCCACGGTTATTCGCCACGTTGCTTAAAGCTGTTCAAGAGTCCGGCAATGCTCGCCGCCTTGGGCTTGACCAACCAGAACTTGTGAACATAGTCATCAAAATTGTCCAGCAGATGTTGCCCCCACTCACTTTCCGTCTCGCGGGTAAATTCATCGATAATGCCGCGCAAATGGTTGCGATGTTCCTCCAGTGCCTCGGTATCCACACGGTGGATATCCACCAGTTCGTGGTTGTAGCGATCGACAAAATTGTTGGCTGCATCGAGCACATAAGCGAAACCACCCGTCATGCCCGCGCCAAAATTCACGCCGGTCTGTCCCAGAACCGTTACCACGCCACCGGTCATGTATTCGCAACAGTGGTCACCCGCTCCCTCCACCACCACGTGGGCGCCGGAGTTACGCACACCACAACGCTCACCAGCCGTGCCGGCAGCAAACAATTTACCGCCCGTCGCGCCGTAGAGACAGGTGTTGCCGATGATGCTCGTGGTATTTGACTTGAATTCCGAGCCGCGTGGCGGACGAATGACCAACTTGCCGCCCGCCATGCCCTTGCCCACGTAGTCATTGGCATCACCTTCGAGATACATGTTCAAACCACCGGCATTCCAGACCCCAAAACTCTGGCCGGCAATACCGGTAAGTTTCAGCGTGATGGGATTGTCAGCCATGCCCTGGTTGCCATAGCGCTTGGCGATTTCACCGCTGATCCGCGCACCGATGGAGCGGTCGCAGTTGGTGATGTGGAATGCAAACTCACCGCCGGATCTGGCTTCGATCGCCGGCAATACCTGGCGCATGATCGCTTCAGCTTTTTCACCCTTGTCGAAGGGCTCGTTCTTGCTTACCGCGCAGAGCTGGGGTTTGGTATCCAGGTAATCATCCGTATGGACGATCGGACGCAGATCCAGTTGTTGCTGCTTGCTGGTTTCACCCTCGAGCACCTTGAGCAGATCCACACGCCCGACCAATTCGGCCAGACTGCGCACGCCCAGGCGGGCCATCCACTCGCGGGTTTCCTCCGCCATGAATCTGAAGAAATTCATGGCCATCTCGACGGTGCCGATGTAGTGGTCCTTGCGCAGCTTATCCTGCTGGGTAGCCACGCCTGTGGCGCAGTTGTTGAGGTGGCAGATACGCAGGTATTTACACCCCAGCGCCACCATGGGACCGGTACCAAAACCAAAACTTTCGGCACCCAGCATGGCAGCCTTGACCACATCGAGACCGGTTTTCAAACCACCATCGGTCTGCACACGCACCTTGTCACGCAGGTCATTCGCGCGCAGCGTCTGGTGCGTCTCGGACAAACCCAGTTCCCAGGGCGAACCGGCATATTTGATGGACGTCAGCGGGCTCGCAGCCGTACCGCCGTCATAACCGGAAATGGTAATCAGGTCCGCGTAGGCCTTGGCAACACCGGCGGCAATGGTGCCCACCCCCGGACGCGACACCAGTTTTACCGATACCAGGGCATCGGGATTGACCTGCTTGAGGTCAAAAATCAGCTGCGCCAGGTCTTCGATGGAGTAGATATCGTGATGCGGCGGCGGTGAAATCAAGGTCACACCCGGCACGGAGTAGCGCAACCGTGCAATCAACGCATTCACCTTGCCACCCGGCAACTGGCCACCCTCACCCGGCTTGGCGCCCTGGGCGACTTTGATTTGCAAAACTTCCGCATTGACCAGGTAAGCCGGAGTCACACCGAAACGGCCTGACGCCACCTGCTTGATCTTGGAGGTCTTGACGGTGCCGTAGCGTGCGGGGTCTTCGCCGCCTTCACCGGAATTGGAACGGCCTCCCAGACGGTTCATGGCTTCCGCCAAGGCCTCGTGGGCCTCGGGCGACAGTGCGCCAAGAGACATGCCCGCCGAGTCGAAGCGTTTGATGATCGATTCAACCGGCTCAACGTCCGATAAGGGAATCGGCTTGATGTCATCACGCAATGCCAGAAGGTCGCGCAGCATGGCAACGGGACGGCCATTCACCAACCCGGCGTAATCCCGCCAAAGCGCATAATCACCCGTCTGCACGGCACGTTGCAGCGATTGCACGACATCCGGATTGAAAGCGTGGTATTCGGCACCGTGCACATACTTGAGCAGGCCACCCTGGGCAATGGGCTTGCGCTCCAGCCAGGCAATTCTGGCCAGGGCTTTCTGGTCTTCTTCGAGATCGGCAAAACGCGCACCCTGGATGCGGGAGCTGGTGCTTTCAAAGCAGGTATTGATCACCTCGTCCGACAGGCCAATGGCTTCAAACAGCTGCGCACCGCGATAGGACGCCACGGTGGAGATGCCCATCTTGGAAAGGATTTTCAGCAGCCCCTTATCGATGCCCTTGCGGTAGTTCTTGTAGGCGTAGTCGATATCGGTCAACAGCTCACCCGTCTCGATCAGATCATTGAGCAGGTGATAGCTGAGATAGGGATAGACCGCCGTTGCCCCGTAGCCGATCAGTGCGGCCACTTGATGCGGATCGCGCGCCGTGCCTGTTTCGGCAATGATGTTGGCATCACACCGCAGGCCAACACGGGTGAGATGCTGGTGCACCGCGCCGACCGCGAGGAGTGCGTGTATGGGCAGGAGTCCCGGTGCCAGGTGGTTGTCGCTCAAGACCATCAGCACTTTGCCGGCACGAACAGCGGCCTCGACATCAGCGCACAGCCGGGTGATGGCCTGTTGCAGGTTGATCGATTCCGGATCGTAGTGCAGGGAAAAAGTTGCAACCTCGTAACCCGGGCGATTGAGGTCTATCAACGCGCGGAATTTCACCGGCGACAGCACCGGTGATGACAGTATCACCCTGTCCGCATGCGCAGGCGTCTCGTCATAAACCGACAGCTCGCGCCCCAGGCATGTCTCCAGCGACATAACAATGGCTTCCCGCAAAGGATCGATCGGTGGATTGGTCACCTGAGCAAATTGCTGACGGAAATAATCAAAAGGGGAACGCACCTGGCGCGAGAGGACAGCCATGGGCGTATCGTCACCCATGGAGCCCACAGCCTCCTGCCCCCCCTCAGCCAGGGGACGCAGCAGTTGATCCCGTTCCTCAAAGGACACCTGGTACATCTTCATATAGGCCTTAAGCGCTATATCGTCGATGCCGTTTTCCTTTTTATCGGAGCCCAGGGTGGACTCGATGCGCAAGGCGCGCTCCTTGAGCCAGCGCTTGTAGGGCTGACTGCTCTTGAGCTGGTTGTCGATGTCACGGGTGTGATGCAGGGTGCCGGTGACGGTATCCACCGACAATATCTGTCCCGGTCCCAGGCGTCCCTTGGCGACCACATCCGCCGGGTCATAGGCATAAACACCGACCTCGGATGCCACGGTAATGACATCATCCTTGGTGATCACCCAACGGGACGGACGCAGGCCGTTGCGATCCAGCGTACAAACCGCGTAACGGCCGTCGGTGATGACCAGGCCGGCGGGACCGTCCCATGGCTCTATGTGCATGGAGTTGTATTCGTAGAAGGCCCGCAGGTCCGGATCCATATGCTCGACATTCTGCCAGGCGGGTGGCACCAGCATGCGAATGGCCCGGTGCAAATCCATGCCACCCAGCGCCAGTATTTCCAGCATGTTGTCGAGACTGGATGAATCCGATCCGGTGCGGTTGACCAGAGGCTTCAGCTCCTGGAGATCGGGCAGCAGGTCCGAGACGAACTTGGGCGTACGGGCCACCGACCAGTTGCGGTTGCCAACGATGGTATTGATCTCACCATTGTGCGCCAGCATGCGGAAAGGCTGCGCCAGCGGCCACACGGGCATGGTGTTGGTGGAAAAGCGCTGGTGAAACACACAGATCGCCGTTTCGAGGCGCGCATCAGCCAGGTCGGTAAAGAAGCGCGGCAGATCCACCGGCATCATGAGGCCCTTGTAGGAGAGCACACTGCTGCTCAGGCTGGCCACATAAAAACTTTTGTCGCCCGCATGGCGTATTTCGGCCTTGCGGCGCGCGACAAAGAGACGAGCGTTGAATTGCTCGATGGGTAACTGGTGGGTGTTGTTGATGAAGATGTGGAAAAAGCTGGGGAGGGATTGTAGAGCGATGGGGCCTAGGCATTCGGGGTCGGTTGGTACTTCACGCCAGCCGACCACATCCAAGCCTTGTTGGGTCAGCTCCTGGGTGAAGGCCAACTGCTGTGTTTTGGCAATCTCCCCATCTCTGCTGAGCATGATGGAGCCCACACCATAAACAGGCGTCAGTTCCGCACCACAGGACTCTTTCGCTACGGCACGCAGGAAGCTGTCAGGCTTCTGCAACAGCAGGCCACATCCATCACCGGTTTTACCGTCGGCGTTGATACCACCGCGGTGGGTCATACAGGTCAAGGCCTCAATGGCCGTTTGCAACAAACGATGGCTGGTTTTGCCCTTTAAATGGGCAATCAAGCCGAAGCCACAGTTATCTTTGAATTCGTCCAACCGGTAGAGACCATTGGTCATAGGCAGCATCTCTTTTTCACTACTGACACCAAGTCTGTAAATACGTCCCCGGACACCGGGAGCGAGTACAGTCCAGACAAAAAGGCCCCTGAATCAGGGGCCATGAGCAAAAGGGCGGGCGATATTACTCGCTATGAATCACCATGGCAAGTCTCGCGCCGCCGCACCATTACAGGGCATTTTTCCCTCTTAAATCCCTGGGTGACTCCTAGTGATTTCACAGCAAGTTGCGTACCTGAATTCAGGGCTCCCATTTCATCGGAAAACGCCCCAAAACACCGATGAATCCACCTTAAGAATCGGCCATTACCTGCTGATATACCTGGAGAAATGCAAAAGAACACACAAATATGCGGAGAATCACTGATTCTGGCCGTTTTTTGGGCATCCAGGCCTTTATCATTCATGGGATATAAGCTAAGTTAAAAGCCGGAGAGGTGGGTTTGCGGCCCGAAACCGGCTGGCAGCTGCACAAACCATCAAGCAAATACCGGGTGCCGGGTCAGTCATCCTTGGGGGATGCGACCCGTATCCAGTCGATTTCACGGCCATCATCCATGCCAATAACAAGCCGATACTGATAACCAGGAAGATACCATGCGCACAATCCATTCCAGGATCACTACCACTACCCTTGCTTCGGCCCTGGCGCTGATACTGACTGCCTGTGGCGGCGGTAGCGGATCAAGGGTAGATGACATTGCCAACCCACCCGGCGGCGGCCCAGGTGCATCCTCCCATAAAATCGGTTATGGCTCCGGCACCAGCTTTGTTTCAGGGGCAATCGGTGTTGGCATAGGTGCTGATACCTTGTCGGCCGGCGGTACGACATCGCTGACCGTCAATGTCGTCAACCAGGATAATGCGCTCTCAACCAGTTCGGCGGAAATCAGGTTCAATTCTCGCTGTATCGCGGCAAATGAAGCCATATTGTCAGCAAACCCGGTCACCACGACCAACGGCCAGGCTTCCATCAATTACACAGCCAATGGTTGTGCCGGCCAGGACGAGATTACTGCTACCACCACGCTGGATAACCAGATCCTGACAGCCAGGACAACACTCAGCGTCGAAGCGGACATCATCAGCTCCATCCAGTTTGTCGACGCGACACCCCAGCAGATTAGCCTCAAGGGAACCGGTGGCAGTGAAACATCCAGCGTCCGCTTTCTGGTAAAAGGCAGCACAGGCGCTCCTATTAAAGGGGCCTGCGTGGAGTTCACGCTCAACACCCAGTTGGGTGGCCTGGATCTGGTCAACAGCAAATGCGACGCGACCGACCCGGATAACTCGAAGCGCGCCAGGACCAATGAAGAAGGCCATGCCGCCATCTTCGTGCAGGCTGGCACATTGGCAACGCCGGTGACCGTCACCGCCAAGCACCTGGACAGCGGCCTCTCAACGCAGTCGCGCGACCTCTACGTATCGACCGGCATTCCCGATCAGAAGAGCATGTCGTTGTCCGCTTCCGTCAAAAACCCCAACGCCTGGAATTACGATGGTGAGATTGTCACCTTCACCGTCCGCCTTGCCGATGCCTTCAACAACCCGCCGGCGGATGGCACCGTAGTGTCCTTTACCACCAGTGGTGGTTCTATCACGCCTAGTTGCAGCACTGAAAACGGTGTATGCAGCGTTGCCTGGACCAGCCAAAACCCACGGCCCCAGGGCGTTCCACGCAACGGCCATGTCCGGGTACTCGCCCACACCACTGGCAACGAATCATTCATCGACCAGAATGGCGATGGCTGGTATACCCCGGGAGTAGACACATTTGCATCAGATAATGACGCCTGCCGCTGGAACGTACCGCCTTCCTCGGCGGAAGATGGGCCTGTCAGCTGTGATGACCTTGGGGAAGCCTTCCGGGATCACAACCACAGTGGTGTCTACGAACACGGGAAATGGTTTTTGGACTTCAACCAGAATGGTATCTGGGATGAACCCGATGGGCTGTACAACGGCATTCTGTGCCGGGAGCAGGATGCCAGCGCGGGACTTTGCAGCCGCAGCGGCGTCACCATCAGACGCGATTACCTGATCATCATGTCCAGTAATCAACCGTTGCTTGAAAATGGATTATTGGTTGGCCAACCAGCAGTGTTGGACCTCAACAACACTAATAGCTTCGTTGCGGCACTGGCAGATATTCATGGTAACCCCCTACCAGCTGGAACCAAGGTAGAGCTTGATGCATCCAACGCAAAAAATGTTAATGTCTCACCCGCTGAAATCACGATTCCATCCACTCATGAGCCGCAACCATTCCCGGCAATCGTGACTCCATCAGGCAATGAACCACCCGAGGGCTATCTGCAAATCAAGATCACGACACCCGATGGACTCATTACGAGCACCGCGCCAACTTTCATCAAATTTGACGCTGAATAAATCCACGGTCAAAACAAAAGGCTCTCCAACAGGAGGGCCTTTTTTATGGCGCACCATCCTTGGCCGCCACCCTTCGGGTCGTCGCTGATGCGACGTTGAAAATTGTTCCCAGCAATTTTTTATGGGTGAATATGTGGGAATTATCGTTGGATATCTTGATGTATGCCGCGCAGATCCCTGGCCCAGGGCCCTTCCTTCGTTTGATGTGACGGCAAGTGATTGATTGCGGCACGGGCACTGGCCGCGTCTGCATAACGCCCCGCAACAACCACAAACCAGTCCTTGCCCTGCCTCTTGGTACGGAACAGCAGCAAATCAGCACGGTTCGGTTGTGCCGCCAGGTAATCCCGGGCCGCCTTTTCCGTGCTGACACCGAGCAACTGCAAGGTGTAATCCGTCTCCCGCCACGACAACAAGGTTTGCTCATCCGCACTCAAACGGCTTGCTTGCCCCACTTCAGCGGATAGCGGTTGGCCCGCTCTGGCTGGCTCTGATGCAGGCGCGGGTCTCGCCGGCTCTGCGGGCAAGGCCGCTACCACCGCAGGCACCTTGGAAACAGGCACCTGCGCAACTGGCGCCGGGGCCGGTTGCGCGATAGCCGGTGCCTGTGGAGCTATCGGAATTCGTTCTGCGTCGACAGGAATGTCATCGTCAATCGACTCTGCCAATGCCGCTGAGGATAGTTGGGATCGGGCAACAGGAACACTGGAAACCGAGGCTACTGCGGAAGAGGCCCGATCAGCCCCCTCAGGCATCAGTTGCAGCGGGATTCGCTGCTCGACAAAAATCTGATCTTCGTCTTTTTTGTCGTCGCCGCTATAGAGCCAGGTTACCACGACCAAGGTGCCCAAAAGGGCCACCGCCACGATGTGCAGGACAGGCAATCCCTTGCGTACCGGGATCGGTGATGCGCCGGCCTCGAGCAAGTAGTGATGAGCATGATGTTGAAGCCTGTGTAAATTTCCCTGGGATTGCCGCCACCAGGGTTCCACCAATGCCTCGCTGAATATTTCCGTGCCCAGATAATCGGCAACTTCCATGCGGTAGTTGAGATAGTCGACAGACTCGGGAAGCGTCAGTGCTTCCAGATAAAGATCGTTGACAACCAGCTCCTGGAGATCGAGTCGGTTCAGGCGGCCAAACAATGTCATGTCACCACACAATAAGACTTGTGGTCCCAGGGCTTCCGGATCACGCGCGATGATGAGCGAGAGCAATCCCGACAAGGAGGGATCATCCAGATGATGGGCATCATCAACCAGGACCAGACAAGGCTCATCAGGCTCCAGACCCGCAACCCAGTGTTGCAGGCGCTGGCTCAGCTGCCCCATGGAACCATTGGCATCCAAACCGAAATGCTGGCCTATCTCATCCGCAAGCGCAGTCTGGTCAAGTGTGGGTAAAGCCCCGATATAACAGACGTGATCCCTGCCTAACGCCTCATAGATGGCCAGAGCCAGGCGGGTTTTGCCCACACCTGGCTCGCCCAGCAAGACAGGCAGTCCTCTGCCGAACTGGCAGAGGTGCAGCAATTGCTCCAGGATTTCCCGCCGCTGGCCGCCGCCAAAGAAAGGGAAATAAGGATCATCACCAAAAGGATCGGCAGACAAGCCATAGGCTTGCCTGTAATCCAGCACAGTGTCCGAGGATATGTCCGACGTCTGGTCGCTCTCAGCCGGATGAAGTGAAGGGTCTTCCCGCATTATGTGCCCCCGCTATACAGTCAGGCCTGCGATGAATGACAATCAACGGCAGGCGGCAAAGGTTTGATTGAGAAGCTCAGGTTCAATATCGCTGGTGACCTCGGCCTTGCCCATGGCTTCCAGGAGCACCAATCGTAAACGGCCATCCAGCACTTTTTTGTCCACACCCATAAGGTCGACGAATTGTTCCGGTGACATGTCTTGAGGCGCGGCGATCGGCAGCCCGGCACGGATCAGGAGCTGCTTGATCCGATCGAGATCGGCAGTAGCGATGGAACCACGACGCCAGGACAGATCCGCGGCCATTACCATCCCCGCCGCCACAGCTTCACCATGCAACCAGTTGCCATACCCCTGCGCGGTTTCGATGGCATGACCAAAGGTATGCCCCAGATTGAGAATGGCCCGGATGCCACCTTCATGCTCATCCTCCGCCACCACCCGCGCCTTGTTGAGGCAGGACCGCTCAACCGCATAAGCCAGGGTGTGCGGGTCACCGTTCATCAAGGCATCCATGTTGGCTTCGAGCCATTCGAAGAAGGGATAATCACATATCAGGCCATACTTGATGATCTCGGCGATACCCGCCGACAGCTCGCGACGAGGCAAGGTCTGCAGCAATGACGTATCAGCCAAGACACAGCGGGGCTGGTAAAAGGCACCGATCATGTTCTTGCCCAACGGATGGTTGACGCCGGTCTTGCCACCAACCGATGAATCCACCATCGCCAGCAGGGTTGTAGGGATTTGAATAAAGCCCACACCACGTTGATAAGAGGCGGCGGCAAAGCCCGTCATATCGCCGACCACGCCACCACCCAGGGCAATAAGGCTGGTGGTCCGGTTATGGCGCGCCTTCAACAAGGTATCAAAGATGGTATTGAGGGTTTCCAGGGTTTTATAGCTTTCACCATCCGGCAGAATGACTTCATCCACCTGAAACGAATCGAGTATCGCTTTGATGCGGGGGAGGTACAGGGGCGCCACGGTAGTATTGGTGACAATACAGACCTGCCGCCCGACTATATGGGAAGCAAGCCGTTCCGGCTTGTCGAACAAGCCCTCGCCGATGTATATCGGGTAACTGCGATCACCGAGATCGACGTTGAGTTCGTGCATGAAACTTATCACCTGGGTTGGCTGAATGGTGACAACTCTACCATAAAGCCCCTGGTGGTTCAGTCCTGACGGGATATTAATCCGGCAATTTCCTGGGCGACGCTCTTGGGAGAACGACGATCGGTATTGACGATGAAATCAGCAACTGCCTGGTAGAGAGGTTCACGCAGACTCAGGAGCTCGAGGATTTTCTGGCGGGGATTGTCGACTTGCAGCAGGGGACGTTTTTTATCGCGCGCCGTGCGTTCAACCAACTGCTCGACAGACGCCGTCAGATAACAGACATAACCGGAGCGCTTCATGATCTCGCTGTTGCCCGGGCGCATCACGATGCCGCCACCAGTGGCGACTACGGCTCCGGGCTCGCCCGCCAGCTCTTCCAGCACCGCTGTCTCGCGGTCGCGGAAGCCGGATTCCCCCTCCATATCAAAGATCCAGGGAATATCCGCTCCAGTGCGCTCTTCAATGACACGATCGCTATCGTAGAACGCCAAACCCAACTCGGCCGCCAGAAGGCGGCCTATGGTGGACTTGCCGACCCCCATGGGGCCGACAAGGAAGAGATTGGAACCGGGCATGCTAGTTGATCAAGGCGTCAGACATGATCCTCGGCGTGATGAAAATCAGCAGTTCGCGCTTGTTCTGCTCGTTCACATCACGCTTGAACAGCCTTCCCAGGACGGGGATATCACCCAGCAAAGGCACCTTGTCCTGGCCAACGATCTGCTCTACCTGGAACACACCGCCCAACACAACAGTTTGGCCATTGGCAACCAGTACCTTGGTATTGAGCTGGGTCACATCGATGGTGGGAATACCGGTAGCCTGGTTGATCGCGCCCACAGAGTCCTGATTGATGACGAGCTCCATGATGATGCGGTTGTCCGGCGTGATTTGGGGCGTTACATCCAGCTTGAGTACGGCCTCTTTGAACTGGGTGGTTGTCGCACCACTGGCAGAGGCTTCCTGATAGGGAATTTCAGTACCATTTTCGATGGTCGCCCGCTGTTTATCCCCGGTTATGACCTTGGGCTGTGAAACGATTTCCGCGTAGCCGGTGGATTCCAGGGCTGACAGTTCCATATCGAGGAAGACATTGTCGGTAAGGAGGCTGAAGGCAAGGCTGCCGGCCGGGTCCTCGACACCGAGATTAACAGCCCGGGTCTCGTTCATGTTTAAGGTACCACTACCACCGGTCAGCCACCGAGCCGGGCTGACACCATTGGTATCATCCAGTCCCTCACGACTGCCAGCGAACTCGAATACACCTTTATCATTTTTGGTCAAGCCGTAACCTGCCGCACCCCAGCGGACCCCCAACTCACGACGAAAATCTGTATTGGCCACAACGATACGGGCCTCGATCATAACCTGGCGGATCGGAATGTCTATCTGGTCAACCAGGCGCTTGAAGGCCTCCAGGCGATCTGCTGTATCGGTCACGATAATGGAATTGGTCCGCTCATCGACAATGGCATGGCCGCGCTCCGACAACACGCTGCCGGTTGTCTGGTTGCTGCCCATGTTGGGATCGTTCGACCTGCCCAAATTAAACATCCCCATGGGCTGAGCCCTGAACAGTTCAAACATGTCCTTGGCATTGGCATAGCGAACACGGATGTATTCCGTACGCAGGGGAGCCAGCTCTTCCAACTGCCTGCGAGTGGCCAGTTCCTGGCGCTCACGCTCGGCGATTTCCGACGCGGGAGCCACCATCAGGACATTACCCTCCTGACGTTTATCCAATCCCTTGGTCCTCAATACCAAATCCAACGCCTGATCCCAGGGCACATTCGATAGCCGCAGGGTAATCCGGCCCTGTACCGTGTCGCTGGCCACCAGGTTAAGCTCTGTGACATCGGCGATGATCTGCAATACGGCCCTGACTTCAATGTCCTGGAAGTTCAGGGACAGCTTGTCGCCAGTGTATTGGAATTCGCGGTTGCGCTCTTCACGCTCACGGGGCGTCAGCGGTTTTACGCTCAACACATACTCGCGATCAGCCTGATAGGCCATGTAATCAAAGTCGCCATGCGCCATGATATTCAATGATGCGTTCGCACCATCCTGATTGGCATGAATCAGGGCGACCGGCGTGGCGAAGTCAACCACATCCAAGCGGCGGCGCAATTCGGGCGGGAGATGAATGTTGTTGAAAGACAACCTGATGCCACCCGAGGTATCCGACATATCCGCACTGACGCCGGAATCAGACAGACCGATGATGACGCGCCCTTCTCCAGCCGTTCCACGCCTGAAATCAATGCTGGTAATGGACGGTCCACTGCTGACAGCGGTACGGCTGCCTGTCGCGCCCGGTATGTTGTCGACAATGCTTTCTGCCTGAGAAATCGTGTAGCCGCCAGAACCCGCACCAACTTCCACGACATAGCTGTTGCCTTCAGAACGGGTGTTGTAGCCGGACAGCTCGAACAAATTGATGACCAGACGCGTGCGCCCTTCCGATGTCAATACCATCGCACTTTGGCTGTTATCGAAGGAGAGGGGAAAACGGCGATCTTTCAATCCGCTAACCACCTGAGGAAAGTCCAGCACAATGCGAGCAGGCCTCTCGATCGTATAGCCTGTCGGCTCGGGTGGCGGCCCGGAGAAATTCATACGCACCTCAAAGCGCTCACCAGGCAACTCGGAAAAGCGAATGTCATTCAGTGTGGTCGCCCATACAGCCGGGGCCAGACTGGCTACGAGGAGTAATAGTAATTTTCGCATTTTCAACCCCATTAAGAACAAAGCGCGCATGTCTGCTTATTCCTTTTCCTGTAACTTGATAATTCTGGGACGTTCTACCCAACCATTTGAACCATCGGGAATGATTTCCAACACTTCGATCTGCGAGCCGTCCGCCGATACTATTTTCCCGTGGTTACGTCCCAGGTAGTTGCCCAAACCCACCAGATGCACAGAGCCCTGGCCATCATTGATCAGCACCTGCAAGGCACCACCCTTTACCAGGCTGCCAACCATGCTCAGGCTGGCAATATTGAAACCTTCCAGATATTCCCGTTCACGATTCATGTCCGGCTCGACACTGCGACCGCCGCGATTGACAGCCTCTTCGATAACGGGCCTGTCAAAAGGGCTGCGCAGGGTCATTGCAGCGTAGGCAAATGGCCGTTGGGGCCTGAAAGGTGGCGGCGGCTCTATCTGCCCCTGGGGGCGGCGTTTTGCCTCCGCCATGAAATCGACCAGATCCTGATGTTCGCCCGGAGAGTCACAGGCTGTCATGCTCAGAGCCACGACGATCAGGCAAAGAGGAGAAAAAAATCTTTTCACAATCACTTCTCCTGCTCTTTATACCGGTATGTCTTGGCAAGGATCGCCATGGACAATTCCAGACTGTCTTTTTTACGGGAGATGGAATAATCGTGCAGGGTCACAATACGCGGCATACCCGCCACGCCACTGACAAACCCGCCCATGTCATGATATCCGCCCTCAACAATGATATTGATCGGCAGCTCGATATAGTGCTCCGCGGCGCGCTCATCCTGCAGTTTCATCTCAACGATCGTGAGGCCGCTTTCAGAACCGCGCTTATCCAGCTCATCGATCAGCGTTGGTACTTCGGTATCCTTGGGCAGCCTGGACAGCAGGGTTTCGAATGTCTCGTTCATCTGCGCCATCTGTTCTTTATAGGCTTCCAGATTCGCGGCCTCGAAACTTTTTTCCTGATAGGTCTGCTTGAGCGTGTTTTCGGTTGATTCGAGGGATTGAAGCTGCAGCTTCATATCACTGATCTTGAAATAGTAGGTGCCGGCCATCACCAATCCGACAAGCAGCAGGCAACAGATGACCTTGACCGGCCAGGGCCATATGCCGATTTTGTCCGCTTCGATATTATTGATATCGAATTGACGAAGCTGTTCCAATGTATCTGAAAAGGCCATCAGTTGCTCCCCCCTTCGGCTGATTCCGCATCATCCTGGGGTACCACGGCTTTTACCGCCAGCTTGAACGCACTAGCCTGCTCACCGGATTTTGGATCCGCCACCACCGAGGTCAGATTGGGTTCGGCAAACCAGTCTGATTGGTTCAGGTTGCGCATGAAACTGGATACCCGGCTGGTGGATTCCGCTATGCCTTCGATGCTGATTATGTCGTTCTTTCGCTCAAGACTGTTGAGATGGACACCATCCGGAACCGCAACAGCCAACTCGTGAAAATAACGCACAATCACCGGACGCGTGCCTTCGAGTTCCTGAATTACACGGATGCGTTCCGACAGCTCATCACGAATCCTCCTGAGTTGCTGGATTTCATCGACCTGTTTTTGCAACTCGGCAATGTTACGTTCCAGCAAACGGTTGCGGGAGTTCTGGTTTTCAATGGCTGCATCAACGCTGGAAATCCAGGCGAAGGCAGCAGCAATAGCCGCTACGACAACAAACACCAGAATGGTTACGAATTCTTGCTTCTTTTGTTTCCGATAGATATCGCGCCAGGGCAATAAGTTGATCTTGGCCATTAGTCGAAGCTCCTCATTGCCAGGCCGGTTGCAATCATCAGCGAGGGGGCATCATTCGCCAACGACACAGCATTTACCCGGGAAGAAACCGACATACCGGCAAAAGGATTAGCAACCAACGTCTGGGTACCCAGCTTTTCTTCGATCAGACCGGTCAGGCCCTCCATGGAGGCAACCCCCCCGGCAAGGATGATGTAATCCACATCGTTATACTGGCTGGCGGAAAAAAAGAATTGCAGCGAGCGCGTAACCTGCTGTACCACCGCTTCTTTAAAGGGGATCAGCACTTCGCTTTCATAATCGTCAGGCAGGCCGCCCTGCTTCTTTGCCAGGCCGGCCTCCTCCATGGAAAGGCCGTAACGGCGCTGGATCTCTTCGGTGAGCTGCTTGCCACCAAAAAGCTGTTCGCGGGTATACACGGTTTTGCCATCGACCAGTACGCTGAGCGTCGTCATGGTCGCGCCGATATCGACGATGGCAACCACCTGCCCATCCTGATCTTCCAGTTGCTCCGCAATCAGTTCAAAGGCCCGTTCCATGCTGTAAGCCTCGACATCCACTTTTTCAGGGATCAGGTCGGCAAGCTGAAGTACGGTTTCCCGTGCCTCGACATTCTCGCGGCGGCAGGCTGCCAGCAGCACTTCGACCTGGTCGGGATTACGGGGAGACTCACCCTGAACCTCAAAATCCAGGGCGACTTCTTCGAGGGGGAAAGGGATGTATTGGTCGGCCTCCAGGGTTATCTGGGTTTCCATGGCGTCATCGCTGAGACCCGCCGGCATATCGATCATCTTGGTGATGACTGCCGACCCCGCCACAGCCACCGCAACGTGCTTCAGGCGGGTCTTGGACATCTTGACGACGGCACGGACCACTTCGGCCACCGCTTCCGGGTCTGTTATGTTCTTTTCCACCACCGCATTGGGTGGGAGCGCCTTGACCGCATAAGTATCCACGCGATATCGATCGCCGTGCCGGCTCAGCTCAAGCAGCTTGACCGAGGTGGAACTGATGTCCAACCCCAGGACCGGCTTGGTCTTTTTTTCGAGGAACCCTAAAATGCCCATTTTTCTATCTATATCCGTAACTTAGACGTTGTTTATGTTATAGCACTTTAACTCAAGCCTGCAACAAAGCAACTCATATGTAAACAGGCAAAAAGCCCGTATAATGCCGCCCGACTCGGGTAAATCCGCTAACCTATTAATTCCTCTAGAAAAAATGCCGACAAAAAAATCCGTTTTTCGCTTCTTTTTCTGGTTGTTGCTGTCCGGATTCAGTCTGTCCCTGGTCGGGTTCGGGGGGCTTTATTTGTACTTGAGTCCCAAGCTGCCTTCAGTAGAAGCACTGAAGCAGGTTAAATTACAGACCCCTTTAAGGGTTTATTCAAGGGACGACAAATTAATTGGTGAATTTGGCGAACAGCGTCGCACACCGCTCCGCTTCGACGAAATTCCCCCTTTATTTATCAAGGCGTTACTCGCCGCCGAGGACGCTGAATTCTACTCACATCCGGGCGTTTCACTAAGAGGCCTGCTGCGAGCAGCGTCACAAATATTGAAAACAGGCCAGATTCAAGGGGGTGGCAGCACCATCACCATGCAATTGGCACGGGACTTTTTCCTCTCGCGCAAGCAGATCTTTTCACGTAAGTTCAACGAAATCCTACTTTCTTTTCAAATTGAGCAGCAACTCACAAAAGACGAGATACTGGAGCTGTTCTCCAACAAGATGTTTTTCGGCAACCGGGCCTATGGCCTGCAAGCCGCTGCCCAGATCTACTACGGGAAGGATGCCAACGAGCTGAGCGTCGCCCAATATGCCACCATTGTTGGCTCCCTCAAGGGCCCCTCCATTCTCAACCCGATCGCCAACCCCCGCCGCGCCCAGATTCGCCGCGACTGGATTCTGGGAAGGATGTTGGAACTCGACTTTATCAATCGCCAGACCTACGACGACGCCATACGTGAGCCCATAGAAACCCGTTATCACGGATTGACGCTCGACCTCTATGCACCCTACGTGGCGGAGGTTGCCCGCCAGCAGGCCCTCGAGCTCTTTGGCGAAGCCGCTTATACCGACGGCTACCGGGTGTATACCAGCATAGACAGTCAACTCCAGGCCAGCGCCCAGCGGGCGGTCATCAATGGCTTGCTCGGCTACGATCTGCGCCACGGTTACCGCGGCCCGGAACAGAAATTTGAAGCGTCGAGCGACGATGGTTTCAGTGATTGGCGGGATAGGTTGCGCGCTATTCCCAACCTCGGGGGACTGGAACCCGCGGTGATCATCGACGTCGATGACCAGTCAGTACGCGTTCTGTTGAGCGATGGCGCCCAGGTGGAATTGGGATGGGATCAGGGGTTGTCCAGCGCGCGCCCCTACATCAATGAAGATGCCCGTGGACCCGCTCCGCAGAAAGCCGGCGACTTCCTGGCTGCCGGCGATGTCATCCGCCTGGTCCGCAAGGACGACAGCTGGCACCTGAGCCAGGTCCCCGCGGTCCAGGCCAGCCTCGTGGCCCTCGACCCTCAGGATGGGGCCATACGCTCGCTGGTGGGCGGTTTTGATTTCCGCCAGAGTCATTTCAATCGCGCGGTCCAGGGACATCGCCAACCCGGTTCAGCGTTCAAACCCTTTCTATATACCATTGCGTTGGAAAACGGCTTTACTCCCGCATCCGTGGTCAATGACGCTCCTATCGTGATTGAGAATACCTCGACGGGAAACCTCTGGCGGCCAGGTAACGATGACGGCAAATTTACCGGTCCCACCCGCCTGCGCAAGGCGCTCTACCAATCACGCAACCTGGTATCCATCCGCTTGCTGCAAACCATGGGGCTGGGAACGGCCCTGACAGGGCTTGAGCGTTTTGGCTTTGATACCCGCCAGTTTCCCAAGGACCTGACCCTGGCCCTGGGCACCCATGCCATACCGTCATTGCAGATAGCGTCCGGTTACGCGACCTTTGCCAATGGCGGCTATAAAGTGGATGCCCATTTGATCACGCGGATAGAGGATGACCGGGGAACGGTGGTCTATGAAGCCAAACCCCGCCGGGTGTGCCGCGAGTGCGAAGCCGCCGACCTGGCACGTCGCGCCATGGAGGCTGACCTGGAACAGGGAGAGGCATCAGGCTACACCGCCTTCGAGGCATCCGAAAATCACCCCGGTTACCAGGCACCCCAGCCCATCGATGACACCGCTTATGCGCCACGCATCCTCGACGAGCGGGTGGCCTATATCATCGATTCCATGTTGAAGGACGTCGTCCTCAAAGGTACGGGCCGCTCGGCGCGTGTACTGGAAAGAACCGATATCGCCGGTAAAACCGGCACCACCAACGGCCCCAGGGATACCTGGTTTGCCGGTTACAGCCCGCATCTGGTCGCGGTAACCTGGGTAGGGTTTGATCAGTTCACCTTGCTCGGCAAACGGGAATATGGCGGTTCGGCGGCGCTGCCCATCTGGATCGAATACATGCGCACGGCTCTGGCCGGCTTACCCCAGCGGATGCCGGCTCAACCCGAAGGGGTGGTGACCGTGCGCATCAATCCCGATACCGGCCTGCGCGCGGAGCCGGGGGAAGTAGATGCGATTTTCGAGATATTCCTGGCGGAAGATGTTCCCCCCATGGGTGGTGCCTATTCCAACCAAGGCGAGGAGAGACTGCCTGAGGAATTGTTTTAGGGCTGAGGCAGCAGTATCAATGTATCGGGCGTCCGTACATCCAGCTGCAACGGCTTGAAGCCTTTTTTCGCGGTATCCGGGGTTTGGCGATTGATTATCCAGCCGCGCGCCTCGAGCCGCTGATCCTGCCACCGACGCCAGGGCTTGCCCGTGAAATACCGCTTGTCGGCTGAGCGGATGCGCAACACCAGGGGACCATCGAGCTCGACCCATATGTCCCGCCCCTCGGTCACCCGAACGACGCGACCGCTTACCCGCAGAAATCCCGTATCTCTTTTCAGGTCGAGATCGGCCGCATCACGGGAGCGCCAGTATTTGTGGCGCCATACACCCAGCCCCTCCGCCCTGGCTGCGGATTCCTGGCGGGACAGACATTCCCGCTCGACCCTATTGGGCGGTACCACCACCTGGAAAGCGAGGCCATCGCGCAACAGCCTGGCGGCCAGGCTCTGCCCCGACTCATCATAGACATGCGCCAGCAATCGACCATAGCGGTCCTGCTTTTCCTCATCAAACATCAGCTTTATGCGGGAACTGCCCCGGAAGAATGATTCGGCGGCCGCCCTGGCTGCGCGCCCCAAGGCTTCTTCCTGACGCTGGCTGCCGGCAACCTCAGGGGTGTTGATGCCCAGGACCCTGACACGCCGGCCATCGGCCAACTGCAAGGTATCGCCATCATGTACCCGCGCCAGGCGCACCTGCTCGTCGACTCGCGGCGCCGGACACAAGGCCTGGGCGGAACCCGCCAGAACCAGCAGCGCACCGCCCAGGCACAGATAAAAAACGCCGAGGCGGGAGGCACTCGGCGTTTTTGGGTTTGGCATCCGGGATATATCCGGCAAGGGAAGACCGTCCCGCTTACTTCTTGGCACCGATACGGCTGCCGAAGCGCTTGGTGAAACGGTCGATACGGCCACCGGTATCCACCATTTTCTGCTTGCCGGTATAGAAAGGATGGCACGCGCTGCAAACGTCCACGTGGAAATCCTTGGCCAGGGTGGAGCGGGTTTTGAATGAGTTGCCACAGCTGCAATTGACAGCAACGGCAGTGTATTCGGGATGAATTTCGGGTTTCATGTTAATCGCCTTGCGTTTCTGTGCCGCCACCCGAACATCTGTCAGGCACCGCACAACGGTTGGAGGAATGGCTGTTTCAGGGGGCGCGATATTACCAGAAAATTGTCTGAGCACAAGTAAAAAAGCCCTCCAGCAGCCCGGCCCACACCCTGAGGTCACAGACCATGGCAAATGGGTTATGCTGCGCGGCCATCCCTATTTCAGCCGCAGCCCCAGATGACAGGTCCTCACCCGACGACCCAGCCCGCGCCGGTTTACCTTCAAGTGGCCATACCTACTCCCTTGCGGCGCCGCTTCGACTACCTGCCACCGCCGGACCTGCCACGGCAAGCCCTGGCCGACTGGCAACCCGGCATGCTCCTGCACCTGCCATTTGGCCACCAGCAGCTGGTGGGTGTTTTACTCGGCATACGCACTGAAACGACAGCCGCTCCCGACCAACTGAAACCGGTACTGGCTCCAGTCGAACAGCGGCCGGCCTTCACACCGGAACTGCTGAAACTCTGCCTCTGGGCTGCCGACTATTACCAGTGCCCTGTAGGTGAAGCCTTGCAAACCGCGCTGCCCGCCTTGCTTCGCCAGGGCGAGCCGGCCGTTATCGCCGGCGAGCCAGGTTACTGCCTGTCCAGCGCGGGAAAAGGCTTGCCGGAAGGTGCCCTCAAGAGAGCCAGCAAACAGGCGGCCATGCTGTCAGCACTGCAAGAACATCAGTGGCTCAGCCGTTCCGCGCTGGCAGCCATGGGGTTGAACCGTACCATCGCTCGCGCCTTGCTGGACAAAGGGCTGATCGAAGAACAGGCACAGAACTCGCCTCTGGCATACACGACCCAAACACTGCGAGAACAACCCCTTCAACTTGGGGAAGAACAGGCGCAGGCGTTAAGCCATATCGCCAGCGAAGGCTTTCAGGTCAGCCTGCTGGATGGCGCCACAGGCAGCGGGAAAACCGAGGTCTACCTTCAGGCCATTGCCCGGATACTGGAAGCGGGCAAGCAAGCCCTCGTCCTGGTACCCGAAATCGGGCTGACACCCCAGACGCTAGCGCGATTCGAGCGCCGCTTCGCCCAGCCGGTGGTGGCACTCCACTCGGGACTCAATGACCGGGAACGCCTCAATGCCTGGATACGCGCCCGCGATGGAGAGGCCCGCATCATCATCGGCACCCGGTCAGCGATCTTCACCCCCCTGCCCAATCCGGGCATCATCATTATTGATGAAGAGCACGACAGTTCCTTCAAGCAGCAGGATGGATTCCGCTATTCGGCGCGGGATCTGGCCGTGGTGCGCGCCAGCCGCCTGGGAGTGCCATTGGTTCTCGGCTCAGCCACGCCTTCGCTGGAAACCTTGCACAACGCCCGGAGCGGCCGCTACCAGCACCTGCGATTGACCCGCCGCGCAGGAAACGCTCGCGCGCCGAGCGTGCAGTTGCAGGATCTGCGTGGCCAGGTACTGCATGAAGGCTTCGCACCGGAGACCCTGGCAGCCATCGCCACAGAGATCAGCGCTGGCAACCAGGTGCTGGTATTCCTCAATCGCCGCGGTTTCGCGCCCAGCCTGGAATGCCAGGATTGTGGCTGGCTGGCGCATTGCAATCACTGCGATGCCCGCATGACTGTCCATCAACAGCCCCGCCACCTGCATTGCCATCATTGCGATCACCAGCGGCCACTGCCAAGTCGCTGCCCGGAGTGCCGCAGCGCACGGCTCGAACCGCTGGGCCAGGGAACGGAGCGGAGTGAAGCCGCGCTGCGGAACGCCTTTCCACGAACACCGATCATCCGGGTAGACCGCGACTCCACCCGGGCCAAGGACGCCATGGATCAACTGCTCCGGCAGGTCCACCAGGGGGAACCCTGCATCCTGGTGGGAACGCAGATGCTGGCCAAGGGTCATCACTTTGCCGATGTCACCCTGGTGGTGATCATCGATGCGGATGCCGGCCTCTTCAGCGCGGATTTCCGCGGTCCCGAACGCATGGGTCAGATACTGCTGCAAGTGGCCGGACGGGCCGGACGGGCGGAAAAGCCCGGGCGGGTAATCCTTCAAAGCCACCATATCGACCATCCCCTGGTGCAGACGCTCATGTTCCAGGGCTACCACGCCCTGGCCGAACTCCTGTTGCAGGAACGTCACGCCAATCAATTACCGCCATTCCGCTATCTGGCGCTGATCCGGGCGGAAAGCAAGCGGCCCGAACTGGCTCAGGTATTTCTGCGCCTGGCCCATCAGGTGGCGCAATCGCTCCAACCGTCCAGCCCTCATCTACACTACCTGGGCCCCTTGCCCGCCACGCTGGAACGGCGGGGTGACCGCTACCGTTATCTGCTCCAGATCAACAGCGCCCGCCGCCAGCCGTTGCAACAACTGCTTACACGCCTCACCCAGGAGCTTGAAAACCATGCGCTGGCTCGGCGGGTGCGCTGGTCAGTGGACGTAGACCCACAGGACAATCTTTGAGACGACAAAGGACACTGGCGCTTCACGGGCT
>CAYWCW010000021.1:0-69495 GCA_964456865.1 uncultured Cellvibrionaceae bacterium
ACTTAAAAACTGTCCAGCGCAGGCACGAAGTGCCGGAGCGGTGCTGCAACGACTTGTTAGGCTTTTGTAATATGGCGAGGCCTAATACCTTCAACTCTTGTTAACTTGCCTTCTCTCATGAGAAGGCCAATAACGCTGTAAGAAAGATAGTCTTTTTGCTTTCCCTGGTAGTCACTACGCAACCCCAAAACACTTGCAGCATCAGAATTTAAAATTCCCTGTGAATTAGCGGCGGCTAATTCTAAAATTGATGTTTTTAATAATTGTAACCCGAGTTGCGCTCTTTCAACTGAACCTTGAGGAACGACAATTCCCTCACGCTGCTTTCCTCCAAGTCCAGAAGGCACAACAGAATTTGTAAGGATGCCACCTGTTTCTTCCGTGCCAAATGAAGCAATAAGTTCGGATTCTATTTTAAGTGCTTGAGATTCAGTTAAGTCATCAACTAGTACGTCAACAAGTGGTGAAAACCCAGAAAATTGAATTTCTTTAATACGAGCATATTTTTTTGTGCTGTCAGGTTTTACTAAATGGTCAAATGCGCGACTACCAGTTCCCTTACCAATATAAAATGGCTTAGCCGGAGAAGTTCTAGGATCTTTTAGAGAATAAACATAATAAAAATTTGTTGCCACGATACCTCCTAAAGAGCCTAACAGTCTGTTAATGAGGCCATTCGGCCTCATAATAATTATTAGCGTGAATGGACTTTAATTTTAGAGGCATATCCATCGGCATCGCTAACCCATTGAAAAATAAAGAAATAAAAAATTTATTAGACATCGCATCTGGAATTATCGTGAAATATTAACGATAATCACCCCACGTTCAAGGAAAAACGTGAAATTAATCATATGCCAAGGAATTGGGTTTCGCCATGTCCACACCCTCACCTTTTCTCAGCCACATAAAAAACTTCATGCTGGTTCGGCGCTATAGCCACCGAACGATAGACTCCTATTTGTATTGGATTAAATATTTCATCCTCTTTCACCAAAAGAAACACCCGAATCAAATGGGACCAACAGAGGTTGAAGCCTTTCTAACTTTTCTCGCCACCAAGCGTCGCGTATCTGCTGCCACTCAGGCTATCGCACTGAATGCATTGGTTTTTCTTTATCATAAAATATTGAACTCACCACTTGGCGAGCTAGGCCAGTTTCATCGTTCAAACCGACAGAGGAAATTGCCCACCATTTTAACCCGTGACGAGATATCTCTTCTGCTTCGACATCTCAATGGAATGCCGCTTCTAATGGCGTCACTACTCTATGGTTCGGGCTTGCGACGCATAGAGTTAGTACGCCTGCGTATCAAGGACATCGACCTGGACCACCTGCAGGTTCAGGTATGGAATGGGAAAGGATTTAAGCATCGATTGGTGACTCTGGCTCCCGAACTGCGGGAAGCACTGCTATACCAGAAAGCGCAAGTCAAACTATTGTTCGAAAAGGATAGGCTGCAACCGGAATATGCAGGGGTGTGGATGCCAGATGCTTTGGCTCGAAAGTATCCTGCCGCCCCGCTCTCGCTTTCCTGGCAATATTTATTTCCCTCCAGCCGTCTGAGCTACGAGCCAGGCACCTCATTTCTCCGACGACATCATTTTGATGAAAGCAATATCAACAAGATACTTCGCAATGCCAGCAAGAAAGCAGGAATAGAGAAGATGGTAGGCAGCCATACTCTGCGTCACTCCTTTGCCACACACTTATTACAATCAGGAGCAGATATTCGTACAGTTCAGGAACAACTGGGCCATGCAGACGTAAAAACAACGGAGATATATACCCATGTACTTAAACAAGGCGCTTTTGGCGTTCGCAGCCCGCTGAGCAATATCTTGAATACAACACCAGAATGTTAAACGGGCCTTTCGGCCCGTTTAGTGTTGTTACTTTTTCTTCATCGCCTGCTGTAGCAAAGCGCCCATACTGCCCATTGCAGCAGGTGGCGGGTTGTTGCGCTGGGCGTTACGGTTTTGATTCTGGCTGGTGCTGCGGTTGCCGCTTTTTGCACCGTCCACTTTTTCGCCCGGCGTATCATCCAGGCGCAGTGACAGTGCAATACGTTTGCGCGGTACATCTACCTCCATCACTTTTGCTTTCACAATATCACCGGCCTTGACCACTTCACGCGGGTCTTTGACAAAGGTATTGGACAGTGCGGAGATATGCACCAAACCGTCCTGGTGTACGCCTATGTCAATAAACGCACCGAAGTTGGTGACGTTGGTGACTGTGCCTTCAAGAATCATGCCTGGCACCAAGTCGGTGATCTCTTCCACGCCTTCCTGGAATTGTGCGGTCTTGAATTCCGGGCGCGGGTCGCGGCCGGGTTTGTCGAGTTCCTTGAGGATGTCGGTAATGGTGGGCAGGCCGAATTTTTCATCGACATAGTCAACGGGTTTGAGGCCGCGCAAAAAGCCGGAATCGCCGATCAGGCCTTTGATGTTGCGTCCGTGTTTGCCGGCAATTTTTTCCACCACGGAATAGGACTCGGGGTGAACGGCCGAGGCGTCCAGCGGGTTGTCGCCATTGGCCACGCGCAAAAATCCGGCTGCCTGTTCAAAGGTTTTGTCGCCAAAACGCGGAACTTTTTTGAGCGCGGCACGTGAGGGAAAAGCACCATTGGCGTTACGGAATTCAACGATATTGTTGGCCAGGGTGGTGTTGAGGCCGGAGACGCGCGCCAGCAGCGCTGCCGAGGCAGTGTTGACTTCCACCCCCACGGCGTTCACGCAGTCTTCCACCACGGCATCGAGCGAGCGCGCCAATTGGGTTTGGGATACATCGTGCTGGTACTGGCCCACGCCGATGGATTTGGGATCGATTTTCACCAGCTCGGCCAGCGGGTCCTGCAGGCGGCGGGCGATGGAGATGGCGCCGCGGATGGTGACGTCCAGGTCAGGGAATTCCTTGGCCGCAAACTCCGAGGCGGAATAGACCGACGCGCCCGCTTCATTCACGATCACGCTGGCCGCGTGGATGTCCGGGTGCGCCTTGAGCACATCCTTGACAAATTTTTCGGTTTCGCGCGAAGCGGTGCCATTGCCAATGGCGATCAGGCCGACATCGTGTTTTTTGCAGAGGTTGACCAGTACCGCCTCGGATTCGCGAATCTTGTTGAAGGGCGGCGTGGGGAAAATCGCGCAGTGATCCACCACTTTACCGGTGGCATCCACCACGGCCACTTTCACACCTGTGCGCATGCCCGGGTCGAGACCAATGGTGGACTTCTGGCCGGCGGGCGCGGCGAGCAACAGGTCCTTGAGGTTGGAGGCGAACACCTTGATGGCTTCTTCCTCGGCTTTTTCGCGCAGTTCGCCCAGCAGGTCGGTCTCCAGATGTGTAAGCAACTTGACCCGCCAGGTCCAGCGCACGACTTCCGCGAGCCAGGTGTCGGCGGCACGGCCCTGGTCCTTGATCTGCCAGTGTTCGGCCACCATGACTTCGCAGGGGTGCCCTCTGTTGATAACGGTGGGGGCGGTCTCTTCATCGCCGACTTTGATGGCGAGGCTCAACACACCTTCGTTGCGGCCGCGGAACATGGCCAGGGCACGGTGGGAGGGAGTGCTTTTGAGCGGTTCGTCGTGTTCGAAGTAGTCGCGGAATTTTTGCACTTCCTGCGAGGCATCGGTGTCCTTGCCGGCGATGACCCGCGCGCTGAGTATGGCTTCGCGCTGTAAAAAGTGGCGCAGCTTGCCGAGGAGTTCGGCATCCTCGCTGAATTTTTCCATGAGGATGTACTTGGCGCCGTCCAGGGCGTCCTTGGTGCTTTCTATTTTATGTTCCGGGTTGAGGTAATTGACGGCTTCGGTTTCCGGGTTCAGGGTCGGATCGGCCAACAGGGCATCGGCAAGGGGCAGGAGTCCGGCCTCGATGGCGATCTGGCCTTTGGTGCGGCGCTTGGGTTTGTAAGGCAGGTAGAGGTCTTCGAGCCGGGTTTTGGTATCGGCGGTCAGTATGTCCCGTTCCAGCTCGGGGGTGAGTTTGTCCTGTTCGGCAATGCTTTTGAGAATGGCGGCGCGGCGGTCTTCCAGTTCGCGCAGGTAACGCAGCCGTTCCTCGAGGGTACGCATCTGGGTATCGTCCAGGCCGCCGGTGACTTCCTTGCGGTAGCGGGAGATGAAGGGCACGGTGGCGCCTTCGTCGAGCAGGGCCACGGCGGCGGCAACCTGGGTTTGCTGGACGTTCAGTTCCTCGGCGATGCGTTGGGCAATGCTGTTCATAGGCGGGAAAACTCGTGTGGTGACGGCTGGTGTCGATGCTGGCCATAGCGGCCGAGGGGCCATTATGCGCAATTTGCCCCGAGCGACCAGTCTTGTATTTCGTTGTCTTTTGTGGCCTACCGTCCATGGCGGCCACCCTTCGGGCCGTCGCTGGCGCGACGTCAAAAATTTCTCCTGGAAATTTGTTGTGGCGTGCCATCACATGGCCGCCACCCCTGCGGGGCCGCCGTCGGTGCGGCTTCGACGTTTCTGCCGGGAATTTCATACACAACGCGGGGCAGGTGAATCCATTTGCCGGTAAAAGGCATCCCAGCAGGTTGTACTGCTCCGTCGAGCCAGATAGCCTTGTGCGGCATCGGCGGGCGCCCATCCATAGACCCACAAGCCACGGACAACCATCATGAAACCTGTCATTTTTGCCGTTTTCTGCCTGCTGCTGAGCACTCCCGGCCTCGCTGACACCCTTATCCGGCAAACCTATGCCATTGATAAGGTGACAGAAATCCACGCCCGCAATGCCTCGCGCCTGGAAATCCGCCAGGGACCGGACGAGCTGCTCTACGTTGAGGGCACAGCGGATGCGCTGGAGTATGCCCAGGTCAACCTGGATGGTGGCAGGCTCAGCCTGGGCCATGAGCATCGTCAATCCGGCTTCTGGGGCTGGCTGGGCGCGGGCTGGAAGGAAACGAACCCAGTGACCTTTTATATCCAGGTCAAAGACCTGTCGTTGCTGGATCTGAGCGGCGCGACCAAAACCCGGGTTTCGGGCTTGAACGCCAAGGCCCTGGAGCTGCGCCTGAGCGGCGCCAGCGAGGTCACCCTGGATGGCATCAGCCTGCAGCGGCTGCAACTGGATGTCAGCGGCGCCAGCCGGTTGAGCCTCAACGGGCTGGATACCCGCATCCTCCGGGGCCAGGCTACTGGCGCCTCACAGGTCGAGGCTGTTGGCCACAACAGCAGCGACCACGTGGATATCAATGTGAGCGGCGCCAGCAAATTTCGTGGTGAGGCCCTGCTGGCACGCGCGGCCGAGGCTCGGATCAGCGGCGCATCCCACGTGGAGCTGCGTGTGAGCGAATCCCTGGATGTGGAGGTCAGCGGCGCGTCCCATGTGCATTATTATGGCAATCCACGCCTCAAAGAACGCACCTCGGGCGCCAGCAGCGTCAAGCACAGAGGAGACTGAATCCGGTGAATCAACCAGCGCGCCCTGTCATTCATGCCCATAACGTCAGTAAACGCTATGGTGCTCAGGCCGCGCTGGAGGGAATAGAGCTGTCGGTGGCCCCCGGCCGGGTGGTGGGCCTGATCGGGCCCAATGGCGCGGGCAAGACCACCCTGCTCAAGGGCATCCTCGGACTGGCGCCGGTCAGTGGCGAACTGCGGGTATTGGACAAGCATCCGCGCCTGCAGCGGATGGCGTTGCTGGAACAGGTGTCCTTCATTGCCGACACCGCCTCCCTGCCCGGCTGGCTGACCCTGGAGCAGACGCTGACGTATATGGAGGGCGTGCATCCCCGCTTTGCGCGCCCCAGGGCGCAAGCCTTGTTGAACAAACTCGATCTCCCCTTGCGCCGCCCGATCCGCACCTTGTCGAAAGGCATGATCACCCAGGCCCACCTGGCACTCATCATGGCCATCGACAGCCGCCTGCTGGTGCTCGACGAGCCCACCCTGGGCCTGGATATCATGCACCGCAAAGCCTTTTATGCCAGCCTGCTGGAAGGCTACTTCACCCCGGAAAAAACCGTCCTGATCACCACCCATCAGGTGGAGGAAATCGAAGGCATACTGACCGACCTGGTGTTCATCGACCGGGGACGCCTGCTGCTGGTATCGCCCATGGATGAGCTGCCCGCACGCTTTACCGAATTACAGGCCGGCACAGAACAGCAGGACGCAGCCCTGGCGCTGCAACCCCTGCATTCCCGCTCCGTTCCCGGCGGCATCGCACTGATCTATGACGGCGTTGAACGCGAGCGGCTGGCGCCCCTGGGGTCGCTGGCCACGCCCGGTCTGGCGGACCTGTTTGTGGCCATGGTGAGCAGGGGGCGCGGCGAATCATGACCATCTCCATCAAAAAAATATTGACCCTGCTCAGCCGGGAATACTGGGAACACAAGATTCTCCTGCTGTGGTTACCGCTCGGCATCACCGCCCTGGTCCTGGTCCTGCAACTGGGCGCCGGCCTGCTCGATCTGGATGAAGGCGCCTTCAATGCCAGCTACAGCCGCCATACCCAGGTGGAGACGGAGGATCACACCCAGGTCATCACCGAACACCACACCGGTGCCGCCGCGGTGAAACGCCTGCTGTTCGGACAGCAGGCGGACGGAACCGGAGGAGCGCCGGGGTTCGCCATCAGCCTCACCGCCTTCACCCTGCTGATCAGCCTCTGCCTCATCGTCGCCTTGCTGATCTATGCCCACGGCAGCCTGTACGGCGACCGGCAGCGGCGGGAAATGCTGTTCTGGCATTCACTGCCGGTGAGCGAGGCACAAAACCTGGCGGTCAAGCTGCTGATGATCTGCGTGCTCCTGCCGGCCATCTATTCGCTGATGCTGCTGGTGTATGGACTGGGCAGCCTGGTGCAGTTCCCCGCGTGGAACAACCTGTTGCTGCTGCTCGTCAAAGTGACCAACCTGACATTGGGGTCGATTTTGTTTACCGTGATTTTTTTGCCCCTGATCAGTTGGGTGCTGTTCTGTTCGGCAGCCGCCAGGCGTTCGCCCATCTTCCTGTCGCTGCTGCTGCCAATGGCGGTGGGGTTGGTGCTGCGCATGACCCTGGGCACCAATTACCTGACGTCCGTCATCGGCCGCTATTTCTCAGCGGTGTGGGATAAGGTCAGGATGGGGCCGGAGACCCTGCGTCAACAGGTGGATTTTTTGACCTCGACCGAATTCCTGCCGGCACTGCTGGTCTCTGTGGTGCTCCTGGCCGCCTGCGTCTGGCTGCGCAACCACCGCACCGAATAAGGCTATACTCTGGCCCTGTCTGATCCATCCGTCACGCTGATTTTCCAAAAGGACTCGCCCATGCTCAAACGTCTCTACGTCGGCACCCTCACGTTCCTGCTCGCCCTGAGCCTGCTCGCCGCCTGCCAGCACCAGCCCCGGCAAACAGCGGGTGTCCTGCCCCCGATCAACAAAAGCCCCAACGACGACCGTGAATACCGTGCCCTGATGCTGCCCAACCAGTTGCAGGTGGTCCTGGTTTCCGATCCTGCGATCGAAGTGGCGGCGGTGTCATTGGCTGTCGGCGTGGGGAGTTATCAGGACCCGGACAACCAGCTGGGCCTGGCGCACTACCTGGAGCACATGCTGTTTCTCGGTACGGAAAAATACCCCGAGCCCAACAGCTTCCAGAAATTTGTGGACGAGAATGCCGGTGTGTGGAATGCCTATACCGCTACGGATCACACCAATTATTTTTTCCAGCTCAACGCCGGCAAGCTCGACGAGGCCCTGGATTATTTCAGCGATTATTTCAAGAAACCCACCTTCGATCCCCAGTACAGCGACAAGGAACGCAACGCCGTCAACAGCGAGTGGTCCATGGGCCGCTCCCAGGACGGCTGGATTCTCTATCGCCTGAGCGGCATCACCGCCAATCCGGCCCACCCTGCGCAGCGGCTGACGGTGGGCAACCTGGAAACCCTGTCGGACAAACCGGGGTCGACATTACAGGATGAGTTGCTGGCGTTTTATGATCGCTACTATTCAGCCAACAACATGCGCCTGACGATGGTTGCCAAGCAACCCCTGGACGAGCTGGAAGTCCTGGCCAAAAAGCACTTCGCCAGCATCATCGATAAGCGGATCGAACGCACGACAGTCACCCTGCCCGGCATTACCCCGGCAGAAGCCGGCAAGGTTATCCACTATCGCTCGCTGCGCGAGATGAAGCAGTTGTTGATTGAGTTCCCCATCACCGACAACACGGCCCAGTGGCGGGTGAAGCCCAATGCATTCATCAACAACCTGGTGACGTCCGAGGAACCCGGCACGGTCGGCGAGCAGCTGCGCAAGGCGGGACTGGTCAATGCGCTTTACGGTTATATCCAACCCAACGCCTACGGCGCGGATGGCTACCTGCGCGTGGTGATAGAAATGACCGATACCGGCATGAGCAACCGCGATCAGATCATTGCCGCCGTGCTCGGCTATCTGGAATTGATCAAGCGAGAAGGCGTGGACGAGGTCTATTACCACGAGCTCAAAGCCATGTGGCAGAAGGACTTTGAAACCCTGGCCAAGCCCGACCCCCTGCGCCAGGCCGTCAGCCTGAGCAGCAGCCAGTTCGACTACCCGGTGGAACACCTGCTGGATGCGGATTATGTCTACGAATCCTTCGACAAGGCAGCCATTGACGCCGTGCTCGCCCAACTGCGTCCGGAACGTGTGCGCATCTGGCATATCAGTGACAAGGAAGACGCCGACCAACCCATACCCTATTACGAAGGCCATTACCGTCAGCGCGACCTCACCGTCAAAGAGCTGCAACATTGGCAGTCACTGGCCGCGGACATGACGTTCTCACTGCCGCCGGAGAATCCGCTCTTCTCGCGCCATCAGGGAGAGCTGGTGGACGCCGTCCATTCCAAGCCCCACAAGGTCCTGAGCCAGCCCGGTGTCGAAGCCTGGTTGACGCACCCAAGCCACTACCGCGAAGACAAGGGACTGATCGAATTGATCGTCAACTCGGATCTGGCGCTCAAGGATATCCGCAACAATGTTCTGGCCGCGCTGCTCAATGATGCGCTGACGTTGCAGAACACGACACTGATCGATCGCGCGGGGCGTGCCGGCATTCCCATCCAGCTCGGTTTGAGCGCGGAGCGCAGCCAGGCGTTCAGCATCAGCGGTTTCGCCAGCCAGCACAGCAGGTTGTTGCGCGAATTGCTGGAAGGCTTTGTCGCGTTTGACCTGAGCGATCAGGAATTTGCCCAGGTGCAGGACAGGTATGTTCAGGCGCGCATCAACAGCCGCAAGGCACCGCCCTACCAGCAGATGTTCGAACATCGCAGCCGTCTTATCCAGGCCAGAGCCTGGACCAATGATCAATTACTCGACGCCGCGCGCGGCCTGACGCGCGCCGACCTGCTCGCCTATCACCGCCAACTGCTCGGTGACAACCTGGTCCGCCTCTACGCGTTTGGTAACTATACGGATGCGCAGATTGGCGACCTGGGCCGGGATGCCGCCCGCCTGCTGGGCAGCAAACGCCAGCCCGAGGCGCGCAGCCTGCTGCCTCATATCACACCCAGGGCGAAGCAGCTGATCAGCCATGAGGAAGTCATCGAACAGACCGACAGCGCCCTGCTGGATGGCTGGATCGCCACCGAGCGCTCGCTGCCACAACAGGCCGCTTATATCCTGCTCAACGGCATCCTCGGCAACGAATTCTTTACCCAGCTGCGCACCAACGAGCAATTGGGATACGTCGTCGGCAACTCGCCCGCCAGTTTTGATGACTACCCCATGTATGTGCTGTTTGTGCAAAGCACCAATACCGATCTGGCGGGCATCAAGGCACGCATCGACCGCTTCCGCCGCGAGTTCCAGGCTCAACTCGACGCGCTGGACCCGGCAACCCTGGAGCAATTGAAAACGTCCGAAATCGCCAAACTCCAGCAGCGGCCTGCCAACTTCGATGCCGAAGCGCGCGAGCACCTGGCCGATTTCCGCTGGGCAAAGTTCGACTTTGACCGCAAGGAAAAATTGATCGATGCCCTCGGCAAGGTAACCCGCGAAGACCTGCTGGCACTCTACCGGTCACAACTGCTCGACCAGGCCGGTGCCCGCATGGTCATTCAACTCAAGGGAACCCATTTCGCGGACAAACCCTTCGCCAGCCTCGACTAACCGGTGACACCACATGAGCAATAACGACGAACAGCAATTCTGGGACCTGGTGGACGCGTTCATCCGGCAGGCAAACGACGCCTGCGATGGCGCGGACCCCGGCATGGTGGGAGCGGCATTGTTGAATGCCGCCTCCCGTTTCAATGCCTTCGTGGTGGCCAATGCTTCCCTGGATCGCAAGGAGTTCACCGAGGAGATCGACAGCGCCCTGAACTACCTGACCGGGCGCTACCGCGACCTGCTGCGGCAGGACCTCGAAGACTACCGGGAAAACTACAAAGTCTATATCCAGCCCCGCGAAGACAGTCCCGAATGAGACATGTTTACACTTTCGGGCAAAAGGACTTGCCCTGCGATTTATAAGACTACTGTTGGCATCTGGTCCACTAGCATGGCTGTAAACGATTTACAGCCATAAATACTCACTTTCCGTTTGCCCGGCGCACCAATTCTCGCTAGTATCTTCCGCCATTGGCCATTTCCCAGGGCCAGGCAAGCATCGGCATCCATATCACTAATAAGAACACAGGGAGATCCCATGAAATATCTTTCATGGATTCTATTGGTCGTTTGCCCATTGAGCGCTTTGGCGCAAACATCACCCGGCCTTGACAAGCTGGTTGATGACTGGCTGAACCTGGAAATCCAGAAAGGCCACCTGCAATCCACCTGGAACCTGCGCCGGGCGGATCTCGAACAGCGCCTGTCGCTCCTCGACACCGAGCACAACAGCCTCACCGAACTGCTCGCCAAACGCAGCGAAATTTCCAGCGATGTCGATCAGCGCCGCCTGACACTGCTGGAAACACAGGATCGGCTCGAGAAAGAACAACAATCCCTCGATGCCCAGTTGCAGGAAACTCTGCAACTGGCACAAGCCCTGCACACACGCCTCCCGCCTCCCTTGCGCGCGGAATGGCAGGAGAAGTTTCCCTTGTTGCAGGAAGACGGCGTGAAGACCAGCGAAAAGCTGGAGCGCCTGCTCGGCCTGTTCAAGCTGGCAGAAGACTTCAATGACCGTGTGGCACTCCATTCAGGCACACTGGATATCCCCGACGGCACCGGCGTGCGCAAAATCCTGGTCAGCCAGATCTACCTCGGCATTACCCAGGGTTGGTACATCAGCCAGGATGGCAAGACCTATGGTTATGGCCGCGCCACGCCACTGGGCTGGCAGTGGTGGCACGGACCCGAGGCCGACATTGAGCTGGGCCACCGGCTGGACCCCGCCCTCCTGTTGAAAGCACGCGCCATTCTCGAAAATCCAACCACGGCAGAATTCATTGCCCTGCCTGTCAAACTCTAGTTTTGTAAAAGGACGCCCATCGTGTGCCAGCTTGCCGTTCATTCCATAAAGCGCGGTATCCTTGTCCTGGTCTTTACACTGCCCCTGCTCTCGCTTCCGGTTTCTGCGCAGGATGCCACGCAGCGGGACCTGCTGGACCGTATCAGCAAATCCAAAAACGAGCTGCTTGCACTGGAAAACAGGATCAGCCAGCAAAGCAGGGACTTTGCGCAACGACTGCATCGCAAAGAACAGGAAATCAAGAACCTGCGCACCCAGGCCGCGGCGCAGCAGCGGCTCGCTGATGAACAGCTGCTGGGACTCGACAAACTCAAGGAACGGGTCGATCAGTGGACGGCCCAGAACAGTTATCAAAAGCACCTGCTCGCGCATTACCGGGATTCCCTGGGGCTGGCAAAAAACCTGAATCCGGCAGATGCTGACACGACAGATGCGGCATCAACACTCGCCCAGGCCTACGCGCACCTGGAAGCGGGCCTGAATCCCCGCTGGCACGACCGCCAGGTCATCTCGGCGGATGGCCGCGTCATAACGGCCCAAGCCTTGACACTGGGGCCTGTGGCCATAGCCCTGGATACACAGCAACAAACCACCGGCCTATTGCAGGACGAGTCCTCACTCGACGCGCGGGTCGTGCACGTTTTTGATCGTGGATTGCAATCCGGCTTGATGGACCTCCACAGCCGCGGCCAGGGGTTGTTCGTTTTCGATCCGACCCTCGGCAATGCGCTGCAACTCATGTACAAAAATGACAGCCTGCTCACCTATCTGAAAAAGGGCGGAGTCTGGGCCATACCCATTGTCTTCTTCGGATTCCTCTCATTCATGATCGCCGCGATCAAGGGAACACAACTCATGCGCCTGCCGCGCGTGGATACCGACCTGGCGGAACAGTTGCAACAGACCGTGCAAAAAAGCGATGGCGGTGACAACATTGGCGGACTCAAACAACAGATCAAGTCCCTTATCAGTGGCGTTGGCCCCGCCCAACAGAAACTTGTCCAGGTGGCCCTGGCCAATCCTGTCTCCCAGCAACGCGATGATCTGCTGGTCGCCCACCTGATGGAGCACAAGCATACGCTGGAAAAATACATGGGTGTCGTGGCCACCAGTGCCGCCATAGCCCCGCTCCTGGGGCTTCTCGGCACAGTGTCCGGCATGATCACCACCTTCCGGATGATGACGATCTTTGGTTCTGGCGATGTCTCGACAGTATCCGGCGGTATTTCAGAGGCGCTGATAACGACCGAGTTGGGTTTGATTGTCGCAATCCCCTCATTGATCGCTAGCGCGCTCATGTCGCGGCACCTGAAAAACCATACACACAAACTGGAAAACTTTGCCATCAAGCTGAGCAAGATTCGCTTCAAAGCCTGACAAGTGACGAGGCACTTATGGAAGCACTGACGCCCTATTTGTTTTTGCTCCACAACCTGGTGGTCTGGGCCATTCTGGGTGTCGGGTTTTTCTGCTACGGATTGCTGGTGCGTTTTTGTTTCATCCAGCCGCACGACAACCATTGGTTTGAGCTGACGCAGTTCTGGAGCCAGGGTTTGCAGCATATATTGACGGCCCTGCCGCTGCTCGGCCTGCTGGGCACCGTCAGCGGGCTGATGAACGTCTTCAATCGCATGTCCACCCAGGGGAACATCAATCTCGAAGAGATGATGACCGGTGGCATCGGCGATGCATTGTTTACCACACAGCTGGGACTGGTACTGGTCGTACCCGGGCTCCTGCTGCTGGGACTGCTCAATCATCAACGGCGCACCTGGTTGATCCGGAGGGGACATGAAATCATCCATTGAGCAAAAACTGGAGGAAGCCAGAAGCCAGGAGATCGACCTGGTCCCCATGCTGGATGTGGTATTCATCCTGTTGATCTTTTTTATCGTGACGACGGTCTTTGTGCGCGAGACCGGCGTGGACATCGACAAGCCGACAGCGGTATCCACCCAATCGCTGGAAAAATCCGTGTTGATGATCGCCATCACCTCCTCGCGCGAAGTGGTTTATGGCGGGACCAATATCGGCGTCGAGGGTGTCAGGGCGACGCTTATGCAGGCCAGCCGCAACAGTCTCCGCCCGCTGGTCATACAGGCGGATAAAACCGTGCCCACAGACCTCCTGGTCAAGGTGATCGACCAGGCCAAGCTGGCGGGCATTGAAAGCATCAACATCGCCACCGCGCAGGAGTGAACAGCAAGCATGCAACAGCGCCTGTCATTTCCGATCAATCTTCTCTCCCAGCTTCTGCCCTGGGTGATAAGCGCCTTGATGGTGACCGGGTTGACGCTGTTGATTCTGGTTGTGAAGTCCACACCGCCCGAACCCAAAGACACTCTGGAGGTGCGCAGCATCGATATCGCCGTACCACCACCCCCCGAACCGCCACCGCCAATACGCACCCAGACCCATCAGCAGGCGCCCACTCCCGGCATCAATCTCCTGGGCCAGGGCTCAGGGCCACAACTGAGCTACACGGACAACCCCAAGCTGGTGCTGGATAACCTGCAAAAAATAGAACGGCCGACTTTTGACTCCCAGAATATGGACATGACATCCACGCTGTCGGTGGATTTTCCGTTGCTGGAAGTCAAGGAACTGGATTCCGTACCGCGGCTGGTATCCACCAACCGCGTTTCCTTTCCCCGGCTGCTGCGCGACAAGGGTGTGGATCGCGTGGCGACCAAGGTTGAAATCATCATCGACCAGACCGGAAAGGCCTTTGTCAAAAAGATCGTCGATCCGGTGTATCCGGAAATGGCCGATATCATTCGCAAAGCCATCAACGATTCGCGCTTCACCATCCCCACCAAGGATGGCCGCCCGGTCCAGGCTGTCTATCTTTATACGCTGGTATTCATCAACAGGTCCTAGGTCATGACATTATTTCCGCACCAGCAGCATCACCGGCCTTTGCCGGTTTCCGGACTGATCCTCAGCCTGCTACTGCTGACGTTGCCAGCCTACGGAAACAGTATCGTTTCCAAACCGGAATTCGACATCAGCCTCGGCAAGCCCACCTTTGTCCTGCCGCAATTCACCGGGCCCTATCAGGAGCGCGAGGCTTCCATTGCTCCTGACGAATACGAGACAGCTGAGCGCATGCGCGGCATGCTTGATGGTGGCCAACGTGATCTGGTTCTGGCGGAACTGGAAAAATACTATTCCATCGAGCTGAGTCCCGCCATGCTCATGCTGAAGGCGCAGGTCTACTTTTCCCTGGAAATGTATGACGAGGCAGAAGAAACCTATCTCGATGTACTCAAGCGTATGCCCCAACTGATACGAGCCCACAGCGACCTGGGCCAGCTCTATCTGATACGCGAGGATTACCCCAAGGCCCGGCAGCATTTCGCCCAGGCTGTTGCTTTTGGTTCCAATGATTCCCTGATCCATGGACAACTGGGCTATCTCAATCTCATGCTGTACGGACCCTACAGCGCCATCAGCAGCTACCAGCAAGCAGCGGCGCTGGAGCCCGAGAATCCCCAATGGCAGCGAGGGTTGCTGGCATCACTGACCCAGGCAGAAATGTACGATGCGGCCCGCGCGCTGCTGAAGGAGATGATTTCCCGCAACCCGGGAAAATCCGACCTCTGGCTCAATCAGGCGGCATTGGCCCTCCATCGTGAGGATTATCGCACTGCGCTTACCAGCCTGGAGGTGGCACTCGCGTTGGGAGACAAGGATCCGCGCAACCTGAAAACCACCACCCAGCTGCACTTGCAGCTGGGCAGCTACGACCGCGCGCTCGTGCTGCTCGATCAAAGTCTCCGGCATGGCCAGTTGGACATGTTCAGCATCAATGAATATTTTTCCTGGTTGACCCAACTTGGCATGTGGGACAAAGCCAGGCAGATGCTCGAATCGGCAGCACATAATCTCAACCAGCTGAGCCCCGATGACCAGAGCCAATACTATCTACTGCATGCACGCATCGCTGACCAGCAGGGTCAGGCCAAACTGGCTGAACAAGGTTTTCGCCGGTCGCTTGAACTGAATCCTGCCAACGGCGACTGCCTGTTGGCCTTTGCGAATTTTTCCGCCCGCCAGAAAAACCAGGTGGAAGCCGAGTTGCTGTATATACGGGCCGAGGCCGTATCCGGTTTTGAAAGAAGGGCCTTGATGGGACGCGCCCAGCTTTATGTCGATATGCAAAACTATCCGGCAGCACTGAATCACATGAAATCCACTTATCAAAAATTTCCCGATATGCTTGAACTGAAAAACAATATTGAAATCCTGGAAAACATCGTACGAACACGAGAGTCCACATAGTGGGTAATTTTTATGTCCATCGAGGAATGCAATCATGAAAAGCATCATGAGTATTTTGTGCCTGTCGGCAGTTTTGACGGCCTGCGGAGGTAATGTTAAGCAAGATCTCGCCTGTACCGGAGAAAACTGGGAAGCATTGGGTTACAGCACCGCGACAAGCGGCAAATCCGTGCGCAGTTTCGACCGCTACCGCGATGGCTGCGGGGATAAGCTGGAAAAAAACGCGATTAGGACCTATCTGGATGGTTATACCCGCGGCATTCTGGAATTCTGCACATTCGATAAGGGTTATGAGTTGGGTTTTGGCAACAAGACACTGCCCGATGTATGTCCTGTGGAGTTGCGTGATCAGTATGTCAAGGGCTACAGGAAGGGCCAGCTTGAAATCAATGCGCACCTGTCAAAAATGGATCGGCTCAAGGAAGAACAGGAAAGCCTCGATCGGGCGATACAAAATGAAGCCAAGCCCATGTCACCCGCTGACAGCCGCATGTAACGCAACGCAAAACTGGTATACAAGATTGCGGGGCTCCACTATAGTGAAATGGATTTCGTTTTAGGGAGCCCGCTATGTTCAATCGTCTTTTGTCCACTCGTTGGGGAAAATTGCTGCTGGCATGCAGCTGCCTTTCGTTTTCCATTGGTGTCCAGGCAGATATCCACCTGCCACGCCTGATCAGCGACGGTGCCGTGCTTCAGCGCGACAAGCCTGTCCATATCTGGGGCTGGGCCGATGAAGGTGAAACCGTCACCGGTGAATTCGCCGGTGAACGCCAGACCACTCAGGCAAGGGACGGGCGCTGGTCGCTGACCTTCAAGGCACGCAAAGCCGGCGGCCCTTATACCTTGACGTTGCAGGGCAACAACCAGATCACGCTGAATGACCTCTGGCTGGGCGACGTCTGGATCGGCGCGGGCCAATCCAATATGGAACTGCCCCTGCGCCGGGTGCGCTTCCAGTATCCGGAGGTGATTCCCAACACCCGCCTGCCCGCTATCCGCGAATTCAATGTCCCCCTGGCCTACCGCTTTGAAGGCGAAGCCACGGACTTTGAAAAAGGCGAATGGAAAACCGCCACACCCGAACACCTGAGCGAATTTTCCGCGGTGGGTTTCTTTTTCGCGCAGCACCTGCATCAGCAGTATCAGGTACCCATAGGCATCGTCAGCATTGCCGTGGGCGGTTCGCCGGTGGAAGCCTGGATGAGTGAGGACTCGCTCAGCGGATACCCCCGCTACCTCGAGGCCGTCAATGCCTTCAAAAATCCGGACCATGTGGCCAGCACCCGCGCACGGGACCAGGCGGGCAGCCAGGCCTGGTACAGCCGCGCCAACGATGAGGACAAGGGTCGCCAGGCAGAAACGCCCTGGTCATCCGCTGAGCTCCCACTCGACGGCTGGGCATCCTTCACGGTTCCCGGCTATTTCCATGAACAGAACATCGACTTCAAAAACGGCGTCGTGTGGTTGCGCCGAAACATCGAGCTGACCGCGGAACAGGCCGCCAAACCCGCTCAACTGTGGCTGGGCGTGCTGGTGGATGGCGACGAAACCTATGTCAACGGCCAGCCAGTGGGCCAGATCGGCTATCGCTACCCGCCGCGCATCTACGATCTGCCGGAAGGCATCCTGCGCCCGGGTGCCAACACCGTCGCCGTCCGCCTGACCAGCTACAGTGGCGCGCCCGGCTTTATTCCCGACAAGGCCTATGAGCTCAGGCTGGGTGATGAACGGGTCGATCTGGCCGGACAATGGCATTACCGCATCGGTATGCACGCGGGCAACATGCCATCATCCACCACGCTGCATTACCAGCCCACCGTCCTGTTCAAAGCCAAGCTCGCGCCCTTGCTCGACACGCCGATCAAGGGCGTGATCTGGTACCAGGGCGAATCCAATATTACCCGCGCCAACGAGTACGAGGATCTGTTCAAAGGCATGATCACCGACTGGCGCCGGCAGTTTGGCCAGGGCGACTTCCCCTTCCTCTACGTACAGCTGGCCAACCTCAACGAAGCGCAGGATCAACCCGTGGAAAGTGACATGGCCGCCTTGCGCGAGGCCCAGCGCAAGACCCTGAGCCTGCCCAATACCGCCATGACGGTAGCGATTGATGTGGGCGAGTGGAACGACATCCACCCGCTGGAGAAAAAAGCCGTGGGCGACCGCCTGGCGTTATCGGCACGCAAGCTGGCTTATGGCGATAAAAAAGTCATTGCCTCCGGCCCCCAGGTGGCATCCGTCAAGCGACGCGGCCAGGAACTGGTCGTCGCGTTCACGGATACCGGCAAGGGGCTGGATATCCGCGGCGGCCAGCTGCACGAGATCGCCATTGCCGGCAGCGACAAAACATTCGTCTGGGCCAGGGCAAGACTGGATGGCAAGCACCGCCTGCGTATCTGGCACCCCGACATCAGCGAACCCGTGTGGGTCCGCTATGCCTGGGCCGACAACCCGGCGCGCGCCAATCTGTATAATAGCGCCGGTCTGCCCGCCTCCCCCTTTGAAGCAGCCATCCCGCTGAAGAAATGATCCTCGCGGGCCGGTACCGGTGCAGGCTTTCCTGCATCGGTATGGTCCGTGACTGCCAACACTATTCCTGAATCGACATCAGTTCTCATACCCCGGGTGGCCGTGATCGGCGGCGGCCCGGCGGGCCTCATGGCCGCCGAGGTCATCGCCAGTGCCGGGATTCCGGTGGATGTCTACGACGCCATGCCCTCGGTGGGACGTAAATTCCTGCTGGCGGGCATCGGCGGTATGAATATCACCCACGCGGAAAACCTGGACACCTTTCTCAGCCGCTACGGCGACCGCCAGGCCGAACTGGCGCCCTTCATCCAGGCATTGGATTCCCAGGCCCTGCGCGACTGGATTCACCAGTTGGGTGTGCCCACCTTTGTCGGCAGTTCAGGGCGGGTGTTCCCCCGGGACATGAAGGCCGCGCCCCTGCTGCGTGCCTGGTTGCAGCGGTTGCGGCAGCAGGGTGTCAGGTTCCATCCCCGCCATCGCTGGCTGGGATGGCATGACGGCGGTGCCTGGCGGTTGCTCAATACGGCCACCGGGGAGGAACAGCGCCAGTCATTCGATGCCGTGGTGCTGGCCCTGGGTGGCGGCAGTTGGCCCCGCCTCGGGTCCGACGGCGCCTGGACGGCCTGGCTGGCTGGCGCCGGTATTCCTGTCACAGCCCTGACACCCAGCAATTGCGGGTTTGAATGCCGCTGGAGCGAGTATTTCAAAACCCGTTTTGCCGGTGAGCCCGTGCACACGCTGACGCTGTTATGGACAGATGTGCAAGGCAAGCCCCGGCAGCTGCGCGGTGAATGCGTAATCAGCGACTACGGCCTGGAAGGCACAGCCATTTATGCCCTGTCGGCCGATATGCGCACACTGCTGGCGCGCGACGGACACGCCAGCCTGCGGCTGGATCTGGCACCAGACCTGGCGGAACCAAAAATCCTGTCACGCCTGCAACAGGCTCGCGGCAAGGATTCGCTGAGCAATCTCCTGCGCAAGCAGATAAAGCTGTCGCCGGTTAAAATCGCCCTGCTGCGCGAATGCCTCGGTGAAGACGACCTGCGCAACCCGGAGCAACTGGCCAAGGCCATCAAATCCCTGCCATTGACGCTGGACGCGCCGCGGCCATTGGCGGAAGCCATCAGCAGCGCGGGCGGTGTGTGTTTTTCCGCGCTGGATGACCAACTCATGCTGCGGCAAAAACCCGGTGTTTTTTGCGCGGGCGAAATGCTCGATTGGGAGGCGCCCACCGGTGGCTATCTGCTGACCGGCTGTTTTGCCACGGGGCGTGCCGCGGGCCATGGCCTGCTTCGTTGGCTGGCCGCGCGGGAGGGACGGTGACTTGCTGTTTGAAAAGGGCTCTCCTATGATCAAAATACCTTCGCCGCTTTGCGGCGCCCGCTGTTTCCAGGGTGTTATGGATAACATGTCACGGATACTGATACTCGTATCGCTTTGCGCAATCACACTCCCGGCCCGCGCCGATATCGATTGGGTATCGCTGGTATGGCACAACGACATGTTCGTGTTCCGCGATGGCGGCGGCTATACCAATGGCGCCTATATTTCGCTGTTCGACCTGTCGGACGACAACGAAGGATTCTCCAGGCCACCCCTGCTGACTCGCCCGTTTTTGTGGCTGGTGGATAACGACGATCCCGAGTTCACCCTGTCGGTCTATACGCTGGGCCAGGCCATGGTGACGCCCAAGGATATTTCAAAACCCGTTCCCGACCCCAATGACGCGCCCTATGCCGGGCTGCTGCTATTGCGCTCGTCCTTCATCAGCGTGCATGAAAACCGCGCCCACAGCCTGTCGTCCACCATCGGCATCATCGGCCCGTCTTCGGGCGCGGAGGAAATGCAAAAATTCATTCACGAGATCACGGATTCCACCGAGCCGCAAGGTTGGGATTACCAGATCAAGGATGAATTCATCGGGCAGGTGCAGACCATACGGACCTGGCGCTTTCACAGCGATAATCTGTCGGGTGTGGATATGTTGATACAAGGCCAGGCCGGTCTCGGCAATCTGGAATCTTCCCTGGGCGCGGGTGTCATACTGCGTGCGGGCAAGGGACTGCAAAGCAGTTTTGCCTCGGCGGCCTTGATCACGGGCCGCATCAGCAATCCGGTGGCCATCGATGGCGGTTGGTACGTCTATGCCGGCGCCACCATGGATTATGTGCACAACCAGATCATCATCAATGGCAACACCTTTCGCGACAGCCCGTCCGGCGACCTGCGCCACGAGCAATACACCTTCATCGCCGGCGTTGCCTATTCCTGGCGCAGCCTGAGCATCAGCCTGGCGCTCAAGGATGGCAACGCGATGGACCGCTATAACACCGCGCGCCAGCAGTTTGGTGCGATCACGCTCGGCTGGCGGCTCTGATGGGTCTGCCGCAACAACCGCGCCTGCTGATCGTCGGCTACGTTTGGCCCGAACCCCGCTCCTCGGCGGCGGGCAGCCGCATGATGCAATTGATCGACACATTTTTACAGCAGGGCTGGGAAATCGTTTTTGGTTCCGCCGCGCTGCGCGGCGAGCACCGCGTCGATCTGCCGGGCCTCGGCGTCAGGGAAAAACAACTCGCGCTCAACTGCCAGAGCTTCGATGACTTCGTCAGCAATTTCCAACCTCACCTGGTGATCTTCGATCGCTTTTTCACCGAAGAACAATTCGGCTGGCGCGTGGAGCAAAGCTGTCCCGACGCCCTGCGGGTATTGGACACCGAAGACCTGCACAGCCTGCGGCTGGCGCGGCAGGCACTGCTCGATCAACCCGCGCACGGATTGTTGCCCGCGCAATCGCTCTGCGGCCGGGCAGCGGATCTGCACACCAGTGTCAGCGCCATGGCAGTGACGGAAACGGCGTTGCGTGAAATCGCCGCCATTTACCGCTGCGATCTCAGCCTGATGATTTCACCGGTGGAAATGCAGCTATTGCAAGATACCTTCGGTGTGGCTCCCCAGCTGCTGCATCACTGTCCTTTTATGCTGCCGCCGGTGAACACCGCAACACGATCCTTTGATGAGCGCAGTGACTTCATCAGCATCGGCAACTTCCGCCACCCGCCCAACTGGGACGCGGTGTTCTGCCTGAAACACACCCTCTGGCCCGCGATACGCACGCACCTGCCGCAGGCGCGGCTGCGCATCTGCGGTGCCTATCCACCGCCCAAGGCCACGGCCTTGCACGATCCCGGCAAAGGATTCTGCGTGGAGGGCTGGGTGGACGATGCACTCGATGCCATGGCCCAGGCGCGGGTGTGCCTGGCGCCCTTGCGCTTTGGCGCCGGGCTCAAGGGCAAGCTGGTGGATGCCATGCTGACCGGCACACCCAGTGTCACCACCCCCATAGGCGCCGAGGGAATCGCCGGGGAACTGCCCTGGCCCGGCCTGGTAACAGATACCCTGGGCGACTTTGTCGAGGCGGCCGTTGCGCTTTACAGCCATCAGGAGCTCTGGCAAGCGGCCAGCCTCGCCTGCCAGCCGCTGTTGCGCACGCGCTTTGACGCGGCACAACAGCAAACAGCGTTGTTGGAGCGCCTCGACATCACGTATAGTCAGCGGGAGGCCCTGCGCGCGCGGAACTTTACCGGACGCATGCTGCGTCACCACCTGCACAAGAGCACGGCCTATTTTTCACAATGGATTGAAGCCAAAAACAAACACGGATGATATTGCCCTATACTGGACCCCCATGATGTCCTCACCGCTTTCCCTGCTGCAACACGTCTTCGGGTACCACGAATTCCGCGGTCCCCAGGCGACCATCATCGATTGCGTGCTGGCGGGCGGCGATGCCCTGGTGCTGATGCCCACGGGCGGCGGCAAATCGCTCTGCTACCAGATTCCCGCCCTGGCGCGGCCGGGCATCGGTGTGGTGATCTCGCCCCTGATCGCCCTGATGCAGGACCAGGTGAGTGCGCTGCACGAACTGGGCGTGCGCGCCGGTTACCTCAACTCGACCCTGTCGCCCCAGGAAGCCTGGCAGACAGAACTGGCCTTGCAGCGCGGCGAACTGGATTTGCTCTACATCGCGCCCGAGCGGTTGTTGCAGGAACGCACCCTGGATCTGCTGCACAGCAGCCAGCTGGCACTCTTCGCCATCGACGAAGCCCACTGCGTGGCACAATGGGGCCACGATTTCCGCGCGGATTACCTGAAGCTGGATATTCTGCAACAGGCCTTTCCCCAGGTGCCGCGCATTGCCCTGACCGCCACCGCCGACGTGCGCACGCGCGCGGAAATCATTACGCGCCTGGGATTGGAAAATGCACGGCAATTCATCAGCGGTTTCGACCGTCCCAACATCCAGTACCGCATCCAGCAAAAAGACAATCCCCGCCAGCAACTCTTGCGTTTCCTGCGCGATGAGCAGAGCGGCAGTGCCGGTATTGTCTATTGCCTGTCGCGCAATAAAGTGGAACAGACCGCCACCTGGTTATGCGAGGAAGGCTTTCACGCGCTGCCCTACCACGCCGGCTTGAGCGCGCAAACCCGCGCTGAAAACCAGCGGCGTTTCCTGCGCGAAGAAGGACTGATTATGACCGCCACCATCGCCTTCGGCATGGGCATCGATAAACCCGATGTGCGCTTTGTGGCGCACCTGGACCTGCCCAAGAGCATCGAAGCCTATTATCAGGAAACCGGCCGTGCGGGGCGCGACGGCGAATCGGCCACGGCCCTGCTGCTTTATGGACTGGACGATGTGATCAAGCTGCGCCAGATGATGGCCAGCTCTGAAGGCAACGAGGACTTCAAACGCCACGAACAGCAACGGTTGCAGGCCATGCTCGGCCTGTGTGAAATCACCAGCTGCCGCCGCCAGACATTGTTGCGTTATTTCGGTGATCAACTCGACGAACCCTGCGGTAACTGCGATTGCTGTTTACACCCGGCCGACACCTGGGATGCCAGCGAGGCGGTGCGCATGGCGCTGTCCTGCGTTTACCGCACCGGCCAGCGCTTCGGTGCCAACCATGTGATCGATGTGCTGCGCGGCAGCAACAATGAACGTCTGTTGAGTTTTGGTCATCACCAGTTATCGACCTACGGCATCGGAAAATCCCTGTCCGCCGATGAGTGGCGTTCCATTTTTCGCCAACTGGTCGCGCGCGGTTATCTGGATGTGGAACCCGTGTACGGCGGGCTGCAACTCAATGAAAGCTGCCGGCCCTTGTTGCGCGGCGAGGATAATATCCGCCTGCGGCGCGAACGGCGCGTGCAGGCCGCCACACCGGCGCGCAGGCAGTTGGAAAATATTCCACCGGAGGATATGGGCCTGTGGCAGGCACTGCGCGCCTGCCGCAAGCAGCTGGCCGAGGAACACGGCGTACCGCCCTATGTGATCTTCCACGATGCCACGCTGCGCGAAATGCTGGAGCAGCGGCCGTTGACGCCAAGTGACTTACTGGCGATCAACGGCGTGGGTGACAGCAAGCTGGAACGTTTTGGCGATGCGTTTCTGGATGTTATTCGTCACTACGAATACTCCTGACTCCGCCATCGGGCGATCACGCGATATTACAATGTTATGCATCAGATGAATTTCTAGCGTAAAACGGGCATGTTACCTAAAACGGAGGTTTTAAATGTTAGAGCTAGGACCAAACTGTGAATGTTGTGACAAAGATTTGCCGCCTGAATCACAAGAAGCAGTTATATGTTCATTTGAATGTACATTTTGTGCTGAATGCGCCAAAAACATTTTAGGCAGTAAATGTCCAAATTGCGGCGGCAATTTTGTAAACAGGCCAATAAGGCCAGCTGCACTGTTAAAAAACAATCCACCTTCAGCTAAGCGCGTTCTAAAGCAAAGTGGGTGTGTTGCCGTAAATGCATAGTCTACCGCCTGCATCCGTACAGGCGTCCGTTCCTCACACCTTTTCGCTCTGCCTGAGTCTCACTGGATGATTTTTGAGACGGCTTGAAACATCATGATTATTGCGATTGTCTGCGCAAACGGCTGTGGCGCCTGCCGTAGAACATATAAATCACAACACCCGCCAGCAACCAGTAGATAAAACGTTCATGGGTGTGTGACGGCAGGAAGGCGATCAGGGCACCGCAGCTGATCACGCCCAGCACGGGCAGGATAATGCCGCCCGGCGCCTTGAAGGGGCGCGGCAGGTCTGGTTGGGTTTTGCGCAGCACGATGACGCCGATGCACACCATGACAAACGCGGCGAGCGTACCGATGTTCACCAGCTCCGCCAGGGCACCCAGGGGCACGAAGCCCGCCATGGCCGCCATGACGAGTCCGCAGACGACCGTATTTTTGATGGGCGTGCGCGTCTTGTCGTTCACATCCGAGAAAAACGCCGGCAGCAAGCCATCGCGCGACATGGCGACCAGCACCCGCGTCAGCGCGTAGTAGAGCACCAGCATCACCGTGGCCAATCCCGTGATCACGCCCGTCGCCACCAGCGCGGACGCCCAGTTGACACCAATGCGTTCCAGCCCGAAGGCCACCGGCGACGACACATTGAGTTCGGTGTAATACACGATACCGGTCAGCAAACCGGATACAGCGATATAGATCAGGGTGCAAAAGATCAGAGAGGATAAGAGTCCGATAGGCACATCGCGTTGCGGATTGCGCGCTTCGTCCACCGCGGTGGACACGGCATCAAACCCGATGTAGGCAAAAAATACGAGGGAAGCACCTGCCAGTATGCCGATCGGCTTGCCCGCTTCATTCCAGGAAAACCAGCCATAGGGCATGAAGGGACTCCAGTTTTCCGGGTTCACATGGAATAACGCCACCGCGAGAAAAACACCAATGGTCAGCAGTTTTATAAATACCATGATGCGGTTCATTGCCGCACTTTGGCGCACACCGGAAATCAGCAGCACCATGAGCGCCAGCACTATCACCACCGCGGGCAGGTTCACCAGGCCGCCGGCCGCTTCGCCGGTAATCGGGTTTACCGCAAAAGGTCCCTTGGTCAATTGTTCCGGCAAGCCGATGCCGATGGCGGTCAGCGCATTGTTGAAATAACCCGCCCAGCCATTGGCCACGGCGGCGACCGCGACGCCGTATTCGAGGATCAGATCCCAGCCGATGATCCAGGCCATGAATTCACCGAAGGCCGCGTAGGAATAACCGTAGGCACTGCCGCTGCCGCCCACGCTCGACGCCAGCTCCGCATAGGCCAGGGCCGCGAAGGCGCAGGCCGCGCCGGCGATCATGAACGAGAGCACCACTGCCGGCCCCGAGGTGGTGGCCGCCGCAACGCCCGTGAGGACAAAGATACCGGTGCCGATGATGGCGCCTACACCCAGCATCGCCAGATCAAACGCGCTCAGCACACGCTTGAGGCCAAGATTGTTACCATCGTTGACAACGGGTTTCTTGCGCAACAGCTGTTGAAAAAAAGAGGATCCTGCGGATTGCATGCCGTTCTCCCGATCTGCGCCATGAGGCTCAAGGTTTTTCTTAGGTTTTACCCGGGTTTCCGAGGCGAAATCCATGCCATGTTTCGCACTGCCCCGCAAGACTACCACGAATCAGATGCCGTGCCACACACCCGGGATATGGTAAGGTGCCCCGCCGGAAGCCCATCAAAATCTCAGCCGGAGGTCATCATGTCCCACCAGGATTCACGATTTTTGCCCCGTCACCTGCCGCCGTGCCTGGCCGCGTTCGCGCTTGTCGCCGCGCTCAATGCCCAGGCGCAGACAGAGGATTATGTGAGCGATGGCGTGTTCACCGCGGGCATCGAAGGCCCGGCGGTGGATGCGGAGGGACGGCTCTACGCCGTGAATTTCGGCAAGGAGGGCACCATCGGCGTGGTGGATGACAAACACCAGGCACGCCTGCTGCTCACCCTGCCGGAGGGCAGCACCGGCAACGGCCTTCGCATCGGACGCGAGGGGGAAATCTACGTGGCCGATTACACCGGCCACAATGTGCTGAAGATCGATCCCGCCACCCTGGTGGTCACGGTGCATGCGCACCATGCGCAGATGAACCAGCCCAATGATATCGCCATCGCCCGCGATGGCACCCTCTACGCCAGCGACCCCAACTGGGCCGACAGTACCGGCAACCTGTGGATGGTCACCCCCAAGGGCGAGGTCATCCTGCTGGAAAGCGGCATGGGCACCACCAACGGGATCGAGGTGAGCGCCGATGAAACATCCCTGTACGTGAACGAAAGCGTGCAGCGCCGGGTGTGGCAATACGACCGCGATCCCGCCACGAGCCGGGTGGACAACAAGCGCCTGCTGATCGAATTCACCGACCATGGCCTCGACGGCATGCGCAGCGACGTGCAGGGTAATCTCTATATCGCGCGTTACGGTGCCGGCGAGGTTGCCGTGATCTCTCCCGGAGGAAAGCAAATCCATAGCATCCGGCTCAAGGGCGAAAAACCCACCAATGTCGCCTTCGGTGGTGCTGACGGCCGCACCGTCTACGTGACCCTGCAAGACCGCGGCGCCATCGAGACCTTCCAGGCCAGCCATCCCGGACGGGAATGGGCGCTGTGGAAAACGCCGGATTAAGCCCTGACCCTCATCTCCCTGCCCCCTGCGAACACCCGGGCTCACCGGGTGTTTAGCCGTGAAAGCCATTTTCACCGCCACCGATAGAAACTTACCCGGCCCGTGTATTTTCACCCATAAAATGTAAATAATTTTCTTTTAATCGTGATTTATTGGTGATAGCCTTGCCAAAATGCTGTTTTTTGATCACTTTTAGCGCCATACCAGCATGATCAATGAAAATAATTTACAAATGAGCCTCACCTCACGCCCGCTGGACGCCGTCCACAAGGGGTTGGGCACCCTGGCGCCGGGACAGATCCTGGGCGATGCAGCCGGCCTGGGATGGAACCTGCTCCGCGAGGATGTCAGCCTCCCGGCAGCCACACTGAGCGAGTCCCGCCTGCGCCATAACCTGGCCTGGATGGAGACGTTTATCCGCCACTACGGGCTCAAGCTCGCGCCCCACGGCAAGACCACCATGAGTCCCGCGCTCTTCCAGATGCAGCTGGCCAGTGGTGCCTGGGGCATAACCCTGGCCACCGCGCCCCAGGTACAGGCGGCCCATGTCTTTGGTATCAAGCGGGTGATCCTCGCCAACCAGCTGGTAGGCCGCGCCAATATGGCGATCATCTCCCGCCTGCTGCGCGACACCGGCTTCGACTGCTATGTCCTGGTGGATTGCCCCCTGAATGCCGCTCACCTGGGACGGTTTTTTGCCGATGCGGGACAATCCCTGAAGCTCCTGGTGGAACTGGGCGTGCCCGGTGGACGCAGTGGCGTGCGCGACCAGGCGGCGCTGGACGGACTACTGGATGAAATCGCCCGCTGGCCCCGGAGCCTGCGCCTGGCCGGTGTGGAAGTCTACGAGGGTGTGCTCGGTGACGAGGCGGATATCCGGGCCTTTCTCCACCGCGCCGCCGATACCTTGAAAGAGCTCGACCAACGGCAGCTGCTGACGGTGGAAACACCGCTGCTCACCGGCGCCGGTTCCGCCTGGTTCGATCTGGTGGCCGAAGCCTGGGCAGACCTGAACCTGGGCCGCCCGGTGGATATCGTGCTGCGACCCGGTTGCTACCTCACCCACGATGTCGGTATCTACCGCGCGGCGGCGGAGCGCATGGCCATCAGCAATCCCGTCGCCCATGCCATGCAATCCAGCCTGTTGCCAGCACTGCAAGTCTGGGCCTATGTAACGTCGCGGCCGGAGCCGGAGCTGGCCATTCTCGGCCTCGGCAAACGGGATGCCGCCTTCGACGCGGGGCTGCCTGTCCCTGCGCTGCATTACCGTCCCGGTTTGATGAGCGGGCCCTCGCCAGCACCCCAGGCGTGGCAGCTCACGCGGATGATGGACCAGCATGCGTTCATGCGGATTCCCGCGGATGCCGATCTGCTGGTCGGCGATATGCTCGTGCTGGATATTTCCCACCCCTGCCTCACCTTCGATAAATGGCGGCAATTGCTGGTCATCGATGACCGGTACCAGGTGGTGGACGCCGTGCAGACATTTTTTTAGGAGCCTGCGATGGAGTCCCTGCCAAACACCGGGCATTGGCTGCTGCTGTACGCCGCCATCGCCATCATCGCGCTGATCCTGTTGATTGCGCGCTACCGCTTGAATCCGTTCATTTCACTTACGCTGGTTTCGCTCGGCCTGGGCCTGATGGCGGGCATGCCGGCACGGGACCTGGTGGCCGCCTACGAGGCCGGCGTGGGCAAAACCCTGGGCCATATCGCACTCATCGTTGCCCTCGGCACCATGCTCGGCAAGATGATGGCGGAGTCCGGCGGCGCGGAGCAGATTGCGCGCACCCTGATTCGCTGGTTCGGCGAAAAGAATGTGCACTGGGCCATGATGTCCATCGCCTTTATCGTCGGCCTGCCGATTTTTTTTGAGGTGGGTTTCGTGCTGCTGATTCCCATTGCCTTCAACGTCGCGCGCCGCACCGGCACCTCGATGCTGCTGGTCGGTTTGCCCATGGTGGCGGGCCTGTCGGTGGTGCACGGGCTGGTGCCACCGCACCCGGCGGCCATGATCGCCGTGGCGGAATACCAGGCGAATGTGGGCCGCACGATTTTTTATGCGCTGGTGGTGGGCATTCCTACCGCCATGATCGCCGGACCGGTATTCGCCAAATGGATTGCGCCCCGCGTATCCCTGCCGGCGGTGAATCCGCTCGAGGCGCAGTTCATCCACGACACCCGCGAGCGCGAACTGCCCGGCTTTGGCATCACGCTGTTTACCATTCTGTTGCCGGTCGCACTCATGCTGCTGGGCGGCTGGGCCAACCAGATTGCCGAACCGGGCAGCACGCTCAACGATGTGCTGCTGGTGATCGGCAATTCCGTGGTTGCGCTGTTGATTGCCACCCTGGTGAGTTTTTACACCCTGGGCATCGCGCGGGGCTTCGACCGGGACAGCATCCTGAAATTCAGCCAGGACTGTCTCGCGCCCACGGCGGGCATCACCTTGCTGGTCGGTGCCGGCGGCGGATTGAACCGCATCCTGGTGGATGCCGGTATCGCGCGGGAAATCGTGGAATTTTCATCGGGCATCGCGCTCACACCCTTGCTGATGGGCTGGTTTGTCGCCGCGCTGATGCGCATCGCCACCGGCTCGGCCACCGTGGCCATGAGCACGGCGGCGGGCATAGTCGCGCCCATTGCCCTGGCTGCGAATTACCCGCATCCTGAATTGCTGGTGATCGCCACGGGCGCGGGCTCGCTGATCCTGTCGCACGTCAACGACGGCGGTTTCTGGCTGATCAAAGAATATTTCAACATGACCGTCACCCAGACACTGAAAACCTGGACGGTGATTGAAACCCTGATTTCGCTGGTGGCGCTGGGCTTTGTCCTGCTGCTGGCAAACCTGTTGTGAGACAAACCATGACGACATTATTCGATATCGTTTACCACATTCGCAGCCAGCGCGATCACCTGTCGGCGACTGAACAGAAAATCGCGGATGTGATCCTGGGTGATATCACCTTCGCCGCCGCCGCGAGTATCGATCAGCTGGCTGCCAAGGCCAGCGTGAGCATCGCCACCATTTCGCGCTTTGCCAAGGCGGTGGGCTGCGAGGACGTTCGCGACCTCAAACTCAAGTTGGCCCAGGCCAGCGCCGTGGGCACGCGTTTTTTGACCGATGTTCCCGCCACAGAAGAAAGTGCGTTTTACACACGGATATGCAGCGAAGTGGAATCCACACTGCGCGCCAACCTGAGCTGTTTTGTCGAAGCGGATTTCCGCGCAGCCGCCGATATCCTGAACGGGGCGCGCCTGATCTACGTGGGCGGCATGGGCGGCGGCTCCACCATGCTGGCCGACGAAACCCAATATCGCATCGCGCGCCTGGGCTTGCCGGTCACGGCTTATCACGATCCGGTGCTGCTGCGCATGCTGGCGGCCACACTGACGGAACAGGACGCACTGGTGCTCTTGTCGGTAACGGGCGTCACGCCGGAAATGCTGGCCGTGGCGGATATCGCCCGCGAGTACGGCGCGCAGGTCATCGCCATCACCGCGCCCCGGTCTCCCCTCGCGGAAAAGGCCAGCGTCCTGTTGCCGGTGGTCACCGAGGAAACCGATTTTATTTTCAAACCTTCGGCGTCGCGCTATGGTCTGCTGCTGGCCATCGACGTGCTCGCCACCGAACTGGCCCTGTTGCGCAAACACGACAGCAAGGAGCTGCTGCGCCGCGTCAAGCTCACACTCGACGAATACCGCGGCGGCGACAACCGCTTGCCGTTAGGTGACTGAACCCATGCGCTACGACTGGATCATTCGCAACGTGGATATCCTCGACGGCTCGGGCCGGGCGGCTTTCCGCGCGGACCTGGCCATCGCCGGGGATCGCATTGCCGCGGTAGGCGATCTGGCGCAGGCCCAGGCGTCACAGGAATGCTCCGGCGAAGGGATGGCTTTGGCGCCGGGATTCATTGACGTCCACACCCATGACGATCTGCAGGTGATCCGCGCACCGGACATGCTGCCGAAAATTTCCCAGGGTATCACCACCGTGATCGTCGGCAACTGCGGCATCAGCGCCAGCCCCGTCACACTGCGCGGCACCCTGCCGGACCCGATGAACCTGCTGGGCACGCCCGAGGATTTCCGCTACGCCGATTTCGCCAGCTACACCCAGGCCGTGAACCGCGCACAACCCGCCGTCAACGTGGCCGCGCTGGTGGGCCACACCGCGCTGCGCAACAACCACCTGGACAGGCTGGACCGCCCGGCATCTGCCACAGAAATAGAACGCATGCGCGAGCAATTACGCGCGGCCCTGGAACAGGGCGCACTGGGATTGTCGACCGGCCTCGCCTACGGCTCCGCCATCGCCAGCACCACCGAAGAAGTGCAGCAACTGGCCGAGGTACTGCGCGATTACGGCGCGGTCTACACCACCCACCTGCGCACGGAATTCGACGGTATCCTCGATGCCATGGACGAAGCCTTTGTCATCGGTAAATCCGCCCAGGCACCCGTCATCATCTCGCACCTGAAATGCGCCGGCGCCGGCAACTGGGGCCGCAGTAGCGAGGTGTTGCACAAACTGGAAAGCGCCGCCTGCCAACACTGGGTTGGCAGCGACTGCTATCCCTACAGCGCCAGCTCCTCGACCCTGGACCTGAAACAGGTCACCGACGATTTCGACATCCTCATCACCTGGAGCGAACCCCACCCCGAACAACGCGGACGCACCCTCGCCGCCATCGCCGCCGACTGGAACACCAGCCTGCTCGACACTGCACAACGCCTGCAACCCGCCGGCGCCGTCTATCACGGCATGGACGAACAGGATGTACAAAACATCCTGTCACACCCACTCACCATGGTAGGCTCCGACGGCCTGCCCGTAGACCCCTTGCCACACCCGCGCCTATGGGGCGCCTTTCCGCGCGTACTCGGCCACTACAGCCGCGACCTGCAACTGTTCAGCCTGAGCGAAGCCGTGAGAAAAATGACCCAACTCTCCGCCGACCGCTTCGGCCTCGACGACCGCGGCCACATCCAGGTCGACACCGCCGCGGACCTGGTCCTTTTCGATCCACAACGCATACGCGACACCGCAACCTTTTCCGATCCGCAACGATTGGCGGACGGTATAGAAGCCGTTTGGGTGAATGGCATCTTGAGTTACCAGAACAAACAATTAACCGGACAACGCGCAGGAAAATTCCTGCCGCGACAAGGTGACCTTAGAAGAGGGTTTCCATTATTTAATTAGCCGTGCTTTTCAAATGACATTAGCACGGAGTTTCCAATGGAGTTCGCTAGCGGTTCGAGGACTGTCGGAGGCATGGATGCCGACGCCAAGCCCCCAAGGACGACCCACAGGGATGTGGGAAGTGTCCCGAAGCGCCGGGAGCGCGGAGGGGCCGGGTTCACGGCGTGTCCTCGGGTAACCAGCGGACTCCATCACACAACGAACAACCTCACAAAGAGAGAAACACAATGTCTGACATAAAACGCTATGGTGTAGAAGGTGGCAAAGGTACCGGCGGCCAACACCTGCCCTTCGCACGCGCTGCCGGCGCCGACGGCTGGTTGTTCGTTTCCGGCCAGGTCCCCATGGTCAATGGTGAAATCATCGAGGGCGGTATAGTCGCACAATCCCATCAGGCCATCAAAAATGTGCTGACCATTCTGACAGAGGCCGGTTACGGTCCCGAACACGTTGTCCGCTGCGGCGTATGGCTCGACGACCCACGCGACTTCATGTCCTTCAACCGCGTGTTCATGGAATATTTCGGAGCCAATCCCCCCGCCCGCGCCTGCGTCGTATCCAGCATGGTGGTGGACTGTAAAGTCGAAGTCGACTGCGTGGCCTACAAAAAACCATGAAAGCTTTTGCGTCGATACTGCTGGCCGGACTGCTCGTAACGTTGCCAACACAGGCGGCGGAACTACCGCTGCTGCCCTACCCGCAGTCCGTGACCGCGCAGCCCGGACAACTCACGCTCAAACGCCAGGCAACACTGGCCATCGATGAAAATGCCTCGCCGGAGCTGCGCGCCAGTATCGAACGTTTCCGCCAGCGTCTTGAGAAACAGACGGGACAAAAATTCCGCCCCGTAAAAAACAACAAGGCCTCCGCCGATTTCCTGATCCGCATTCACACACCCGCCGGCATGGGCAACAACCTGCCAGGCATGGATGAATCCTACCGCCTTATCGTCAACCGGCAGCAGATTCAATTGGACGCCGGGCAAAGCACCGGCGCCATTCGCGGACTGGAAACCTTGTTACAACTGATCGGCTCGCAACAGGATGCCGTGCAATTGCCGCTGGTGGATATTCAGGATGCCCCGCGCTTTCCCTGGCGCGGCCTGCTGCTGGACAGCTCGCGCCACTTTTTTTCCGTGGCATCCATCAAACGCCAATTGGATGCCATGGCGGCGGCCAAGTACAACGTCTTTCACTGGCACCTCACCGACGACCAGGGCTGGCGCCTCGAATCGACGCATTTTCCCAAACTGCACCAACACGCCAGCGATGGTCTTTATTACACCCAAGCGCAAGTGCGTGAGATAGTGGCCTATGCCCGCGAACGCGGCATTCATGTACTGCCGGAGATCGACATGCCCGGCCACGCCAGCGCCATCGCGGTGGCCTATCCCGAATTCATGTCCGCGCCCGGTCCCTACGCCATGGAATACCGCTGGGGCATCCACAAACCCACGCTCAATCCCACTGATGAAAAGGTCTATGCCTTCATCGACAAGCTGATGGCGGAAGTGGTCGAGCTTTTTCCGTTTGACTATGTGCACATCGGCGGCGATGAAGTCGATCCACAGCATTGGCAGGAAAACCCGGCGATCCAGGCCTTTATGCAGTCGCACAATTTGCCGGACCACTACGCACTCCAGGCGCATTTCAATCAGCGCGTGCAACAGATCCTGCGCAAACACCAGCGCAGGATGATCGGCTGGGATGAAATCCAGCACCCGGACCTGCCGCGCGATATCGTCATCCACTCCTGGCAGGGACCGGATGGCATCAGCAAGGCAGTGAGCCAGGGTTTCAATGCGATCCTGTCCACCGGCTATTACCTGGACCAACCGCAGACCGCCGCCTATCACTACCGGCAGGACCCGATACCTCCCGCCCCGGCCAGTATAAAACCCCCCGGCCCGGCGGAAACCTGGCAAAGCTGGTCCTTTGCCATGCCGCGCAAACGGGGCAGTCCGGTTACTGGCACCTTTACCCTGATCGGCACCGGCGAGAACGCGCGGGGCTTTGTGGATTTTTCCGGCAAGTCCCGGCGGGACGTGCAGATCGAGCGGTACCAGCACCCCCAGGCGGCTTTTTCCCTGGAGACCTGGATGGGGCCGGTTGCCTTCGAGGTGGATATGGGCCAACCCGGCCTGCAAGGGCGGGCCTGGGTAGGCAATGTGGCCTACGACCTCCAGGGTTCCCAGGTCGCCGGCAGCCGGCATCGGCAGCGCCAGTTGCCATCACCCCAGCTTGCCCCTCAACCGCTGGATGCATCGGCAGCCGCCCTTGTCCTGGGCGGCGAGGCGGCGCTCTGGTCCGAACTGGTGGACGAAGCCTCGCTGGACCTGCGCCTGTGGCCGCGGGCATTTGCCGTGGCCGAACGGCTCTGGTCGCCGGCTCAGCGGCGCGATGAGGACAGCCTTTACCGGCGACTTGAGACAACGATGACATGGGCGCGCCAATCGGTCGGTTTGCAGGATCTCCAGCAGCAGCAAAACGCCTTGTCGCGACTCGCCGGTGACACGAATATTGCACCCCTGGCCGTGTTCAGCGAAGCGCTGGAGCCAGCACACTACTATCATCGCCACCATGAAAAATCCGCGCACGAATCCTATTCGCGGCAAGACCCGCTGAACCGTCTGGTCGATGCCTTGCCCGCTGAAAATCTCATTGCGCGCCAACTGCTGCATGACTGGTATCAATGGCAGGGACACGGCGACAAAAACGCGAAAAAACAGCTGGAAAACCGCTTCAAACGCTGGATTGACAACCACCATTCACTGGATGAGCTGCTCGCCGGACGTAAAGATCTGCAAGCATTGCAACCTTTGGCAGAAAAACTGCTTTCCATATCGCAACTGGGATTGATCTTGCTTACGCCTTGCGATCAAAACGCGGCTTTTTCCGCCGAACAAGCGGATGCGGCGGCGGAATTGCTGGAGCAGGGCACCCGGATGCAACACGAAATGGTAATAAGCGCGGCATTTGTTGTGAAAAAAATGCTGCAAACCAGCGCAAACTGCCTCTGAGGGAGCCCTATTGAGGGGCATTTTGCGTCCTGATTTGACAACGTTGTCCTACAGGTGTAGTGTCCGTTAAAAAGAGGTTTTCGGCGCTGGCACCCACGACCGACAGGACACCCGGACTATGCAAATGACTGAACTTGCTGGTTTCACCTATCACGACACGACCCGGCTGCCGGGCGTCGCCGCGCTACCCCCATCGGCGGTGGTGTTCTCCTCCGGGCCTCAACAGGCAGGCCCGTCTTCAGGCCGGTATAGCGGTTTCGTAACGGCCTTTTTTTATTACATGGCGTTTGTCGCCAAACCAAAGCAGGCGGATGCCGATGAATAACTATCAGAAAAAAATCCTATCCCTGGCGAGCTGGTTGTCGGCAATCTGCCTGTCCATGGCTGCATCCGCGGCAGACATGCGCGTGGTGGGCTACGTGGCCAGCTTCAACGACATGATGGCCACGCTCGATCGCACCGACCTGTCGCAACTGACCCACCTGAATATCGCCTTTGCCAACCCCGACGCAAACGGTGAGCTGATCCGCAACGGCGTCATGACCTGCATGGGCAATGCCCACGGACAGCCGGTAACCGTCGCGGAATTCTCGGCGGTGGTGAGCAAGGCGCAGGCCGCGGGCGTCAAGGTGCTGGTATCGGTCGCCGGCGGCGTGATTCCCGGCTGCTCCGGTGATTGGGCGGAACTGCTGACGCCTGTCAAACGCGATGCGCTGATCCACAACCTGCTGACCCTGGTGGATGAAACGGGGCTGGATGGCCTGGATATCGATATCGAGGGCGAACTCCTGACCCGGATCGACAGGGCCGGACACTATGTGCCTTTCATCGCCGCGCTGTCCGATGCCCTCCAGCCGCAGGGTAAACTGCTGACCTGTGCCACGGCCTCCTATGTCGGCGGCATGATTCCCACCGCGTCCATTCCCTACTTCGATTTCGTCAACATCATGGCCTACGACGCCATAGGTCCAAGCTGGGGCCAGTCGGGTGATGAACACTCCACCTATGCCATGGCGGCTGATCACCTGGCGTTATGGAAATCGCTGGGACTCGATAAAAGTAAAACGGTATTGGGTGTGCCTTTTTACGGTTACGGCTTTGGCACCTATGCGTCCGATTACACCTTTGCACAGATCGTCGATCAATTCGGCGCATCCGCGGCGGAACAGGATGTGATCGGCACGGCCTGCGCCGGTTGTTCCTATATCACCTACAACGGCATTCCCACCCTGCGCGCCAAAACCCGCCTGGCCATGGTTGAAGGTTCCGGCGTGATGATCTGGGAACTGTCGCAGGACGCCACGGGAGCATTCAACCAGCTCGCCGTCATTCACAACGAAATCAACAGTACACCACCAGCGCAAAGCAGCTCAGCCTCTTCCGAAACGTCCACGTCTTCTGAAACCTCCGCGTCCTCGCGCAGTGCCGGTGTCTCATCGGCGGCGGGCAGCGGTGGCAAGTCCGGCGGCGGTTCGTTGTTCATCGGTTTCCTGATGTTGCTGGTGATGTTGAACAAGGGTGGCCGGAAGTTCAGGAGCAGTAAACATTCATATGCGACACCGTTTCAATGAGGTTTCGCGCAACAGCGCCGAAGCATAAACACATTTATCAAGCAACAACGCAACGAGGGGTTAGACATGTTCAATCGTAAAATGAGTCCAGGAACCATATCCAACCGGCGGTTTCGAAAATCACTGCTGGCTGTTTCAATTATCGCCCTGAGCGCGCCGCTGTCCGTGCAAACCCTGGCGCAGGATGATGAGCTGGAAGAGATCATCGTTACGGGGATACGCAGCAGTATCACCTCAGCCCAGGATCTGAAGCGCAATGCTGATACCGTCAAGGATGTCATCACCGCAACGGACATCGGCGCCCTGCCCGACAAGAGCGTGACCGAAGCCCTGCAACGTGTGCCCGGCGTGACCATCGAGCGCTTCGCCTCCTCCGACGACCCCAAGCATTATGCCGATGAAGGTACCGGCGTGCTGGTGCGCGGCCTGGATCGCGTGCGTTCCGAAGTGAACGGCCGCGACGCCTTCAGTGCCAACCCCTGGGGTGGCCTGAACTACGAAGACTTTCCGGCAGAATTGCTGGGCGCCGTGGAGGTTGTCAAAAACCAGACCGCCGACCTGATATCAGGCGGCATCGCCGGTACGGTCAACCTGATCACGCGCAAGCCTTTCGACTCCAATGACCGGGTGATCGCCTTCAGCGCCAAGGCCAACTATGGCGACTACCGTGAAGAAGTCACGCCGTCTATCTCCGCGTTGTTCTCGGACAGCTGGGAGACAAGCGCCGGCAGATTCGGCTTCCTGATCGCGGGCTCGCAATCAAAATTCGAAACCCGTGGCGACGGTGTGGGACTGGGCAACTTCCACTCCCGCGGCGATGAGTTCTACATGGGCAGTTATGACCAGTGGGGTACATTGAGCGCGCCCGGCCTTACCGCCGGCTACTATGACGGTCCCTGCGCACCGCCCGTCCTGGGCTGGGACCCGGATTGTGAAGAACGCGAAGGCCGCCCGACCAACTTGATTACCGAGACCGTTCCCCTGCCGGTCGACGGCTTTGCCTTGCCGGGCCAGCCAGCAGGTGCCGTGTGGTATGTCCCCGCGAACTACATCATGACCACGGCGGAAAACGACCGCGAGCGCACCGGCTTCACGACGTCTTTGCAATGGCAGAACGCTGACGAAACCATCACCGCAACCCTGGAGCACATCAACTCCAAGGCATCGCTGGAATGGCGCGAGCGTGTCATTGCCTCGGGTGACCGCGGCTTCGTTCCCGGATCAGGCAACGCTGTCACCTGGTCAGAAGAGGAAGGCTACCCGATCACGGTCAACAGCAACGGCTTCCTGACATCGGGTGTTGGCAAAAACTACGATATCAACTTTCCCACACAGTTTCGCAGCCGCTGGAACTACAACGAAAACACCGTTGAGGACACGTCGCTCAACCTGACCTTGAAACCCACCGATCGCCTGACGGTAAGCCTCGATTACCAGCGAGTCGATTCCGAGCAGATCGTGCACAACTACAGCATGAGTGCCCAGATCCGCGGCAACAAGGCCGGTGACGTTGCTCCTTTCTTCCTGGATCTGAGGGGTTCCACACCCAGGATCGAATACCTGAGCGATAAGGTCGTCAATCCGGGTACCTATGAAACCATCATCGAAACCGACTGGAGCACATGGCCGCCCACCTACACTTACGGCGATAACGCGGAAGTGTTCCTGGGTTCCGGCATGGAGCAGGAAGTATTCGCCACCGCCAAGTCGGACAGCTTCAAGATCGATGTCGGCTATGAGCTGGATGGCGTATTCACACGGGTGAAGGCGGGTGGTTACTACTCCGATAAGGACCTGAGTATCGGCGATACGGAATACTCCAACTGGGTGGCGATCGGCACGCCCTGGATTCGCACCGATGCCCTGGCCGCCGGCACCACGGTAGCGCCCCAGCTCTATGAGCGGGTCAACTTCTCCGACTACTACCGCGGCAAAGTCATACAGGGTGACAACAACAGCTTCCTCTTTCCGCGGATGGATCTGGTCAAAAACTTTGCCGACAGCTTGCGCCAGGGCTGTATCGATGGATGGGTCGGGCAAGGTGACGTGAATGGCAACGCGAATGATGGCAGCGGCGGCTGCGCCAAACCCTACACCGATTTGAATAACCGGTTGTCAGGTGCGTTCGCACCACAGGATCTCAGTTCCTCCAACGAGAAGCGCACGGAATTCTACGTTCGCGGCGACTTCGAACTTGACGAACTGGCGGTGCCGATCAAGGGTAATATCGGTGCCCGTTACGTCAACTATCAATTGCAGTCCACCGGCTATCTGGTATTGCCAGCGGAATCCAGGCGTGGCACAGGTTCCCTGGCGACCGTTATGCAAACGAAATACCCCGACCTCTACGCGCTTGCCTCGGGTGATGCGTTCCAGAGCAGCGTAGACGGCACGGACTACAGCACCATCCTGCCCAGTCTGAACCTGACCTTTGGTGTGACCGATGATGTGGTCGTGCGCTTCGGGGCGTCCAAGGGACTCTACTACCCCAGCCTGGTTGATACACGCAACAGCATGGTCCTGACGCTGGATTATGATGACGTGTTGCAGGACCGCTCGCAGGATCGCGATGACACCACCAACCCGGTGGTGGACCTGGAAAACATTTCCATCAGCGCGGTTTCACGCAACCCCTACCTGGAGCCGGAAGAGTCCATCAATTTCGACCTGACGACCGAATGGTATTTCGCGCCGGCCGGTTCCGTGTCGGTGGGCCTGTTCCACAAGAAGCTCGACAACATCATCCGCAACCGCAGCTTCATGATGGATCTGGAATACGGTAATGGCAGCTACCCGGTGTCCGCCTACGGTCCGGCCAATACCGGTTCAGGCACCATTCGTGGTATCGAGTTCTCCTACTCTCAATTCTACGATTTCCTGCCTGGCGCCTGGAGTGGTTTGGGCCTGCAGTTCAACTACACCTATATCGACCAGAACGGACTGGAAGAGCCGGGCAACACCGCCAGCGCGGACATCCGCTTCACGCCGGACGGCACGCAGATCGTGGACAACCGCAACACCTTCCGCGCCTTTACCGGTCTGCCATTGCAGGGTTATTCGGATGAAAACATGAATATCGTGGGTATGTACGAATACGCCGATATTTCCTTCCGCTTAGCCTACACCTGGCGTTCAGGGTACCTGCTCACCATCCGGGAATCCGAAGAGTTTGTACCTGCTTATGCCAAATCAATGGGACATATGGACGCCAGCCTGTACTACACCATCAATGACAACTGGAAAATTGGTTTGGAAGCCAGCAATTTGCTGAACACCGACACCAAGACCAGCTATCAACTGGACCAACAGGGCAACAGGACCGATGCTTTGAGCTTCACCACTGACCGTCGTTACGCGCTCAGTGTCAGGGCTACCTTCTGATAGAAGCAACGTGTTGAAAATACGTGCCGCTCGACGCGGCACGTATTTTTTATGCGGTACAAAAAATCCGACCTGACCATCCAACAGGTTTTCAACGGGATATTGACAGGTCATTGATAGATAGGGTTTATCATGCTATCAAGTCATCATCCATTGACGGGGTGATCTCACAATGTATGATTTTGTTGAAATTCCAGCCTACGAGCAGGTCAGCCGCCAGCAATTCTTTGAAGAGATCGTGCCCCGGCAGCAACCCGTGGTATTGCGCGGCGCCATCAAGCATTGGCCGCTGGTCGATGCCGCACAACGATCCCCGGCTGAATTCGCGGCATACCTCAGGAAGTTCTACCACGGCAATCCGGTACGCATTTTATTTGGCCATCCCGCCATCAAAGGTCGCTATTTCTACACGGACGATATGCAGGGGCTCAATTATATTTCCGGTGAAGAAAAACTGGATCGCTTTCTCGACCGCTTGCTGGAGCTGACTGACAACACGGACCCGCCGTCGATATCCATCCAGGGAGCCTCCGTCGATACGCTGCTGCCCGGCCTGGCGGACGAGAACCCAATGCCGCTTTTTGAAAAAAGCATCCTTCCCAAGTTATGGCTGGGAAACAAGGTCACCGTATCCGCCCATTACGACGGCTCCGATAACCTGGCCTGTGTGGTGGCCGGACGTCGCCAGTTTGTGCTCTTCCCTCCCGACCAGGTAGCCAATTTATATCCCGGCCCCCTGGATTTTACCCCGGCGGGCACGCCCGTCAGCCTGGTATCCCTCCATCACCCGGATTTCGAACGTTATCCCCGCTACAGAGACGCGCTGAAAAATGCACAAACGGCCAGACTGATGCCGGGAGACGCGATATTTATTCCCATGCTCTGGTGGCACCATGTGGATTCCCTGGCTCCTGTGAACGGGTTGATGAATTACTGGTGGAATGGTTCCATCGGCAATCCACACATCAAACCCACGCCCCTCGAAAGTCTCAATTTTGCCGCGCTTGCCATGCGCGATCTGTCGCCCGCGCAAAGAAATGCCTGGAAGGCGATGTTTGATCATTATTTATTCAGGCAAGAGGTGGATCCGCTCGATTACATTCCCGCACACCGGCATGGAATATTGGGCGAGATATCGCCTGACATGGAAAGGCAAATCAAAAAATGGTTTATCGAGCAACTGCAGAAATAACCGCGTTTTTGCATCGGATCGCCGCTGCCAGCCGAACTTGTTGATACTGTTCAACAATCCGGTCCGAAGGACTCCCATGGGCTTGCTGCAACCATCTGGCTATAATGCGCCGTCCAGCCGGTGAGCCTGAGAATTTCCCCCATGCCCGAATTGCCCGAAGTCGAAACCACCCTGCGCGGCATCGCGCCCCATGTGACCGGCCGCAAGGTGACGCAGCTGACGGTGCGCAATGGGCGCCTGCGCTGGCCCATAGACACCAGCCTCCCCGCTCGCCTCGCGGGACAGAAGCTGTTGGCTGCCAGCCGGCGGGGCAAGTATTTGTTGCTGACTTTTTCCCAGGGAACCGCCTTGATTCACCTGGGCATGTCCGGCAGCCTGCGCATCGTCACACCGGACACGCCGCCGCTCACCCACGATCATTTCGATCTCGCTTTCGGCAAGGTGCTGATGCGTTACTGCGATCCGCGCCGTTTTGGTTGCCTGCTCTGGGTCGAGGGCGATGTGCATGAACATGCGCTGCTCGCACACCTGGGGCCCGAACCCCTGAGCGATGACTTTACGGCCGCGTATCTCTTCGCGCGCAGCCGCAAGCGCACCCAGGCGGTCAAGCAATTCATCATGGACAGTAAAATTGTGGTGGGCGTCGGCAACATCTACGCCAACGAATCCCTGTTCATGGCAGGTATCAAACCCCTGCGCAAAGCGGGTTCCCTGACACGCCGGGACTGTGACAATCTGGTGCGCGACATCCGCTTTGTACTGGAGCGCTCCATTACCCAGGGTGGAACCACACTGCGGGATTTCGTTGGCGGCGACGGCAAGCCGGGTTACTTCAAACAGCAATTACTGGTGTATGGCCGCGGGGGGGAACCTTGCAATCAATGCGGCAAGGCCTTGAAAGAAATCCGTATGGGCGACAGGACCACCGTTTACTGCGTGGACTGCCAACGCTGAGCCAAGGGCACATCGTCAGCCGCGCAGATGCTCCGCGTGATAACGCACATGCTCCTCGATGAAAGTGGCGATGAAGTAATAGCTGTGATCATAGCCCGGCTGGCGGCGCAGGGTGAGCGGATACCCGTATTCACGGCACACCTGTTCCAGCCGTTCCGGCATCAATTGTTCGCGCAGGAAATTGTCGGCTTCACCCTGATCGATCAGCAGGGGCTGTTTACTTTTACCTTGAGCGATCAACTCGCAGGCGTCGTAGGCTTTCCAGCTGTCGCGGTCGGTGCCCAGGTAGCCGCTGAACGCTTTTTCACCCCAGGGGCATTGACTGGGATTGACGATGGGCGCAAAAGCGGACACGGAAGCGAAGCGGCCGGGATTGCGCAGCGCCAGCACCAGGGCGCCGTGACCGCCCATGGAGTGGCCACTGATGGATTCGCGTCCGTTCAACGGGAAATGCGCGCGCACCAGAGCGGGCAGTTCCTCGTTGAGGTAGTCGTACATATGGTAATGCTGGTTCCAGGGCGACCGGGTGGCATTGACATAGAAACCGGCACCGCTGCCAAAATCGTAGCTCTCGTGCTCTCCCGGCAGATTCGATCCGCGCGGGCTGGTATCGGGGCAGACAATCGCCACGCCCAGTTCGGCGGCTATGCGATGGGCACCGGCTTTTTGCGAAAAGTTTTCGTCGGTGCAGGTGAGCCCGGAGAGCCACCACAACAGCGGGACGGCGGTGCTTTCCGCCTGCGGTGGCAGGTAGATGGCAAAGATCATGTCGCAGTTGAGTGTGCGGGATTGGTGTTTGTAGCGTTTGAGCCAGCCGCCAAAGGTACGGGTGGCGGAGATCAATTCAAGAGAGTTGGTCATGTGATGGTCTCCTGTCAGGGGACTTCGTAGGACGTTTGCGGTGAGGGTATGGCCATTACGAACATGCGTTTTCGTAATGGCCATACCCTCACCGCAAACTCGACTCGAGTAAACTGCAAGAGCGGTCTCGAACGTTGGCAATCTAGTAATGCAACACCGTACGAATACTTTTGCCCTCATGCAGCAACTCAAACGCATGGTTGATCTGGTCGAACGGCATGTCGTGGGTGATGAATTCGTCGATTTTAATTTCACCGCGCATGTACTGCTCCACATAACCCGGCAACTGGCTGCGGCCTTTCACACCGCCGAACGCCGAACCCTTCCATACGCGGCCGGTAACCAGCTGGAAAGGGCGCGTGGAAATTTCCTGGCCTGCGCCGGCCACGCCGATGATGATCGATTCGCCCCAGCCTTTGTGGCAACACTCCAGTGCCGAACGCATCACATTCACATTGCCGATGCACTCAAAGGAATAGTCCACACCCCCATCGGTCATGTCCACGATCACCTGCTGGATAGGATCGCTGTAATCCTTGGGATTCACAACATCCGTCGCGCCGAACTGACGCGCCAACTCGAATTTATCGGGGTTGATATCGATGGCGATGATGCGCGCCGCCTTGGCCATCTGCGCGCCCTGGATCACCGCCAGGCCGATCGCACCCAGACCGAATACCGCCACGGTGGAGCCGGGCGTGACTTTGGCGGTATTGAGCACAGCGCCGATACCCGTGGTTACACCACAGCCGAGCAGGCAGATTTTGTCGAGTGGTGCCTCTCTGGAGACTTTTGCCAGGGAGACTTCGGGCAGCACCGTGTATTCAGAAAACGTGGACGTGCCCATGTAGTGAAACAGCGGTTTGCCTTCCAGTGAGAAACGGCTGGTGGCATCGGGCATCAGTCCCTTCCCTTGGGTGGCGCGCACCGAACCGCACAGGTTGGTCTTGCCGCTCAGGCAAAATTTGCATTTGCCGCACTCGGCGGTATACAGGGGAATGACATGGTCGCCCGGTTTCAGGCTGGTAACCCCGGGACCAACCTCTTCCACAATACCGGCGCCCTCGTGGCCCAGCACGGCGGGAAACACCCCCTCCGGATCAGCACCCGACAGGGTGTAGGCATCGGTATGGCACACGCTGGTGGCCACGATACGCACCAGCACCTCGCCCGCCTTGGGGCCCTGCACATCGATATCAGCCAGTTCCAGGGGTTTACCCGCGGCCAGGGCCACAGCTGCGCGTGATTTCATGGTGTATCTCCACTTGTCGGGATTTATCGGGTTCAGAGACAGCCGCCGGCAACCAGCGGCCCGGTTTGATTCAGTGTAGACTGTCCCTGATTGGCGATAAATCCATAAACAGGAACATCATTATTGCCAAACAGCAATAATCCTGAGGTCATACTGACTGAGAGGTGGGGTATGCAGCGTTGGGACAGAATCGAAGCCTTTGTCGAGGTGGTACGCCTGGGTGGCTTCACTGCCGCCGCCAGCCATTTGCAGGTTTCCGCCTCCCATATCAGCCGGCTGGTCAGTCAGCTGGAGCAGCAACTGGGCAGCCAGCTGCTTTACCGCACCACCCGCCAGATCAGCCTGACCGACAGCGGCGCCCTGTACTACGAGCGCTGCCGCCAGCTGTTCGAAGGCTTCCGCGAGGCGGAGCAATTGCTCGATCAACAACAGGCCAGCCCCACGGGCCTGTTGCGCATCACCGCGGCCACCACCTATGGCGAGCGCTATATTGCCCCCCTGGTGAATGACTTCCACAACCGTTATCCGCGCCTGCGCGTCAGCATGCACTTCACCAACCGGCAGGTGGAGTTGATCGAGGAAGGTTTCGATGTGGCCATTCGCATGGGCGTGCTCAAGGAGTCCACGCTCGTCGCCCGCCGCCTGTGTGACCGCCGCGAATACGTGGTCGGCTCACCGGCATATTTCACCCGCCATCCACAACCTCATACCTTGGCTGAATTGCAGACCCACAATTGCCTGATCGGATCGCGCGAACACTGGCTGTTCAGCAACAAGGGCCAGAAGCGCGAACTGGTGGTCTCCGGCAACTGGCACGCCAACGCGGGCCCCGCGATTCTCGATGCCGCCCTCAAGGGCATTGGCCTCGCACAACTGCCGGACTATTACGTAAACGACTACCTGGCCAACGGACAGTTGCTGTCGGTACTGGATAATTATCAACTGCCCGACACAGGGGTATGGGTGGTGTATCCACAGCAGCGCTATCTGGCTGCCAAGGTCAGGTTGTTTGTGGATTTTCTGGTGGATCGGTTTGGTTGAAAACCAAACGTGAAGCGCGGTGTCTTGAAAAAGGCATCGATTAATTTACAGGCCAGCTCAACACCATGCGTGCGCCGCCGAGCTCGCCCTGTTCCACACTCGCCTCACCACCGTGCCAACGCAAAATGCGGCGCACAATGGCCAGCCCCAGGCCAAAGCCGGATGCCTGGGTCGCATCTTCGTTGTACAGGCGGACAAAGGATTCAAAGACCCGCTCGCGATCCGCGGGCGCTATGCCAGGCCCATCATCCTCGACGACCAGCTGGTAGGCATCATCCACCAGCTTCAATTCAATGCGGATATGCTGCTTCGCAAAACGGCGGGCATTCTGTATCAGGTTCTGCAACGCGGTTTCCATCAGTTTCCACTCGCAATGGAACACGGCGCCCTGGGTGTTATCGATCACCTCGATCTGCAAGCCATCGGGTTTGTCGCGGCGCAGGCGGACAAGCAGCCCGTTCACCATGTCCTTCATATGGCCGGCCGCCATGTCCAGGCGGCCGCTGCTCTGTTCAAAACCCGCATACAACAGCAGCGAACTGATCAGGCTTTCCATTTCGGCGATGTCCTGGCGAACACTGGCCAGGGTCTTTGACTGCTGTTCGGGGGAATCCTGGCTCTCGCACATGGCAAGGGCAAACTTCATACGCGCCAGGGGCGTGCGCAGCTCATGGGAAACCGCGTAGGTCATTTCCTTGTGGGAACTGATCAGTTCACGGATGCGGCGCGCCATCTTGTTGAAGGCATTGGCAAGTGGGTAGACGGTGGAACCCGAGGCTATGGTCAAGGGCGGCTCTTCCCCGTCCATGCCCAGGTGGCGGGTTTGTTTTTCGAGCTTGGCCAGGTCGCGCGACAGGGGCCAGACCCAGAGGAAAATGACCAGGGCAATGGCGAGGTAGAACACCACCAATAATCCCGAATAGATCATGGAAGAGTCCGGATCAGGGTCCGGCGCCCTGAGCACCAGCAGGCGATCCGTATCACCCAGGCGTTGGTACCAACTGAGCGTGTCATGGCTGCTGCGGACACTGACGATGTCGCCCGCCAGCAGGCGATCAGCCACAGGGCCCCGCGCAATATCTTCCAGCGGCAAAAGACTCAACCGGTGCTGGAGCTTTGCCTGATGCGCCTTCAACCAATCGTCACGTTCGTCAGGTGTGAGTTGTTGCCATTGTTGTTGCAGTACGGAAAGCAGGTCAGCGATTTCCGCGCTGGACGTTTGCGCCGGTGCGAGCTTTTCCCAAAACCGGTCCAACCCCCAGCCGACCAGGACAACCGAAATGACAATGAACAGATACAGTGAAATAAACGCGCGATTCATGACACCACGGATATCTGCCAGGCATCCGCCACGAACAGATAGCCACGCCCCCAGATGGTTTTGATACGCGCCGGATTGTCGGCGGAATCGCGCAGCTTTTTGCGCAATTGGGAGATACGGACATCAATGGACCTGTCCAGTCCATCGTACTCGCGGTTGTAAATGTGGTTGAACAGGAATTCGCGGCTGAGCACCTGATCCGCCTGGCTGGCCAGTGCCAGCAGCAGGTCGAACTCATGGCTGGACAGGTGAACCTCATCACCCGCCAGATTGACCTTGCGTGCCGCGGGCTGGATCGACAGCTGGCCAAAGCACAATTCGGCCTGCTCACGGGGGTTGTCCTGGTAGTAACGCCGGTGCAGGGCACGGATGCGCGCCAGTAGCACCCTGGGCTCGACCGGCTTGATCACATAGTCGTCAGCGCCATACTCCAGGCCCAGTACCTGGTCCAGGTCATCATTGCGCGCGGTCAGCATGAGTATGGGGCCCTTGTACTGGTTGCGCAGCTCCTGGCACAGGGTCAGGCCATCCTTACCGGGCAGCATGATGTCGAGGATGATGAGGCCCGGGTTGACGTTTTGCACCTGGCGCGGCACCCGGTTGCCATTGTCTTCCAGGTAAACAAGAAAGTCGTTGCTCTCCAGGAATTCCTTGACCAGTTGCGCCAGGCGGCGGTCGTCTTCAACCAGTAAAATGATGTTATTCATAGGGTTCAGCCATCCGGGGAGTAGACATGCAGCCCCTCAGCCTAGCGGGCTTGCCGGGGTGCGGCTGTAAGAATTTGTAGTCCATGATCAGCCCCTCTGATCCGGTTATCACGGGCCAACACGGTAGCCTAATGGCCTGTGTGCGTTTATGATAGATCATTTTACGCTCATATTAAGGAGTGATGACGATGTTGCGATTGACCATGATTTACCTTTCCCTGATTCTGACCGCCTGCGGAAGTGGAAAGACCTCCACAGACCCACACCGGAATCCGGGCAGCAGCTCCTCGTTAAACAGCTCCAGCAGTCTGCAAAGCTCCAGCGACGTTGGGGTAAGTAGTACGTCCAGCGCCAGTAGCCTGTCCAGCATTGATCACACCGAAACAAGCAGTAGCAGCAGCGCCGGCAGCAGCCAAAACAGCCACCCCACGTTGGGAGAGGCTGCATTCGTCCCAGCATCGGTCGAAGACCTCGATGCCTGGCTTCGAAATGGATTGCGATTATCAACAGATATCGGTTTTACCGGGATATGGCGGTACTATTCCGAGGGCATACCATACTTCCAGTGGAAACAGGGACCACGCCATGTAAAGCCATCCTTTATCAATATCGCGGTACCCGGTGTTGATGATGGAAATCATGTCAAATATGACGGTGAACACCTCTTCTACGCCACATCTCCGATTCAGGCTCGTAAATATACCCACCAGACCCTGCACATTGCCAAAGCCGATGCGCAGAACGCCCAACTACATCCCTTGAGCGAGATTCCGTTGAACACTGACGACTGGACAGTGACGAAGGATCTTTACCTGGTGACAAATGATCAGGGAGAAACCCATAGCCTTGCCACTATCCGCCGTCCAGCGTTCGATATGGATTTGCATGATATGAATGTACGCCAGCTCTATAACATGGGGCAGGCGAACGTGGACGTCGACATTTACGATATCACCAACCCCGGTGAGCCTGACCATGTCTGGCGGCTCAGCCTGGAAGGCGACTTAATGGGTAGTCGCAAAATAGGCAGTATGCTCTATCTGGTCACCAGCCATGTCCCCCAGCTGCCGGAAATTAAGATTCGACCCACTACTCAAGAACAACAGGAAAGCAACCGATCTTTTATCAACACAGTGGATTTCAATCGCCTGTTGCCCAACTACCAGATCGCAGACGATTCACCCCGGATGCTGGTCGATCCGGCAGGATGTCTTCTACCCCAGCATTATGAAGATGGCGAGGGGCATCAGCAGCTGATTACCCTGGTCGCCATAGATCTCGTGGCCCATGAACTGATGCACACCGTTTGTCTTGGCGCACCCGTCAATGGTTTCTTCGTATCCCAATCCGCCATTTATCTGGGTGGTTCCGCCATCGGCGAGTTTGCAGACCAGGAGATCCATACACTGATTCACAAATTCAATCTCACCGGTACAGGTTTTGAATATCAGGCAAGCGGCAGGGTGAAGGGCCAGATGAACTGGAGAAATCCCGCCTTTCGCATGGATGAATATGAAGGTGATTTGCGCCTGGTCACCACCTCTCAGCCTGATAATGTGCATCGCCTAAGCGTGCTGCGGCCCGATCCGACGACCAAGAGCCTGCATCTGGTTGCTCAATTGCCCAATGACCAAAGGCCCCAGACGATCGGCAAGCTCGATTCGACGATCTCCGCTGTGCGCTTTGACACCACACGGGCCTATGTGATGACAACCCGGGAGCCGGACCCGCTGTATGTGCTGGATCTATCCAACCTCGAGGACATCCGGATTGCGGGTGAATTGAGGATTCCCGGATTCTCCAATTACCTGCATCCCGTGGGCGAGAATTACCTGTTTTCCCTGGGAGAAGCCAATACCCGGAGCAATACCGTCAAGCTATCACTCTTTGACGTCAGCGATATAGGCCAGCCACGAGAAACCAGTAAAAAGGTTTACTACGCCCGGAGCCCGGCGCTTGTTGATCAATATGCTTTAAGTTTCTTGCAGACAGCGGGGAACGAACTACGTATCGCCTTACCTATAAGTGGTAATAACTCGCCAAGTGGGCTTTATCAGTTCGAGCTACGCGATCTCGATAGTGCTCAGGCGGGGATACATGAGGTAGGCATGATTCGCGGCCAGGTGTTTGGCTCACTCGGACTCGGTGCAGTCAGTATCATGCAAGAAAATAGTGTGTTTTATCTGAGCGACAGTGAAATCAATGCCTATCGTTGGCCAGAGTAAAAGTCCGGTTGGCACGCTCGGGGATTCGTACCCATAACAGCTTCCTAACAACCATTTACTGTCGAGGCCCGGGGTTTCCGGGCCGGAACGCTTGCCTCTTTGCATATTTCACCAAGGGGTTTCTCGCAACATGTCCAACGTCCTTTTGCGCATTGTTTTACTTGTCACCATTCTGACCATACCGTTGAGCACTGTCGCTGCCACGACTCCAACACCGGAAGATGTGGGGCGGCGGCTGACGCTCAACCTGCTCGAGCGCGAGCATATGTTCTACCCCGACAGAGGTCTGCACTACGCCGAAGCCTGCGCCGCCGTAGGCGCGCTCTGGTGGGCGGCGGCAGCCGGTGACAGCAAGCTGCAGCAACGCCTCGTAGCCCGCTACACCACCCTGCTCGATGACAAGCATCCGCTCGTCAATCGCGAACCCCATGTCGATCAGGCCGTGGTCGGCATGGTGCCCCTGGAAATCTACCGGCAAACCCGCGACGAGGCATTCCTGCGGCAGGGCCTTTCGTTTGCCGACCGGCAGTGGGACGAGCCGCGGGAGGATGGTCTCACCAACCAGACCCGCTGGTGGATCGATGACATGTACATGGTGGGCATGCTGCAGATGCAAGCCTTCCGTGTCACCGGCGATGCCCGCTACGCCGAGCGGGCTGCCCGTTTCATGGCCGCCTACCTGGAGCGCCTTCAGCAAGACAAGGGCCTTTTCTTCCACGGGCCGGACGCACCGATCTTTTGGGGCCGGGGCAATGGCTGGGTGGCGGTCGCACTGGCGGAAGTGCTCGACGGCCTGCCGCAGGATGATCCCCGGCACGGTCAGATCCTCGACGCCTACCGGCTTATGATGGCAACGCTGCTACCGTTGCAAAGCGATAACGGCATGTGGCGGCAGATCCTCGACAATCCCCACGCCTGGGCGGAGAGCTCGGCCACGGCGATGTTCGCCTACGCCATGGCCCTGGGCCTGCGCCAGGGCTGGCTCGATGCAACCTACGCCGGTGCCGTCGATCGCGCCTGGGAGGCGCTGGTGGCGCACCTGGATCCAGCAGGCAATTTGCGTGAGGTAGGTGTGGGCACCGGCCAGAGCGATGACCTCCATTACTATCTGGACCGGGACCGCGTGAAGGGTGATTTCCACGGACAGGCACCCATGCTGTGGCTGGTGCGCGAGCGGATGCTGCTCGCGGAAAAATCCGCCCGGCAATAACCGGGCGGACAATTACAGCCGTTTGATATTCTGGCCTTCACTCAAACCGGCGACGATCTCGATGTGAATGCCGTCGGACAATCCGGTTTCCACCCGGCGCTTCTCGAATTTTTGCGGGCCTGTTTCCACTTCCACATAATGGCCCGCCTCCTCGATGATCAGGTTGCGCTCATTGATCGCCAATACATCTTCCACCTTGTCCAATACGATATCCGCGTTGGCGGAGTAGTTGGCCCGCAAAAATACCTGGTCATTGAGTGTGACCGCGGCGCGAATCTGGAACTTGATGGTACCCTGGTCCATCACGCCTTTTGGTGAAATATATTCCAGCACAGCGGTAAAGGGTTCGCCCTGGAGCGCGCCCACATTCAGCAGCAGTTCCATACCCTCGCGGATCTTGCCCACCTCGGACTCGTCCACCATGCCCTCAAAGATCATATCTTCCATATCGGCGAGGACGGCTACCGTGGTGCCCGCGCCGAAGGTGCTGGATTCAACGATAAAGGCGCCTTCCTTGTTGGGTATATCCAATATCATGCCGTCGACGGTGGCGCGAATCAGGTTGGATACCATATCGGATTTGCGGGTCGAACCTTCACGGATCAGCAGGAGATTGTTTTCAGCCGACTGTACCGCCTGGCGTTGCAGGTCATAGTTGAGCAGGAAGCGGTTGTATTCGGATTCGGAAATCAAACGGTCCTTGAAAAGCTTTTTCTGACGCTCATACTCGATGGTGGCGTTATCCAGGTTGATGCGCGCCGACTCCAGCTGGGACTCGGCATTGTTCAGCATCACCATGTTGGGCACCAGGCTGATCCTGGCCAGCTGGTCACCTTTTTTGACGGTCTGCCCGGCTTCGACAAACAATGTCTCCACCACACCGGACACCTGAGAAGTAATGTTGACTTCCTTGCGCGGTATCACCTTACCGATAGCCACCGTCTTTTTGATGATCGTGGTTATCAGGGGTTTGTCCACCTCGTAGACCACAGGCGCTTCCTGGGATTTGTTGAACAGGAACACGGCTGTCCAGATGAATACCAGTGCAATGATAGCGAGCACGGCATAACCAAGGAATTTTTTCATGATGTCCTACTTTATCGCAGTTGTTGAATGGTAAATCTGTGCGGCACCCTCGATCCGTTATTGGCACCTAGCACAGAAACAAAAAATCGTCTGGCCTATTCATCTTGCAGCGCCACTATCGGATTCACGCCGGCTGCCTTGGCCGCCGGCAGGAGTGATGCCAGAAGGCCTGAAACAACCAGCACCAGCAAGGCACTGAGTGCAGTGCCGAAATCCACTTCCGGCTTGCCAAAAAATCCTGTGCTGTCGCCACTGGCATCCAGTAATTTTCCGACGCCTTCGAGCAAGAGCACACCCACGACCAGGCCGAGATAGCCCGCCACCGTGGTAATGAAAACAGATTCCTGCACGATCATGCCGGTGATGGAGCCGGGTGTCGCTCCCAGGGCTTTGCGCAGGCCGATTTCACGGGTGCGCTCCTTGACCACGATGAGCATGATATTGCCCACGCCGATTGCACCGGCCATGATGGTCCCTATGGCAACCAGCCAGCTGAAAAAAGTGATGCCGGTAAACAGCCCCTGGATTTTTTCGTATTCATTTTGCAGGTTGAAACTGCCAAACACGCCAAAGTCCATGGGAGAAACCTTGTTGATGTCGGCCAGGTATTTTTTCACATCCTGCTCGGTGACCCTCGCATGAAAACCCGGTGCGGGCACTATCGCAAAGCTGCCAATCCAGCCGGCCTGGTTGAAGGCATAACGCAGGGTATCGTTGGGAATGTAGATTTTTTCTTCTTCCTGCTGCTCATTACCACTCGCCAGGGTTTTAAACACACCGACCACCGTAAAGCTGATGCCCGAAATGGTAATGTCCTTGCCTATGGGATCGACACCGGCATCGAACAACTGGTTTCTGACGCTGATGCCGATCACGGCGACTTTGCGCTTTTCCCAGTCGTCGATGGTATTGATGCTGCGGCCCTCCATAATCGTCATGGAGTTCATATTGTCCATGCCCGCGTGAGTGCCCTGCACGTAAAACGTACCATTCCTGTCTTTATAGACGGTATAGGGCGGCGTCCCGCCCCAGATGCCCACGGAGTTCTGGCCGCGGATGAATCCCACGCTGGGTACATTTTTTTCTATGGCGGCCGCGTCTTCCGGCTTGAAGATGATCTGCCGGCCGATGGGCATGCCCTGGTAAGGCACCTGTGTCGTTCCCTGCGACCACACCCACACCATATTGGTTACCCGGGGAAATCCGTCTATCACGCCATTCTCAAGACCCTTACCGGCACCCAGCAATACTGTCAGCATGAAGATGCCCCAGAAAACGCCAAAGGCGGTGAGGCCGGTGCGCAACTTATGCTGGCCGAGTGTCTTGAAAATTTCCTGCCATTTTTCGGTATCAATCAATCGCATGATCAGTCCGCCCGCATGGCTTCAATCGGCATGATCTTCGCTGCGCGCAAGGCAGGCATCAGCCCCGCAAGCGCACCCACAACCACCAGCAGCACGATGGCCGTGATGGCAATTTGAAAATCAATTTCGGGATTCTGGAAATAGGGCAGGCTCGCGCCCACACTGTTGAGGCTGTAGGAAACCAGCTCTATAAGGCCCACGCCCATCACAAGTCCCGCATAGCCGGCGATGCTGGTCACCAGGATGGACTCGAGCAACAGGGTGCTGACAATGTTGAAGGGGGTTGCCCCCAGCGCCTTGCGTATACCGATCTCCCGGGTCCGCTCCTTGACGGTGATGATCATGATATTGCTCACCCCCACGATACCCGCCATGAGCGTGCCTATCCCGACAAACCAGATAAAACCGTTGATGCCCATGAACAGGCCGTGAATCCTGACCGCCGGTTCCGCCATGTTGAAAGAGCGAATGGCCCGGCGGTCATCCGGTGCCACATCATGGCGGCGCTTGAGCAATTCCGTGACCTGGGTTTCCAGCGCGAACGCATCGACATTTGCCTCGGGCCGCAACCAGATGGAGCCGATATTGTTGCCGGTACCGAACAGTTTCTGAAACGTCGAAGCCGGGATATAGACGCGCTCGGAATCCCGCCCGCGATTGCCTTTATCGTAGAAGACGCCCACGACGGTCATCACCACGTTATTCACGCGAACCTCCTGTCCCACCGGATCAACGCCCGGACCGAACAACCGTTCAGCGACCACGGTACCCAGGGTCACCACCTTGCGTATCTGCTGTTCATCCAGCGCATTGTTCTTGCGGCCCAGGTTGAAGGGAATGGATTCCTTGATCCGGAAATAGTCATCCGGCACACCGTAGGTTGGGAACACGCCGGACTTGATGCCGTGGACAACCGAAATCCCGCCGCGCATATTTTCCGGCGACATCACGCGCACCCCCTTGACCTGCTGCTGGATCGCCTGCACATCATCCAGCGTCAGGGTAATCTGCCGTCCCAGGCCGCGGCCCTTGTAAGCCACCGAAGTTGCGCCAGGCCAAACCACGATAAAGTCCAGGACATCGGAACCGAAGTCGGCATAGACACCATTCTGCATGCCCCGCCCGGCACCCAGCAGCAGGATGAGCATGAAGATGCCCCAGAAAACCCCGAACGCGGTCAGGCCGGTACGCAGCTTGTTTTGCCTCAGGGTATAGAGAATTTCCTGTAGACCGTCCATGCGCTTATCCCGGCTGCGTCGTTTGCTGGGAATCAGCGGTTATATCGGCATGCCGGCCCGATACGATGAGGCCATCTTTCAAAATAATCTGCCGCTCTGTCTGATCGGCGATATCCTTCTCGTGGGTCACTATGATGATAGTGTTACCCAGATGGTGAACCTCTTTCATCAACGCCATGATTTCCTGGGTCGTCTGACTGTCGAGCGCCCCCGTGGGCTCGTCGGCCAGAATGACCTTGGGCTTGGTTACCAGGGCCCGGGCAATGGCTACCCGCTGCTTCTGTCCGCCGGACAATTCGTTGGGCATGTGGCTGGCGCGATGCGAGAGGCCGACCATCTCCAGATATTGTTCCGCGCGGTAATTGCGCTCTTTGCGGCCCACCCCCTGGTAATACAGCGGCAGGGCCACGTTCTCGGTGGCGTTTTTGAACGGCAGCAGGTTGAATGACTGAAACACGAATCCCAGCAGCTGGTTGCGCAGTTGCGCGGCCTTTTTTTCTTTCAGGTGCTTGATTTCCACACCATTGAGAAAGTAATCACCCACATCATGGGTGTCCAGGATGCCCAGGATATTGAGCAGGGTTGACTTGCCCGAACCGGAGGACCCCATGATGGAAACCAGCTCGCCTTCACGAATATGAAGGCCTATGCCTTTGAGTACATGCAGCGGCTGTTCGCCTGAATGGTAATACTTGTGAATATTATTCAGTTTGATCATGTTGATCCCTATGGTGGTGCCTGTCTTCACGGACACGCCCAGCTTAGCCAGTTTTGTCCCTGCATACAGGGGTGGCCCGGCCTTTTTTAACGCAAATTAACAAACTCATGACATCTGTCATGGAGCAGGTTTACGGACTTAGAGGGGGATGGAGCGGTTTTGGATTCAGGGCACTGAAAATTATTGTCCCGGATCGAGGGGGCTCCGGCCTTGCCGAAGCCCCGACACCCGGCCTGATGGTCCCGGGTCAGAAATTCACCACCGACCAGAAAGCGGGCTTGGGCTTATGGTGGATATCAAAGAGCATGGGAAAATCCTGACGCCCCGAATCAAACTCCGATAGCCAGGTATTGTCATCCGCAATGCCCCAGAAGGTCACGCTGGTAATCACATCGCGGTTGCGGCGGAACATGTCGAACAGGGCCTTGTAGCGTTCCGCCTGTCTGGCCTGCATGGCAGCATCAAAGGTTTCCGGGGTCACGAAGTCCTTGGGTTCATATTTGTTACCACCGATATAAACGGATACATCCAGTTCGGTGATATGGATTTCAAGTCCCAGCGACGCATAGAGGCGAATGGCCTTCTCCATGTTGTCAACCGTCTGGTGATAGGACTGGTGTTCCGGATTGGTGGAGGGCTCTATATTCAGATGCCCCTGCAAACCGACACCGTCGATGGGTACGCCCTTTTCCAGCAGCCCTTTCAGGAGGTTGTAGATGGCTTCGTGACGCGCGGGAATATAATTGTAGTAATCGTTGTAAAACAGTTTGGCATCCGGGTCTGCCTCGCGCGCAAAACGAAAAGCGTCTTCGATATAGGCCTCACCCAGGATGCCATAGAAAGGGCTCTTTTGATCATCCCGTTCCACAAGGTGAGTGCGCAGGCTTCCATCATCCATGACCGCTTCATTCACCACATCCCAGGCATCGATGCGGCCCTTGAAGTGATGCATGACGGTGAAGATGTGATCCTTCATGCGTTGACGCAGTTCTTCGGCTGAAGCAGGGCTACCCTCGGCATTCCTGAACATCCATACCGGTGTCTGGCGATGCCACACCAGCGCATGGCCGCGGGTCGCCATGCCATTATCCCGGGCAAACTGGATCATGGCGTCGGCCGTCTCAAAGGTGTACTGGCCGGGCTCTGGCTGAAGCGATTCAAACTTCATTTCATTTTCGGTCACGATACTGTTGAAATGTTTTTTCAACAGGGCTTCGTGGGTTTTGTAGGATTCATGGTCTATCGCGGCGCCGATCTTGAAATAGTCCTTGTAGACCTCGGCCAGGGAGGGCTCAGCCTCCGCTGCTTTTTCGATAGGGGTTGAGGGTTGGGCAACCGGCGTTGATTGCGGCTCTTTGGAACAGGCTGCGAACCAGAGGCAACAAAATACCAGCAGGGCTTTACGGGTCATAAGATCACCTGACGTTATCATAATGGGCTCGAAAAACCGGGCACATGAACTGCCGGGTTCTATTCAGCTGTTTTTATATGAATATAGTAATGTGATTGTTGACCGCTAAACAGCAGGGTGGAATCTGACACATACCACGCAAAAAGGAAAGCTGGATTGCTAGGGGATCAATTCGATGGCACTGACATTCAACTCCGCGTAACCACCGGCTATATCATCCAGCGCCGGAGCCAGATAAATAGCGGTGACATTCTGCATGATCAAACCGACATCCGCTGAATCCACGGGTGTCCATGCGGGACGGGCAAAATCCGCCAGGGTGACTGTCAGGGTTTTCCAGGTACTGGATGCAGGTAACAGGGTTTGATAATGCGCATAGCTGTTATCACCATCAGCCCCATAATCACGCTGTGAAAATTTCATCAACAAGGCGTCGCTGCACTGGTAGGTAATACGCACGGCTTGCGTGCCCGCCAGATTTCCCTCGGGTGCCTGATAAATCAGTTCGATCCAGGTGTGGATATCGGGTGATGGCTGTGGCGCGCGGTTAAAGGCTATGCGCGCCGCGCCATCATGAATCAGGCTGTCGCCGATGATCACGCTGCTGCCGTAGGGATCGACACCATGACTCCACAAGCCTGCATCCCGTAAGGAAGAATGCAGCTGCTCCTGAGTACTGGCACATCCGCTTGCCAGGCCAACCAATAGCAAACCCTGTAGCAAATACCCCCGAATTGATCGCGAAGGGAAGACCGGGGTGGTATTGGCTGGCATAAGAACACCTGTGTTTTTTAAGAACTTATGGTGTCACCGCGGAAAGGGCGGTGACAGACCTGTACAGTGCCGCCAATCCGCCTTAGCCGACAGCTCCACTCCTGTTCACCGCATTGATAAGCGCCTTGATCGCCGAGGTGATGATATTGCGGTCCTGGCCCACACCAAACACCGGGCGGCCATTGCTGACCTTGACTTCGACATAGGTCACCGCCGCCACATCGGAACCCTGGCCCACGGCGTGCTCGTGATAATCAATCACGCTCACGTCATAACCGGTGAAATTGCTGATGGCATGGGCAGCGGCGTCGATGGGGCCGTTGCCGCTGCCACTGATCTCCACGGTTTTGTTCTGGTGCTGCGCGTGGATGACGATATCCACCTGATGAGTATCATCCTGCTCGATAAACTTGCTCGACTGGTAAGTAATGGGCGTGTCGACTGCCAGATACTCTTCATTGAAAAGCTTGGCGATGGCGTTGCCCTTCACTTCCTTACCCGTAGTATCGCTGATCTTTTGCACGACACCGCTGAACTCGATCTGCAAGCGGCGCGGCAGCTGCAAACCGGCTTCCTGCTGCAACAGGAAACTCACACCGCCCTTGCCGGATTGCGCATTGACGCGCACCACGGCATCGTAGCTGCGGCTCAAATCGGCCGGATCGATCGGCAGGTAAGGCACCTCCCAGAAAGTATCTTTTTTCTGCACGGCAAAGCCTTTTTTGATCGCGTCCTGGTGCGAACCGGAAAAAGCGGTGAATACCAGCTCACCGGCATAAGGATGACGCGGATGCACCGGCAATTGGGTGCATTCCTCGTGCAGCTTGCGCACCTTGTCGATATCGGAAAAATCCAGGCCCGGGTGAATGCCCTGGGAGTAAAGGTTCAATGCCAGTGTCACCAGATCCACGTTGCCGGTACGCTCGCCATTGCCGAACAGGCAACCTTCCACACGATCGGCACCGGCCATGACCGCCAGTTCGGCAGCCGCGACCGCCGTACCGCGGTCATTGTGCGGATGCACGCTGATCACAATGGAATCGCGGCGATTGATATTGCGGTGAATCCACTCGATCTGGTCGGCATAGGTGTTGGGTGTATTCATCTCCACCGTTGCCGGCAGGTTCAAGATGATTTTTTTCTGCGGCGACGGGTTCCAGATATCGACCACGGCATCGCAGACTTCTTTGACAAATTCGATTTCAGTGGACGAAAAGACTTCCGGCGAATACTGGAAGGTCCAATCCACTTCCGGCGCGGTCGCCGTCAATTCTTTTACCCAGCGGGTACCCTGCAAGGCGATGTTTTTCACACCCTCTTTATCGGTGTTGTACACGATCTTGCGGAACGCCGGCGCGAGCGGATTGTACATGTGCAAAATTGCACGCTTGGCGCCGCGCAGGCTCTGCACGGTTTTCTCGATCAGGTCATAACGCGCCTGCACCAATACCTCGATGGTGACATCATCGGGAATCAGGTTTTCCTCGATCAACTGGCGGGTGAAGTTGTAATCAATCTCGCTGGCGGAAGGAAAACCGATTTCGATTTCCTTGAAGCCAATCGCCACCAGTTCCTTGAACATCCGCAGCTTGGTCGCCACCGACATGGGATCGATCAGCGCCTGGTTGCCATCGCGCAGGTCGGTGCTCATCCAGATAGGCGGTTTTTCAATGACCTTGCCGGGCCACTGGCGATCGGGCAGGGACACGCCGATAAAGCGCTGGTATTTGCTGGATGGGTTGGCAAGCATGATGGGGCTCCGGGTGATCAATGACAATAAAACCTGATGAAGAGCTTGCAGGGATGCCGGGTGGGGATTGCCCTCCCGGCGCTGGCGAACGGAACCGGGTAGGCTCCTGGCCAACCTGCAAACCGCGGATAACGGCACGGCTCTTACGATCAGGTTGCAGCCAGTATAATCCTCCCTGCACGCCAGATTATTGCCAAAATTGTCACTATTTTATATTAAGCACAATTTAATTGCTGAAAAACTCTATTTATAGGCACATAATGCCCCAATTTAGGACTTTGGGAGATCAGCATGACCCTCGACCGCTACGACCGCCTGATCCTGGAGCAACTGCAAACCAATGGCCGCATCTCCAACCAGGAACTCGCCGATGCCATCAGCCTGTCCCCCTCTCCCTGCCTGCGGCGGGTAAGGGCACTGGAAGATGCCGGGCTGATCGATGGCTACGTCGCCCTGCTCAATGCGCGCAAGCTGGGGCTGACCTTGATGGCATTTATCCAGATCAGCATGGATCGGCATACACCCGAGCGTTTCGATACCTTTGAACAGACCGTGGGGCGTTATCCGGAAGTGCTGGAGTGCCATTTGATTACCGGCCAGTCGGCCGATTACCTGTTGAAGGTGATCGTGAGGGATATGGATGCCTATCAGCAGTTCCTGCTGCAACATATTACCCGGATCGAGGGCGTCAGCGGGGTGCAGTCGTCATTTGTACTCAAGTCGCCGGTAGTTAAAACCGCCCTGCCGCTGTTATAAAACGGAACTGATAGGTAAAAAAAGCCGGACAAGCTATTGTCCGGCATAAAGGCACAAACCACGTCACTACTTTCCAACAAACTCACCCACTAGAAGGTGGTGGCAAACATCAACCAGAATTTACGCGTATCGGTAGCAAAGTCATCGGCCTGGTAATCGGCGTATTTCGCCATCACATCCACGATACCTATTTTGGTAGACGCGACCAGGTTGATTTCCGATCCGTAATCCAAACTACCCTCATTGGCTTGCAGTTGATGGTAAGCCAGTGCGACATTCACCGAACCCAGTTTGGTACCCAGTTTCACATAGGCATCCTCGATGCCATTGGCAGGTGTGGTCAGGAATTTATCGGACCACCCCTGGAATAAATGCAAGGTCGCCAGGGGTGTACTGAAAGCTGCCGTGCCATCATCCGACCCCAGCAGCTCGTAACCTGCCGTTAACTGCCATTTTTGCAAAGTGACGATAGCTTCCAACAATGCATAGTCAGCGGTGTAACTCAGCGGATTGTCGCCCGCATCACGTTGTTGCGCATACTCCAGGTTGTAGCTGAAAGCATCGTTGACCTTGCCTTGCCAACGCACACCATAGGTATCACTGGACAGGGCCGCCGCGTCCTGGTTATCAATCAGATAGGCATAAGCACTGAGTTTTCCAGCTCCAAAACCCGAATAGTGGGCATTGAGCAAATGGGTTTTTTGTTTGTGATCACCTGTGGCCACCTGTTCACCAAAAATACGATTGACGTTGGTGATGTAGGCGTAGAACAAACGTGTATCAGCCGGGCTTTGGTTGGTGATGGTAAAACCATCGTAAGTCTGCTCGTTCTGCCGCCAACCCACACCGCCGACAAAACGTTGGTTATCCAACAAGATACGCTGGCGACCGTATTTGAACACCGTATCAAAATTGCTGTAGGCCAACCAGGATTGGTTGATCTCGGTGCCCTCCGGATCGGGGATGGCTGCCCTTTCCGGATTGATGCCAGTGCCATCATTGTAATCCACCCGGGTAATCGCTGTGGTGTCATCCATTTCCAGCAAGCCGCTGAAACCCTTGTAAGTGCCGGTGGTAAAGGTCAGGCGTGATTTCAAGGTGAGGGCATCGGCATCCTGCAAACCCTGTTGTTCCACGTTTTCGTAACGCAGGCGCAAATGCAATTGCGCCTTGCTGTCTTTCAATGCTTGCTCAAGGCTGCCGGCAGCCATCACCGGTGTGCTGGCGGCAGCAATCGCCAGGGCCAGGGCTAATGATTTGTAGGATGTCATCAGAAAAATTCCCTAAGAAAATTCATCATGCAGTTATCACAACAGGCGGCGTTCCCCGGCGGTAATAGCGAGGTCATTGATGCTGGCGAAACGCCGCTGCATCAGGCCCTCAGGTGAGAACTCCCACATTTCATTACCGTAGGAGCGAAACCACTGGCCTTGGCTGTTGTGCCATTCGTATTCAAAGCGCACGGCGATACGGTTTTCGCTGAATGCCCAGAGTTCTTTTTTTAAGCGGTAATCCAGCTCGGTTTTCCACTTATCCCGCAGAAATGACACTATGGCTTCGCGGCCGGTAAAAAACCGGTCGCGATTACGCCACTCACTGTTTTCGGTATAGGCCAGGGAAACCCGCTCCGGGTCGCGGCTGTTCCAGGCATCTTCTGCCGCCTGGACTTTTTGCCGGGCACTGGCCTCAGTAAAAGGCGGCAGGGGTGGGCGGGTTTCTTGCGTCATGGCATTTACCAGGCTTTGTAGGGCAGGAATTTGCCGTTGAGGTTGATAATCACGCGATCGCCTTTCGGGTTTTCTTCCTTGCCGATATCCATGGAGAAATCGATCGCGCTCATGATGCCGTCACCGAATTTTTCATGGATGATTTCCTTGATGGTGGGGCCATATACACCAATCATTTCATAGAGGCGGTAAATCAGCGGATCTTGCGGCACGGCATCGCCCCAGCTTTTGGTCGGGCACTGCATCAACACCGCCTTGGCCTCGGCGTCCAATCCCAATACCGCGACCAATGCCTGGGCTTTGTCTTCCGGTGCACTGTTCATACCCAGGCAGACGGAGGTGGTCCACACCGGCGACATGCCGATCTCCCCGGCAATGCCTTCCCAGGTGAGGCCTTTTTTCTGCTTGGCCAATACGATGGTTTCAACGAGGTCTTGCTTTTTCATGGACTATCTCCTGCTCAGGCGTGAAGTGCCTGCACCACAGCGGAGGGCTTGGGTGCAGACGATGAAAGTTGAATGGGATTGACCGGTTTGGGAAAGTTCTGCACTCCAGGTACAGACTTGATGTCTTTGGAGCGGTTGACGAGAAAATCCACCAGGTAGTTGCGCAGCGTGTAATAACCCTCGTGATGGATGACCTCTGCGCGCTGCCGCGGACGGGGCAGCTCCACGGCCATGGATTCGGCAACCATGGCACCGGGGCCATTGCTCATCAACAGGATGCGATCCGACAACAGAATGGCTTCATCGATATCGTGGGTGATCATAAAAACCGTCTGCCTGGTCTGGGCGCAGATTTTCATCAGCTCATCCTGGATCACACCGCGCGTCAACGCATCCAGCGCGCCAAAAGGTTCATCCAGCAACAGGAGTTTGGGTTGGGTGGCAAAGGCCCGGGCAATGGATACCCGTTGGCGCATACCGCCAGACAATTGCGCGGGTTTACGGTTTTCCACATTTTTCAGGCCCACCATATCCAGGTAACGCAGGCTGTGTTCGCGCACCTGCTGCTTTGACCATTGCGACCAGCGGGCGCGCACACCAAATATCACATTGTCCAGCGCACTGAGCCATGGCAGCAGCGAATAGTTTTGAAACACGATACCGCGATCCAGACTGGGACCGCTGACTTCGCGGCCATCCATGATCACCACGCCTTCACTCGGTTGATCGAGTCCGGACAGGGTATTCATGATGGTGGATTTACCGCAGCCCGAGTGGCCGATAATGCAAACGAACTCGCCTTTTTCCACCGAGAAGTTGGCATTCTCAAACACCGTTAGGGATTCCCCCGGTGTTTTGCCGGGAAAGCGTTTTGCCAGGTTCTGTACTTGCAGGAATGCACTGTTCATAGCGGGTTACTCGTCGTATTTCACCAGGCGGGTGGCGCCGGTAAGCAAAAGGTCCAGCAGCATGCCGACCAGGCCGATCATCAGGATGGAAAAAATCACACTGGTCAGGTTGAGGTTGTTCCACTCGTTCCACACGTAGTAGCCAATGCCTGTACCACCGACCAACATTTCAGCGGCCACGATCACCAGCCAGGCAATACCGATGGAAATGCGCATACCGGTGAGGATGGTCGGTGCCGCCGCTGGCAAAATCACCGTAAAGGCGGTACGCAGTGGTGAGAGTTCATGGGTGCGTGCCACATTCACCCAGTCTTCACGCACATTGGCGACGCCAAAGGCGGTATTGAGCAGCATGGGCCAGATGGAACAGATAAAAATCACAAAGATGGCGGAGGTTTCCGAGTCCTTGATAATGAACAGCGCCAGCGGCATCCAGGCCAGGGGTGAAATAGGCCGCAACACCTGGATATAGGGATTGAAGGTTTTATACATCAGCGGCGACATGCCGATCATGAACCCCAGCGGGATGGCCACGGTCACCGCAATCAAAAAGCCCGTCATCACGCGGTAGATGGAATAGCCCAGTTGTATGCCGATACCCTTGTCGTTGGGGCCAGCATCGTAGAAGGGATTGCTGAGCTGCTCCCAGGCTTTGGCCAGAATGGCGGAAGGGGGCGGCACCCTCGCTTGCTGATCCGCGCCGCCCATCAGCAATTCGTATTCCGATTGCGCTTCGCTGGCCGCGGGCACCTGGGTTTGCCACTCCCACAAGCCTAATACCACTGCCAGAAACGTCAGCGATAAGGCCCAGGATTTGAGCGTGAGGCTGTTCATGCATCACCCCGGCGAATCGCAAAGCTGTCGACATAGGCATCGGCCTGTTGCGGGTCAAACTCCTTGCCCATGATGAAGTAGCTTTTGCTGGTGGCGGTGGGGACTTCATACCCCAACTCTTTCATCACTCTGGCGCAATCGGTGGCCAGGTAAATTTCCCGGGCAATTTTCTGGTAGTCCATATCTCCCTTGATGTAACCCCAGCGCTTCATCTGCGTCAGGATCCACACCGCCATGGAATGCCAGGGGAAAGGATCAAAGTCGATACGATTCGGATCATTTTTCACCGCGCCCAAGCCATCGGCATAGCGGCCCAGCAGCACCTGCTCGATCACCGGCACGGGTTGGTTCAGATAATTGGTGGGCGCAATGGCGGCGGCGATGTCCTTGCGGTTGTCGGGATTGGAGGAATAGTAGGTGGCCTCGACAATGGATTTCAGCAAGGCGCCGTAGGTGTTGGGGTGGGTTGCCGCAAATTCTTGGGTGCAGGCAAAAGCACAGCAGGGGTGGCCATCCCACAACTCCTTGGTGAGCATATGGATGAAGCCCACTTTCTCCCACACGGCACGCTGGTTGAACGGGTCGGGCGACAAATAACCATCCAAATTGCCCGCGCGCAGATTGGCCACCATATCCGGCGGCGGCACTACGCGAATCTGCACATCGCGATCGGGATCGAGGCCATGTTCCGCCAGGTAATAACGCAACAAGAAGTTGTGCATGGAGTATTCGAAAGGCACGCCGAACCGGAACCCTTTCCACTGCTTGGGATCGCGTTTATCCTGGTGTTTGACATGCAGCACAATGGCCTGGCCGTTGATGTTTTCAATCGCCGGCACAATAAAAGGCTTTGCGGTGGAGCCCACACCCATGCTCATGGCGATGGGCATGGGTGTCAGCATATGGGAGGCATCGTATTCCCCAGCCAGGGATTTATCGCGGATCACCGCCCAGCCCGCGGTTTTGATAACGTCCACTTCCAGGCCGTTGCGCGCATAAAAACCCATGGGGTGCGCCATGATGATCGGCGTGGCGCAGGTGATGGGAATAAAACCGATGGCGAGTTTTTTCTTTTCCAGCGGACCGCTGAACTCCTGGGCCGCTGCTTTGATCGCGCCCATGGGCAACACCGAGGCCAAGGCGGCCGCCAGGGTGCCACCACCCATTACGCGCAAAAAGCGGCGGCGACTGAAATCATCCTGCTGGAATACCGCGCGCACAATCGCGTTTTCCACCGCGCGGTCCATGTAATCCTCTGCTGATTGCAGTGGCTTTTCAGCGGATGCCGGGGTGTTGTTGGTCAGTGCGTTGTTCTGTCCATGAGACTTACTGGTCGACATGATAGACAGGCTGGTTGCCCCGCCAGATTGGCAACGATCACAGGCGCAGCCTTTGGTATGAACCAACGAGTTGTTGCTGTCGTAGGGATTGCCCAAGCTCTTGTAACTCATAATGCCCCCTTATGATGCATCACGGCCCCGGTGTGGGGCATTGCATGGATACTGCAGAGTATGTTCTTGCACTTCAGGATTTTGTTTTTCACATCAGGCAAAAAAACAACATCTGTTTGCAGGGGCTTTTGCGAGTTTTATGCCAATCTTTTTGTATTTGGTAATGCATTGTTTTTATTGGATTTTTTAACTTTATTCTCACACGCGGGTTACCACGATTTTTCGTGAATCACGATCTTTCGTTAAAGCTGGCACGATTTTTCGTTGTCAATAACCACAAGATCGCCACTGTGGAACTACCCATGTACGAAGCCTTGCTCGATCAATCGCCGGAAGCCTCGCTGATCATCGATCCCTGGACGGATACCTGTATTTACGCCAACCCATTGGCTTGCACGTTATTGGAACGACCCTGCGCAGACCTGCTGTCGCAACCGGTCAGCCGCTTGTTCAAAAAATCATTTGCGAGTTTGCAGGTATTTACCGAAGCCGTTATCCACAAAGGCACGCACCTTACCGACAACCTGCCCATCACCACCGGCAACAACCAGGAACTTGAGCTGGAAATCAATGCCTCCCTGGTCGACGACAATGGCCGCCCGTTGCTCTGGCTGTCGCTGCGCGACAAGGTGTTCTACCAACAGTGGCGCCTGCACGCCAAAGCCCAGCGCCATCACCGTTTTGGTTTGCTGGAATGGCAACGCATCCACCAGGTATTCCAGGACATTGAAAAAGAAAACCAGCTGATCCTCAACGCGGCGGGTGAAGGCATTTATGGCGTGGATGCCGAAGGCCGTGCCACCTTTGTCAATCCCGCCGCCGAGCGCATCCTCGGCTGGCAGGCCGAAGACCTTATCGATCGCAACATCCACGAAGCCATTCACCACAGCCACACCGACGGGACGGATTATTGCGTACACGACTGCCCGATTTTTGCCGCCTTCAAAGATGGCACCGTGCGCCGCGTGGATGATGAGGTCTTCTGGCACCGCGACGGCCGCGCGATTCCGGTGGAATACACCAGCACACCTATTATGGATAACGGCCACCTGGTGGGTGCGGTGGTGATATTCCGTGATGTGTCCGACCGCAAGCTGGCCGAAAGCAATCTGCGCAAGGCGCTGGAAGAGGTCGAACAACTCAAGCATAAGCTGGAATTGGAAAACGCCTACCTGCAAGAAGAAATCAGCGAGGGTTACAACCCTCACCATATCGTGGGAAAAAGCCCCGCCGTGCAGCAGATCATCCACCAGATACAACTCGTCGCCCCCACCGTGGCGACGGTATTGATTACCGGCGAATCAGGCACGGGCAAGGAATTGATCGCCCGCGCCATCCACAGCGCCAGCGATCGCAACGGTCGCCCGCTGATTCGCGTCAATTGCGCGGCCATTCCACCGGATTTGTTTGAGAGTGAATTCTTTGGCCATGTACGCGGCGCCTTCTCCGGTGCCATGAACGATCGCCTGGGCCGCTTTGAGGTGGCCGATGGCGGCACCCTGTTTCTTGATGAGGTGGGTGAGTTGCCGCTTGGGCTGCAGGGAAAACTGCTACGGGTGTTGCAAGAAGGCGAATACGAGCGTGTGGGGGAATCGGTTACCCGCCACGTGGATGTGCGCATGATTGCCGCCACCAACCGCGACCTGCTTGAACGGGTGAAAGAAGGAAAGTTTCGTGAAGACCTGTATTTTCGCTTGAATGTCTTCCCCATCCGTTCCGTGCCCCTGCGCGAGCGGCGCGAAGACATTCCACTGTTGACCGCCCACTTCCTGAAAAAAATCTGTCAGCGCTTTCACAAGCCGGAACTCAAAGTCTCCCTGGGACAACTGCAAAAACTGCAAGCCTACGATTGGCCCGGCAATATCCGCGAACTGGAAAATATGATCGAGCGCCAGGTGATTCTCAGCCAGGGCGATAAGCTGATCATCGATAATCTGGATAAAAAACCCAGCGACCCACCCCCTCCCCTGGTGGTTCTCAACAACGAACAACAGCTTACCGAAAACCGCTACCGCCAGCTGCGCTACCAGGCCACACTGGATGCCCTGCGCCAGGCCGGGGGTAAAATCTATGGCGAGTCGGGCGCGGCACAGTTGCTGGGTATCAAACCCACCACGCTGGCATCGCGGTTGAAAAAGATGGGGATCAATAAGCAGCATTTTCAGTCAGCCCGCCCAACTACCGCGTAAACGGGGATAGGGGTACACGCATCCTTCACATCAGGTCCCCATCAGGCTATTGGATGAGAGGTCGACCACAGAAGGTTAACCTCCCTTTACCCTGCGCGACTGTTATCCTGCGGTGAAATCAGCCATTATCCCGGTTCGGTCCATCACAACAACAGCGAACGTCCAAACCGGAGCACATCATGAAAGCACTGCTCGCCCTGAGCCTGTCACTCCTGCTGGTTGCTTGCCAGCCGAACCCTTCTGACACCACAGGATCCTCCACCCGGGCACCCGCCAAACCCAAGCTGGTAGACAAGGCCCATATCGACCAAACGCTCTCCGCCCTGGTGAACGAACAGGGCCTGGTCGGCGTGTCCGCGCTGGTTTACGAGCAGGGCGAAGAAGCCTATTTCGGCGCTTTTGGCTTTGCCGACCGCGAGGCGCAGAGGCCCATGGCCCGCGACACCCTGGTGCGCCTCTACTCCATGACCAAGCCTGTCACCGGTGTGGCTCTGATGATGCTCTACGAGGAAGGCCGTTTCGATTTGAACGATCCCCTCGCCAAATACCTGCCCGAATACGCGGATATGCAGGTGTTCATCACCCAGGAGGATGGCCCCAGCTTTCTGGAACCCGCGGCGCGTCCCATCAGCGTCTACGACATCCTGCGTCACACGGCGGGCTTTATCCCCAGTGCAAACGATACCGTGCCCGGCAAGCTTTACGAGCAGCTGGCGCCCTTCAATCGCGACAATACCCTCGCGGTCATGAGCCAGCGCCTGAGCCAGGTACCGCTCATGCACCAACCCGGCACCCAATGGCTTTACGGTCCAGGCACCGATGTACAGGCGCGGCTGGTGGAGGCGTTGACCGGCCAGGCATTCGAGAGTTTTCTGCTGGAACGCATCTTCCTACCGCTCAAGATGTACGAGACCAGCCACTACGTGGCCACCACCAACCGCGACCGTTTTGCAGCGCTGTATGAGTGGACGGAAACCGGCATGCAGCGCACCAGCGACGAGATCGGCTTCGCTGATTACCACCAAACCTGGCCCCTGAGACGGGGCGGCACCGGGTTGGTGTCCAGCCTGGACGACTACATGCGTTTTGCGCGCATGCTGGCCAATGGCGGCGAGCTGGATGGAGTGCGCATCCTCAAACCTGAAACCATCGCCCTGATGGCAACCGACGCCCTGCCCGATGCCTTGACCGATGTGTCCTGGTTGCCCAACAAAGGCAGCGTGGGTTTTGGCATCAACTTCGCCGTGCGTCATTCACCGCCCGCCAACGCGGAAGAGGCGTCGGGGGCAGTGGGCGAATTTTTCTGGGACGGCTTTGCCAACACGCTGTTCTGGGTGGATCCCAAAAACAACATTACCGCCGTGCTTTTTACCCAGTACATTCCCTTTGGTTCAGTATCAGTGCACAAGCCGTTCCGCGATGCGGTCTATCACAAGGATGCGGACGCAAGGGCACCCGAACCTGCTGTTGAGTAATGTCGATAGATGCATTCACCCTGCCCCTGCGGCTCAACCCTGAGCTACGCCACCTGTTGCCTGCCACTCCACCAGGGCGTGGCGGCCTCAACCCCCGAGGCGCTGATGCGGTCGCGCTACAGTGCTTTTGTGTTGCAACTGACGGACTACCTGTTGCGCAGCTGGCACAACACCACCCGCCCGGCACAACTGGACCTGAGCGATTCACCCGCGTGGAAATCCCTGCGGGTGATCAATGCCAGCCAGTCGGGCGACAGCGGACAAGTGCATTTCCAGGCGGTGTACCACACTGACAGTCACTGGGGATTTTTGGAGGAAACCTCGGATTTCGTACGCGAGGCAGGGCATTGGTTTTACCTGGGAGGTGAAGCCCGCGAGGGGCAGTTAAAACCTGGGCGGAATGATAAGTGTCCTTGTGGCAGTGGGAGGAAACACAAAATGTGTTGTGGTTAGTACAGCATTCCTTAAATACACCTTCTTTTTTACAAACAACTTGGGCTTGCACGGGATGTTGTCCCAATTACTGCGAAACAGCTGGAAAACCCCCAGGCATTTTTAAAAGAGTTATCTCTCGCTATATCGCAACGCCTCAACCAATAATTTAAATGCTGGCGATGATTGTTTACGACTGGGATAGTAGATATGGGAGGCTGTTCATAACTCTGTGTCATCCACTGAGCTACAAGCTGATGTGTTTGTC
>CAYWCW010000022.1:0-67305 GCA_964456865.1 uncultured Cellvibrionaceae bacterium
CAAGGCTCAGCCTTGCGGCGTTTCGCCATGCGCGAAGCAGTGCTTCGCAAACGCACGGCTACACCCAGCTGGGCCCACCACTCACCTTCGTTCGTGTCGGTCCCGTGGACTGCCGGCCACAAGGCTCAGCCTTGCGGCGTTTCGCCATGCGCGAAGCAGTGCTTCGCAAACGCATGGCTACACCCAGCTGGGCCCACCTTCTCCCTGATTCGTGCCAGGCCTTTGGACTATCGTCACAAGGTTCAACCTTGCGACATTCCACCGTGCGCGAAACAATGACGCTTCGTCGTTTTTACTACCAAGTAAATCGAAATTTTTTGTGTATCTGTTTGACGACTCATCACGACGGGATATAAAGCCCCTGCACAAAAAGGGACATTCAATTGGTATCCAATAAATGACTATGGCGTGTTGCATAACCTCACGCCGCCACCCTGGTAATTGATTGACAATAACCACATTGATGATAAGGAGAAGTGTCATTTAACAGCATTCACAGCCAATTTATGAGGAATGCAATAATGTTGTCATATGTTCAGCAAGAAATTTATTAGCGAAAAAAATTTTATCCAAAAAAATAATACAACATTATAAAAAACCCGATTTTCCAAAAATCAATCCCCCAGTACCGGTTTCATGGAAATCTTATTGTTATATACACCATAAGGATATATATTTTTTGACCATATGGTTATTGTTCAATTGACAATATGATGATGTGGCTCTATAAATTCAAGGTCGATGCCGCCACGCCGTTTCAACAATAACAGCAAAGCTGTATGGCACTCGATAAACATCACCTGTTTGCAACAAGCAGGCGAGCCTATCAACAGCCCTCCTTCTTTCATTGGTGGTATTGGTTGGAAGGCTAAAACCTCTTTGGAGAACAATAATGAAACCAACAATAAACGGCAAAAGTGTCGTTACTGCACTCCTTTGCGCTGCGGGCCTCTGTGTTACTGGAGCCAACGCGCAAACCCTGACTTCAAACTCAACGGGTAACCAGGGTGGATTCTATTACACGTTCTGGAAGGACTCAGGCAGTGCATCCATGACGTTGCAAGCCAACGGCCGCTACACTTCCCAGTGGACCAACAACACCAACAACTGGGTGGGTGGTAAAGGCTGGAATCCGGGTAGCAGTTCACGGGTTATCAACTATTCAGGTAACTACGGTGTCAGCAACTCACAAAACTCCTACCTGGCCTTGTATGGTTGGACCAGAAACCCACTGATCGAATACTACGTGATCGAAAGCTATGGTTCCTACAACCCGGCCAACTGCTCCGGCGGTACTGACTACGGCAGCTTCCAAAGCGATGGTGCCACCTACAACGTACGCCGTTGTCAGCGCGTCAATGCACCGTCTATCGATGGCAACCAAACCTTCTACCAATACTTCAGCGTGAGAAACCCCAAAAAAGGTTTCGGGAATATCTCCGGCACTATCACCTTTGGCAATCACGTGAACTTTTGGGCAAGCAAGGGTTTGAACCTGGGTAACCACAATTACCAGGTACTCGCGACCGAAGGCTATCAAAGCCAGGGCAGCTCTGACATCACTGTGAGTCAAGGCAGTGGTGGTGGCGGCGGCAGCTCCAGCTCTGCATCATCCTCTTCATCATCAGCGGGTGGTGGCGGCAGCAAAACCATTGTTGTTCGCGCCAGAGGAACAACCGGCCAGGAGCAAATCCGCCTGAAAGTGAATAACACCACCGTGCAAACCTGGACACTGACCACCAGCATGCAAAGCTACACAGCGACTACCAGCCTGTCAGGTGGCAGCCTGGTGGAATACTTCAACGATTCCGGCAGTCGCGATGTGCAGGTGGATTACCTCAGTGTAAACGGCAGTATTCGCCAAGCCGAAGACCAAACCTACAACACCGGTGTCTACCAAAACGGCTCCTGTGGTGGCGGTAACGGCAGAAGTGAATGGCTGCACTGCAATGGCGCTATTGGTTTCGGCAATCTCTAAACCGAGCAGCCAACAGCTGAGTCAGATGTAGAAATGCGAGGGGCGGGTTGCCCGCCCCTCTCTTGCTTTGCCCATCTTGACAGACACTACAATAAAAAGAGAGCCGAATGATGAATATCGCCCATAATCCCAAGCTACGTTTATTGATCGCCGCCGCGGTTGGCGCGGCACTTACCTATGGCACACTCAACCTGATGGCGGACGACGCCGCGCAACACCAACAGCTTGTCTCCCTGGAAAACAGAATATTGGAACTGGAGGCACTACTCGCCCAACAAGAGGAAAAGCTGGAGAACACGCATTTCCTCAGTTTCGGCACTTTTGGAAAAGCAGACGCGCCTGCCGCCGGCAAGCCTGTTCAACCATCCGCAACGCCGGTGAGCAACAAACCGATCGAACAACCCGGCCGGAATTTTGAAACCGCTGAACCGGTTTCCAGCCACGAACAGATACTCAAGGATCTGGCGACCCTGGCCTATGGTGATCCCCGTACTTTCCCGGAAAAAGTGAATGATTTCCTGGCGGAAAATCCGGGCAAGGAAAACGTCGCCATCGCCAGCAAAAGTGTTTTTGACCTGGCGGATAACCATGATGTCCTGCCCAATCATTCCCTGGATTCGATCTACCTCGCGCAGACTGATCCGGATCTCAAGCGCGTCGTTGCCCAGGTGGCATCTTTACGCGGCGATAACAGTTTGATTGAGATGCAAATTACTGAAGCGCAAGCCGGCTTGAAGAGTTCCAGCCCGGCGGAACGCCAGAAAGCCCTGGCCGAGTTGGCCAAAACCCGCTATGCGGGCGCCGCCAGCGCAATTGCCCCACTGTTGCAGGATGACGACATTGGCGTAAAGCTGGATGCGCTCCTGGCCCTGCGCGCCACAGGTAATCAAAGCCATGTTCACCTGGTGGAGAGCCTGGTCAATCATCCCAACGAGTCGGTGAGCTGGCTGGCAAAGGACGTCATCAGTAATCTGCAGATGTTGAGCGACATCGCGCGCACCAGACTTGCCAGTAATGAAATCGTTGCGGAACTGCCCCCGATTACGGTGCAGTGATTGCGCTGCACCGGAAAATTTGCGGTAACCAAAGGGACTTTTCGGCAGTAGTGCCAACCCACCCGGGCAGGGGGTGCAAACCTCCTGCCCTGCCAACGACACCAGTCCCAAGGCGCTCTCCATCGATTCTCGTCAATCGAGCGAGCCACGCATGTCGACGTCGACCAGGGTCACAGGTCACTGGCAACCCCCATCAACATTCCCGCACCTGAAATGGCAGCCATCCGGGGAGATGGCTATACTTGATTGCATCCTATGGTTTGGCCATCAGGATCGCATCTCCACACTCATGAGGACAGGAGTTGACTATGAACGTCGAAGTCAGTGGTTTTTTAGGGCTGGTTTTACTGATCTGTATCATCTATGCAATCGTCAAAACCCTGCAAAGCTCGGCAAGCACCGGTACCAAAGTCATCTGGATCGTGGTGCTGCTGCTGTTGCCATTGCTGGGCTTCATTCTCTGGCTGATCTTTGGCCCCAGCCGCTGAGCGCCTAGACCAATCCCACAGTCGTGTAAAACGCCGCGGACGCCAAAGACATGATCACCAGCAGCCGACGCGGCCAACGCCCCTGAGTTGACCAGAAAATAATCAACGGCAGGATCATCGGCAATACATAGCGGAAGTCATTGCTGCAAGCATAAGGCACCTTGATGCGCAGGATAACCAGGCTGATCAGCCACAGCAGCGCCGACAGCAGCAAGGGCAAGTGGCGATAGCATTGCGGGCGCGATGTCTGCCAAATCCTGGGAACCCCGACGATCAGCGCAAAAAACAGCAGCAGCAACACCACGCCCATGACATAGGCCAGCTGTGTCAGTAGCGGGTGATAAAAGGTGAACTCACCCGTAATGGATGAGCGCAGCAGGAAATTCCAGAAATTTTCCCTGCCAGTCGCACTGTTGAAGGAGTTGATGTAAGGCTGTGTCAGGAAGGTTGGAATATCCAGGGGTATGAAGGCTTTGATATCAGCCGGGACGCGAAGCCCACCGTGCAGGTTACCAATATTGCTGATCAGCCAGCTCGATGTTTCTCCTTTCACATAGAAGTAGACCCGTACCGCCATACTGGCAACAAGGCTGAGTCCCGTTATGGCTCCGAAGTAAACGCCATCCATGAAGGCGCGCCCACGGCGGCGGCGCTGTATCGCAAAGCGCAGCAGCAGCAAGAGTCCCACCGCGGCAACCAGCACGATGCCATTGCTCTTGATCAGCAATGACAGGCCGCACAACAGCGCCAGCGCGATGAGATGGCGCCGCCTGCCAGTAAACCACCATCGGCAACAGAGCCAGGTCGCCAGCGCCAAAACCGCGTAGAGCGCTGCATCATTCCCAATCGCTGGGCTGTGCACCAGGCCGGCAGGCCAGAACACCAGTGCCAGGGAAGCCACCATATTGGCCCAGGAGCGGCGCCGCAGGAACTGATTGATCGTCGCCAGGCTGGCAACCAGAAACACCACCCACAGGAAAATAGCGAAGAGTTGCAGTGTTTCATGAACCTGAAACCCCGCCAGCTTGGCGGCTTTCCATACCAGCGCGCCCGCCAGGTAATAGGCCGGCGGGTGGTAATATACCCAGCCTTCCGTCGGTTTGGGCAAGGCATTCTGCTTGCCTATATGTTCGATGTAATCATAGTGCCCGCCTCCCCAGCTCACGTCGTGAGCCCGCACCAGCCAGGGTGTAGCCGACCAATAGACAAACAACGGAATCAGGCAAAGCGCCAACAACACATGTTGCGCGGGCCTCAACCGGAACAACAGCCCCAGGCCGACAGCAAAGCCGACCACCCCCAGATACAGGCAGGCATAGCGCCAGAAATTCCAAACCGGCCTGACATCCATGCCGCCCGGCCCCCAGGTGTTATTGAAATGGATGTCGAGGCGGTGATGCCCGGAGGTCAGGTGGGCGGAAAGGTCCAGGTGAAACCCGTGATTGAAATCCCGCAGCTTCTCCGGCGGAATATCGGCGAGCGGAATCGCTTGCCCGTTGAGATAGATCCCCGTCACATGATCATCGGGAACGATATGGAAAACCTTCGGTGACAGCAGACGGTCCTGGAACTCGACGGTCAGGACGTTATTGAGTCGGACTTCGTTGAAGCGCCAGGGCAAATCCGTTTTGGTTTCCTGTCCCTGGTTCCAGTGGGCGTGGATGTCCGTGATATTCACGGACGCGATCCAGAGACCAAAGCATACCCACACCAGACTGATACACAGGATCAGCAGTGAATATACCTTGCGCCGACTCATTTTTTGTCGCTCCGGGTTTCATGGTATTCCTGCTCGGTATTCACCGACCAGAGGGCTGAACGCGGCAGGGACTCATCCATCATGCACGACACTGCTTCCATCGCCGTGAGCATGGAATGATCCTGGTTGTTGTAGCGGTGCTGGCCGTTACGGCCGATGCAGAAGAGATTGGTGATGCCGTCGAGGTGCTCTTTTACCCGGTCAAACTCGTCATAGCTGCCAAAATAGGCAGGATACGCCTTTTCGATCCGGATACGGCAGGTATCGAGAATATCCTCGCGGTCCACGATATCGATCTTGACCAGTTCGTCGACGGCGAGTTTTATGAATTCCTCATCGCTCATCTTCCAGATGTCATCATCCTCGGAACACATGTATTCCAGGCCGACCCAGGTGGTGTTCTCCACATCCTTGACCATGTAGGGCGACCAGTTGTTGAAAATCTGGAGGCGGCAGAGTTTGACATCCGCTTCCTGAATGTAGATCCAGGTATCCGGCACCCGTTCGCCCAGGGTTTTGATGGACGTGTCGTTGCGGATCTTGAGTTTTTTGGTGAGCACACCGACCGTCATGAAATCGCGATAGGGCAAATCCCGCGCGATTTGCTGCACATTGGCAGACACCGAGTCACCTTCAAACGCGGCAACCAGGTCCTTGATCGGCATGGTGGAATAACAATAGTCACAATCGAAACGCTCCACCTGGCCATTGCACTCGGTGGACACGGCCACCACCCGGTTGTTTTCCGTGTGCACAGCGACCACGCGGTGCTGCATGAAGATTTCGCCACCAAGTTTTTTCACATCCTCAGCGACATACTCCCATAACTGTCCCGGTCCAAGCTTGGGATAGAAATACTGCTCGATCAATGAGGTTTCCGTATCTTTCTGGCGCAGGTCCGCAGGCCCGGATTTGCGCGGCAGGAGTTTTTTCAACGCGGAAAAAATGGCCTTGGACAGCGAGAGGCCCTTGATGCGCTGCGCGCCCCAGGCGGCGGAGATTTTGCGCGGGTGCACGCCCCAGACCTTTTCGGTGTAGTCCTCAAAAAACATGCGGTACAGCGGAACACCAAAACGATTGACCAGGAAATCCTCCAGCGAGGATTCATCCGGGCGTTTTTTGACGCGCGACACCAGGTAGCCCATCCCGGCATAAAAGGTGCGGAAGATGCCCAGGTTGAGCACTGTCGCCGGTTTGATGGAGAGTGGGTAATCAAAGAATTTACGCAGATAGAAAATGCGCGAGATCCGCTCACGGATCAGCATGACCCTGTCCTGCTTTTCCGGATCGGGGCCACCCTTGACCCAGGCGCGCTCACGCTCGAGCAGGCGGTCGTCAATGGCCGGGGCGCCTTGCACAGGCATGCGCTGCATCCACCAGTCCATCACCTGATCACTTTTGGAAAAAAAGCGATGCCCGCCGATATCGATACGGTTACCGTTGTGGTTGATGGTGCAGGAAATGCCACCGATACGATCTGTGGTTTCAAAGATCAGGGGTTTGACGCCGGCGTCACGCGCCAGCATTTCATAGGCAGCGGTCAACCCGGCAGGGCCGGCGCCGATGATAATAGCAACCTTGGTCACGACACGCCTCACTTATCGAAAGAATACAAACATCTTGCGCAGACTGAAATTCCACACGAGCACGATCGCCGCGATGAACACCTTGGCCAGTTGCGGATTCAGCGTCAGGAGCTCCACGCTCACCCACATCAGCAGGGCCGTCAGCAGCAAACCACCTATGCCGATCAAGGTGAAGATCAACATGTCGCGTGAACTTGTCGCCTGGGTGCCGCGCCATACCCAAAAGACGCAGAGTGCGTAGTTGGTTGCAAGGCCTGCCATGAATCCAACCAGGGTTGCCAGCATATAATGGCCGCCCAGTTGGAGCACACCGCTCAGAAAGGCAAAATCCACGACAAATGCAAGGCCGCCCACCAGGGCGTAACGTAAGAACTGACCGGCGAGCTTGCGCAGGGCTGAGGAAGAGACAGGAAGCTTTCGGCGCTGGGTGCCGTCTGCATGGCGGGATTTGGGCCATTCCGTGGGCGTTTCGGACGTCAATTGTGAGGTTTCCATGGGTTGATGCTCCGTAGTTTTATCATTATGAACCCTGCTTGGGCAGGTTCCGGGCGTCTTGGGGCAGGACGGATTCTCTCACAAATCCAGCGTGCCTGTGCAGGGGCTTTTTCAATATCAGCAACCCCATATGAGGGGCACAAGGGCGGAACCTTAGCAGACAAAAATCATCCGGGCTACCGGGCAAGTGTGAAAGAATGTAGCGCAGTATTCTCAATGCTCATTGGAAAACCGGCGCTTATGACCCGCGATCAACAAGCTGTCATCCACCTCTACCTGACGAGTCTGCCGGACGTACCGGACAGCGACACCCTGGCTTGCGCGATAAAGCTGCTGTCAGAGGATGAGATCCGGCGCGCCGAGGGAATGTCGCGCGAAAACACGCGCCAGGGCTTCATACTCGTCCGGGCACAGGTGCGCCGCTGGCTGGCCCGGCATACCGGCCTCGCTCCCGAGGCGCTGGTGTTTACCCGATCCACCACTGGAAAACCAGCGCTGGAACCAGCGGGGCTCTCATTCAACATCAGCCATTCCCGCCAGCACCTGGCTCTGGTGCTGGGCACGGATACAGACCTGGGGGTGGATCTCGAGGTGGTGTCGCGCCGGGGTGCCTGGCGCGCGCTTTCACAGCGCTATTTCCACCCCGAGGAGGCGGCCTGGCTGCAAACCCTGCCAGACGCTGAAGGCCAGTATCAGTTCTATCGCCTCTGGACATTGAAGGAGGCTTTGCTCAAAGCCCGGGGCACCGGCATAGCGACCGGATTGGACAGGTTCAAACTGGATTTTCACGGTCAGGCCATTGCCCTGGCAGTATCTCCACTATTGCAGGAAACACTGGCGAACTGGCGCCTTTGGCAGTGGTCCTGGACGCCGGATGTCATCCTTGCCCTGGCCAGCCGCTCGGTCCGAACCCGGCCCCTGCAAGTCGAGTTTCATGTGCAGGAGGATACGCCGACACTCCTGGGTTCAGGCCCGGTCCTTCCAGCTTGACACCCCGCCTGTCGCTGCTAGGATGACCGGCGTTTCAACCCACCCCTCTTTATAGTCACACTAGCCACCGCAAAGAAGGCCTACATGCTGCCATTCCACCAGGTTGTTCAAGACGATTTTGCCGCGGTCAACCAGCTGATCATCGACAAACTGCACTCGGACGTGGAACTGGTGGAAAACATAGGCCACTATCTGGTGGAGGCCGGAGGCAAGCGCCTGCGACCGCTGATGGTGCTGCTGACCGCCAGGGCGCTGGGTTATGGCAGCAACCGGCACCTCGACCTGGCAGCCATCATTGAATTCATCCACACCGCCACGCTGCTGCATGATGATGTGGTGGATGTGTCCATGCTCCGCCGCGGCCGCCCCACGGCCAATGCCCAGTGGGGCAATGCCCCCAGCGTGCTGGTGGGCGATTTCCTCTATTCCCGTGCCTTCCAGATGATGGTGTCGCTGGGCAGCATGGATATCATGGCTATTCTGTCCGACGCCACCAACGTCATCTCGGAAGGCGAGGTCCAGCAACTGGTCAATGCCCGCAACCCCGAGGTTTCCGAAGCCAGTTACCTGAGCGTCATCGACAAGAAAACAGCGGTGCTTTTTGCGGCGGCCTGTGAGACTGCCGCCGTGCTTGCCGGTAGCGAAGCATCCCGGCAGGCATCCCTGAAGGCCTATGGCCACCATGTGGGCATGGCCTTCCAGCTGGTGGATGATGCGCTCGACTACACCGGTGATGCCGCCACCCTGGGCAAGAACGTGGGGGACGACCTGGCGGAAGGCAAGCCCACCCTGCCCCTGATCCATGCCATGGCGCAGGGCAATGCTGCCCAGCGGGCAGTCATCGCTGATGCCCTGCGCGCCGGTGATGCCAGCCGCCTGCCCGATGTTCTCGATATCGTGCGGGAAACCCGCGCGATGGATTACACCCTCGCCTGCGCCCGCCGCCAGGTGGACGCGGCATTGACCTGCCTGGGAACCCTGCCCGCCACCCCCTACTCAAAGGCGATGGCTGAGGTGGCCGAGTTCGCGCTGGAGCGAAGCCATTGAGCAGCCGGCGCCTAACTGGACAAGCGCGGCATAGTGGGTAGAATGGCGCCCTTCGCAGTGATGGCACCTGTTCCGCCGTCCCCAACCACCCAGGATGAGTCCCTCTGATGACGAATTTCCAACCCCAAAGTGCCTATAGCCGCGAGGATCTCCTCGAGTGCGGCCGGGGCAATATGTTCGGCTCTGGCAACGCCCAGCTGCCCATGCCCAACATGCTGATGCTCGATCGCATCGTGCACATCAGCCAGACCGGCGGTGAATTCGGCAAGGGTGAAATCGTGGCCGAGCTGGATATTTCGCCGGACCTGTGGTTCTTCGGGTGCCACTTCCCTGGCGATCCGGTCATGCCCGGCTGCCTGGGCCTGGATGCCATGTGGCAACTGGTGGGCTTCTTCCTGGGCTGGAAAGGCAACCCCGGGCGCGGGCGCGCGCTGGGCTGTGGCGAGGTGAAATTCACCGGCCAGATCCTGCCCACGGCAAAGCTGGTGACCTATCACATCAATCTCAAGCGGGTCATCGAGCGCAAGCTGATCATGGGCATCGCCGACGGCCGGGTATCCTGCGACGGCAAGGACATTTATTTTGCCCACGACCTGCGCGTAGGACTCTTTCAGAACACTGACAGTTTTTAACCCGGCCTCAGGCGCAGCACGGCTGCTGAGGGTGCCACCAGGTATGGCATAATTGCGCCCGACATCATCAACCCGGACCTGGCGGCGACCAGGACTTCAACCAACAATAACAGGCTCAGCAACAGATAGAGGTAGCCTATGAGACGTGTTGTAGTTACCGGCATGGGCATAGTGTCCTGTTTGGGTAATGACCAAACCGCTGTTCTGGACGCTCTGCGAAACGGCCGTTCCGGTATCAAATTTCAGGAAACCTACAAGGACCTGGGCTTTCGCAGCCAGGTAGCCGGTTCTGTCGATATCGACCTGGCTGAACGTATCGACCGCAAGATACTGCGTTTCATGGGCGACGCGGCGGCCTTCGCTTATATCTCCATGGAACAGGCCATCGCCGACGCCGGCCTGGACGAAGACCAGGTCTCCAATCCCCGGACCGGACTGATCATGGGTTCCGGTGGCGCGTCCTCCATGAACCAGGTGGAAGCCGCCGACATCCTGCGCGAAAAAGGCATCAAGCGTGTCGGCCCCTACCGGGTCACCCAGACCATGGGAAGCACGACTTCCGCCTGTCTGGCAACGCCGTTCAAGATCAAAGGCGTGAACTATTCCATTTCGTCCGCCTGCGCCACCAGTGCCCACTGCATCGGCAACGCCATGGAACAGATCCAGTTGGGCAAACAGGACATCGTCTTTGCCGGTGGCGGCGAGGAAGAGCATTGGACCTTGACCAGCCTCTTCGATGCCATGGGCGCCCTCTCCACCAAATACAATGAAACACCCGAAAAGGCCTCGCGCGCCTATGACGCGGCGCGGGACGGCTTCGTCATCGCTGGCGGCGGCGGCTGCCTGGTACTGGAAGAACTGGAACACGCCAGGGCGCGTGGCGCCAGGATCTATGCCGAACTGGTCGGCTACGGCGCCACCTCCGATGGCTACGACATGGTAGCCCCCTCCGGCGAGGGCGCTGTGCGGTGCATGCAGCAGGCGCTGTCCACCCTCGACGGCAGCGTGGATTACATCAACTCCCACGGCACCTCCACCCCCGTCGGCGATCTGGCCGAGCTCAAGGCCATCAAGGCGACCTTCGGTGATGCCATTCCGCCCATCAGCTCAACCAAATCCCTGACGGGCCATTCGCTGGGTGCCACCGGGGTCCAGGAGGCTATCTACAGCCTGCTGATGATGCAGCACAATTTCATCTGCGCATCGGCCAATGTGGAACAGCTGGATGACGAAGCCCAGGGTATGCCTATCGTACTGGCGCGGCGCGATAACGTGACGCTCGACCGGGTCATGTCCAACAGCTTCGGTTTTGGCGGCACCAATGCCTGCCTGGTGTTCCAGCGCTATCCTCTGTGATTCATACGCGGGTAACCGCTCTTGATAAAAAAAGCCCCGGCATCTGCCCGGGGCTTTTTTTATGTTTCTTGTGTTTCTTGTAGGGTGCCGATCAATCCCGGCGGGAATGCAGCCACTGCTTGATCATGGGCAACAGGCTGGGCCGCCACACCCGCGACTGGATACCAAAATAATCCCTGACCCGGCGGCAAATCAGCACCGCGCTCACCGGCTCGCCATCGGGCACCTTGTCAGTGACCGTCAGCGCAGCCTTGTCATCGAGAAGGTCCAGCTGTTGCAACGCCTGCACGACCTGCCCGGCGAACTCCGCCTCGCTACAGGCCTCACCGGTACAGTAATGCATGGTTCCCCAGTTCTCCGCGCCACAACTGATCTGCTTGGCCATGGCCACCACTACCCGCGCCACATCCGACAAGGGGGTGGGAGCGCCGCGCAAACGGCTGCTGACACTCAAGGCGTCCGCGTTGGGATTGGTCAAGGTATTCAACAGCCGTGTCAGGCTGTTTTCACCATAGCTCCCCACCACCCAACTCAGCCGCAGGCAGATATGCTTGTCCAGCGCCCGCAAGGCCTGTTCGGCGGACAGGAGGGCACGTCCGGCGTCACTCGCGGGAGCCGGTTCGTCTTTTTCGCTGTGGATGCTTTTGTTATCCGGTCCGAAAACCCGGTAGCTGGAAAACTGGATCAGGGGCACCCGGGCCGGGCCGCAGGCCTCGACCAGGGCGCTGACCGACTGCGGCAGCAAGCGTTGCTGTTCGGGATTCAAGACGTCCTCCCAGGCGCGGGTATTGATCACCAGGTCCGGTTTGGCACGCCGCACATAATCGACCAGGCTTGCGGGTTTATCCCAATCGACGACGTCCGACCCCGGCGCCAGCAGGGTAAAAAACTCCCGCTCCAGCTCATGCTCCAGGGCACGACCCAAGGCACTGGTGTTATCAGTGAGGAAAAGCTTGGTGGACATAAACGGAACGCTGCTTCACAAAGACCAGACAACCATCAGGGACATGCCGATTAAAACGCAAAAGCCCTTGGCAGGCCAAGGGCTTGCAACAGGAAGTCAGCGGCGATCAGAAAGGAATATCGTCATCAAAACTGTCGAAGCCGGGAGGCGCCGCCGGTGGCGGAGAGGATGGGGCCGCGCCATAACCGGCACCTGCGCCTGCCGCCGCACCGTAAGCTGGCGCATTCTGCGCCGGACGCTGCTGCTGGCCGTAACCGCCATCGTTCATGGGAGCAGAATCCCCGCCACGGCTGTCGAGCATCTGCATTTCGCTGGCCACGATTTCAGTGGTATAGCGGTCGCTGCCATCCTGTCCCTGCCATTTGCGGGTGCGCAGGGAGCCCTCGATATAGACCTTGCTGCCCTTGCGCAGATACTCGCCGGCAATCTCGCCAAGACGGTTGAAGAACACCACGCGGTGCCATTCGGTACGCTCCTGGGGCTGGCCGGTATTCTTGTCCTTCCAGGTTTCCGAGGTGGCGACACTGATATTGGTCACCGCACCACCGGAGGGCATGTATTTGACCTCCGGGTCCTGACCGACATTTCCGATCAGGATTACCTTGTTAATCCCCCGCGCCATAGAAGTCTCCTCTTTCTCCATCGGTCATCGCTACAGCGATGGATTCATGAATGTGTTATCGACAGGGGCACCACTTTACACCACCGAACCCCGTATGTGTGAGACTCCCGCCCACGTCAGGCGGGCATTTCCGCCTCGACCAGCGCCGTCAGCGCCCGGCGATCCACCACCGCCGAATCCAGTTTTACGTAGGCGGTATCCTCAGAAGTGATCACCAATACCTCCACAACCCCCGGAATATCACGCAGCTGCCGGGAAAAGGGCTCTGCCGGGCGGCCTTGCAGGGGAATCAGCACGCTGGCCAGGTAGCGCGGCGGTGTCATGAACCAGGCCACCAGCAACCACAACCCCGCCAGGAGTGCGCAAACCAGCAGGACTCCACTCATACCCACCTGCTCCAGCAGCCAACCACCCAGGGCGCCACCGGCAAAGGCCCCCAGGAACTGGCTGGAGGAATAGATACCCGTAGCCGTGCCCTTGGCCCCCACGGGTGCCACCTTGCTGACCAGGGACGGCAGGCTGGCCTCCAGCAGGTTGAACGCCACAAAAAACAGGAAGAGCACCGGCAGACTGAACCAGATGCGCGCCGGCCCCAGCGCCAGGAAGAGCTCCATACCCGCAAGCAGGCACACAGCACCCAGGAACACGGGCCTTATACGCCGCCGCTTTTCCGCCAGGATGATGAACGGCAGCATGGCGACAAACGAGGCCGTCAGCAATGGGAAATACACCAGCCACAAGCGCTCACGCGGCAAGGCCAGCTCTTGCTCCAGCATCAGCGGCAACACCATGAAGCTGGCCATGAGCACAAAGTGCAGGACAAAAATACCCAGGTTGAGACGCAGCAGCTCTTTATGGCGCAGCACCTGGACGAAGAGCCGGGGCAAGGCCTGGGTTTCACGCCGGGCGCTGGCCGGGGTGACGACGCCGGGCACCACGCGGTAGAGCAGGTAGATACCGAACAGCGCCAGCAGGGCCGTCATCCAGAAGATGGCGGGCATGCCGCCCCAGGCGGCCAGCAGCGGCCCCAGCATCAGCGCCAGGGAAAAGGAAACGCCGATCGAGGCACCGATGGTGGCCATGGCCTTGGTGCGGTTTTCCTCGGCGGTGAGGTCCGTCAGCAACGCCATGACGGCTGCCGAGATGGCCCCGCAGCCCTGCAGAAAACGTCCCACGATCAAGCCATAGACCGAATCCGCCTGCGCGGCCACCAGGCTGCCCAATGCGAAAATGAGCAGCCCCGCCACTATCACCGGCTTGCGCCCGATGCGATCCGCCAGGAGCCCGAAGGGAATCTGCAACAGCGCCTGGCTGAATCCATAGGCGCCCAGTGCCAGGCCCAGCAGGAAAGGTGTCGCACCCGCGTAATCCTGGCCATAAAGTGCCAGGACCGGCAGCAACATGAAAAGCCCCAACATGCGAAAGGCATAGAGCGCAGCCAGCGACAGGACGACACGTCGTTCAAAGGGAACAGCAACCGACTCCACCCGGGGAAATCTCCGCAGATAAAAGCCGCGATTCTAACAAGGCACCCGGACTCAGGCTATGCGCAAACACCTTTTCATGGATGGGTACTGCTGACACGATTTGACGGGGTTTCACGTATAATCGACCACTTTGACTTTTTTCAGGGCCCTTGCTGCATGGATACCATCATTGTCCGGGGTGCGCGCACCCATAACCTCAAAAATATCGACCTGGATATTCCCCGCGACAAGCTGGTGGTCATCACGGGCCCTTCGGGCTCGGGCAAATCGTCGCTGGCGTTCGACACCCTCTACGCCGAGGGCCAGAGGCGCTATGTGGAATCCCTGTCCACCTATGCGCGCCAGTTTCTGTCGATGATGGAAAAGCCCGATGTGGATCATGTGGAAGGCCTGAGTCCCGCCATCTCCATCGAGCAGAAGTCCACATCACACAACCCGCGCTCCACGGTTGGCACCATCACGGAAATCTATGATTACCTGCGCCTGCTCTATGCCCGCGTGGGCGAACCCCGTTGTCCGGTACACGGCGAGCCCTTGAGCGCCCAGACCGTCAGCGAGATGGTGGACACGGTCCTCGCCCTGCCCGAAGGCACCAAGCTGATGCTACTGGCGCCCGTGGTGCGCGATCGCAAAGGTGAGCACTTACATACAATGGAACAATTGAAAAGAGACGGCTTCATCCGCGCCCGGATCAATGGTTTGGTGGTTGACCTGGATGATGCCCCCAAGCTGGACAAGAAAAAGAAACACTCGATAGATGTGGTCGTCGACCGCTTCAAGGTGCGGGAGGACCTCAAGCTGCGCCTGGCGGAATCCTTTGAAACCGCCCTGAACCTCGCCGAAGGTATAGCCGCCATCAGTTTCATGGACGGGGAAGCACCGGACCGGTTGTTTTCCGCCCGCCACGCCTGCCCGGTATGCGACTACAGCCTGAGTGAGCTGGAACCTCGCCTCTTCTCGTTCAACAATCCGGCCGGCGCCTGCCCCAGTTGCGATGGCCTTGGGGTCAAACAATATTTTGACGAAGAAAAGGTCGTGGTGAACCCCGAGGCCAGCCTGGCCGAAGGCGCCATTCGCGGCTGGGACAGGCGCAACGTCTATTACTTCCATATGCTGGCGTCCCTGGCAGACCATTATGGCTTCAGCGTCGACACGCCCTGGAAAAAGCTCAAGGCACGGCAGCGCGAATCCGTGCTCTACGGTTCCGGTGACGAGGTCATCGATTTTACTTACATCAATGACCGCGGCGACGTCTATCAGCGCAGCCATACCTTTGAAGGCGTGCTGCCCAACATGGAGAGGCGCTATCGCGACACGGAATCCACCATGGTGCGCGAGGAACTGGCCAAGTTCCTCTCCAGCCAGGATTGCCCCGACTGCCACGGCACCCGGCTGCGGCTTGAAGCACGGCATGTGTTCATCGACAACCGTACCCTGCCGGAGATCACCGACCTGCCGGTCGCCACGGCGCATGATTATTTCAGCCAGCTGAAATTTTCAGGACGCAAGGCCGGTATCGCCGACAAGATCCTCAAGGAACTCCGCGACCGCTTCCGCTTCCTGGTCGATGTGGGCCTGAATTACCTCACCCTGAGCCGCAGTGCCGAAACCCTGTCCGGCGGCGAAGCCCAGCGCATCCGCCTTGCCAGCCAGATAGGCGCGGGACTGGTGGGTGTGATGTATATCCTCGATGAACCCTCCATCGGGCTCCATCAACGGGACAACGAACGCCTGTTGCGCACCCTCACCCATCTGCGCGACCTGGGCAATACCGTGATCGTGGTGGAGCATGATGAAGATGCCATTCGCCTGGCGGACCATATCATCGACATAGGCCCGGGCGCCGGCGTCCATGGCGGCGAGGTGATTGCCCAGGGCAATATCAAAGCCATCATGGCCAACAAGGCGTCGATTACCGGGCAGTACCTGAGTGGCGCGCGCGAAATTGCCGTACCGACGCAGCGTAACCCCATCAACCCCAAAGCCATGTTGCGGCTGCTGGGCGCCAGCGGCAACAACCTGCAAAACGTCACCCTGGAAATTCCCGTGGGCCTGATGACCTGCGTCACGGGTGTGTCCGGCTCGGGCAAATCCACACTGATCAACGCAACCCTGCATCCGCTGGCTTCCACGGCCCTCAACGGTGCCACCAGCCTGAAACCGGCGTCCTATAAAAGCATCGAGGGACTGGAATTATTCGACAAGTGCGTGGACATCGATCAAAGCCCCATAGGCCGTACCCCCCGCTCCAATCCTGCCACCTACACCGGCATCTTCACGCCGGTGCGGGATCTGTTCGCCGGCACCCAGGAGGCCCGCTCGCGCGGTTACCAGCCGGGACGCTTCAGTTTCAACGTCAAAGGAGGGCGCTGCGAAGCCTGCCAGGGCGATGGTGTCACCAAGGTGGAGATGCACTTCCTGCCGGATGTCTATGTTCCCTGCGATGTCTGCAAAGGCAAACGCTACAACCGCGAAACCCTTGAAGTGAAATACAAGGGCAAGAATATCCACGAAGTCCTTGAAATGACCGTGGAGGATGCGCGCGAATTCTTTGATGCCATCCCGGCCATCGCCAAAAAATTACAGACACTGATGGATGTCGGCCTGTCCTATATCCGCCTCGGCCAGGCCGCCACCACCTTGTCCGGTGGCGAGGCACAACGGGTCAAGCTGGCGAAGGAACTGTCGAAGCGCGATACGGGCCAGACGCTCTACATCCTCGACGAACCCACCACGGGCCTGCACTTCTATGATATTCAGCATTTGCTGAATGTGTTGCACCGGCTGCGCGATCACGGCAACACCGTGGTCGTAATCGAGCATAACCTGGACGTGATCAAGACCGCGGACTGGATTGTGGACATGGGTCCGGAAGGCGGCAGCGGTGGCGGGCAGATTATTGCCACGGGTACGCCGGAAGCGGTAGCGGAACTCGAGCATTCGCACACAGGCAGGTTTCTGCGGCCCTTGCTGCATGCCACCAAAACACGCCGAAAAAAAGCCGCCGACAGCAAAACCCCTTCAACGAGCTCCAGAGGGCGGCCAAAAGCCAAAGCCTGATATTCAGATCGGTGGAATCATCACCCGGCTTCTTCCCTTATCGGAGGGCAAAGAAGCCGGGTGTACAGACATCGCGTAACAGAGACTGCCGTTCGGGTTCGATCACGCACTGGTCTCAACATGAAATACCTTGCTGACAATCTGCCAATGCCCGTCCAGGTAGACGTTGATCAGGAAGAATGGCGAAATCTAGGGCTGCAGCGGTGTTTTCGCCATTCATCGCCTGTCGACCGCTCAAAAATACCCCCTTTCGTACCCCCCAGCGACAGTGGCTGTCCTTGTGCATTGCTGGACGGTGGTGACATTCGTTAAGGAGAGCGTGAGTAACCGGCACCATAGCACTTGTGATCGGCTTGGTATGTGCCTGCAGGTGCGTGATCTCGTTCTTGAAGCGGCTCATGACGCACCCCTGCGCGTGGTCCAGTATCCCGAGTGCGTGACGGCGAAGCGCGATCCGCCATTGAAGCTGCCCGTACCGCGCGACGGGTCTTCGATGGTCGGCAGTTGAGCCAGTACGGTCGGCGGCAGGCCCGCCGCGGCCAGGGCGATCACGGGCAGGACGATGCGGCGCGAGAAGTCGATGGAAGCAGAGCGGAATGTCATAGCGGTTTCCCCGTTGAGTCAAGAGAGCAGGAAGAACGTCAGCACGAGGTACATCGCGATGAATCGCACCGCGACGCCCAGGAACTGGCGCTGTGACAGGTGTTCTTCGGCCCAGCCGACATAAGCGGTGCGCAGCGCCCAAACGCCCCAGAGCAGCAGCACGACGAAGACGCCGCTCACGAGCACGACGGAGACGTCCGAGGCACTGAAGCCACCATTGGCCTGGAAGGCGGCGAGTTGGTCGGCGGTCATGGCGAGTCCTCCTCCGCGAACTCCCGGCGGTAGCCGCCGACCAGCGTCACGGGGTCGCGCGGCTGCGCGCGCCGAGGGCTCAGGTAGTCCTGAATGCCGTCGCGGACACGCTCGATGTCCTCACGCAGCCGCGCGTAGTCGAAGTGGTAGCGAGAGCCATCCGGCCGAGGCAGCGTGGCGCTGTGTTCGGCCAGGCGGTCGAGCATGTCGAGCTGGCGCACGAGGGCCGCGAGTTGTGCGTGCTCGGAAGCAGCATCGGCAGCGAGAGCGGGCGCCGGGCCGACCAATAGGCAGGCCAGCAGCAAGCCCGGCATGCGGCATCGCTCGGCGGTCGTCGTGGAAATCGAAGTCATCACGCCAGTCCGGGGTATGGATGGCGAAATGCTGCGGCGAGAGGGCGCGATCGGCCGCAAAGAATGGGAACCGGGCGGCGACCGGATTCTTCGTTCGCTCTTCCCGGCAGATCACATGTACTGCCGGCCAACGGCCCCGACGGATCGTCGATCAGTCAGCCCCATCGACGCCTATGTAATCCGAGCGGATCGCTATAAATCATGCCTAATCATCCTGAATCGGCTAGGCAAGGTTGTCGATTCATGCCATCATGTGAAAATTGCCCGTACTTCGACCTCACGAAGGAAACCCATGTCGGATCGCTGGTTGTCGGTCGAAGAGATCGCTGAGCACCTGGGGGTGAGCAAAGACACCATCTATGCGTGGATTCGCAGGCGTGAACTGCCGGCGCACCGCATCGGACGGCTATGGAAGTTCAAGACGGCCGAGGTCGACGAGTGGGTGAAGTCGGGTGGTGCTGCAGAAGACGAAGGGCGAAACAAGAAATGAACTGCGGGGGAGCACATGATCAAAGCTGCGGCGGGTAGTGTCATGACAAAGACTGTGCACTCAGTTCGACGCGCTGATTGCTCAATTATCGCGCTCGACAAGTTCATCCAAGCAACCCGAGACTCTGGATACAAAGGTACAGCGAGCGCGATCTCGGAACTCGTTGATAACTCCATCCAAGCGGGTTCCACCCGCATCGCGATCTCCATCGCGGTCACGGCTGGCGACGACGAGGAGAAGGTGATCGAGATTTCGGTACTGGATAACGGCTGCGGGATGGACCCGCTGACGCTGCGTCAGGCGCTTCGATTTGGCGGCAGCACACGGTTCGGGGATCGCCGAGGACTTGGGCGATACGGCATGGGCTTACCCAACGCGTCGTTAAGCCAGGCGCGGCGTGTCACCGTCTTCACATGGCAATCGACGAAAGGCGCGTGTGCGCGTGGGGCTCCGCGCGTGTACTCATCGTATCTCGACGTCGACGAAATCGTACGCTGTGAGATGACCGAGATACCCGAGCCGCAGGTGGTGAAGGTGCCGCCAAGCAGTTGCACTGGCACGTCCGGAACCCTTGTGTGCTGGTCGCAGTGCGACAGACTGGACAACCGTCGTGTTTCGACCATCGTCCGTAAACTCGAGGCCGAGTTGGGACGCCGGTTCCGGCACTTTATATGGAAGGGCCTTCGTATAACCATCAATGGCGACACACTCGACGCCTTCGACCCGCTCTACCTCCATCCAGATGCCGAGATCTCTGGCGCACAACTTTTCGGTGAAGAGATGCGTTTCGAGGTCCGCGCCGATCCGCTTGATTCGCGGAAGACCGGCTGGGTGAGCGTGCGCTTCACGGAGTTACCGGTCCACACATGGCACAAGCTCTCGAATAACGAGAAGCGCCGCATTGGCCTCTCTAAAGGCGCCGGAGTCTCTATCGTGCGAGGAGGGCGCGAGGTGGACTGCGGCTGGTTCTTCATGGGTAGCAAGCACCGCGAGAACTACGACGACTGGTGGCGGTGCGAGATCCAATTCGATCCGATCCTCGATGAGGCTTTCGGCATCACACACACGAAGCAGCAGGCCCGACCTCAGGCGCACCTCATCGAGGCACTTACGCCGGACCTCGAAGCAACCGCGCGCGCCCTCAGCGGTCGCGCGCGCAAGGCGCACACCGCTGTGAAGGCACGCGAACGGTTCTCAGAGGCGGAGCGCATTGCCAACGAGCGGGATCATCTCCTGCGTCCCCTCCCGCGCCGCGCCGACCCTATGGCAAAAGCGCTAATGCGTGAGTTAGAGAAGAGCCATCCGTCGTTGCGAGACCGAGTCGACGAGACGGACCGCTATAGCATCATCGAGCACTCGGTAAAGGACACGTCGTTCTTCACCCTCGCGCAAGACGGAGATCGGCTCGTACTCGTACTCAACCCAGATCACCCTTTTTACCGTGAGATCTACAAGCCGCTCTCGGACGGTGAGGTACCGCGCGATCCGCAACTCCGCGCCAAACTCGAATTGCTCCTTCTTGCGGCTGCGCGGAGCGAAGCGGCTGCGCGCGGAAAGGTCCCCGCCCTCGCCGAGCATCGGCTCGAGTGGAGTAACACACTGGCCGCTTTCCTAAACGATAAATGACCAAAGTGCCCGACATTACCTGGATTACGTTGCAGCCGCCGTTCTCGAGCAAGGCGTCGCGAGACGCCTTTGTGGAACATGCGCGAAGGCTGGCGAAGGTGTGCCGGAGCGAGCGCACCGACGAGAAGATTGAGAGAGCGCGCTGCGCGTTTGTCGCTGAGGTCACTGCATGCCGTCGTGGCGATCGACAGGCGCTGCTCGCTGCAGGGCTCGTCATAACGGATCTCGCGACGCAGGGCTGGATGGTGCGGGCGCGCAATGCCCGGGTCGAGGTCAAGCCACCTAAGTCCGTCACCGACCCACTTGCCGAGAAGGTGCGCATCCGTCAGCAGGAACTGGTCAAACGCAACGCGCAACTCCGTCAGCCGTCGGTGCAGCGGTTCCTAGAGTCGATGGAGCGCCAGCGACTCCACGACGGGAGGTACGTGTCGATCTACTCGCTCATGCGCGACGGGAGGGAACTTGCGAACGGGCTGCGGAAAGCGCGAAAGCACCTCAACAATGGGTGGGCTGATGCGTTGTCGAAACTTGTCGACCCCTACCTCCAGTTCGTGACCTCGGAGAATGCCAAATGCGAATTCACCGGGTTGCGCCTGATGGATGTATGGCGTTACTTCCGCCACACGTGGACAAACCAGTACGCGAGCGTACCAGGTCGAACGATGGTCTTTCTCGTTCGTGACCGTGCTGCCGCCAATCACCCGGTGATGGGCATCAGCGCGCTAAGTAGCCCCATCATACAGATCCGTGAGCGTGACGCATGGATTGGTTGGAACCCTGAAACCTTCCTCGAGCGAGTGCGAGCCAACCCGACGAGGAAGTTGGCAACGTGGCTCATAGACACGCTAGACACCGCCATTAATGAGCTTTACGTTGCGGACCTGATCGAAGATGGAATCCTCTCTACGCGAGACCTCAGGACACCATCTGTCGCAGTAATCGAGCGTCTGCAGAAGGAGAGTGTCGAAGCGCGCAAGAAGCATCATCGTTACGTGCGGTCGCGTGACCACAACCACAAGCGCTCCGATTCCTCGGGCGACGAGTACTGGATTGCGAAGGCCAGGACACACCTATTCCGCAGCAAGCGCGCTCTCGCTCTCTCGATGTATTTGCGCTCGCGAGCAGTCTTCGATGATATGTTCGATGGCAAGCCTACGGCGGAGAAGCTCGCCGCGCTCGCGAAGACTGGGTATGGTAGCGACGCGATTCGCAGAGTGCTGAAAAAGGCGAAAGCCGATCGCATTGGCATCGCAGTCGCGGATATCTCCGTGTGCGGCGCAGTGCAACCCTATAACGCGCTCCTTGGCGGCAAACTCGCAGCCATGATGGCGGCGAGCCCAGAGGTCGTGCATCAGTACCATAAACGATACGCTCACGCGGAGAGCGAGATTGCATCCTCGATGGCTGGGCGCCCCATCGTCCGTGCTTCGAAGCTAGTGCTCCTCGGCACGACATCGCTTTACGGCGTGGGGTCGAGCCAGTACAACCGCATCAAGATCCCGGCCGAACGACTCGGGGGCAAAGCGGAGGACGTCATCCGCTACGAAGAGTTGGGTCGCTCGGAGGCGTTCGGTACGTCGCAATACTCCCAGGAGACGGTCGACGCGCTTGTTGGTCTCGTGCAGCAGTCTGACGCGCAGCGCGTGAATAGCATTTTCGGCGAGGGTGTGAGCCCAAAACTTCGCAAGGTTAGACAGGCGCTAGACCTGTTAAACCTGCCTTCGGGGACACTCCTCCGCCACTACCGCCCGCGCGTTGTGTATGCAGTGAGTCTCATCAAAAACCTCGGCGACTACCTCATCGGTGTCTCCAAACGGCCCGAGTACATAGTACCGGTCAATGAGGGCGTGTCGGCGACGGCGGCAATCGGCGCATGGTGGCGTGAGCGGTGGTTACGAAATCGGATATCCTCCGATGACGTCCTCAACGAGGTCGAGCGGCACACCAGTGTCCGTCCGATTACCCACGGGGCTCGTGTTCCGCCCCAAGATATCGCGCTCCAGCAATCCATGTACTCTGATCAATCGTGAAAAGGTGGCACGATGGTTCTGGAGGAGTGGAACAAGCGACTGGCGGAACACTTTGGCGCTCTTGCACGTGACCGCCAGGACAACCCCCTCTTCGCTTTGGAGCATGGCCTTGCATCCGCCGAATTGTTGGCACTTCAGAACGAACTGCGCATCCACATTAGATCTTCGGCACCGATACGAAGTCACCAACTCGTCTGGGTCGTCTACGCTGCGGAACTCGGCTATGGCTACGCGGGCGACGAGTACTGGCAGACCTTCGAGGAAGAAACGCCGAGTTGGACATTGAACGGCAGGCGAGACTGGATTCGCGACGCCTTCGTCGCCTTTCAGCGAAGGTTCGCCGGTGCCAAGCCGTCGGGGCCGTGGGCAGAGAAGTTCTCGATCATCGCGTGGCCTATCACGCATGCGATCCTCCCGCGCGACCTGCAGCAACAACTCGCACGTATCCTCTACGAGCTACGGCATTCGTTTTCCGCAGAACTCTTCGACGAGCCTCAGCGCCTCGGGGACTTTATCGCGGCGCGGAGTTGGAATACGTCAGCGCGCTTCCAGAACCTCGTGCAAGCGCCCGCGATCATCGGCCAGATCGCTGCCGCGCTCCTCCTCCAGGGGAAGGAGGACTTCAAAACGCTGCTCCACCCGGCCACCCTGAAGCGAATCGGAGATGACGTCGACCGCGAGCGGCGTGGTCGCGAGTGGCTACATAGCGCGCGGCGTGCAGCGGAGGAACGCGCGACGATCCGAGGGCTTACCATCGGCAAGCCGACGACGACGACGTTCCAGCGTCGCGACGAGGCCCGGGCGGAGGTCGTGCGGCTCGGTATCGAGCCTCGCCTCGTGCTCCGTCCCATCGAGGGCGAGCGTTGGGAGGTGTCGCTGGAGATTCCGGATCTCTCGCACCTCCTCCTCCGCTTCCCGCAGGTACGCGACGTTCTCACCGAGTCGCGATGCACCGTCGCGGGCGCGGCAGGGCGCCCGCTCGCGAGGGGGCGCTGCCTGCACGGTCCCCAACGCGTCCCGCTCAGCCGCTGGCCCCAGCCCAACGATGTGCTGTTGAAGTTCGAGCGCACCGACGCGCAACTCGAATACCTCCTGCGTGCGGAGTGCATGCTCCGTCCGGGCACTTCGTGGCTCTTCAAGGTCGCTAGTGATGGCCTTGCCTACGAGTCTCGCGGGATGCGAGTGCGTGCGGACTCAAAATACCTGCTCGTGAGCACCGAGCCGTTCGCCCGCTCACCCGTTGCGCGCCCGGTCGAGCTTACGTGCGAAGGGGTACACGCAGTGTTCCTCGACGTGCCAGCCGCACTTACGTCGGAGTGGGAGCAGGCGCTGAAGCAGTTCCAGGTCACCCAGGCGAAGTCGATCGAGGTGTGGCCCTCTGGACTAGCAGCGGTCGCGTGGGATGGCGAGGGCCACGGGGAGTGGCTTGCATCTGAGACGCCGACCCTCGCGATTCGCTCGGACCACGCGATCGACGAACTGACCATTGCGATGAAACAAGGCCCGTCGCTCTCGTTGACGCTGGCCGGCACAACACCTGGCGAGCCGATCTTCGTCAAGTTCCCACTGCTGCCGGTCGGGCTCCACAAGTTCAGCGTCGCGGCGCGCAGCGGGAGCGGCGCGGACTTCGACGTGATTGGGGACCTCGACGTCGTCATGCGCGTACGCGAGGCCCGTCCATGGTCGCCGGGGTCCACTACGCACGGACCGCTCCAAGTGGAAGTGGACCCCGCAATGCCATCGCTTGAGCAGATATGGGAGGGCAAGGCATCCGTCGCTGTTTGTGGGCCCTCCGGCCGCCAAGCGATGTGTCGAGTTCGGATGTTTGTCCGCCAAGGAGAATTTCCGTCATTTGAGCGGCAACTGCCCCCTGTCACGTTGCCGTTATCAAGTGAGGAATGGACACGATACTTCGAGGAGCACCTCAGAAACGATAAGGATGCGCAAGGCGCATATGACGACGCGGATGTATGCGAGGTTGAATTCCTCGCCGACGAACTTGGCATGTTCACGCTGCGCTGCGAGCGAGAATTCACACCCCTACGATGGTTCTTGCAGAGGAATTCCTCCGGGTTCGTCGCGCTGCTGCGAGACGACGCTGACAGCGGCGTTCCAGTTATCGAGCGCTACTCATTCGAACAACCGTCTGTTGGCGAGGAGCTTCCAAATGACGTGGAATACAAGGCGCCGCGCAATGGGGGTCTATACGTTGCAACGAGTGGGGATTTCAAGTCGGCAATTGTTGTTCCGCCTATCGTGGAGAAGCTCGAAGAGCTTCAGTTTGATCCAAGAATTGACGATGTTGATCGCACAGTTGACTCAGTTGTTCAACTCTTGGTCTTGGCAAGGCTTTGGAACTCTGCCCGACAAACTGGCGAACTTATTGGGCGTGTGCGCCAGCGAGTCGTCTCACGATACATTGCGACACGCATCGCATCTCTAATAGCTGGAAACAAATGGAGCAAACGCGAGCAGGAATTCTCTCGCGAAGAAATAGGGATCGGAGCGCTGCGGCGTGCTATTCCGCTCCCGCGGGATCAGCAGAAGACGTGGTTGAAGCAAACAATTGTAGTTGAGCAGATATTTCCCCGCGAAACCTTAGTGCGACTTGCGGATGCATCTTTGGCAGAACGAGGGGATGCATTCATAGAGTTTGCCAAATCTTGCCTGGACTTCGAAAGAATTGAGAGCTTTCTCTGGTTGGCTGAGTTCGCGCTACGGATGGCAAGCGCACCCGGTAGCCTTGAGAATTGGGCAGGATCCCGCCTCGCGCGAGGGGCCAATACTCTACTACTGGATGTGCCGACACTTGCTATTACTGCACGATTTTTTGTTCTCGCTATTGACCAGATGAGGTCTTTGCCGGCAGGCGCAGGTGAGATATACGCCGGATGGAGGTGGCCATGAGGCGCCTCACCGCCGAAGAGGTCCACGCGCAGAAGATCCGCGAACTCGGACTCGACCCGGACGCGCTCGATCTGTCGACGCCAGAGGGGCTCGCAGGCGCGCTGCGCCGAGCGGCCAGTTACCTGTGTCCATGCTCTGCGGCGACTCTCATCCGTGCCGTCGTGCGTCCGTTGCGCGGGTTGGTACCTGACATGGAGAGCGTGAAGGAACTCGTCGAAGAGACGCTCGAGGCGATGATATCGCACGGGGACGTACTCGAGCAGCCCGAGATGCAAGATGGCTTACCGACGGCGCGTGTGCTGCTCTATGCTGCGCCCGCTAGCTTTGTAGTGCGCCAGAGCGGGTTGGTGATCCTCCTCGGCGTCGCGGCCGACCAACTCTCGCCACTCCCATCAGAGTTGGAACGTCACATCCAATACCTCGGGCACGTCCGCAGGTTAGGCCCATCGCCGAAGAACGAAGATCTACGCAGCGAACTGCGCCAACTCGGCTTACTCGAACTCTCGTCGGATACGTGGCTCAAGGGACCGAAGATATGCACTGCGTCGCAGGCGGTGGCGGCGATCAATCACGCCCTCGATACTGTCCCACCGTCAAGGGACATCCCTGGGCTCTTGCTCCTTGACCCAATTAACCCCGTCCGATACTACCGGGGGCGTTGGACAGAGCCGAAAGCACAGACGGGGCGCTTCGTCGCTCGGCGACAGCAGGCTTATGGCGCCGATCTCTGGTGCTATGTCCAACTAACGAACGGCCAGCCCGAGCGGATGATCGACCTCCCACTGCGTGGGAGCCGATGGCGCGGCTGCGACGAGGCGTGGCACCTCCAGATGGCGATCGATGCGCAGCGCGGCGCCCCTCAGCGCTTCCGCGCCACCCCGAGTGGAGAGGCTGTAGTTCTCGAGTTCTTCTCGCCAGTGCCCGCGTGGGCGCGGCGACGGTGGGACGCGATTGGGGAGCCCGTCCCGAGCGCAGGTTGCCTCTTCGCCTACCGAATCCCAAAGACAGAGATCGATGAGGAGCGAAGATTCATGCGCGAGGCGCTCTGGCTCGAAGAGACGACGACGGGTTCTCGATAAAACAGGAAGACGACGATGGCACTTACGATTGGCGAGACGACCCAGCAACTCCACCGCGCGCTGCGCGACTACATCGAGGCTACGTACCATGTGAGCCATCCGACGCTTGTCGATCAGCGCAGCGCGCTTCTTGACCAGGTCGGCGTCATCCACCAGCGCCCGTACCTGGAGAGTACGCCACGCTACAAACCGGGGGAGAAATTCGCAGACCTCGGCCTTCCGGCGGCGGCGCTCGACATCCTTACGTCGGTCTCGGCGCCGCAGGGCGATCTCGGGCTGCTGATCCACGACCCGCCCTACCAGCACCAAGCACTCTCGACACAGCTTTCGCTCGTCGAAGGGCGCAGCCTCGTGGTGATGACCGGCACCGGCTCGGGAAAGACCGAGTGCTTCCTCCTGCCGATCCTCGGCAAACTCGCCACCGAAGCCAAGGCCAAGGGCAAGGAGTTCGGCGAGACCAGTGCCGTGCGCGCGATGGTGCTCTACCCGATGAACGCGCTCGTCAACGATCAACTCGGCCGTCTCAGGCTGCTGCTCGGCGATCCCCGCATCGTCCAGCGCTTCGTTGGCTGGTCCGGGCGCCCCGCGCGGTTCGCGCGCTACACCAGCCGTACGTTGTACCCCGGCGTTCGCGACAAGGACAAAGACCAAGACCGCCTGAAGCCGATCGGGAAATACTATGTGAAGGCCCTCGAGGTCGCCTCCGGTCCTCCCTCGCCTGAGCAAATGGCGGCCGCGCACCTCGTGGACGAGTTGAAGAAGCGCGGCAAGTGGCCGGCGAAACCCGACCTCGCGGCCTGGTACGGCAAGGGGCGCTGGCTCGACAAGAACGGCGACTTCAAGCGTTGCGTGACGCTCCCGGATGACCCTGAACTCGTCACACGTCACGAGGTCCACGCGGCGCCGCCCGACGTGCTCGTCACGAACTACTCGATGCTCGAGTACATGTTGATACGCCCGCTCGAGCGGCCCATCTTCGATCGCACGCGCGAGTGGCTCGAGAAGAACCCTGAGGAGCGCTTCCTCCTCGTCATCGACGAGGCTCACCTCTATCGCGGCGCGCAGGGCGCGGAGGTGGCACTGCTGATTCGGCGCCTGCGCACGCGGCTCGGCATCCCCCCAGAGCGTCTGCAGGTCATCTGCACGAGCGCCAGCTTCAAGGACGCGGACTATGCCGTCGACTTCGGCGCGCAGCTCACGGGCAAAGATCCGGCGGAGTTTCGCAAGGTCCAAGGCGACCTCCTTGAGCGGCCCGGCGCCGCGAAGGGGACGGCCGCCGACGCCGCCGCGCTCGACGCGTTCGACCTCAACGACTTCTACGAGGCCGCCAACGACGCTGACCGCGTGAAGGTCATCGAGAGCTTCCTCAAGTATCGAGGGATCGCGCCGCCGTGGGAACTGCAGCCCTCGCTCTACAAAGCCCTGGAGTCGTTCGGTCCGATGTCGAGCCTCGTCAACTCGACGATGAAGGAAGCGCAGCCGATCGACGAGTTGGGCGCCAAGTTGTTCGAGACGGGCATCGTGGCCGATGTCGCCGCCCGAGCGGTGACGAACCTCATCGCTCTGGGCAGCGTGGCGCGCAGGGAGCCGACGGAGCCCGGCCTCCTGCCGTGCCGAGTCCACTCGTTCTACCGTGGCCTCGCGGGCCTCTGGGTCTGCATGGACCCCAACTGCACGAGCCTCCCGGCGGCTGAGCGCGGAGGCCCTGCAGGCAAGCTCTATAGCCAGCCGCGCGACATGTGCGACTGCGGCGCCCGCGTGCTGGAGTTGTATACGTGCCGGAACTGCGGGACCGCGCACGCTCGCGCGTACACCAACAACGTCGACAACCCGGATTTCCTCTGGGCGGAGCCCGGCGGCGCGTTTCGAACGCTCGCTGGCTTCGTCGATGAGATCTCTCCGCTCGACCTCCTCCTCGAGAAGCCCGTCTTTAACGACCTCGCTGAGCCCGCCGAGTACGACCTCGTCACCGGGCGGCTCAACCCGCAGAAGCTCGGCGCGCGAAACAGGCAGGTCTACATCCGCGCCGGTCGATCACAGCCCATGACCGACGACGAACCGCAGGACGCGAACCCCGGCGAGTTCCGCCCGTGTGCCGTCTGCGGAGAGCGCGCGTCGTTCGGGCGCACCTCCGTCCAAGATCATCAGACGAAGGGCGACCAGCCTTTCCAGGCGCTCATCGCGAAGCAGATCCAGGTGCAGCCGCCGAGCCCCGTGCCCGCGACCAGGCTCGCGCCGCTGCGCGGACGCAAGGTCCTCATCTTCTCCGACTCGCGTCAGACGGCGGCGCGCCTTGCGCCGAACCTCCAGACGTACTCGACGCAGGACGCGATCCGTCCCCTTATCGTTGCGGGCTACGAGCGCCTCGCTGGCATTGCATCGGTTGCACCGCTGCTGTCGCTAGACGACCTCTACCTCGGCGTGCTGATCGCAGCGAAGGAGTTGGGCGTCCGGCTCCGACCTGAGCTCAAGGCCGGCGAGAGCTTTCAGGATGAACTCGACGTGGACGCAGCCATCAAAGCGAATGCTCTCTCGAACCCCGCAGCGCTGCTGACGCTCTGGGGCAAACTGCGCGCGTCTCGACCGCCGGAGTCGCTGCTGCGCGCGATCGTAAATTCGCTTGGGGATCGTTACTATGGTCTTGAGGCGCTCGCTCTCGCGTCGCTTCGCGAGCGCGCAGACCACACGGCGTGGATCGGGGCGCTTGCAGACATCCCGAACTTCGCGACGACGTCGGAGCAGAAGCTCGCGACTGCACGTTCGTGGATGCGTTGCTGGGGGCGCGCGGGCCTCTGGATGAGTCAGATGCCACCGGCTTGGCGCAACTCGACCCGTCAGTTTCAATCTCGCTCCGGCAAGTTCGACGAAATGGATCGACTCCTCGCGGACAAGCCCGCGCGCACGTTCTTCAACAAGGAGTGGTTGCCCAAGTTGCTCCAGAAGTTCGGAGAGCAGGCGGCTCCGAACAAGTATCACCTGAAGGGCAGCGAACTCTCTCTCTACGTCGGCGGCTCATGGGCCTACTGCCAGTCGTGCAAGACGGCGCAGCGCCCATTCCCCGGTCGCACCATCTGCGTGAACTGCGGACAGCCCACCGCGACGGCGATCGACCCGAACACCGATAAGGTCTTCGTCGCGCGCAAGGGCTACTACCGCGCGAGCACTGTCGACGCGCTGAAGGTTCCGCCGTCGCCGCCGATGGCGCTCATCGCGGCGGAGCACACCGCGCAGCTCAACACCGCGCAGGCGGACGAGATCTTCTCGAAAGCGGAGGAGCACGAGTTGCTCTTCCAAGATGTGCGCCTCGGCGACGACGGCACCGGGCACGACCGGCCCGCTATCGACGTGCTGTCCTGCACGACGACGATGGAGGTCGGTATCGACATCGGGTCGCTTTCCGGCGTCTCGCTGCGGAACATGCCGCCCGCGCGCGCGAACTACCAGCAGCGCGCAGGTCGCGCTGGTCGTCGAGGGAACGCCGTCGCGACCGTCACCGCCTTCGGCAGCGCAGACAGCCATGACGAGCACTACTTCTCGAACCCCGACCAGATGATCCGTGGCGCCGTCGACGACCCGCTCCTCACGCTCGACAACGGTGAGATCATCCGACGGCACGTCACCGCCTACCTGCTGCAGCGCTACCACCAAGACAAACTGCCCACCATCAAGCCCGAAGGGCAGCCGCACCTCTTCGCGGTGCTCGGCACCGTGGCCGACTTCAAGAAGTCCGCGAAGGTGCTTAACCGCTGGGACCTGAAGAAGTGGCTTGAGGAGAACGAGGCGGCCCTGCGCGCTGAGGTAAACGCGTGGCTCCCGCAGCAATTCTCGGCCGCCGAACGTAAGCGCCTGCTCGACGAACTCGTGCCGAAGACGATGGAGGCGATCGACGCGGCGATCGAGTTCGAGCCACCGACGCCCACGGCGGCGGCAGCACCTGCTTCGCCAGCAGCGTCACCGCCCGCCGCTGAGGGCAACGGGACCACCGCTGCGAGCACAGACACCAGCCTCGAAGCGCCCGACGAGGTGGGCGAGGAGAAGCCGGGGCGTGACCCGGCCTCTGAGAACCTGCTCGACCGGCTCCTCTACCGTGGCGTCCTCCCTCGCTACGCGTTCCCGACCGACGTCGTCACGTTCCACGTCTTTGACCCGGTCAACTCGACGATGTACCGGCCCATCTTCCAGTTCACGCCGTCGCAGGGCCTCACCATCGCGCTCTCGCAGTACGCGCCCGGCAAGGAGGTCTGGATTGGCAACAAGCTCTGGACCTCCGAGGCGATTTACTCGCCGATGCGCGACGACCGATACCGCGCGTGGCTGGGGCGGCGGCTCTACTACGAGTGCAGCGTATGCCACTACGCGAGGACCACAACCTTCGAGGGCGGCTCGCGCGGAGAGACCAAGGACTGCGAGGCGTGCGGCGGGGTCGGCACCTTCGGCCCCGCGACGCAGTGGCTCCGTCCGCCCGGCTTTGCGCACCCCGTGGGTAAGCCGGAGGGGACCACGCCTGACGACGTGCCTGCCAAGAGCTACGCGACCCGCGCGAAGCTGACCGCACCCACGCCCGCTGACGCCTTGAAGTGGAAGCAGTTGAACGATCGCCTCCGCGTCCACCACACCCGACAGCACCTGCTCGTCACCAACCGAGGTCCGCGCGAAGAGGGCTACACGTACTGCACCAAGTGCGGGCTCATCGAGCCGACTGCCAACCCGAAGGGCACCGTGAGCGCGGCGCACTGCAAGCCGTACCCCGACATCAAGGAGCCAATGTGCCCGGGAGGCGGCGCGACGAAGGGCTTGGTCCTCGGTACGGACTTTATCACCGACGTCTTGCTCGTCGCGATCCGCGTCGACGCCCCCATCACGCTGGTCCCCGGCGTGCTCGCGACCGACGTCGCACTGCGCACTATCTGCGAGGCGGTGACCAAGGCCGCGTGCGCGCGGCTCGAGTTGGAGGCGAACGAACTCCAAGCTGAGTACCGCCCTGCGCTCACGCCGGAGGGGCGCGCTGGGCTCGAGGCCGAGATCTACATCTACGATACGCTCCCCGGCGGCGCCGGTTTCGCGAAACGCGTCGGGGACATCGGGCTCCCGATATTCGAAGACGCGCTCAAACTGCTCGAAGTCTGCCCGGATAACTGCGACCGCTCCTGCTACCGCTGCCTCCGCAGCTACAAGAACAAGTTCGAGCACGACCTCCTCGACCGACACCTCGGCGCGAGTTTGCTGCGATTCATCCTCAACAACGCAGCGCCGATACTCAGCGCGGATCGCGTCGCGCGCTCGACCAACCTCCTGTTCGAGGACCTAGATCGGCAGGACATCGAGGGGCTCACCCTCGAGCGCGACAAGAAGATTTCGGTCGCGGGGCTCGGCGACGTCATCGCGCCGGTCCTCGTGACCAACGCGCGCGGCGCGCAGTTCGCCATTGGCCTGCATGGCTCGCTGACGCCGAATGAACCGGCGGACGCTGACCTCAAGGACATCAAGGAGTACGCGACGTCGCTGACTGTCCTTCTCGAAGATGAACTGGTCGTGCGGCGCAACCTCCCGTTCGCCACGCAGAAGCTCATCGAGAAGCTCGGCTGAGAGGTCCCGGTGAGCACGAACGAGAAGACGCACTGGCGCATCGTCACACCGGCGACTTGGCCCACTCCGCCCGCCGAGATGAGCGTGTCGACGCACGCGGAGATCGACGAGTGCCCACGGCGCTGGGCGCTGAACACCGCCGAGTACCCAGAGCTCTGGAGTGGGCGTGGTTACCCGCCGAAGCTCCAGATCGCAGCGCTGGCGGGCAACGTCGTCCACTTGGCGCTCGAGATCATCACGAAGCAGCTCACGCAGGCGGGCGTCCCGTCGCTGAGCGATCCGAGCGCGCCGCAGGTGCTCCGAGAACTCGGCGGCTACACGCGGGTGGTGGAGGAGTGCGTCGAGCGCATCCTCAAGCGGTACGTTGACAACCCACGCGCGGGTACACTGATGGAGCACGCGCAGCGGACCCTGCGTGGCCAAGTGCCCGCGCTCCGCGCGCGGGTGCAGTCGATGCTGAGTCGCCTCCGGCTTCCCAAGGGCACTCCGGCGGTACCCGCCCCGTCGACGCCAAAGTCGAGCGGACCGTCGCCACGGCTCCCGCTCGCGAACGGGGCGTACCCCGAGGTCGAGGTGCACGCGAAAAGTATCGGGTGGAAGGGGAAGGTCGATTTCCTTGTCCTCGACGAGAACGCGTGCGAGATCACCGACTTCAAGACCGGAGCGGCCAACGAGGCACACAAGTTCCAGGTCCGTGCGTACGCAGTGATGTGGCGGCTCGACGACGAACTGAACCCATCGAAGCGCCAAGTGGATCGGCTCGTGCTCGCGTACGAGGCACAGAATGTCGACGTCGCCCCGCCGAGCGCGTCGGAGATCGACGACCTCGGACGTGATCTCCTCGCGCGCCGGCAGGCGGCAGAGGCCGCGCTCGCAGCGCGCCCACCCTCGGCACGCCCGAGCATCGAGTCATGTCGTTACTGCGGCGTACGCCAACTCTGCGACGTGTACTGGGCCAGCGCGACGCAGGTGGTCTCGGACGACGGCCGCTTCGGCGACATCGAGTTGAAGATCACCGGGCGTCACGGCCCGATGAGTTGGGATGCGGTTGTCGTGCGCGCACGTGACTTGCCTGCGAAGACGGCGGCTCTGCTGCGGCTCCAACAACCCGAGGAGTTCAAGACGGGAACGTGCTTGCGCGTGCTCGATGGCGCAATTGCTCGTAACCCAGAAGATGATGCCGCCCCCGTCATCGTCACGCTTGGTTTGCTCAGCGAGGTGTACTACGTACAGTAAGTATCCGTCATCGGGATTGAAGGTGAAGTCCATGACAGCCTGTCGCCTCAAGGCTTCGGCGATCAGCATTGGGTAGTAGCGCGGGGGCGGAAGCCAACGTCGTTCTCAGGTTAGGTTATAGATACTTCTTGAAGCTCCCCACCGCGATGTCCACGACCACACCCAGCAGCACGGTACTTGGCAGCAGAATCAGGATCGGGCTCACGCTGATCGGCAGCGCCAGGTAGACCGCCCACGGCAGTACCACCAGCGGCATCATGGCCGCCTTCGCACGGTGATAGACGAAGCCGGATTCGCGCCCGGCACCGAAGCGGCGGATGTCCCTGCGCACCAGGCCATCGACGAACCCGACGAAGGCCGCCATCAGGAACAGCGGCAGCATCAGGCACAGCACCAATAAGCGGACGAGGAACACCAGCACCGTGTAGGCCGCCGCGATCAGGTAGCCCTCCGAGAAGGCATAGATCTGCCCCACGTAGTAGCGGAAGTTCCTGGGCGCCGCTTGGCTGTCGGCGCGGGTGGACGCTGAGGCGTTCTGCACCCACTCCAGCAGGCCAGTCTTGAGGAAGACCCATTCATAGGCACCTTCGACCAGCCGATGCGCGGTACGCCCTGGCTCCTGCACCACCACACTGCGCGTGAAGTACGTCGAGAGTTGGTCCAGTTCGTAGTGCACCATGTCTTGCGCATGACGCCAGCCCTGTTCGGGCCAGAACAGGTGCATGCCGATCCACTCCACCAGGATGCACAGCAGCAGCGATCCGCACAGCACGCCGAAGAATCGAAACGGCAGGGTGATCAGGCTGGAGACGAAGCTCCTCCGTTGCGTCTGCTGGTGCTGTGCGACGACGGCCGGATCGCTCATGCCGTGCGATCCTCGTCAGCCGCGGCCATCCGCTTGAAGTCGTCGAGAAGGTCCGTCGGCAGCGTATCGTTCTGCAGGGCCGGCAGGCCCTGACCTTCCCACCAGTCTCCGGCCTTGGCGCGGCTGCCGATGCGTACCTCGATGTCGCTGAGGGTCTGGGTGAGAAATTGACAATAGTTTCGCGATAAACTACAAATAATGATATATTTCGCGAAACGATTGAGGAAAACCCATGGGTGCCCCCAGCCCTCTGTCGGCCGTCCTCGACGCGGCCGAGCGTTCCGGCAAGCTGAACCTGCGTACTCAGGACATCCGTGCAGCACTGCCCGGCGTCAGCCTGACGGCACTGCACCAGGCCCTGTATCGACAGCAGCGGCGCGGTCGCCTCGTCCGGCTCTCCCGCGGCTCCGATCACTGGCTCATCGTGCCGCTGCAGCACGCCGCCGCCGGTGCTCCTCCGCTGGAAACCTGGCTGGACCGCTACCTGAGCAAGACGCTGGGCATCCCCTACTACGTGACGCTGCTGAGCGCGGCCGAAGCCTATGGCGCTTCGCCCTACGCAGTGATGGTGACGCAGGTGATGGTGCCCGAACGTCGGCGCCCCATCACGGTCGGGCGCCACGAGGTGGTGTTTCACACCCGAGCACGGATAGGAGACATGCCGACGCGCTGGCATGAAACGCCCGACGGTCGCTTCAAGGTCGGAACACCGGAACTGACCGCACTGGAACTGGTGGAGCGAGCAATCCTGGTCGGCGGCATGGCTCGCGTTCGGGAGGTGCTGCGGGAACTGTGGACGTCCTGCACACCACAGGGACTGACCGAAGCGCTGGAGGCTTTGCAGGAAATCCCGACCGCGCAACGTCTCGGGGTCTTGCTCACCTTGGAAAACCAGAGCGCCTTCGCCGCGCGGGTCGCCGACTGGTTGAGCGACAAACCACTGCGTCTCGTACCGCTGGAACGCGGGCAAGCGCGAAATGCATCGTCTGAAGTCGACACCACCTTCAAGGTGCGACTGGCCTCGGACACCAAGAGCGCCAACACATGATCCAGCACACTCACCTGACGGCCTGGCAGACCCACGCGCCGTGGCCCAAGCGCAGCCAGATCGAGCAGGATCTGCGGCTGTCTCGTGGCGTGGCCGCCATCTTCGCCGACTCCGTCCTCAGCGAGCATCTGGCCATGCGCGGCGGCACGGTGCTGCACAAGGCGCATCTGGCGCCGGCCGCACGTTACTCGGAAGACATCGACCTGGTGCTCGTGAAGGCGATGGATACGGAAACGCTGGACCGGCATCTGCGTCGCGTTCTCGCTCCGGTGCTGGGTCAGCCGGCGGACTCGTTGATCGCCGATGCCTGGCTGGCGATCCGCAACGTACTGCGGCCGTCCAAGATACTGCGCACCGCCTATCGTTTCGTCCCGGTGGGCCTGCGGCGTGAAGAAACCATCAAGGTCGAGGTCAACCTCAACGAAAGCGCATCACTCTATCCGCTGGTCAGCGTCGAACTCGACACCTTGGACGACGATGGCGAGCACATCCGCGCCATCGTGCATTCCTACGACATCAATGAAATGTTGGGCACCAAGACGCGGGCGCTCATGCAGCGCGAGCAGGGGCGCGATCTCTTCGACCTTTTCCATGCTTGGCAGCTCAGCGAGGCCAAAACCACGCCCTATCCGGTGGACGGCGCCAAGGCGATGGAAGCCTTCGCGTGGTATCTGGAGAAGGAGGGAACCCACTTGGGAAGCGACGAGGCCAACGCACTGCTCGATGCCAGACTGCGCAAGGCGGCCTTTCGTCGGGACATGGACACGCTGCTGCGGCCGGGATTGCCCAAGTTCGACGTGGATGAGGGGGCGGCGGTTGTACGAGATGCTTTTCTCAGGCATCTGAAATCATGACCGACCTTGGGTAATTGCCGGGTCAGAAACTCGGCGGTGATCGTCTCCCGCACGCGCAACGTGAACAGGTTGTTGAGGTTGCCACGGGCCAATGACTGACACATCGCTGGATTGATGCTGATAGGCAATGCCGCGCGGATGTGCTGCGTGCGAGGTTCAGCTTGCTGGAGCGTTTTGCTTCGTTAAAAGCGAAGATGGGAGCGTCATCAATTGTTTCGCAGAATGCATCACCATTTGTCACATAACGCGAATTATTTGAGAGCAAGTACTCTCGGAAATACCCCCACTTACGTTTCCAGATACCACCAGATATACCCCCGAAATGGTGTGGTGGCATCATCGAATCCAACGCGGACGTCAATGTTAACTCATTGATCTATATACGCTTATTGACGTGGGGTAGTGGAGTAAAAACGAAAAAACCCTGATAAAGCATCAGGGCCTGAACCGGAAACCTATCAACGAAATCGACGATTTTCCGCCCAATTTCGATGCCATTGACGTCTACTGCCATCCACAGACGTCAATAGCTTTCCTCAGACGTTTATCAGGAAGTCAATAAACGATTTACCGGGTATTGAACACTCTACCTTCGCAAACACGGTTACCGGACCTGCAAACTCCATCGAGAGGATGCGATCGGTACGTGTATGCCCCTGGCTCTTCGGCGACGGGCGTTTCTCAATAACAGGAAAATATTGCACCATATCGAGATGGAGCAATTGACCCCCGGTCGCGCAATAGTAATTTGCCTTGGGATGGAAAACGCGCGCGAGGCGATCGACATCACTCTCGTACAAGCCATCGAAGTAGTCGTTCAACGCGGCGAGCACGCCGGAGAAATCAGAGACAGTATTCATTGCTGTTGTCGCCGGAACTCTGTCACTGGCTGTCCTCCCACGCCCCAGTTATCCAGATCGACCTCCTCGATCACCACATGGGTCGTCGCGGGATTCTTTCCGAGCGTGTGAACCAACAGATCGGTAACACCAGCAATCAGCCTGGCTTTTTGTTCACGAGTCACGCCTTCCCGTGTAACCTGAATATGGACGTACGGCATCATGCTCTCCTCAACTCACATGGTTTGCGATATCGGCGATACGCTCGCCAAACAGGCGCGCGGTGAGCAGGTCTCCCGGCACCATTTCGTCTGGAGAAGCATCGGCCGGCGTGGCGGTCATCAATCCGGAAAAAGACGCCAGATAATTTGTGTCGTTCCGGACTGACGCCTTCGTGTTGCTCGGCATCATCCCTGTACTGACCCAGAGCATGCCGTGCTGCTGCGACATGGTGAACAGGGTATAGAGCGTGCTGAGCTTGTCCCCACTGATGCCAGCACTGTTCGTAAAACCGGCGGCCAGCTTGTTTTTCCAACCTTGCCTGGCCCACACAGCGGAACTGGTATCAGCGAACTTCTTGAATTGCCAGCTCACATTGGCCATGTAAGTTGGCGAACCGAATACGATGGCCTTGGAGGCATCCAGTTGTGCCCAGCCTTCCTGTGGTAGCTCGCCCTGATCGTCGATGGCCAGCAGTGCACCTCCGCTGCCGGCCGCAATGGCCTCCGCGACCTTACGGGTGTGCCCATACCCGCGGTGAAAGACGATTGATATGGAGTGAGTCATACGCGCTTACCTGTATTAATGGAGATGGGATGTCAGTTTATTCGGGCCAAATAGATTGATAAACTGCCACAAAATCACATTATTAATTACACAAGGTAATATATGACACGCCGCTTTGGTGATGTAGCGCTGGGGAGCATCGAACTGTTCTGCCTCGCTGCGGAGTCTGGGAGTTTCACCCTGGCAGCGTCCGAGGCGGGACTGACGCCAGCAGCCGTCAGCCGTTCAATTGCCCGGCTCGAAGAGCGGTTGCAGGTGAGATTGTTTGTCCGCAGCACGCGCCATATCCGATTGACCGAGGGCGGCCGGGCCTACTTCGCTCACTGCAAGCAGGCATTGGCGCAAATCAGCGAAGCTGAACGGGAACTCACCGGTACTCAGGCAGAGCCAGCAGGCAGAATACGTATCAGCGTGCCAACCACCCTGGGGCACTACCGAATCCTGCCGCTGCTGCCGGGTTTCAGGGCCCGTTATCCCAAGGTTCAGGTTGAAGTACAGATCAGCAACCGCAATGTGGATTTCACCACGGAAGATTTCGATCTCTCGATTCGCGCACGCGCCCAAGCCGATTCAGGGCTGGTGGCACGCAAGCTGCTGGATGCCGAGCTCGTGGTCGTGGGAAGTATCGAGTACCTGCGGGACAAGCGCCCACCCCGATCCCCCGAGGAATTGGCGGGGCACGACTGTATTCAGTTTCTGCTCCCCAGCACCGGGCTGACAGTCCCGTGGTTGTTTCGCAAGGATGGAAAGGACGTTGAAATAGCCACGACTGGCGGCTTCACCTGCTCGGACGATCTGCTGGGGGGTGTCACACTTGCACGCCATGGCGCAGGGCTGTTGCAAACCTATCGCTTCATCGTTGAAGAGGATCTCAGACAGGGCACGCTGGTGGAAATACTGCAAGATTTCGGTGGATGCCGCAGACCCTTTTCCATCATCTATCCGGGCACACGGCACATGCCATTGAGGGTCAGGGTATTCATTGATTACCTGGTAGCGCAGATTTGACGGTCGCTATTTTTGTGAAATAAAAAAAGCCGGACATTGGTCCGGCCTTTTTACGAACACCCGGTCAGGGGTTATTCTTCTTCAACTACTGCTTCACCACTGACAACGGGGCGATCAACCAGCTCGACATAAGCCATAGGAGCCTTGTCACCAGCACGGAAGCCGCACTTCAGAATGCGGACGTAACCACCTGGACGCTCCTGGTAGCGGGGACCAAGGTTGCTGAACAGTTTGCCTACAGCGGATTTGCTCTGCAAACGGGCAAACGCCAGACGGCGGTTGGCTACGCTGTCGCTTTTGGCCAGAGTGATCAGCGGCTCAAGGACGCGGCGCAGCTCTTTGGCTTTTGGCAGGGTAGTTTTGATCAGTTCGTGCTCAATCAGCGAAGCGGACATGTTGCGAAACATGGCCTTGCGGTGAGACGAATCACGGCCTAATTGACGGCCACTCAGACGATGACGCATGACTCAATTCCTTCAAAAAATGGATTGCTTAAGGCAATCTCGTTAACCGCCCGCACCGAAGTGAGTTAACGGGCGAACTCATTGTTAAAAACGCAGATTACTCGTTGCGCAGGCTGGCTGGTGGCCAGTTCTCAAGACGCATACCCAGAGACAGACCGCGGGAAGCCAGTACGTCTTTGATTTCGGTAAGCGACTTTTTGCCCAGGTTCGGGGTTTTGAGCAACTCTACTTCAGTGCGCTGGATCAGATCACCAATGTAGTAGATGTTCTCCGCCTTCAGGCAGTTGGCTGAACGGACCGTCAGTTCCAGATCATCCACCGGACGCAGCAGAACTGGATCGATTGCCTCTTCTTTTTGCTCTGGCGCCGATTGTTTCTCGCCTTCCAGGTCAACAAATACGGCCAGCTGCTGTTGCAGGATGGTAGCCGCACGGCGGATGGCCTCTTCCGGATCAATGGTGCCATTGGTTTCCAGGTCCAGAACCAGCTTGTCAAGGTCGGTGCGCTGCTCAACCCGGGCACTTTCTACGGTGTAAGCCAGACGCTTGACCGGGCTGAAAGACGCATCCAGTTGCAGACGGCCGATAGCACGACTTTCATCATCATCACGACGACGGCTGTCGGCTGGCTGATAGCCGCGACCACGAGCGACTGTCAAACGCATTTTGAGCTCGGAATTGCCAGTGATATTGGCAATGACATGGTCGGGATTCTTGATCTCGACATCGTGATCGAGCTGGATATCACCAGCAGTGACCACACCCGGACCCTTTTTGGTCAGGGTCAGCGTGGCCTGATCACGACCGTGCATTACCACAGCAACACCTTTGAGATTGAGCAGAATCTCGATCACGTCTTCGCGCACACCGGAGATGGCGCTGTACTCGTGAAGCACACCTTCGATTTCTACCTCGACAATGGCACAACCGGCCATTGAAGAAAGCAGAATACGACGCAAGGCATTGCCCAATGTATGTCCAAAACCACGCTCCAGAGGCTCCAATACCACGCGGGCGTGGGTTGGGCTGTTCTCTGTCACATCGATATGACGCGGAGTCAAAAATTCGTTTACTGCTGTCTGCATAGCCACACCTGTTAGCGGTTAATCCCTTACTTGGAGTAAAGCTCGACGATGAGGTTTTCGTTGATATCAGCGGGCAAATCACTGCGATCAGGAACGCGCTTGAACACGCCTTCCTTCTTCTCGAGATTCACATCCACCCACTCAACGTTACTGCGTTGGCCAGCAAGATTAACCGCGTTTTGGATACGCAGTTGCTTTTTGGCCTTTTCACGCACAGCGACCACATCACCTTCAGCCACCTGGTAAGAGGCAACATTGACGGTTTTGCCGTTCACACTGATTGCTTTGTGAGACACCAGTTGACGGGATTCGGAACGGGTAGAACCAAAGCCCATGCGGTAAACCACATTATCAAGGCGGGACTCCAGCAATTGCAGCAGGTTTTCACCAGTTGCACCTTTGCGGCGGGCTGCCTCTTTGTAGTAACCGCGAAATTGCTTTTCAAGAATGCCGTAAATACGACGAACTTTTTGCTTTTCACGCAACTGAACACCGTAGTCAGACAAGCGGCCGCGACGCTGGCCATGTTGACCTGGAGCAGTTTCAATTTTGCACTTGGAATCCAGCGCGCGAGCACCACTCTTCAGGAAGAGGTCGGTACCTTCACGGCGGGACAGTTTACAAGTAGGTCCAATATAACGTGCCATTTCGAGAAATCCCCCTTACACGCGACGTTTCTTCGGCGGACGGCAGCCGTTGTGCGGAATCGGTGTTACGTCAGTGATGTTGGTAATTTTGAAGCCAACATTATTAAGAGCGCGAACAGCAGATTCGCGGCCTGGGCCTGGGCCCTTCACTTCGACGTCGAGGTTTTTCAAGCCATATTCTTTGGCTGCTTCACCGGCACGCTCTGCAGCCACCTGGGCAGCAAAGGGAGTACTCTTACGAGAGCCACGAAAACCTGAGCCACCGGAAGTCGCCCATGTCAGGGTATTACCCTGGCGGTCTGTTATCGTGACAATCGTGTTGTTAAAAGACGCGTGGATATGGGCAACCCCATCGACCACCGTCTTTTTGATTTTCTTTTTCGTTGCGGTTTTATTACCTGGCTTAGCCATAGCAATCTCTTCCTAACCTGTTGTTACCGTAGTTGAATGACGAACCTAAGCCGAATTACTTCTTGATAGGCTTACGGGGACCCTTACGAGTACGCGCATTAGTTTTGGTACGCTGGCCGCGCAGTGGGAGACCACGACGATGGCGCAGGCCACGATAGCAACCCAGGTCCATCAAGCGCTTGATATTCATGGATATCACACGGCGCAGGTCACCCTCAACGGTATGCTTGGCTACCTCATTACGGATGCTGTCCACTTGCTCTTCGGACAAAGAGCCGATTTTAGCTTCCTCGGCGATGCCGGCAGCAGCACAGATCTGCTTTGCGGTAGTACGGCCAATCCCATAGACGTAAGTCAGGGAGATAACCGCGTGTTTGTTATCTGGTATGTTTACACCAGCAATACGGGCCATTCAAATTACTCCAGTAACACGTAAATTGCAGCGTTGACAGCGATTAAAGCCACCCCAACGCCCTAATGAAAAGGCGCGCAAGGATAGCTGAAAAATCACCCAAAAACAATAGCCTGGCAATTTCTCGCCCGACGACAGTCAACGCCCCCTTAAAGCTATCGCTACAGATATCCAGCCCTTGAAAAGCGCAAGCAGGTAGCCCCTGAGGATGCTACCTGCCCGACCAGGACCGAGAACTGACTGGCGATTAGCCTTGACGCTGCTTGTGGCGCGGCTCAACGCTGCAGATAACCCGCAGCACACCGTTGCGACGAACCATTTTGCAATTGCGACAAACTTTCTTAACAGATGCACGAACTTTCATGACTCAACCTCTAAAACAGGCTAGCGTACGTTGCCGCTGCCATAACCTTTCAAATTCGACTTTTTCATCAGTGATTCGTACTGATGAGACATCAAGTGGGCCTGAACCTGGGACATAAAGTCCATGACCACCACCACCACAATCAACAGGGACGTGCCACCCAGGTAGAAAGGCACCTTGCCATTGGAGGCCACAATCAGGAACTCCGGAAAGAGGCACACCGCCGACATATAGATAGCACCCACCAGGGTCAAACGGGTCAGAACGCTATCGATATACTTGGCTGACTGCTCGCCCGGACGAATACCGGGTATAAAGGCACCAGACTTCTTCAGGTTATCCGCCACCTCTTTCGGGTTGAACATCAAGGCGGTATAGAAGAAGCAGAAAAAGCCTATCAAACCTGCAAACAAGAGTACGTTCAGAGGCTGGCCACGACCGAGCGCAAGAGCGATGTTCTGCAAGGTGTCATTCACCAGCCCTTCTCCACCCTGGCCGAACCAGCCGGCAATGGATGCCGGGAACAGCAGGATACTGCTGGCAAAGATGGCGGGGATGACGCCTGACATGTTGATCTTCAAGGGCAGGTGGCTGCTCTGGCCACCAGCGGCACCAAAACCGGGCTGGCGCTTGGCATAGTTGACGGTGATCCTGCGCTGGCCGCGCTCGATGCGCACCACACCCCAGACCACGGCAATCGCAACCGCCGCGATCACCAGAACCATCAACAGATGAAGCTCACCCAGACGGGCATTCTCAAATGTCTGGCCTATAGCGCCCGGGAGTCCGGCAACGATACCAGCGAAGATCAGCATCGAAATACCGTTGCCGATACCCCTCTCGGTAACCTGCTCACCCAGCCACATCATAAACACGGCACCAGTCACCAGGGAAACGATACCAATGAAGTAAAACGAGAATCCAGGCTCACCACCGTAGGCAGAAGACGAAAAGCCCACCATCATCGCCATACCCTGCACCAGCGCCAGAACCACTGTGAAGTAGCGCGTGTACTGGTTGATTTTACGACGACCGGCATCACCCTCTTTCTTCAGCTGCTCCAGCGAAGGCGTTACCGCCGTCAGCAACTGCATGATGATCGATGCAGAAATATAGGGCATGATCCCCAACGCAAGGATACTCATCCGCTCCAACGCACCGCCCGAGAACATGTTGAACATGCTCAAAATGGTGCCCTGGGACTGATTGAATATGCTCGCAATACGATCAGGATCCAATCCCGGAACCGGGATATGGGTACCGATACGATAAACAACCATCGCTAGAAACAGAAAGCGAAGGCGAGCCCAGAGCTCGCCTAAACCTCGCTGATTGGCTAACGGCAGATTTGGAGTTGCCATTCGCGCCTCGTTTTACTCTTCGACTTTACCGCCCGCGGCTTCAATAGCAGCCTTGGCCCCTTTGGTAACACTCAAGCCTTTTACCGTCACGGCTTGTGTCAGTTCACCGGATGCAAAGATTTTTGCGCGCTTGATGTTGACACCAATCACGTCAGCTTGCTTCAGGGTTTCAAGATCAACAACACCGCCACTCACGGCATTCAGCTCAGAGAGGCGAACTTGCGCAGTTACACGGCCAATACGTGAACTGAAACCGTACTTGGGCAGACGGATTTGCAAAGGCATTTGACCGCCTTCGAAACCTGGTCTTACAGAGCCACCAGAACGGGATTTCAAACCCTTGTGACCACGACCGGCTGTCTTACCAAGACCGCTACCGATACCACGACCAACACGCTTCTTTTCACGGATGCGGCCGGGCGCTGGACTAAGCGTATTCAGACGCATCTTATTCACCCTCTACCTTGACCAGATAGTTAACTACATTGATCATGCCACGAACTGACGGAGTATCTTCTACTTCGACAGTGTGACCGATACGGCGCAAGCCCAGACCCCGTACACAGGCCTGGTGATTTTTCAGACGATGAGCAGTGCTCTTGATCTGAGTCACTTTAATCAATTTCTTAGCCATGGTCTTATTCCGCCATTAATCATCGACAAACTGCCGATTAATTCAGGATCTCTTCAACACTCTTACCGCGCTTGGCAGCTACTGCCTCGGGAGAAGTCATGGACTTCAGCGCATTAAAAGTGGCACGAACTACGTTTACCGGATTGGTAGAGCCGTAGCACTTGGACAGAACGTTCTGCACGCCTGCAATTTCAAGCACGGCACGCATGGCACCGCCCGCGATAACACCAGTACCTGGAGACGCCGGCTGCATGTACACCTTGGAAGCGCCATGGATCCCCTTGGTGGGATACTGCAATGTATCGCCGTTCAGCTCGACGGTAATCATATTGCGGCGAGCGGCTTCCATGGCCTTCTGGATAGCGGCCGGCACTTCACGCGCCTTGCCACGGCCAAAACCCACTTTGCCGTTGCCATCACCAACCACAGTCAATGCTGTGAAGGCAAAGATACGACCACCTTTTACTGTCTTGGCAACACGATTGACTTGAACCAGCTTTTCTTGCAAGCCTTCGTTGTTGTCTTCTTCTTTCTTCGAGTAAGCCATATCTTAACCTTTAGAATTCCAATCCAGCTTCACGCGCAGCATCGGCCAGGGCTTTGACACGACCGTGGTATTTGAAACCACTGCGATCAAACGCAACCTGAGTGATACCGGCAGCCTTGGCGCGCTCTGCAATCAGAGCACCTACCGCTTTGGCAGCATCGACGTTACCAGTCTGGCCACTACGCAATGCTTTATCCAGAGTCGAGGCACTTGCCAGAACCTTGGAGCCATCTTCCGCAATAACTTGCGCATAAATATGGCGCGGCGTACGGTGGATCGACAAACGGGTGATACTGAGTTCACGAATCTTTGCACGGGCACGGCGCGCACGGCGAAGACGAGTCAGCTTCTTATCGCTCATAACCTGGGCCCTACTTCTTCTTGGCTTCTTTACGCAGTACGTTTTCATCCGCATAGCGAACGCCTTTACCCTTGTAGGGCTCAGGTTCGCGGAAAGCGCGGATTTCAGCGGCTACCTGACCCAGCAATTGCTTGTCAGCGCCTCTCAGTACTATTTCAGTCTGACTCGGGGTTTCCACCGTTACACCTGCTGGCAGCGTGTAGTTGACCGGATGAGAATATCCCAAAGACAGGTTTACAGTGTTACCTTCTGCTTTAACACGGTAACCAACACCAACCAGGTTCAGTTTTTTCTCAAACCCCTGGCTGACGCCGATAACCATGTTATTGACGAGGGCACGGGTAGTGCCCGCCAACGCATCTGACTGCTTGGCGCCATCCCGCGGTGCGAAGGTCAGGACATTATTTTCCTGCTTGACTTCAACACTGGAATGCACATCGAGCGCCAATGTACCCTTGCCGCCTTTGATAGACAGGCTTTGACCGTTCAAGGTAACGGTCACTGCGGCAGGTACTTCAACCGGACTTTTTGCAACTCGTGACATGACGTTTTCCCAACTTAGAATACTGTGCAGAGGACTTCACCGCCCACGCCAGCAGCGCGCGCAGCACGGTCAGTCATTACACCTTTACTGGTAGATACGATAGCGATACCCAAACCACCACGCACACTGGGCAGCGCTGTCTTACCAGCATAATTGCGCAAGCCAGGACGGCTTACACGATCAAGCTCAGCAATAACCGGCTTGCCTTCAAAATATTTCAGATCAAGGGTCAACTCCTGCTTAGCGCTTTCGCTAATCGAGTAACCATTGATGTAGCCCTCATCAGAGAGGACTTTTGCCACGCTTACCTTCAGTTTTGAAGACGGCATGGTGACATTTGCTTTACCCACTTGCTGCGCATTGCGGATGCGGGTCAGCATATCTGCCAAGGGATCTTGCATGCTCATCAGATTCTGCTCCTAAAATTAAGCCTTGGGCTTACCAGCTGGCTTTAACCAGGCCGGGGACATCACCACGCATTGCGGCTTCGCGCAACTTGTGGCGGCACAGGCCGAATTTGCGATAAACACCATGAGGACGACCGGTAACGCGGCAACGGTTGCGTTGACGGCTGGCACTGGCATCGCGTGGCATTTTTTGCAGTTTGATCTGCGCTTCCCACACCTGCTCTTCCGTTGAGGAAGGGCTGACGATGATTGCTTTCAACTCGGCGCGCTTGGCAGCGAATTTCTTGACGGTTTCAGCACGTTTGACTTCACGCGCGATCATTGATTTTTTTGCCATGACCCTACCCTTAGCCTTTGAACGGGAAGTTGAACGCTTTTAACAGCGCACGACCTTCTTCGTCTGTCCGCGCAGTAGTGGTAATGCAGATATCAAGACCACGCAGCTTGTCGACTTTGTCGTAATCAATTTCCGGGAAGATGATCTGCTCAGTCACGCCCATGGAAAAATTTCCACGACCGTCAAACTGCTTGGGACTGACGCCACGGAAGTCGCGAATACGCGGAATGGCAACAGAGATCAGACGATCCAGGAATTCATACATCCGATCTTTGCGCAGGGTGACTTTACAGCCAATGGGCCAGCCATCACGGATCTTGAAACCGGCAATGGACTTGCGAGCCGCGGTCACAACAACCTTCTGACCAGCGATCTTCACCAGATCGTTAACCGCATTTTCCAGAATCTTTTTGTCACCTACAGCTTCACCAACACCCATGTTGAGGGTGATCTTGGTGATGCGGGGAACTTCCATTACGTTCTCCAGGCCCAATTCTTGTTTGAGCTTGGGAGCAATCTCTTTGGTGTACAGTTCTTTTAGCCTAGCCATGTTTCATTACGCCCCTACGGCTTCGCCATTGGATTTGAAAACGCGGATCTTGTCGCCGTTTTCAAGTATCTTGAAGCCAACACGGTCCGCTTGTTTGGTTGCCGGATTGTAGATAGCAACATTGGAAGCATGGATAGAGGCTTCTTTTTCAACTATGCCACCAGCAACACCCAATTGCGGATTGGGCTTCTGGTGTTTTTTGATCATGTTAATACCGGACACGATCAGGCGATCTTCGGCAAGAACGCGCACAACTTTACCGCGCTTACCCTTGTCACGACCGGCGATAACAATCACTTCGTCATCACGTTTAATCTTACGCATTTGTCTGCCCTCGACTCTCTGCCCGGATGCTTAAAGCACTTCAGGTGCCAGAGAAATGATTTTCATGAATTTCTCGCCACGCAACTCACGAGTCACCGGCCCGAAAATACGGGTTCCGATCGGAGCATCCTGGTTGTTCAGCAGTACGGCAGCATTATCGTCAAACTTGATTAATGAACCGTCTTGCCGGCGAACACCCTTTCTGGTGCGCACGACAACTGCCTTCATTACTTGGCCTTTCTTCACTTTACCGCGGGGAATTGCTTCCTTAACGGTAACCTTGATGATGTCACCCACAGTGGCGTAGCGACGGTGGGAACCGCCAAGAACCTTGATGCACATGACACGGCGAGCACCGCTGTTGTCAGCAACATCTAAGTAACTTTCTGTTTGAATCATCGTCCGTCTCCGAAACTTATAAAGTCGCCTGAAATCCTCAGATTTCTACAGCGCGCTCTTCAATATTGACCAAAGTCCAAGTCTTGGTTTTTGACAGTGGACGAGACTCAGCAACGGTAACAATGTCGCCTGCTTTGCAGTCGTTGTTTTCATCGTGAGCTTTTACTTTGGATGACTTGGTCGTGTACTTCCCATAAAGCTCATGCTTTACGCGGCGCTCGATCAGAACAGTGATGGTTTTATCCATCTTGTCGCTAACGACCTTGCCGGTCAGTGTGCGAGCCACTTTTTTCGCCTCTGTCATCGTTAGTTACCTGCCTTTTGTTTGAGCACTGTCTTGATGCGAGCAATGTCTTTACGAACTTGCGCCAACAAGTGTGTCTGTCCCAACTGACCGGTAGCAGCCTGCATACGCAGCTTGAACTGCTCCTTTAACTGAGCCAGAAGTACGCCATTCAGCTCTTCGACGGACTTTTCGCGGAGTTCTGAAGCTTTCATCACATCACCGAACGTTTTACGAATGTTGTTGTAACAGGCAGTTTGGCAGCAGCCAGAGCAAAAGCCTCACGGGCCAGCTCTTCACTCACACCATCCATCTCATAGAGAACCTTGCCTGGACGAATTTGCGCAACCCAGTATTCCACACCACCTTTACCACTACCCATACGCACTTCGAGGGGCTTGGCAGTAATCGGCTTGTCCGGAAACACACGGATCCAGATTTTACCGCCACGTTTGACGTGACGAGTCATCGCACGGCGGGCAGCTTCGATCTGGCGCGCAGTAATACGGCCACGACCAGTCGCTTTCAATCCAAAATCGCCGAAGCTGACTTTGGAACCACGCTGAGACAAGCCGCGGTTGCGGCCCTTCATTTGCTTGCGAAACTTTGTACGCTTTGGCTGTAACATGTTGCGTACCCCTTACTTGGACTTAGCAGCTTTTTTCTTGGATGCAGCTTCGGTTTCAGCAACGTCACCGATAACTTCACCCTTGAAGATCCACACTTTCACACCGATGATGCCGTAGGTCGTACTGGCTTCAGCGGTGGCGTAATCGATATCCGCGCGCAGTGTGTGCAGCGGGACACGGCCTTCGCGATACCATTCGGTACGGGCAATCTCAGCGCCACCCAAACGACCACTTACCTGGATCTTGATACCTTCAGCGCCCTGGCGCATGGCGTTCTGCACAGCGCGCTTCATGGCGCGGCGGAACATGACACGGCGCTCCAGCTGCTGGGCCACACTTTGCGCGACCAGCACGGAATCCAGATCAGGCTTGCGGATTTCTTCGATATTGATATGAACAGGCACACCCATCTTCTTGCTGATATCGGCACGCAGCTTATCAACATCCTCGCCTTTTTTACCGATCACAATCCCGGGACGGGCGGTGTGGATGGTAATGCGGGCAGTGTTGGCCGGACGCTCGATATCAACGCGGCTGACGGAGGCACTTGCCAGTTTGTCCTGGATGTACTTGCGCACTCTCAGGTCGATATTCAGTTTGTCTGCGTAATCAGTGCCATCAGCAAACCAGACAGAGGTGTGCTTTTTGATGATGCCCAGACGAATACCGTTTGGATGTACTTTCTGACCCATAACGCCTGCTCTCTTACTTGTCGGCTACTTTAACGGTGATGTGACAAGTGCGCTTGGTAATACGATCGGCACGGCCCTTGGCGCGCGGCTTAATGCGCTTGAGGCTCACACCTTCGTCTACAAAGATCGTTTTCACTTTCAACTCGTCCACATCAGCGCCTTCGTTATGCTCTGCGTTTGCAATGGCAGATTCGAGCACTTTCTTAACGATCGCTGCACCCTTCTTGGTGCTGAAGGCCAGGATGTCAAGAGCGTCTTCAACGCCTTTACCGCGAATCTGGTCAGCAACCAGACGCGCTTTTTGCGCCGACAGACGAGCACCGCTTAATTTTGCTGCTACTTCCATCGTTAAGACCTCTTAGCGCTTTTTCGCTTTTTTGTCGGCAGCATGTCCGCGGTAAGTGCGGGTGGCTGCAAACTCGCCAAGTTTGTGTCCGACCATTTCTTCATTGACCAGTACGGGCACGTGTTGACGTCCGTTATGCACAGCCAGGGTCAAACCGACCATCTCTGGCATAATCATGGAACGGCGCGACCAGGTTTTGATCGGACGACGATCATTGCTCTCGATCGCTGCTTCAACCTTCTTAATCAGGTGAAGGTCGATAAAAGGACCTTTTTTCAGTGAACGTGGCACTGTTGCTTCCTCTACTCAGCTGTTAAGTCGACGCTTATTTCTTGTCGCGGCGACGAACAATCATCTTATCGGTGCGCTTGTTTTTGCGCGTTTTGTAACCCTTAGTCGGGATACCCCAGGGCGAAACCGGATGACGGCCACCAGAGGTACGACCCTCACCACCACCGTGCGGGTGGTCTACCGGGTTCATCGCAACACCGCGCACCGTCGGACGGACACCACGCCAACGCTTGGCTCCCGCCTTGCCCAGCGAACGCAGGTTGTGTTCACTGTTGGATACTTCACCCAGAGTAGCGCGACAATCAGACAGCACTTTACGCATTTCACCGCTGCGCAGACGCAGGGTGGCGTAGGCACCTTCACGAGCCACCAGTTGCACAGAAGCACCGGCGGAACGGGCGATTTGCGCACCCTTGCCTGGCTTGAGTTCAATGCAGTGAATCGTGCTACCCACAGGGATGTTACGAATTGGCAGGGCATTACCGACCTTGATGGCCGCTGTGTTACCCGATTCAATCTTGTCACCCGCACTCAAGCCTTTCGGCGCAATGATGTAGCGACGCTCACCATCGGCATAGCACACCAGCGCAATATAAGCAGTGCGGTTAGGATCGTACTCAAGACGCTCAACCACCGCGGGGATGCCATCTTTATTACGACGGAAATCCACAACGCGATAATGATGCTTGTGACCACCACCGATATGGCGAGTGGTGATACGACCAGCGTTGTTACGGCCACCGGATTTGGCTTTCTTTTCCAGCAGAGGTGCGTGGGGAGCACCTTTGTGCAGCTCCGCATTCACAACCTTGACAACAAAGCGGCGACCCGGTGAGGTTGGTTTACTTTTTACAATAGGCATTGCAACAGTCCTCTTACTCAGCAGCTACCGCAAAGTCGATATCCTGACCCTGCTCAAGGCGCACATAGGCTTTTTTCCAGTCGCTTCTCTGGCCCAGGCCATAACGAGTACGCTTGGATTTACCTTTTACGTTCAACACACGCACACTTTCAACTTTTGCATTGAACAGCGACTCTACAGCAGCCTTGATCTCAAGCTTGCTGGCATTGGGCAGCACTTTGAATACCACCTGGTTGCTGGACTCACCCACTGCAGCCGATTTTTCAGAGACCACAGGACCGAGCAACACTTTATAAATGCGTTCTTGGTTCATCCCAGCATCTCCTCAATTTTCTTCAGTGCAGGCACAGTCACCACGACCTTCTCGAAGCGGATCAGGCTGACCGGGTCCAGACCCTGGGCATCACGCACGTCAACCTTGTGCAGGTTGCGCGAGGCGAGATACAGGTTCTCACTCGCTTCTTCAGTAATGATCAGAGCTTCTGACAGACCGTACTGCGCCAGTTTTTGCACCAGACTTTTGGTCTTGGGCGCATCGACGTCAAAAGACTCGACAACCAGCAGGCGATCCTGACGATTCAGCTCAGACAGGATGCTTTGCAGCGCAGCGCGATACATTTTCCTGTTGAGCTTCTGCTCGAAATTACGCGGCTTGGCAGCAAAGGTAACGCCGCCTGAACGCCAGATCGGGCTGCGAATGCTGCCCGCGCGAGCACGGCCGGTACCCTTTTGACGCCAGGGCTTTTTACCACCACCAGAAACTTCGGCACGGGTTTTCTGTGCCTTGGTGCCCTGGCGGGCAGCCGCCATGTAGGCAACGACCGCTTGATGCACCAGATCCTGATTGAATTCTCTGCCGAATGCGACTTCAGATACGCTCAGCGTACTTTTTCCGCCTTCGGGTGTAACAATATTTAATTCCATCGTCGATTCCCCTCGGATACTTAAGCGTCGTTGCGCGCTTTAACAGCGGGGCGCACAATCACATCGCCACCTGGCGCACCAGGAATAGCACCCTTGACCAGAAGCAGATTGCGCTCGGCATCAACACGAACCACTTCGAGATTCTGAACAGTAACGCGCTCAGCACCCAGGTGGCCGGTCATTTTTTTGCCTTTGAATACGCGACCAGGAGTTTGGCACTGACCAATAGAGCCAGGCACACGGTGCGAACGGGAGTTACCGTGAGTGGCATCCTGGGTGCGGAAATTCCAGCGCTTAACAGTACCGGCGAAACCTTTACCCTTGGAGGTACCAGTTACATCGATCAATTGACCTGCGGAAAAAGACTCGACAGTGATCTGTGAGCCAATATCAACAGCTTCTTGAGAGTCGTTACGCAATTCCCAAATACCGCGACCTGCTTCCACATTAGCTTTGGCAAAGTGACCGGCTTCGGACTTGGTAACACGGGAGGCACGACGAGAACCCACGGTTACCTGCACAGCAGAGTAGCCATCGGTTTCGACATTCTTGACCTGAGTGACGCGATTGGGCTCAACCTCAATCACGGTGACAGGAATGGAAACACCATCATCGGTAAATATGCGAGTCATGCCGCTTTTGCGGCCGACAATACCAATCGTCATTTTACTAACCTCTTAGTGTACGGGGCTTTTACCCGCTATGGCCGCCCATTTCAGAGCGTTACACACCCTTGGAACCCAATGCCCCAAGGGTTAAAACATTGAATTAACCGAGACTAATCTGAACTTCGACACCTGCAGCCAGATCCAGCTTCATCAGGGCATCTACGGTCTTTTCAGTTGGTTCAACAATGTCCAGCAAACGCTTGTGTGTACGTATCTCGTATTGATCACGCGCATCCTTGTTGACATGCGGTGAAATCAACACGGTGAATCGCTCTTTACGAGTCGGCAGCGGAATCGGGCCGCGAACCTGGGCGCCTGTACGCTTTGCTGTCTCAACAATCTCCTGGGTAGAGGCATCGATGAGCTTATGATCAAAGGCCTTCAGGCGAATCCGAATGCGCTGATTCTGCATGTGAACCAAACTCCAGTTAAATATTAAAGAACTACCTTGCTTGCCGGTGCGGAAATCACCCCGGCAAAAGGAGGCGCAATCTTAATGATCGGCCATGGGGCTGTCAACAGGGATTGCCTAAAAAGAATGCAGGGGAATAGAAAGGAGGGGCGGGGGCCGAAATCAGGGGCAGGCCATGCGCTCGCCGTCGCACATCCGGTCACCCACGTCCGGGTCGGGATCGCCATCATAGGCGGGGGACTGCATGCGCACAATAGCCTCGGCGGTCAGGATGAACCCCTCCCGGCGCCCCGCCCTGTCCTTGCACAGGCTCTCGTAGTTGCTGAGCCCCAGGGTACCGGCGGCCTCATTGATCACCCCGCGGTTGCGGTCGGCAAACCGGGGGTCATTGAGGGTTTCGTGGGGATGGTAGTCGGCCGGATTGCGGTTGTTACGCACCTCCGCCAGGCTGCCTATCACCTTGTTGACGATGGGAACCATGAGCTTGTAGCAGTATTGCACCCGAATCTTGAGCAAGTTGGCATCCTGGATGTTAACCCCCTGTGACAGGGTACTGGGGCGGTACATCAGGTTGTCGTTGGGTATCTCGTAAAACCCCTGGCTGTTGAGCACACCGAAACTGGACGGCCCCAGGTTGGCCGCCGCGGGGCTGAGGCGGATGATTCTCACATAGTTGTCCACCTCGGACACGGCGGAGCGCCGGGTTGTGCTGCCAACGCCCGCCCGCAGGTCCTCCCGCAGGTTGCCCATGCCGCTGTTGGAAGTAAATAAAGGAGCAAGTCCGCGGATCAGCCCCTGGCGCATGGCGCTATAGGTGGCATTCTTATTGGCTCCCACCCGGGCAGCCTGGTAGGTGGCGTAATTGAGGGTTATTTTGGCTGAATAGATAAAAGCTATCTGGATTGCCCCAAAGATAAGCAAAACCAGCACAGGAATCACAATGACGAACTCGGTCATGGACTGGCCCGCCTGGCGAGACCTGGTGCCGCGATTGGTGGATACGGCCTGTTTCATGGCCCAGCTTCCTCGTCCGCAGCAGCCCCTTCACTTGTCTCAGCATCGCCCGCTGGCACCTGGGGCTGCGGAGCATCCGGCAGTTCAAAAGTCTCACCGAAGGACGCCAGGACATCGACGACCAATTGCCGCATGCGCACCAGTTCAGGATCCCGCGGGTCCAGGTTCTGGTGCATGCGGGTCACGGTAGCGGCCAGCATTTGCGCCCGGACATAGCTGAGGTTGTACCAGGCACGGCTGAAGGACGGGTCGATGCCGAGGGCCGACTCGTAAGCGACGACAGCCTCCTCATAGCGCCCCTCGAACGCATGGCAGTTGCCTTCGCGCAACGGCAGATTAGGGTCCCGGGGAAACTGGCGCGCCAGTTGCTGGTAAAGCGGCAGCGCGCCCGCGTAATCACCCGCCTGATACCGGGCTTCGGCCTGGTCGTAGAGCGCCATGGCCACTTGCGGCTTGACGCCCTGACCGGCGCAACCGGACAGACAGATCAACAGCATCAACATCAGCGCCAAACGCATGTGTCACCCTCTTTCAATCCCAGCCGCGCCACTTCACCGGGCGCCAACTCCACGACAGAACTTGCCTTGATGCACCAGCGCACGCGCCATGGGCTCACCCGTGGGCAGATCCGCAGTATCTCATCCGCCACTCCCAGGAATACCACATCAATCGCCGAGGTCATGAAAAAACAATGTATCGAATTGCAGGGCTTGATGTGCAGCCCCTCTCCAGGCTGGAGCGGCATGCGCCAGAGCAGGCCACGGGCCCGGGTCCACCAGGTGTCTGCGATGAGAACGCCCGACACACCCCGCTCCTGGCCTGTACCCACCCACACCAGTTGCCTTTGCCTCACAGCCCCCCCTGATCCAGGTATTTCACCACGATCGGGAACAGCAGTATCACAAAGGTCAGCGGAAAAATGAAAATCACCAGGGGTATGATCAGCTTCACCGGAGCCTCCATGGCCATCTTCTCCGCCCGCTGGAAGCGCTCGTTCAAACGCTGGCGGGCTTGAACCAGCAGGGTTTCCTTCATGCTGGAACCCATTTTCTCCGCCTGGATCACCGCGCGGACGAATACGGTGATATCGCGCAGGTCCACCCGTTGCGCCAGACGGCCCAGGGCATCGGCACGGGTCTGACCGGAACTGATGTCGCGCAGCACGATGCGGAATTCATTGCGCATGGCCCCACGGGGGCCCTTGTCCACCGCCTGCTTGAGGGCGCCAGCAAAGTTGAGGCCGGCATCCACGCACATGGTGAGATATTCCAGGTAGATGGGAAGGCTGCGGATAAGCTCCGCATCCCGCTTGCGGCGGGTATCCCTGACCCAGAGATCCGGCAATACATAACCGGCAACCGCGAGCAGGATATACAGCAGCGGGTCTGTTCCCCCGGAACTGGCCAGCGCCAGCCAGGCAAGAAGCGGCAGAAGGATGATCAGCACCAGCTTGGCAGAGAAGTATTCCTCCGCGGTGATCATGAAGCTTACGCCATTCTTCTGCAGCTTCTCATCCATTTTGATGAGCCAGTTGGCCGGCAAATTGCTGCCCAGGAAAAAAGTACACAGGCGAATCAGCGGCCAGATCGGGCGCAGGAACGCCGGCGGCGCATCCATATACTGGCGCTCGTCATCCGTCAGCATATAAGTAATGGAAGCGCCGAACAGGATCAGCGCCATCACCGCAGCCCCCACGGAAATACCTGTCAGTAATAGCAACCCTGTTTCAGACATGATTCTGTCTCACCTCAGCTGTCGATACTGGTGATCTTGCGGATAAAAACAAAGCCCATCACCTGCATGATGATCATGACCGTCAATACCATGAGCCCTTCACGAGTGGTGTAGAGTTTGCGCATGGCTTCAGGCTCGAACACGCTCAGGATCAACGCCAGTCCTATGGGCACCAGGGCCATGAAGGTACCCTGGGCACGCCCCTGCGCGGTCAGGCTGTCGATCTTACCTTCCATCGTATGCTTGCGCCGTAGGGTGTCCGCTATGCTGTTGATGGTTTCCACCAAGTTGCCGCCCACCTCACGGCTGATACGTATGGCAGAGCTCGCCATGACGAAGCTTTGCACCGGTACACGCTTTTCCAGCTCCACCAGCCCATCATCCAGCGACATGCCCAATTGCATGCGCTTGACCAGCAGGCCGAATTCCTGGTTGATCGGCTTGGGCGACTGGCGCACCAGATCCTGAAACGCCATGTTGAGGCTGGCACCCGCCTGGAGGCTGCTGGACAACATCATGAAGGCATCCGGCAATTGTGACTCCAACTGGCGGAATCGCTTGCTGCGCAGCTTGGCCCAGAGCACACCGGGCACCACGAGCAGCACACAAAACACCAGACCCGTGATCACCCAGAGCGCAAACAACGCGTGGACCAGCATGGGGATGAGGATGAGAGCAAGCAGGTTGAACCAGAACAGCCGGGCGGGATCGGCAAACATGAACATATCCCGCATCTCTATTTCGGCACTGGCCGTGAACTTGCTGCGATACAGCACCATGAATTCGCCGACCTTGCCAGCCACCAGCGTCGCCAGGCAGGCAGCAGTCACAAAAATCAGCAGTATACTGAGACCAAAGGCCGCTGTTCCGAGAAGTTCTTCGATCATGGTTTGAAAATACTCATGTCCACATCTATGCCCCGCTGGCGCAGCTCTTCATAGAATTGGGGCACCTGGCCCGTTGCCACGAAGTGTCCGCGGACCCGGCCCTGCTCATCGAACCCCTGTTGTTGAAAACGGAAAATATCACTGAGCTGGATCGTGCCCGAATCTATACCGGTAATTTCGGAGATACAGCTGATACGCCGCGACCCGTCGCCATACCGGGTCTGTTGAATGACGATGTTGACCGCCGAGGCAACCTGTTCACGGATAGCCGACACCGGCAAATCCATACCCGCCATCAGCACCATCACTTCCAGCCGGCGCAGCATGTCGCGCGGCGAGTTGGCGTGGGCCGTGGTCAGCGAGCCATCGTGGCCCGTGTTCATGGCCTGGAGCATATCCAGCGCTTCGCCGCCGCGGCACTCACCCACGACGATACGGTCCGGCCGCATCCGCAGGCAGTTCTTCACCAGCTCGCGGATCGTAACGGCGCCCTTGCCTTCCATGTTCGCGGGGCGCGCCTCCAGTGACACCACATGCGGCTGAACCAGTTTCAATTCCGCGGCGTCCTCGACGGTAATCACCCGTTCATCCAACGGAATGAAGTTGGACAGAATATTCAGCAGGGTAGTCTTACCAGAACCAGTACCGCCAGAAACCACGATATTGCGCCGCTGAACCACGCAGGTGCGCATGAACTCAACCATGTTTTCGTTGACCGTGCCAAAACGGATGAGGTCGCGGTCGGTTAATTTCTTATCCGAAAACTTACGGATGGTAATACAAGGCCCGCGCAAGGCGAGCGGTGGGATAATGGCATTCACCCGCGAACCATCTTTCAACCGCGCATCCACCATGGGCGAGCTTTCATCGATGCGGCGCCCCAGTGGCGATACGATACGCTCGATAGTGGCCATCACCGCTTCATCACTAGTGAAGGTGACATCCGTGCGCTCCAGTCGGCCACCGCGTTCTATATAAATGTCGTCATAACAATTGACCATCACCTCGGTAACGTCAGGGCTGGCCAGTAATTCTTCCAGGGCGCCAAGCCCTATCGCCTCATCCAGCACGATTTTTTTCAGCCGGTCGGGCTTGATCTCTGGCGGCAGGCGATCACTGAAGGATACTAGAATACCCTCAACCAATTCCTCCAGCTGGGCACGCACCTGGTCGTGAGACAGGTTATCCAGGCTCATGCGGCGCAGGTCCATCTGCTTGAGCAGTTGTTTATGTGTGAACTGCGCCCATGTCATGTAGTCGGCGCGGGTCTGGCGCGCATCGGCAGGCGGCTTCTCGCCATCCAGGGCGGCAGGCTCATCGAGTTCCTCGACGGCATCGCTTACATCCGGGCTGAAATCCGTGACCCGGGCGATGAATCCGCCACCGAACTCGATCTGATCCTCGGGATTGAGCGGACCGTGACGGCTGATGGCCTTTCCGTTGACCGTAACACCAAATCCCCGGCTGATGTCTTCGACAAAAACACCGGCCAGTTCTTTTTCAAAGCGCACATGGCGAGGCGCAACCCGCCAGCCACGCACCCGCAAAATAACATCACGCGAACGGCCCAACTCGCAAGCGTCGGCGCCACAGCGCACCTTGTCCTGCCATTTACCGTCACGACTGCTTACCTGGATTTCAAACACGTTAGCCCCTGAATACTGATTGACCCGACAAGTAAAGGGAAAAGCCAGAACCTAATCGAGCAAGGCTCGTTTCAACGAATCATTGTGCCGCTGCACCATGGCTTCGGCCCGCTCAAGCAACTCGCGGTTATCGCCCTCGGCCAGATCTTCCATTACCCTGGGGGTCATGAAAATCACCATCTCCGTTTCACCGGAGGTAAAGCTCTTGGAGCGGAACAACCAGCCCAACACCGGGATATTGGCCAACCATTTCACATTGTTGTAGGTCAGCTGTTCTTCGCGGGTAATCAACCCGGACAGGACGAGTGTCTCGCCGGGGCGAAGCTTCACATCATTGGAGGTGCTGCGTTTTTTGAAGGCCGGCTGACCACCGACCGACTGTGCGAGGTCCAACTGGCTGATAGACACTTCAACCCGGGCGGTAATGTTGCCGTAAAGATCCAGATTGGGCTGGACACCAAGGAGCACACCGTAATCCTTATACTCGACACTGGAACCTGACAGGGAACTGGTGATCACCGGCACCTCGCCACCCACTGTCAGATCCGCTGTACCACCACTGCGCGCGCTCAAGCGCGGGGACGCCAGCACCAGAGCGGAGCCTGTCTGCTCCAGAATGTTGATACGCGACGCGATATCCGTGGTAATTCCGAAATAAAAACCCTTGGCACCTTCATCCATATGGTTATTGTTGGACGAGCTGATGTCCCGCGCGATGCGTCCCTCGTTGACCCAGTTTTTGCGGTAGCTGAGGTTGGGGCCGGCGATATCCTTCTGCCAGTTGATACCCAATTCTTCTGTTTTGCTGCGATCGAATTCCGCGATTTTCACATCGAAGTAAATCATTTTCTGCTCGTAGGGCGTGATCTGCCGTGCGAGTATCAGCATGTCATCGTAGCGCTGCTTGACCAGGTTGACCCTTTCGAGGTCCCGGGCCTCCAGATTACCGTCGACGACGACCCGACGGCCCACCGTGGTAATCCTGATGCCGGGAATATCCCCCAGCAGGCCCTTGATCTCCATGGATTCCCGCCAGCCATTGGACGCGACCACCACAACCGACAGATTCTCACGGCGGCCATTGGCAAACCAGACCTGCAGGTTGGTTTCACCCACCGCATCAGCGGTAAGCACTATCTCGCCACTCTTGAGCAGGGTGGTAGACAGCATTTTGGATTTACCAACCGAAAGCCGTTCCACATCGGGCGCGGTGAGTACACTGGACTCACCTTCATACAGCGTCAGCACACTCGGCAGCACCCGTGTTTGCGCATGCGCATGAGCCACCATCATCAAACCAAGCACCAGCACAGTAAAGCGCATTGCATTCCCCATAAGTCTCGTAGTCATGATCCCGCCCCTTATTCCAGACGTACTTTGATGACTGGCACTATGCCCTCTTTGCCTGTGCCGCCCGGAATAAAATCGATGGTTCTCAGCTCGTAGGCACTGCCATCGCCTCCCGCCTGCTGACGCAAGGCCGCATCAACCAGGGCGCGGTTCTCGGCAGTGACGGTGACATTGTCGGCAATCACCTTGCCCTCGGCGTCCACGACCTTGCCATCGCGCAGTTCGCCGATAACCTGCCCATCCGCATCCACTACCTTGCCGTCAACCAGACGACCGATGATGTTGCCCTGTGCATCACGCACCACTTCCGCCAACTCCCCGACGACCTGGCCACTGGCATCGACAAATGCTTTTTCCACACTGCCGAGCTGTTGGCCATCCGCACCCACCGCGCGGGTTTCAACAGTACCGCTACCCAACACCTTGCCATCAAGGCCTACCGCACGGCCGTCATTGCCCACACGGCCAACCACGTCGCCTCGCTCATTGACAATCTTGCCGTCGACAACACGACCGATGATATTGCCCTGCGCATCGCGCACCACCTGCTCGACCTGGCCAACCACATTGCCCTGTTGGTCGCGGATGACTTTTTCTACGCTGCCGAGCGTCTGCCCATCCACACCGATGGCGCGGCCACTGGCATCCACGCGACCGATGACCTGGCCCTGCTCATTGACAATCTCACCATTGACAACACGGCCTATCACATTGCCCTGCGCATCGCGCACGACCTCTTCAACCGTGCCCACCACACGACCGGATGCATCGCGCACGACATCTTTCATTTCACCCACGACCTTGCCATCGCGGTCCAGCATGACCTGCTCAACACGGCCGAGGCGCTGGCCATCGAGACCGACAGCCTGACCACTGGCATCGACACGACCAACGACACGGCCTTGCTCATCAACCACCTGGCCATTGACGACACGACCGATGACCTTACCTTGCGCATCACGCACCACCTGCTCCATTCGAGTCTGGCTGGCAACAGCGCTGGAACGGGTGAGATCCACCGGATTGCCCTGGGCATCCAGGGCAACATTCTTCTGCACGGTGCCAATGACACGGCCATCAAGCCCGACCGCACGGCCCGACGCATCCACGGTTCCCACCACATTGCCACGCGCATCAATGATTTTTCCGTCGACCACACGGCCGATCACATTGCCTTGTGCATCGCGTACCACGTCGACAGTCTGGGTGACTCGCAGCAAGGGGTCATCGGCCGCGACATTACGCACCACCTGCCCCAGCGGTTTTCCATCCAGGCCCACGGCCTGGCCATCAACCATCTTGCCGATGATGTTGCCACTGGCATCCACAACATTGTCACCCACGATACGCCCTATAGGTTTTCCGGAAGCGTCCAGCACCAGATCCACGGCTTCCGGCCGATCTCGTTCAAGCAGGGTGTTGGCCCGCATGAACTCATAACCGGCCAGGCCGGAATCATCCGGATGGCGCAGTACGGCAAACAGCGAACCTGTCTGCTGGGCCAGCTCGACACGCGCAACCTGGCGCGGCGTCAAATGCAGGGTGACAATGGTGTACTCCATGTCGAAGCCATCGATGGAGTTGCGTGCCTGGCTGCGTTCATAGCGGCGTCCGGTGTAATCCTCACGCCCGGCGGACAAGACCGTCACCCGCTCCAGCACCGGCAGCACCACCTCTTCCTTGGCTTCACGCTCATTGCGCTGGTTGGTCATCGCATCCAGTTTGCCGAATTCAAACCGGCCCATCAGGTCTATGGTGTCACCGGGGCGCAAAAGGCCATCAAACGAATCTATCTTGGTGACACGGATACTCATGGCGCGCCGGCCGAGATCCAGGTTTTCGGAGAATTTTTCAGCTGCACGGCCAGTGATGAATTCCCAGGTAATGGGTTTACCCGCCTGCACAGGAGCGTTGAGTGTGCGATTGACGACCTTCTGATAGTCATCCGCAGAGATGAAGTTGGACGGGGCAAATCGGGCCGGCATGACCAGGCGGCCGATGGAGTCCAGCGTGACGACCTCGCCCTTGACCATGTCACGACGCGGTACAACCAGTGCCACCGTCTGCTCGACAACCGGCTGGTTGGCGCGCCGATATTTGTTTTCGACCTGCTTCAGATAATAAACCACCAACACGGCGGCAATGAGACCACAGACAACCGCTATAAGAAACAAGCGGGTTCCTGACATAGACTTCATTTTTTCCCCCAAGGAACTGCGCTTGGCAGTGCTTTATTTTTTAATCGTTTGACTGTCGTCGCCCCAACATCAAGGGGCTGTTACCGTTCTCGCAGAATCACACAGTCCTGTCATCTGGCGCCCGATCAATGGGGCCGTTGCCGGGTCCTGGTCTGCATAAAGATCCACTTGTGCCTGATAACGCTCTTCGGCATCCAGCTCCGGATCCAATCCCGCATCCCAGTTCGTCACCATAACCGCGCAATCGTTAAACTCTGGCCAAAAGACCACTTCACCCGCAGGCTCCGTAGGCATGAGCACAGCCGTCAGGGCAACCGGATAATAATGGCCATTGACTATTCGCCCACCATCCATACGCCCATCGCGGGTTACCACTTCAAAGGTTGGCGCCAGGCAATATCCCGCGATGTTGTCTTCCGCCAGATTCAGCGAGTTGACAAACTTGCCACTGACATCACTACGATAACCAAAACCCAATACCTGCCCACTGCCACAATCCACGACTGCCTGCAGAGGCATGATCTTTCCCTCTTCATCCCGCACGACACGGCGCTCCATGACGATCACGGCAAGACCGCCATTGGCAGGGACAAACACGCCGGTTTCGCTGTTATAGGTCCCGACGACATTGCCCTGATCATCCACAACATTGCTTCCATCGAGCACACCGTAGACGTTGCCCGATGGGTCGGTAATTTGCGTGGCCTGCTCTATCCTGTCACCGCCTTCCAATGACCCCGGATCGCCACTGGCGCCATCGTCATCGGGCGGATTGACGCCACCACCGGGCCAGGGAGGTGGCGCAGCCGGACGATAGGAGCGGCCATAGTCCTGGACAGCCGAGATGGAATTGGAATAGCCATCCGCGTTGTCGTGCATGACTGTCAGCAGATATTCAATGCAATCTTCATACTCATCCGGGCAGGCTCCATTGTTCAGCACCAGCAATCCCACCACAAAGGCAGCGGTGACAATGGTGTACTCGACCATGGCCTGACCCAGTTGGCGCAGCATCAGCGCACCTCCACCTGGTTGATGAGTATCTGGGTGGCATCTCCGGCGGGTGTAATGACGATATTGCTTTCATTCAGGCGTTTGCGGAACACCAATACGGCATGGCCCTGCTCGCGGAAATCGTTTTCCAGCGCCCAGCCTTCACCTTGCATATAGCCTCGATAGAACTGGGCCGCCTGATCGACAGAGCTGTCGCTGGTAATCAGCGTTACCCGCCCTTTTTTCGGACCGTCTTCGGTCCTCATGTCAGAAACCACAAAACTGCTGGCGGGAAGACGCAGATCAGCTGCCAGTTCCTGGCCAGGTTTGGTATTGGGGACATTGCTGATCACCAGGCGTCCGAAGGTGCCCGCCCCCGGCACCTCGGCATACTGCACGGTCATGAGGCATTTTTTCGTGAGTGTGCTCACCTGCCGCCAGGCTCCCATCTGGCTATCCACAGCGGCATTGCGCCACTGCTGGCGGTAATAACCGGCAACCTGTTCCGCGGCCTGTTCAGAACTGAAATTGCGCACCATCATCGGCTTGTCGTTGTAGAGGACATTGTCCATGACGATCTGCACACGCATGTCAGGCATGGTGGGGAAATCATCAAAATCACAATTGGCGTGTGCAGATAAGGCAACAAAGTAGAGCGCGAGAAAAATCAAACGGACGCTATTATTCATCGTAGTAGCAATAGCCTCCATCACAGGTGACATCCAGGGGTGCGCCTTCCTTGGCCGGCATGGGTTCAATACCCACAGCGCCAAACTCGAGCCTGCCGATGGCACTGCTGCTCAGCCCGCCGCCCTCGAGGAGTCCGACAATGCTTTTGAGCTGATTGAATACCGGGATATCAAACACGTTACTCAATACCAGGTTATCGGTGCGATTCTGGTAATAGGATTCACTCTGCACACTCCAGCCATCAGCCAGGATGGCCGAGCGGCTGGTCAACACACCATCCCATACCTGGAAAACCGCGTCTTCGATGCCTCTGCCCCACCGTCCATCCTCGCGATCCCAGACACCCGTTCCACCACCATGGGCGTTGGCTTTGTTGAGCGTCGTCTTGACAACCGGGGCGTAGTAGCTGTCCATGTTGGCATCGAGGTTTAAAAACCCGGGATCGCCACCAATACCTGTCAGCAGCCAATTGATAGGGGTAGCCATGATCTCCAACGCTGACTGGACAGTATCCAGGATGGCATAGGATATGCCGGGCGTTCGCTTCTGCCCCAGGGACTCCACGGTCGTACCCTGGTACATGGTGTCTTTTGACTGGACATAGGTCCAGATGGGGCTTATCTGTCCACTGGATGCATGGACGTCATCCTGTGAAATCAACGTGGGAATACTGCGTCCCTGTTGATCAAAGAAACGGCTTTGCATGCTGTTGACGATTTCGGCGTTGCTCCTGACCGCCGCGCTTTCGAATTCCGCCGCGCTGATGGCAAAATCACGCTGATATTGTTCATTTGTGCCTTCCAGCCAGACCGTGCGCTCCCAAGCGACATAACGGGATGCCTGCTGGTTCTGAAACTGCATATCCATGATCTTGCCGAACATGGGTACCGAGACAAACAACACCAGAAATACAAAGGCAACGGAAACGACGAACTCCGTCATCGCCTGGCCGTACTGGTTGTGACATGCCCGCGGTTTGCACGATGTCATGGCATGAAGTTCTCCAGCTCACCCACGACGGCATCCACCGTGAAATCCACCAGCTGACTACCCGCATCCTGCAGAGGACCTTCGACAAAACCACCAAAAGGCGATCCCAGCTTGTCAACCAGATAGGAAATACCGGCTGTGACCAGGCGCTCGGCAATGGCCCGCAATAGCCACTCGATCATACCCAGGGCAGTGCTGCTCAAGCCTTCGATCAACTCTTCAAAGCTGATGTCACCTGTTGCGATCAGATAGGCAACTTTGCTGGGCTGGCGCAGGCGCGCGTCCCAAAATGGGCTGAACAGACTGGCGGGCTCTGCGCTGCCGTCAGCATTCTTTTGCATGGGGTTGGCGAAATAGGTTTCGGCCGAACTGATGGTCATCATCGGGCGGTCATCGCCCCACACAAAGCGCTGGTATGCCGCCGCGATATCTGTACCCTGGGCGCGCGAATGTGTTTCCAGATCAAAACGTGTGAAATGCAAATCGCTGTCCGGATCGTCCCAATCACTGCTCTCGCCACGGATTTGAAAGGTATCCGAATCACTGGTTTTTACATGGTCCAGGCTTTTGGCAACAGCGATGGTAAATTCGTAGCTGCGTCCCGTCTGCTCAAAACTGCGTCCCAGCGAAAAGTATGAAGGGGGACCGGCATAGCGATTGGTAATGTCCATGCCCTGGCGCATGCCATACATACCCCCCGGCATCAGTTGCGGGGATACCTGTCCCCACAGCAGGGTCTGGGTATGAAACCCGTCAAACGCGCCCTTGTTGTCAGGATCGTCCAGCACACCTCCATAGCGCCCCTTGCTGTCCATGAACGGAAATCCCCATTGGGGCATGAGCCGTTTGGCGTGCGAGTTGTCACTCACCAATTGATGGGTCGCCCCCGCCAGTGGAAAACCGATGGGGAGTGAAAAATCGAGATCCAGCAGCGTCCAATCCTTGCAACCGAGAATGGGCAGGCACAGCTCTACATTGACATAAAGTCCTATATCAAACTCGATCCCCATGGAGGTGACATCGATGGAGTGCCAACCCAGCTTGGCAATATCCGCATTGGTTTCCAGCGCGGAATTCGCCTGATAAACCGTGCCGCCATCATTTTTGATACCTGCACCAAATCCCAGATCCAGATCGATGGTCAAGGTGATGATGCCCAGCGAGAGTTTTAATTTGGGGATGGGGATATCGGTATGTCCCCATAAATCCCAATGGCGGTCCATGGTGAAGGATTCGCGATTGCGATTGACCATGGCTGCATAGCGTTGATAGGCAGCCACTGCCTGGCTCTCCGCCTTCTCACCCGTATTCAGGTTGGCATTAGCGCCACCTGACGTATTCTGGCTGGCCTTGGCACCTATGCTGGGAGTGTTGTCGTTGATCATATTGTCCAGTTGGCCTACCTGGCTCACCAGGAAATCATCAACCAACTCATCAACATCAATCGGACCCCCACCACCGGCGTCTTCCTCACCCGCGGCCTCACTCGAGGCAATTTTATTTTTCAGGTTAACCGGATCAAAATTTTCACCAAAATAGGTCAATAACGCATTCTGCGTAAAAAAGTACCAGCCAATGGCTGGTATATACATTTCCTGTCGCCCCGGTTCTCGCTCGTGGTCCTTGACCACCTTGAGGTTGACCTCCACCTGGGCGGCCAGGGTTGCGACGGCAAAGATCTTCTGGAAGATACCCAGCGCAGAATTAAAATATGACACGACCGTCGGCCAGGTCTCGACCATCACTTTCGCAAACGCCGCTACACCGTTCCCCATGATCACATAGGGAAGCGTAACTGCCTGGAGTACATCGCTGAAGGTGACTGGAGAGGGCGGAGCGACAGGAAAGCGGTAAAGCGGATAACTGGTGAAGGCACCCATGTCGCGGTAATGCTTGGCCCAGGACAGCAGAGCCACCATCTGGCCGATGGAAACCTCATTAGCCACCATCGCGCGGTTGGTGTAGGCCATGAAGTTCTGGTTGCGTGCCGCCAGCTTTGCCTGGGAATAGACAGAGGCGTCAGCGGTATTTTCGAGTTGCACCCGATGGTTGACCAACTGCCCCTGATTGAACAGAGCCAGCAGCGCCATAAGCACGACAGCCAAAAAAAGCAGGCCAAAAACCATGGCCTGCCCTTTCTGTCTGGCATCCGATAGCGACTGAGTTTTCATGGGTTCTCAACAAATCAAGAGGATCCGGAACCAAGAACGAGAATCTTAGCGATCACCTTGACTTTGGCCAAAATCACCCAGGGTGTAATTGCTGGTTGTACCTTCAGTTTGGGCAGCGGCACCTGTGGTAGCAGCTCTGTTACCAGAATCCTGACCACCCAGCTCGGCAGCCATATCACCTACTTGGCCGCGAACCGTATCACCGAACAGGTTGTAAACAGCAATCGCCGCAATCGCGATGAGCGCAACGATGATGATGTATTCGGTCATACCCTGACCCGTTTGCTGAAAGCGAGATTTGATGTTCATGGAAAGAGCCCCAATGACCAGGTTGATATTAAAAGGGTATTCAAGCGTGCATAGTTCACATTTCACGCAGGTAGGCAGAGCTTAGCAGAAGTTCCTTTGCTAATAACAATTTTTTTCAATCTTAACGGGTGTCTAATAACTTATTATTATAATGAATGGTGCGACAATAGATTCAGCCAAATACTAAAAACAAAAAAGCCGCCCTAAGGCGGCTTTTTTACAGGGTAGCTCCAGCTTACTGGATGATTTTAGCCACCACCCCAGCACCCACCGTACGTCCACCTTCGCG
>CAYWCW010000023.1:0-62912 GCA_964456865.1 uncultured Cellvibrionaceae bacterium
AGCAGTGGATTGAAAATCCTCGTGTCGGTGGTTCGATTCCGCCTCTGGGCACCATATTAAAAACCCCGGTAGTTTTTGCTACCGGGGTTTTTTATTGCGCGGTTTTTTTTGCAATGTGATGGTGTCTGCCTTCTTCCCAGAAACTTATTCGTCGATCGCTGTTTTTTCACATCGGGTTTATCAATTCGTCTCCGCTTTTTCGCGCAAACTTTCCAATGCGGGTTGCAGGTGTTCCGCCCGTTCCAGGAATGCATCCAGGCTGATGTCATCGCTCAAACGCAGCGCGGGCGGGTAGGGTGCGCTCATGTAGACACGGTTGGCCAGCGTGCCTGTGCGCAGGTAGGTGTTGGTCAGCATCATGGTGTTGACGGCCAGCAGTATGCCGAGAGTGATGACGCCCATGCGGCGTGGCAGGCGCGGGTTGACGGTGATCAGGTGGAAGTAGAGCGCCAGGGCCACGGGTAACAGGAAGAACACATCGTCGTAGCGGCTGAGAAATTCCCAGGAGAAGGCGTAGGCCAGGATGCTGGCCGAGTGCAGCCAGAGCTCACCCAGCAGGTAGCCGCAACCGGCGATGAACAGGTGGCGTCCCAGGCGGGCGCTGCCGGAAAAGAGGCGGTTGGCCAGCGCCCAGAGGCCGGACCAGAGCAGCAGGAGCACCAGGTTGCTGGAGGCTTCGGTGAACAGCCCCAGCGCCTTGGTGGCGGTGGTGCCGCGCAGCCACTGGTCGATCAGCGCGACCACTACCATGATGCCCAGCCCGCAGAAGGCGGGCAGCCATCCTTCCCAGCCGTGGTTGGTGGAGTCCGGGATTTCCGGCGCGACCGGGTGATCGGCACGGCGTACACGCAGGCGCGTGTGTCCCAGGCGCACCTGGGTGTTGCCGTCCAGATCGAGCAGGTTTTTGCGGTGCCTGCCGCTTACCAGTCCATTGCGGGTATTTTTCGCGCGCATGATCAGTTCGCCATGAACCTCTTCGACCTTGGCGTGGTGAGGCGCGATGTAGGGGTCGTCGATGATCAGGTCATTGTCGTAGGCCCGGCCGATGCGCACCGGGAGCTGCGTAAAACGGTGGCGTTGCAGGACCTCGCCATTGCGGGCCAGCACTTCGATAAACACCGCGTGGCTCATGGCGCTTCCTCCCCTTCGCTGGCAAGCATCCCATCGCGTGGCGGATGTTCCCGGCTCAGCGATGCCAGAAAGAGACGCGACAGGCGCAGGCCATTGTCGTAAGAGATGCCCGACACACCCAGGCGACTTTGCAGGCTGTTATCCGGGTTGTCCGTGCTCAGGGTGAGCAGGGTGAGGTTATAGAGCCCTTCGAATTTGTTGTAGGCCGAAAAGCACAGCACGGCGCGCAGGGAGATATTGGCCGGGTCGATAAAGGCTTCGGTGCATTCGGGGCCGCTCATCTGCGTGTTGCGGGCAAAGCGGTGAATCTGGCCGTCGAAGCTGTCGCGCGCGACCCGCGCGAAGCGCCAGGCGTCGAGTTCTGTACGCTGCAACAGAGTGTGCTGAATGCTGATATGGCCCGTCTGCAACTCATTGGAAACAAAGATGCGCGATTCCATGGCGCATTGGATACGGTCGCTGACGAAGCCCTGGCGGCCCCGCGTGTCGGCGCTGCCCCAGCAGCGCAACTGCTCGGATTCGCGTACCGGTACCTGGTATTCACCCAGGGCCCTGATGCTGAGCGGTGTGTCGAGCAACCGGTCGATCATGACCGCCTGGTGTTGCAGCAGCTGTGATGCGATGACGGGGTTGAAATCGTCCGGCGGCGTATCTGCAAGCGTGTCCACCAGTGCCCGCAGGTAGCGGGCCGGCACCAGGAAGCTGACCAGTTCCCCATCCCGCCGGTGCGAGACGTTGACCCCGGCCACGCGCCCCCGGGCGGTGATGTTGGGACCGCCGCTCATGCCGGGATTCAACGGACCGGTGAACATCAGCAGGTCGGAAAAATCCCGCTGGACGATGCCGTTGTAGGTGCCTTCGGAAATGGCAAAACCCAGGTCCAGGGGATTGCCCAGCGAATAGAGATATTGCCCCTGATCCAGGGTGTCCCCCGCGTCGGGCAAGACGAAAAAGCCGCTGCCCTGCCGGTCGATGCGCACCACGGCTAGGTCCCGCAGGGCATCCACCCCCACGAGTTCCAGGTTCCCGCGCCGGCCTTCGGTGTCCAGGTATTCCCCGAGATAGGTGTCCGGCTCCAGTGCCAGCTGCGATATCACATGGTAGTTGGTGGCGACCAGGTTGCTGTTCCCCAACAGGAAACCCGAGCCTACCGATGCCTGGCTGCGGCCGTTCCGGACCAGCACCCGGATCTGCAACAGGTCTGATCTCGCCTTGGCATAGAGTTGCTGGGCGGTGGACGAGGGCGTCTGGTTATCGGGCACCGCCTGGGCGTTGGCGGCGGGGGCCAGGCCAAGGCCCAGTATCAACAGCAGGATGGCAGGCAGGCAAGCGAACAGCGGGGTCATGGAGCCACATCGTATCCGGAATTGGGGCCGGTCAGGGTATCACGTTAACCGGCAGAAATTTAAACCCTGACTGCATCCAAAATGGGCATTATGTCATCTGAGTAACCAGTGCGTGATTTGATGAGGAATGTCCCATGTACACCCACCTATTCTGTCGTCCCTGCCCGCGGCTCCAGGTATTTTGGTTGCTGTGCCTCCTGCTGGGATTCGGGTTGAGCGCCGAAGCGAGAAATCTTGAGCCGGTGGCTGTGGAGCCGGTGCAGGACGGCCAATCGCCCTGGGGTACCCCCCCGCCATCCGGCGCGAACAGGGAAGCGCCCGCCGCGCTCCCGGCACCGCCACCGGCGCCACCGCATCATGCGGCGCCCAACCCCGGCGAGCCGAGCCTGGGCGAGATACTGGCGGCTGTCGAATCCATCAAGCGTCAGCCGGTGTCCCAACCCTTTGAATACGGATTGCTGATTCCGATCATCGCCGTACTGTTGATCTTCGGTGCTCCCTTCCTCTGCATCATCCTGCTGGCCGGTATGCACTACCGCGCCCGTGCCCGGCGTGAGAGCCAGCGTATCGAGGCGATCAGCCGCCTGCTGGATGCCGGGCGTGATATTCCTGTGGAACTGTTGAGTGAGGGGACGGCCCTGGAGCCGCGCCGCAATCTGCGCAAGGGACTGACCAACCTGGGCGTCGGCACCGGACTGCTGATCTTCCTGACAGTGTTCCTGGGCGCGGGCATAGGGGCTGTGGGTTACATCGTCATTGGCCTGGGGCTGGCCCAACTGGCGGTATGGCGGTGGGTGGACAGTCAGCAGGCGCCTGCCGCCAGTCAGATTCCCGGGGACCGCCAGGGCTGATACCACGCCATGTCCCCCAGCGATCAATCCCTTATCGCGCGCGTCGTTGCGACCAGAGACCAGCACGCCTTCGGGCAGCTGGTGCTGCGTTATCAGTCGCAGTTGCGCGTCTGGGCGCGGCGCTTGTGCAATGGTGATGTCCACCTGGCCGACGACCTGGCCCAGGAGACGTTCATCAAAGCTTATGCCGCCTTGCCCGGTTTCCGTGGGGAGGCGAAATTTTCCACCTGGCTTTACCGCATAGCCTTCAACATTGCCGCCAACCGCTGGCGCGCCAGGAAAGTGGACTGGTGTGAACTGGATGACAATGCCGACCAAGTGGCAGAACAGAGTGAATTCCAGCAATATGCCGCGAAAAAAGATGTCGAAGCGGCAATGCGGCATTTGTCAGTTGCCCAGCAACTGGCGATACGCCTGTGCTTCGAGGAAGGATTTTCCCATGACGAGGCGGCACAGATCATGAACCTGCCCCTGGGGACACTCAAGACCCATGTGTCGCGGGGCAAACAGAAACTCCAGGGGCTCTTGTCCGCCTGGCATCCGGCGAATGCCTGAGGTTGATATGACATCCGACGATATCAAGACACATCCCGATCATTCCGATCCCGCGTTCGACGCTCTGCTGCGCCAGCAGCTGCAGGCCGGTCAGGCATACCTGCCCGATGATGGATTCAGTATCCGGATCATGTCGGCCCTGCCCAAACCCCGTGCTACCCCCTGGCGGGAATGGCTGATGATCGGCCTGCCGGTCTTGCTGATCAGCCTGGTGGTATTCGCGCAGTTGCCCTGGTCGGACATGGGCTATATCGCCTGGACCTGGGTGCGGGAGGCCAGCCTGACAAGCTGGATGGGCCTGGGTGCCGGTATGTCGCTGCTGGGTGCGCTCCTGGCAGGCGCCTGGTATTGGCGAATGGTCGACGATTAAGACGTGTCACCAGGGCTTCCATGCCCTGGTTCATGTAGGCGTGACTGATCGTCGCTGGTCACGCCCGCACATCCCTACTCGATGGTCCGTCCATCTCCCAGGCGGTGAGAGCCGCAATCCATCCGGGCGCGCACGCAGTGCTCGATGAAGGTTTCCTTGACCTCCTGATTCCAACCATCAAACCAGTCGGCATGGGCTGAGTAACCGCCAGGGGACGCGGTGCTGTACATGTCGGACGACAGCCGCCAATGCTGCGCCTGACCCGCTTCGGTGACGGGGAAGGTGATATTGAGGGTAATCACCGGGATGGGTACCGGGTGTGTCGTCGGGCAACGGCCATTGTTTTCCCAGTTGCCCAGGGGGTAGGCCATATGGCTCTTGTGGTCGGGAGAATCCAGATTCACTCCATCCCAGCACTGGGGGAACACGACGGTCAGTAATACCTGGTCGCCTGCCTGGCAATTGGGAATGGAAGGGCCGCGTGCATTGTGGTTGTCGTAACAATCCCAGTGGTAAACACCGTTTTGATATTCGGGTGTCGTGCCGGAGGCGGCCATGGCATTACCGGCAATCATGCGTAGCCCGGCGGGAAATACCTGGATGTTTTGAGGTTGAACGGACCAGCCGGATTTGTAATAAAAATCCACATGCCGCGGTAGTACCGGTGTGCCGGTACGGGTATCGATGACGGCTGGAATCCAATAGGCGGAGCGATTGGCAATGCCACCCCGGCAAGTGGAGTTACCGGTATTGCGCAGGGATTCGGCGGTGGAATGGGCGTTGGCCAGGGTGTTGCCGAAATACATGTGCAGGTGTGCCCGGCCGGGTTGGCCTGGATAGACGATGGCGTCATCGAAATTGAAATGCGAGAAGGCACACACGGTCCGGAAGGCGCCGTCGTCGGAGGGTGTGGGGAAATCGTTGCTGTTGTTTATCCGCAGCGTGCCGTGGCCCGGCGCGCCCTGGGGAATGCGGTTGATATCGATGTAGGGCCCCATGCCGCTCATGTCATAGGACGGGGGCGCGACATCCGCCATCTTCACCGGCCCATAGGCGCAAGTCCTGTTGGGTTCCCTGGGTGTGGGACCGAAGGTGTTTTCACTGCACTGGAACCAGCTGTCCGCGCCGATATCACGTACCACGTACTGGCCATTGGCACCGAAGCGGACATCGCGCCGGCCGCTGGGCACGTCGCAGAATTGCCATTCGTTGGCGCAGTGGGTCCAGTCGGATTCCGCCAGGGGTGTCACCGTCACCTGGACGCTGCGGCTCGCCGAACCCAGGCTGTTGGTGGCGGTGAGGGTGTAGCTGGTGGTCACGCCGGGCGAGACATTGCGGCTGTTGCCGGTGACCGCGCCAATGCCGGGTGAAATCGACAGGCTGGTGGCGCCGGTCACCTGCCAGGTCAGTACCGTCGCCTGGCCCGCGGTGATGCTGGCGGGCGTGGCAATAAAGGACTCGATGACCGGCACCGCGGTCACGTCGGGTCCACCGGCGTCCACCGTGACTTGCAGGGTGCGGGTGCTGGAGCCGTGTTCATTGGTCGCGGTGAGGGTGTAGCTGGTGGTGGTATCCGGTTGTACCGTGATGCCGTTGCCATCCACCGTACCTATTCCGCGATTGATGCTGAGGCTCTGCGCGTTGCTCACCTCCCAGCTCAGGTGGCTGGTCTGGCCGGGCGCAATGCTGGGTGGCGTCGCCGAGAAGTGGGCGATGTTGGGCAGCAGGCTGGGGGTGCTGTTGCCGTCCACCGCGCAGCTTTTCGGCAGGCCCGGTGCCGGATCGCCAAACACGGCGTTACCACACATGACGCCGCCATTTTCCGCGGTCAGTGTGAGGATGGTGTAGTGGCCGTCAGCGCCATAGCGCACCTGGCGGGTGCCGGAGAATTCACAGCGCTGGTGTTCGTTGGCGCAGAAGGTCCAGGCGGGTGCCTGGGGCGCGTTGCAGGTCACCCTGGCCATGGCCCAGGCGCCGTAATCCATATGGGAGTCCTGGGCACTGCCGGCCACACCATTGTTGCGGGTGACCAGGCGCAGTTCGTTGACGCCGCTGATGGGTAATTCCAGCAGGCGGGATGGGCTGCTGGCGGTCATGACGCCCGAGGTGAACAGGTTTTCATCATCGCCCCAGACTTCAAAAATCAGGGAACCCGCGCCGGCAAGGTTCTGCGTACCCACCCGGCTGCTGACACCGATGCGGGCATTGAACAGGGTGCATTGCTGGTTGAGCGCGTAGGTGATGGTCGAATTGCCGTATACGCCCAGACCCTGAGTGTGGTTCTGGCTGTTCAGCCGCAGCGTGTGGCGGCTGGTGTTGTCCGGGGCGAGGCTGGTCTCATCGACACCCACCAGGCCGCGCTCGTTGGCGGCGTGCAGCCAGCGCAGGCTGCCTAGGTAGTTTTCACCCGCCACCGGTACCGCCAGGGCCGAGGTCGGCCTCGCGCTGACGCCCTGGCTGTCGGGATCGATCACCGGAATCAGGGCCAGAGGCTGCGATGCCGCCGACGCTGTGGACGCTTGGCTGGATGCCGAAGACGCTGGCATGGCATCGGCGCTGGACACCGCCTGGCTGGCCTCGCTGCTGGCGGAGGCCTGCTGGTCCAGGCTGCTGGAGGCAGGGGCCTGGCTTTGGCTGCTGGATTGCGCGCTGCTGGACGGACTGCTCGCCGCCAGGGAGGACTGACCCGATACCGCGGGTGGTTGGTTGGGCGGTGGTGTGCTCGTTCCGGAGCCACCAGAACCGCCGCAACCGGAAACCATGAATACCAGGGCCAGACACGCTGGACGGATAAGCTTCATCATCAGAATCTCGGGAGTGTCATGTGTTATTGGAAAAGGAAATGCCGGTAAAAGGCTATGCTTCCGCGGGTGCGCAAACAAGCCGGGGGCCGCGCTGGCTCACGGGACAGACCGGACTGGTATTGATTGTTTTGTGTTCAGGGTGCAGCCCGCTCGGCGGGTGATTTTGTGATGCCTTGCTTAATGAATTTGAGGTGCATGTCACAATTTGTTCCCGGTTTGGCTAATTTTGCGCCGGGACGGACAGGTGTGGCTGGGCTGGTGGCGTCATGGCAGGCTCGAGGAAGGGCGGGACAGGGGGTCGCTTTTGCGGATGAACGGCTGGGGTCAGGGCAGGTTATTGAGTGGAATGATCCGCCGTTTATTGGATTTCAGTTGTTCCTGTCCCCAACGGTAGCGGGGAATACTGTTGAACAGCGCATCGAAGCTGCCATCTTCCTGGGCGCGTTTGAGCCCCAGGGCCAGGCGGTCGGCCAGGGCCACATTGTCCCGATGGACAAAAAAGTAAAAATCGTTGCGATAGTGCAGCATCAATTCATCTTCGATCACCATTTTCAGGTCCGGGAATTTTTCCAGTTCACCATGGATCTGGTAGAGCCCGCGGGAGAAATAATCAAAGCGGCCCGCCGACAGCATCTGGAACAGGTGGGAGTAATCCACCGCATACACCAGCGGCAGCTGGTTGTGTTCCATGATGGAGGCATCCGTCCATTGCGGATTCATGCCGCCGCGGAACCGGCGCAGGTCTTCCAGGCTGTTGACGGCGGAAAAGCGCTGCTGGTCGCCGGGGCGGATCAGCAGCAGGCGGTAATCGCTCAACTCTTTTAAGAGGGATATGCGGATGGGCAGCAGGTGGCGTTCTTTTTCGGCGTTGGTGCCGGCCCAGAGCACATCGACTTCGCCCTGTTGCAGGCTTGCCATCAACCGGTGATCGGTCACACGGTTCTTGGTTTGCGTGAGCTGGTAGGGACCATGGCTGTCGATCGTCTTGTCCAGGGCCAGTTTCAGCGCACGGGAGAAATAATAGTCCTCGTGATGGATCTGGTTGGTCGTTGAAATGTTGGAGATAAGGATGCGATGAGGCTGCTGCGTGCCTTCCGCCGCACAGGTCCAGGCACTCACACCAAGTGCCAACCAGAGTCCGATGATGGCAAATCGCCGCATGACAGCTCCGGGTTTATTCGAGTGAATGGTTAACCAGGGTTTTATCGTTATGTATAGTGCATGGCGCCATTCCAGGCCAGCCCAAGCCACGTGATGGCCAGGACCTATTATTTCTATCCGGCTCGAGGCAGGTGCGGGATTCGCTATAAGGCAAGCGGCTTCCGTTCCCGCCGTCGCCCGCAATCGGCCCGCAATTGGAAAGGCGTCGCGTGAAACTATAGCAAAACACCGGGGGTGACAAGCAACCGCCCGCAGCGGGGTGGCGGTAATGAAAAAACTGGCAGCGATGTCCGCTGCCAGGTTCATCAGGGGGCCGGGTTCATCTGCCCGAAGCGCCCCTGGTTGAAGTCCGTGATGGCCTGCGAGATTTCCGCCTGGCTGTTCATCACGAAAGGGCCGTAGCCAACGATGGGCTCATCGATGGGCTCGCCGCTCAGGAGCAGCAGCATGGCGTTGTCCTGTGCTTCGATGGCGACCGTTTCACCGGCGCGGTCCAGCACCACCATCTGCGCTTCCTGCGCGACGGCGTCGCCGTTGACCCGGATGGCACCCCGCAGCACCACCAGGGCGGCGGTCCAGCCGTCCGGCAGCGACAGGGTGCTGGTGCCGCCCGGCGACAAACGCATATCCCAGACGTTCATGGGGGTGAAGGTGCGCGCCGGGCCTCTTTGCCCCGCGAACTCACCGGCGATGACACGTACTTGTCCCGCCTCATCCGGCAGCGGAACCGAGGGTATGTCACTGTTGAGGATCGCCTGGTAGCCGGGTGGTGCCATCTTGTCTTTAGCGGGCAGGTTCACCCACAACTGCACCATTTCCAGCGGTCCGCCCGTCCGGCTGAAAGCCGGGGAGTGGAATTCCTCATGGAGAATCCCCGAGCCCGCGGTCATCCACTGCACATCGCCCGGTCCGATGACACCGCCCCGGCCGGTGGAATCCCGGTGGGCCACCTCGCCCTTGTAGACGATGGTGACGGTCTCGAACCCCCGGTGCGGATGCTCTCCCACACCGCGGGGCTGCTGGGCCGGTGTGAAATCGGCCGGTCCGGCGTAGTCGAGCAGCAGGAAGGGACTCAGTTGCTTGCCATGGCTGTGGTAGGCGAACAGGGACCGCACGGGAAAGCCATCACCCACCCAATGGGGCCGGGGCGCGTCGTAAACACCCAGTATCTTTTTCATACCAACCTCCTCAGATTCAGGCTCTTGTCGAGCGATGGTGCAAGTTTAAATATAGAACAATTACTCGTGTAGTCTGCTAAATTGGTCATCAGTGTTCAAAAAACAGGACAGTTGTGCAGTGGCCATGCAGGATCTCAACGATCTTTATTACTTCGTCCAGGTCGTGGATCACGGGGGCTTTTCCCCGGCGGCACGCGCCCTGGACATGCCCAAATCCAGGTTGAGCCGCCGCATCGCCCTGCTGGAAGAGCGCCTGGGCGTGCGCCTGATCCAGCGCTCGACACGCCATTTCCGGGTGACGGACCTGGGATACAGCTATTACGAGCACTGCAAGGCCATGCTGGTGGAGGCGGAAGCCGCCCAGGAGGTTATCGAGGTGTCGCGGGCGGAGCCCCGGGGAAGCATCCGGGTCGCCTGCCCGGTCACCCTGCTGCACGCGCATGTAGGCGGCATGCTGGCGGAATTCCTGGCCCGGTATCCCTTGGTGAAAGTGCATCTCGAAGCCACCAACCGGCCTGTGGATGTGCTCAGCGAGGGGGTGGACATGGCGATCCGTGTGCGCCCGCCGCCGCTGGAGGACAGCGATCTGGTGATGCGGGTGTTGTCGGATCGGGGGCAGTGCCTGGTGGCCAGCCCGGCGCTGGTCCAACCCCTGGCGGCTCCTTTGGTCCCCGCGGACCTGAACCGTTTTCCCAGCCTGGGGCTGGGCAACGCGCAGCAACACCTATGGAGGCTTTTCGGGCCCGATCAATCCGAGGCCGTGGTGCATCACCAGCCGCGTTTGGTGACCACGGACATGATGACCCTGAGGAGCGCGGCCATGGCGGGTGTCGGCATCGTCCAGTTGCCGCGGCTGATGTTACGTGAACAACTGGCCGAGGGGTCGCTCATCCCGGTCCTGCCGGGCTGGGAGCCGCGGCGGGAAATCATCCATGTGGTGTTCCCGTCCAGACGCGGGCTCCTGCCCTCGGTCCGCCTGTTCATCGATCACCTGGCCGCGCGCTTTGCCGCGATCAATGAGGATTGATTGCGCCAACCCCGGAAAAACCGGTCAGTCCGGCGCGCTGGTCCTGATCAGGTGATCAAAGGCGCTCAGTGCCGCTGTCGAACCGGCGCCCATGGCGATGATGATCTGCTTGTAGGGTACGGTCGTGCAGTCGCCGGCAGCAAACACGCCGGGGATGGATGTCTCGCCACGGGCATTGATGTCGATCTCGCCGCGGTTGGACAGCGCCAGTGTGCCTTTCAGCCAGTCGGTGTTGGGCAACAGACCGATCTGCACAAAAATACCTTCCAGCTCGAGCCGGGTAATGTCGTCCGTGTCGCGGCTCTTGTAGGTCAGGCCGGTGACTTTCTGGCCATCGCCCAGCACCGCGGTCGTCAGCGCGCCGGTGATCACGGAAACATTCGGCAGGCTGAACAGCTTGCGTTGCAATACCGCATCAGCGCGCAGGGCCGTGTCGAATTCCAGCAGCGTGACATGGGCCACGATGCCTGCCAGATCGATGGCAGCCTCCACACCGGAATTGCCGCCGCCGATGACGGCAACACGCTTGCCCTTGAACAACGGGCCATCACAGTGCGGACAGTAAGCCACACCCTTACCGCGGTATTCCTGTTCTCCCGGCACATTCATTTCACGCCAGCGCGCACCCGTTGCCAGCACCACGCTTTTGCTTTTCAGACTGGCGCCGCTGGTGAGTTTGATTTCAATCGTATCGCCCGGAATCAGCTCAGCGGCTTTTTGCAGGTTGATCACATCGACCTTGTAGTCCTTGACGTGTTCCTCCAGTGCCATGGCGAGCCTGTGACCCTGGGTTTCCTTCACTGAAATAAAATTCTCGATCGCGAGCGTATCCAATACCTGACCGCCAAAACGCTCCGCCACCACACCCGTGCGTATGCCTTTGCGTGCCGCGTAAATGGCCGCCGCCGCACCGGCGGGACCGCCACCGATCACCAGCACATCAAAAGGCTCTTTGCCATTCAACGCCTGGGCTTCACGCGCCGCCGCACCGGTATCGATGTTGGCGAGAATCTCTTCCAGCGTCATACGCCCCTGGCCAAAGGGCTCGCCATTGAGATAAACACTGGGCACCGCCATGATCTGCCGCTTATCCACTTCCCCCTGGAACAAGGCACCGTCGATCATGGTGGCGGAAATACCGGCATTCTGCGCCGCCATCGTATTCACCGCCTGAACCACATCGGGACAGTTGTGGCAGGACAGTGATACGAACACCTCGAAATGAAACTCACCCTCGATGGCTTTGATCTGTTCCAGGGTTTTGTCATCCACCTTGGGCGGATGACCACCAGTGTGTAACAACGCCAGCACCAGCGATGTAAATTCGTGACCCAATGGAATACCCGCAAATTCGATACGCGGTTTCTCACCCGGTTGCGCAACACCAAACGATGGCCGATACACTGCATCACCATCATGACGCACGCTGACGATATCCGAGAGCTCAGCAATGTCATTGAGCAACGCCTGCAATTCCTGGCTTTTAGCACCAGCATCCAGGCTGGCCACCAATTCAATCGGACGTTGCAGTTTTTCCAGATAGGCTTTCAACTGGTTTTTAATCGCGGCGTCTAACATTCATGACTCCATTAACAAGAATTCCAGAAGTGGCACAGTGGCAGGCGGGTGGCGGAGTAGTTGGTGTCCAAGACCGTCACCCGCAATGATGCGGGCGCCGAGCCCCAGGGAGGGGTTCACGGCGTGTCTTGGGCACCAACTACCCCGGTACTCGCCGGGGGGTAGAACCAAGGCGGTTAAATTTTCCCAACCAGATCCAAAGACGGCGCCAAAGTAGCCTCACCCTCTTTCCACTTGGCCGGACAAACCTCCCCCGGATGTGCCGCCACATACTGCGCCGCCTTCACCTTGCGCAACAGCTCCGACGCATCGCGCCCGATACCGCCCGCATTGATCTCGATGATCTGAATCCTGCCCTGCGGATCGATCACAAACGTTCCGCGCTCAGCCAGGCCCGCCTCCTCGATCATCACGCCGAAGTTGCGCGTGATGGTTCCGGTGGGATCACCGATCATCGGGTAACGGATTTTGCCGATGGTTTCGGAACTGTCGTGCCAGGCCTTGTGGGTGAAGTGGGTATCCGTGGACACACCGTAGATCTCCACGCCCAGCTTCTGGAATTCCGCATAGTTGTCCGCCAGGTCGCCCAGCTCGGTGGGGCAGACAAAGGTAAAGTCAGCCGGGTAAAAGAACACTACTGACCACTTACCCTTCAGGTCCGCCTCGGTCACGTGGATGAACTGGCCCTGATGATAAGCCTGGGCGCTGAAGGGTTTGATGTCGGCATTGATGGTCGCCATAAAGTCTTGCTCCTGATGTGTGAGGGTTGTGAATCGACAGGGGAAGACTACGGGTGAAGAGTCGATAGCGCTAATTAAATGACTGGATACCTCTCATTGATTATTTTTATATATTGATGGTGAGCAAATGATTGACTGGCGATATAAAGGCGCACTATCCCGGCGATAGTTATGCCCAATTGTCAGATTTATTGACGGGACTCGCCAGTATTTGCGAGGATGGCATGCTTTTCATTAATAAAACGAACATTAGAATAATTATTGGGAGTACAAGGTGAGAAAACTGAAACTTTTCAGTGCCCTGCTATTGAGCAGCGCACTGGTGGCCTGTGGGTCTTCATCCAGCGGCGGTAACGCCAGCCAGTCCAGCAACCCTGCCAGCATCAGCAGCCAGGCATCCTCTTCGCAGAGCAGTGCACAGGTATCCTCGGCGCCGGGCAGCGAATCGTCGAGTTCCGTAGAAACCAGCAGCCAGGCTGTCAGCGCCAGCAGTGAGGTCTCCTCCGGGCAGGGCAGCAGCAGTCCGGTATCGAGCAGTCAGGCGTCATCGGTACAGAGTAGCGCGGCTTCCTCCAGCATTCCGGCCTCGTCAGCGCCGGGCAGCGCATCCTCCTCCAGCAGCGAGGCATCCTCCGAGCAGAGCAGTGAGTCATCGTCCAGCAGTGCGCCGGCCGCCGGTACCTGCCCGGCGGGTGCCAGCATCTACTTCTGTGATGATTTCAGCTCGGGCACCAGCAGCCACTGGCAGTTGCTGTCGCATGCCACGAATGACGCACCGGCACCCAACGGTGTCTTCGATGTGGTATCGGATGCGGGCAACCAGGTGCTGCGCTTTACCGCCGCCCAGCGCGGTGGCGAGCTGGCGCTGATCAACCCGGCATCCTTCGCCGGTGTTACCGGCAGCGACTATTTCGTGGAGGCGCGTATCCGCCCGCGCCAGAACAGCACCACCGGCAACAAGTTCCTGTACCTGCTGGCGCGCTACCAGAGCGAGGGCAACTGGTACGGCGGCGGCCTCAATGTGCAGAACACCACGGATGCGACCCGGGTGGAAATCGCCCGCTCCATCGCCGGTACCATCAACCGCCCGGTACAGGTGAGCCGCCCCATTGCCCAGGGCGCCGTGGGTGCGCTGGATGGCCAGTGGTACACGGTGAGGCTGGAACTGATCGGCAGTACCCTGAGCATTTATTTCAACGGCGAAAAGGTGGGTGAGACCACCGACAGCAACTACACCACGCCGGGGCTGATTGGCCTCTATACCGCCAACAAGTCCTTTGAGATAGACGACATCATCGTCGGTGACCCGGCGCTGAAACCGGCACAGCTGAGTCTCAGTCCCGCGGCTGACACCTGGACCGCGGAAGCGGAGTCCGCTGCCTACCTGGTTACCGTCACCGCGTTGCAGAGTGATGGTTCGCCCGACAGCTTCAGTGTGGAATCCAGCCATCCCGAGGTGGTGAGCGTCAATGTGGCTGGCAACCAGGTGAGCCTGAACCCGTTGGCGGAAGGGTCGGCTGTGGTGACCTTTACCAGCGGTTCCGCCCCCGGCCTCACTCGCCAGATCGCGGCCACCATCACCCCCGTCTTCGTCGAACCGGACACGACCTACGACCTGAGTGGACGCGTACTGCCTGCCGTCGGCGAGGTGGACGTCCTCAGGGATACACGCCTGCGCCTGACCTTTGACAGCGCGCCCACGCTCAACCCTGTCGGTGCCGTCTACCTTCACCGAGCGAGCGACGACAGCCTGATCGATACTATCAAGCCCGTGGAAGAGACGGATGTGCTGAGTGGCAACGGAGGCTCCCGCACGCTCAACACCCGGCAACTGTGGATCGAGGGCAACAGCCTTGTGGTTGCTCCCCACACGGGAGTGCTGGCGGCGGACACCCAGTATTACGTGGTGATCGCCAACGGGCTGATCACCGGCACTGCTATTGGCGGCATCGACTTTGAGGGTCTGGGTAAGAGCGGTGGCTGGAGCTTTACCACCACCAACGCCGAGGTGAGCGGCAACGAGGTTACCGTGGCGTCCTCGGGACCGGCGGATTTCCGCAGCGTGCAGGGCGCGTTGAGCTATGCCATGAGCCGTCCCCAGAATGATCCGGTGACCATCGACATCCGCAATGGCACCTATCAGGAACTGCTATTCCTGCGCAACAAGCATCAGGTCACCCTGCGCGGCGAAAGCCGGGATGGCGTGGTGATCCAGTACACCAACAACGAACAGCTCAACTCGGGCACCAGCAACCGCGCGCTTTTCCTGGTGGAAGGCGCGGATCTGCTGACCCTGGAAGACCTGACCCTGATAAACACCACCCTCATCGGCCAGGGCGGACAGGCGGAAACGCTCTACTTCAACAGCCAGAACCGCCTCATCGTTCGCAACAGCCGCTTCTACAGCGAGCAGGATACCCTCCAGCTCAAGGGTTGGGCCTGGTTCTACCAGTCGCTGATTGAAGGCAACGTGGACTTTATCTGGGGTGGCAACCGGGTCAGCTTGTTCGAGGACTGTGAGATACGCACCATCGGCCGCTCCAGTGGCAGTGGTGGCTATGTCCTCCAGGCCCGTTCAGTCGAGGCGGGTGACAAGGGCTTTGTGTTCCTCAACAGTCAACTGACCCGAGGCCAGGGTCCCACGGGCGTGACGCCGGGGAACAACACCATTCCCTTGGCGCGCAGTGGTGGCGGTTCCGGCTACTTCGACAATATCGTGTTTGTAAACACTCGCATGGATAGCCATATCACGGCAGCGGGCTGGCATACCAATCCGACGCCCAATCCAGCGGTGGCCACCGCCAGCAGCGGCTGGCGCGAGTACAACACCCGCGACTTGTCGGGCAATCCCGTCGACACTGATGCCTGGGTCAGCTACCGCTTGCTGGAGGCCGAATACCTTGCGGAATTCTCCACTCGCGAGCAGGTATTCTCCGCGTACAACAACGGTGCCGGCTGGAATCCCGCGCCCTGAATCCGGTGAAGATGTTCAAGGGGGCTGCGGCCCCCTTTTTTTTCACGATGATTCCAGCACGCTCGTCCGTTGCCTCGCACCGGTGTTCGATGGCGCAGATTGAGGATTGTTTTGGTGTTCGTTGAGTGAAATCCCGATGGAGTGTTCGAGATACCGGCCAAGTTCCGCCTGATCGAAGGCCGGCGCCTGTATGCCGCTGCCCTCGAGGAAGGATGAGGTGTTATCGTGCTGCCAGCGATAGGTGTGCTGGTACAACTCGAGGATGCATTTATCCTGATGCATGTGATCGCGAAAGAGGTTGAGCACGGGATACAGCGGCGTGCGGGCATCGTCTTTCCACAGGTCGCGCCATTCTGAAAAGGGGATGACCTTGAAGCGGAAGCCGAAGTAGCGTTCCAGCAAGGTGAAGAATTGTTTGAGCGAGACGTTCTGTTCGCCTGAATGGATTAGATTGAACTTCCGGCCGAGGCCGTCAGGATTGCGAGCGATATGGGCGGTCGCCTTGGCCATATAGTCGACCGAGCTAAGCCCCTCACGCAACTCCTTGAGATCCGGAACAAGCCCGAGTGAAATGCAGGTCTTCACCAGCCGCCCCCACCATTGGTAATTCGCGCTGAGGCCGGTAGTGGCATGGTAAGTGGCGTAGCCGAGGCGGAAGGTCATGAGCGGGAGCCCCCTTTGCTCCGCGAGGCCGGCGATCTTTTCCATGACCCACTTGCTCTTGACGTAGCCTATGTCGGCGCAGATCGCCTCGAGGTTCTCATCGATATCCTCGTTCTCGGTGACGATTTCCTTGCCGGTAATCCAGTATCCCCAACTGTAGATGGAAATGGTTGAGAGCAGGATCAGTGCCTTGGTTTTTTCCGCGGCCGCAAAGCGAATGATGTTTTTCAGTCCATCGACATTGTCCCTTTTCATGGCTGCATAGGGCTTGATGAAATTCACGGCGCTGGCCGAATGGTGAATAACGTCAACGCAGTGACATAGAGCCGCATATGCGGTTTGTGGCATGCCGAAATGTTCGCTCGTAATGTCGCCCGGATGTGCGCGGATGCGCTCTTTGCCTCCCTCGATGATACTGACCTGGAATTCCTCGATCTTGTCCTTGATGCGCCGCATGGCTTCGGTCTCGTCCCTGGCCCTGACGATGCAGTGAACCTCCGCGCCGGTCGTGGCCAGCAGCTCGGCCAGCAGGTGGATGCCGACAAAGCCCGTCACACCGGTGAGCAGTATATGGGCGGGAGATGTCAATCGAGCAGGATCGAATTCTCTGTCGAAGAGGATATCCGAAGACAGTTCGACATCGCGCCACAGTTCCTCGGCTGAGGTATGGTCGGAAATTTCACCGGCAGCATGTTTGCGCGAGTCGATTTCTCCCGCCAATCCCTCGGCGGAAGGGTGGTTGTAAATATCGGTGATACGCAGCGCCAGGTCCATCTGGCGGGACAGGGACGCGATAACCTGTGCGGCGAGCATCGAATGGCCACCGATATCAAACAGGTTGTCGCTTGCATCGAAGTCGGTGTGTCCGAGCGCTTCGCGGAAGGTTTCCATGACTGATCGCAACGTCGGGTCTTCGATGTTGCCGAAGCCGGTCTCTCCGATTGTTGCTTGTAAAAATCCCGCAAGCAGGGCGGACTTGTCTGTCTTGCCATTGGCATTGAGTGGAAAGTCGTCACGGATCACAAAATGACTGGGCACCATGTAGTCGGGAAGGAAGTCGCGTGCACTTGCCCGGAGCCGGCGGATGAGCGCTTTCTGATCCGCCGGGTCGTTACGCGGAACAACAAAGGCGATCAGTTCCTTTAGTTCGCCATTAACAGGCGATGTGGCGGTCACGCTGACGTTGCGGACATCGGGGTGGCGGGCGATGACGACCTCGATCTCGCCGGGTTCGACCAGGTGTCCACGGATTTTCACCTGTTCGTCGATGCGTCCGAGGAACTGAACGCTGCCGTCATCGAGCCATCGCCCGAGGTCACCCGTTCGGTAGATGCGCTGGCCTGGTACAGACGGGTACTGCGGAAATCTTTCGGCGGTCAGCTTCTCGTTGTGGAGGTAACCCCGCGCCAGGCAGGGGCCGGCAAGGCAGATTTCGCCTGTGTCACCTGCGGAAACTTCACGCAGGCCGGCATCGAGAATCAACACCCCGGTGTCGGCAACCGGCTTGCCGATGGAAGGAGGCAAGCCACGGCTGGCGCTGGGGACCTCATGGAAAGTGCTCCAGATCGTCGCTTCGGTTGGCCCGTAATAATCAATAAACGAATAGTGGATGCCATCGGTATCGACGGGATTGAGTTTTTCGCCGCCGGTGAACAGATACTTCAGTGATGAGGGACCTGCACCCCCCGCCTTGATGACATCGGCAACCATGACGGTGGGCACAAAGGCATGGGTTATGGCCTCACGGTCAAACAGCCTGACCAGTTCCACAGCATCGCGCCGGACAGCATCGCCTGGCAGGTAGAGCCGTGATCCGGCGCACAGCGCCGACCAGATTTCCCAATGCGCCACGTCGAAACCGAGCGCGGCCATGGATGTCGAGCGGCTGTCGCCATCGACACCGAATTGCCGGTTGTGCCAGGCGATGAAATCCGCGACCGAATGATGTTCCACGATCACGCCCTTTGGCACACCGGTGGTGCCCGAGGTGAAGATGACATAGACAGGGTCGCCACCCGCTGGCGGGGATGGACGGTACACCGGGGAAAGCCCAGTCTTTTGTTGCAGCGAGACCACGTCAACCAGGCTGACACCTGCCGGTGCAAACGAACCGGCAGGCACGGTGGTCAGCAGCAGCGGTGAACGGCTTTGCTCGACGATGTAGAGTTTGCGCGCCACCGGGTAGGTATGATCGATGGGAATGTAGGCGGCGCCCGCCTTCATGATGCCCAGCATGCCGATGATGAAATCCGCCGAGCGCGTCGCCTCGACAGGCACCATCTGGCCAGAACCGATGCCAGCGGCGGCCAGTGCTGCCGCGACGGCATTGCTGCGCCGGTCGAGCTCAGCATAGGTCAGTGCCTCCTGATCGGATACAACGGCAATGGCATGGGGGATTGATGTGCACCAGGGATCTATAAGGTCAATAACGGTCCTTGTCGAATTCATATCCTTGCTCCAACGTTATGTTGAGTGGTTCATGTCAGCCTGCGGATAACAATGATGGTGGGAACGGATGTGCCTTGTGGGGGAGGAGACTAGCGCAGGGGATTATAAATCCACCCTCCTGCTGCGATATACAGTGGACGACGACAGCCCTGTGTAAATGGCGCGGTTTGGTCGATAAATCGACAGCGTGCCCGTGTAAATACCCACGTAAATAGATGTCCCGCGCCAGGCTTTATGTGTTCTGTGCTTTGCTCGACAACCTATCGACCGATGTTTTCGCCCGCGGGGCGGGTGTTCACGCAAACCCTGTATTTGCGCGGGTTTCATCCGGTTTCCCACCCTTCCCGATAAAAGTGAGACTCCCCACCTTGGGATAAAAGCCGAACATGGGACGATTTCCCTGGCGTCCGGGTCCAGCATGGATCCTGGAAAACCACCTGGCCTGGGTCAGGCGATGTCGAGCAGGCGTAGTGAGGCTGTACCAGCTGTCAGGCTGATTGTCCGCCAGATAATGTGAATAACGATCGGGGCAAACATCATGAAAACCTTAGCAAGCTTCCTTGCCGGGCTGGGGCTGCTCGGCACAGCCGTGCTGGTCCAGGCGGCCATCATTCCCTACGGGGCAGGCAATATCAGCGATACCATCAATCCTGCCGGTTACAAATGCGTGGTGGATCACGGTACCTGGATTCATAACGCCGGGGTGGTGCAGCCCGGCGTGAATGGCTGCAATCCCATCGGGGCGCCTACACCCCTCTATCCGCAGCGGGTGGCACCGGCCAGCAACAAGCCGACCATGACCCACCGCTGGTGGGGTTCCATCTCCTTCATGGGTGAGATGCGGGTGGGCAATTCTGCCCATGCGGGCTATATCACGCCGGACCCCATGACGGCACGGATCACCGAGCGGGGTGTGCGCATCGCCGGTATTCCGGCCGGCCTGCGCACCGCGACCAATGAAACCCTCTACGCGATCCCCGATCCCTTTAGTGAAGTGTTCGACGGCATTGCCATCGGCAACGCGTCCTACAGCAACCTGGACGCCTACCTCAAGGATTACAGCGACGGCTCGGTGACCGTGCAGTGGAACAGCGGCTCCACCCCGGTGATGGAGGCGACCTTCGTCCACGGTTCCCCCTACGCCTATTTCACCGCGCTGCAAGGCAGCCTGGTGGTGCGTACCAAGGCGGCCAACGGCGGGGAGAAGGGAATTTTCTACCAGAGCGGCAATACCCTGGGGGTGTGGACGGATGTGGCGGGCAACCGCAACAACTTCCTGATCACCGGCCACGATGCCACCACTTTCAGCAATGTGAGCGGGTCCAGCATCAGCGTCACCAACGCCAGCAGGCGCCTGACTGTGACACTGCTGCCCCACACGGGTGGCGGCACGCCCGCGACGGCCATGATCCAGACCTTTGCGCAGTACGCGGCCCAGCGGGTCAATGAAGTGCGCATCGACTACAGCGTCAATCGCGCCAACAACGAGGTCACGGTCACTCACAGCTACCGTTTCAACGGCACGCCGGTGACCACCCTGGCGGGCCTGCTGCCGCTGCACTGGAAAAATTCCAACCAGACGCTCACCAGCTACAAGGTGCGCAGCGCACGGGGTATGACCCGGTTTGCGGCGACCAACGGCTTTACCTACCGCTTGCCCTTTGTGGGTGTGCTGCCGTTCTTCCCGGAATTGATCGGCGATTACAACCCCACACAGCTGCGCGCACTGGTGACCGAGTTCATCAACCAGGGGCAGGCCAACTGGAATACCGCCACCGATACCTATTGGGCCGGCAAGAACTACGGCAAGGTGGCGGAGCTGGCGGCCATTGCACGTTCCCATGGCTGGACCAGCGAAGCCAACCAGTTGACCAACTGGCTCAAGGCCGAATTGCAGGATTGGTTCCGCGCCAACACCAGCGGCAGTCTCGACATCAACAAATATTTTGCCTACGACAGCAACTGGAACACACTGCTGGGCATGGATGAATCCTTCGGCGCCCACCAGCAGCTGAACGATCATCACTTCCACTACGGCTACTTCGTGCGCGCCGCCGCGGAAATCTGCCGCGTGGACGCCAGCTGGTGCAGCGCGTCGCAATACGGCCCCATGGTCGAATTGTTGATCCGCGACTACGCCGCCGGCCGTGACGATGCCATGTTCCCCTACCTGCGCAACTTCGATCCGGCCTACGGATTTTCCTGGGCATCGGGTCACGCCAACTTCGTGCTGGGCAACAACAACGAATCCACCTCCGAGGCGGCCAACGCCTATGGTGCCATCATTTTGTATGGCCTGATCACCGGCAAGGATGATCTGGTGGAACGCGGCATGTACCTGCATGCGTCATCGACCGCCGCCTTCTGGGAATACTGGAACAACATTGACCGCTACCGCGGCCTGGGCGGCGACTACGATAATTTCGATTCCGCCTATACGCGGCCCACCACTTCGATCATCTGGGGCAATGGCCATGTGTTTTCCACCTGGTTCAGCGGCGCCTATGCGCACATCCTCGGCATCCAGGGCTTGCCCCTGAGTCCGCTGGTGCTGCACATCGGTCAGCATGCGGACTACCTCCAGGGTTATGTGGCGCTGGGCATGCAGGGAGAGTCCAGCAACGGTCGTCCCTCGGGCCTCCCCAACGGCCACTGGCGCGATGTCTGGTGGAATATCTGGGCCATGACCGATGGCCAGGCGGCCGCGGCGGATCTTGCGGGCTATGGTTTCAATTATCCGCCGGAGGAAGGTGAAACCAAGGCGCACACTTATCACTGGGTGCACACCTTCAAGCAGCTGGGTCACCTGGCCACGGGCACCGGGGCGCTTACCGCGAACTATCCGGGCGCGGTCGCTTTCAACAAAAATGGCATCATGACCTATATCGCTTACAACTTCGGCTGCGGCGCGCGTCAGGTGACCTTTTCCGATGGCATGGCCTTGACGGTGCCCGCCAACAGTTTTCGCATCAAGACGACCGGACAGGCGCCGGACGCACCGCCCGGCTCCACCAGTTGCAACGGTTCGGGCAGCAGTTCATCGAGCAGTTCCAGCAGCTCAAGTTCGTCAAGTAGTTCCAGCAGTTCATCGTCCGCGAGCAGCGCTTACGGCCACACCATACTCACGGCCAACAGCGCGCGTTTCCATGTCAACAACGCGGCCTGGGCCGACGTGCACTACACTATCAACAATGGTGCGCAACAAAATATCCGCATGACCGCGAGCGGTGGCAACAACACCTACACATTGAACAGTATTCCGGCCAATGCGGTGGTGCGCTACCGCTTCACCATTGCCCAGGGGCCAGGTGCGATGGAAACGCCCTGGATGCAGTTCACCTGCTGTTCGGGGGGCGGTTCTTCCAGCAGTTCAGCGAGCAGCTCGACACCGGCGTTCAGCATTTTTCACGAAGCGGAAAATTTCACCAGCATGTCCGGCGTGGAGACCGAGCCCACCAGTGATACCGGCGGCGGCCTGAATGTGGGATGGATAGACGCGGGCGACTGGATGGCCTACGCGGGCATCAGTATTCCGACCAGCGGCGCCTATCGTGTGGAATACCGCGTGGCCAGTCCGGGCGGCTCGCGCCTGTCGCTGGATTTGAACGCGGGCGCGATTCAGTTGGGACAGGTCGATATTCCCGCGACCGGCGGCTGGCAGAACTGGACCACGGTGTCCCATACTGTTCAACTGAACGCAGGCACTTACAGTGTAGGCATCTATGCGCAGCAGGGTGGTTGGAATATCAACTGGTTCCGGATCACGCGCCTGTGATGAGCTGATATACAGAGGCCGCTTTGCGAACAAGGCAGGGATGCGCGAGGTTTTTCACCAGGGATTGCAGGCCGGCATGACAGGGGTTGGATGACTGAGGGGTGATTGCCTCGCACCAGGTCATCCAGCCCCTGTCGTTGTTGAATACCGAAATCGTTTGTCAATGCTGATCGGGTTACCCATGTCTAAACGTCTGCTGCAATTGCTCGGTTTTACCCTGTTGTTTTCCCCGCTCATTTATCTCGGTTGTTCCGCCCTGAAACCCCAGGTGGCGGAGGTGCAATTCTGGAACGGCAACAAAAGCAGTTCGCGTCAGCTTTATGAGCGTGTGTTGCTGGAGGCGGCACTGGAAGTGACGCGGGAAGATTACGGTGATTGGTCCTTGCAGGAAGACAGACGCGATCTGCCGTCCGCCGAGGATGAAGCCGGTGTGTTCCGCGAATGGGGATTCGATGTGTTCGGCACCGTGGCTGGCAATACCAAACTGGAGCACGAACGCAAGCTGCTGGTGCCGGTTCCCTTGATCAAGGGGCTGCTCGGTTACCGTCTGCTGATCATTCGCGCCGAGGATCAACCACGTTTTGCGGCAATCCAGTCCGCCGACGAACTCAGGCAATTGACCCTGGGTATTCCCGCCACCTGGGCGGACGCCGAGCTGTTCCGTCACAACGGCTACCAGGTGAATGAAGGTGGCAGTTTTGACGAGCTGTTCATCCGCCTGGCCGCGGGTGAATTTGATTATGTTGCCTTCGGCGCGAATGAAATCGACAGCATCTGGCTGGAGCGGGCAGCGCAGGTGCCCGGCCTGGTGCGCGAATCGGAACTGTTGCTGTTTTATCCCTTTCCGGTCGTCTTTTATGTGCATCCCACCAAAAGCCATCTGGCCAACCGCCTGCACGACGGGCTTGAACGCCTGCAGGAAACCGGCGAAATGGATCGGCTTTTTACCGCGTATCAGGGTGATCCGGTGGGCCGTCTCCAACTGCGCGAACGGCGTTTGTTCACACTGGAAAACCCCCGGTTGCCCGCGGACCTGGCAGACCGTATTCCCCCGCTTCTGGCGCCCTGAGGGCGCTTTCCCACCTTGTTCTGCGGCCTTGACAAGGCCGCGCAAAAAATCCTTAACCTGTTGATTTGCAATGAATCGTCGGTGTCCCGCTTTGCGCAGGCAAAAGTGAGACAGGCCATGTTGCGCCTGGGCTCAAAGTGGGACGACCGGGTTGTGCGGCGGTGTGATGATGCAGCCTCCCCGGTGCCTTTATCCGGGGTAGAAAAACGATAAATCCAGCCCGCGGTTTTCCCAAGGGTATCCACAGGGTTCGACAGGAACCTGATACGGCTTTCCTGCGAAAGTCACAACGCCCCCCGGATGTCGGCGTGCGCCCCGTCCGGAGTGAATAACCAAAATCATAAGTCATTATCAGAATGGAGTTTTCCATGAATAAGACACCAGGCTTTACAAAAACCCTGCTTGCATCGGCGGTCGCATCCTATGCATTCCTGGGTCTGAGCAGCCCTGTGCTGGCTCAGGACAGCGGAGCGGTCGAAGAAATTGTCGTGACCGGTATCCGCGCGAGTTTGCAACGTTCCATGGACATCAAGCGCGACAACAAAGGTGTGGTCGATGCCATCTCCGCGGAAGATATCGGTAAGTTTCCCGATACCAACCTGGCGGAATCCCTGCAACGTATTTCGGGCGTATCCATCGACCGGGTCAACAACGAGGGTAGCAAGATCACCGTGCGTGGCTTCGGTCCCGACTTCAATCTGGTGACGCTCAACGGCCGCCAGATGCCCACCAACGGCTACAGCCGCAGCTTTGAATTCTCCGACCTTGCCGCCGAGACTGTCAGCGGCGTGGATGTTTACAAAACCTTCAGTGCCACCCGCGCCAGTGGCGGCATCGGATCACTGGTGAACATCAGGACCGCACGTCCGCTGGACAATCCCGGCTTCAAGGCCTCCGTCGGTGTCAAGGCGGTGATGGACACCACCAATGAAACCGGCAGTGATATCACGCCCGATATCTCCGGTATCTTCAGCAACACCTTTGCCGATGACACCATCGGCGTGGCCATTTCCGGTTCCTACCAGGAGCGTGACAACCGCGCGATCAACGCTGATATCGCCAACTGGCGCAACGACATCGACTTTGTGTCGGCAGCGGGCAGCAACCTGAGAAACGTGACCGACAACCGCACCGATACCTCCGGCACCGTCTACTACCCGCGCAACTTCGGCTACGGCATCGAAGACTTCAGCCGCGAGCGCACCAACGCGCAGGTGGTATTGCAATACCGTCCGGTGGAATCGCTCAAGGCCACGCTGGATTACACCTGGTCCAAGGTCGACCTGACGGCACTCAACACGGGTGTCGGCATCTGGTACAACGACTCCGGCAGCGATGCGCGCGATGTGGTGATCGACGAAAACGGCACCATCACCAAGCTGACAGCGGCGGGCGACGATTTTGCCTCCAACATCCGCCTCAACACGTCTGAAACCGAAAACCGGTCGCTGGGCTTCAACCTGGAATGGCAAGCCAATGACAACCTGACCCTGGCATTCGATGCGCACAGCTCCACCAACGAGAACGGCGGCAAGGGCCGCGGCCACAACGCCTTCCTGATTCTGGCGGCGGCCTCCATCGACGAAAAAACCTACGATGCCACCGCGGGCAAGGACATTCCCTACATGCACGTGACTTTCCGTCCGGATGGCGCGGGCATTGTCAACGGTGTACCCACGGCGGCGTCTTATGATTCGCTGTTTGGTGAAGCCAACTACAACATCAACAAGTCCGAGGTGGATCAGTATCAATTGTCCGGTAGCTTCGATACCGGCGCGGATACCGGCGTGACCTCGATTGAATTCGGCCTGGGCACAGCCGAGATTGCCAACCGCTGGCGCGGTTACAGCACGGGACAGATTCCCGCGGGCTGGTACGGTGGTAATGAGGATCTATTCCCGGATGAAATTTTCACCGAACACAGGCTCAACGGGTTGATGCCATCCTTTTCCGGCGGCGGCTCCAATGTGCCCGTGTACCACGCCTGGGATTTCGAAGCGGCGGTGGGTGTTCTCGAAAACGGCCGCTGGGCTAATCCGGAGCCCTGGGTTTGGGGTTCGGGCCCCACGGATTGTAATCCCTGTGTGATGCGTCCGAATATCGCCGGCAATCCGGTGAACGACCATAAAGTCACGGAACGTACCACCAGCGCTTATCTGGAAGTCAACACCCAGGGCGATCTGGCGGGTATGCCACTGACGGTCACCACCGGCCTGCGTTACGAAACCAGCAGCATCGAGGCGAACAGTTTCCAGCAGGATCCTACCGAGCTTGTGTGGGTAAACTCCACCGAATGGAGCCTCAACCGTGCTGACGAAAGCACCTATACCTCCGAAGAAGGCGACTATGACATCTGGTTGCCGAGCCTGGATGTCAAGTTGGATGTCTCCGACGATGTGGTATCGCGCCTGAGTTTCAGCAAGTCTATCACCCGCCCGACTCTGGGCAGCATGATCGGCACTTTCGACGTGACCACACGGCCCAAACCGGGTGAGCGTACCGGCACGGCCGGTAACCCCGATCTCAAACCTTTCATGTCGGATAACTTTGATCTCTCCGTCGAGTGGTACTACAACGATACCAGCTATGTATCCGCGGGCTTCTTCATGAAGCAGGTGGACGATTTTATCGTTAACCAGATTGTGGATCGTACCGTGGGCAATCTGCGTGATCCGTCCCAGGGGCCGCGCGTGCAGCAAGCGATTTCCGATCTTCAAGCGGCCGGTCGTGAAGTCAACGATGCCAGCATCATTGAACAGATCAACATTAATACCGGTCAAACCGCGGGCAGCCCGATCACTCAGAACAACAATGATCCATTGGCAGTTTTCCGTGTGTCTCAACCGGTCAACCAGGAACAGGCGCGCCTGCACGGCTGGGAGCTGGCGGTACAGCACATGTTCGGTGAAAGCGGCTTCGGTATACAGGCCAACGCCACCATCGTGAAGAGCAACCTGGACGTGGACAATTCGGCCACCGACTTCCAGTTTGTCCTGCCGGGCCTGAGCGATTCGGCCAACCTGATCGCGTTTTACGACAGGGACGGTTTGCAGGCGCGTATCGCGTACAACTGGCGCGATACCTTCCTGAACGGCGTGGGCGAGGGCAATGCGCCTTACTACACCGAAGCCTACGGCCAGGTGGACCTGAGCCTCAGCTACGACCTGCCCTGGATCGAAGGCATGACCGTCTTTGTGGAAGGCATCAACGTGAACGATGCGTCGCAGCGTGTGTATGCTCGCTACAAGAACCAGTTCAAGTCTGCCTACCAGTACGGTGCGCGTTACAACCTGGGCTTGCGTTACAACTTCTGATGGCGGTAACCGCTTGGGGAAAGTCGCCTGACCGGCGGCTTTCCCTTTTTTCGTTAAAAGTGAGAGGCAAACCAAAAAATCAACCGGTGAATGCCATGAACCAGGTCGTACTCAATAACCTCGATCACCAGCACCTCAGGATTCACCGTGGCCATGGTGAGCACCTGGGCGACAATATTCGCCAGGTCATGATCGTTCCGCAGGAGTTTCGCGAGGCGCAATCCTGTTATCCGATTCTGTTCCGTAAAAAAGCCGCCAGCGATGATATTGAACCCATGGCGCTGTTCGGTTTTTATGAACAGGAAAATCTCTTTCTCCAGGGAGACCGCTGGGATGCGGACTATATACCGCTGGCGATACAGCGCCTGCCATTTGTCATCGGCTATGCGCGCGACAGTTTCAGCAGTGATCAGCAACCCGTGATCTGTGTGGACCTGGATCATCCGCGGGTCAACCAGTCACAGGGTGAACCTGTGTTTCTCGCACAGGGCGGCAACAGCCCCTATCTCGATCACATCAACAGCATCCTTGCCGAGCTGATGCGCGGCGTGGACCAGGCGAGGGCGCTGACACGCGCCTTGCAGGCCAGGGGCCTGCTGGAGCCTATCACGCTCTCCGCCACTTTGCGCAATGGCCAGGCATTCGAATTGACCGGATTCCTTACCATCCATGAAGAGCGGCTGGCCAGCCTGGACGCGCAGTCCCTTGATGAACTGCACAGCGCCGGCCACCTTGCCTGCGCCTACCTGGCGCTGGCCTCGCTGTCACGCATACGCGAGTTGATCCGCCGCAAGGAGGCGCGCTCATCATGACAGCGGCACCTCGGCCCATTAATGCCCTGGCGTCCGTCCGGCCAGAAAATCTTGCTGAGTATCTCGCGTCTGCCAGTGAACCGCTGGTGTTCAAGGGCCTGACCAGCGACTGGCCGGTGATTGCCGAACGCGACAGGGTATTTGACTACCTGCAAGGGTTTTACACCGGCGAGCCGGTCAACACGGCACTGGGTGACGATGACAACCAGGGGGATATTTTTTACAACGCGGCCATGGATGGTTTTTCCTACACGCGGCAGCGCATGTCGTTTGGCGATTTCCATCGGCGTCTTCGCCAACTCAACGATCAGCAATCGCGCCGGGCCTGTTACATGGACTCCGCGCCCGTGGATATTTATTTCCCGGGTTTCGGTGAGGCCAACAGCCTGACCTGGCCGTTTTCGCCGCCGCGCGTCAGCCTCTGGGCGGGCAACCGCACGCGCGTGTCGGCGCATTTCGATGTGCCGGATAACCTGGCCTGCGTGATAGCCGGGCGCCGCCGTTTTGTACTCTTTCCACCGGAGCAGTCATCCAACCTCTATGTGGGGCCCTGGGATTTCAACCCCGCGGGTCCCGCCATCAGCCTGGCCAATCCCAACGAGCCGGACGATGAGCGTTTTCCGCGTTTCCGTGAGGCGCTGGCCGCGGCGCGCGTGGCCGAACTCGAGGCGGGCGATGCGTTGTTCATTCCCAGCCTGTGGTGGCACCAGGTGGAAGGTCTCGATGACATCAACCTGATGGTCAACTATTGGTGGACGACGACACCCGAGTATGTGGGTAATCCCATGGATGCGTTTCTGCATGCGCTGATGAACATCAGGTCGCTGCCCCCGGCGCAGCGGCAAGCGTGGAAAAACCTGTTTGATAACTACATTTTCGCCACGGATGACCGGGCCACGGAACACATCCCGCCGGGCCGCCTGGGCATCCTGGGCGAGATGACCGAGCCGCTGGCGCGGCGCCTGCGCACCCAATTGCTGAATCGCCTGAACCGGTAACCCTTACCCCGAGGCCACGTCATGACCAACATTCGTAACATCGTCATCCTGGGCGGTGGCTCCGCTGGGTGGATGAGCGCCGCATCACTGTCCAACGCCTTTGGTGAAACCCTGAGCATCCGCCTGATCGAGTCCGCGCAGATAGGTACGGTGGGTGTGGGTGAAGCCACCATTCCGGCGATCAAGTCCTTCAATAAACTGCTGGGCATCGATGAGCGGGAATTCATGAGCGCGACCCAGGCCACCTTCAAGCTGGGTATCCAGTTTGAAAATTGGGGTGATGTCGGCGTGACCTACATGCACCCGTTTGGCCCGGTTGGCAAGGATTCCTGGATAGCGAATTTTCTGCATTTCTGGCTGAAGGCCCGGCGGCAGGGTATTGCCAGGGAATATTGGGATTACTCGTTGAACATCCGGGCATCGGCGGCCCGCCGGTTCAAGCTCGATCTCGCCGCCGGCCTGGACTATGCCTACCATTTTGACGCGAGCCGGTATGCGGCGTTTTTGCGCCGCTACAGTGAAGTCCGCGGGGTGGTGCGCACAGAGGGCACCGTGGATCATGTAAAACTCGATCCGCACACCGGCCACATCCAGTCATTGCGCCTGGCATCGGGAGAAGAGGTGCCGGGTGATTTGTTTATCGACTGTTCCGGCTTCCGCGCGGTCTTGATCGACAAGACACTCCATGCCGGGTTCGAAGACTGGTCCCATTGGCTGCCCTGCGATTCCGCCCTGGCGGTGCAGACGGACTCCGTCGAGGCCCCGGTGCCCTACACCCGATCGACGGCCCATGGCGCCGGTTGGCTATGGCGTATCCCCTTGCAGCACCGCGTCGGCAACGGACTGGTGTATTGCAGCAGTTATCTCGATGAAGCCGCGGCCCATGAGCGACTGCTCACCAGCATCCAGGGAAAATTGCGGGTCGAGCCGCGGTTGATCCGTTTCCGTACCGGGCGGGCGCGCCAGCAATGGTATAAAAACTGTGTGGCCATCGGCCTGTCGAGTGGATTTATCGAACCGCTCGAATCCACCAGCCTGCATTTGATCCAGTCAGGCATCGTGCGGCTCATCCGCATGTTGCCCGGCGGTACCCTGTGCGCATCGCAGATTGCGGAGTACAACCGGCAATCCTGTTTTGAATACGAACGCATCCGCGATTTCGTCATGTTGCACTACCACATCAATCGCCGGCAGGACACGGACTTCTGGCGTTACTGCCGGACCATGTCCATCCCCGATACCCTCGCCAGAAAAATCGCACTCTTCGAGGAGTCCGGCAGTGTTTTCAATGAGCAGGATGAACTCTTTCTCGAAAGGTCCTGGCAGCAGGTGATGCTGGGTCAGGGCATGGTGCCGCGTCATTACCACCCGGTGGTGGACAAGTTGAGCCAGGATGAACTGGTACACCTCATGGACAGCATCGACATGGACCATCAACGGCGATTGGAAACCTATCCGCATCACGATGCGTTTATCGCGGACTACTGCCGCGGTACGGATTGACGGCCCATGTTTGGTTTAAGGCGGCCCATGTTTGTTATCGAATGGAAAGTGGGACGACCCGATACCTGTCCGACGCCATGATGGTTGCGGGTTTTCGTCAACGTGAGTGGCGTTGACCCGAATTCCGGCGTGATGTCAGGTTGCGCCGGTAGTTAAGGTTTGCCGGGTGCCGACCCTTGTACCTTAGCTCTCACCGCTTGGCCCCCGGTCTCCGGGGGCATTTTATCCAGCACAATAAAACAGAAGTGAGTTCCCCATGAGCCAAGTCTTTTGCCGAATTCTGGCCGTCGCTGCGTTGAGTGGACTGCTGGCCTGCGCGCCCGGCCAGAAAACATCGACCTCGCCATCCGCATCTCCCTGGCCGCCGGTGGCTTCGGCCCTGCCGGCGGACCCGCAGTTGGAAGCGCGTATCGACGCCTTGCTCGCGCGCATGACGCTGGAGCAAAAAGTGGGACAGGTGATTCAGCCCGAGATACGCAACCTCACGCCCGAGGACGTCAGGCGCTATCACATAGGGTCCTATCTCAATGGCGGCGGCGCCTTCCCGCAAAACAACAAGCACGCCAGCCTCCAGGATTGGGTTGCCCTGGCAGACAGTTTTTATCATGCGTCCATGGATGAGCGCGATGGTGGGATCGCTATTCCCATCATGTGGGGCACGGATGCGGTTCACGGACACAACAACGTCATAGGCGCGACCATTTTCCCGCACAACATCGGCCTGGGTGCGGCGCGCAATCCCGAGCTCATTCGCGCCATCGCCGCCGCTACCGCGCGCGAGGTGGCAACGACCGGCATCGATTGGAACTTTGCGCCCACCCTGGCCGTCGCACGGGACGACCGCTGGGGCCGCACCTACGAATCCTACAGCGAGGACCCCGCACTGGTGAAAGCCTATGGCGGTGTGTTTGTCGATGGTTTACAAGGACAGGCGAACACTGATGAATTCATGGCCGCCGACAAGGTGATTGCCACCGCCAAGCATTTTATCGGCGATGGCGCCACCGAGAGTGGTGTGGATCGTGGCGATGCGCGCATGTCGGAGGAAGAACTCTTCGCCATTCACGGTGCGGGCTACATCACTGCCCTGGCCGCGGGTGCACAAACGGTCATGGCCTCTTTCAACAGCTGGCAAGGCGAAAAGTTGCACGGGCACACCTACCTGCTGACAGAAGTCCTGAAAAACCGCATGGGTTTTGACGGCCTGGTGGTGGGCGACTGGAATGGCCATGAATTTGTGCCAGGTTGCACCCGCGTCGATTGCGCCCAGGCATTCAATGCCGGTGTGGATGTCTTCATGGCGCCCGATGCGGATTGGAAACAGCTCTACGCCAACCTGGTCGATCAGGTGCGCCGTGGTGACATCAGTGAAGTGCGCCTCGATGACGCGGTCCGCCGCGTGTTGCGTGTCAAATTCCGCGCGGGCCTGTTTGAAAAAGGCGCCCCGTCCACGCGGGCCCTTGCGGGCCAGTCGCGCTGGCTGGGTGCGCCGGAACACCGCGCCATTGCCGCCCAGGCCGTGCGTGAATCCCTGGTCCTGCTGAAAAACAATGGCGGCATACTGCCCTTGTCGCCAGGTCAGCGCGTGCTGGTCGCGGGTGATGGCGCCGATGACATCGGCAAGCAATCCGGCGGCTGGACAATCTCCTGGCAGGGCACCGGGAACACCAACGGGGATTTCCCTGGTGGCACGTCTATTTACCAGGGCATCGCACATCAGGTCAGCGCCGCCGGTGGCGAGGTCGAACTCAGTGTTACCGGCGACTACACACAAAAACCGGACGTCGCCATCGTGGTCTTCGGTGAAAATCCCTATGCCGAAATGCAGGGCGATATCAGCCACCTGGCCTTTGAGCAACCGGAAAACCTGGCGCTGTTGCAACGTTTGAAGGCCGATGGCATTCCGGTGGTGTCCCTGTTCATTACTGGGCGGCCGCTGTGGGTCAATCGTGAACTCAATGCGTCGGATGCCTTTGTCGTGCTCTGGTTGCCGGGCTCCGAGGGTACTGCGGTGGCTGACCTTCTGTTCACAACCGTTGATGGCAAGATACAGCATGACTTCCGCGGTACCCTGTCTTACTCCTGGCCCGCATCGCCGGATCAATCACCCCTCAACCTGGGTCAGGCGGACTACCGCCCGCTCTTTGCTTATGGTTATGGACTCACCTATCGCAGTGGTGCCCAGCACCTCGATCCGTTACCGGATGTATGGGAAGGCGCGCCCGCTGCGCAGCAACGGGTGATTTTCAAGGATCGCGTCCAGGAACCCTGGCAAACCGTGATCCTGGATCACCTCAATCGCCACGCCGTCATGTCTGGCAGTCATGCGAGCCTTGATGGCATTGCCGTGCGCGCGCAGGACAGGTTTGTGCAGGAGGATGCCTTGCGCATCCAGTGGCAGGGGCCGCACAGGGCAAGCGCGGGTTTTTATGCACAGACGCGAACCAGCCTGCAATCATTGGCTGAAGCCGATGGTGCCCTGGTCTTCGATGTCCGACTGAATCAGCCGCTGACCACGGATTTGGAGCTGGGTGTTTTCTGCGGCCAGGATTGCGGAGCGGAAATCGCGTTGTCATCGCTCCTGGCGGACAAGGCACCCGGCGAATGGCACGGGTTGTCGGTGAGCCTGCAATGCCTGGCCAAGGCGGGTGCGAACCTGGATATGCTCCTGTCGCCTTTCTATCTGAGCAGCAGCGGCCCGGCGGATATCAGCCTTTATCACCTGCGCGTGGAAAAGGTTGCCGCTCCCACGCTGGTGTGCGAGTGAATAGCCACTGTCGTCAATCCATAACGAGGCTCTTATGAAAAAAACACGGGTGGTAAAGGGAATCATGGTGCTGTTCTGCGCGTTGATGGTGGGGTGTGGCAGCAGCGGCTCTAAAAACAACAGCTCGTCCAGCAGTTCAGTCTCGAGCAACAGCCAGAGTTCCGCCGAGTCTCAATCGTCCAGCAGCAGTTCAGCGGCGACCGGCTGGGAACTGGTATGGAGCGACGAGTTTGATGGCGATGCCATCGACACCAGCAAATGGAGTCACGAGGTCAACTGCGCCGGTGGAGGCAATAACGAATTGCAGTGTTACACCGCGCGCAGTGAAAACAGCTACGTGGCCGATGGCAAGCTGCACATCGTCGCCCGCCGGGAAACCTACAGCGGCCCGCCGGTCTTTGATGACGATCCGGCCTACAACCCTAACGATATTTCCAAGACCCAGGCCTACACCTCGGCACGCCTGCGCACAAAAAACAAAGGCGACTGGACATATGGCCGCCTGGAGATCCGTGCCAGGATGCCTCACGGGCAGGGTATATGGCCCGCCATCTGGATGCTGCCTACGGACTGGCGATACGGTCCCTGGCCGTTGAGTGGTGAGATCGACATTTTCGAAGCCGTCAATTCCGGCACGGTGCAGAATGGTGTCGTCAACAATGATGTACACGGCACCCTGCATTATGGCCGTCCCTGGCCCGGCAACCTCTACACGGGTGGTAAAACGGTTCCCGCGGAAAATATCTGGGAGGCTTTCCATACCTATGCCATCGAATGGGAAGAGGGTGAAATCCGCTGGTACGTGGATGATACCCATTTCCTCACGCAGACCTCGGACGGCTGGTTCACCTATTTCTGGGATGATGAGGCTCAGGGATTTTCCCACGGTGGTCCGGGTGCGCCTTTTGATCAACAGTTTCATGTGATCATGAATGTGGCTGTGGGTGGCAACTGGCCGGGTTCACCCGATGGGGAGACCAGCTTTCCCCAGCGGATGGAGGTGGATTATGTGCGGGTTTACCGTTGCAACCTCGACCCGGAGACCGGCAAGGGCTGCGCGACCCACGTCAATCCCGACATACAACCGCTGCCGGGTAATCCACCGCCGGAGCAGAAGACCTTTTCACTTTACGATGGAGGCCCCGCCAGTTTTACATTTACCGTTTCCGGTCAGGCGCTGACCAATACACTGGTTCCCGCCCTCTACGACGGTGGTGTCAGCGGCAATGTGGTATCCAGTCCCGCCTATAATCTGGATGGCGAGATCGTCTGGGACCTGATGTTCAATGCCGCTCCTGGCAATGCCTTTTTGTCATCCGGCGATATGAGCGCGGTGGAGGGTGTAAACGATGGCCTCAAGCTCACCAACATGGCGGTTCAGGGCGAACTCAAATTCGACCTGCGGGTGGATGCCATAGCGCCGGGCACACAACTGCACATCAAACTGGACAGCGGTTGGCCGAACGTCAGCCACAAAGCCATTACCCTTCCGCCGGTGGGTGAGTGGGTCAGCGTGTCCGTCCCCTTTGCCCAGTTGCTGCCCAACGATATCCAGCCCGGTCAGGCAAACCTGGAGCAGGTGATCAACCCCTTCGTGATCGAACCTGCAGGCGGTACCGCGCATATCAAGCTCAGGAATATCCGTATCCTGTGCCTGGCCAGTTGTGACCTGGGGCCGGTGCTGGCCAGTGTGGGCTCGGTGCTGGATGACACTGTTGTGATCTACGCCGATGGCGACGTCGGCCCCAACTGGGATTTTGGCCTGGGAAAGTGGGACAACGATACCGGCCATGTCAGCATCGGCGAAGTTGCCGATCCTGAGCGTGGCGAGGTGATCCGTGTCGCTTTCAGTAATTCGGGTGATAACGGTCTGGCGTTCATTCAATCCACCAGCGCGAAAGACGGCACCGCGTTTGCCGCGACCGGCTACCTGGAATTTGATATCAAGGTGATCAGTTATGGCAGCAATAGCGGTGGCCTCGTCGTCAAGGCGGAAAGCGGTCCCGCCCAGGGCACCGGCGATTACGTGTTGAGCCCGTCACCGGCGCTCGGTGTCTGGCAAACCTACCAGATACCGCTGGCCGATATGCTGGCGCTGCCCGGCTCGGCCAACGGCCCGCTGAACCTCGCCGGTTTCAACACCCCGTTTGTGTTCCTGCCCGCCTGGGGTGATCAGGCGGGTGTGGAGGTGCTGCTGGACAACATTCGCTGGATATTGCCCTGATTCTTCCCTTCCTGTTGCCGGTTCCGCTGGCTATGAATACTCGCCGATGATGTAACCTGCATGCCGGATAATCACCCGGTATGCAGGTTATCCGCCTTTATTTGCCGCCGCGCAGACATTATCCCGCTTGCCTTTTGGCAAAGTCGATTTATAGTCAGGTGTCTGTCTTTTGTAGTTTCACTCGCGCTGAAAAGGAGCCGTGTCATGAGGTTGTTCGCCCTGGTTATGCTCGCCCTTGGAGCGGCGCTGTCTGGATGCGTATCCAACAGCAGCGTGCCGCCCACTTTTCAGTTATCAGAAATCGAAGGTTGCAAGACTGCCACTGAGCAGGACATCGCATCATTGTTTGATCGATGGAATCGATCCTTGCAGACGGGCGATCCGCACAGGGTGGTTGCCAACTATGCGGAGCGTTCCATCCTGCTACCTACGGTTTCCAACAAGCCGCGCCTGACCGCGGAGGAAAAGGAAGATTACTTCCATCATTTCCTCAAGAATCAGCCTTCCGGAAACATTGATCTGCGCTTTGTGCAGATCGGTTGCAACACCGCCGTTGATGCGGGTCTTTACACCTTTACATTTGCCAGAACAGGCGAGGTCGTCAGTGGACGCTACAGCTTTACCTATCTCTGGGATGGCTCGGAGTGGCTCATTACCAGCCACCATTCCTCAGTCATGCCGGAAGCATTAGCGTCGCTGAGATAATCCATTCATAAAAAACTGCTCTCAGGTACGCTTAAAAAGCGTACCCGGGGTGGCTCTACTGGAGTATACCCTGTTGCTTACGGTACTCCGTAGGCGACAGGCCCACCAGCCGGCTGAAAAACCGGTGGAACGCTGATTTGCTGTTGAATCCGGATTGCAGCAGTATGTCGAGTACCGTCATGTCGGCATGCGATGGATCGCTCAGCAGGCGTTTTGCTTCCTCCACGCGATAACGGTTCATGAATTCAAAAAAGTTGGTGCCGTAGTGTTTATTGATCACGGCCGAGACTTCCTTCACCGGCAGGTCGATGCGTTTGGAGAATTCCTCGATATTCAGGTTTTGTTTCAGATAGAGCTTTTCGTGTTCCATGCCTGACTGGACCCGCGCGATGGCCGTATCGCTGAGCTTTTCATCGGGTTTGTCCTTGGGCAGTTCATGATGTGTCGTCAGCAGATGGTGGGCGTAGACCACGCTGTAGATGAAGAGCGCATTGATCAGGATGAACGCCGCGTAGTTGTCCATGATACCCAGCGCATCGGACATCTGTGGATTGGAGTATTGCGCGATGGTATGCACCACCAGCGTTAGGCTCCAGCTGAGCAGAAAGCCGAAGGTCAATACCTTGAGCCAGCCGGGCTCCGTGGGCGAAATGGATGAGTAGTGGTCTTTCAGTCGATCACAGTAATTGAGCGTGATCACCACGGCAGCAACCGCATAGGCCAGCGGCTGAATCTTGACAAAATGCCAGACATAGTTGGCCAGCGCATTGATCAGCGGTGTGGCATCCGGTGCGTGGAACCGCAGGTCCAGGCTGTCGATCTGAAAGGCCTGCATCCAGCCGAAGCAGATGGCCACCGGCAGCAGATGCCAGAAATGGCGGGCCTGTAGCGAAAAATGCCGCCGCGTGAGCGAGGCGACATACAGAAAAAGCGCGGGCCCTTTGAGCAGCAGGCTGGCCGTGAGGAAGTAGGGCAACAGTGCGATATCGAACAGCGGTTGAATCTGTACAAAATCATTCCAGAGGATCAGCGTGCAGGCGGAACCAATGGCAACGCATAGCAGAAAGATGCAGAGTAGGGCGCTGGCCAGGCGATTGGTCACGGGTAGCACGGATTGGAAGATGGCGAGCAGGAAACATTCCGCCACCGTCATGAGCAATACGACGTCGTGAAAATTGAAAATATGATCTTTCATTGACCGCTCTTGAGCTTGTTATGATTGTTGGCCTGGCAATTATAGTGGATATGATGCCCCCTGAGGTCTGTTCTGTCTCGTCAGACCGGGCCGAACCGGTTACATTGCCGGGAAGTTCGTGTTATCTACCTCGACCGCTTTCTGAGAGTCCGCCGACCCCATGCCCTTGAGTCCGCAAGACATTGAACAACTGATGGCCAGCCTGCCGCAACTGGCCTTTGACCCGGATAAGGACACCTACTCCCTCGAGGGAGCGGTGGCGGCCTATACCAGGGCTTACAGCCTGCCATCCCGGGGACCGGAACTGGCGCACGGTTTCGGGTGGGTCGATGCCTGCGGCTATCGCCTGGCCACCCACTACTGGGTACCGGAGGGCGCGCGGGGTACCCTGGTGGTGGTGCATGGGTATTACGACCATGTCGGTATTTTTGGTCGGGCCATTCACTTCGCGCTGCGCGAGGGCTATGCGGTCCTGGCATTCGACCTGCCCGGCCACGGCCTGAGCAGCGGCGAGCAGGCGGCCATCGATTCCTTCGATACCTACGGTGATGTCCTGGGCCAGGTCATGGCAAGGGCGCGCGGGTTTTTGCCGCAGCCGTTCCATGCGCTGGGGCAGAGCACCGGTGGGGCGGTGATCCTCAATTACCTCTGGCGCCGGGATGAGGCGCGGGGACAGTTGGACAAGGTGGTGCTGCTGGCGCCCCTGATTCTGCCCCGGGGCTGGCGTTCCGGACGCTTCCTGTTTTATCTGCTGCGGCCTTTTATCCGGCGTTTTCCCCGGGGTGGGTCGAGCAGTTCCCACGATGTGTCATTCACCCGGTTCATCGAACAGGGCGATCCCTTGCAGGCCCGTTATCTGTCGCTCAAATGGGTATCGGCCATGGCGGCCTGGTACAGGTTTGTGCTGCGGGCGCCGCCGCTGGACAAACCCATGTTGATCATACAGGGCACCGGCGACCAGACGGTTGCCTGGCGTTATAACCTGCGCCTGATCGCCCGCCGCCTGCCCGCCGCCAGGGTAGAGCTGATTCCCGGTGCGGGCCATCAGCTGATCAACGAAAGCCCCGAGTACCTGAAGCCGCTGCTCGCCATTGCCCGCCGCTGGATTCTCGACCGCGACAGCCCATCATGAAAAAGGCCGCTACAGCGGCCTTTTGTTTATCGGGCATCGCCCCGTCAGAACAGCACCCGGCAGCGGATGGTGCCTTTGATGGCGCGCAGCTGCTCCAGCGTCGATTCGCTGTAGGGTGAATGGATGTCCAACACCACATACCCCACCTTGTCGTTGGTTTGCAGGTACTGGGCGGCGATATTGATGTTGTTGTCCGAAAACACCTTGTTGATGGCCGACAGCACACCGGGAATGTTGGCGTGGACATGCAGCAGGCGATGGGCATCGGGATGGCCGGGCAGGGCGACCTCGGGGAAGTTGACCGAACTGGTGGTGGTGCCGTTGTCGGAATACTTGACCAGCTTTTCCGCCACTTCCACGCCGATATTGGCCTGGGCCTCCATGGTGGAACCGCCGATGTGCGGGGTGAGGATGACATTGTCCAGACCGCGCAGGGGGCTGATGAATTCGTCGCCGTTGGCCTTGGGTTCCTCGGGGAATACATCGATGGCGGCGCCGGCCAGGTGACCGGATTTCAGGGCATCCGCCAGGGCGTCGATATCCACGACGGTGCCGCGCGAGGCGTTCAGCAGTATGGCGCCCTTCTTCATCAGGCCCAGTTCGCGGGCACCGATCATATTTTGAGTGGCGCCTGTCTCGGGCACATGGAGGCTGATGATATCGGCGTTTTTCAGCAGGTCATCAAAGTTGCGCACCTGGGTGGCATTGCCCAGTGGCAGCTTGGTGACCACATCGTAAAACTGCACCTGCATGCCCAGGGATTCCGCCAGCACGCTGGTCTGGCTGCCGATGGAGCCGTAACCGATGAGGCCCAGGGTCTTGCCGCGGATCTCGTAGGAACCCACCGCCGATTTGTCCCAGCCGCCGCGGTGGCAAACCACATTCTTTTCCGGGATTTTGCGCAGCAGCAGGATGGCTTCCGCGATCACCAGCTCCGCCACCGAACGGGTGTTGGAGTAGGGCGCGTTGAACACCGCCACGCCGTGTTCCTGCGCGGCTTTCAGGTCGACCTGGTTGGTGCCGATGCAGAAGCAGCCGGCGGCGATCAGCTTGGGGGCATGGTCGAACACGCGGCGGGTCAGTTGGGTGCGCGAACGCAGGCCGACGAAATGGGCATCGCGGATGCGCTCGATCAGTTCCGCTTCGCCCAGCGCGGTTTTGAGGTAATCGATATTGGTGTAGCCAGCGGCGTGCAGGGTTTCTATGGCGGACTGGTGTACGCCTTCCAGCAGCAGAAACTTGATCTTGCTTTTATCGAGCGAGGTTTTGCTCATGGGCATGAACTCCAAAGTGGGTAATCCGGGTAGCGCTGTCTCCGCGGGCGTGGCGGGGGAGGCAGGAGGTGCCGTGGCAGCAGGTGTCCGGCAGGCTGAAAATGGCGCCCATGATACCACATGGCCGGATCCTGGCGGCGGGCGCGGCGCGGTTTCCGGCATCCGCCGCGTTGCGCGGAATTACCTGTTTTGCGGGCTCCTCTCCAGATGCCGTTATACTCAAGGGGTCACCCATCAAGGAGTGTTGCCCATGAAATATCTGCTTATGGCCCTGCTGGCGACCGCCGCCGTCGCATTGGCCGCCTGTGTGAACACGGACAAAAAATCACCCGCCACTGGCGCGCAAACGGCTGATCCCCAAACAACCCTGAAGGCGTTCCATTGGCTGCTGCGCGATGCCGTGGACGCGCAGGGTAAACCGCTGGTGGATTTCGCTGTTGAACAGGAGCGTCCCCTGCAACTGGATTTTGACGCGGGGCGCCTGGGCATCTCCGGTGCGTGCAACCGCATCGGCGGCAGCTACCGGTTGGCCGGGAATGACCTGCGGGTCGGCCAACTGGTGAGTACCCAGATGGCCTGTGCCGACAATTGGCTGATGACGCGGGAACAGGGTGTCGGCCGGTTTTTTTCCGTTCCGGTCTCCTACCAGCTCAACCGGACTGAGCCGCCGTCGCTGGTGCTGACCAATGATCACGGCGAACGTTTGACCTTCGCGGGCGAGCCCACGGCCGATACCCGCTACGGTGGCAACAGCGAGCGTATCTTCCTGGAGGTGCAGCCACGGCGGGTCGCCTGTCACCATCCGCTGATTCCCGATTATCAATGCCTGTCGGTGCGGGAAATCACCTACGATGACCGCGGCATCAAGGTATCAACGGGCGAGTGGCAATTCCTCTACCAGGAGATCGAGGGCTATCAACACCAGCCGGGCGTGCGCAACGTGCTGCGCCTGAAGCGCTATACCCTGGCAAATCCGCCCGCTGATGCTTCCCGCTATGTCTACGTGCTGGACATGGTCGTGGAGTCGGAGCTGGTGAATCACTGACCGCCGCTGAAGACGGCTCCGATGATCTGGCTGCCGCGTCCCACGGGGTCCTGGCGGATGAGCTTTTCTTCCACGGCGACTTGCCTGAACAGACCGTCCAGGCTGCGCTCCAGTACATGCTGTTCCAGATCCAGGTTGGGTTTGTTGGCTATCGGCAGGGCGTTATAGCGGCCCAGCAGTTGCTGATACTGGTTGTAGAAACCGATCTGTTGCAGGTTCTGCTGGATGATCGGCAGATAGCGCTGGCGCAGGCTGTTCTCGGTCTGCTGGCGGAAATAATCCGTCGCGGCGGTTTCGTGGCCGCGCACGATGCCCAGGGCGTCGGTAACCGTCATATTGCGCACGGCGTCGATGAACACGGCCTGGGCTTCCGCGGCGGCTTTTTCCGCGCCCTGGTTCATCAGCGCCTCCACCCTGTCGAGCTGCGCGCCCAGCCCCAGCTGGCGCAGGGTGTTGCCAACGGGTTTCAGATCATCGGGCAGCTCGATGCGGTACAGGGCGCTGTTGGCATAACCCCCGGTGGCCGACAGGCTGGTGGCCGCGCGGCTGCTGCCCAGTTCCAGTGCTTCCTTGATGCCGCGCACCAGTTGGGCCTGGTTGTTGTAGCCCGCGCTGCCGGCGACATCGGCACCGGTTTGTGCGATTTGCGGCAGCGTGGCATTACAGGCAGCCAATGTCAGGGACAAGGCGAGAAGACCGATGGTGCAGTGTTTGTTCATGAACGATTCCGGTACAGAGGTTGTGAATGACCGGTCATTATAGGGTGATGGCCTCGCCTGGATGTCAGAAATCTGGTGATGCCTGGCAGGATTCCGCGGCGTCGCGCCACTGTTTACGGTAGGCGTCGAGCCCGCGCAGGGAGGATGCCGGGCAGTCGGCGAGGGCGATGGGTGTGTCCCGCGCCTGCCAGCGGGTCAACAGGGCACAGCCCTGGAGGGTGCCCGTGGCGTCCGATGACAGCCGGATGCGCTGCGGGCCACGCAGCTGCGCCAGCAGTCCGCACAGGGCAGGATTTTTGAGAAAAGCACCTTCGATGAATACCTCTCCCCGCGCCTGTACCAGGTCCATCTGGTAATCCAGCATCAGCGCGCCGTAGAGGGTCGCCAGGGCGGCGCCCAGCCCCGGTGCCGGGTTGCCCAGGATGGCGCCGCCAGGATGGGGCCGGGCGGGAAAGGGACCGCTGCCACCGCTGAAATCCGGCAGGGCGAGGGTCCGGCTGTCGATCAACTGTTGCAGGTCATCCGTCGTCACGCCCGCGTCGGGTGAGGTGGCGGTCCGCTGGCAGATCTGCGCGTATTCCCGTCCTCCCATGGCGCGCGAGCAGGCTACCGGCTCGCCGGTGACATCCACATTGGCCAGCAGGTCCCGGTCGGGCTTGAGTGTCTCCGGGGAAACCCCGGCGGCCATGACGATGGACCAGGTGCCGGTGGAGATCACCGTGAAGGGCGCGTTGCCATACAGCCGTTTGTAGCGCAGGAAACTCGCGTTGCTGTCGTGTATCCCCGCAAAGACCTTGCATCCCTCACCTATGCCGGTTTGCGCGCAGAGCTCGGGCCTGAGCCGGCCCACCCGGGTCCAGGCCGGTACCAGAGCAGGAAGCCTGTCGCGCCATCCCTGGCTGTCCACCAGGGATGAATAATCCCGTTGCGCGGGCGCCCACATATCCGTGTGGCAGCCCAGTGAAGTCACCTCCGCGCAGCATTGCCCGCTCAGGCGCCAGACCCAGTACTGGGGATAGAGCAGTATGTCCGTGGCCTGCCCGAATGCATCCGGGAAGCGGTTCTGCTGCCAGAAGAGCTGGCGCCCCAGGTTGAGTCCGAAGGGCAGGTCCGGCGAAAAGGTCTGGCCGAAGGTGGGCCGGACCGCCGCATAGGCCGCGTCGTATTCGCGCGGAGCGTCCGACTCATAGTCCAGTATGGGCAATACCAGGCCCGAGTCCCCGCGCGTCCGGTCGATCAGGGCGGCGGCGGCCCCGTGGGCGGTTAGGCTGATGGCCGACACCGGATGCCGGGACGCGGCCTCGCTCATGGCGGCCAGAAGCCACTGCCACAGACGGTCGATGTCATAGTGGGGATAGGGCGCCTTGTACACCACCCGGTTGTCGGCCTGCTGGCTGAATACCCGGTGCAGGTGCGCGTCGAGCAGATGAAGCTTGACGTGGGTTTTACCCACATCAAGGATCAGTGTACCCATGCTCAGGCCCCGTCCTTGTCCCGGGAAAAGGCCCAGAAGCTGGCGGCGACAAAGTAGATCAGGGTGGGCAGTATCAGCCAGGTGCGCAGCATCTCCAGAGGCGCCCCCAGGAAGACGGCCACCGCCAGCCCCAGGCAGGCGAGCAGGGCGGCAAGGGACAGGCCGCCCAGCAGACATGCCCTGGCATCGAGGCTCCGGGGCGCCGTGACCTGCGCCTGTTCCAGGTTTTGCAGGTATTCGCGTTCTCTCTCTTGCCGCGCCGTTTCGTTGCGGGTTTCCTCGGCCGCCTGTGCCGCATAGTCCCTGCGTGCGCCCAGCAGCGAGGCCAGGGCCAGGTAGATCACCGTGGCCGCGATCCAGGTGGGGATCAGCAGGAAGAACAGGTGCAGCCCGGCGCGCTCGAGCCCCAGCGCCAGCAGCAGCGAACCGCCCCAGGCGATCACGGCCGCCCAGTTGACCCTGCGCCCGCTGAAGCTGGCCCAGTAGCGGGTGAGTCCCAGGCGTGGAAAGAGCCAGTGCTCCGCCACGATCACCGCGCCCACCGGCGACAGTACCAGCCCCATGATGCCGACGAATTCCAGCAGCCGGGTAAAGACAAATGGAAAGCAGGCAATGACGGTGGTGACCACCCCGGCGAGGATAGTGACTGTGGTGCGGTCCCAACGGTGGTTGAGCGACTGGAACGCGAGGCCGGCGCGGTAGAGGGTGGGATTGGACGTGGTCCAGCCAGCGATGATCACCGCGATGATGCCAGCGGTGCCCAGGGCCTGGAAGGCGACCTCGCCGGCATCCAGCCGCGTGATGGAACTTTGCAGCAGCAGCGCCGCCCCCGCGCCCATGACGCCCGCGCAGACCCAGGCCAGGTAGTGGCCGATGAACATCCCATACGCCGAAAAGAAACCGTAGCGGGACCTGCGCGCGAAGCGCAGCAGCGTCATGTCGGAAAGACCGCCGTGCATGGCCAGGTTGCAGATCCAGGCAAAGGCGGCCACATGCCACAGGGTCAGTTCCCCTCCGCCTTGCCAGATATAGGTATCGGCGGCGAGGCTGAGCCGGTCCAACAGGCTGCCGCCCTCGCCGGGCGTGCTGGCCAGCAGGGTGGGCAGCAGGGCCAGTGCGCCGACGATGAACATCAGGATCATCCAGGGCGCGCACACTTGCGCCAGCACCGCGACACCGCGGAAGCCTTTGACCGCGATGGCCACCACCATGGCACCCACGGCCAGGGCGATCACCACGAAGGCGGCGCTGGTAGGGTACCAATGCACCTGGGGTTCGATACCAAAGAGAATGCGCACCGCCGAGGCCGACACCGTGATCATGGTGCCCGCCAGGATGCAGAAGAGTACGCCGTTGACCAGGCTGTAGAGTTTGATGATGCCGGGGCCGCCGATTTTTTCCAGGTAGGCGTAGAGCGTGAGGCGCGTCTGGGTGGCGATGGGTGCGCAGACCAGGCCCCAGGTCAGCACCGCCAGCAGGTTGCCCCACAACAGGCCCCAGAGGATGTCACTGGTGCTCACCCCCCAGGCGACAAACATGGCACCGATGACGAACTCGGTTCCGGCCACGTGTTCGGCGGCGTAGCTGGCCGCGAAGCGGCGCGCCGGCTCGAGGCGCTCGGGTTGGACGGGTGTGCGCTCGAATTCCTGAATCTCGGACATGGTGTCCCCCTTTCGTTATCTTTATGGTTATCATATGGTTCTGGCGACTATATCCTGCTTGTGGCCGGGTCTACAAGCAGGGCGGGTTGCACTCACCCCACCTTGGGCCTCTATTCATACGGGTAATGTTTATGACCGCCCCTCTCGTCAATCGCTGGGACGACCAGCTGGCCGCGCGCATGAGCGAGCCGGAACTTTTGCGGTACCGTTCCAACCTCCTGGGCGCTGATTTGCGCATTACCAATTTTGGTGGCGGCAACACCTCGGCCAAGATTCTCATGCCCGATCCCTTGACGGGCGAGACGGCCGATGTGCTCTGGGTCAAGGGTTCCGGCGGCGACCTGGGCTCGATTGCGCTGGACGGTTTTTCCACGCTCTACCTCGATAAATTGCAACAGCTGAAAGCGCTTTATCGCGGTCTGGCCCATGAGGATGAGATGGTGGGTTACCTGCCTCACTGCACCTTCAACCTCAACCCGCGCGCCGCCAGCATCGACACACCTCTGCATGCCTACATTCCCCACGCGCACGTGGACCATATGCACCCGGACGCGGTGATCGCCATCGCCTGCACCCGCAACAGCCGCGCGCTCACTGAAAAAATCTTTGCGGGTGAGCTGGGCTGGCTGCCCTGGCAGCGGCCGGGTTTTGATCTCGGTTTGCAGCTGGAAGCATTGGCGCGCGCGCAGCCGCGACTCAAAGGCATCGTTCTGGAAGGCCACGGCCTGTTTACCTGGGGCGATACCGCGAAGGCTTGTTACCTGAACACCCTGGACATCATTCAACGTGCCGCCGATTGGCTGGCCGCCAACAACACGGCCGAAGCCTTCGGCGGTGTGAAATACGCCGTACCGCTGGATCAATCGCAGCGCGCCCGAGTGGTGGCGAAGCTCATGCCGCTGATTCGCGGCAAGATATCGCGCACCGGGGATGTGGAAGCGCCTGCGTACAAGGTCGGGCATTTCGATGATGCCGCGGCGGTGTTGCAGTTTGTGAATGCCGCGCAACTGGAATCCTTGGCTGCATTGGGCACGTCCTGTCCCGATCATTTTCTGCGTACCAAGATCCGCCCGCTGGTGGTGAACTTCGATCCACTTGCGCAGGATCTGGATAAAGCAGTGCAGGCCTGTGCGCGGCAGCTGGATGATCAGCTCGCCGCCTACCGGCAGGATTACGCGGCCTACTACGAGCGCTGCAAGCACCCCGACAGTCCCGCCATGCGCGATCCCAACGCCGTGGTCTACCTGATTCCCGGCGTGGGCATGGTGACCTTCGCCAGGGACAAGGCCACGGCGCGCATCGCGGGTGAGTTTTATATCAACGCCATCAACGTGATGCGCGACGCCAGCGGCGTGGATACCTATGTGGGATTGAGCGAGCAGGAAGCCTTCGATATCGAATACTGGCTATTGGAGGAGGCCAAACTCCAGCGCATGCCCAAACCCAAAAGCCTGGCGGGGCGCATCGCCTTCATCACCGGCGGCGCGGGCGGCATCGGCAAGGCCACGGCTGTACGGCTGTTGCGCGAAGGCGCCTGCGTGATGCTCGCCGATATCGACGAGCAGGCGTTGCAGGATGCGGTGGCGCAACTGGGCCAGCAATTCGGTAAGGATGTGGTGCGCGGCCGGGTATGCAATGTGACGCAGGAAAATGCCGTGGCGGTGGCCATTGCCGACACCGGGCGCGAATTCGGCGGCCTGGACATCCTCGTCTCCAATGCGGGCATCGCCAGCGCCGCGCCGCTGGATGAAACGAGTCTCGAACTCTGGCAGCGCAACATGGATATCCTGGCGACGGGATATTTTCTCGTGGGGCGCGAAGGTTTCAAATTGCTGAAGGCCCAGGACATCGGCGGTTCCGTGGTCTTCATCGCCAGCAAGAATGGCCTGGTCGCCTCGACCAACGCGTCCGCCTACTGCACTGCCAAGGCTGCCGAGATTCAGCTGGCCCGTGCTGTGGCGCTCGAGGGCGCGCCGCTCGGTATTCGCTGCAACGTGGTCAACCCGGATGCGGTATTGCGCGGTTCCAAGATATGGACGGGTAAATGGCGCGAAGAGCGGGCCGCCGCCTATAAAATGGACGAGGACGAACTCGAAGCCTTTTACCGCGCCCGCAGCCTGCTCAAGCGCAATGTGTTTCCCGAGGATATTGCCGAGGCCGTGTATTTTTTTGCGGCGGACGTGTCCGCCAAGTCCACGGGTAATATTCTCAACGTTGATGCGGGTCATGCGCCGTCGTTCACCCGCTGAGGGTCTCCGGAAAGCCCCTGAAAAAACCGGCGGGTCAGCCGGTGCAGCGCGGGTGGCTTTTCAGCGGCTTCTTGAAAAATAACGCACGACCCCGAGGTGTCTTTATGGCCAGCGCCCTCAATCCGGTACTCGCCGGCTTCAATCCCGATCCTTCGATTGTGCGGGTGGATGATGACTACTATATCGCCACCTCCACCTTCGAATGGTTCCCCGGCGTGCAGATTTCCCACTCGCGGGATCTGATCAACTGGCGTGTGGCCGCGCATCCCCTGACTCACTATTCGCAATTGGACATGCGCGGCTGCCCTAACTCCGGTGGCGTCTGGGCACCTTGCCTGACCTATGCGGATGGCCTGTTTTACCTGATCTACACCAATGCCCGGCGCTGGGCCGGCAGCTTCAAGGATGCGCACAACTATCTGGTGACTGCACCATCAGTCGAAGGCCCCTGGTCGGAACCCGTTTATCTCAACAGCTCGGGTTTTGATCCCTCGCTGTTTCACGATGACGACGGCCGCAAGTGGCTGCTCAACATGGTGTGGGATCACCGCCCCGGTTATCCGCAATTTGGCGGCATCCTGTCGCAGGAATACGATCCAGCGCAGCGACAGCTGATCGGTCCAGTCACCAATATGTTTGCCGGCTCGCCACTCGGGCTGGTGGAAGGTCCCCACCTCTACAAGCGCGATGGCTATTACTATCTGCTCACGGCGGAAGGAGGAACCTTTTTGACCCACGCGGCGACAGTCGCGCGTGCCAGGAAACTCACCGGTCCCTACGAGATCATGCCCGGCAATCCGCTGATCAGCAGCGCCCACAATGGCAGGTTGCGTTTGCAAAGCAGCGGCCACGGTTCCTTTGTGGAAAACGCCGATGGCAGCTGGTTGCTGGCCCACCTGTGCCGCCGCCCACGCGATGGCCGCTCGATACTCGGTCGCGAAACGGCTTTGCAACCCATTGAATGGCGCGACGGCTGGCCGTGTCTCGCGTCTGGCGGACAGGAACCGCTGGATGAGGTGAAGGTGCCGGATCTGCCGGCCTCGCCCTGGCCGCAACAACCCGCGCGCGATGATTTCGATCAACCGGAACCGGATATCGTCTGGCAGTCGCCGCGCGTGGCCTTTGCCGATATTGCCAGCCTGACAGCGCGCAGGGGTTTCCTGCGGCTCTATGGCCGCGAAAGCATTGTGTCCCTGTTCGAGCAGGCGCTGGTGGCGCGCCGCCAGCAGGCGTTTCATATCGAAGCCAGCACCTGTCTGCAATTCGAACCGCAACACTTTCAACAGATGGCGGGGCTGGTGGCTTTTTACAACACGGATGCCTTTTACTATTTGTTTGTGACGCATGTGCCCCACGCAAAAAAATGCCTGGGCCTGATGCGCTGTGAAAAAGGCAGTGTCAGTTACCTGATAGAAAAAGAATACCCGCTGGACGACTGGGAAACTGTTTTTCTCAAACTCACCATCAAGGATGACCGCATCCGCTTTTTCTATTCGCCGGACGGTGAACACTGGACGGCTGCGGGCTGGGAATACGACGCCTCGATCCTCTCGGATGAACAGGCCGTCCCCTGCGGTTTCACCGGTAACTTCCTTGGCATGGCCTGCCAGGATATCGCCGGTACACGACTGCACGCGGATTTCGATTGGTTTGAATACCGCGAACTCGAATGACCATAACCAGACATAACCATGACCACACAGGATAGCATCATGCGCGAGCCCATTTCCGTATCGGCCATTGAACAACAGAATGCCCTCCTGAGCACAGCCTTGCACAGCGACTATGAAGCGCTCGGTGAACAGCTGGCGCGGCGCGGGCTGGATATCGAATCGCTGACCACCCGCGCCCAGTCTTTTGTTGTGGCTGTGCCCTCCTGGGGCGTGGGCACAGGCGGTACCCGCTTCGTGCGCTTTCCCGGGTCGGGCGAGCCGCGCAATATTTTTGAAAAACTCGAGGACTGCGCCGTGATCCAGCAGCTGGGCCGCTGTACACCGCGCGTCTCGCCGCATTTTCCCTGGGATCGGGTGGATGATTTCGCGGCCTTGCGCGAACAGGCGGCAGGTTACGGCCTGGGTTGGGATTCGATCAATTCCAATACCTTTCAGGATCAGCCCGGCCAGGTTCACAGTTACAAATTCGGCAGCCTCACCCACACGGACGCCGCGACCCGGGCACAAGCGATTCGCCATAACCTGGATTGTATCGAGTGGGGCAGGCAACTGGGTTCCAACCGCCTGACGGTGTGGCTGGGGGATGGCGCCAATCATCCCGGGCAGCAGCATTTCCAGCGCGCCTTCGAGCGCTACCTCGACAGCATGCGCGAGATCTACGCGGCCTTGCCCGAGGATTGGGAAGTGCATATGGAACACAAATTATTTGAACCGGCGTTTTACGCCACGGTGATCCAGGACTGGGGCACCAGCATCCTTGCCGCGCAGACACTGGGTGACAAAGCCAAATGCCTGGTGGACCTTGGCCATCACGCACCCAACACCAATATCGAAATGATCGTGTCGCGCATGATCCAGTTCAACAAGCTGGGCGGTTTCCACTTCAACGACAGCAAATACGGCGATGACGATCTCGACAGCGGTTCCATTCACCCTTACCAGCTATTTTTGATTTTCAATGAACTGGTGGATGCGGAATACCGGCGGCAGCCGGGTTTCGGTCCCGGTTATCTGCTCGACCAGTCCCACAATGTCACCGACCCCATCGAAAGCCTGATGACTTCGGCATTGGAAGTGCAGCGCGCCTATATCAAGGCATCGCTGGTGGACCGCGCGGCCCTGGAGGAATACCAGCAGGCCAACGACGCCATCATGGCAGGCAGCTGTCTCAAGCTCGCCTTCAATACCGATGTTTCGCCCATCCTCGCCATGGCCCGCTATCGCGCGGGCGGCGCCATCGATCCCATTGCCTGTTATCGCGCCTCCGGTTATCGCGCAACGGTGGCAAAAACGCGTCCGGCGGCGGGTGGCAGTCGTTCGGGGATTGTCTAGGTTATCGCTGAAATTTTTCCGGTATTGACGCTGGAACATAAAAATGGCTGGCATAACTATGTTATGCCAGCCAACCTGTCAAGCCATGATTACATGGAAAGGGGCTAGATCTTTCTCAGGGTGTAGTCATTGCATTGACCGCTTACACTGAAGCCAGCGCTTTGGATGCTGACTGAGCAGACGTTCCACGAGTCGTACTCTTTCTTGACGTATGCCTCGCTGTAGGGTGGGCATGTAATCCCCCAAATCACAAAGTTGAACCCGCCAGCAACACTGCGAATAGAACAATTTGGATTGGTCGGAGTGTCATTAATCACCTTGGTCAGGGTAATGACTGGTGGGGGCGGAGGCGGTGGGGGCGGGGGGCTGGCAGCAATGATTATCGGGCTTATGCAGGAGCCCACATTGACATAGCCGGATTGCACGTTGATAGAGCAGCTGCCGTTACTGTAGCGATTCCTTTCTGCCAAAACCTGGTAATTGGGGCTGGGCGTCAGACAGATGTCGACGGCAACCCATCCGCCCGGGTAACTGGCGCCACCGACGTTGTTGATCCACTGGCACAACGAGGTTTGCGCATTGGCGAGAGAGGATAGAGAAGCAAGCAAAGAAAAAATAAATAAAGCCCTTAAGATACGCATATTATCTCCTATATTAATATGACCGATTGACCTTTGCCGGGTGGTGCAACCACTGGCAAGGTTTTTCCCTACAGTAGATCAATTGGTGTCCTTACCAACTTTTTGCGACCTGTAATAAAGCCTCAGTCGATCGCAAAAACATCAGCACTATTCGATATGTATATATCCGTAGTGCTGTTTTCATGGTTATGAACCAATGTATAAAAGCTAGAGCCATTGCTCTCGGTCAGAATGTCCGTCAACTGCCTGGCGATTTCACTGGATTGTTCAGTGTCGGATGCGGCAAATGACACTTTGCATTGTGATGTCTTGCATTCGGTATTGATGAGCGCAACGGTGGATAGCTCAGCTCTCTCAATAAAGATATTATTGATTTTTGATTCTTCAGCTTCCGCCCATTCCGTATCTATGGGCTGATTTTGAAATTGGCTGGTGACGTTGAGAGAAAAATTCTGATAATTGTTTTTGGTGATGTTGGACAAAACAGAGTCAGTAAACTGCCTTGCATCGCGCATCGCGATTTCTTGTTGAAGCTCCTTGATGTTTTCCTGATTGCTATTTCCGGCTTCTGTCAATTTCTCTTGTTGGGTTTCATGGTTCTTCAGGGATTGATTATTCTGGCGATCAATTGCAGTGAGCGTCGATGTGGTGGTTTGACTCCGTTTGAGAATATCAATCTCCATTTGTAATGCGATGTTTTTCTCTTCCAGCTCTTTTATCAGAGCTCTATTTTCATTGTTTGATATGTCAAAAAAATTATTGGTACTTTCATTGTTTGGATGGTCATTGTGTGGATAGTCGTTGGAAGATGAAGCAAGGTAACCAATAGCGGCTCCCAGGGAGAAGAAAATAACTGGAATTATTAGTTTGTTCATCCGGTTATCCTTTTTTGAAAAAATGGATGAATGCAGTGATTTACTAGTTTAGGGAAAAATAAAAAAATACTTGTATTAAAATGTAATTGCGTTGCAAATTTGAAATTTAATTTCTATTTAAAATAATTGGCGTTATTGCTGTGGTGGGAGATCATAAGTAGCGCTTGAAAGCTGTGTCAATATTATTCATCGATATTGTGATGTAGTGCCTGTGTTCATATTAGTTGTCGATATTCAGATGTGAACGTCAGTTTGCGGATGATTTTTTCTGCGCAATATGGGCCTTACTTTGTCGCATATTTTTCATTATTGGCGCGTGTATTTATTTTATTGTCGACATGGAGGCTGGAGGAGGTTTTAAATGCCATTTCTAAGTGTAGGCATTGTTTGACGCCAATTTTATGTTGTTCATCTGCCTGGGTCACGTTTTGCGCTGCGTAGACAGTCAGGCGATGATTTCGATATTGAGCACCTGTATGCACCAGGCATTGCCATGTTGGCGATATTGCCAGTGAACATCGACATTTAGCAGCTTCATCCCATAGCTCTGCTGGGTATCCGGTTTTTGATAGCTCGGACGAGGATCCTGTTGCAATACTTGCTTAATCAAGGGGGCCAGCTCTGGGTTGCCGAGAGCGTGTAACCGGGTTTGCGCAAGGTCACTGAAGCTCACCGGCATCAACGGAGGCGCGGTGTCGGCGAACCGGTTTGTTGCTGTGTCCACCCGATCCACATAAGGAACATAGGGCTTGATGTCCAGCACCGGCGTGCCGTCCAGCAGGTCCAGTCCGCTCAACTCCAGGAACAACCGCTCCCCTTCCTGCCTGATTGCTTCCAGCCTGACCACCGACAGTCCAATGGGAGCGGGCCGTACCGGTGAGCGGGTGGCGAAGACCCCCAGGGTTTTATTGCCCCCCAGGCGCGGCGGCTTGACCCGGGGTTTCCAGGTTTCGCGGCGGTTGGCGTGGAACACGAACTGCACCCAGATATGGCTGGAGCCTTCCAGGCCTGCCAGCGCCTGGGGATCGTTATAGGGGGGTAAAAGCTCCAGTTGGCCACGGGCCAGTGGTGCCAGGCCGGGTTGGCGCGGGATACCAAATTTCTCCTTGAAACAGGAGTGGATGATGCCGATGGCGGGGAATTCAAAGTTCATCTGTCGAATTTCTTGACGTATTGTTGTGATATGCGTCACACTTTTTTCTCAAATACTTGATGCGCAAGGGGCTGTCCTGGGTGGATCGATTCTTGCAGGTATGGGAGAAATGCCGCCAGACCAGTGCCGGCCAGCATACCCCTAATTCAGTTTTCATATCAGGATCAGTAGTTTATGACCCGCCAATTCAAACGTTTACAGGCCGTCCTGGCAATCCTCCTGGGTACCGCCAGCCTGGGCGCCAGCGCCACGCCGCTGAGCGATTATGGCCTGATCCTGTTGGGAGACCTCAATACCAACAGTATCCACGTCTATAATTCCACCTTTATCGGCGGTAATTTCAACGGCGGCGGCTGGTCCGAATTCGGTTCGCGCCTGGACAGGTCTTCCACGGAAACCTCATTGGAGGTTGCCGGCAACCTCACTGGTAGCGGCATTCACGTGCAGGCAGGTTATCTCGCCTATGGCGGTTCCAACAACCTCGGCAATATCAATTGCAACGGTAATGGCCTGGGTGGTGGCGCCTGTGTCACCGGTGGCGCGGACCTGTCTGGCAAGGCAGCCGATCTGGCCGGACAGCTGCATAACGATACCCTGTGGTTTTCATCGCTGGCCGGTAATGGTGACCTGTTTGTCAACGGCAGCAACAAGCACCTGAGCTATTCCGGCGGCGACAGTGTCGCGGTATTCAATCTCGATGGTACCTCGCTGTTTTCGCAAAACAGCAACTGGTCATTGGATGCGGGCAGTGCGCAGACAGTCATCATCAACGTTTCCGGCTCCAGCATTACCAATCAGGGCGGGGTCAACATGAACAATGGCTTCCAGGCCCTGGCCAATGCCAGCAATGTCGGCGCCAGCAATATCCTGTGGAATTTCTTTGAAGCCACCGAGATCAACTTTGGCAGTATCCGGGTGAATGGCTCGGTCCTGGCGCCTTTTGCCAATGTCACCATGCACAACGATTTCGAAGGTGGTTTGGCGGCCCTCTCCTACACAGGCCAGGGGCAGATACACAACCACCTGTTCAACTGGACACCGCCCCAGGTTGAGGTTCCGGAGCCCTCCAGCCTCTTGCTGTTGATGATGGGGCTTGGCCTGGTTGGGCTGGCGCGTTTGCGCCGCCGCCCCTGAGTGTCGATCGTCTGACGTAAAAAAGCCGGGATCGTCCCGGCTTTTTTATTGCCCGCGATTACCTGCCGGCAAGGTTATTTGATTTGCGGGGCGACCCACTGGACGATGTCCTTGCTCAGGTCTCGCAGGCATTTGCGGGTCGCGGAGCAGACAGTGGCGGCAGTCCCCATATCCAATATGTTGCTGGATGGTGTGAACTCGTTGAGCGTGGCTATGGCGCAGTTGTGTTTTGCGGTCACAAAATTATCCTGATCCCTGATCAGGGCTGCGGTTACCTGGACCCGAGGCAGGTTGGAGTGGGACTTGGCTCCAAACTGGAAGTTTTCACCCAGCACCAGCTGCTCTATATCGATCGCCAAAACCGGGATGACGCCGTTACGGATCTTGTCGATGGTGGAAACGGCTTCCATACGGATACCGCTGGACCTGCTTTGGTTCAGCAGGCTTTCTACCAGGACCGCATCGATGTTGCAGGGATACTGCGCCTGCTCATACTTGTAACCCTCGACATTGAACCCGAGGTTCTGGTTGAGGTAGATCTGGGGAGTCGATGAATCGGCCGTGGCACCCGTGGCGAGCAGGGAGAGCATCAGGCCGCTGATCAGTGAGTAGCGTTTCATGGAAGTGTCCTCGTCGGTCATTGCAGATTATGGCTGGTTTGGGCAGCGCCCGCTGGCTTCTGCCGGTGAGGTCACTATAAATCGGCGGCCAAAAAAAGCGCTGACGGTGGCATCACCAGTTGCTTACCTTTTGCTTACCGCCACAAACCCTTTAAAAATCAACCAGATAAAAAATCTTCGCCGAGATGGCGCACTTGTCGGCGAGGGCGTCCATCCCGCACAATGAATCCTGCAATCCTTCATTTTTTCGGGCATGGAACAGAATCGGACGATCGGGTGGCAAGGCCCGGTCGACAGCCTGTCCTCCCAGGACGAGATGCAGTGACCACGACCAATAACGACAAGAATTTTCTGCTGGATGAACTCGAAGTCTGTCCATCCCGCAACCTGCTGATCCTTGGTGACCGGAGCCTTACGCTTCAGCCCAAGGTCATGGCTGTCCTTCATTACCTGGCGCTCAACCAGGAGCGTGTCGTCGGCAGTGAAGAGCTCATGGCCCAGCTGTGGAAGGGCCGCATTGTGACCCAGGGGTCGGTCCAGAAGAGCATCAATTCCCTGCGCAAGGCGTTTGCCGAGCTGCTGGGGGAGCGTGAGTTGATCACGCATTACTCCAAGCGCGGCTATCAGTTGATTCCTGTGCCGGTATTTTTGACAGCCGACACACAGGTGGATGCCGGCCCGCCGGCATCGGCCCGGCCCCCCACCCGGCGGATCAGGATACCGCTGGTGGCCGGGCTGACCGCCGCTGGTCTGGGACTGTGTTTGTTGTTTCTGCTTGCGCGTACCACGCCAGAGGTGTCTGTCGATATCGACAGGAGCCACAAGGTGGCCTTCCGCACCTCGAGCGAATACACCCAGGGTACGGGCCATCACCGGGATGTGGAACCCCACCCGGACAACCGTCACCTGGCCTACATCCGCGAAGAGCTGACGGCGCGGGATCGGTGGCAGATCGACAGTCAGATCATGGTCCGCAATCCACGGGGCGAGGATTGGAAGATCGCCAGCAGCGAGGGCACCTGGGTATCCCTGGCCTGGTCCCCCGAGGGGCGCCACCTGGTGGCGATTGAGCTCTGGCGCCAGGAAGGCTTGCCGCCGACGCCGGGCTTCCACGAGCGCGCCAATTACCTGTATACCTTCCATGTGTTTTCGCTCGACCTGGACAATCACCGGCTGTTGGAAAAACACCTGCTCAGCCAATGGCAGGGGCGTATCCACAGCGTTACCTGGTGGGATGAGGGCACCCTGGAGTTTGTTGCCGCCCAAGGGCCGGGATCGGGCCGTGAGCGGTACCGCTACAACCTGGTGTCACAGCAGCTATCTCTGGTGGAATCTCCCCGCTCCCAGCATAACCCCCTGGCGAGCAGCATCCGTCAGCAGCGAACGGCGTTGGTGAGCCCGCATCGCCATCTCATCAAGGTCGATTTGCTGGATGAGGCCCAGGCGAGCCAGGCCAGCTGGCAGTTCGATTATCCCGGCCTGGATATCAGCTGGATTCCCGATGGCAGCGGGGTGCTTGTCCATGCCGTAGAACCGCAAAAACTCTTCGCCCTTTATGTCGATGGCCAGATGCGGGAAATCCATCTCGGCGGGCGCCTGGATCGCCAGATATCCAAGCCGCGCTTCCGCCCCGACGGACAGGCCATCTATTACACCGAGGAAAAGCGCCAGACCCGTATCCATTGGCAGCGGCCTGGCCAGGAAGAACAGCGGTTGACCGACCAGAGCGACCTGACCGAAATTGCCGCCTTCACGCCTGCGGGCACTACGATTGCCTTCACCGAGGTGAATGACAACCAGCGCCATCTCTGGTTGCGGGACGGCAGTGGCAAGCGCCGCTTGAGCCGGCAGCCCCTGGCGCAGCCGGTCAGCCGGATGGTGTGGTCGGGCGATGGTGAATGGCTGGTCTACAAAACCGGCCGGCGGATACTTTTCCATGAGCTGGCCTCGGGTGCGGAGACGAGTTTGGGCCTGGAGTCCGCCTCGATCGAACCCCTGGCCTTCGATGCCGACCGGCAACTGCTGCATGTGTTGAAAGCCAATGGCGAGGCAAGCAATCTCTGGAGCATCCAGACACAGAACCTGGAACAAAAACAGCTGACCTTTGGCGCGCTGGGCGGCGCCCTGGGTCACAAGGGCGATATCTATTTCCAGTACCGCAGCAAGCCGGGCCTGTGGGTGCTGCGCCAGCACGAGAACAATGCTGACGTCGTGGCGGCAACCCTGGATGCCAATGTCGAGCTGCTGGCGGCAGATGACGAGGGTATTTATTACGTCATGGGAGGCCCTTGCCGGGAGTCGGATATCTACCGCCTGGCACTGGCGGACGGCTCGACGGCTGTCCAGTTGGCACGCCGCAGCCGGCTGGTGCTGACCCATGACTTCCATCCCGGGGGAGGCCTGCTGCAACAGGTGTGCGCCTTGCCCGAGGCGAATATCCTGATGCTGGAGTAGGGGCCTTGCCTCGCTCCGGCGTCTGGACTCAAAGGCTGCTAATATCCCCTCATGCCATTTTGACGGAAAACCTGTGTGACCCCTGCGTTCGATCTCTCTCCCTGGCTCAACGGCCGCCTGCCCTGGTGGCTTTGGCTGCTCGCTCCCCTGGTGGGCATATTGCTGGCCCTGGGCTCCCTCAGTTACGCGCCCGCCGGGCGTATCAACCTGTTCTGGCTCTGGTGGCTCTGGGCGGGCTTGCCACTGCTGGGAGCCCTGTTGTCACTGATTTTCATGGCCCTGGGGCGTGGACGCCCCTGGTTGTTTCGCTGGCGCGAGCGCAGCCTGCGCTGGTATCCCAGCCGGGTTGAACGCCTGTCCATGTTCCTGGCATTGCAGGTGTGGTGGCTGTTGCTGGGGGCGGGCATGCTGCTCGCCTTCCTGGTATTGCTGCTGCTCACCGATCTGGCATTTGGCTGGAGTTCGACACTGATCCAGGCGCCGGATCAGGTGTATCGGCTCACTAGCAGCCTGTCCGGCCCCTGGGCCTGGTTCTGGCCGGCGGCGGTGCCTGATGCCGCCCTGGTCGAGGCCACCCGGTTTGTCCGCATCGCGCCCGATCTCGGCGAGCGCCGTCTGGCTGGTGACTGGTGGCCCTTTCTGTTGGCCAGCCTGCTGATGTACAACCTGCTGCCTCGCGTGCTGCTGATTGCCGTTGCCTGGACCTGGCTGCGTTGGCTGACCCGCGCCGGGTTGGCCGTTTCCGCACCCGGCGCCCAGCCGGACGCACCGCCTGCAGGCGAAACCCGGCGGGACAGCCGCGCCCATTGGCAATCGGTGCCCCGCCTGGCATGGGAGTTATCCCGCCAGCAATCACCGGAGGCCGGCCTGTACCTGGGGCTGGAGGATTGGCAGAAAGACGAACAGCAGCTGCGCCAGTTTCTGGCCACCGCGCCCAGGCGGCTGGTGTGGCAGGTCAATGCGGGCCGCTCGCCACTGGCGGAGCTGGCCGACCTCCTGGCGTTGGCGGCCCGATCTGGTGTAGAGCGCCAGGCGCTGGAACTGGCCGATAAAGACCGCGCTGATCCCGTCCGCCATCTGGCCAGTTGGCGAACCTTTGCCAACCGGCAGCAACTCGTCTGGCTGGAGGATGCCGATGGGTCATGAAGCCTTGCCCCACTTGTGTGTCGTGGGCCATCCCAATCGCGGTAAGTCATCGCTGGTGGCCACACTCACCGAAAACGACAGCGTGCGCATAGGGCCGGAATCCGGCACCACCACCCGCGCTGACGCCTTTGATTTCGTGCTCAATGGACGGCTGCTGCTGCGCCTGGTCGACACACCCGGTTTCCAGCGGGCGCGCCAGCTTCTGGCCTGGTTGCAGCGGGAACCGGTTGCACCAGCCGAGCGCCCGGCGCGATTGCGCGAATTTTTGCAGGAACCTGGCCATGCCAGCCAGTTTCCCGATGAGGTAGCGCTGCTCACCCCCATCATGGCGGGCGCGGGCATTCTCTATGTGGTGGACGGTTCCCAAACGGTGACCCCCGCGGATGAGGCTGAGATGGAAATCCTGCGCTGGACGGGCCAGCCGCGTATGGCGGTCATCAATCCCATGGGCGACCTTGCGGCGGTGGATGAATGGCAGCGCAGCCTGGGACAGTTTTTCCAGTGGGTCAGGGTATTCAACCCCTTGGCGGCCACGCTTGCGGAGCGGCAATCCCTGTTCCGCGCCATGGGTGAACTCCAGCCCGGCTGGAGCCAGCCGCTGCGGCAGGTCTGCGACCTGCTGGAAACCCGCGACCGCCAGCGCCAGCGCGATCTCGCCCAGTCACTGGCGCATTACTGGTGTGAGCAGATGGTGCAGCGCGAGGCCGTCACGCTCCTGGACTCCACGGGGCTGGTCACGGCTGAAGACCGGTTGCGTCAACGCCTGGACGCGGCGGAAACCGCACTCTTCACGCAGTTGGCCCAAGCCTGGGGTTACAGCCGCGCCCAGCTCGAGCGGGAGGCTGACTGGGAGCTTGGCCGCGATCAGCTGATGAATACCGAGACCTGGTATCTCTGGGGACTCAAGCAAAAAGAGCTGTTGATCGTCAGTGGCGCCGCTGGCATGGCTACGGGGTTGGTGGTGGATGCGGGGCTGGGTGGCAGTTCGCTCTTTCTGGGTGCGATATCCGGTGGTGTTCTCGGTTCGGCCGGTGCCTGGCTGGCCTCGAAAAAACTGCCGGGTAAACGGCTCGGCTGGCTGCCGCTGACACGGCAAAAACAATTCGCCGGCCCGGTGCGCCATCCCAATTTTCCCCTGGTGGTGATGGCCCGCGCGCTCAGCTTCAGCCGCCTGCTCGGACAGCGCACCCACGCCGATCGCGGCACCCTGGCGTTGCGCACCAGTGCCAGTGATTGGCCGCGGCAGGATCAGATACAACTGTTGCAATGGACCAAGGCGCTGCAACAGGACCGCTGGAAGCCGAGGGATCAGGATGCCCTGGTTGAATGGATTACCAGCCAACTGGCTGCGAAACATAACGGTTGATGGCAGCCAGTCAGCGCAAACGGCTCCCTGAGCAGGTGACGGAGCCGTTCTGACTGTGGCGGGAGTTTATCGAGCCCGCAATGTCTTCACACCTTCCGGTGTTCCCAGCAGCAGCACATCCGCCGGCCGCAGGGCAAACAACCCGTTGGTCACCACACCGGTAATCTGGTTGATCCTGGCTTCGAGTTCGCGGGGATTGAGTATCTGCAGGTTGTGCACATCCAGGATCGCGTTGCCGTTATCGGTGACGACACCCTCGCGGTACACGGGGGTGCCCCCCAGCTTGACCAGCTCGCGCGCCACATAGGAACGCGCCATGGGAATCACCTCCACCGGCAGCGGGAAGGCGCCCAGCACGTCCACCCATTTGCTGTCGTCGGCGATGCAGACGAACTCCCGCGAATTGGCGGTGACGATCTTTTCCCGGGTCAGGGCGGCGCCACCACCCTTGATCAGTTCCAGTTGCGCGTTGCTCTCGTCGGCGCCGTCCACATAGACCGTCAGGTCATCCACCTCGTTGAGATCAAACACATCGATTCCCAGCGCCTTGAGCCGGGTCGCCGAGGCATCTGAGCTGGCTACGGCTCCTTTGAAGCGATGCTTGATATCCGCCAGGCAATCGATAAAGAAATTGGCGGTCGAACCCGTCCCCACGCCCAGGATGTCGTCGCCATGGAGCTTGGGGGTGATGTAGTCCACGGCGGCACGGGCGACGGCCTGTTTGAGCTGGTTCTGGTTCATGGGCTGGGTCTCTCGGGTGAGGGAAAGTGGCGGCATTATACGGATTCCGCCGGGCCAGCCCCAGCTGGTTGTTGAAAAACGGCCAGTCCCGAGGATTTTCAACAGCAGACCGGGCAAATTGGTTACACTGCGGCCTGTTTTTGTCACTGTTTCAGCCACAGAAGCCGCCATGCCCGAATCCTACATAAAACCCATACTCAACGCCCGCATCTACGATCTGGCCATCGAAACGCCGCTCGATGAAGCCCGCCTCTTGTCCCAGCGCACGGGCAACCGGGTGCTGCTCAAGCGCGAGGACCTGCAACCGGTGTTTTCCTTCAAGTTGCGCGGCGCCTACAACAAGCTGCTGCAACTGTCGCCGGCCGAACGGGAGCGGGGTGTCATCTGCGCCTCGGCGGGCAACCATGCCCAGGGCGTGGCCCTGGGTTCCCAGCACCTGGGCATCAAGGCCACCATCGTGATGCCGCGCACCACGCCGGCCATCAAGGTGGATGCGGTGCGCGCGCGCGGCGCCAAGGTGGTCCTGCATGGCGACAGCTACGATGAAGCATCGGCCCATGCCAGAAAGCTCGTGGAAGAAAAAGGCCTGACCTATGTGCACCCCTTCGACGACCCGGATGTGATCGCCGGGCAGGGCACCATCGGCATGGAGATACTGCGGCAGTTCCACGGCAAGATCGATGCGATCTTTGTCGCCGTGGGCGGTGGCGGCCTCTGTGCGGGTATTGCCGCCTATGTGAAATTCGTGCGCCCGGACATCAAGATCATCGCGGTGGAATCCGAGGAGTCCGCCTGCCTCAAGGCCGCACTGGAAAAGAAAAAACGCGTGGTGCTGCCCCACGTGGGCATCTTTGCCGATGGCATCGCGGTGGCGCAGATCGGCGAGGAAACCTTCCGTGTGCTGCGCAAGACCGTGGATGAGGTCATCACCGTCAGCAACGATGAAATCTGCGCGGGCATCAAGGATATTTTTGAGGATACCCGCTCCATTGCCGAGCCCGCGGGCGCGGTGAGTGTGGCGGCCATCAAAAAATACGTGGCCGAGAAGCAGGTCCTGGGGCAGACCTTCGTGGCCATTGCCTGCGGTGCCAATATCAACTTCGATCGCCTGCGTTACATTTCCGAGCGCACCGAGATCGGCGAGCAGCGCGAAGCGATCCTGGCGGTGACCATTCCCGAGCGGCCCGGCGCCTACCGCGAATTTTGCAAGGCGTTGGGCAAGCGCAATATCACAGAATTCAATTACCGCTACGCCGACAACCGCGCCGCGAAAATCTTTGTCGGCATCCAGGTGAGCGGTGGTGGCCAGGACCGTCAGGAACTGGTCGAGGAATTGACGCAGCAGGGTTACGAAGTCGTCGATATGACCGATAACGAACTGGCCAAGCTGCACATCCGCCATATGGTGGGCGGCCACGCGCCGGGTTTGACGGACGAGGTGGTTTACCGCTTCGAATTTCCCGAGCGTCCGGGCGCGCTCTACAATTTCCTGGCCAAGGCGGGCAGCCGCTGGAACATCTCCATGTTCCATTACCGCAACCATGGCTCCGCATCCGGTCGGGTCCTGGTGGGCATGCAGGTGCCGAAAAAAGAGCGCCCCGAGGTCAAGAAATTTCTCGATGAGCTGGGTTATCCCTATCGGGACGAAACCGCCAACGAGGCTTATCAGTTCTTCCTGGCCTAGCGGAAAGGGCTGCCGCTGTTCACCCAGAATTCGCACGCGGGAATCTGGTCCAGGCGGCCCACCAGTTGCCAGAAAGCGGGGCAGATATTCGTGGCTACCCGGCTGCGGCAATGTGCCAGATCCTGAGTCCAGGGACTCTCCACCGCGTGGTAATTGGTCAGCCGTTGCCAGGCCAGCTGTTGCAGCGCAGCGGCCTGGGTGCTGCTGATGCTCGCCGGGTGGGCGCTGCCCACGGGTGACTTGGCGTAGACCGCGCCGTAATGAAGTGCGGACAGGTAGTAGATACCCGCGGGAGCCAGATGCACGTTATCGGAAAAGATGGCGTCCAGTATCTGCTGTTGCGTGCCGGTCAGTCCGGGGATTTGTCCGGCCAATGCCCGTTCCACCAATTCCGCCAGCGCCCAGCCGCCGGGAATCACGCCGATCCTGTCGCTGCGGCCGTCCGCTGCCAGAAGCTGGTTGGCTTTGGTGGCGACACATTCCCACAATGTTTTTTCCTCGCGCACATAATTGATCCAGATTTGCGGATTGGTTTTGTCGATCTCGGGCCATACCTGATAGAAAAGTGTGCGGCCTGCGGCGTTGCCATCGATCAGCCGGTCATGGAAGTTGCGCAGATAGCCGATGGTATCTTCCCAGATCACGGTGTTGAGTGGATCGTTGCGTTCGGTAATCAGCAGGGTGTCATAGCGCTCGCCTGCCGCCAGGGTTGCAGGGTTGAGCAGCTCCGCGATGACAGTCATGGACGGTGTCCATTGTGCGCCGCAACAGCCACGCCGTTTGCCGCGCCCGTAACCGTCCCATGGCGGGCCGTGGCTGTCGCCAGCGGTGCGCACCCTGATGGGCGAACCCAGGACATTCTGTTGATCCCAGTTGACGCTGTCCCCCCGGCTGGTGGCGATATCGGCGATCCAGTCGGGCATGGGGTTATCCAGCAGGCTGTGGCCTGAAAAAAATATCCGCGCGTAATCGCGGGGCTGGAAAAAAGCGGTATCCGGCAGGAAGGGCACGGCGGAAACCTCGGCACTGGCAGCACTTTCAATGCTGCCGACCACGGCTGTCACGACAAGATAATAGCGGATGCCGTTGTTCAATCCGGCAAGGGTGAGTGGACTGGTGGCGTTCTGGACCCAGGTGCCATTTGCCGAAGCGGCATAGCTGTCGGGAATCAGGCCCGGCTCTGTCGCGTGATAGACATGGTAGGTGCTGGCGCCGGGTACGGAAGCCCAACTGATCTCCACCAGCCCATCACCGGGAACCACAATCACATTTGACGGTGGCGGCACGGGTGCCACACTACTGCTACTGCTACTGCTACTGCTACTGCTACTGCTACTGCTACTGCTACTGC
>CAYWCW010000024.1:0-8503 GCA_964456865.1 uncultured Cellvibrionaceae bacterium
AGTCGATGGCCTCGCCCGAGGGCAGGCTGATTTGTGTCAGCTGGCGGTCGCGGTTGTAACTGTATTGGGTGGTTTCCTGTACAGGGCGCGTTTCTGTCTGGATCAGGTTTACACCGGTGTAGGCCATGTCGTGTTCCGCGTGTGACGGAACAATGACTTTCGTGGCATTGCCATTGGCATCGTAGTGTGTCCGGGTACTGTGGCCATCCGGGTAGGTGATGCGCGTTACACGGTCGAGGATATCGTATTCATACAGGAGCGCGCGGCCATCCGGGTAGGTGATGTTGCTCAGGTTGCCACGGCTGTCATAGGCATAGGTGGTCGTGCGGGTGCCTTGGTGACTGTGTGTCAATCGACCCTGAGCATCGTAGTCGTGAGTCGTATCGTGCAGGCCCGGCACCTGGACGCGGCGTGTCAATAACGTGTGTGGATCAGTGTGCACACTGCCGGTACGCCCTTCCGCCGAGGTGAAGCTGTGGATACCGGTTCTGCCATTGACCTGGGTGGTGCTGGTGTTGCCATTGCTGTTGGTGGTGAGCGTGTAGCGCGAGGTATCCGCACCGTTTTCCGCATAGGTCTTGGTCAACTGCGTGATATTAGTGAGGCCGCCGGGCGTGGTGACACGAATCTGTTGCGGAATGGGCCGCAGGGTTTGCGTATCCAGCACATTGTCGATCCGGGTGGCCATACCATAAGCAAGCGTGGTTTCCACCAGCCCATCGGTGCTGCGGGTGGTGACCTGCTGTCCACCGGTCTTGCTGGTACGGGTGGTCTGCACATCGCTGTTTTCCAGCAGGCGTCGGATGCTTTGCTGGAGGCTGCCCTCGGCGGTGGTGTAGCCGTAACGGTTGGTACCCGTCTGCTGGCGCTCATCGAAGATCTGCCAGAAACCACCCAGCGGATCGGCAACGCGTTCGACACGGCCAATGCCATTGTATTGGCGGGTGTAGCTGGTACCTATCGGATCAGTTTTTCCGGTCAGCAAGCCGCCGTCACCGTAATTGAAATGGTAGCGGCTGCCATCCTCATAGAGCACCTGCGTAAGGTATCCCTGGGCATCGATGTTGAGCCAGGTCACCTGCCCGTTGGGCGCAATGATGCGCTGCGGCGTGCCTTCCTGGTTGCGTTCGATGCGCAGGGTATTGCCGAACTGATCCACGATACTGGTGAGTTGGCCATTGTCATCGTAGTGCAAGCGGTTGCGCTCCACCCCCGTGAGTAAATCAATGGTGGACTGGTGCTGCCCTTTGCTGTCGAAACGGAACGGCATCCTGGACAGGGAGGTGTCGTTTCTCACACAGCGCACATGATAATGGTCCTGTTTGGCAAACCGTTCACTGTTGAATGCGGCACTTTCAATCGCCCAGGCCTGTTCATCACTCTGCACGTTGGTGGTGGAACTCCAGTAGGGATTGCGTTGCGGAGCATTGATGGTCCACACCACACCGGATGGGAAATCCGTCTTGTACTCGAAGGTGTCGTTGGGCAGCGTGTAGAGCAGCTCATTGATATTGGGCAGGCGCCAGTCGTCGTGGCCAGCGTGTTCGAGCGCTTCGCAGTACTCGATACTGGATTCCCAATCGAGGGTGAGCGTGTCGTTGTCCGGCGTATCCTGCCACATCAGGCCGTTGTCTTTATCGACCACCACGTCTTCGGCGTGATTGCGCACCAGCCCGGTGATGGTGGACTCATCCAGCGGCGTGCCGCGCACGCAGAGCGTGGCAAGCTGGCTGTTGTTGATGTTGACCATGTTCTGGTGCCACAGGCCCCTGGCCTGGGTCAGGCTGTGGATCATCCGCCCTGCCCCACCGCCGGATTTGTCGATGGTGTAGCCGATCTCTTTCGGCGTGGGCAACCGCCAACCCGTATTGAGCGGCGTTGCCTGGTCGCGGCAGTAATCCATCGCTTCCTGCCTGTCGTTGGTGCGGAAAGGCAAGCGCAGGTTCTGCCACTCCAGACCGGTAACACGGTCCACCAGGATATTTTCGTCGCTGATAGTGTAGTCGATGTGCTTGCCACCCGTCTGGTAGTAGCCGTCATCGCCATCCACATGGCTATAGGTTTGGCCAGTTTTGAGAATCAATGACGGAGTTGCCACCTCAACCAGTGTGCCATTGCCCAGGTACACCGAACCCTTGGGATCAAATTCGTGCACCGACGACAGGGACCAGCCTTCGGCCAGCTGGCTGTCAAATGTGTTCTTGACCGTGATGCCACGCTGCTGCCAGGCGATAAAGGTATCCCTGCCGGGCACTTGTGTTACCACATCGCTCAGGGTCGCCCAGGCGACGGGGAAGCTGTCGAGCGGCTGTTGTTCCGTCGCGGCATTGCCGGCACTGAGATACAGGGTGCGGTATTCAAAGCCCACGCTGATCCGGCCACTGACCAGTCCCTCTCCCCGGCTGCCATCGGGGTGAGTGCCGTCCCAGATGAATTCCGCTTCAACATTGGGTGCCGGGTTGAATGCCTGTTCAAACACATGGCCGCCGATTTCCAGGCGGGCAATCATGTTTTCAAGCGATGCGGGCACGTCGTCACCACTGACGGCAATGCGTATCCGGTGATGATAGCCGGCGGTTCGCTGGCTGGAATAATGCAGCGTGACGTCGGTACCCGCGATCCGGATATCTTCGTGGAAGCTTTGTTGATAGGGCTTGAAGAAGGAACCCGAGCATTCCAGGTCGGTATTCTTTTCGTCCTCCTGCCCCAACTCACCTGTGATGGAACTCGGGGGTTCAGCATCGGCCGCACCCCAGTTGTAATCGTAGGCCGACATGTGATTGAAACTGCCCCACCAGAGGGTGTCCCCCGCCTGATAGCCGTCGAGACCGATCACCTCGTCGAGGGTGCTGCCGTTTCCATTCAGGTCATCCGCGATACCATCGCCGTTATAGTCCAACCCATCGACATGCCCATCACCATTCTGATCCAGCAAACGCACCACGACCCCGTTGCTCGATGCCACCCAGACGGATTCCAGCCGGTCGAAATACCCTATGGGTACAATCTCCCCCACGGGGAAATTCAGGAAGTTATCCACAAACATGACCACATTGCCGTTGTAGTGAACGGTGTCCGTGTAGTGTTTTCCTTCGACATGCAGGTCTGATGCCCAGGTAAACGCCGTTTCGGGTGGCAATATGCCGGGCATGGATGCCGGGGTTTCGAACTCGGTCGCACTGAAATAAAACTGTTCCACGGGCCTGTGGCTGCCATCGACCGAGCGAATGGTCGCCGAGGTGATGCCATTGAAGACAACCGTGGCGCGGCGCGCACCGAATTCATCGACTATCACAGAAGACTGATGGATCTGGGGCACACCGCTTTGCAGGTCAATAAACGATACTTGCGAATCCCGTTGCAGCAACGTTACGGTTTCCATGGAAAACCATGTGTGGCTGGCGGCAATGCCGGTACGTTGCACGACCGGATGATTGTCTTTTTCATACACGACCGTTTGCCTGCCAGCCGGACCGGCAATGATGAAGCGCCCGTCGTTATCGGTTTCCACAGAGCCGTATTCCGGCACATTGAGCAGGCTGACGCGCACACCGGGCAGCGGCAAGTCGTAGCGATCGCGGACCAAACCGGTGAATACCGCCATCACCAGTGGATCAAATGATGTGGCGGTGGCATTACCGGCAATGTATGGGCGTATCGCCTGTGCCGGAGTACCCAGCAGCACGCTGGTGTCTGCCGGTTCGCCGACAGTGATGTAGAGGCGGTTGGATTCGATACCCGCCACCCTGGCATGGACAGTCGCCGGTCCCGCCCGCAACGCCGACACATCGCCCTGCACAATCGATACAGTCGAGTAAGCATCGGCGGAGAAGTGGGCGAGCGCGGTCAGATCACGCTGGGTACCGTTGTTATAAATTCCCACGACGGTGAGCGGCGCAGATTGGCCAGTGGCCAGATGCAGGGTACCGGGCTGGAGCAGCAGGCGTTGCAGCCCCTGAACCAGCGGATCATTCTCGTCGATATTCAGCGTGTAGGGTAAACAGCCCAATGCCTGGCTCACATCCACATCCTGGATACGGGCGCCATCCCAACTCGGCCCCTGGTCAATGGTTTTGAACGCGGTGACCGCACCATCAAATCCTGGCGGTGTCATGCCCGGCTGGTACGGCCCCAAAGCCACGCCAAAGCCCGCCACACCCTCGGCATGGGGACTGCCGTGGTTGTCATCCAGACCCGTTTGCAGCACATGATTGCGATGGCCCCAGGCTTCACCCGTTTCAAGACCCAAACTCACGAACCAATCCTTGTCCGCATACAGCCAGCTGTATATCGCCTTTACCAAGGCATAGGTGCCGTCGTCGAGCCCGTTCGTCCCGGATGTGCTGGCCAGGGATTCGGTCTTGGCAATGGCTGCATCGGCGTGAGCGTCAATATAGCCATTGGCCCGCATCCGCTGCATGGGCGTCTGGCCATCGTTATAGTGGCCAATGACCTGGTTGCGGCTGTGAATATAATCGGCATAGCTTTGCGCGACCTGATTCATGGCTTCGTCAAAGCCGGCATAGGGCTTGATGCCACGGGCGGTGCGCTCGGCATTGATCAGGTAAAGCCCTTTTTCAGCGAGCGTCATCGCATCCCAGGTCGTCTGATCGGGCATGATCAGATAGCGATGCACAGATGGATCGCGCAGGCGCGCATGATTGAAGGCGCGCTGAATATCAGCAACGCTTTCGGCGCGCCCCCCATGCCAGGTGATGTCGGCATCCGGATAACGGGCATCGTAATCCAGGTCGCTGGTAATGATCGGTGCGGGACACACATCCAGGTGCGCGATGTCGGTGAGGATATCAAACTCGATGGTGCGGCTGTCCGTGAAACCCAGATCGGATGTCACGATCAATTCCAGCACATAACTGCCCGGTTCCAGCAGATTGAATTCAAACCAGGCGGCTTCGGAAATCAACACGCCATCGAGGAACCACTGGTAACTGAGCGAGCCCTGCTCGATAGTGCTCGACCGGCCATCGATCAGCACATCGGCACCGGGATATGCCTGGATAGTGGCGGGAGCCATCGCAACGGGCGGAAACCCGACCTGTATCGCCACTTCACTCGTCGCGGTCTGGCCGAGGCTGTCTTCCACGTCAAGCTGATACCTGTGGGTACCGGCCGGCAGATCATGCAGCGTCAACAGGGAATCTTCACCCAGTAATTCGTTGCCAGGCAATAAGGTCCAGCGATAGGCAACTATCTCCCCATCATCGCTGGTGCTTTGGCTCGCATCCAGGGTCAGACTACCGCCTACCAGCGCCACCAGTGATGAGGGATTGATGATGGCTTGTACAGCAGGGCTTGAGTCGCGCACGAGAAATATATTGCTATCCACATATGGCAGCCTCAAGCGCGCCTCCCCGGTGGAGAAGTTGACCACCCAGGCGTATCCCCGGTACTGCGACGGCGCCGGTGTACCAGAGACAAAGAACAAACTGGTAAGGTTGCTCATTGGGAAGGCGTAGGGAAAAATGGTCGGCGAGGTATAGCCACCGGAGCAGAGATAGACAGGATTGATCGTCACTGTCGGCATAATGCCGTACCAATACTGAGGTGTACCGGAGCTGCAAAATACCAGAGACTTCAATTCTTCAATCGTCGGCAAACGCCACCCTTCAGGCGATATCGGCATAAAAGGCGCCGTGCCATACTGAGAAGCAGAACCCAGGCATGAAAATCCATTCCACTCCTGCCCTATCGGGCATCTCTGCCATTCCAGGTTGGTGAACTTGTCAAAGACGATTCCCCTGTTATCGCCGCGCAGTTGATATCTGTCTTCAAGGAAGACCGCACCCACTGTAATTTCCAGCGATGGTGACGATATTGTGCAGCTAACGGCTGAACCAGAGCAGGCGCCTGTCCAATGCAGGAACAACGACCCTTCGGCAGGCGTCGCCCGGATAGTCAATGAATCAACAGGAGGAAATGAAGCATGGCATGAATCCTCACAGAAAATATCAGGATACTCTACCGTGACATTCCCTGCCCCGGAACCAGCGACATTTATTGACAACTCCATAGGCGAAGGAACAGGACGGTTTTTGAACAGATCGGCATAGTTGAGCGTCATCAACCCTCTATAGGGCCCATTCGCATCATTGCTGGATGAGAATCTCGTCCCTACATACACTGTATCACCGGCAATAGATAAACTGATAAGCTCGGTCGCCTTCGTATTCAGATCTTCGTAGGGAATCCACATTTCGCCATCATAATCAATAGCGACAAACTTTCTAGCATTCCTTGGGCCTGAATAAAAATTGAAATTTCCTACAAAAAATACAGCTTCTTCATCAGCATAAATGTCATTTATTCTAATATCACAATGTGTGCAATTTCTTATTGCCGTAAAACCGTGGTTCCACCCCGTAACCAGTCCACTGTCGCGATCAATAGCCGCGATCATCTCTCTTCCAATACCCCCTATTGTTGAAAAAATCCCTGCCACATAGACTTCATCACCCTTTATATGTAAAGCATGCACGCTATCATTAGCATTGGGGTTCCATTCCGTAAGCGAACCATCCGGAGCGACTTTTGCCAACCGGCTCCTGTCAACACCATCAACACGGGTAAAGTTTCCCGCAAGGTATATGAACCCCTGGTCATCTACTGCAAGCTTCGTTACCCACCCGTTGACCTCGGGATACCAGTCCTTGAGTGTCCCATCGAATCCTATGGCAGCCAGATTCCTGCGCTGTTCTCCCTCGACACTGATAAAAGCACCAGCGATATAGACCGTTTCGTCATGGATGGCCATCGATGAAATAGAGTCGAGATGTGTTGGAGAGATATTTATATTCCAGTCCTTCAATATCCCATCAGTTCCTATGGCGGCGACGTGGATTCGCTCTTGACCGGAAACGGATTGAAACCTTCCCCCGATATAGATCGTTTCACCGGATACCACAATAGTGGATATCGGACTCCAATCTTCAGTGGATGGACTCCAGTCACCCAAGGTTCCATCTGCATTGATTGCCGCCAAACCTTTGCGGGTTTCACCACCTATCGACGTAAAACCTCCGCCAAGGTAAATCATGTCTCCGGTAATGGCGAGGGTCTCGACAGGCTCATCCGGATCAGGCTGCCAGCTTCTGATCGAGCCATCGGTACCAATAGCCACCGTATTTCGTCGATCAAAATCTCCGACCCTGATGAATTTTCCACTTACATAAATAGTGTCATCTTTGACTTGAAGATCAGATATATAAGAATAACCAATATTCTGTCCAGGATTTGCGGGATCATATCCAATAACCGCTGGTGGATTCCAATCGGTGAGTAGTCCGCGCTTATCAAAAGCAGCAAATCTGTCTCTTGCCATGCCATTAACCGAATACAGGCTTCCCGCAATGTAGATGGTGTCATCACTTACGCCAATCGCAGTTACTTCCTGAGGCCAGGGCCAACTGTATGCTTGAAGCTGCGGGCTCCAATCGTTGACCTGACCGTCAATACCTATTGCCGCTACATAGGATCGGGGAAATCCTCCAATAGATTGAAAACGTCCTCCCACATAGATGAAATCATCCACGAAGGCGATCACATTGACCTGACCATCCGCATCTGGATTCCATGGCGTGACAGCACCATCAAGGTCAACAGCTACGAGGTTATTGCGTGAATGCAATCCAATACTGTTAAACAAACCACCGATATAAACAGTATCATTTTTTATTTTTATATCGGAATAAATTGTATTGGAAGCATAGTTTCCATAATTTGGATCCCAATCGGTAAGGTTTCCGTCCATATCAATCGCTGCCAAGCCAGCACGGCGATTGCCATTGACCGACGAAAAGCTTCCGGTGAAATAAATTATATCTCCATGAATGGCAATGGAATTAATGTATGAAGATCCCCCAAGTTCCACACTCAAATCACCGACAGATCCATCCGCTTTTATATGCGCCAAAGCTGACCTTGGTTCATTACCTACCTGGGTAAATCTTCCACCGATATACCAGCCACCATTGCCATCTCCAATGGCCTTATTGACTTGTCCGTTAACCATTGGAAAAGCGCCAGCAAGGCCTGTATAGGTAGAGACGGGAGCCCCATTCCCCGTTCGCACGGCCACCTTGTTAAAATTGCCCCCGATATAAGTAATCCCATCCTCACCTACTGCGGAAGCGCTCACTAAAGAATACGCGGGATAAAGCGGCGTGTTACTGACAACGAGAAGATCGGGCCTGGCCCCTAGGATAGAAGAGAAAATCGAATTTCCTTCTATTTCCGCTTCAACAACAAACCAATAGTTTCTTCCATTTTCCAGGCCTTCCACCCTGTATGGCAACACAACACCATCTATGGGTTCCATGCTGGAACAATCGGCATAACTGGCATGCGTACAGTCAGGACTATCCAATACATAGATGTTGTAGGTATCAGCGTCAATACCGTTCCACGTCAAATCCACTGAGCGATGGTTTGCTTTGGCGTTGAGACCTTGATAGCCAGGGCTGGAGGAACTTGATGAACTGGACGA
>CAYWCW010000024.1:8603-58762 GCA_964456865.1 uncultured Cellvibrionaceae bacterium
GCTGGACGAGCTGGACGAGCTGGACGAGCTGGACGAGCTGGACGAGCTGGACGAGCTGGACGAGGATATCGTGTCTTCTGAAGATGTCGAGCTACTTGTGGAACTGCTGGAGTTTATTTCCAATAACTGGATTTCAAACCAGTTCAGGTTCCAACCATCGTTTTGCGATCTGATTCTCAGTTGATGATTGCCCGCGAGAAGATTGACCTCCCGTTCGAGCGTATACCACTCCTGCCAACCGCCTGTCGCCTCGAATTCGATACGATCATAAATGGTTTGGCTTATTCCATCTTCCAGCAGGAAATCCCCGCCGTTCAACAGGGATGCTACACGGTATCCGATGCGATAAAGACCTGTCTCTGGCAGGTTCACGGCGTACATCATCCAATCGCCGCTATCGATCCATCCCACGTTAAGGCCGCCACCAGTATCGTATGCTTCTTCGGTATCGACACCTTCCATGCTGACGTAGTCTTCAGCCTGGATTAACATACTGAATACATTTTCATGACTGGAGCTGGAGCTGGAGCTGGAGCTGGAGCTGGAGCTGGAGCTGGAACTGGAACTGGAACTGGAACTGGAACTGGAACTGGAACTGGAACTGGAGGACAGGCTACTCGAAGACGAATTATCGTCACTACTGCTCGAGCCAGATGTGATCAGCTGTATCGCAAACCAGTTGAAATTCCAGCCATCGCTTTGCGACCTTATCCTGAGCTGCTGGTTGCCGGCAGGCAGGTTGACCTGGCGTTGGATAGTTGTCCATATCTGCCAATCACCTGTCGCCGCGAATTCGATACTGTCATAGGGGGTTTGGGCTGACGGATTTTCCAGCAGGAAATGCCCACCATCCTCCGAGGATGCCACTCTGTAACTGATCAGGTAGGTGGCAGTTTCGGGCAGGTTTACTGAATAAACCATCCAATCATCGGCATCTATCCAACCGACATTCAGGCCACCGCCTTCGTCCTCCGTCTCCTCGGTAAATACGCCATGCATGCCCACGTAATCTTCAGCCTGAATCAGGAGACTGAATGGCGCGCCGCTACTGGAGGAGACAGTGGATGAACTGGAGCTCGATGTGCTGCTTGACGAAGCTGAACCGGACGAGCTACTGCCGGACACCAGCTGGAATTCGATCCAGTTGATATTCCAGCCGTCGCTCAAGGATTTTATGCGGATTTGCTGCGGTCCCGCCTGGAGGCTGGCTTGCTGTGTAACCGTGGCCCACGTCTGCCATCCCCAGGTCGGCGTAAATTCAACGGTGTGATAAATCGCTTCATCCACCGGATTTTCCAATTGGAAATGTCCACCTTCCGATGCGGAGGCAACCCGGTACCTGACCTGGTAAAGTCCCTCCTGGGGTAGATCGATGGCATAAACCATCCAGTCCCCATCGTCGATCCAACCGACGTTTTCACCACCGCCCGCATCCTCGGTTTCTTCCGTGAAGACCCCGCTCATGCTCACATAATCCTCGGCCTCCACCCGCAAGGCGGTCTGGGCGTGCGCAGGAAAACAAAGAGTCAGAACGAGAAGCAGATATACGCTGAAAAGACTTTTATGGATAAAAGTAAACACGAAGTAACATCCCTAAGTATTATTTTTAGACTTTTATTAATCTTCCTGATATTCCCAAATGCCATAGTAAAGAATGGAGGATTAACGCGGAAAAACACGGCCAATGACGACTACCTACTACCCTATCTGGTACCTGGGCCAAGCAAAACTGACCCGAAGTTAGCATACGACCGCAAAAACAGTCAACAATTGATTTCGAATCCAGGACCCCAGGTGCAGATTATGGGCGAGACGTGGGGCGGACAGATGCGGGATTCTGCGAGCGAGGAGGTCCCATCAGGTTTACCGTGGGATACCTGCCCAGGAAGATGGTGACAGCCTGTTCACCACTGTTTTGACTGGCGACCATGGAAGCTGCTTTCAATCCGTGATCACCACGTTTCATAATTTCCCTCAGCGCCTGCGTCACCCGGCGCTGCGTGTCGCCATCACCGGAATAGACCTGGATGAGGCAGCGTTCGGACTTGCATTCAACCCCCGCGATGGTTTCCGCAGACAGGAGCTCATCCTCGGCAAAGGCGGTATAGATGGCTTTTTCGTAAGCATCGGCCCAATCAGGATCGACCGCTTCCGCATCAAAAATTTCATAGGCAATGTCGGCTGATGAACGCATGATAGCCGTGCGACCAGCCTCTTGCTGAATGCCACGGTAAACATCACTGGCAACGCCAGCGCCACCGGACACGCTTGTGGCTTGTGCAGTGGTTGGCGGTATGGCAGGCAGACTGTCCTGGACCTTGGCCGGTTCATCCGGATTCTGCCCGGATCCCGGTGAATCATTTTCCGCTGGTGGCCATACCATCACGACAAGCCATCCGGCGCAAATCGCCAGCCCCAACGCACCCATTATCCTTAATTTTTTTGACATGATTGACCTGTTGTTCAAAAGTTTTAGTAGACATCCCGGCAATAGCGATGCCCTTCTTGCAATTCCTCGAGCCGATCACGCCCCAGGATCTGTTCCAGAGCGGTATCCACACCCTGCGCCATGCCTTGCAGGCTGCCGCAGACATAAATGGCTGCTCCCTCTTCTATCCAGGCACGCAGAATATCAGCCAGCGGGGGCAGCAGGTCCTGGACATAACGCGGTGTATCGGGGTTCTGGCGATCACGCGAGAAAACAAGATCCAGGCGCTGCAACACACCGGTATCGCGCCAGGCTGTCAGCTCATCGCCAAAAAAGAAATCCGTCGCGGCGCTGCGCTCACCAAACAGCAGCCAGTTGCGTGTAGCGCCCTGCTGCATACGTGCCAGCAAATGCGCGCGCAGCCCCGCAATGCCGGTGCCGTTGCCAATCAGGATCAAGGGTGCCGATGCTGCCGGTGGATGGAAATGGCTGTTGCTGCGAATGCGCAGTTGTATATCACCACCCGGGACCGCGTGTTGCGTCAACCAGCCCGATCCCAGGCCAAAGCCATTGACAGGACAGGAGACCTGCCGCACCAGCAAATCCAGGGTACCCTGGTGCGGTGTGGAGGCTATGGAATATTCCCGGTGCGGCAGATCGGGCAAGGTATCCAGTAACGCCGCATCGTCCAGGGCCGTCAATGCCAGGATATCGGCTTGCTGCTGCGGTAAATCCTTGCGCTTCAAACGCTGGAACAGGGGCAGCGATCCATCCGCCAATGCCACTGCCATATCACCATCACTACCCAACGCCTGCAAAAACCGCGCAACACGCTCATCGCTGTTGCAGGGGCCGATTTCAGCGATATCACCCGCCGTCCAGGTGTTGTCGTCGACCACACCGGCAAGCGATGTCAGTTGCAGGAAAAAAGCCGGCGCACCGGGGCTGCCAGGATTGATGCAGCGGCGCTCTTGCAGCCGCCAGGATTCATATTGGGGCTGACTCCAATCCGCAAAATGCGAATGGCCGCTCAGCTGTCCCAGATAGTATTGCCAGTGGCGCAGCGCGCTTTCATCACGGCGGTTGACTTCCACCGGATCGAACAGCGCATGGGCGCCGCATTGATGCAGATGGCGATGCAGCGCATGCCCGAAACCACAAAAATGCACATAGTCGCTGTCACCCAATGCCAGCATCGCGTAGCGCAAATGGGTGAGATCGGTATCCGGCAGGCGATGCAGGAAGCGGTTGCCGTTGTCCGGCGGTTCACCTTCACCATAGGTGCTGACGATGAACAGTGCACCCGCGAGATTGTTCAATGTCGCCACATCGACCTGATTCAGGGGAGACAGGATCACACTCATGCCCGCCTGCTCGAATTGCTGCGCCGTCTGCTGCGCAATGAGTTCGGCCGTTCCCGTCTGACTGGCGTAGGCGATCAACCAGGCAGATTCGACAGCAATATTGTCAGGGCGACGTGCAGGCTGATGGCGGCGGCGATAATGCCACCAACACCCGTAACAGAAGAGGATATACGTCAGCAGAATGGCACTGGCGATCAGGATACGCACACACAAGATTCCAGGCAGAGATAAAAAAGGAAGGCATCCCTTACCAGCAAACACACCCCTGACACCTGGCTCGGCTTCGTTGCCAGGGATGCGTAGCAAGCTCCCGCTGAAAAACCTTTATGGAAAGGGATTTTTCAGCGGGATTTCATTACTCGGGCAGTACTTCGAAGGTAGCAACGTAGCTGCCACTGCGGGTTGTGGCCGGTTTTTTGGCCTTGTCATCACGGTAGGAGGCACTCAGCCAGTACAAACCGGCTTGCGGCCAGGTCACCGAAAATGCACCGTCTTTATCCGTTTCAACAATAATGGAATCCTGGGCATTACGGTAGCGCATGCCGCCAGGGATGATTTCCACTTTAGCGCCTGCAGCAGGCTTGCCATCGATCAGGAATTTGAAGGTGGCTTTTTCACCGGCAAACAGATCATTGGGGTGAGTAACGGGTGCCAGTTCCAGACCTTCGTTAGTTGGCTTCAGCACTTCTGTGGAAGGCTCACCAGCGGTGACAAAGGTTTCCATACGCCGGGAAGTCTGGCTGACTTCCAGATTCTTGGCTTTTTTGGGGACTTCTTTTTCAAAATCACCGGGCTTGGGCGCCGCGCCGCGCTGTGGCCAGAAACGGCGTTCGCCTTCATCGGTTTCCCAACGGGCGGACAAGCCACTACTGGCGGTAAACACTTTGTAAGTACCGCGCTGCTTGAGATTCAGGTCAAAGGTGGTGCGGTATTTGCCAGAATGCGCGTTTTGTATCTCAACCGCGCCGCCATCCGGACCGGTAACACGCAAGGCATCGATACCCATCGCACGATAATCGGTGTGGAAAATATCATTGGATACAGCCGCATCAAAGGTCACCCAGGGATCATCACTGGAGAGCACAGTCGCCGCTGGCAGAATCCACGCGCGGTGCGCCTGGGCAGACAGAGAGGCAGCCAGCAAGGCTGCAACGAACATCAATTTCATTTTCATGGTTATCACCTTCTATTCCTGTTTATGAAAAGTTTATGGATTCAGGGTCAGAACGACTTCACCCAGCTCACTGCTGCCCTGCGCTGGCAAGGTTTCAGATGCTTTGGGCGGCCAGGTAAAGGGTATCTGCACCAGTTCGCGGCCACCCACTTCACGGGCGGCTTCTACGATCAGCTTGTACTCGCCGGCAGGCAAATCGCCCAGGGGCGCGGCACCGCTCTGGAAGCTGACCTGATGCTTGCCGGGCGCGCGGGTTGCACCGCTCACGCCATCAACCGGAAAGGTCAGTGAACGGCCCGTGCGGCGCCACCACTGCACCATGTCCTTCAGCCATTTTTCGCCTTCGTTGTTGCGCATCTTGACGTCGTACCAGACCGCGAGATTGGTAATGGAGGAACGGTCGTGGTTTTCGATCCAGATGGCGACATAAGGACGATGGTACTCCGCCACATTCAGGCGCGGAATCTCGACAGAAATCTGTACCTCAGCCGCCATTGCCCAGGGGCTGGCGAACAGAGCGGCGGACAAGCTCAACAACATGCGACGCAATGACATCTCTTTTCCTCAATGTATAAACAAAACAATCAGTATCAGCGGTATCACCAGCCCCAATCCAACCATGGGCCAGGTCGTGGGGCGGTTGCCGGCGTGCCGTTGCAGCAGAATCAGCCCGGTAATACAGAATATGATGCAGGCCACGGCAAACACATCGATGAACCAGAACCAGACAATGCCGGTGTTACGGCCCTTGTGAAGATCGTTGAAGTAGGACACCCAACCGCGATCGGTTTTTTCGTAGAACAGGTCGCCGGATACCAGATCGATCGTCATCCAGGCATCGCCGCCCGGGCGCGGGAGTGAAATATAGATTTCATCCTCGCTCCATTCGGCTTCCTGGCCAAACACCGGAATACCCTGCGTGCTGCGCAGCCATTTTCCGACCGGCTCGGGCAAGGGCGCTTTGTCGATATCTCCCGCACCCGAGAGCAACTGCAATATCTCGTCCGGCAGGGGTGTTTCAATCGTCGTGATCTCGGGCTCCACCCGAATCTGGGCTGCATGGTTGAGGGTAATGCCGGTAACGGAAAACAGCAGCATGCCGATGAGGCAGATCGCTGAACTGATCCAGTGCCACTGGCGAACACTGCCCAACCACAAAAGCCTGAATTTCATACGCGCAAACATGACCATCAACCTCTGGGAACCGCAAGACAATCAGCAAAACTCATCTATCAATCACCATGGGCACCATGGGTGCCGAGACTGCCCAGCGTCAAAAGGCCGATATGGTAAAGGCCCGGAACCCAAGTATCCAGGCCAAAAAAATCAGGGGGCTCCCTCCATGGAGCGGGGCTTGCCTTAGAATCGAACGTTTACACTGACCCAGAAGTTACGGGCCTTGTCCTTGTTGTTGTAGTGGTCGGTGGCAGACAGGCTGTAACCTTCCGTTTCACCCGGTGGTATCACGCAGTTGCTGCCGGCAGTGGTACAGCCCAGGGTGAATACCGGATCGTAGGTGGTGAAATCTTCATCCAGCAGATTGTTGATACGCGCATTGAGCGTCACGTTGTCAAACAATTGGTAACTGGCGCCCAGGTGGAATATCTCGTAATCCTTCCAGTAGAGAGGATTGCCATCGTTCCAGCTGCGGTAGCGGTCCTGGCGAAGCTCGGCGGTCAGGAACACGCTCAACTTGTTCAGCGGTTGCCATTCCAGAGTGGCGTTGGCCATGTGCTTGGCGGTATTGGTCAAGGGTTGGCCCTTTTGAGTACCGCTGGTCTGCTCGCTGTCGGTATAGGTGTAGTTCGCGCGGAAGCCCAGGTTGTCGAGAATCTGATAACGGCCAGCGACTTCGACACCCTTCACAACCGCTTCGTCGATATTACCAGTGCGGGTGGAACCATCGGCATAACCCAGGTCACCAAACTCACCAGACGAGTGACAAGGTTGCTCATTGGGGCCGCCACAAGGCTGGCCACTTTGGATCTTGTCTTCAAACTTGTTCTCGAACGCCGTGATGTTGAAGTTGTGACGCTGAACCGGGTGCTGCCAATACGCAGCCACTTCGGTGCTGACACTGGTTTCGGGTTTCAGGTTGGGGTTGCCGTATGAGGGGCTCACACCCTGGCCACCGAAGCCGACGATGCCGTCATAAAGTTGCGTGGTTTTGGGAGCTTTGTAACCAGTGGTGACACCACCTTTGAATGTCCACTGGTCATTCAGTGTGTAAACACCATACAAACGCGGGCTGAGGTGGCTGCCAAAGGTATCGTGGTCATCGTGACGGACACCTGCCGTGATCGCCAGGGGTTCGGTCACATACCAGGTATCTTCAACGAAGAGCGCCCACAGGTTGTGATCCTGCACACCGCCAGTCTGGCCTTCTTCCATGCCAAATACGCCATCTGTCAGCTCACCGCGGATAACCTGGGCACCGATGATCGCCATATGCTGGCCAGCCAGTTCATAGGGCAAATCCAGACGGGCATCCAGAGTCGTCTGGGCGCTTTCCAGGGTGCGCTTCGGACGCGGCAGGAAAGTGGATTCGGCGAGCGCCTGACGCTCACTCAGGCTCATGCCGGCATAGGCACCCGTGGCATCGATCATTTCCAGCAGATGTCTACGCTCTGCCACGGTGAATGGCATGGTCCGGCCATCATTGTTGGTGGCTACGTGAGCGAGGGAGATAAAGCTTTTACCAAAGTTCCAATTACCCTCGTGGGTGAGCGACCAGGCATCACGGGTGAATTCCTGCTCCGGCGCATAACCCGCGCGAGGATTGGAACGACGGCTCCAGGTACCGCCATTGCCTGTACAGGCTGCCGCGTTGCTGCCGGTAGCACCACTACAGTAGTTTCCCGCAGACCAGATGGCTGCCAGGGTATCCACGGTACCTACCGGGTATTCCTCATTGCCAGCATCGTTGATCTTGATTTTGTTGTCGTATTCCTGATGCGACGTATCGTAATCGAGAGAGATGGTCTGCTCTTTGGTGGGCGTCCACACCAGGTTGAAGCCCGCGGCAATATTGGTGTTGTCAACGGTCTTACCGCCACCACCAAACGTCAGTGAACGGTTGTGCACACCACCCGCCGGGTCTGTGACAGAAGAATATGTCGGATTGGACTCATCGCGGTTATACCAGCTGCCACGCAGGCTGGCGGTCAGCACATTGGCGATCAGCGGACCTGTTACAAACAAATCAACGGTGGTGTCATCACCCCATACACTCTCCTCCTGGACGGTACGGCTCACAGTGACTGAACCGCTCCATTTGTCGGCGTTTCTGCGGGTGATGATGTTGATCACACCACCCAGCGCATCGGCACCATAGAGGGTGGCGGCCGGGCCGCGGATCACTTCGATACGCTCGATCGCATCCAGCGGCGGAATATGGTTGAACTGGTTGCCCTGAAAAGAGTTGGGGTAGATGTCACCGTGGTTACTTACGCGGCGGCCGTTGACCAGGATGAGGGTATAATCCGCACCCATACCACGCATGGAGATAGTGCCCTGACCGGTTTTGTCACGGGTTTCGCCGATGTCCACACCTTCCAGGTCGCGCACGGCATCCAGCAGTGTCATATAGGGACGCTTGGCCAGTTCTTCTTTGTCGATCACAGAGATACTGGCAGGCGCATCAGTAATTTTTTGCTCGAAACCGGCAGCGGATACCACGACTTTCTGCAATGCAGCAGGCTCCTGTGCTGCAACGCCCTGGCTGACGAGGGCAATGGCGCCCGCCAGGAGACTGGCAGAAAACGGCAGGCAAAACCTGACCCGACCCCGACCTTGCGGAGCCTTTAGGCTTGATGAGACAGACATGAGTTACTCCAAGAGCGTGTGTTTTTGTGGGTGTGTTTCAATAAAACGCAAACGATAATAACTATCATTAAGATTAATATCAACAAGATGTTTTAAAATTCGCTTTTTGGAGGATTTTGGTGGGCGTCAAAACTGGCCGGGAGGCATTTTCAACGTCGCATCAGCGACGGCCCGGTGGCCAAAGATGGTGGCCATAAAAAAGCCGCCCCTGACAAGGAGCGGCTTTCAGAATGGAGGCAGCGGGGAAAACAGACAGAGCGCAAACCGGGAGCAGGCACCCGGCGCCCTTGCCAGACCTGGACTTACCTGCCCCTTGTCATGACCTACATATAGGCATTCGACCGGTCGGTGTGGTCAGTTACGTCGCGGATGCCCCTCAGCTCCGGCAACTTGTCCATCAGCTGAACTTCAATGCCCTGCTTGAGGGTGATGGCCACGGAACCACAACCCTGGCAGCCACCGCCAAACTTGAGTATGGCGATCATATCCTCCGTGACTTCCACCAGGCTGACGTTGCCGCCATGGGAGGCCAGGCTCGGGTTGACGTCGTTGTAGAGCACGTAGTTGATCTTGTCTTCCAGCGGGCTGTCATCATTGACCTGCGGCATCTTGGAATTGGGGGCACGGATGGTCAGTTGGCCACCCATGCGATCAGACGCGTAATCCACCTTGGCGTCTTCCAGGTAAGGCAGGCTGCGGCCTTCGAACCAGGCGGTGAAGCCGTTGAGTTCCACCGCCACGTCGTCGTCCTTCTGCTCACCGGGACGGCAGTAAGCAATGCAGGTTTCCGCCTGGGGCGTGCCGGGACTGGCCACGAACATGCGTATGCCTATGCCCTCGTTATCCTTTTGCTTGTCCAGCAGGTCCTTCAGATAGGCTTGAGCGGATTCGGTGATATCGACATTAACCATAAACTACCTGTGGGCGTATATTACCTGATCAATTTAGTCGGGTATTCTACTGGAAACTCCAGACCTCGCCCACCGGAATTTTGCAATCGGCGCCATAGCCGCACCCTACCCGGTCACCGGGATTTGGCTGTTTTCAGCACCCCGTCCAGAAACGACAGCATGTCATCCAGCACCTCTGGTGCATCCTTGTCGAAACATGTGCCCAAATGCTCATTACAGCCGCCATCCAGGAAGGCATGGTTACGGCCGGGGTACACCTTGACCTGGACCGGCTGACCGGCATCCTCCAGGACTTTTGCATAGGCCCGAATCGACTCGGGCGTCGTCACCTTGTCTGTCTCCGCCACGTGGAGAAACTGGGGCGGCAAGCGATAATCGGCCGCCTTGGGAACGTGGTAAATCGGCGAAACGGCGCGGTAATGGTCGGGATGATCGGTGATATTGATGGTATCGCCGAAAATCCCGCGCGCCTTCGCCTGGGCCAGGTGCCAGAAGATGTTCTCCGGTTTTTCAAACCCGGCCTGCACCGCCGCGTAGAGGTCAAAGGCGCCATAGCTGATCACCGCCGCCTGTACGGCGAGGCCATCCTGCGCGGCCACCTGTTCGGCCGTTTTACCCTTGGGCAGGTAAGTCGGGTTGAAGCCCAAGCGTTTATCGGCAAACCCCTGGCTGCTCAGGTCCCGGCCGCGGGTCAGGATCATGGAGGCCAGGTGACCTCCGGCACTGTCGCCGGTAATGGCGACCCGCTTGGGATCGCCGCCATATTCAGCGATGTGCTCCTTCACCCACAGCAGACCCCCAAAGACATCCTCCACCATCTGGTTCAGGGTTGTGGTGTTGTTATTGTCGGGCAGCAGCCGGTAGTTCATATTGGCCACCACATAGCCGCCTTTGGCAGCTATGTACTCGGACATGGCATTCATCGGTGAATTGTCATTGATCAGCCAGCCACCTCCGTGATAGATGACCACAACCGGATAGGGGCCCTCGCCCGCTGTCGGCACATAAATATCCAGTGTCAGCGGTATATTGTCCGGTGAAGCCCAGGGTATCTGCTTGTGCACCTGGAACGCGGGCTTTTCTTCCGCGCGGGCAACCAGGGAAAAAACCGTCAACACCAGGGCAAGCGCGACAGCTCCCCACCGAAATTGGTGACGTATTACCGGACGATGATCAGATCGATACATGACACACTCCTGCCTGATAAAAACATTTGCCACAGCATAAAAGCCGACGCCAGGCAATGCCACCCGATGAGGCCAAAGTCATGACATTTGTAATCCGCACCGCAAAAACCCCGGAAGACCGGCCACGGCTCACCTGGATAGTGGATATCTGCTAGAATCTGCGCCCTTTTCCGTGTGTCCGATTGTCGTTCAGCCAGGCCTCCAACCTATGATTTCCGCACTCAACGCCCGTATTGCCTCCCTGCACAGCGCCATCCGCGAGCGCATTCTGATCCTGGACGGCGGCATGGGCACCATGATCCAAAGCTACAAGCTGAAAGAGGCGGACTACCGTGGCGAGCGCTTTGCCGATTACCACATGGATATCGCCGGCAACAACGACCTGCTGAGTATTACCAAGCCCGGAGTCATCCGCGAGATCCAGCGCGCCTATCTCGAGGCTGGCGCCGATATCCTGGAAACCAACACCTTCAACTCCACCCGGATTTCCATGGCCGATTACGACATGGAAGACCTGGTGCCCGAGCTCAACTACGCCGCCGCCAGGCTGGCGCGTGAGCTCTGCGATGAATTCACCACGCAAAATCCCGCGAAACCGCGATTCGTGGCCGGGGTGCTCGGCCCGACCAGCCGCACCTGCTCCATCTCGCCGGATGTGAACGATCCGGGTGCGCGCAACGTGACCTTCGACCAGCTGGTGGAAAATTATGTTGAAGCCACTGACGCCCTGGTCAAAGGCGGCGCCGATATTATTTTGATCGAAACCATCTTCGATACGCTCAATGCCAAGGCCGCCGTGTTCGCCGTGCAGCAGTATTTTGATGAGGCCGGTGTTGAACTGCCGATCATGATTTCCGGCACCATTACCGATGCCTCCGGCCGCACCTTGTCCGGCCAGACCACCGAAGCCTTTTACAATTCCCTCGCCCATGCACGCCCACTGAGCATGGGCCTGAACTGCGCGCTGGGCGCCAAGGAACTGCGCCAGTACGTGCAGGAAATGTCGCGTGTCGCCAACTGTTTTGTCAGCGCCCACCCCAACGCCGGATTGCCCAATGAATTTGGTGAATACGATCAAACCGCGCAGGAAATGGTGGAGATCGTGGAAGAATTCGCGGCTAGCGGATTCCTGAATATCATCGGCGGCTGTTGCGGCACCACGCCAGCGCATATCAAGGCCCTGGCCGATGTCATGGTCAAGTATCCGCCGCGCCAGATCCCCGATATAGAACCGGCCTGCCGTTTATCAGGGCTTGAACCCTTCAACATCACCCGGGACTCCCTGTTTGTGAACGTGGGTGAACGCTGCAACGTCACGGGCTCAGCGCGCTTCAAGCGGCTGATCGTCGAGGAGGACTACAGCACCGCGCTGGAAGTCGCCCTGGAACAGGTGGAAAACGGCGCGCAGGTGATCGACATCAACATGGACGAAGGCATGCTGGATGCCGAAAAAGCCATGGTGCGCTTTTTAAACCTGATCGCCGGTGAGCCGGATATCGCGCGCGTCCCCATCATGGTGGATTCCTCCAAGTGGGAAGTGATCGAAGCCGGGCTGAAGTGTATCCAGGGCAAGCCCATCGTCAACTCCATCAGCCTGAAAGAAGGCGAGGAAGAATTTTTACACAAGGCCAAGCTCTGTATGCGCTACGGTGCCGCTGTAGTGGTCATGGCCTTTGACGAAACCGGCCAGGCCGATACCCAGGCCCGCAAAATGGAGATTTGCGAGCGATCCTATCGTACCCTGGTGGATAAACTGGATTTCCCACCGGAAGACATTATTTTCGATCCCAATATCTTTGCGGTTGCCACAGGTATCGAAGAACACAACAACTACGCGGTGGATTTTATCGAAGCCACCTGCTGGATTCGCACCAACCTGCCCCACGCCGGTGTGAGTGGCGGTGTCTCCAACGTATCCTTCTCCTTCCGCGGCAACAACCCGGTACGCGAAGCCATTCACTCGGTGTTTTTGTACTACGCGATCAAAGCCGGAATGAACATGGGCATTGTCAACGCGGGGCAACTCGCGCTCTATGACGACCTGCCCGCCGAACTGAAAGACAGGGTCGAGGATGTCATCCTCAACCGCCACAGCGGGGCCACTGAAGCCTTGCTCGATATCGCCGAAAAATACCGCGGCGAAGGCGCAGGCGCCGAGAAAAAAGAAGACCTGGAATGGCGCAGCTGGCCCATCGCCAAACGCATCGAACACGCGCTGGTCAAGGGCATCTCCACTCACATCGAGGCGGATACCGAAGAGGCGCGCCAGCACTACCCTCGCCCACTGGATGTGATCGAAGGCCCCCTGATGGATGGCATGAACGTGGTGGGCGACCTGTTTGGCGCGGGCAAGATGTTTTTGCCCCAGGTGGTGAAATCCGCACGGGTGATGAAGCAGTCGGTTGCCTACCTGCAACCCTTTATCGAAGCCGAAAAAACCGAAGCTTCCAAACCCAACGGCAAAATCCTGATGGCGACGGTCAAGGGCGATGTACATGACATCGGCAAAAATATTGTCGGTGTGGTGCTGCAATGCAACAACTTTGAAGTAGTCGACCTGGGGGTAATGGTGCCCTGTGACAGGATCCTGGACACGGCCATTGAACAGCAGTGCGACATCATCGGCCTCTCCGGTTTGATCACCCCATCGCTCGATGAGATGGTGTTCGTCGCCCGCGAAATGGAAAGGCGCGGTATCAACAAGCCGCTACTGATTGGCGGCGCCACCACCTCAAAGGCCCATACAGCGGTCAAGATCGACCCGGCATTCCACCTGAACCAGGTGGTTTATGTACCCGATGCATCACGCGCCGTGGGCGTTTGCAGCACGCTGCTGTCGGATGAACTGCGCCCAGCCTATGTGGACGGCATCAAGGCGGAGTATGTGCAAGTGCGTGAACGCAATGCCAACCGCAAGCCACGCGGCACAGTGCGCAGTTACCCCGAGGCCATTGCCAAAGGGTTGAAACTCGACTGGGATAATTACACACCACCGGCACCTGCCTTTACCGGCATCAAGGTCTTTGCAGACTACGACCTGAATACCCTGGTGGATTTCATCGACTGGACGCCCTTCTTCATCAGCTGGGACCTGGCCGGCAAATTCCCCAGAATCCTCGACGACGAGATTGTCGGCGAAGCAGCGCGCAACCTGTGGGACGATGCACAACACATGCTGCGCAAGCTCATCGACGAAAAGCTGATCAAAGCCAATGGCGTGATCGGTTTCTGGCCCGCCAATACCGTCAACGCGGACGATATTGCCGTCTACGATGAGAGTGGCAAACACATTTCCACCCTGCACCATATCCGCCAGCAGCATCTGAAGCAGGGCATGGAAACAAAACCGCACTACTCACTCGCGGACTTTGTTGCCCCCAGGGAAACCGGCAAGCAAGATTACATCGGCGGCTTTGCCGTCACCACCGGCATCGGTGCCGAAGAACTGGCCAGGGAATACCAGGACAAAGGCGACGACTACAACAGCATCATGGTCAAGGCCCTCGCCGACCGCCTCGCCGAAGCCTTCGCCGAGCATCTGCACCAACGTGTGCGCAAGGAATTCTGGGGTTACGACCGCAACGAATCCCTGGATAACGAAGCACTCATCAAGGAAGAATACAAGGGCATACGCCCCGCTCCCGGCTACCCCGCCTGCCCGGACCACACAGAAAAGGCCACATTATTCACGCTGCTCAATGCGGAAAAAAACACGGGAATCACCCTGACCGAACACTTCGCCATGCTGCCTACGGCAGCTGTTTCCGGCTGGTACTTCTCGCACCCGGATTCCGAGTATTTCAATACCGGGAAGATCGAGAAGGATCAGGTGGAGAGTTTGGCGGAGCGTAAAGGGATGAGTTTGCAGGAGATGGAGAGGTGGTTGAGTCCGGTGTTGGGTTATGAGCCTCAATGACGTTGGGGAAGTCCAAAGTGGGGATTAGGTGTCTACTTTTCGTGGATAACCCGGAGGGCTAACACCGAACGCAGGGGCAGTTTGTAAGTAGGAGCTTTGTAGTTTTGCTTCGCAAAAGTAATCCACAAGGCTCCTACTTACAAACTGTCCAGCACACTAAGTGTGCGAGCCTGATGCGATTTTTTATGGCTGGCAATCTTCTTGCCAGCCGTAAATTATTAAGTGATTTATAAGTAAGTGAGATTCTGCCTTTCTTTTAAGCTCACCGCTTAGCTCATTTCCACCACATTCTGAAGTCATGAAATGATCATGCGACTTTCCATGAGATTCTGCGTAATTAGCTATAGCTTCTAATTTTCTAGCAAGCCAGCGTAATTTTTCCGGAGAACCATGAATGTATATTTGCTCGCCTTCTATGCCTCTTTCTACAGTCAGCATTTTTCACTCAATGTGGTCATAACGACGAGCGAATGGGCGCCGCATTACGGCGTTCCAACAGGCGTAGCCTGCGAATTTAGCGCCTTGTCATGCGGCACCCACTGGTTGAAGGGAGTTTCTTCGAGGATCTTGGTCTTCAGCCAGAACCGCGACGTTACGATATTGGGTTCATGGCTATACTGTTCGAAGAACAACCACTGCATTATCTGTGCTTGAGCAAACTTCTCGGCTGGCCAATACGCATATTATTGGGAAAGGAAGTACAGAATGGCGTTTGATTCTGCAATGACAAATGTGCGAGCAACAGTCTAGCCTTGTACCCATTACCAGATATCGGGTCATCGTAGAGTTTCATTTGCCTATATCCCTAAACGTCACTTTCTTTGTATTCAGAACCTAGAATAGCCGAAAGGTCCAAATTTCTGGTACTAGGTACATTTATATTATATGCCTAACGCCCAAGCTCAGCGGCGCATAGGATCGCGGCCTTATGCGAGTTTAGGGGTATTTGGCTTCGATCAACTTGGAGGCGCTGTTATCTGCTGCGCTCAAGTATCGAACTCTTTGCTCTCAATGCTACTGGATACCAGTCTTTCGTATATATAATCATTACCAGCCTGTGACGTTGCTGATTGTTTGCAAATTTCTATCGCACCCTCCCTCGAAGTAGCGCGGTGATGGGTTTGACATGAACCGGTGTATTGTTGATGTGACCCTCGCCCTGACCCTGGGGTAGGACCGAAGAGGAAAGTTGCAGTACCGTAGTAGTACGTGGCCATAAGAACTCCTATCTTTGGTGTTGGTGAATTGCTATATTTCGAACAGTCTATTTTTTTGCAGCTTGCACCAAGCCGCGCAAATCGCTGTAATCAAGCAGATATCGCCCAGTGGATGCTCCTGCGTCTTGTCATCGAACCATATGTTCATAATTGCGCGGGCTAACGCCGCTGACACTGGCCATGATCTTGTACCACTTTCGTGGACACTTTTAAACACACCGTTGTTCTACGCCACTGGTGATTGGTAGCCCAGCGAGGAATGTAACCGCTCACGATTGTAGAACTCGACATGTTCCACAATCCGTGCCACCGCATCGATTTTATATTCGAACAAATCACGGTACTCATGGGCCGCATACTCAATACCCTGGTTGGAGTGAAATAGACAGCCCAATCCTGGCATGTGTCGAGATAACGCCATTCTGAGTGCGCTCTTGGTCAACTCAGTATTCCGCTTCCGGTATATATCGCGCACGCATGATATCAACCATTTGATTTATTTTAAAAGACAAATCCAACTTATTGATTAGTAAAAACTTTTAGTCTTTCCCCACAACACGTTATAGCGACAAAACACGCATGCGCATTATCTCTCCTAGCAGATGCTCATTATCATTCCAGCCAAATTGATTAAGCCCTTGACTATAAATCCCTTTTTTTAAAAATCAAGTAGGATAACGCGCACCAATCAAGAAATAAACACGCAATGCTCTGGCAATCCGCCAGATATACTGTACAAATATACATATAAAGAGATGATGTCGATAATGAAACCTATCGGGCTTGGCTCAAAAAACAGCCGTATCAATTTCTACATCGCCAATCGCCCACCGATTGACGATTACCCCGGCCTGAACACATTGCGCGGCCTGGCCACGGGTGAGCTTGCCCATATCGTCAGGCATACCAGCAACCACTGGCGCAAAACCTTTAATGTTTATACCAAGCTGTTATTTGATTGGTATCGCCTTCAGGGCCGCCAGGACCTGCCCGACAGCTGGCAGGCTTACAGGGATCTGGAGCTGTTTCAACCCCACTCGCAAGAAGCCTTGTTATTCAGCGTTCCGCAGCTTGATAAGAGCGCGCCTGTTTTTCACATTGTCGCTGGCAAGACCTACGCCAGCCACCTGGACCTGCCACCACTGATCTGGCTGGACGCACACTTTGCCATCAACCGTGAACATCGCGTCGTCGTGGCGCCCTACCCCGATTACCGCCAGCTGTCCAACGAGCGGATTGCGCGTCTTATTGAATTGATGCAGGTGATGGCTTCTCAGTAGAATTTATCGACTCCCGACACCAACCAGTTGCAGCTCATGACCCCGGCCATCACGTTTCTCGAAAAGGCGAAAGCCCGTTTCAATATCCATGAATACAGCCACGACCCCGCGGCGGAATCCTACAGCCTGGAAGCCGCCGAGAAGCTTGGCATCGATGCCAATCGGGTTTTCAAGACGCTGGTTGTCCTGCTGGATGGCAAGGAGTTTGCCGTGGGCGTTATCCCGGTTTCCGCCCTGCTGAGCATGAAGCAGATTGCCAAGGCGGCCGGCGCCAAAAAGGCGGGCATGGCGGACAAGCAGGATGTGGAACGGATTACCGGTTATGTCCTGGGTGGCGTGAGCCCCTTCGGGCAGAAGAAAAGCTTGCGGACATTCCTGGATGCCTCCGCACTTTCCCATCCCGGCATCTTCGTCAGCGCGGGCCGCCGCGGGCTCGAGGTGGAGGTGGCGCCGGACGTGTTCAAACAGCTGTTGCGCGCTACCACAGCCGATTTGACCCAGGAATAGCCGGATGCCGGCCTATCAATGTGATAATAAAATCCAATTAAAAGATATTTAATTGCCTATAAAATTTTAAAAATGCCAATAAAAGGTTATTTTTTACCTTTTTATTGAAAATAATAATATAAGGTGTAAAATAACCCTTAATTTGCCTTAACTACTATTTGACAGTAGTTGGTTACCTCTTATGAACTACCAAGCCATGACCAATACCGCCATCGCCGCCGAACTAGGCCAACGCCTGGAACGGCTGCGATTGGCACGCAATATCACCCAGCAGCAGATAGCCGGGGAAATAGGTATTACCCCCAAAAGCTACCGCCAGCTGGTGGCCGGTGGCGGCAAGGTGGAAAACCTGATCGCCGCGCTGCGGGTGCTGGATGCCCTGGATCAACTGGATCAATTCCTGCCCGAACCGGCCCCCAGCCCTTTGCAGCAGCTTCAACTCAAGGGCAAGGAACGGCTGCGGGCACGCCCCAAAGCCTATCCCCGCAGCAACCCCGGGCCTCCCGATGGCGTGGCTGAAACAGAGCTGGACTGGTAATGCAAAACCTTGCGGAAGTCTGGTTGTGGGAACGGCTGGTGGGTGCCCTCGCCTGGGACCCGAAAAGCCGCACCGCCACCTTTGAATACACGGCGGACTGGATCGCCAGGGGTGTGCAGATTGCACCCCTGCATATGCCCAGTAGTCCCGACGGCCCTCACATTTTCCACTTTCCCGAATTGAACCCGGAGACCTATCGCGGATTGCCGGCCTGTTTTGCCGACAGCCTGCCCGATGATTTCGGCAACGCGGTCATCAACGCCTGGCTGGCACGCAATGGCCGCCCACCGGAAAGCCTCAATCCCCTGGAACGCCTGCTCTACACCGGCAAGCGCGGCATGGGTGCGCTGGAATACGCGCCCAGCCTGCGGCAATCCCGGACCCGTACCGGTGCCCTCGAGCTGGATTCGCTGATTGCCATGGCACAACAGGTGCTGGATCAACGGGCGGGACTGAACGGCCAATTATCCGACCGGGATGAGCTGGGCAGCCTGTTGCAGGTGGGGACTTCCGCGGGCGGCGCACGGGCGAAGGCACTGGTCGCCATCAACCAGGCACGCACGGAAATCCGTTCCGGCCAGGTGGATGCGCCCGAGGGATTTGAACACTACCTGTTGAAATTCGACGGTGTGGCGGAACGGGCCAGCCAACGGGAAACCTTTGGCGATCCACAAGGTTTCGGGCGCATGGAATACGCCTACTATCGCATGGCCGTGGATGCGGGATTGAACATGTCACCCTGCGAACTGCTGCTGGATGGCGAGCGGGCACACTTCCTGACCAGACGTTTCGATCGCCAGGGCAACCGCAAGCTGCACTATCAGTCGCTTTGCGCGATGGATCATGCCGATTTCAAAAAACCTGGCCATTACAGCTATGAGCAGCTATTCGCCGTGGCCCGGCAACTCCGTTTGAGCCGTGGCGAGGCAACGGAAATCTTCCGGCGTATGGTCTTCAATATTGTTGCGCGCAATCATGATGATCACAGCAAAAACATCGGCTTCCTGCTGGCGGGACCACGCGCCGACTGGGCCCTGGCGCCCGCCTTTGATATTGCCTACAGCTACAAGCCCGGCTCACCCTGGGTCAATGCGCATCAATTGAGCCTGAATGGCAAACGCGACCATTTTGACCGGGCGGACCTGCTGGCGGCAGCCAGGTTGATCAGCAATTTTCAGCGGGAAGCCCAGGACATCATCGAACAGGTATTGGCGGTGGTCAGCCAGTGGCCCAAATACGCGCTTGAAGCCGGCGTCAATAAGAACCTGACGCAGGAAATCCAACAACACCTTCGCTTGCCGTTATAGCGTCCGGCACATACTGTCATCCAGCGCCAGTTCCGGTAACACCTTGCACAAAAACGCTCGGTGTGCCGCCGGGCTATCCTCACCGGTATAAGGCAGGACCGTCCAATACTCCCGCGCCCGATAGGACATCGCAGATTTTCCAGCAATGCCAGGATAACCCTCAATGTCAGGATAACCTTCAATTTCAGGATAAAAAGTACCGTAAGGGAAATGCACTTCCATCTCCAGAATGCCTTTACCCAACTCTGCCGGAAAATAGTGATGATACAACTCGATCTGTCCCTGCTCCGGATGAATCCGGGCACGGGGTTGCAGATCGAAATGAATCAACAGCAACTGCCCTCCACGAAAACCGGCCATCCAGCCCGCCGAGGGATGGATAAACAATTTGCCGTGGCGGGAGGTCAAGGGTTTATCCGGTGCCGACAACGAAAGATGTAAAAGTCCGTTGGTGAGATCAAAGGCCGGAGGCGCGGCATTGGCATCGGGGAATTTTGTCAGCCGCACATCGTCAGCGGCCGCAACGGGAACATAAACCCAGGTATCCGTATGGACCCGGGTGTTGAACCACAATCCCCAGGCCAGTGGCTGTTGTGTGATGTTGCGGGCCTCCACCTCGGCAACCAGGGTATGGGGTTTATCCGGCAGCAGGTGAAAACGTTTCGTCAAGGCCACACCGCTGACAGGGCTGGCCGGACCGCGCAGGACGAGGTGATCCTCAGCCGCCCCGGTCAAGTCATAAGGCGCCAGCACCAGATAGGGATCCGGTGGCCAGACAGCGTGCGCCTCGCGCCTTTCCGGATTCACGGCTTGTTGCGTCCACCAGGCACTCTGCGGGCCGAGCCAGACCTCGTGACCGAAATAGGCGATATTGTTTCCCTTGAGATCGATCTTCGGCGCCGGACGGCGGGCGATTTCCACCTCATCTGTTTTGAACAGGTTTTCACGGCCGGGCAAGGATAAATGCAGCACGCGCCCGCCGATGGCCGGCGTCAGTTCCATGCGCAGGTGTTCGTTTTCCAATACGCGGCGTTCCACCGCCGCCTGCGGTGAAGCCCAGGGCAAGGCAAGCAACAGGCCTATCAGTATCCGATATGTCATCAGCTACTCCAGGCGCGGTGCGCGCCAGGGCATCCAGCGCGGCAAATCCACAGGAAAATCCGCATCGGTGCGCACCACATCTGTCGCAACCTGATGCTCGTTCAGTAAAAAGCGCCGGACAAACGCCGCCACCTCCTGGGTTTGTCCATCGGGCAGTTGGCAATGGTTGTGGCCACTCTGCTGCGATACGCCCATATGATCGGCGATGCCATGCGATGCCCAGATTTCACGCGCAACCAGGGAAGTGACATAGGTGCTTTGGTTGCCCAGCCAGTCGATACCGCCGTTTTCCACCACCAGCAAGGCGCGGGGTGCAATCATGCCCATCACGGCGTGATGATCAAAGGGAAGCTTTTCAGCCGCCTCGGCAAACTGTGCAAAATCCTCGCGGAACCAGACGTTCTCGGTCACGATCTGGCGCAGCGTCTGCACATTCTGTCCCGCTTCGCGCTGGGCATCGGAAATACGCCAGCTGGCGGCACCACCCGAGCCGGATTCCTGCACCAGCGTCAACGCGATACGCTCATCAAAGGCGCCAGCCACCACGGCACCCTTGCCATTGCGCGAACAGCCGGTTACGCCCAGGCGCTGCGCATCGATCAGATTGCCGTCCGCATCCTCCAGCACGTCGATCAGGCGGCTGATCCCCCAGGCCCAGGCCATCATGGCACTGGCCGAATGATCACTGCCATATAGTTCATAGAATTTTCCCTTGCCGCGCGAACCGGTGTTCAGCTGTTCCGCCAATTCATTGTTGGGAAATTCAATGACGGCCACGCCCAGATCCGATAGCGACTGGTTATCCAGAAAGGAACGTCCCAACGCGATCACCGCGGGATAGGGTGGCGTGCCCTGCGCGGGCAGCTGTATACGCGCATCAAATGCAATCTGCTGACCCTGGTGATGGAGTTGCACGCGCACCTGCTCCGCCGTGACCTCTCCACGAACATCATCCGGTGCCGGAGGCTTTACCCCCAATTCGTATTGCTGGACCTGGGCACCAATTTCTGCCCGCCGGCATATCCAATCGCTTTTGTGATGGATTCGTTTGCCGTTCAAACCCAGAAACGGGTCTGGCAACTCCGGCACGCCTGATAGCTGGCCAAAAGATTGGAGCCTTGGCCCCTCGCAATGCTGCCCGGAGTTTTCAGCAACACGGGGAAGGCTTGCACCAGTCACGGAGCCTGGGGGAACGGATGGCGTTGAACCGCTTGAACAGGCGGTCAACAGGAACAATAAACATGAAGAAACCAGGATTGGCTTTGCCGACAACATACTATGGAACCTGCCATTGTTATTGATATGCGCAGGATTTGATCACTATCTCTCCTTGCCATCAAGCTGGCCAATGTAAAGTATTGCCAATGGAAAAAGCCCGCCGTTACCGGCGGGCTTGGACAAGGCCATCAATTATTGGCAGGCGGCACCGGATATCACCGGAATTTCCGGCGCTCCCGAAGGCTTGGTGCCCTGGAATCCAAACTCCACTGTCTGGCCGGGCTGGATGGTGCCATTCCAGCCCATGTTGGTGGCCGTATAGGGATTGTTGCCGGAAAGGTTGGCATTCCAGGCGTTGGTGATGCGTGTACTGCCACTGTATTGCCAGGTAACCGCCCAGGTGTTGATCGGCGTACTGCGGTTGTTGGTGATGCGGATGGCACCGTTGAAGCCGCTGCCCCAGTCAGCTGACACCAGGTACTGGCAGCTGTTGGCCGCTGTCGAGGAACTGCTCGATGAGCTGCTTGACGAACTGCTCGATGAGCTACTGGAAGAACTGCTCGACGAACTGCTGCTGGACGAACTCGAGGAACTGGAAGAGATTGAAGACCCGCCACCGCTCGCTGATTCGCCATAAGCAATGCCACGCCCGGCCGTGCTCATGTACACCCGGCCAAAGACGTTCATATCGCCGATGATGAATTCACCGTTACCCGGACCACCATACTCATGGTCCGCGTCGTTGATACGCAGCCAGGAACTGCCCGCATTGGTCGAGCGGTAAACACCGCGAATACCGTTGACGGTTCCCCAGAGATAGACCGTGGGATAATTCGCGCCCACCGCGGCGCGGCCAAAACCCACAGCCCCCGCGTAGGTGACACCGGCAATGGTGCTGAAAGAACTGCCGGAATTGGTGGAACGGGCGAGGCCGCCACCCAGCAAGGGCACCCAGATATCCCCTTCCCTGCCCGGCGCCGCGCGAATCACCCGCGACCCACCGGAGGCCAGTGTTCCCGCCTGACTGAAAGACGTACCGCCATTGGTGCTCACCAGCATGCGGCCATTCGGATCGTAAGCGTAGAATTTATTACTGTTGACCGGGTCGGCCACGGGGCGCGCGTTGCTCACCGTCAGGCCCGACACATTGCTCCAGCTGTTGCCGAAGTTGGTGGAGCGATAGGTTGTCGAACTGTTTTCCGGGCTGTGCAACAACACGTTCCCGTTGGCCGACAGCGCCACCTGGCCATTGGTGCCGTTGATGCTGCCGGTGGCGGTCCAGGTCAAGCCCATATTGGTGGAATAATACATACCCGGATTGGTGCCACCACCGACACGCACCAGCACGTTGGTGTTCTGCGCCGCGACATCCAGGCCCGTGGTGGTACCCAGGCGTGGATTATGAATCGGTGCATAACTCTTCACATCCGTATGGCGGAAGCCATCGTAATCGCCGATGACCGACACCAGGGGTCCGTTGGGAATGCTGACGATGCCCAGCGGCACGGTTTCTTCCAGGCCGGATACGGTGAACTCCCAGGTGGTCGTGTTCGCGTTGATGTTTTCGGTTTTGAAAACACCATTGCCCGATGTCACCCATACGCGGTTGTTGTTGAAGGGATCAAACTCGATGGAGCCCGTCCAGTGAATTGCCTGGCCATTGATCCAGGAAACACCTTTGGCATCCAGCGCAAAACCGCGGGCAATCACATCAGTCCAGCTGGAACCGCGATTGGTGGAAATCAGGATGCGATCGCCATAGGCGTTGCCATACTGCTGCATCCAGGTGTTGATGGTGCTGAGGACCAGGCGCGCGGGATTCTGCGGGTCCACGCTGATGCCGCCAAAACCACGGCTGAAACCAGCCGGTGTGATATTGGTCCACACACCGCTGCTGACGTTGTAGCGCCACACCTGCCCCACATCGAAGGGTTCCGGCACGGCCCAGTGACCATGGGGACCGGCGCCATTGGCATAGGTGACATACAGGTTGCCATCGCTGGCCAGGACGGCGCGCTGCGGCATATTGGCGGTGGGCGCGCCAGCTACGGCGGTAAAGCTCTGCCCGCCGTTATCGCTGCGGTAAAAATTGGGGCCGCTGCTGGTGAAGCGCGACACGCCCACGAAGAGCCGTTGCGTCTGCCCGCCCGACTGTGCGCTGGGGTCCAGCACCACAAAACTGATACCGTTTTCATTCGGCGTCGTGGTGACATTCAAGCCATTGACGCGCGACCAGTTGGCACCATAGTTGGTGCTTTTAAACAGCCCGTTCCAGCGTGTCCCCACATAAAGTACCGCGCTGTTGTTGGGATCGACCTGCAACTTTTCGCCGTTTTGCCGTCCCATGCCATTGCCATGGGCACGGAACTGGCTGGTGACATCCGTAACGGAAAAGGTATTGCCATAATCCGTGGAGCGGAGGATGGCCGTTTTGCCGCCGTTAAAGTAACTGATGCCCGCCAGCATGTAGAGGCGGTTGGGCTGTTGGGGGTCTGTCGCCAGGGATTCCACGCCGAGGAATGTAGTTTCCTCCTCGGACACCCAGTCGGTCAGCGGTATCCAGCGCGACTGGGCCGCGTCCCAGCGGTAGGCACCGCCGACATCGGTTCGCGCGTAGATGAGATTGGGCTCGGTTTTGCTGGGAATGATGCCCGAGACAAAGCCACCACCACCGATGGCCACACTATCCCAGAGATAGCCCGCGGCATTTTGTGCGGACGCACGGGAAACAAACGCCAATAAAATCACTAACAGGGGTATGAGTATTCTTATTTTCATATCCGGCTCCTACTGATGAAGGATATAACACAACAAAAGATGATCCGCCTTCCAGATACAAGATGGCAGGAGATCACAGTCATGGAGCCGAGAGGAGCTTGATTCTTATCTAATGACGCATTCTGGCGTATCGATTTATCAGGCAGAGTGAGCTGCCATTATGGAATGCGTCTTATGTTCGCGGATCAACCGCGACCGCCCGATACTAATAGGTCCGGGCCTTGTTTATCAAGCGGCATGAACGTCGCTTGTGAAAACTGCCACATCCCTGTGGCAGTGAATAACAAAAAAATCAATGACATACGGTGCCAGTCACCGAAGGCACGCTGGCCGGTGCACCGGATTTGGTGCCCTGGAAGCCGAACTCCACGGTCTGTCCTGGTGGAATGGTGGCATTCCATCCCAGGTTCGATGCCGCGTAGGGATTACTGCCGGTGACATTTGCGTTCCAGGCGTTGGTGACGCTCGAACCGTCGGTGTACTGCCAGTTCACATTCCAGCCATTGATGGTGGATGTGCCGTTGTTGGTGATACGGATGGCCGCGGTAAAACCGTTGTTCCATTCATTGGTCACCACATAGGCACATTGCCCTCCGGCCGCCACTGAGCTGCTGGAACTGGACGAGCTGCTCGATGATGAACTGCTGGACGAAGAGCTGCTGCTGGATGACGAACTGCTGCTCGACGAGCTGGACGAACTGCCCGGACAGCTGCCAGTGATGCCATAGGGTGACGGCTGCGCGCTGCAAGTAGTGCGTGAAATGCAACTCTGGCTGTTTTCCCAGCCCCAACCGCTCTGCGTGGTGACGCATAGGGGATAGAGTGTGCCGTACCAGTTGCATTGCTGCGTTGGGCAGCTGCCCTGGGATGAAGAGCTGCTGGAAGAACTGGAGGACGAACTGCTGCTCGAAGAACTCGACGATGAACTGGATGAGGAACTGCTTGAGCCGCCGCTACGCCCTTCAAAATACTGGCGCATCCACTGCAACGCCGGGCGCTCGCTGCCATCGCTGCGCAACAGGTAGGCGTTTTCGAGCCAGGTCTGGCCTTGCACATAGCCCCACAAGGTCACGCCCGCAATCGCCGGGTGCTCCCATATCAGCGTGAATTTCTGCTGATACTGCTGCAACTGGGCCTGGTCGTCGGCCAGGTTGATATCCCATTCGGATACGTACACGGGCACGCCGGTCTGTTGCAGTGCATCCAGGTTGCCACGCAGGTTGCTCACGGTGTAGTCCACGGTGTTGAAGCTGTGGGCCTGGATACCGATGCCGTCGACCAGGTTGCGCGCCTTGAGGATATTGACGATCTCGACATACCGGGTGCGTTTGCTGGGATCGTTGATGATGCCGTATTCATTGATCAGCAGCTTGGCATTGGGGCAATGCTCACGCGCGCGCTCGAAAGACCAGACCACCCAATCCCAACCCGTACTGCCGTCACCGCCGAGGGCCTGGCGATAGGACGCGGGTGCGCTGATGGGTTCATTGACCACGTCGATCAACTCGGTTTGCGGATAGCGCTGGCAATAGGCGCGGATAAAATTCTCCACCGCCGCGCGCTGTTCCGCCGCCGACAGTGAACCTATCCAGTTGGGTTCCTGGGAGCCCCAGACAAACGCGTGCTGCTTGAAAGGATAGCCATTGGCACGGGAAAAATTGTAGGCCGTATCCAGGCCGCTCCAGTTGAAGTTGCCGCGGCTGGGTTCAACGGCATCCCACTTGCCGGAGTTTTCCGGTGTCACCTGGTTCCAGTAGGTGGAAAAGCTTGAAGGCACACCGCTGTTACCGATGATATTGCCGAGAAATTTATCCTCGTTCACGGCCAGTTGCGCCTGGACCAGGCCAGCGGCACAAAGCAGTCCCGCGGTGGCCAGTATGTGTCTGGCACAATGCCAGGATGGGCTCAGTTTCGTTAATGTTTTCATGATAAAAATCCTGTTTATAAATAAAACAGCCGATAGTGAAAAAATATTTCTGGAATAGGTTTTTGATGTCGCGCCGTAACTATCCAAAGGACCACAAGGATGGCAGACCACAAAAAATTTCCAGGAGTAATTTTTTTGACGCTGCGCCAACGGCAGCCCCGAAGGGGTGATGGCCATGGATGGCACACCACGACAAACCGCTGGGAGCGGTTTTTTTGCGCAGGCATCAATAATGGGGAGCGGCACCGGTTTGCACCGGTGCCGCCCTCCCTGTGAAACCCGCAATGAAGAAGCCTGGAAAACAACGGGGCTCCCTCATGGCAGGCCCTGATCAGTCACATACGCTGCCGGTTACAGCAGGAATGTTGATTCCACCTGCACCCTTGGTGCCCTGGAAGCCAAACTCGACGGTTTGGTTAGGTTGAATCGTGGCATTCCAGGCAAGGTTGCTCGCACTGTAAGGATTGGAACCCGACAACTCGGCACCCCACGCATTGGTCACGCGCGTGGCGTCGGTAAAGTTCCAATTGACAGTCCAGCCGTTGACCGCCGTGGTGCGATTGTTGGTGATGCGCACGCCGCCGGTAAAACCGTTGTTCCATTCATTGGCAACAAAAAACTCGCAGGTATTGCTGCCGCCACCGCCGACAGAGCTTGAGCTGGAACTGCTGCTGGAGCTGCTTGACGACGAACTGCTGGATGAGGAACTGCTCGAGCTGGAAGACGACGAGCTGCTGGACGATGAACTGCCGGGGCATCCCACCAGACCGTAGGGCGATGGCTGGCTGCTGCAGGTGCTGGGTGCGATACAGCTTTGGTTGTTTTCCCAACCCCAGCCGCTTTGCGTGGTGACACACACCGGATACAAGGTGCCGTACCAGTTGCACTGCTGGGCGCCGCAGGAGGAGGATGAACTGCTGCTGGACGAACCAGCCGGCGCCACCTGCAGGAAGGCATTGGCGTAAGTGGAAGGCACAGCCGCGTAAACGCGGTTATTGGTCGCGTGTTGTGCCGGCACGACATTGCCACTGCTGTTGAGTACGCCTACACGCACATCACTGGCCGCCGCATTGACCGCCTGGGCCAGCGCATAGGGCCAGGCGCTCGAGCCCGCTGTCGCTGAGGTGATCACCAGCGGACTGGACGGCAGGTAGACATCATCACCGTTTTGGCGTACCAGCCTCAGGCTCACCTGGTCATCCACATCCAGTGTCCTGGCCGCTGGCGTCAGCACACCCAGGTCCGCCCAACTGGCACCGGCAAGCGGCACATGGTTGAAGGTGATGGACGTGCTGTTGGAACTGCCTCCACTGCTCACCAGCAGGCGCACGGTGACCGAGGTTTCCGCCTGCGGATTTTGCAATTGCAGGGTGGTGGTCGCGCCACTGGTGCTGGTCAGGTTGTAAAGCGCGGGATTGGTCGCGTCCAGGGACCATTGGTAGCTGAGGTTGGAACCTGTCGAACCGGTGCCGCTCAACTGGATGCTGCCTGAACCCGTGAACGTGGTGGCGGATGGTGTCGCGGCGATATTCGCAACCACCGTGGGTGCGGTGCCACCGCTGAAGGACGCATCGATACAGCCGTGGAAACGCTCATAGGTCCACTGGTTGCGGCCCCATTCGGCATAGATCACATGGCGGCCACTGCGCTGGGGAATGTTACAGCGCGTGTGGAAAAGCGCGCGTCCCTTGTCCGGGATGAGATCCGGATTCGCGGTGGGGTTGCGGTCATCGTAGCGCAGTACGCAGAAGGCATCGGTTTCGAAGTCATTCCAGGTCAGGGCGCGGCCGACCTGATACTGGAAGTCCGGCTTGGTGATCCAGTAGCGGAACTCTTCGGTGTCGTCATAGTGCGGTCCCCAGGAAATATCCCAGGTAATGGTGCGCGGTCCGGCGGTAAACGCATGGGTCGGCCAATCCAGAGGCTTGTCCCAGGGCGTGGCGCCGCCTTGCCAGGTTTCACTGTCGAAGCCGCAGACATTGGTCGGCAACGGAGTGACGCCAGCGCGGCCCACATCGTGGGTAAGCACGCTCATGAATTGATAGCCACCGCTGAAATCCCCGGCGAAGGCCTGGGCACAAACGCTGCCGGCAGGCGCCTGATCCGGTTTGGTCACAGCACCGCACAACCAATTGCGTGAAGCGGGCTCTGAAATCAAACCATGACCGAAGACTCCCGCCGAGAGAGACAGCGCGAAAACACTGAGGGCGATTTTTCGGAACATCATATTTGTCTCCTTTATTAGTATGAAAATATCCCGGTGTCATACACGGCTGCGGCAACTGCGCCGCAACCACTCCGGGATTCTGGGCTGTCATCGCCATCCCTGATCCGCTTCGGAGAGATAAATATCCGAAGCTGGCAGTCCGTCCGTGGACTGTCCAGGCATATCGCGGATACATCAAAACGCGAAACGCCTGTGGTTGCGCTATCACCCGGGGATCAAAAAAACACCTCCCCTGGCAATAGCATCGGGTGCCGGCAAGCGGCACCCGGATAACACCTCGATTCAACGGTCGGCGCAGAAGCCGACACTGTTATTCGCCTGTCCCGGTTGCAGGTTGCCGTTCCAGCTGAAGCTGGTGACCTGCAACTGGTTACCGGTCTGCGTCCAGTTGGCATTCCACAGGCTGGTCACCGTGCCATCCACCGCCAGGGTCACAACCCAGGATGTCACTGCCTGACTGGTGTTGTTGGTGACCACCACGACAGCACAGTAACCGCCACCCCAGTCATTGGTGATTTGCACCTGCCCGTTCAAACCGCCTCCCGCCGTGCTCGAACTGCTGGAAGATGAGCTGCTGGATGAAGAACTGCTCGAACTCGATGAGCTGCTGGACGAACTGGATGAGGAACTGCTGCTCGATGAGCTGGATGAAGAGCTGGAGCTGGAACTCGAACTGGAGCTGCCGCCGGGACAATTGCCGGTAATGCCGTAAGGCGAAGGTTGTGCGCTGCACGTGCTCGGGGCGATGCAACTCTGGCTGTTTTCCCAACCCCAACCGCTCTGCGTGGTGACACAAAGGGGATAGAGTGTGCCGTACCAGTTGCACTGCTGCGCTGGACAACTGCCGGTACTGGACGAACTGCTGGACGAACTCGATGACGAACTGCTTGAACTCGACGAGCTGCTCGAACTGGAGGAACTGCTGGAGCTGGATGAGCTGCTGGAACTGGACGAACCGCCACCACCCAGGCTGTCACCATAGAGCACGCCGCGTCCATTGGTGCCCAGGTAAACACGGCCATGGATTCGCGGATCGCCCGTCAGGGCATCGCCGAAATTTCCGTACTGATGCTGATCGTCGTTGATGCGAACCCAGGAAGCGCCTTCATCATCGGAACGGAAAACGCCGCGCACATTGTCCACGCGAGCAATGATGTAGATCGACGGGTAGTTGCGCCCCGGTGCCGCGCGGCCAAAACCGACATTATCCGCCTCCTGCACACTGGCAAGCTTGGTAAAGCTTTGGCCACCATTGGTGGAACGCCAGAGACCGTAGGTCGTGGTGGTACTACCGCCCGCCAACCAGATATGCCCTTCCCTGCCGGGTACGGCCTTGAAGCGCCGGTGACCTTCGGTGGGCAATCCCGATGCCGAGGTGGCACTGAAGGAGGTCCCACTGTTGGTGCTGCGGTAGAAAGCGCCGTTGTGGAAGGCGTAGAACACGGCGGGATTCACCCTGTCCGCCTGCACCACCGCACCTTCCTGCAAGCCGGTCACTGCTGTCCAGTTGCTGCCATAGGTGGTGGAGCGTTGCACACCCGCGCCCTCGGTGCTCCACAGAATCGCGCCACCGTCAGCGCTGATTGCCACCCGCCCGGCCCCCGTCACGTTGGAAGGCACCTGCCCCTGCCACCAGCTGTTGCCGCCGGACGTGGAAATGCCAATGCCCAGGGGCGAGCCGACACGCACCAGGATGCTGGGGTTCAACTCCGCGAAATCCAGGCTGGTGGTATTACCGAACACCGGTGAGGTGTACATGCTGGCCGGTACCTGGGTCAGGTCGTCATGCCGGAAGCCGCCGATATCCGCCAGTGCCGAAAACAGGGGCGCACCCACCGGCGGACTGATCAGGTCAAGCACCGCGGTCTCTTCGAGCCCCTTCACCATGGGACGGATATGGATCTGGCCGCCGCGGTCCCATTGCGTCAGGTTTTCCGTGCCGTAGATGGTGGCACCCGTGCCGTACATCAGGCGGTCGGAGTTGTGCGGATCGATTTCGACGGACTCGTTCATCCAGCCGAGCTTGGGCGACACTTCCGGCGGCTGGGGATTGGTCTCACCGAAATTCAGCCAGGGCACCTCGCTGATATCCAGCTGGTAGCGGAAAGTGCGGCTGGGATAACCCGCCCAATCCCAGATGCGCGTCCAGCTGGCGCCGCCATCGGTACTGCGGAAGAACTGTGCGTCCGGCCACCAGGCAATCTGGCTGGCCACCATCAGCACCTGGGGATTCTGGCGGTCGATGGTCAGGCCGGAATAACCGTAATAGGCCTCGGGATCGGTGGAGGGAATGGGACTGATGTTGGTCCAGGCGCCGGTGTCCAGATGCAGTTTCCAGACATCGCCGGAACCGCCGTCGTAGGGGCCGCCCGTGTCGCTGGTGGCGATGTAGAGATAGCGGTTGACATGATCGATCACCCCTTTGTGCGGCAGGAAACCCGTGGGCTGGTCTGCCACCCGCTGCCAGCTCGTGCCGCCATTGGTGGTACGGTAGATCGCATTCTGCTTGTCGGCCACGCCCACATAAATCACCTGGCTGCCGGAACCCGGCTGACCGCTGGCCCTGTCGAAGCTGACCCAGATGACACCCTGGTTCACATTCAGGTAATCCCAGGGATCATTCGGGTCCTGCGCATAGTTGCCCACGTTGGGAAAGTTGTTGACGCGGTTCCAGGTCACCCCGTAGTCGGTGCTGCGCCAGAGGCCGTTGCCCGCCTCGGCGCCAAAATACAGGATGCGGTTGTTGTTGGGGTCGATGGCGAGGCGCTCGCCCATACCCCGCCCTGGCATGTTGCCGCCCACCTTGAATGGCAAGGGCGCTGCCTGCCAGGTCTGGCCGCGGTCGGACGAGCGCAGGATTGCGCCGTTGTTCGGGTCCCAGCTGTTGGTGTACATGCCGACCGCCGCGTAGACGCGGTTGGTTTCCACAGGGTCGGTGGCTAGGCTCAGCACGCCGTTCCAGCCCCAGTTGTCCCAGCCGACCCAATCCAGCAAGGGCACCCAGCTGCTGTTTGCCGGATTCCAGCGATAGGCGCCTCCGATATCGGTGCGGGCGTAGATCAGGTCGGCTTCGGTTTGGTTGAAAATAATGCCAGGAACAAAACCGCCTCCATCGATGCGGACGTTGTTCCAAGTGTAGGCTTCCGAGGGTGCTGCCTGGGCGGGGGATATCATCAGGCATGAACAGGCAAGCATCAGGCTTACGCGCAAGTCACTGAGTTGACGCAGCAGGCTTCGCGATTTCATGGTTAGTCTCCTTTCTAAGTCTTGGGGTGGGCTTTTATGATTATCTGCCTGGCGGCACATCAGGGCCGCCGAGAACCCGAAGACTAAAAATCATTTACACCAGCGATGCAATGGCCTGAAAACCTGTCAATACCCGATCCGCAGCACCTCAAAAGTTTTATAGATAAAAACAACGGAGCCGCAGAAAAAACACTCATCCCTCACCGGCAAAAAATACTGTATGGATTCAGCCTTTTTGAAAAATCCCGTGTTGTCACCAGTAAAACATCCGTAATCAACAATACTTTATAGAAATGCTCAGAACAAAATCATATAGCGTAATTTTCTATGAATTTTTTCAATTGCGTGATGAAAATCAAACGCAGAATGATAAAAACAACGGGCCTGATGAGAAAATACCAATTTGCTGTATGGAAAAAAATCCATACAACAAATCCTGATAACGATTTATAAGACATTTCGTGTGGCCGCAGAAATATCGGGATAAAAACCCAAAAAATCATGACCGGTAAAATCCAGGGACAGATAAAAAACTCCCGGAGAAAATTATTTTTTCGTCAATTGTATGAAAATTTATTGTGAAGATTTAGGCGACATCCACAAAATATAAACTGTGTTGCACCACTGCTTTTAACTCATGGAGTGACTGAAAATTGACAACTTTTTCACAAGAAATCAAAAAAACCGAAACATTACCTATTGTCATTTGGCTGACTTTGTTCTAAGTTGCAACCGTTTCATAAACGGCCCATTTTTCACAGAAAAAAAGCCCGCAGTTCAAAAATAATGGTAATAAAAACAACAAACCAGACGTAGTGCGCCTCATAACAACAACAAAAAAGTCTTTTTGTTACGAGATTTTTCTCGCTGATTTCGAAGGGTTGCTCACTGAACCCTGACTCCAGGCCATTCGCCTGATTTTGCATTCTCCAGCGTTCGATACGGGTCCGTCGGTGGCCTGGCTTGCTTTTGCCTGAACATACGGCAAGGACTTTTTATTGCCCGGAGAAATGCAAAACCCCGTAAGCCCTGATCAGTCCGGGAAGATACAAACCTGACATGAAAAAACAGATAACAAGAGCCCGACACCATGAAAACAACCAGCATCATCCGGTCAACACACCGCCCTATCCATAAACTGCTCCATAAATCGCTGACGCCTGCGCTATTGTCCATAGGGCTGTGCCTGGGACTGACCGCCGAAGCAGGCTTCCAGGTTTCCGGCACCCAGTTGCTGGATGGCAATGGCAACACCTTCATCATGCGCGGCGTCAACCATCCCCATGCCTGGTACACCAACAGAACCCAGCAGGCCTTTGCCGATATCGCCAGCGTGGGCGCCAACGCCGTGCGCGTGGTGCTGGCCGACGGGCAGCGCTGGACACGCACCAGCGCGGCGGAAGTCACCAACATCATCCAGTGGGCCAAGGCCAATCGCCTGATCGTCATCCTGGAGGTGCATGACGCCACCGGTTGGGGGGAGCAGAGCGGCGCGGGTACGCTTTACAACACCACCAGTTATTGGATCGATATCGCCGATGCGCTGCGCGGCCAGGAAGATTACGTCATCATCAACATCGCCAACGAACCTTTCGGCAACAACGTTCCCGCCAGCACCTGGATCGACCAGCATGTGCAGGCCATTCAACGGTTGCGCACCGCCGGCCTGACACACACGCTGATGATCGACGCGGCCAACTGGGGCCAGGATTGGCAGGAGATCATGCTCGACAATGCGTCCACGGTGGCAGCGGCCGACACCCGCAACAACACGCTCTTCAGCGTGCACATGTACGAGGTGTACCAGAACCGCAGCCGCATCGAAAACTATGTGACACGTTTTCTCAACACGCACCGGTTGCCGTTGGTCATTGGTGAATTCGGTGCGGATCACTATGGCCAGTCGGTGGATGCCAATTCCATCATGGCGGTCGCCGAACAATATGGCGTCGGCTATCTCGGTTGGTCCTGGTCGGGCAATTCCAGTGAGGTTGCCTCGCTCGACATCACCTACAACTGGAATGTCAACAATCTTTCCCCATGGGGCGACCGGTTGATCAACGGTGCCAACGGCATTCGCCAGACGGCACAGATCGCCAGTGTCTTCAGTGGCGGTTCTTCCAGTTCCTCATCGAGCAGTTCGTCATCCAGTAGCTCGTCATCGAGTTCAAGCAGTTCATCCAGCACTGGCAATTGTCCCACGCAACAGTGCAACTGGTACGGCACACTCTATCCCCTGTGCGTCACCACGCAGAGCGGTTGGGGCTGGGAAAACAGCCAGAGTTGCATCGCGCCGAGCACATGCAGTGCACAACCTTCGCCTTACGGCATTACCGGCAATTGTCCCGGCGGCAGCTCCAGTTCGAGCAGTTCGAGTTCCAGTTCCTCATCCAGTTCGTCGAGCAGCAGTTCGTCATCCAGCAGCTCTTCGTCCAGCAGTTCATCATCGAGCAGCTCATCCAGCTCCAGCAGCTCAGCGGCAGCCGGAGGGCAATGCGCCTATGTGGTGACCAATGAATGGAACAACGGTTTTACCGCGGCCATCCGTATCACCAACAACGGCACATCCACCATCAATGGCTGGAATGTGAACTGGCAGTACACCGACGGTTCGAGCGTCACCAACGCCTGGAATGCGAATGTGACCGGCAGTAATCCCTATGCGGCATCGAACCTGGGATGGAATGCCACCATTCCACCGGGACAGACCGTGGAGTTCGGTTTCCAGGGAAACAAGTCCGCAGGAAACACCCAGACACCGGCCGTTACCGGCACTGTTTGCAACTGATAGCCGTCGCCGCCAGGTGTCCTAGCAGGACACCTGGCGGCATGTGAAGAACAAAAAATTTTTACCCAAAAATGACAGCGCTGTCTTTTTTATGGAAGTGAGGCAGAGGGACAGGTGAGAAGGCAAGGCCGGAGGCCGCCTGAAAAGCAGAGGGAACAGCAGATGTACCAGAGCCCCGACTCTGTACCGACAGAGCCGGTTTTTAACCGCGATTGAAGGAGTGCCAATAATGAAAAGATCCTCGATAACCCGAAGACTCGGCCTGGCAGCCCTGGCTGGAATCGGGCTGGCTGCAGCGGCAAGCAGCAGTTTCGCCCAGACGGCCAGTTGCAACTATGTCGTCACCAACGAGTGGAACAACGGCTTCACCGCCGCCATCCGCCTCACCAACAACGGTACGACCACCATCAACACCTGGAATGTCAACTGGCAGTACAGTGGCAGCGACCGTGTCACCAATCACTGGAATGCCACACTCTCCGGCAGCAATCCCTATAACGCCACACCACTCGGCTGGAACGCCAGTATCCCACCGGGACAAACCGTGGAGTTTGGCTTCCAGGGCACCAAGGGCAGTGCCGCGGCAGAGCGGCCCCAGGTGACCGGTGCCATCTGCGGCGCGGGCAGTTCCTCGTCCAGCAGCTCGTCATCGAGCAGTTCATCCTCGAGCAGCAGTTCGAGCAGTTCTTCTTCCAGCAGCTCATCGTCCAGCTCATCCAGCAGTTCATCCAGTACAGGCAACTGCCCCACACAACAGTGCAACTGGTACGGCACGCTTTATCCGGTGTGCACGAGCACCCAGAGTGGCTGGGGCTGGGAAAACAACCAGAGTTGTATTTCACCCAGCACCTGCAGTGCGCAGCCTTCGCCTTATGGCATCACCGGCGGTTGTCCAAGCAGCAGTTCGAGCTCGTCTTCCAGCTCATCGAGCAGCAGCTCTTCATCCAGTTCGTCCAGCAGCAGTTCGTCCTCCAGCAGTTCATCGTCAAGCGGTCCGGTCACCGGCGCCATCTTCCGCGTTGACACGGCGGGGAACATCACCAAAAACGGTGACGTGCTGCCTGTGCGTTGTGGCAACTGGTTTGGCCTGGAAGGCCGCCACGAGCCCTCCGATGATCCGACCAACCCCAGCGGCGCGCCCATGGAACTCTACATAGGCAACACCTTCTGGGCCAATGGCGGTTCAGGCACTGGCCGTACCATCCAGCAAACCATGAGCGAACTGACCGCCATGGGCATCAACACCATCCGCTTCCCGCTCGCGCCGCAGACACTCAGGGCGAATGATCCACAGGGTACCGGCAGTGTGTTGAAAAACCATCCTTCCGTGCGCGTGCCCGATGCGCGTCAGGCCATGGAGGAATTCATCCAGCTCGCGGATCAGAATGGCCTCAACATCATTCTCGATATCCACTCCTGCTCCAATTACGTGGGCTGGCGTGCAGGCCGCCTGGATGCCCGTCCGCCCTACGTGGACAGGAATCGCGAGTTCTATGACTTCACCCGTGAGAACTACTCCTGCGCCGCCACCGGCAATCCCAGCACCGTGACGCACATCCACGCCTACAACGAAACACTCTGGCTGGAAAACCTGCGCGAACTGGCCGCCCTGCCCCAGACACTGGGCGTCAACAACATCATGGGTATCGACATCTTCAACGAACCCTGGGATTACACCTGGGCGGAGTGGAAAGAGTTGTCCGAGAAAGCCTACCAGGCCATCAACGAGGTCAACCCCAACCTGCTGATTTTCGTGGAAGGTGTATCGGCGACCGCGGGCAATCAGGATGGCACGCCCGACACCATCATCCAGGTGCCACACGGCGATCTTGCCACCAACCCCAACTGGGGCGAGAACCTCTACGAAGCCAGAACCAATCCGCTGAACATTCCCAAGGAGCGGCTGGTGTATTCACCGCACACCTATGGTCCCTCGGTGTTCGTGCAGAACCATTTCCTGGATCAGTCACAAACAGAATGTGAAGGACTCGAAGGTGAAGCCGCCGGCGATGCCGACTGCAACATCGTGATCGATCCTGCACGCCTGCGTCCAGGCTGGGAAGAACACTTCGGCTACCTGCGCGACCAGGGCTTCGCCATGGTGGTGGGTGAATTCGGCGGCAACATGGATTGGCCCAACATGGGCACTCTCGCCGACCAGCAGCGCTGGACACATATCGCGCCCGGCATCGTGGATGTGCAATGGCAAAATGCCTTTGTCGATTACATGGTCGAGAAAAACATCCAGGCCTGCTACTGGTCGCTCAACCCGGAATCCGGTGATACCGGCGGCTGGTATGGCCACGCCTATGATCCGGTGAGCAACACCAGCGGCTGGGGCGAATGGCTTCCTTTCGACCAGCGCAAAACCAATCTGCTGAATCGATTGTGGGGACGTTGATGCGTCTCCCGTTCAGCAACAGCATGTTGAGTAAATAACACATAAGCGCGGCCCCGGCACAACGCGGGGCCGCCGTTACCCTCTCACGTATGGAGCAGGTATTATGAATATGTCATCGATACGCCGATGTGTGGGCCTGACGGCCTTGCTCGGTTTCGGTCTTGTCGCCTCCGGCGGCGTCATGGCCCAGACGGCCAGTTGCAACTATGTCGTCACCAACGAGTGGAACAACGGCTTCACCGCCGCCATCCGCCTCACCAACAACGGTACGACCACCATCAACACCTGGAATGTCAACTGGCAGTACAGTGGCAGCGACCGTGTCACCAATCACTGGAATGCCACACTCTCCGGCAGCAATCCCTATAACGCCACACCACTCGGCTGGAACGCCAGTATCCCACCGGGACAAACCGTGGAGTTTGGCTTCCAGGGCACCAAGGGCAGTGCCGCGGCAGAGCGGCCCCAGGTGACCGGTGCCATCTGCGGCGCGGGCAGTTCCTCGTCCAGCAGCTCGTCATCGAGCAGTTCATCCTCGAGCAGCAGTTCGAGCAGTTCTTCTTCCAGCAGCTCATCGTCCAGCTCATCCAGCAGTTCATCCAGTACAGGCAACTGCCCCACACAACAGTGCAACTGGTACGGCACGCTTTATCCGGTGTGCACGAGCACCCAGAGTGGCTGGGGCTGGGAAAACAACCAGAGTTGTATTTCACCCAGCACCTGCAGTGCGCAGCCTTCGCCTTACGGCATCACCGGTGGCTGTCCGGGCAGTAGTTCCAGTTCAAGCTCGAGTTCATCATCCAGCTCATCGAGCAGCAGTTCCTCATCCAGTTCGTCCAGCAGCAGCTCGTCCAGCAGTTCTTCCTCATCGAGCAGTTCCGTCGATTGGGGAGATCGCCTGGATAATCCGTTCGTCGGTGCGCGCTGGTATATCAACCGCGATTGGTCGGCCAATGCCATCGCATCCGGTGGCGCCGCCATCGCCGATGTGAGCACCGCCGTGTGGATGGACCGCATCGGTGCGATTGATCCACCGCAGTCCAACGTACTGGGCCTGCGCGATCACATGAACGCGGCTCTGGACCAGGGTGCCAACCTGATCATGGTGGTGATCTACAACCTGCCCAACCGCGATTGCCATGCGCTGGCGTCCAACGGTGAACTGCTCATCCGCGAGGACGGCTACAACCGTTACGTGAACGACTACATCGCGCCCATCGTGGACATCTTCTCCGATCCGGCCTACCGCAACCTGCGCATCGTCACCGTCATCGAACCGGATTCTCTGCCCAACCTGGTCACCAACATCAGCACAGCCGCTTGCCAGGAAGCAGCCGGCACCGGTGGCTATATCGATGGTACGCGCCACACGCTGACCCAGCTCGGCAGGTTGCCGAACGTCTACAGCTATGTGGATATCGGCCACTCCGGTTGGCTAGGCTGGGATGACAATTTTGCCGAATCCTCAACGCTGATTGCCAACGCGATCAAGGGTGCGGAAAAAGGCGTGGACAGCATCGCGGGCTTTGTATCCAACACCGCGGGCTACACACCCTTGCGCGAACCCTTCCTGGATTCACTGGCCAACTCCACCCTGCCCGGCGGTGGCAATCCGATCCGCTCCGCCACCTTCTACGAATGGAATTCCTATTTCAGTGAAGTAAGTTTCGTGCAGGCCTGGCGCAACCGTATGATCCAGTTGGGCTTCCCCAGCAGCATCGGCATGCTGGTCGATACCTCGCGCAACGGTTGGGGTGGTCCGGAACGTCCGACCGCTGTTTCCACCAGCACCGATCTCAATACCTTTGTGGATGAGTCTCGCATCGACCGCCGCTTCCACAGAGGCAACTGGTGCAATCAGTTCGGTGGCATCGGCGAGCGTCCGACCATTGCGCCCGAGCCGGGTATCGATGCCTATGTGTGGGTGAAACCACCGGGCGAATCCGATGGTGTGGGCCGCGAGGGCGTGATAGATCCGGTGGACCCCAACAAAGGTTTCGACCGCTTCTGCGACCCGGTCTTCACCACTGTCAATGGAACCCTGACCGGTGCCATCCCCGATGCGCCCCACGCGGGCCGTTGGCACCACGAAGCCTTCCAGATTCTTTTACAAAACGCCTACCCGCCGTTGCAGTAGAACAGCGGCCATAACAACGACGCGAGCCCACGCATGGAAGGCATAACAAACCAGGGACGGACGGTGCGAGAACACCGCACCCCAAGACCACCCGCCCAGGCGGGTACTGAAATACCAGGAGTGCATTTCAGACAGCCTCAGGCTGGCCCGCATCGCGGGCAAGATCAAGGATGATCGTCCCACCGGGGGCCGGCGCTGCCGGCCCCTTTTTATTCAGGGGTATTACAGATATTTTCAACACTTATCACAGAGGCCAATCCCTGAACTGGCCTCATCCCATCGGCAAGAGGAATCATGGCAATGAAAACCCTCAAACATTCTCTTCACTATCTACCGGTATTCCTGGGTATGCTGTTGGTCGCCTGGGTGTCACAAGTCCAGGCACAAACAGCCGACTGCCGCTATGAGATCACCAACGAATGGAGTACGGGCTACACGGCCGCCATCGTGTTGACCAACAACAGCTCCACCACCATCAACGGCTGGAACGTGAACTGGCAATACAATACCAATCGCATCACCAGCAGTTGGAACGCCAATCTCTCGGGCAGCAATCCCTACTCCGCGACCAACCTGTCGTGGAATGGCCAGATTCCACCGGGACAGCGGGTGGAGTTCGGTTTCCAGGTGAACAAGAACGGTGGCGCAGCGGAACAACCCGCCATCAGCGGCAGTATCTGCGGTGCCGCATCTTCCAGCAGTTCCAGTTCATCGTCGGTCAGCAGCTCGTCTTCCAGCAGCAGTTCGTCTCTGGTACCGTCATCGAGCAGCTCATCGAGTTCGAGCAGTTCGTCCAGCCAGTCATCCAGCAGCACGGGCCAAAGCAGCTGCGCGGCGCAACAATGCAACTGGTACGGTACGCTGTATCCCTTGTGCGTCACCACGCCAAACGGCTGGGGTTGGGAGAACAACCAGAGTTGTATTTCACCCAGTACGTGCAGTGGGCAGCCTTCGCCTTACGGCATCACCGGCAACTGTCCGGGCAGCAGTTCCAGTTCATCGTCGAGTTCGTCATCCAGCTCGAGTTCCAGCTCAAGCTCAACCACCTCGTCCTCCAGCAGCTCGTCGTCTGTTGCCGGTGGTGTTGTCGGCACGCACGGACACCTTCGCGTCAGCGGCAATCAGCTGGTGAATCAACACGGCGCGCCTGTGCAGTTGCGCGGCATGAGTTCCCACGGTCTCCAGTGGTATGGCGACTACATGAACCTGAGCAGCATCCGCTGGCTGCGCGATGACTGGGGCATCACCGTGATCCGCGCCGCCATGTATACCGCCAGCGAAGGCTACATCAGCGACCCCAGCATCAAATTCAAGGTCTTTGAAATCGTGGATGCCGCCATTGCGCTGGATATCTATGTGATCGTGGACTGGCACATCCTCAGCGATGGAAATCCACAGCTCTACAAGACCCAGGCCATGGCCTTTTTTGATGAAGTGGCCCAGCGTTACGGCAACAGCCCCAATGTCATTTACGAAATCGCCAACGAGCCCAATGGCGGCGGTGTGACCTGGAATGGCGCCATACGCCCCTATGCCATGGATGTGATTCCGGTGATCCGCAATCACGCGCCCAACAGCCTGGTGATCGTCGGCACAGGCACCTGGAGCCAGGATGTGACCGATGCGGCCGCCAATCCCGTCACCTATCCCAACGTGGGTTATGCGCTGCACTTCTATGCCTGCACCCATGGCCAATGGCTGCGCGATCGGCTGGATCAGGCGCGCGCCCAGGGCGCCATGATCTTCGTGACGGAATGGGGCACGGCGGACGCCACCGGTGATGGCAATGTCTGCGAAAGCCAGACGCGCACCTGGATCAACTTCCTGAACCAGCGCAACGTCAGCTGGGTCAACTGGAGCATCACGCCCAAGGAAGAAGGCACCGCGGCGCTGCAACCCCACGCCAGTCCCACGGGTAACTGGTCTGCCAACGATCTTTCACCGTCGGGCACCCTGGTGAAATCCCTGATGCGTTGATCGTGCTTTTTCAGGCACCTGTTGTCAGGTGCTTAAATCCCCCGAGGCAGCCATAAAAAACGGCTGCCCGGGGGATTTTCTTTCCCGCCACCATGTTCCCGTTACCTTCCCCGCTATGTTGACCCAGCTCAAGTGAACGGCGATTGCCGTTTGCAAAGCCACGGCTTTCTCTTTAGGGTTTAACGGATACCACAGGAGCCATGTGTATGGGTCAGCAGCATCCGGCCAGCCAGGCCGCCCCCCGTTTCCACGCTCACGCCGTCAGCCCCGAAGAAGCCCTCGCGCAGTTGGATGCCGATCCGGAAGGATTGAGTATCGAGGAAGCGGCGCACCGCCTGTCGCAATGGGGTGAAAACCAATTACCGGTTGCGCCTCCCACGCCCATCTGGCGGCGTTTTCTGCGGCAGTTCCATAGCCTGTTCATCTACCTGCTGCTGGTGAGCGCCCTGGTGAGCCTGATACTGGGGCATTGGGTGGATAGCGGCGTGATTCTGGCCGTCGTGCTGATCAATGCATCCCTGGGTTTCTTCCAGGAGGGCAAGGCCGAGGCAGCTTTGCGTTCCATCGCCTCGCTCAGCAAAAACCATTGCCTGGTCAAACGCGCAGGCACCACACTCAGCCTGGATGCCACGCAGCTGGTGCCCGGCGACCTGGTCATGCTCGAAGCAGGCGACCGGGTGCCAGCGGACTTGCGGATCATCGAGAGCAAGGGAATGCAGTGCGACGAAAGCCTGCTCACCGGTGAATCCCAGGCAGTCGGCAAGACAATCGACCCAGTGGCTTTCGATGCCCCGCTGGCAGAGCGGCGCAGCATGGCCTACATGGGCAGCCTGGTGACCGCGGGTACCGGCACCGGCCTGGTAACCCACACAGGACAGCAAACCGAAATCGGCGCCATCAACCAACTGGTGCAGAAAGTCGATCTGCCGGATACCCCCTTGCAGGAGCGGTTGCGCAAGCTGGCCTGGCAGTTGAGCCTGGTGATCCTGGTTGTCACGGCTGCCACCCTGATGGTGGGCCTCATCATCCATGCCCAGCCCTGGGCGGCCATGCTCCAGGGCGCCATCGGCATTGCCGTGGCCGCCATTCCCGAAGGGCTTCCTGCCATCGTCACCATCAGTCTGGCCCTGGGTGTGGAGCGCATGGCCCGCCAGCACGCCCTGGTGCGGCGGCTGCCCGCCGTCGAGGTGCTGGGTTCGGTGGATGTGATCTGTTCCGACAAAACCGGCACCCTGACCGCCAATGCCATGACGGCCCGCAGCTTGGTCACCGCCCATCACCATTACCAGATCACCGGCGAAGGCTACGCTCCCACCGGTGAGTTAAAAGATGACCAGGGGCAACCCCTGGCAGCGGGTGAACATCCGCTGGTCGAAACCGCCTGCCGCGTCTCGCTGCTGTGCAACAACGCCAACCTGACGGAGAAGGATGGCCAATGGCAGTTACACGGCGACCCTACCGAAGGCGCCCTCTACGTCATGGCGCTCAAGCAGGGATTGACCGTGAAAGAAACGCGGCGGGACTGGCCGCGGCGCGACTGCCTGCCTTTCGAAACCGAAAAACGCTACATGGCGAGCCTGCATACCGGACCGGACGGTCAGGTCGAACTGGCCATCAAGGGCGCGCCGGACCGGCTGCTGGAACTCTGCGATCGCCAACTGGGCCTCGACGGTCCGGAAGCCCTGGACCGCGCCTATTGGCAGGCGCAACTGGATACCCTGGCGAATCAGGGCATGCGGGTCATGGCCCTGGCCTGCAAACCCTTCGAGCAAGCCCCCGCCTCCCTGAGTCATGACCATATGGCCGACGGGCTGGTCATGCTGGCTCTGGCGGGCATCAGCGACCCACCGCGCCCCGAGGCCATCAATGCCGTGGCCGCCTGCCAGCGCGCCGGCATCCGCGTCATCATGATCACCGGGGATAACCCGGTCACCGCCACGGCTATCGGCCGGGAACTGGGGCTCAGGGCCGAGCGGGTCGTGACCGGCGCGGAACTGGACCAACTGGATGACGCCGCCCGCGGGACCCTGGTGGAGCAGGTGGATATCTTTGCCCGCACCAGCCCGGCCAACAAGCTGCAACTGGTGGAGGCGCTCCAGGCGCGCGGGCACACGCCGGCCATGACCGGCGACGGTGTCAACGATGCCCCCGCCCTGCGGCGCGCCGATATCGGCGTCGCCATGGGCCGCAAGGGAACCGATGCGGCCAAGGAGGCGGCGGACTTCGTGCTCACCGATGACAACTTCGCCACCATCGCCCGCGCCGTAGCCGACGGTCGGCGCATTTACGACAACATCACCAAATCCATTGCGTTCATCCTGCCCACCAACCTCGCCCAGGCATTGGTAATCGTGCTGGCGATCCTCTTTGGCTGGGTATTGCCCATCACACCGGCACAGGTGCTCTGGGTGAACATGGTCACCTCGATCACCCTTGCCGTCGCCCTCGCCTTCGAACGGCGCGAGACCAACCTCATGGCCCGGCCGCCGCGTCCGCGCCAACAGGGCATCATCGGCCTTGGCCTGTTCTACCGGATTCTGCTGGTGGGAGGTATGGGGACGGTGATGGTGTTCGGTATTTTCAGCTGGCAGTTGCAGCAGGGCGCGCCCCTGGAGCTGGCGCGGTCCCTGGCGGTCAACACACTGACGATCTTCCAGGCGTTCTACCTGCTCAGCGCCCGCCGCCAGCACGACAACCTCTGGCACAGCGAATACTGGCGCGGCTGCACACCCAGCCTGATCGCCATCGGCCTGGTCGTGTTATTGCAACTGGCGTTCACCTATCTGCCGGTCAGCCAGGCGGTCTTCGATATTGCGCCACTCGCACCTTTCCACTGGCTGCTGATCCTGTTGATCACCAGCAGTATCCTGCTGCCAATGGAACTGGAAAAAGTTTTCCATGCCCGCCGTGCCGGGCTCACCGCCGCCAAGCTCACCGCCAAAGGAGCGCGCGACCATGCCTTTATTTGACCGCCAACTGCCGCCCGGCCTGGAACCGCTGCACGACCTGGCCGCTGATCTTCACTGGAGCTGGTATCACGGTGGCGACTCCCTCTGGCAGGCACTCAATTCCGAGGTCTGGGCCCACAGCCTCAACCCGGTCAATGTGCTGCAACTCACCAGTGACACGCACCTCGAAACCCTGGCGACAGATCCGGCTTTCATGGCCCTGCTGCGCGAACAGTCGGAAACCCGCCGCCGCTACCTCGAATCCCCCGCCTGGTTCCAGACACGTTATCCCGGCTCCCGGCTGGGTTATGTCGCCTACTTCAGTATGGAATTCGGCCTCTGCGATGCACTGCCACTCTACGCCGGCGGCCTGGGCATGCTGGCGGGCGATCACCTGAAAACCGCCAGCGACCTGGGTGTGCCACTGGTGGGGGTCGGCCTGCTGTACCAGGAAGGCTATTTCCGCCAGAGCCTGGATGGCGACGGCTGGCAGCAGGAGACCTACCTTTACAACGATCCGGGCAGCCTGCCACTGCAACCCCTGCGCAGCGCCGACGGCAGCTGGCTGCATATCGAAACCAGCTTTCTCTGCCGCCGGGCGCGTTTTCGCGTCTGGCTCGCCAGGGTCGGCCGGGTCAACCTCTACCTGCTGGACAGCAACGACCCCCTCAACCGCCCCTGTGACCGGAGCATCACCAGCAAGCTCTATGGCGGCGGCACGGAACTGCGCCTGGTGCAGGAAATCGCCCTGGGCATCTGCGGCTGGCGGCTCATCGACACCCTCGGCCTGCCAGTGGATGTATGCCACCTCAACGAGGGCCACGCCGCCTTCGCCACCCTGGAACGCATCCGCTGCCTGCGCGAACGCCTGGACCTGGGTTTCGAGGAAGCCCTCTGGGCCACACGCGGCGGCAACCTGTTCACCACCCACACCCCGGTGGAAGCCGGGTTTGACCGCTACCCCCTGCCCCTGCTGCGCCGCTATATCGGCGAATACGCCAGCCACCTGGGCATCCCGATGGAAACGCTGATCAGCCTGGGCCACGCCAACCCCGACGACCCGGATGAAGATTTCAACATGGCCTACCTGGCCATGCGCACCTGTGCCTGGAGCAATGGTGTCAGCCAGTTGCACGGCGCTGTCTCCCGGCGGATTTTCCAGCCGCTTTTTCCACGCTGGCCGGAACGCGAAGTCCCGTTGGGCCATGTCACCAACGGGGTGCACGTCCCCACCTGGGACTCCCCCACCGCCGATCAACTCTGGACCCAGGTCTATGGCCGCGAGCGCTGGCGCCGCGACCCCGATGACATCCTGTCCACTGAACTCGATCACATCAGCGACACCCAGGTGTGGCAGATGCGATGCGAAGGCCGGGCCCGGCTGATTGGTTATGCCCGCGAGCGCTACGCGCGCCAGTGGCGCTATGAATACATCCCCGACAGCTGCGCCATTCCCGGCCCCCTGCCGCTGGACCCCAATATCCTTACCCTGGGCTTCGCTCGCCGCTTTGCCGAATACAAACGCCCCACGCTCCTGTTGCAGGACCCGGAGCGGCTGGCCCGACTGCTGACCAACCATCAACACCCTGTACAGCTGATCCTGGCCGGCAAGGCCCACCCGGCGGATACCCGCGGCAAGCAGGCATTACAAGCCTGGCAGGACTTCATGCAGCGCTACCAGTTGCAACAACACCTGGTCTTTATCGAAGACTACGACATCACCCTGGCCCAGCACCTGGTGCAAGGCGTGGACCTGTGGATCAACACCCCGCGCCGCCCCTGGGAGGCGAGCGGTACCAGTGGCATGAAGGTACTGGTCAACGGCGGCCTGAACCTGTCCAGCCTGGATGGCTGGTGGGTCGAAGCCTACGAGCCCGGGTTGGGCTGGGCGCTGGGAGACACCGAAGAACACGAGGGAGATGGCGATGCCGAAGATGCGGAAGCCTTGTACCGCTTGCTCGAGGAAGACGTTATTCCCTGCTTTTACCAACGGACCGCGGAAAATCTGCCCTCGGCCTGGCTGGCGCGCGTGCGGACCAGCATGGGCCGATTGACACCCCGCTTCAGCAGCAACCGTATGCTGGCGGAATACCTGAACCATTATTATCTGCCCGCAACCGCCAGCTTTCAGGCCCGCACGGCTGACAATTCCCGCCTGGCAAAAGACCTGAACGCCTGGCACATTCGCCTGCGGCAGCACTGGAATGAATTGCACCTGGGAGACCTGCACATTCACGACACCAACGATGGAAGGTTTTTGGAAACCACCATCCACCTGGGCGGCCTGGAACCCGGAGACCTGAACCTGCAAGTGATTGCCGACGCCCGCGACCAACACCCGGCCTTCAGTGAAACATTAACACTGTCCGCCCCACTCGAGGGCGCCATCCATGCCTATCGCTACACCTTGCAGCTGCCCGAGGGACATTTCGGTTGCGACCGCGCGCCCCATGAGCTCACGCTGAGGCTGATCCCCTCGCACCCTCAGGTCCAGATACCCTCCGAGGTGTCCCTGATTGTCTGGCCCGACTGATCACGGTGCTGGCAATAAGCGGTTTTTGTGTCAGACTCAGTATTCCTGACAGACGGAGTTGTTCCCGCCCATGAAGGTTGCCACACCGGGAGAGCAGACACTCTCACCACCCAAGCAAGCCCCAAGCACGCAGCACGGTGCCACTTATATGTCGCGCTGGCTGATGATCAGCCTGCTGGCACTGGGATGCCTGATCACGACACCCTCCACCATGGCGCGCACCGTAACCATCACCACGGGCGAATACCCACCCTGGACCGGCGAAAAGCTCCCCCATCACGGCTACGCCAATCACATTGTCAGTGAAGCCTTTGCCGCCGTGGGCATGGAAGTCAAATTCATCTACCTGCCCTGGAAACGCGCCTTTGAAGAAGCCCGCAAGGGCACCTACGATGCCAGCTCCTACTGGTTCAAAAACAGCGAGCGCTCCGCCGCCATGCTGATGAGCGAACCCCTGGTGCAAAACCGCACAGTCTTTTTCCAACGCGCAGAAGACCCCGCCATCCACTGGCAAAACCTGTCTGATTTGAGCGGATACCGCATGAGCGCCACGGTGGGCTTTACCTACACCGAGGATTTCCTGCGGGCCATCGTCGACCGCAGCCTGAATGTCACACTGGTACCCACGGATGTGCAAAACATCAAAATGCTGATGTCCGGCCGCGTCGAACTCATCGCCACAGATGAAATGTCCGGCTTCTACATGGCCGCCACCCTGAGCGTGGACCCACGCAAGCTGCGGGTACTGGAGCCACCAATGGTGACGGCGAAGGGGTATCTGATGGCGAGCAAAAACAAACCGGAATCCGGGGAGTTGATCGAGGAGTTCAATCGGGGGTTGGGAATTATTCGTTCGAATGGTGTTTATCGGAAGATACTTAATCGGATTGATAATACTAGTTTTTATAATCCGCAGCTCTGACTGTAACGCAAGAAGCACTGGTTGGAACAGACGGAATTTACTGTTGATTCATAGGAAACTATTCTGGTCATGCGGGGGCACTTGGTGTTACCACGAAGTGTTAATTTAACATTAAAGTAAAAATATCAGGAATTTTTATTGGATGAGACCAGGAATTCTATTTTTATGGTTAAAAGAGCTACTCACTCTTATCATCAGTTTTTTTCTCCTTGGAGCCGCCTGTACCCAACCAGATAAATAGAGCTGCAATCAGCAGCTCTTTAAAAACAAAGAAATAGAATGAGGTATCGTTAATTGAGCTTTTGGAGCCTTTGGCAATTATGTAACCCTGATCAAAGGCCTTATAAACAGGCCATAAGAAATACAATGCCACAAAAAGCATTAGCAATCGAAAGGCCAACAAAAATTTCTTTTCCAAATAAACACGAATTAAAATATCACTTTTCATTTGGTCGCCTTTTTGAACATACCAAGAGCCCTATTAGAAAACCGACACCCATATAAGAAATCAATAAAAAGTAAGTATCCCGGTAATCCGTAAGCCCCTAACCAACAGCACTCTTGTAACTCCATGGCAATAATGCCTCAACCTGCTCAAGAGTTATGGCTTGCGGAAGCTCAGTCAATATTTTTCGTAAATAAGCATATGGCTCAAGGCCATTAGCTTTGGCCGTTTCAATCACACTGTATAAATTCGTACTCGCTGTGGCGCCTTTGGTGCTGGTGCTGAACAACCGTAAGCACCTAACCAACCCTTCAAGAATCTTCATGACGAAAGGAGGGATAAGCTACAGAAACGGAATTAGGGTCTAGTTTTGCCAGAAAAAAATCAACTTCTTGCATTTCAACTTCAGCAGGAACATCAATTGAATAACTTCCGTATTGAGGTAGCCGTACTGTATTGCAATCCAACGCTCGCAACTCCTGAAGAATAACATCTATGTTCTGTGTACCAGCGGTTCGCAAAAGCCAGATGGTTGACCGATTAGACTTTTGAACATGGTGCCATGAAGATACCTTCCCAAAGGAATCAAACACCACTTCAATAATGTCATCCACAGAAATATCTTTCACAAAAAGAGGGGCAGCCTTAATTTGATGAGTCCCATTTACTACTTTGCAGGGAATTCCTTCTATGGAAACGGGAGGCCAGCCATCTTCAACATCTAAAATAAAAAGTAATTCGGTTTCTTTATCGTTCATTTCAATGCCGCTCTTTGTGGCAATCAGGACAAACCACTACTGGAGTACTGTCTTTTCCTCCCCCATCTTTTATTGCCGGATCGTGATGAACTTGTGCCTGATTATCTGGCGTAGGAACACCCTTCTCACTTTTGATATTCTCAAGCGGCTTTTTACAGTCGGTGCAAGCCATTTTACCATTATTTGCTTTTGCGTTTTCAAGTTTTGCAGCATTTTTTTGTGATCTTGTAAAATCGCCGACTCTTCTACCAGATTGAACCGCCCCGGGTTTATCGGAGGGTATAATTCTTAAGCAGGAGGATTTTATCCCATGAAGAAGAAACCTGGATACTCTCCCGAAGTGCGGGAACGCGCGGTTCGCATGGTGCTGACCGGAGAACATGAACACACATCCCGCTGGGCCGCCGTCCAGTCTGTGGCTGCCAAGATCGGCTGTACGCCGCAAACCCTACTGAGCTGGATCAACAGGATGGAGATCGATACGGGCGCCAAGCCTGGTATTGCCAGCGACCAGACGGTCCGGATGAAGGAGCTGGAGCGGGAGAACCGGGAACTCAAGCGCGCCAACGAGATTCTGCGCAAGGCATCGGCTTTTTTTGCCCAGGCGGAGCTCGACCGCAAACCGAGGTCTTAGTGGATTTTATTGACCAACACCGGGAAGCCTACGGTGTCGAGCCAATCTGCAGGGTGTTGCCGATTGCACCGTCCACTTACCACCGCCACAAGGAGCTGGCGTACTATCCAGAACGGCGCAGTGAAAGAGCCAAACGGGATGAGCAGCTGACGGATGAAGTTCGGCGCGTTTGGGCGCAAAACCACCGCGTGTACGGGGCGCGCAAGGTGTGGAAACAGCTTAACCGGGAAGGTATACCCACAGCCCGCTGCACGGTGGAGAGACTGATGAACAGGGAGGGGATTGAGGGCGTCAGGCGCGGCAAGCGCTGCATTACCACGATCCCAGCCAATATGGCGGACACGCCATTGGATCGGGTGAACCGGCAGTTTACGGCAGAGCATCCCAATCAGCTGTGGGTAGCCGATATCAGTGTGCCGCAGCAAGCTGCGAGAGAGATGAGGGAGTGTGGCCCCTCGTCATCGG
>CAYWCW010000025.1:0-58534 GCA_964456865.1 uncultured Cellvibrionaceae bacterium
TAGGCGCCCAGGCCGCGCACAGGCGTCCAGTCGTTGCCCAGGCCGCCGGCGAATTTGCTCAGCATGGCGTTGTCCTGGATGGCGCCGTAGATGCCGTGCAGGTCGTCGGGCACGGTGGTCAGGTAGCAGGAGGACAATTGCGAGCGCAGGGTTCCCGAGTTGAACAGCGTGGGTGTGGAACTCATGTAGTCGAAGGACGACAGCAGGCGGTAGAACTCGATGGCGCGCGCCTCGCGGTTGTCTTCCTGCAGGGCAAGGCCCATGGCCACCCGCATGAAGAACACTTGCGGCAGCTCGATACGGGTGCCGTCGCTGTGGATGAAGTAACGGTCGTAGAGGGTTTGCAGGCCCAGGTAGGTGAATTGCAGGTCGCGGTCGGCGATCAGCGCCTTGCCCAGCGCATCCAGGTCAAAGTTGAGCAGCTCCGGGGACAGCAGCTCCAGCTCCACGCCCTTCTGGATGTAGGCGGGCAGGGCGCGGGCGTAGTAGAGCTCCATATCGGACTGGGTGGCGGACTCGGCCACGCCCAGGAAGCTCAGCGCCTCGGCGCGCAGCTTGTCGAGCAGCAGGCGGGCGGTGGCATAGGTGTAGTTGGGTTCTTTTTCCACCAGGGTACGGGCGGTGATCACCAGGGAGGTGTTCACGTCTTTCTCGTCCACGCCGTCGTAGAGGTTGCGCATGGCCTCGTCGAGGATGGCCTTTTCTTCCACGCCCGTCAGGCCGGCGCAGGCTTCGCTGACGATGGTGCGCATGCGGGCGATGTCCAGCGGCGCGCGGCTGCCGTCGGCGCGGACCACATTGATGCTGGGGTAGTCCGGATCGGCGGCCTGTTCCTGGGCGCGCTTGGCGGCGCGCAGGCGGGCGTGCTCTTCGCGGTACAGGACGTAGTCGCGGGCGACTTTTTGCTCGCCGGAGCGCATCAGGATGAGTTCGACCTGGTCCTGGATGTCCTCGATATGGATGGTGCCGCCGGAGGGCATGCGGCGCTTGAAGGTGGCGGTGATCTGCTTGGTGAGGTTGTCGACAGTTTCATGCACACGGGTGGACGCGGCGGCGGTGCTGCCTTCCACGGCGAGGAAGGCCTTGGTCATGGCCACGGCGATCTTGCTGGCATCGAAGGGCACCACGGTGCCATTGCGCTTGATGACCCGCAGCTGGCCCGGCGCTGTGGCCGTCAGGCTCGCTCCCTGGAGGTTGGTGTCCTTGTGGTGATGCTGGGAAGTGGTGCCAGTGGTCAGCTCGGTTTCTGTATGCATGGACGTCTCCGCTTAATGATCTGTAATTCCGTCAGGAGTTGTGTGCCGGTCACGTCGATTGAATCGGTTGCCTCGATGGGCAAACCCCTATATCTAGGGGTGACAGCGTGGAGCGCTACAAGATAATGCGGTCGGAGGGTGAATGCAAGTGGAGAAGCTTGTGGATAACTCGTCAGTAATCGGTGGGTAAACACCCCCGGAATGCGCGCCGGGCCGCGAGGCCAGTGGTGGCGCGGGTTTCACAAACCCACTGATCAGGCACTGGCGTTTAGACGATTTTTTTATACCCAAAATAATGGATATTCCCGGATTTTTTAACAATCCGGGAATTAGGATTTTTCCCGCCCGGATTGCCCTTTGGGCACAGGGGGCTCATGAGGCTCGAAAAGCTGGTGGATGGGCACCTTCAACGCGGCCGCAAGCAAAAAGACCTCCTGGTCCGTCACACGCCGCACCCTGGCTTCGATTTTGGCGAGGGTCCCGCGGCTGATATCCCAACCCAGAAGATTGCACCGGGCAACCAGTTGTTCCTGGGTGAGATGCTGCTGATCTCTCAATGAACCGACATTGGGTCCGATGATATTCATTAAATAGCTCCGAAACCGGAGCTGGATTCTTGCAAGGAAATTTGTTAGTTTTGCTCCGATTTCGGAGCAATCTCCTATTCGCTGACCTTGCCGGAGTGAGGGTTACCACCAGCCGGGTCAGGAGCGGGGCGTGCTGCGGGAGTACATCGTGCCAGACCATGAAAATAAACAGGAAATCAAAATCATGAGAAAACCAATATGGGTATTAGTCATTGCTTTGTTCACCGTGCCTGCTGTTGCCGACAACCCTTTTTCAATCGAAGTACTGGCCGGTTCCGCCAAGCAAAAATCAAGTCTTGTGGTAGAGAACGTGACTGACTGGGCATCGGATGACGACTTTTCGGTTGGCGTCAGGGGGGCATTTCATGTGGGCAGGCATCTGGCCCTTGAGCTGTCGTATCACGACTATGGTGAGCTGGATAAATCATTTTCATATAACAACGGCGATGACTCACTGAGCGTGAAAGTCGGTTCCACGGCATTCAATGCGGGGATAAGAGGGGACGTGCCATTAGGCAACGGCTTCTCGCTCAACGGCCGCGTGGGCGTCGCCCTCTGGAATGTGGATGCGAGGGCTGACGTGGGTTCCGCGGGTGACAGCGTCTGGCTGACGCTGGACGAGGACGGCAGAAATATCTATTACGGCGCGGGAGTGCAATATGTCATCAATCCGCATCTTGTGGTCGGAGTTGAATACACCATCACGGTCATGGACAAGGATATCTCGCTAGGGGGCTTATCTCTCGAATTTGAACATGAGGTGAAGAACCTGTCGCTATCGATCGGCTATCGATTCTGACGTGGTGTGATCCCGCGATCATCCAAGGCGCCGCCTGCCATAGGGAATGTGGCTGAAGGTTAAAAAAATAAGAAAAATAAAAAGGGCCGTCCCTGGCCCAGGATGAGAGTCAACGCCAAGTCCCTTGTGAACGACCTCCGTGTCCGCGTCCCTGCGGAGTTGTTCTTATGGGTTCATCATGCTTCTGCTCTCTGCGTGGGCGGCGAGAGCGGGGATGACCTTTAGGGCGGCGTCCTGCCCGCCGTCTGATTCCTGATGGAATGACCTAGCTGCCAATCACACCGCCGTCGTCCTTGGTGATGATCACCGTGGCGGAACGCGGGCGTGAATTGCCGCCGCCGGGCCAGTGGCTGGTGAAGTTGCCTACCGCGGAGCGGTCGCCGGGGTGCTGGATGTTTACGAACATGGTCTTAAGGTCCGGGGTGGCGTGCACGCCGGTAACCTCGCAGTCCATGGGGCCGACCAGGAAGCGCTTGGTTTCCTTGGTGACCGGGTCGGCGGCCAGCATCTGGTTGTTGCCGAAGGGGCCGCTGCCTTGCTGCGAACCGCTCATGTCGGTCTGGATCCAGAGCACGCCACGGGAGTCGATCCACAGGCCGTCGGGACTGGCGAAGTGGTTGTCCTCGTTCAATACCACGTCGCCAGTCGCCGTGCCCACATCGCCACCCAGCAGGAAGATATCCCACTCGAAGGTGAGGCCATCGCTGTTTTCACGCCAGCGGATGATATGGCCGGTGGCGTTGTTGGCGCGCGGGTTGGCAGCGTCGGTTTCGGTGCGGCCGGTGTTGTTGGTGAGGGTGAAATAGACTTCGCCGGTATCCGGGTGCACGGCGCCCCATTCCGGGCGGTCCATTTTGGTGGCGCCCAGGATATCGGCGGCCAGGCGGGTGTTGATCAGCACATCGCCCTGGTCGGCAAAGGTCACCCCGGCGTCGGCGGCCTTGGCGATGAAGGTGGGGTCGGTGATATCCAGGGGCAGCCATTCGCCACTGCCGTCGTCGTTGTAGCGGGCAACGTAGAGGGTACCGTGGTTGAGCAGGTAGCCACCGGCGATGGCCGCATAGTAGTTGTCGGCGGAGACGTACTTGTAGATGTATTCGTTGGTGGCGTCGTCGCCGGAGTAGCAGACCACCGGTTTCCCTTCTTCCACCGGCGCGAAGATCACGCCTTCATGGCCGAAGCGGCCCAGAGACGTGCGTTTCTGCGGTGTGCTTTCCGGGTCGAAGGGATCGATTTCCACCATCCAGCCGAAGTTGTTGGGCTCGTTGCGGTAGTCGTCGCTGGCGCTGGCGCCCAGGCTGGTGGCGTTGAAGCGGGTGTAGATGTCCTCGCCGGATTCAGCGGCTTCCCACAGGTAGCGGCTGTTGCTGGAAGGCACGCCATAGCGGGTGTGTTCGCGGGGGCGGGTGGCATCGCGGTTGACGAAGTAGCCGGCCCAGTTTTCTTCCGCGGTCAGGTAGGTATTCCAGGGGGTCAGGCCGCTGCCGCAGTTGTTGAGGGTGCCGCGGGTACGGCTGCCGTCCGGGCTGTATTTGGTGACCATCTTGGATGAACCCATGGCCGGGCCGCGGATTTCCATGGGTGTCGAGCCGGTGATGCGGCGATTGAACACGCTGCCTTCCACCACGGCCCACTGGTTGTTGCTCTTGCGGATGTGGATCACGCTCACGCCGTGGCCGGCGATTTCCTTGCGCACGTCGTCGGTGGGGCGCTTGCCGTCGACGGCGGTGACGCCATTGGCATGGAAGACGTTGGGATCGAAGTATTCGTGGTTCATCACCAGCAGGCCTTCGTCGGAGTTGGTGCCTGCCGTCTTGGCATCCATGGGCAGGAAGAAGATGCCGTCATGGTGGGTGCCGACCTGTTGCTCCTGGTCGGCACCGGTATTGGTGCCGTCGTCTTTGAAGGCGGGCAGGCTGCCGGTCAGGGGTGTGCCCCAGGGGGCGAATGCGGTGGCGGTGTAGCCGGGCGGCACCAGGATGCTGTCCGGGCGTGCCGCGGCGATGGTGGCAAAGCCGAGCAGGGGCGCCGCCGGTTCCGAGGATGAGGAAGACGAACTGGAGGACGAGGTGCTGCTGACGGACGATGAAGACGCGCTGGAACTGCTCTTTTTATCGTTGTCGCTGCCGCATCCGGCCAGGCCGACGCCGACAAAAGCCGCCACGGCGGTGCCCAGGCTGCCTTTCAAAAAGCGGCGGCGCTGCTGGCGGGATTCCAGAACGGAGGCAAAGGTCGGGTTGTCAGAAAAGTTGGCCAGTGGATCATCACCGCTGTTGTCGATGATGAGTTGTGTCGGTTTGTCGTTTTTTGTGACTGTCATGGGACATGAACTCCAGGCTGAACGGTTGCAAGGATTGGTTATGACCGGCCTGATTAAACGTTCCACCCATGGCAGTTCCGCGACAGTTTCACGACGATTTGGCGAAGGTTTTATGGCAACGACCGGGCGAGCCCGTCCCGGAAACCGCCGTGGGCTGCTACCATGCGGTTTTTGGTTTTTCCGTCGTGTGAGGCTGCTCCGCCATGCTCAGCGAACTCTTCGCCATCCTTGCCCCCATCGTCATCAGCGTGGCCGTCGGCTATGCCTGGGGTAAGACGGGTACGGATTATCCGGCGGATTTCATTTCGCGCATCGTCATGTACGTGGGCACGCCCTGCCTGATCGTCGGCACCATGGCGCGGGTGGAGGTGGACGCGGCGGTGATGGGCGAGGTGATGCTGGCAACGGCCCTGACCATGGTCGCCATGGGCCTGGCCGGCTGGGCCGTGTTGCGGGCTCTGCGCCTGGATATTCCCGGTTTCCTGCCGCCACTGCTCTTTCCCAACAATGGCAACATGGGATTGCCGCTGTGCCTCTTCGCCTTCGGCGAGTTGGGCCTGGCGCTGGCGCTGGGCAGTTTCATGGTAATGATGATCGCCACCTTCACGGTGGGGTTGCTGCTGGTGTCCGAGGGCGGTTGGCGCGATCGTTTCCTGGACATGGCGCGCCAGCCGGTGATCTATTCCATGGTTATCGCCCTGGCAATGCTCGTGACCCAGACGCGCCTGCCCCTCTGGCTGGACAATACCGTCACCCTGATCGGCGGTTTCGCCATTCCCCTGATGACCATCACCCTGGGGGTGTCCCTCGCCAGTATCAGGATAGGCACCTGGCGGCGCAGCCTGGGTTTCAGCCTGGGGCGCATCTTTGGCGGGCTGGCGTTTGGCCTGCTGATCTGCTGGGCCATGAGCCTCGAGGGAGTATCCCGCGGTGTGGTCCTGTTGCAGTCCGCCATGCCGGTGGCGGTGTTCAATTACCTGCTGGCGCTGCGCTACAACCGCCATCCCCAGGAGGTGGCGGCCATGGTGGTGATCTCCACGCTGATCGCCTTTATCACCCTGCCGTTCCTGCTGGCCTGGCTGCTGCCGGGCGTCGCCTGAGTCCCCGGGGTGCGGGAGCGGAGGTTTCCCGCTAGAATGCCGGCCTTTGCCCGGCCCGGCCGGATGTGGATGGCGGGCAACTTGGCGGCCTTCCCGTTGTCTAGGGCCACTGTGATTACCCGATAAGAAGTTGTGCCCTATGGTTAAAGTCCGCGCTGAGCACCCCCTGACCGCCGATGGCACCATTGATATTCCCGCCTGGGTCGAGCGGCTCAACGGCTTTCAATCCCAGCCCGAGGCTATCCACACCCAGTTGCGCCGCGCCTGCGAGCTGAGCCAGCGTGCCGTCGATGTGGAGACGGGGCAGGCCCATTCCTGGGGCCCAGATGCCAACTGCTTCCAGATCGGCCTGGAAATGGCCGAGATCCTCGCCGACCTGCAACTGGACCCGGATGCCCTGATTGCCGCCATCCTCTACCGCGCCGTGCGCGAGGACAAATATGCCCTGAGCCAGGTCCAAGCCGAATTCGGCGATACCGTCGCCAAGCTGGTCAAGGGTGTGCTGCGCATGGCCGCCATCAGCTACCAGCGCAATGAGAACGAAGACCGGGTGCTGGGCAACCAGGCCGAGGAACAGGCGGAAAAAATCCGCAAGATGCTGGTGGCCATGGTGGACGATGTGCGCGTGGCCCTGATCAAGCTGGCCGAGCGCACCTGCGCCATCCGCTCCGTCAAGCACGCCGGGGCCGCCCGCCGCCGCCAGGTGGCGCGGGAGGTGGCGGACATCTACGCGCCCCTGGCGCACCGCCTGGGCATCGGCCATATCAAGTGGGAGCTGGAAGACCTGTCGTTCCGCTACCTGGAGCCTGACGAATACAAAAAAATCGCCCGGCTACTGGATGAACGCCGCCTGGCCCGGCAGGAATACATCGACAACATGCTCGCCCTCCTGCGCGCCGAACTCTCGGCGGCGGGTATCGAAGGCGAGGTCACCGGCCGCGCCAAGCATATCTACAGCATCTGGCGCAAGATGAAGCGCAAGGGCATCGACTTTTCCCAGGTGTACGACATCCGCGCGGTACGCATCCTGGTGCCCACGGTGCGCGACTGCTACACGGTGCTGGGGATCGTCCACAGCCTCTGGCGCAACATCCCCCATGAATTCGATGACTACATCGCCTCGCCCAAGGAAAATGGCTACCGCTCCCTGCACACCGCCGTGCTGGGCCCGGAGAACAAGGTGCTGGAAATCCAGATACGCACCTATGCCATGCACGAGGAATCCGAGCTGGGTGTCTGCGCCCACTGGCGCTACAAGGGCACCGACACCGGCACCAGCGTCCAGGACAGCTACGAACAGAAAATTGCCTGGTTGCGCCAGGTCCTCGAATGGCATGAGGAATTGGGCGGTGATACCCAGCCGCTCAAGGACGACCTGCGCAGCGTCGACCAGGATCGTATCTATGTGTTCACGCCCGACGGCCACGTGGTGGATCTGCCGAAGACCGCCACGCCGCTGGATTTCGCTTACAAGATCCACACCGATGTGGGCCACCGCTGCCGCGGTGCCAAGGTCAACAACCGCATCGTGCCGCTCAACTATCACCTCAACAACGCCGACCAGGTGGAAATCCTCACCGGCAAGCGCGAGGCGCCCAGCCGCGACTGGCTCAACCCGGCGCTGGGTTATGTCAACACGCCCCGCGCGCGGGCCAAGGTGCAGCATTGGTTCAAACAGCAGGCGCGGGACCAGAACATCGCCGAAGGCCAGGCGTTGCTGGATCGTGAATTCAAGCGGCTGGCGCTGCTCAACCTGGATTTCGAGGGGCTTGCCAAAAAGCTGCGCTTCAACAGCCTGGATGATCTCTACGCGGCAGTGGGCGCGAGCGACACCGGTGTCGGCGTGGTGCTCAACGCGGCGCAGAAACAACTGGATGAAGCCAATCCCCAGCAGCCGCTGATCCCGCTCAAGACCAAATCGCCGGAGCGCAAAAAACCGTCGGATTTTTATATCGAGGGCGTGGGCAACCTGCTCACCCAGATCGCCAGCTGCTGCAACCCGGTGCCGGGCGATGCCATCACCGGCTACATCACCCTGGGACGCGGCGTGTCCATCCACCGCCAGGACTGCGCCAATATCCTGCAACTCCAGGCCGATGAGCCGCAGCGCATCATCAAGGTGGAATGGGGCAACAAGCCGCAGAGTTTCTATTCGGTCGATATCATCATCGAGGCCTATGACCGTTACGGCCTGCTGCGCGATATCACCGCGCTGCTCGACAACGAGCGCATCAACATCAGCGCCATGCAAACCCTGTCGGACAAACGCAAGAACACGGTGGACATGCTGGTGACGGTGGAGATTCGCAGTATCGACGAACTCAGCCGCATACTGACGCGCCTGAACCAGTTGCCGAACATCGCCTCGGCCCGACGTAAACACTGATGCCGGAGACGGAAGCCGCCATGGCCTATTCGATCGATGATCTGCTCTACCTGATGGCGCGGCTGCGCGATCCCCAAAGTGGCTGCCCCTGGGACATCAAGCAGGATTACGCCAGCATTGCCCCCTCCACCCTGGAAGAAGCCTATGAAGTGGTGGACGCGATAGAAAAGCAGGACTACCCGCACCTCAAGGAGGAACTGGGCGACTTGCTGTTCCAGGTGATTTTCTACAGCCAGATCGGGCGCGAGGAAGACCGTTTCGATTTTGCCGGCGTGGTATCCGACCTGGTGGCCAAGCTGGTGCGCCGCCATCCCCATGTCTTTCCCGACGGCACGCTCGACAGCCGCGTGGACAACCAGGGCAGCCTGCCCGCCGACGTCAAGCAGCGCTGGGAGCAGATCAAACAGGAGGAGCGGGCGAGCAAGGGCAGCAGTGGCCTGTTGGCCGATGTGCCGCTCAACCTGCCGGCATTGACCCGGGCCACCAAATTGCAGAAACGCGCCGCCAGCGTGGGCTTCGACTGGGAGGATGTGCAGGGGCCCATCGCCAAGGTACGCGAGGAACTGGCGGAGGTGGAGGGGGCGCTCGAAACCGGCGACCGCGCTGCGGTGGAAGAGGAACTGGGCGACCTGCTCTTTGCCGTGGTCAATATCAGCCGCTTCCTCAAACTGGATGCAGAAGCTGCCCTGCGTGCCGCCAACCGCAAGTTCGAGCGGCGCTTCAACCACCTCGAAACGCAAAGCCGCCAGCCGCTCCAGGAGACGTCTCTGGCGGAGATGAATCGCCTCTGGGAAGAGGCCAAGCAGAAATCCCTATAAAAATCCCGGAGGCAATAACATTTCGTGCCATGCATTGGCGCATGAAAGCGTATATGCTGAATAAGGTCCCTGTCGCAGTACCTGGCAGGTGGCCGGGGTTGTCAATTCAATAAGAATAACAGCGAGGTACCTGTGGATCGGCGCGAAGTCAGGCCGGGACATGTGGATGCTTGTCAGACGACGACAAAAATCCACATATCAGAGCTGAAAATCGGCATGTATGTCTCCAAGCTCGATCGGGATTGGCTGGAAACGCCATTTCTGATGCAGGGTTTCAGGATCGAAAGCCTGGATGACATAGATGCGGTTGCTGAATACGCCCAGTATGTCTGGATAGATGCGGTCCGCGATGTCTGGATTCCGCCGGAGGAGCGCGCCTACCTCACCAGCAAGACCCCGCCCAAAAAAGTCTACATCAACAAGATTTCCGCCACCGAAGAACGCGCCGCCGTGCGTGGCGCCTACCGCGAAGCCCGCCGACTCACCAAAAGCCTGCTGGATGATATCCGCCTCGGCGGTGCCATCGACACCGACCAGGCCAAAGCCACGGTCAAGGATTGCGTGCACAGCATCCTGCGCAATCCCGATGCGCTGCTGTGGATGTCCAAGATGCGCAACGAGGATGAGTACACCGCCGAGCACTGCCTGAATGTGTGCATCCTCGCCATCGCCTTTGGCCGCCACCTGGGCAAGACCGAAGCCGAACTGGAAAAGCTCGGCCTCTGCGGCCTGTTGCACGACGTGGGCAAGATGCGTGTGCCCATGGACATTCTCAACAAGCCCGGTCCCCTGACGCCCAAGGAATACAACATCATGAAGGCGCACACGGTGCACGGGCGCAACCTGTTGATGTCGTCGTCGGGCAATGGCCTGAATGCCGTGGTGGATGTCGCCTACAGTCACCACGAGCGCGTGGATGGCGATGGTTATCCCCGCAAGCTCAAGGGCGGCAGCATTTCCGATTTTGCACGCATCATCGCCATCGTCGATGCCTATGACGCCATGACAGCAGACCGCTGTTACTCGCGCGCCATTCCCACCACCGAAGCGCTCAAGGTGATCTACCACGAGCGCGGCAAGCATTTCGATGAGCGCCTGGCGCTGGAGTTTATCCGCTCGGTGGGATTGTATCCGCCGGGCAGCCTGGTGGAACTGGTCAATGGCCTGGTGGGCATAGTGCTGGAAACCAACACGCGCTATCGCCACCTGCCAAAAGTGCTCGCCGTTCACGACCGCCAGAAACCGCTGGAAAAGGAATGCCTGCTCGACCTCGCGGATATTGAGCAAGGGACTCTGGGCAAGGATCATCTGATCGCCCGCGCCATTTGCGATGGCAGCCACGGCATCTATGTGCGTAACTATCGGGAAAAAGGCTTGCTTTTCAGGGCCTGAACTGGCGAAGCACACACCACTGCTGACTATACCGGGTACGCACCATGATAGTGGTCATGCGATGTAATGACCTGTAATCGTCATGTCGCTGCGTTATTTGTAAGCTTCGGCACAGTCCTGACGACCATTGATCACAGCCAATAATCAAAGCTGATAACAATAAGCTTGATATATAGCGATCATTGTTTTTCTGCGTTTTCAGGCAGTCATAGGATAGCCATCGAGTAGCAGACATCAAATAAGATTAGGGAAGGATAGTGCCATGTCATTCAAATCATTTGTTACCGCCATTAAATCCTGGCAGATAGTGTTCGCCACACCGTTGTTCTTACTGGTATTGGATGCGCACTCCGCAGAAAATCGCCAGGTTTTTCAAAACCCGCCTTTGTTGCAACTGGTCAAGAAGGACAAGCCGTTACTGGCGGGAACCGACCAGATACCAAAAGCCTCGCATGAAAAATTCCTCGACCTGAATATCACCTACACCCGCGGGAAAATCTGGAATCCCGCCGTGCAGCGTTACGATCAGGTCAATTTGCGCAGCTATCAGGGAACCGATGTCAATCCGGATGCTCCCTACATTTCTCCCATGATTGACGTCAGTCCCGGTGACACGGTCAGGATTCATCTGCACAACAAGCTGCCCCCGGAAGAGTCGTGCACCAAAAAGGTGGGCGACATCAATGTCCCGCATTGCTTCAATGGCACCAACCTGCATGCCCATGGGCTTTGGGTGAGCCCTGCCGGTAACAGCGATAACGTCCTGCTCAGGATCAACCCGGGTGTCAGCTTCGAATATGAGTACAATATTCCCCTGGATCATCCCGCGGGAACCTTCTGGTATCACACCCACAGCCACGGCTCGACAGCCTTGCAGGTGGGCAGCGGCATGGCGGGCGCGCTGATCATCCGCGGTAATCGCTTGCCAACCCCCACTGCCAGGGGTGACATAGACACCCTGCTGAGCGCCTCGCCCACGCAATCCTTCAAGGAAAGAATCCTGGTGATGCAGCAGATTCAATACGCCTGCCGCGACAAAGACGGGAAAATCAAACTCAACAAGGACAAGACCTACCAGTGCGATGAAAATGATATCGGCGGTGTGGAAGGCTATGACCAGTTTGGCCCTTCATCCTGGCCCGCGTCGGGACGCTATACCAGCATCAATGGCCTCATACTGCCCAATTTCTTCGATGCCAGGGCAGGCCAGATCGAACGCTGGAGAATCATCCATGCCGGTGTGCGTGATACCATCAACCTGCAATTCCGCAAGGTGGAGAGCAAAGCCATCCCGTCCCTGTCGATCAGCGCGGCGGAGAATGATGCGTTTATCGAAGAGTACTGCACAGGTGAGCCCCTGCCACAACACTTGATTGCCGCCGATGGCCTGACCATGGGACAGATCATGGTCAACGACGAGACGGTTTTTCAACCGGGCTATCGCTGGGATGCGTTGATGGCTTTCCCGCAGGCCGGGATTTACTGCGTCATCGACACCGCGACGCCACCATCGGCCAGCGTGAATCAAACCGCGCCGTCACGGCAGCTGCTCGGCGTTGTGCACGTAGGCACCGGAAGGGACATCCCCGCCAATCAACTGACCCAGTATGTCGTCAACGAGCTGATTGGCGCCGCGGGCAAGATGGATGTTCCGGTATCGGTCCGTGACAGGATTGCCAGCGATTTGCGCAACGATCGGAAACTCTCCGCGTTCATACCGCACCCTGATATACAGGATAGTGAACTGACCGGTACCCAGGAGCTGGTATTCAATATCGATACCGGTAAAAACCCCATTCAATTTCAAGTCAACGGCAAACCTTTCGCCGCTGATCGCGTCGACCGCATCTTGATGCTGGGTGGCGTGGACGAGTGGACGCTCAGATCGGATTTTGTCAGCCACCCTTTCCATATCCATGTGAATCCTTTCCAGATCGTCAAGATCCTCGATCCGGAAGGGAAGGATGTGAGTGGTCCTGATGCCGTTGACGATAAGGGCGGGCTGGATGTGGGGTACCGCGGCTTGAAGGGCGTCTGGAAAGACACCTTGTGGGTGAAAAACCTCAACCAGGGAAAAGCGGGCCAATATACGCTTATCGTGCGCACCCGTTACCAGCGCTATATCGGTGACTATGTGCTGCATTGCCATATCCTGGATCACGAGGATCAGGGCATGATGCAGATCGTGCGCGTGGCCTTGCCCGATGGCAGCGGTGGCGTCAGCCAGGGCCATCACCATTGATTCATCCTTGTGTCCGGTTGATGGCGGTTTGCTCCGGCATCAACCGGCGACCCCGGGTATTTACTCCTCGTATTCCCGGTACACGATCTGGCTGATGTAGTAGCGTTCCTCCCCTTCGGGTTTCAGCAGTACCACCTCATCATCCAGTTGCTTGCGCAGCATGGCCCGCGCCAGCGGGGAATCCATGCTGAGCTTGTTCCGGCTCACATCGAATTCGTCCGGTCCAACGATCTGCCAGGTTGTTTCGTTACCGTCTTCATCTTCCAGTGTGACCCAGGCGCCGAAAAAAACGCGGCTCTGGTCTTCCGGTAAACGGTCGACAATCGTCAGCGCCTCCAGGCGCTTGCTCAAAAACCTTACCCGCGCATCGATTTCCCGCAGGCGGCGTTTGCCGTAGATGTAGTCGCCGTTTTCCGAGCGGTCGCCATTCTTGGCGGCTTCGTGCACCACCTGGGTGACCTGGGGCCGTTCCACTTTCCACAAGTGGGTGAGTTCGTCTTTGAGTTTTTTTGCGCCCGCGGCCGTGATATAGGCCGAGCTTTTGGGACGCGGTGGACGCCAGCGACTCATGATGCGAGCTTCTCTCCGTGAACGATGGTCAATGGGGACAGCGGATCGGCGGGCATGAAGCCAAATACCCGGCTGTAGAACCCGAGTTCCGCTTCCAGGGCGCGCTCCACGGAATCCGCGCGGCGAAAGCCATGGCCCTCATCGGCGAAGGTGACATGGGCGTGGGGAATACCGCCGCTGTCCAGGGCGGCAACCATGGCCTCGGCCTGGGCCGGTGGCACCACCTTATCCTTGAGTCCCTGGAAAAAAATCACCGGGCAGTGGAGCTTGCCGGTGTGATGTATCGGCGAACGGGCAAGGTAGGTATCGCGTGCCGCGGGGTAGGGGCCGACCAGGCTGTCCAGGTAGCGGGATTCGAATTTGTGGGTGTCCCGCGCCAGGGTTTCCAGGTCGCCAATGCCATAGAGGCTGGCTCCCGCGGTAAAGCGGTCGCTGAAGGTGAGGGCGGCCAGCACCGTGTAGCCACCGGCACTGCTGCCGCGAATGGCCAGGCGGCGGGGGTCCGCCAAACCCTGCGCCACCAGGTAGTCGGCGCCGCTGCAAAGGTCGATCACATCCACCAGTCCCCAGTTGCCCTTGAGCCGGTCGCGGTAGCGGCGCCCATAGCCGGTGCTGCCGCGGTAGTTCACGTCGAGCACCGCAAAACCCCGGCTGGTCCAGTATTGGATTTTGAGGTTCAGCGCCGCGCTCGTCGCCCCGGTGGGTCCGCCATGTCCCATGACAATCAGCGGAGGCCGCTCATCGTCCGGGCCAACGAAGTCCGGATTGTGGGGCGGGTAATAAAAGCTTTCGGCTTCTTCGCCGTCCGCCGTGGGGAAGCGCAGTGCGCGGGGCGCCGATATCCAGTCCATCGCCAGGGGATTATCGGCACTGGTTTGCACTTGGGAAAGCTGGTGGGGAATATAGTGGTAAAGCGCGGGCGGTGAATGGGTGCCCGCGCCCAGCAGCAGCGCTTCTCCCTGGTGGCAGGTGATCGCGGAGCAATCACAGATATCTTGTGGCACAGGCGTCAGTCGACCGCTGTCGAGGCAGAGGCGTGCCAATTCCCACCGGCCCTGCCGGGTATAGCAGCAGAGCAGGGTGCGGTCATCGAGAAAGCCATAGCAGGACATGCCGAACACCCATTGGGGCGTGGCGAACTCGGCCTCCAGGGGGCAGAGCGGTTCCAGCCCGTCCTCCCGCCAGCGATAGAGATTCCACCAGTTGCTGCGGTCCGATACCAGCAGCAATTCACCGGCGGGCGACCACTCGGGCTGGGCAATGGACTCCGCCGGGCCGCCCGCGATCCGCCTTGGCTGTTGCGGCAGACCCTGGTCATCCAGTACCGCCAGCCAGCACTCGCTGCCATCCCAGGGCATGTGCGGGTGGTGCCATTGCAACCAGCTCAGATAGCGGCCATCGGGGCTGATGCGGGGATTGCTGTAAAAATCCGCGCCCGAAGCCAGCACCGTGACCGGGCCGGTGCCATCCAGGGCAAGGGCCACCAGCTCGGTGACCGGCTCTTGCGATGGCTCCGCATGATTTTCCCGCACGCACAATAGCCGCCGGTGGCGGCGATCCAGCCAGAGGTCGGCATAGTGCCAGGGCCCTTCGGGCGTCAGTGGCGTCAGTTCACCGGTCAGCGCCAGGCGATAAATACGCTGGTCCGCATCCAGCACACAAAAAACCTCGCTATCGCCCGGCGTGTAAGCCCCGCCACCGTATTCCTGGGCGCGTGTACGCAGGCTATGCGGCGGTGGCAGCAGATCGCGCACGCGGCCCCCGGCCTCACGCATCACCAGCACATTGCGCCCCTGTTCCTGCGGGCGTGATTCCAGCCATAGCCAGCAGCTGGCACGCATCAGGCGGGGTTCACTCAGGCGCAGGGATTGGGCGGTAAGGGCGGCGGCACTCAGGGGAGAGCGCCAGCTGCCGTAGGGAGCAGTTGCAGGCATAGCGGATAACTCGCTTAAATGCGCACTATTGTGTGGTCAAGTCCAGGTTTCGACAAGACCAGTGTTATCCTGACACGTCCAGAGTAGCACTGAGGTTCGGGGAGAGGTATTCAGGGTGGCAAGCCTCGCGTCAGGACGACGCGCGGCAGCTACAAGGATGTATCCATGCGATTGCCACCCTGAATACCTCTCCCCGAACCGGACTCCCTGGCAGCACCAAATCCATCACAGCTCAAGACAAAACGATCAACCCATGGCATTCACTCCAGAAGACCTCCGCCCGCAACTGCCCCCGCTGAAGCCGGGCCAGACGCTTTGGGTGGCCTTGAGTGGCGGCCTCGATTCCACGGTACTGCTGCATGCCCTGGTCGCCCTCGAGCTACCCCTTGCGCTCAAGGCCCTGCATGTCAATCACCAGATATCCCCCAACGCCAACACCTGGGAAGCCCATTGTCTCCAGTTGTGCGAACACCTGGGTGTGGAACTGGTTGCCGAAAAAGTCGCGGTACAGAGCGCGGGACGGGGACTGGAAGACGCCGCCCGTGCCGCGCGCTATCGGGTTTTTCACACACACGTGCAGGCGGGTGATTGCCTGTGCACGGCTCATCACCAGGACGACCAAAGCGAAACCCTGCTGTTGCGTTTGCTGCGTGGCGCCGGTCCCCGGGGATTGGCGGCCATGGCGCGGGAACGCCCCCTGGGCGATGCGCGCTTGCTGCGGCCACTCCTGAGCGTCAGCCGCGCGGACCTCGAGGCCTATGCCCGCGCGCAACACCTGCGCTGGGTCGAGGACGAAAGCAACGGTGATACCGACTACGACCGCAATTACCTGCGCCAAACCCTGATTCCGCTGTTCCGCCAGCGCTGGCCCGCGTTTGACCGTCGCCTGGGTTTGACGGCCCGCTTGTGCGGCGAGTCCGAATTGTTGTTGGAGGAACTCGCGGCGATGGATCTGGCAGTGCTCGATGCGCGCCCTGAACGCCTCGGACAAAGCCTGTCATTACCGGCCTTGATGACCTTGAGCCGCCCCCGCCGTCACAATGTCTTGCGTTACTGGTTGCGCCAGCAGGGAATGGACGTGCCGGAACAACAACATCTCGAGCAACTTGAAACACAATTGTCCGACGCCCGCGAGGATGGCGAGGTGTGTATCCGTTGGGCAGGGCAAAGCCTGCGCCCTTACCGCCAGCGGATGTATGCCTTGCCCGCTTTGGTTGACTCGGAAAACTGGCCGTCACAATCTTTTTCATTGAGCGACGGTGAATCCCTGCAATTGCCATTACCCGCTGGTGGATGCCTGGCCTTGTCATTCAGCCCGAACCTGCCAACCGGGGGCGGCCTGCGATCGATGACCGGTGTTTTACGGTTGGATTGGCGTCAGGGCGGTGAGCGGTGCCAACCGGAAGGTCGTGCCCATTCGCAAACCCTGAAGAAACTGTTACAGGAGTATGGGCTGGAGCCCTGGTGGCGCGACCGATTGCCGCTGCTGTATTGCGGTGATCAACTGGTGGCTGTTGGGGATCTGTGGGTATGCAAGGGGTTTGCCGCCGATCGAGGTCAACCCGGCTATCAATTGCATTGGCAATTGTGAGTTGCTGTTGATGGAGGTCATCCGTTGTTGACACCCGCCCCGGACCGGGGCGGGTGGCTAGGCTTATTGACTGAGAGGGGGTGTCCTATGGCAGCGGTTGCGCAAACAGGAAGCCCCACACGAAATCCGTCTGCAAGACGTCAAGGCTGCCGGCATTGTTATCCGTGTGGAACCATGCGGGATCGGGAATGCCGTGAGCACTCAACCCATAACCGAAATCCGACAGGTTGTGCGTGAACACGCTCAGGCGCAGGAAGGGATTCTTGTTGGACTGCTCCGGATGAAATCCCGCCCGTGCATGGCAGGTGATGCAGCTGGAGCCGTTCATGAAACCCGCTTCGGTGATTGAATTGCCCAGAAACGTTTTCCTGCCCATCGAATTGGTGAATTCAACCTGCGAACCTTTCAAACGGTAGTAGCGCCAGCCGAGGTCGGCCTTGTCCGGTTGCCTGATGTTGGCGCTGCGGCGGGTGCCGATGCCCAAATTGGTGAATACCTGGTCCAGTCCCGGATTGATGGTTTCCTTGTCATAGAGCTGATCGCGTTTGAATACGGTTGCGGAAGCTGCCATCAGCTGATCGTTTTGGGTGTGGGGCCTGACATAATTCCGGGCGGTGCCCTCGGGCTGGGGGTAGGGAGAATTGTAGCCATAGGAATCATTGCACCCGGTGACATCGCAGCGCCCCGGTACGGCCACGTGCTCAAAGGTGGCCCATACCCAGTTGGGAATGTCTTTGGATGACACATGGAAAGCCACCAGGTAATGGATGCCGGGTATGTTGCATGAGATGTCTTGATTGCCTTTGGTGTAGCTCACGCTGGTAACCATCTGCTGGGTGATGAAGGGCGCGTCCGGTTTGTTCTCGATGCCCAGTTTTTTGGCGATATCGCTGTGCAGCCAGTTGCTTTTGATCATGATGGCATCCGCCGGAAAATCAATCTTGGCAAGGCTGGGTGCTGTCGAACCGCGGGCGGAGCGATTCTGTGCCGCAAAAGGTGCATTCTTCTGCTGATTGGTGAAATTCCTGTTGAAAATATCGGCGACGCCTTCCCGGTTGTACAAATTGTTCTCGAATAAATAATTGTGGAATGACCGGTTCCTGACGGTGATTTCCGCGTTGGTTTGGCGAATGACGCGGCCGATACTCTCATAGTTTTTGGGAATCAGTTCGTTGATGACAGCAGGTGAGCAGTTGGGTGTTGCCGCCGCCTGTTCAGCCAGCAGGTTGAGGCTCTTGACGCTATTGATGATCTCTTCCGCGTCAGCTTGTGTGCTTGCCGCTTGCAATTGGTGCGTTATTGACGGGCGCCCGACACGCGGTGGCTGTTCCGTCTGTTGCGAGGCACTGCCCTGCAACAGATTGGTGTGATGATCGCCGGGATAAAAGGGGCAGTGTTCTTTGGAATTTCCCTGCCTGCTGTTCAGCGAGCAGCAGTTCTGGGCGGGTTTGTCCGGCTGGCACAGCGGCCAGGGTTCACTTGGCCAGTTTTGTCTTTCATCCGGCCAGTCTTGCCAGAATCTATCCTGTACCACGGTGGCGAACAGGCGCCAGGATGTCATGTCCGGACAGGTCATCGCCGGGTTGCTGATTGTTGATGGGATCACAAATTGTCCGTTGGCAACTTTCATTGCACAGTGCTCGTTGTCGCGGACCTCGCTGAGGAAGTACATGGCATAGTCGATATTGTTGGGACCATCGGCGTGCGCTGCATGCATCAGGCAACTCATGACCAGCACGGATGAAACAATTCTGGCAGCTAAGGCTTTCAGGTTGCGTGGCAATAGTGGTTTGATCGGCATGAAACAATTCCTTTTTATTAAGATGATTGTGATGAGATATGCGTGCTGCAAGCAAAACATATTTCACAGTGGCGGGAATCATCAGCAACAAGGCGCACTGACACGGGGCGTTTTGGTAACGCCGCATTTGAGGCTAGCGGGAAATGCTGTGTGTGCCCATTACAGATGATTACAGGCGGTTGATGGTGGGTGAAGGGTGGCGCAGGTGTCCAGTGCCAATGGACACCTGTTATCCGGAATGGCCGGTGTTCACGATCCCTGTTGCCTTGGCGTGATACGCAGCAATTGTCCCTCGGTACTATCGGTCAGCACATAGACCGCGCCATCCGGACCAACCCTCACATCGCGGATACGCGCTTCGCGATCCGCCAGCAGGATGTCGATAACCTCCGCGCCCTGGGCGGTCAGCCGGACGCGGTAAAGCCCCTTGGCGGCGAGGGCAGCGACCAGCAGGTCGCCGTCCCATTCCGGAAAGAGATCACCCCGGTAGAGAGCCATGCCCGCCGGGGCAATGGAGGGCGTCCAGTCGAGCAATGGCGCGATGTAGCCGGGCAGGTCGCTGAAAGGGGTGACCCTGGCATAGGTGTAATCCAGTCCGCGGGTGGCCAGTGGCCAGCCGTAGTTGCCGCCGGGTTTGAGCTCATTGAGTTCGTCGCCGCCCCGGGGGCCGTGTTCCACCGCAAACAGGTGCTGGCGCTCGCTGTCGTAAACCACGCCCTGCACGTTGCGGTGGCCCAGGGAATAGATTTCCGGGGCTATGCCGTCGCGCCCGCTGAAGGGATTGTCGCCGGGGGCCTGTCCCAGGGCGTTCAGGCGCAGGACCTTGCCCAGGTGGTTGGCCGGGTTCTGGGCCTGTTCGCGGTAATCAAAACCATCACCCAGGGGCAATATCAGGCTGCCATCGGGCAGAAAGGCCAGCCGGCCACCGTAATGTGCCGCGTTTTTCCGCCGTGGCTGGGCTTCAAAGATGCGGGTTACCCCGCTCAGCCCCTGGCCATCGAACTGCCCCCGGGCCAGGCAGAGGCTGTTGGCCTGGCGGGTTCCGCAGACATAGGTGAGGTAGAGGGCCCCGCTGTCGGCAAAGTCCGGTGCCAGGGCAACCTCCATCAAGCCCGCCTGGCTTTGCGCGAAGACCGGCGGCACGCCATCGAGGGCCCGTTTTTCACCCTCGGCTGTCACCAGCAGCAGGCGGCCCGGACGCTCGGTGATCAGCAGCCTGCCATCCGGCAAAAAGGCCAGGGACCAGGGATGTTCGAGATTCCCGGCGACGACGTCCACCCGGTAATCGGCCACGGCCGGCAAGGACAGGCACAGCAGGCCCAATCGTAAAACACGCTGCCAGATACGCATCAGGCACCTCCCTGGACACGATGGTCCCGCGCATAGTAACCCCGGGCGAATACCCAGGCCCCCAGCGCGCCGGTGGCCGCCATGGCCAGGCTGCCGTGCAGCGAGCGGGTGGCGGCGATCAGGGTGGGCATGGGCGCCAGGGCGTCCACCAGGGAAAAGGTCACCAGCAGTGCCAGGGCGCCGGCCAGGGCAAACAGCCAGGGTCGGCCATGGCGCAACCGGCGGGACAGCAATGCCGCCAGGGCCAGCGCCGGTGCCAGGGCACAGGCCGCCATGGCGGCAAAGAGCAGGCCGAAGCCCGACAGGTCATGCAGGTTGGTGCCCAGGCGTAGACCGGGATTGATATCCAGGCCCAGCCGGGTAATGGCGGCGAGATTGAATTGGGTTTGTACGAGGCTGCCGGTGACGGCGGTGATCAGCACCGCCAGCAAAAACCAGCCCGTCAGGCGCGGCAATGACAGGGACATGGGTGTTCTCCATAACGGATCAGGATCGAGTGCCGGAACTTATCATAAAAGCCCGACCGTTCCATAAAGGTGGCCCGGCAACGGGCAGCCGTCAAGTGGACACCCGCAGATGGGTATCCACCGGCGAGAACCTGTCAGGGGATGGGAGGATCGGTTTCTTCCTCGGGATTGAACTGGGCATCCATCCACTCGATCCGCTCTTCCAGCCATTCCTTCATGGCATCCACCTCTCCCTGGTAGGAACCGGTAACCACCCGGTTGGGCCACACGTAAATGTCGAGGATATCCCAGAGCTCGAAGTTGGGTTGCTGCACCTGGCTCAACCAGTGGGCGCGGGCGTCGATGCGGTCCAGCAGGGCGGCCAGGGTGCCGTCGGTTTTCAACTGGTTCCAACGGTCCTTGACCCGTTGGGCGAAGACGGGATCTTCGAACAACCGGGTGTACCAGAGCGCGGTGCGGATGTGCCAGCCCTCCGTGAGGTCGGCGTTGCCGTAGTCGACGTTGCCCAGGGCCAGGTCGAAATCCCACAGGGGGCCGAAATAGAGTTTGCCGCTGCGTTTCTTGTACATGAATGTACTGAGGAACAAATGGCCATCGACGTTTTTGATCAGCTCGTTGATCAGGTAGTAGCTGATGACGGATTCCACATCCAGGTAAGCCGCGTAGCCGGTTTCCGGATCGGCGAAATTTGCGGAGAAGATAGCGTTTTCCGTATCCGCGATATAGGTTTCGATATAGGCGCGCTGCGCGGCCCACTCGGGCTCCAGGAGGGTTTCCGGGTTGACCATGCAGAACACCATGGGCATGGGGACCATCTGGGGATGGGTTGAGTCGAAGCAGAAATCCTCGCCACGGCGGGCGTCCACCTCGATCAGATAGCCGCCGGTGATGCGTTCGGGATCGGTATCGCCCTCCCCAAGTTCCGGGATATTGACGCGCTGGCTGCCGATACGGATATGTTCAGTCAGTTGGTAAACGCCCTGGTATTCGCCGTTGAGGTGGAGATCCACAAAGGCGGAGCGCGGAGTGTATTCCATCTCCAGGGCCTCACCCAGGCTGAGCACCAGGTCGTTGCGCATCAGCGTCTTGTCAGCGTAGTTGGCCAGCAGCACCCAGTGGCGGTTGGAAGGCATCCCCAGCAGGGACGCGGCCTGGCCGCTGGGCAGGCGCAGGCGGTAGGGTTTCTTGGGCATGTCCCAGGTGGAATTGCCCCGTCCGCGTATCTCGATGGTGCCCTGGAACTGGGTATCCGCGAGGGGATCGTTCAATTCGATGGCGGCGGTGAGGTAGGTCTCTTTCTGATCGACGGGCAGGTTGTCCTGAACCTGGATATGCAGTTGAGGCAACTGCTGGACCACACCGCCGGGAAACGATTGGTCGGCAGGCTCGCTACTGCTGCTGAAAGCGTCGGAGGATTCGGAAGACTCTGCCGATGAGGACGATTCGCTGCTACTGCTCTCGCTGCTGGCATCTTCACTGCTGGAGCTGGATTCGCTGCTCGAGGCCGGATTACTGCTCGATTCGCTGCTGGAACTGGATTCACTGCTGGAGCTACTGCTGGAACTGGCCTCGCTACTGGAACTCGGCTCACTGCTGGAACTGGTTGCGCTACTGGATGCCGGCGGGCTGCCCGCGCTGGACTCACTGCTGGACTCGCTACTCGATGCGGGCTCGCTGCTGGAGCCTGGCTTGTCATCAGCGCTGGATTCGCTGCTGGATTCCGACTCGCTGCTTGCCGAACTGGACTCGGCACTGGACGACCCCGGCTCGCTACTGGTACTGGCCTCACTGCTCGAGGCCTCGGCGCTGCTGACGGAACTGCTGATACTGGACTCACTGGATACGCTGCTCGATGGTGGCGATTGCGTATCCGACGAGCTGGAGCCACAACCCTGTAGCGATAGAAAAAGGGATAGCACCAGACCGGTGAGGAAAGACGTTTTCATGGTATTACCTTAATTATGTGAGCAATTTGGATACCCCACGGGGTGGCTTGCTCATTTTCTTGGCTTGCTCATTTTCTTGACTTGCTCATTTCTTGATAAGTGCCGAGGGAGTTACGGTGGCGAACCTTACCATAAAATGCGTCAAATTCTACCGGTATCGCCCAGGCCGGGCTGTTACGGAGATATATGGCAGGCCTGGGCTGATCGGCGGTCGACCCGGGTGGGGCCTCGCCCTGGCTGCCCGGCGCCAGCCAGGGACTGTGTGCTTGCTCATTGAGGCGCTGGGGCCTTTCTGGTACTCTGGCGCCCCGTCCCTGAAAGTAAATATCCGCCTCGTTCCGAGTGCTCTTTCGATGTTTACTGCTCTCCCTGCACTCGACTACTACTAGAACATTTAGGCCTTACATGACCCGATATATTTTTGTGACCGGTGGTGTGGTTTCTTCATTGGGCAAGGGTATTGCCTCGGCATCCCTGGCAGCCATCCTGGAGTCCCGTGGCCTCAAGGTCACCATCATGAAGCTGGACCCCTACATCAACGTGGACCCCGGCACCATGAGCCCCTTCCAGCACGGTGAGGTGTTCGTGACCGAAGATGGTGCGGAAACCGACCTGGACCTGGGGCATTACGAGCGTTTTATCCGCACCAAAATGACCCGCCGCAACAATTTCACCACCGGCCGCGTCTATGAGACGGTGTTGCGCAAGGAGCGCCGCGGCGACTATCTGGGCGGCACCGTGCAGGTGATTCCGCACATCACCGACGAGATCAAGCGCCGCATCATGGAAGGCGGCCGCGATGTGGACGTGGCCCTGGTGGAGATCGGCGGTACGGTAGGCGATATCGAATCCCAGCCCTTCCTCGAGGCGGTGCGCCAGCTCAAGGTGGAACTGGGGCCGCAGCACTCCCTGCTGATCCACCTCACGCTGGTGCCCTACATCGCCACCGCCGGTGAAACCAAGACCAAGCCCACCCAGCATTCGGTGAAGGAACTGCGTTCCATCGGCCTGCAACCCGATGTGTTGCTGTGCCGCAGCGAAAAACTGGTGGATGAGGAGTCGCGCCGCAAGATCGCGCTCTTCACCAATGTTGCCGAGCGCGCGGTGGTGCCGCTGCCCGATGCCAATACCATCTACGCCATTCCACGCCTGCTGAACGAGTTCGGGCTGGATCAGATCGTCGTGGAGCAATTCCACCTCAATTGCCCGCCCGCCGACCTGGCCGAGTGGGGCAAGGTGGTGGATGGCAAACTCAATCCGGAAAAATCCGTGACCATCGCCATGGTCGGCAAGTATATGGATCTGCTCGATGCCTACAAATCCCTGAACGAAGCCCTGACCCATGCCGGTATCCACGCCCGCACCCGCGTCAACGTCAATTACATCGACGCCGAGCGTGTGGAAAATGAAGGCGTCGACATCCTGCGCGATGCCGACGCTATCCTGGTTCCCGGCGGCTTTGGCGAGCGCGGCGTGGAAGGCAAGCTGATGGCCGTGCAGTACGCGCGGGAGAACAAGGTTCCTTATCTGGGCATCTGCCTCGGTATGCAGTCGGTGGTGATCGAATTCGCCCGCAATGTCCTCGGCCTCAAGGGCGCGAATTCCACAGAGTTCGACAAGCACACGCCGCATCCGGTGATCGGCCTGATCACCGAGTGGATCACCGCCGAAGGCGCCATCGAAAAACGCGACGAAAGTTCCGATCTGGGCGGCACCATGCGCCTGGGTGCCCAGGAGTGCCGCCTGGTGGCGGGCTCCAAAGCCCGCGATATCTATGGGGTCGATGTGATCGTGGAGCGCCATCGTCATCGTTATGAAGTCAACAACAATTATGTTGACCAGTTGCAGAAGGCCGGTTTGCGCATTGGCGGCTGGTCGGCGGACGATACGCTGGTGGAAGTGGTCGAGCTGGAAGATCATCCCTGGTTCGTGGCCTGTCAGTTCCACCCGGAATTCACCTCCACGCCACGCGATGGCCATCCGCTGTTCAGCAGTTTCATCCATGCCGCCCTGAGTCATCGTGCGGCGGCGGAGCAGGCGTCCTGAGGGGCGCCTGTTCAGTCATCAGGCAAGGAATTTTTTGTGACCAATAAACAGGTTGTCATTCAGGGGCTGCGGGTGGGCAACGACTTGCCCTTTGTACTGTTCGGCGGCATGAATGTGCTGGAGTCCCGCGATCTGGCGTTGCGGGTGGCCGAGGCTTACGTGCGCGTCACTGGCAAGCTCGGTATTCCCTATGTCTTCAAGGCGTCTTTCGACAAGGCCAACCGCTCGTCGATCCATTCCTACCGTGGACCGGGGATGGACGAAGGGTTGAAAATCTTTCAAGCCATCAAGGACACTTTCGGTGTGCCCGTGATCACCGATGTGCACGAGACCTGGCAGTGCGCGCCCGTGGCGGAAGTGGCCGATGTGATCCAGCTGCCGGCGTTCCTGGCACGGCAGACCGACCTGGTGGAGGCCATGGCCAAAACCGGCGCGGTGATCAATATCAAGAAGCCGCAATTCCTCAGTCCCGCCCAGATGAAAAATATCGTGGAGAAATTCCGTGAGTGCGGCAACGACCAGATCATCCTGTGTGATCGGGGCACCAGTTTCGGTTACGACAACCTGGTGGTGGACATGCTTGGTTTCCGCACCATGCGTGACGTCAGCGGTGGCGCGCCGGTCATTTTTGATGTGACCCACTCCCTGCAATGCCGCGACCCCATGGGTGCCGCATCCAGCGGACGCCGCCACCAGGTCGCGGAACTGGCGCGTGCCGGCGTGGCGGTCGGGCTGGCCGGTTTATTTTTAGAGGCGCATCCCGATCCGGATAACGCCCTGTGCGACGGCCCCAGCGCCTTGCCGCTCGACAAGCTCGAGCCGTTCCTGCAACAGATGAAATCCCTGGATGACCTGGTGAAAGCCTTTCCCGCCCTGGACATTCAATGATGTATACCATTCACTGATTTTTAAAAAGTAATTGGAGTAACCATGAGCAAGATAGTTGATATTAAAGCCTTCGAAATTCTCGATAGCCGCGGCAATCCCACCGTCAGCGCGGAAGTGATCCTGGCCGACGGCTCCGTGGGTGCGGCCGCTGCGCCCTCCGGTGCATCCACCGGTTCCCGCGAAGCCCTGGAGCTGCGCGACGGCGACAAATCCCGCTACCTGGGCAAAGGTGTGCTGAAGGCTGTTGATAATATCAACACCATCATCAAGCCGCTGCTGGTGGGTAAAGATGCCCTGAACCAGCGCGAGCTGGATGACATCATGTTGCAGGCCGATGGTACCGACAACAAATCCAAGCTGGGCGCCAACGCCATCCTGGCTGTCTCCCTGGCCGCCGCCAAAGCCGCCGCCATCTCCAAGAAAGTACCGCTCTACGCTCACATTGCCGACATCAATGGCACGCCGGGCAAATATTCCATGCCCGTGCCCATGATGAATATCATCAACGGTGGCGAGCACGCCGATAACAACGTGGATATCCAGGAATTCATGGTGCAGCCGGTGGGCGCCAAGACCTTTGCGGAAGCCTTGCGCGTCGGTGCCGAGATTTTCCACAACCTGAAAAAAATCCTGCACGACAAGGGCCTCAACACCGCCGTGGGCGATGAAGGCGGCTTCGCGCCCAACCTGCCATCCAACGAAGATGCGCTGAAGGTCATCGCCGAAGCCGTGGCAAAAGCCGGTTACACACTCGGCGAGAATGTCACCCTGGCGCTGGACTGTGCGGCATCCGAATTCTACAAGGATGGCAAATACGATCTGGCCGGCGAGGGTAAGGTATTCAGCTCGGCGGAATTCTCCGATTACCTGGCTGACCTGAGCAACAAGTACCCGATCATTTCCATCGAAGACGGCAAAGACGAAAGCGACTGGGATGGCTGGGCCGACCTGACGCAGAAAATCGGCCACAAGATTCAATTGGTGGGCGATGACCTGTTCGTCACCAACACCAAAATCCTGAAGGAAGGCATCGAGAAGAAGATCGCCAACTCCATCCTGATCAAGTTCAACCAGATCGGCTCGCTGTCCGAAACCCTGGACGCCATCAAGATGGCGCAGGATGCCGGCTACACCGCCGTGATTTCCCACCGCTCAGGCGAAACCGAAGACACCACCATCGCCGACCTGGCGGTTGCCACCGCCGCTGGCCAGATCAAGACCGGTTCCCTGTGCCGTTCCGACCGTGTGTCCAAGTACAACCGCCTGCTGCGCATCGAGGCGGAACTGGGTACTGCCGCTCCCTACCGTGGCCGCGCCGAGTTCAAGTCTTGATGGGTTGACCCTCTGCCGGCGGGTGAGAAACCTGCCGCCCTGTGTCCAGGTTCCTGCCGCCTCCGTTCCAGGGGGTTGGCCGGGCCGGCCTTTGGTGTAAACTGTCCGCACTTTTCGATTCTGTAGCGCCTCCTATGAAATGGATGATCGCCCTGTTGCTGATTGTCATCACCGCACTCCAGTACCGGCTGTGGGTGGGCGAGGGCAGTCTTGCGGATGTGGCGCGCCTCGAGCGCGAAATTCACCGCCAGCAAGCTGAAAATGATCAACTGCGCGAGCGCAACCGCGTCCTGGCGGTCGAGGTGGACAATCTCAAAAACGGTCTGGATTCCATCGAGGAACGGGCGCGCAATGACATCGGCATGATAAAAAAAGGCGAAACCTTTTTTATGGTGCTGAAAGACACTCCCTGAGACGCGGCACCTGATTTTCATGATGGCCAGCCTCCCTTCCCCCACCACCTGGATACTTGTCCCCGCCGCTGGCAGCGGCAGCCGCATGGGCACCGGTGTGCCCAAACAATACCTGCCCCTGGATCAGCGCAGCCTCCTGGAGGCCACCCTGGAACGGCTGTTATGCCTGCCGGCGGTTCGTGGACTGGTGCTGGTATTGAGTCCTGATGACCACCAGTGGTCCCGCCTGCCGTTGAGCAGCGATCCGCGTATTGTCACCGTGGCGGGCGGGCGTGAGCGTGCGGACTCCGTGCTGGCTGGTCTGGAATTCCTGGCGATGGAAGCCGCTGCCGATGACTGGGTGCTGGTGCACGATGCGGCCCGCCCCTGTGTGCGCCTCGATGATATCGCCCGCCTGCGCCTGGCCGTTGAAGGCACGGCGGGGGGCATTCTCGGTGTACCTGTCAGCGATACGCTCAAGCAGGTGGTCGATGGGCGTATTCACTCGACCCGGGACAGGGCCAGCCTGTGGCAGGCGCAGACCCCCCAGCTTTTCCACTACGCTTTGCTGCGCGATTGCCTGCGCGGTGCGCTGGCGCAGGGACTGGAGATTACCGATGAAGCTTCGGCCATGGAGGCATTTGGGCATCAGCCGCTGATGGTGGCGGGTCATCGCGACAACCTCAAAATCACCCACGCGGAAGACCTGCTGCTTGCGCGCTGGATTCTGGATCAACAGGCAACACCCTCTGAGGACACACCATGAGAATTGGTCACGGCTACGATGTGCACGCATTTGGCGAGGGTGACAAGATTGTCATCGGCGGTGTGGTCATCCCTCACAGCCGCGGCCTCATTGCCCACTCGGATGGTGATGTGTTGCTGCACGCACTTTCCGACGCGCTCCTGGGGGCGGCGGCCCTGGGAGACATCGGCAAACATTTTCCCGATTCCGATATGCAGTACCGCAATGCCGACAGCCGTTCGCTGCTGCGCATGGTGTACGCCAAGGTGCGCGCCAAAGGCTGGTTGCTGGCCAACGCGGATGTGACCATCGTGGCGCAGGCGCCGCGTATGGCCGCGTACATCCCGCATATGGTGCAGACCATCGCGGCCGATCTTGACGCAACGCCGGACCAGGTCAATGTCAAGGCCACCACCACCGAGCGCCTGGGCTTTGTCGGCCGGGAAGAGGGGATAGCGGCCTACGCAGTGGTGTTGCTCCAGTCCCGATGAGGAACGGGGCATCCGCGACTGACTGGCCAGGGATCGATCATGCCACTGACCCGCGCTGATTTTCGTTCGCCCTTTTGGTTGCCCGGCGGCCATCTGCAAACACTGTTGCCGGTATTGCGCCGGGTAAATGTGAATGGCCAGCGGGTCCGGATTTCCTTCGGTGATGGCGACAGGACCACAGCGGAATGCTATCGCCAGTCTTTTTCAGGTACGCAGAGTGGTAACACACCGCTGCTGATTCTCACCCATGGCCTGGAGGGAAGCGCCTTCCAGCCCTACATGCTGGGCATGGCCAGGGCCGCCCTGGCGGCCGGTTACGATGTGCTTGCCTGGAACCTGCGCGGTTGTGGCCCGGAGGATAATCTCACCCACCATGTCTATCACTCCGGCAGCAGCGGTGACCTGGATGATGTGATCGCCTGGGCCGGTAACCAGGGCTATCAGCGATTGTATCTTGCCGGTTATTCGTTGGGTGGCAACATCACGCTCAAGTGGGCCGGCGAGCAGGGCGTACGAGCGGCCCGGCGCGGGATCAAGGCCGTGTGTGCCGCATCGGTGCCGGTGGACCTGGCGAATTGTGTGGATACCCTGGATTTGCCTCGCAACTGGATTTACCGCCAGCGTTTTTTGCGGGATATGAAGCGGCGCTTGCGGGCAAAGGCGCGCCGCTTTCCGGGCATCATCGATCTGGCACCCATGGCGAGCATCCGCACCCTGCGCGATTACGACGACCTGTATGTCGGTCCCCTCAATGGCTTTGCGGATGCCGCCGCTTATTACACCGCCTGCAGCTCACGCTTTTTTCTGGCGGATATCCAGGTACCGACCTTGCTGGTGAATTCGCTTAATGATCCCTTTTTTGGCGAGCCCTGTTTTCCGCGCCAGTTGGCTGAGAGCCATCCCTGTTTTACCCTGGAGGTCGCCGCATCCGGCGGTCATGTGGGTTTTTTATCATCAGCTCGTCGCTGGTGGCTTGAAGACCGTTTCCTGAGTTTTTTCGCCAAGTATGAATGAAAAATTTTCCCTCGATTTTCCCCGCGCCTGGGGCACGCCTTTGGTGTTCGCCCGCTTCCGGGTGCTGCCGGAAGATTTCTGTGTCGATGAACACCTGGGTTTCGAACCCGCGGGCGAGGGAGAGCATGTTTTCCTGCACCTGAAAAAACGCGGTGAAAATACCGCCTGGGTAGCGCAGCAACTGGCATCGCTGGCGGGAGTCAGGCCGTTGGATGTGGGCTACGCCGGGCGCAAGGATCGGCATGCGGTCACCACGCAATGGTTCAGTGTGTATCTGCCGGGTAAGGCGCCGGTGGATTGGTCGGCCATCGAGCGGGACAGCATCCAGTTGCTGCGAGTTGCCCGCCATACCACCAAGCTGCGTCCGGGTGATCACGCGGCCAACGATTTTGTGATACGCCTGCGCGATCTGCGCTGGCCAGGTGATGCGAAAACAGGACCTGCGGATCTGGACGCCCGCTTGCAGCAGATTGCCCGCGAGGGTGTGCCCAATTATTTTGGGGAGCAGCGTTTCGGTCACCAGAGTGCCAACCTGATGGCCGCCGAAACCTGGCTGGTGCGTGAGTCGGCAAATGATCGCCGCAGGCAGCGCAAAGGGCGTGACCGGGATCGGCAGGGACTCTGGTTATCGGCGGCTCGCGCCTGGCTGTTCAATCAGATCCTGGCGGCCCGTGTCTTGGCCGACAACTGGCGGCAAGCATTGCCGGGTGATCCCGAGCCAGAGGCAACGGGCGCCTTGTGGGGCCGCGGCCGTAATCCGGCAAAGGATGACTGCGCCTTGCTGGAAGCTCAGGCGCTGGAACCCTGGGTGGACTGGTGCCAGGCATTGGAGCATCAGGGGCTGCAACAGGAACGCCGGCCGTTGCGGCTGCTGCCGCTGCAACTTTCCTGGGCATGGGACGGCGCGGATCTGGTGCTGCGTTTTCGCCTGGACACGGGTCAATTTGCAACGGCTTTTCTGCGCGAACTGGCCTGGCTGGAAAAGGATGCCACCGGCGGATCCGATCCGGTGGACAGGGATGATTGATGCCCGTGAATGGCTGCCTGGCAGACCACCTGGGGTATACCGGTGGGGCAAAGGGATTGTGATATAGTTGGCGCGCTTTGATGACCAGGGGCCGCGGCTGATAATGAACAACACCATCCTCGGGAGGGCCGAGTGAGCAATCTGTTGATACAGGGTGTCGGCATGACGTCCCAGCGTACCCGCGAGCGGTTGATTCAACGATTGGTCGACCAGGGTGTGACCAACCTGCGGGTCCTGGATGTGATACGCAATACGCCCCGTCATCTGTTCCTCGATGAAGCCCTTGCCCACCGTGCCTACGAAGATACCGCACTGCCGATCGGCTACGGCCAGACGCTTTCCCAGCCTTATATCGTTGCCCGCATGACCGAGATTCTGCTGGGCGCCGCCGGCAGGCTCGGCAAAGTCCTGGAAGTGGGCACCGGCTCCGGTTACCAAACCAGCATCCTGGCACAACTCGCCACCCGGGTTTACAGCGTGGAACGCATCAAACCCTTGCAGGACAAGGCGCGGGAACGCTTGCGTAAGCTGGGACTCAATAATGTGCAGCTGCGCCACGCCGATGGTGGTTTTGGCTGGCCGGAGGAGGGGCCTTTCGAGGCGATCCTGAGCGCGGCGGCGCCTGCGGTCGTGCCGGATGAATTGCTGGTCCAACTGGCGCCGGGCGGTGTGCTGGTGATTCCGGTCGGCGCCCGCGAGCAGCAGCTGCATCTGATTGTGCGCGACAGCGAAAACGATAAATTCATTACGCAGGTCCTGGAGCCAGTGCGCTTCGTCCCCCTGGTGCCCGGCACCAGTCTTTAGGAGTTGTTGTGAAAAAACATGTGATTCTGTTTCTCAAGGGAATGGCCATGGGGGCGGCTGATGTCGTGCCCGGTGTCTCCGGCGGAACCATCGCCTTTATCTCCGGCATCTATGAAGACCTGATCGACGCCCTGCGCAGCCTGACACCCGCTGCCCTGATTGTCTGGCGGCGCGAAGGCTTTGCCAGTTTCTGGCGTCACATCCACGGCAGTTTCCTGCTGGTGCTGTTTTCCGGTGTTCTGTTAAGCATCCTGTCCCTGGCCAAGACGGTGGTCTACTGCCTGGAACATTACCCGTTGCTGGTCTGGGGTTTCTTCTTTGGCCTGGTGCTCGCGTCCAGCATCTACATCGGCCGTCAATTGCCTTTCAGGTCCAAGGGTGTATGGGTTGCGATTGTCATCGGCCTGGTGATCGCCCTGTGGATTTCGGTGGCGCGCCCGGTGCAGATGCCCGGTGAATGGTGGATGGCGTTTATCGCCGGTTCGCTGGCTATCTGCGCCATGCTGCTGCCGGGGATTTCCGGCAGCTTCGTCCTGTTGCTCATGGGGATGTACAGCTTCATCCTCCATTCGTTACTACAATTCAACCTGACGATCATCGGCAGCTTTGTCGCGGGCTGCATCCTGGGATTGACGCTGTTTTCCCATGTGCTGGGCTGGTTGTTGCAGCATTACCGGACCCTGACCATGGCGACGGCCACGGGTTTTCTGCTGGGGTCGCTCAATCTGATCTGGCCCTGGCGGCAGACGGTGGAAAGTTATATCGACCGCCATGGCGAGGAAGTGCCCTTGCGCCAGGCCAACCTGCTGCCGGGGGATTTCGCACAGCAGGTGGGGGACCCGCAAACCCTCGCCGTGCTGGGGTTGATCATCTTTGGCCTGGCATTGGTTCTGATACTGGAATCGGCTGCAACCTGGGGTAAAAAACCGGTCCTTGAACAGCGGATATAATGGGAAAAGTCGGAAACAACCGGAAAAGCGGAGTTTTTTTATACCTCCAGCTATAAAAATTTAGATATTTTTATAATAAGGCTGGTTTATTAAGCGCTAATTCACATAAAGACGTCACAAGAACTCCAGGCCCGGCAGATTTGTTTATGGTGCAGTGGACCGAATCAGACACTGAGCGTTTGTTATGCGTGATCATTATTTTGATCTGCATCATTATATTGTCTGGTTGCGGTTCCTACCCCACAGCCCAGGTCAGCGAGCGTGAGCCTCCGCCCAGCCGGCGGATCAACGTCCACGAAGTCGCCCGCGGTGAGACCCTTTATTCCATCGCCTGGCGCTATGGCCTGGATTATCGCGGGCTGGCCAACCATAACCGCATAGCGCCCCCGTATACCATCTATCCGGGTCAACAGATCCGCCTGGGCACAACATCTGCTCCCGTGGCGTCCCAAACCACTCGTCCGGCACCGGCCGCAACACCTCCAGCGAGGACTCAGACGCCACCTCCCATGGCGACCCGGCCCGCCGCGCCTCGCACCACTCCTGCTCCCACAGCCCCTCCGCCAGCCGTCAGGCCGCCTGTGCAGCCACCTGTAACAGCCCGTTCGGAAAATAGAACACCCCCTCCGGCGCCTGTTCCCGCACAACCCCTGGTCATGGGCGCGCCCCAGTGGCAGTGGCCGGCCCAGGGGCCCATCATCGCGCGTTTCCAGGGGGCGACAGGCCTCAACAAAGGTGTTGATATCGCTGGCGATTTGGGCCAGCCTGTCCTGGCGGCGGCTTCCGGCCAGGTGGTTTATGCGGGTACGGGGCTGCGCGGCTACGGCAAGCTGCTCATCATCAAGCACAATGACACCTTCCTCAGCGCCTATGCGCACAATGACCGGCTGCTGGTGGGAGAGGGTGATCAGGTTAAAGCCGGGCAGCGAATTGCCGATATGGGTTCAAGTGGTACCAGCAGGGTCAAGCTTCATTTTGAGATACGCCGCGAGGGAACACCGGTCGATCCATTGAATTATTTGCCCAAGCGTTGATTTGTCATGGGTGAACTGTAAAGATAGAGCTGCTTTAAAAAGTAGCCTGATATAGAACTCAGCGGTATATGAGTTTGCAAAGGTGCAAGAAGTGCGAGGTAAGAAAGCGCGAGGCAACCGGCCGGGTCCGGCGATTTACCGGTCTGCATAACTGATAATGAGGGGCTGAAAAATGACAATCGAAAACAGGGATACCGGCACATATGATCGCGACGACGTTTACGCCATGACCGATATCGATCTGGACGAAAACGATCTGCTCCTGATGGACACCACCGAAGACGAAGTTCCCAAGCCCGCGGCACCCCTGGGCGCCAACGAGCGTATCCTGGACGACAAATTCAACAAGACGCTGGACGCCACCCAGATCTACCTCAACGAAATCGGCTTTTCACCGTTGCTGACGGCGGAAGAAGAAGTCTATTTTGCCCGCAAGGCCCTCAAGGGCGACGAGGCCGCGCGCAAACGCATGATCGAGAGCAACCTGCGCCTCGTGGTCAAGATTTCCCGCCGTTATGTCAACCGCGGTCTGGCGTTGCTGGACCTGATCGAGGAGGGCAACCTCGGCCTGATCCGCGCGGTCGAAAAATTCGACCCTGAGCGCGGTTTCCGTTTTTCAACCTACGCGACCTGGTGGATTCGCCAGACCATCGAGCGCGCCATCATGAATCAGACGCGCACCATTCGTCTGCCCATCCATGTGGTAAAAGAACTGAACGTATATCTGCGGGCGGCCCGCGAGCTGGCGCAAAAGCTGGATCATGAGCCCACGCCGGAAGAAATCGCCCGGCTGCTCGACAAGCCGGTGGCCGATGTGGAGCGCATGCTCGGTCTCAACGAGCGGGTGACGTCGGTGGATACACCGGTCGGTGCGTCCTCCGACAGAACCATCGTCGATACCATTGCCGACACCCAGGTGTCCGATCCGGCAGCCTTGTTGCAGGACAGTGACCTGACAGCCAGCCTTGATGCCTGGCTGGAAGAACTGACGGAAAAACAGCGCGAGGTGCTTGCGCGGCGTTTTGGCCTGCGTGGACACGAAGTGAGTACCCTGGAAGAAGTCGGCCACGAAATCGGCCTGACCCGCGAGCGGGTACGCCAGATCCAGGTGGAGGCGCTCAAGCGTTTGCGCGATATCATGGAAAAGCAGGGGTTGGATAGCGAGGCCCTGTTCAGTGCCTGAGTGGATGATTTGAGTCCAACCCGGAACGTCGGGGATAAAAAAACCGCGCATCAGGCGCGGTTTTTTTATGGTGGTAGTTTTTTCGCGGACAAACGAGAGGATCAGCGCTCCAGGTATTGCAGTTTACCCGGCACACCGTCCCACTCGGCGGCATCGGCAGGGGCATCTTTCATTTCAGTGATGTTGGGCCATACTTGTGCCAGCTCGGCATTGAGCTCCAGGAATACGGCCTGGTCTTCGGGCAGCTCATCTTCCGAGAAGATGGCGCCCACGGGGCATTCGGGTTCGCACAGTGCACAGTCGATGCACTCGTCCGGGTGAATCACCAGAAAGTTGGGGCCTTCATAAAAACAGTCTACCGGACAGACTTCCACACAGTCAGTGTGTTTACATTTGATGCAGTTTTCCCCAACGACGAAAGCCATAGATGACTCCACAGGTTAGCAATTCAACAGGCGGCATTTTACCAAGAGGGGCGCATTCTAAACAGCTCTGCCAGATTTGTGTAGTTTTACACGTTTTTTGCCGAAGTTGAGAATAATTCTCTCTTTTGTTATTTGCCTTTCATCAAAATCTCTTTCAGTCGGTAGAGCTGTTCCAATGCCTCGCGCGGGCTGAGATTGTCCGGATTGATTTTCTTCAACGCATCCAGCACCGGGCTCGGCAACGAGTCGAACAACCCCGATTGTTGCGGCGCGCTGATGGCTTCAGCCGTCAGCACGGAGGGCGGTGTGACTTCAGGTTGACCTCCCGATGTGTGTGGGTGCGCGCCGCTTTCCAGCAGGTGCAATTGTACCTGCGCGTCGGCCAATACCTCGGTGGGAATCCCGGCCAGTTTGGCGACCTGCAAACCGTAACTTTTGCTGGCCGGACCTTCCTGCACCTTGTGCAGAAACACAATATTGTCCTGGTGCTCGGTTGCGTTCAGGTGCACGTTGACGATGTGGGGCAGGCTTTCCGGCAGGCTGGTGATCTCAAAGTAATGGGTGGCAAAGAGGGTAAAGGCGCGCACTTTTCCCGCCAGGTGACGGGCGCAGGCCCAGGCCAGGGAGAGACCGTCAAAGGTGCTGGTGCCGCGGCCGATCTCATCCATCAACACCAGGCTGCGTTCCGTGGCGTTGTGCAGGATATTGGCGGTCTCGGTCATTTCCACCATGAAGGTCGAGCGCCCGCCCGCCAGGTCGTCCGATGAGCCGATGCGGGTAAAGATGCGGTCCACCAATCCGATACGCGCGGATTGCGCGGGCACGAAGCCGCCCACATGGGCCAGCAGTGTGATCAGTGCCGCCTGCCGCATATAGGTGGATTTACCGCCCATGTTGGGGCCGGTGATGATCAGCATGCGCCGCTGCGGGCCGAAGTCCAGGTCGTTGGGGACGAAGGGCGCGTCGGTCACCTGTTCCACCACCGGATGGCGTCCGCCAAGGATCTGTATGCCGGGCGAGTCGCTGAGTTCGGGCCGGCAGAAGTTCAGGGCATCGGCCCGTTCCGCCAGGGTGGTCAGCACATCCAGTTCCGCGACGGCCGCGGCAGAATCCTGCAGCGGCAGCAATTGTTCGTTGAGGATTTCCAGCAGGTCGTCGTAGAGCGCTTTTTCCCTGGCCAGGGCGCGGCTCCGGGCGGACAGGGCTTTGTCCTCGAAAGTCTTGAGTTCCGGAGTGATATAGCGTTCGGCGTTTTTCAGCGTCTGGCGGCGGATGTAGTCGGCGGGAGCCTTCTCCGATTGGGCACTGGTCAGCTCGATGAAGTAGCCGTGCACCCGGTTGTAGCCCACCTTGAGGGTGGGGATGCCCGTGCGTTCGCGTTCGCGGGTTTCCAGGTCGGTCAGGTACTGGCCGGCATTGGTGCTGATATTGCGCAGGTCATCCAGCTCGGCGTCGTAGCCTTCGGCAATGACACCGCCATCGCGGATCACCACCGGCGGATTTTCAATCAGGGCGCGGGACAGCAGGTCCACGAGGCCTGGAAAGGTGGAAATGTTTTCAGCCAGCTGCCGCAGTCGCGGGCTGGTGAATCGCGCCAGTTCATGTTGCAGTTCCGGGTAGCAGGCCAGCGACATGCACAGCCGGGACAAATCGCGGGGACGCGAGGATCGCAGCGCCAGTCGGCCGAGGATGCGCTCCAGGTCCCCGACCCGTTTGAGCACACCCTGAATCACTTCAAAGGCATAGTTCTGTTGCAGGGCAGCGATGGCGTCCTGGCGCTGGCGCAGGGTGTCCAGTTCCCGCAGCGGACGGTTGAGCCAGCGGCGCAGCAGGCGGCTACCCATGCTGGTGGACGCCCGGTTGAGTACAGCGAACAGCGTATGTTCTTCGCCACCGCTGAGGTTGGTGTCGATTTCGAGGTTGCGGCGGGTGGCGGCATCCATGGCGACGGCCTGGTCGCGGTTTTCATGGGCCAGGCTGCGCACATGGGGCAGGGCGGTGCGCTGGGTCTCGCGGGCGTAGCTGAGCAGGCAACCGGCCGCACAGATGGCGGTTTTCAGGTGGTTGCAGCCGAAGCCCGCGAGATCCTTGACGGCAAATTGCTGGGTCAGCAGGCGTTCGGCCGTATCCAGGTCGAACTCCCAGGGACCGCGGCGGCGCAGGCCCTTGCGGCCCTCGCCAAGTCCAGGCGTGGTGGTGTGGTCGCTGATGAGCAGCTCGGCGGGGTCCAGGCGCTGGAGTTCGCCCAGGGCGGCTTCGAGCCCCTCCACTTCCTGCACCAGGAAGCGCCCGCTGGCCATATCCAGCGAGGCGATACCATAGGTGTCACCCGCCTGGTGCACCGCCACCAGCAGGTTGTCGCGGCGTGCGTCCAACAGGGCTTCATCGCTCACGGTGCCTGGGGTGACGATCCTGACCACCTGGCGTTCCACCGGACCCTTGCTGGTGGCCGGATCGCCGATCTGCTCGCAGATGGCGACGGAAACACCGGCTTTCACCAGCTTGGCCAGATAACCATCCGCGGCATGGAAGGGAATGCCCGCCATGGGAATGGGTTCGCCATTGGTCTTGCCGCGGGCGGTGAGGGTGACATCCAGAAGTTCGGCGGCCCGCCTGGCATCGTCGAAAAAGAGTTCGTAGAAGTCGCCCATGCGGTAGAACACCAGTTCGTCCTTGTGCTGGGCTTTGATGCGCAGGTATTGCTGCATCATCGGGGTGTGCGAAGATTGTTCATCTATTTTCATATAAAACAGTCACTTAATTGTTTTGTTTCTATTGTTTGGGGCAAATTTGGGGCAATTTTAGCCATGTTTTGCATGCTCTCCCAGATACGCTCCAGCTCTTTGGGAGACTCTGTATCTATCCATCGACCATAAACGGTCACGAGCATGGAATAGTCACTGTGCCCCATCTGGTTGGCGATAAAAGCCAGGTTGCCACGTGCTGTGAGATTCCAGCAGGCAAATGTGTGTCGGGTCTGGTAAGGCGGGCGAGGGCGGATTTTTGCGCGCCGTACCAGATTGGCCCACTTGGTGTTCCATGCACTTGGCACGAAGTAGTCATTGACGACTTTTCTACGAGCCTGTGTCTTCGGTGACAGCAGCACACGCACGTGGTCGTTACGCGATTCGTGGCGGTTGAGCCAGACGGTCAGATCGACTGCCTGGCGCTGTCCCACACTGGCGATCAGTACCTGCAGTGCTTCTCGTGCTGGAGGTTGCAGCAACACAGTACGTTCTTTCCTGGTCTTGGGCACCTTGAATGCACCCGACTGTGTGATGGACCTGCGTACCGTAATCTTGCTCAGGTCCGGTGCCACGTCTTCAACGGCCAGCGCGAGTAGTTCGCCGGGGCGCAGCCCGGTGTAGACAGCTATCGTCACGGCGGCTTTGTCTATTGGATGAAGACAGCCTTTTTCCAGCAGTGCCAGGTATTCCTCATAGGTCAGCGGGTCCGGGTCTTTGTTGCTTTTCGTGAAGCGGACACAGTGCTTGCCGAGTTCACCGCAGTAGTTATTGTTTTCGCACCAATACAGGAAGCCGGCAAACGTGGCCAGGTAATGGTTGACGGTCGAAACGGCGCGTGTGGCGATCAGGTCGGCACGTAATTGCTGGATATCCTCTGGCAGCAGGGAATCTACCAGACGGTTGCTGCCAAGGGTTTCAACGCACATATTGAGAGCAACTTCGTAGCGCGATTGGGTCTCAGGAGTAATATCCACGGCTTTTAGTGGTTTATAACGTTCGCACAGATCATCCAGGCGTTTGCCACTTGTAGAGCTACTGGCTGCTCTTGAATGAGGAAAGAGATCTGTTTCGTTGTAGTTGCCGGTTTTCAGCGCAAATAACGCGGCACTGCGTAAGCCCGCGGCGTGTTTGATGTTGTTTCTGGTTGGGTCGAGGCCGAGTGTATGGCGATGGCGGGTTCCCTTGTACATGAAGTCAATACGAATTGACTTGCCATGTATTTCTACACCGGGAAACCCTGTTTTGATTGCTGCTGTATTTGCCATATTGTCAGCCCTCACGATTATGTCTTCACTTTATCATCGAGTGGCCATTGCCCGGTTTTGAGCATAAACAGCTCGAATAAACCGGGAGGCATTGCTCGATCACCTGCTTCCCATTGCTGCCATCCACGCAGTGACGCCCGCACTGTGTGGGCTGCTTCTGTTTGTGTCAGTCCCGCAGTAAGGCGGGCTTCACGTATGGCCGTAGGCGTAGGGCTTTCCGGTTTGGAATCAGTCATAAGTGCCGCTGGTTATAGAGTCCATGCCGCCATGCGCGGTCGGGGAAATTATGTTGTTTTTAATATACGCTCATTGAGCGTATATTTCAATATTATGTTGAGATCCTGCAAAGCCGCCAGATACCTGTGATCTGGTACTAGAAAGAAGCCAGCCTGGGTTCGCTTTCAACCCAACGTTCGAATTCGGTCAGGTTCACAAAAATTCGCCCATCCGGGGCTTTGCGCCAGATACGTCCTTCGATCCAGACTCCGCCTTTGATCTTATGCCGCACGGCATTTTCGCTGTAGCCGGTAATTTCAGCGAAGCGTTTGATCAGTACCCATTGGTTGTGATTGCTCATGATGACCTCCGTGCAAGGTCAGCCACAAACATGATGAGAATAATGGCGACCTTGATTGGAGTAAATTTTCCGGAATTTTTACCGCCAACAAAACCTGCGTGGGCGTGTATAGGCGAAGAAGGGCGCAGAGAGGCCGAAAAAAGTCGGATCGTTACCACGCAATCCACAGACTCTTGATAGGTTAAGTACGTCCCGGCGTACCGCCGTCGGGCTCGCGGGCGTTGCCCCGCGACTCTGCAAGTCACGGCCATCCGGCTTTGATCCCTGACACCTCCGGCCCTTTAGGGCCTGCGCGCTCCGCTTACCTGTTGGTGCCTTCGTTGGAGTTGGGTCGGCGGTCTTGCTGTTCCTCTGAATGTACCACGGCGTTCTCGCCGTCAAGGGCTGCGCGTGCGTTGCACGCTTGCGTCGTAGCCGTCGGTGACCCCTGACTGCTTGCGCTGCGCCGTGTTGCCACGGTTCCAGGCAATTCCGCCTGAGAAACCGGAGCACAATCATGTCGCACTCATATCCTGTTACTGAATCTTCACTGCTGGTACGTGATGCACAAGGTCATTATCTGCCAGCCACACCAGAGCAGATCCTGGCTGCCGCACGTCAGGCTGTTGAACAAAAAATTCATCGTGGAGAACCTTTTACTGCCCCGGCAGTGGTCAAAAGCTATCTCTGGAACAAGCTGGTTGGCTTCGAGCATGAAGTCTTCGCAGTGCTTTTTCTGGACAGCCAGCATCGGCTGATTGAATACATCGAGATGTTCAGTGGAACGATTGATGCGTCTCCGGTGTATCCACGCGAAGTCGTCAAAGAAGCGCTACGGCTTAACGCAGCAGCGGTGATATTTGCACATAACCATCCGAGCGGTATGCCTGAACCAAGTCATGCTGACAAGGCGATTACGGTGCGGCTTCAAGAAGCACTGGCAATGGTTGATGTGCGCACACTGGATCACATTGTCATCGGTGGTGAAGCCACGGTGTCCTTCGCCGAACGGGGGCTGTTGTGATCGCAGGGGGCTTCGGCCCCCTTTTTCGAATCATGCATTACTTCTTGCTTCATTTGTACATTATTCAGATTATTAAATCAGTCTCGAATAAAGCCTTTTTCAAACAGAAAGCAACTAAACACATTGTCATGTATATAACATTATTGGCAGGTGTTAATTTTGAGTACCTGTAATTTGTGTGTTTATTTCATGGTTATTCCTAGGTTATCGTTCAGTCGCTTTGGATAGGTTCAACGAATTTTACTTTGGAGATTGATTGTGAAGGCAGGAGCATCATTAGAAAAAGACGTGCAGCAGATTTACACATACCTGCTTAATATGAGAGATGAAGGTGTTGTTGTGGGAAACTCCGTTTTCATGACAGGAAAATCCGGGGTTCAACATGAAGTCGATGTTTATTATGAGTTTTCCAGGGCTGGCATAAGACATAGAGTTGCGATTGAGTGCAAAGATTGGGCAACACCAGTTTCAAAAGGACAAATTCAGGAGTTCGAGTCAAAGTTGCGTGACATTGGCAACATAACAGGCGTTGTAATTTCTCGACGTGGTTATCAACGTGGTGCGGAAATATTCGCCAGGCACAATGATATTCTTCCGTTATTGTTCGATGATCTTCCATCCTTTAATGTTCTGATGGTGCAGCGTCTAACAGCTGTTGCTCTGCCCAACGAGGACTATATCGGCGAGCCATTTTGGATCATCATGGAGGTTCGTGATGGCAAGGTGACAGGATCACACTATGGAACTAGAGACCCTAGTTCCGGAAAAGGTCTAATTCCTCTGATGCTATCAAAATATCATGCTGAGCGGGTCTTTCATGAAGCAGGTTTGAACTCTGAAGAGTGGGCTGTTCGGGGCCTGCCGCGATTTGCTCTGCGAGCTTTTCTAATTACGCTGGAATTTTATGAAAAGAGAATGAATACTTGGGCTCATCTACTTTTTCTCCCGCCTGGAGCTGGTTCAGATGCGCCGTTCATTAGTATCCAGGCTTTAAGAGAAGACCTTGTTCGTGAATATTATGGTGAAAGTATTCCCTTGATTGAAGATGCTGTTAAACGTCGTAAAGAGGCGGTGTCCCCGATTTTTAGGAGAAAAAATTTCCTCGGGGCCCTAGGCCTGTAGTTTCCATTTGAAATGCAAAATCCTCTTCTGAAATACGCCGCACAGAAGAGGCTGCTACAAACTGAGCATCCAGAGCCAAGGCAATGACCTGTAATCGGGTTAATTTTGTTTCCCGGTAGCGATCGCCTACATAATCCGGAAATTTGCTCAGTGCGCTCAGTAGTAATGAATCATCCCTGTGATTTATCTCTTGCGTCATTCTTTGTCCGAGTTTGCCTAAATCATGCCCAAATAGTTTTGGATTTTTTAAATCTTTCTCGGGTATGCCGAGATGCAATAGAGTGCCTTTCATAGCCAATTCGGCAGTCAGACAAATGGGTTGTAGAACTGGGCTACTTATCGAGCCGGATTGGGAAAGACTTTCAGCAACCAACTTCAGTTGCTCTGCTGCAAGCCCCCACAAGGTTGAGGCATTTTCATGCTGGGTATTGTGATTAATGCCAGAGACAAGGTCATACATATCTGCAAAAGCAAATGCAGATTTTTCTGCAATCTTTAAATCGTCTCTGCACCATGTCCCCCATTCTTGATGACTTGAAAATCCCAACCCTTCGTAAATTGTTATATTTACGGTACCAAAGGTAACTCCAATAGTGACTTTCCTAACGCGATCAACTGACGCCGCCAAACCGGTTCCCATGCCAGGCCAAGTGAACTCAACTTCAGGAATCAATCGGGCATAGGCATGCTGAATTTCTCTTGCTTGTGGGTTGCTATGAACTCCTATGACAAAATTTTTGCCAAGAATTTCTGCGGCAGCTTGGAATGGTCTGGCATGAAAAGGTATGCCTTCCTGTGCAAAACGCTCATCCAATTTCAAAATATCTTTATCTGTGAATTTGATCATCCGAACGTCCCTGAATTGCCTCTGATTTTTGGATATTCTGCAATTGACTAAAAATAATTTAAAGCAGTTATCTCATTTAAATCATAAATGAATAAATCTGTTATATCTCCGCTTGCCTGTTGGTGCCTTCGTTGGAGTTGGGTAGGCGGTCTTGCTGTTCCCTTCACTGTACCACGGCGTTCTCGCCGTCAAGGGCTGCGCGTGCGGTGCACGCTGGCGTCCTGATGGCCGTCGGTGACCCCTGACTGCTTGCGCTGCGCCGTGCTGCCACGGTTCCGGGCAATTCCGCCCGTGCAACCGGAGATCGTCATCATGAACGACAAATCGCATGTTTCACTGGAACGTCATGTCTGCCTTGTCTGCGGCGTTACTTACGACACTGGCAACCTGCTGCTCGACAAGCGCCTGCGCGCGAGTATGGAGCGTTATACGACAACAGGCTGGGGCCTGTGTGCCGAACACCAGAAGCTGTCCGACGATGGCTTTGTCGCCTTGGTCGAGTGTGACCCGCAGCGTAGCGGCTCACCGGCGGGCGGTGGTCGCCTGAAGCCGGAACAGGCATACCGCACGGGCAAGCTGGCGCACCTGAAGCGCCATGTGTTCGCCGAGATGTTCAACGTGCCGATTGAGGCCAACCAGCCGTGCGTGTTCGTCGAGCCTGGCGTCATCGAGCAGCTTGCGTCGATGGTGTCGCCAGCGACAAGTTGATCGCGTGCTGAAACTATCCTGTGCGTCGCTCCCGCTGGTTGCGGGGCGGCGCATTTTTTTGCTGCACCTGGTGTCGGGTTCTTCAGCCCTGCGGGCCTGCGTTTGTACTCCAGGGGAACGGCTTGCAACCGCTCCCCGCCGCGCGTGGCTTGGCGCCCCTGACAGCCGCCGAACAGGTTGCACCTGATCGGCCTTCGCGCCTGCGGCGCTGCGCGCTTCGCTTGCGTGGGGTCGGCGCCATCTGCGGCCATTGCCACAACCGCTGTCTTCCCTCGCTCATCACCTCATCCGCGACTGTAGCCCGCGCCCGTATGCCGTCAAGGCGCGCCGGGCCGTGTCCTCGCTGCGCTGTGGGCCGCACCAACCCGTCGCTGGTTTCCTTGACTGCCTCCGTTCGCGTGCTCCTGGCCGTCGCGGGCGATGAACTCAGGAAAGACGGTGGCAACGAGACCGGCCCAGGTTTCCGCGCCGACCCCACCGGAGAGCCGAAAAGCAGGCTCCGAATCTAGGAATCCGGTGTGCGGTTTTAACAGCAAACCCTTATGTCAGGAGTAATACCATGAACACGATGACCCAAACCGAAGTACACACCACCCACACCGCTGCCATGCTGGAAGTGGCTGATCCTACCAGGAACCTCATTCTGGTGCCGCTGTCGCAGCTTCGTCCATCCAGACGCAACGTGCGCAAGACCCACCGCCGCCTTTCCATACCGGAACTGGCCGCGAGTATTCAGCGTGTCGGTCTGCTGCAAAACCTGATTGTCAGCCGAGCCGGTGACGGTGAACATTATGATGTTGAAGCCGGAGACCGCCGCCTTGCTGCGTTAAAGCTGCTGGCGAAGAAAAATCACATTGCCAGTGACTACGAAGTGCCGTGCCTGCTGGTGGCCGATGGCAGCGCCCGTACCGTGAGCCTCACCGAAAACGTGCAACGCGAGGCCATGCACCCCGCCGACCAGTTCGAGGCGTTCGCCGCGCTGGTCAAGGAAGGCCGACCCATCGAGGACATTGCTGCCGATTTCAGCGTGACCCCGCTGGTGGTGCAGCGCCGCTTGAAGTTGGCGAATGTCTCGCCGCGCCTGATGGCTGACTATCGCACCGACGTTGTGACGCTCGACCAGTTGATGGCACTTGCCATTACTGATGATCATAGTGCGCAGGAAGCCGCATTTTATGATGCACCCGACTGGCAGCGCAGTCCTTCTGCACTGCGTAACCGCCTGACTGAGCGCGAGATTGACGCGCAGCACCCACTTGCCCGGTTTATAGGGCTGGACACCTACATAGCCGCAGGCGGCAGCACCCGCCGCGACTTGTTTGCCGAGGATGACAGCGGCACCTATCTGGCCGATGCCCCGTTGCTGGCAAAGCTGGTGCGTGAGAAGTTGGCCAGCCTCGCTGAAAACGTGCGGGCAGAAGGATGGGCATGGGTGGAAGCCGTGCCGCACCTGAGCTATGCCGACAAGCAGGCATTCCAGCATGCCCCTCGCCAGCGGCGCGAACCCAATGCCCGTGAATCCCGGCGCATCACCTCGCTGCAAGCCCGTCTCGACAAGATCAGTGCCGAGTTGGAGGACGCCTGCGACACTGAGGACGAGGACAAAGCCGAAGCGCTGGAGCAACAACACGAGCAGGTGGCCGCCGATTTGCAAGCCGCCCATGATGCCCTGCAAGAGTACGCGCCGGACGTGCGCGCCATAGCGGGTGCCATTGTCACCATCGACCGGGACGGTGAGGCCGTGATCCATCGCGGCTTGCTGCGTGAAGCCGAAGCCAAGGCACTGCGCACGCTGGAAAAGCTGCGTCAGGGTTTCACCGGCACGGAAAGCAGGAACGACAAGGGTAGCGAAAACACCGAACCGTCCAGCTCTGCCAACCTGTCCGACCGGTTGGTGCAACGTCTGAGCGTGCACCGCACCGCCGCGCTGCAAATCGAAGTTGCCCGGCATCCGCAGGTGGCACTGGCCGCGTTGGTACATGGCATGGTGCAGGCCATCTTGCTGGACGGCCATTACCACCGCCACGATCTGCCGCTTGGTGTACGCCTGAGTGTGCAGCATCGGCTGGAAGACATTGCGCCGGACTGGCCGGAATCGCCTGCCGCTGTGGCGCTGCGCGAATTGCAGCAGGTTGCTGGCGAAACCTTGCCGCAGGACAGTGCGGCACTGTTCGCGGCGCTAGTAGCGAAGCCACAGGATGAACTGGTGCGGATGCTGGCAATCTGTGTGGCATCCACGGTGGATGTGATCACGCCCCGTGCCACAGCACGGCAACCGGGCATGGAGCTGGCGCAGGCTGTGGGGCTGGATATGGCGGCATGGTGGACGCCAACCGCCGAAGGCTACTTCAAGCACGTATCCAAGGATGTGATTCTGGCAGCCGTGGGCGAGTTTGCACCGGAGCACGTCACCCGGCTGGCGAAGCTCAAGAAGGCCGACATTGCCAGCGAGGCCGAACGGCTGGCCGATGGCACCGGCTGGATGCCTGCCATCTTCCGAGCCGAAAACACGCAACAGAAGGTGGCGGAAGATCCGCAAGTCAAGGGATCTGAGGATGACACCGCCACCGCGGGTGAGCAGACACCGGCTGACACTATTGCCGCGTGACCGTCAGCACAGTAGCCCCGGCCCGAGGTCAGATTGTCCTTGGGTCGGCTTTTCAAAAATCCGGGCGCGGCTGTGATCCGCCGCGCCCGGTTTCAAAAGTCAAAGCAAAATCTCCATCACTATCCTCGATCAGACAGCGACGTTAATCCGCTAGCTGGCTAAACTCTGGGTAAAACTGGTGGCATTGGGTGAATCCAACATCCAGGACTTTCACTATCAAAAAAATCCACAGGGACAGGTCCTAAGTCGTCCTGAATAACTTGGTACGCATAGTTACAATAGACCTGATTACCACGATAGACGGAAATCGCTACACGTTGGATGCCGGTTCCGCGCATCCGCTTCAGAATATGTCGGTCATGTTCCCCAAGCCCCCAACCAAGTAGCGTTAAGGTGGATCGCTGCGACGTTAGCACCTCCCGGTACACGGTGGACAGATAGTAGCTATTCTGGATAGAGGATACTTTCTGCTGCATCGTTCCTTCGCTAACAAACAGCGGCACCGCTTGCTCGCTGCGCCATTCTTCAAGAATTGCCTCCAACAAGCCTTCTCCAGCATTGTGGATCTTGAACTCCTGCTCCACAACATTTCGGCACAGCGCCAGGCTTCCATGCGGATAGAATACCAAGGTGTTAGTCCGCTCCCTATAAGTGTCACGAAATCTCCACCAGGCATCGTCGAACATGCCATTCCTCAAGAAACAATCCTTGAATAAATGGCCATCTTCGATGTCGAATCCATAGGTCATCGTCCAGTAGACCAGCAAGTCATAATTCAACGATAAAACCGTATCGAACCCTTTGAGGAACTGGTACATATTAGGCAATTGATCGCTAACTTGCTCATATTCAGGGTGTACATCACGAACGGCCTGAATCAAACACTCTCTGACACTCAGGTAGGCTTGGTGTGTGCGATTGTCTGGAATTTGAAGTGATCTGTTGACGTTGGACGCCTGCCAAACCAGTCGAAGAATCAGCTCGAAATCGGATGTTCTGAAAAATTGGAAGAGTCGATTCACATCATCTGTGAGCAAGCCTGCCCGGTGGGCGTAAGCCAGTAAAGAGCCGTAGTCAAGATCCGGTGAAACAGCAATGCTTGCACCATTACCCAACAATATCGTATCCCGATGATAGTGAGGTGCAATTTGCGCCCAAGGTACAATGGGGTATGGCATATCTTATTCCTCTCTTTTTTCCTTGGCAGTTTATTATGAAATAGCTGTGATGAGCCATTTTCCACTATTTCTTGAGAATAATTTCTTTGGTGGGGTTTAGGGGGACTGTGCGTGTCGGCGCGATGCGCCGCCGGGCTTTCGGGCTGCGCCCCATGCCACCTTTGGCGTCACGGCCATCCGGCTTCAATCCCTCACGTCTTCGCACTGGCAGTGCTGCGCGCTCCGCTTGCGGGTTTTGCTGTATGGTGCCCGCCACGATGGGCAAGACGCTGGCCTGCGCCACAGCTTGCTGCACCCGGTTGCGCAAAAGCGTGCCATCCTCGATGCTGGCGTTGGGTCGTCCGCATGTCACGGAGGGGTGTTCACCAGCACGGCGCACCGTCTGGCAGGATTTCCACTCAGCACCAGCGTTATGTTGCCGCCGGTCAGGATGCGAGGCGTTCCGGCCTGTCGTCGGGGAACGGGAGCTTGCCAGGGTCAGGGTATATGCCGGGTCAACCGTCCTGCGGAGATACCGGGGCAGCCCTGTCACCTTTCGGGGCAGGTCGGCCTATGCGCGTCCCTGGCTTGTCGTGAATCCTGGCGGGGGCACGGCTATGCCTCGGGCTTTATGACTGCAACCGTCCGGCGCAAACAATTTCCCCTGTGCTATGCACATTCCTCGCGGGACAAATTCTTTGCGCCTACCGGTCCTCCACGCTGTTTCGGCCGCAAGCGATGCAGTCAGCCCAACCCCCGCCGATCGGATCACAACAAGGACGCGATAGGCGCGACCTTGATTCATCCGAAAGGAGAAATACCATGGCTAACATCGGCACCTTTACCGCAAACGACAACGGCTTCACCGGCACTGTTCGCACCCTGACCCTCAACGTCAAGGTCAAAATCGTCCCCAGCGACAAAGGCAGCGAAAACGCCCCCGACTACCGCATCCAGGCAGCGGGCGGCTACGACATTGGCGCGGCCTGGAAGAAAGTCAGCCAGGCGGAACGGCCTTACCTGTCGGTGACACTGGACGATCCCTCGTTCCCGGCGACCATCTATGCCCGCCTGATCGAGGAAGAAGACGGCACGCACAACCTGATCTGGTCGCGCAGCAAGCCGACGGCCTGACGGCCACTTCAGCACCCCGCCCATCGTGGCGGGGTGCTAACGGTAATAAATTATCTCTCTACGTTAATCGATAAGATAACTTTCATCCAAATCGGCATGAGGCTCAAATTTGTTTGTTTGAAGATAAATCAAACCGACTTCTCTTGGAAGATTATCTAATCTTTCGATTGCCGCGTTAATCCGCTGGCATTGCTCCGCATTGATATAGAATCGATGTTTGTCTAGCCAATTCCGGGAATCGTGATAACTATCCAAGGTCGCCGACTCTAAAGCTGCAATATGTCTCTCAATTACTTTACGGCTGGCCAATCGTCGAAGTGGAGGAATTATATCAATGGTGCGATCGTCCGAAACAACGATAGCCAGCCTCCGATGGTTAGCCGTTTCTACGTAGCGTACACCAGAGTTAAATCGTGATCCTCTTGAAGGCGTGCATTTATCATTTGCTTCACCATCCAGAATAATCCCGATAGCATGACAAATCCCCTCAGGGTCGAGCAATATAGTTCCGTCGATACCGCTGACGCTCTGGAGTAGAGGTTCAGAAAATCGAACTGGCAAGATAGTTGTACCTTGCTTGCTGAGACGTTTTGCTTCGCTGGCGGCATCCTCTGCGACAACAATCATGCTGCCGTGTTCTTGCTGAATCTGAGCCAGCAGCAAGTTCCATAAATGTAGCCCATGCTGTGCAGAGGACAGAGGGAACAGTCGTGCGTAATTTGCTAAGAAAGCTGCTTTGTCAAAAGGCTCTTGTGGAAGCCTTGGAACTGCATAGTGGCTGCGAAGCAGGACTTGGCTGCCGCAGCGTAACTCCCAATGATAATGGTCGATGAAAGCAACCGTGAACGCATCTTGCTCGTAGGGGTTGTGTGAGCCTTTCAGATTCCCCAAGCCATATATGTGCTTACTGTTAGCAATTATTCCAATGCCTGATGTTGCCATCTGTAGCACCTTGCGAACCCATCGTGGTTGATGGAAAGGCACAGGTTCGGAAAATTCCACTAAAAATTCGACTGCCTCGTTTTTGGGATTCACGAGAAACAGGTGGCCAACGCCTTTTGCACCTTCGTACATAAGAGAAGATACAAGATTCAGAGCATCAAAAAGCTCAGTGTGAATATAGTGTTGTTCGATGGCTAGTCCAGGTGTTTGCAAAAAATCTTTCGCAGCGATACGAATGATCTCTTCCGCAGTTCTCATGCTGCGATGAGAGAAGCGCCCAGGGTCTGGGTTGTGTAATTCTTCGGTGGCTTCGTGAAGAACTGCGTGCATTGCTGCATGAATTAGGCTACGAAACCCATGCCCTTGTTGTCTATCATCAGTCTTCTTTGTAGGCAGAGGTGGGTATTGAATGAAAGTTGTGTTGGTAATTTGAGCCACCGGAACTACGTAATAATCGCCTATACGCCGAGCCTCACCACAAAAAGATGTCACATCGTGGGTGGAGTCAAAGGCTTCCAATGCCTTGGCGACCTCTGTTCTAACAGAGTCTCGGCGCATCCATTCTGGCTTATCACGCATACTTTGCTCATCGCCATAAAATATATTTTGTAAATTATGATTGCGATAAGTTGACTCGACCGAATCTGGCAGGCCATTAAATAATGAAAGATCCCACTTCCCATTTTCTGGCTCTACGCATACTTGATTTCTGTTATTACTATCGGGGCTGCGTACTCCAACTAAAAGCACCTCAGCATCCGCCTCCGCACCTAATTTCTTGAGGACATCCCTTGCCAGTATTTGGACACTAATTCTGTAGCTGTCTTGATAACCCCACATAAAGAGGTAAATGACTCTGCCTGCCATGATGTTCTCCCTAGCTATAAAAAGCGATTATTTTCGGTGCTTTTCACCAGTCATTCCACAGCCTGATAGCAGCCTGGATAAACGCTTCTGCATTGGCCTTCTCCCACGACGTGTGCGATCCTGCCCAGAGCAAGTAGTATTGCTCATTGGCACATACCAGCTTGTCCTTATCTGCTTCCATTTGAATCCAATTGATGGCATTGACGAAGCAGTCAACATAGCTGGATACAAACTTTTCATTGGGTACATTGTAAAGAAGCCCCTCCAGGTAGTATGACGGTGCGACTCCCGGATGTAGGCTGCCATCAGCGACGAGCTTGCTTCGGAGATTCTTAAGTATGCGAATCATGGGTTTCAGCATCTTATTACTGCTCTGGTGCTTTCTTGTCAGGTTTTCCGAATGTTGCCTCGGGTAATTGACAATGCGTTCGCCAGCACTGTTAAAAAAGCAGATGCCTTCATCATAATTTGCATCGTAGATATTCTTGAACCTCCAATAGCGCCGAAACTGCATTGCTGCAATTACATCGGTCTTGCGCCTGCCTCCATTAGCAGCTACGGAGATGGCTTTATCACCAGCCTTGACGTCGGAATGGAATCGATCGGTGAGGGCTTGAAGAACGTCTCTTTTGTATTGATCGTAAGAATAATCAGCTGGGATCAATGTTTGTTCATATGCCTCTTTATCTTCCGCTGATAGCTGCGTTGTGTCACTGTAGAAAACATCATTAAGCTGTATGACGACATCCACATCACTTTCTGCATAGATATTGGTATCGTTTCCATAGGAGCCTTGCAGGAAAACTTGATAGTTTTTTCCGTGGTACGCAGTGTTCTTGGCCTGTAATGCATCTTTGATAGTATGATAAGTCGCAGCGGATTGTGTGATAGATCCTTGGTGAGACCAGGTTTTGAGCTGCGATTCAGGGATTCCCATATTTTTCTGTCCTCACGTCAAAAACTCTCTCAACTGCGCTTCACGTGCTGCGAATGACTCGCAGCCACGTTGCCGAAGAAGGTTCAGCTTATCAAGGTTGTGTTCCAGCAAATCTGTCGCCATTTCCGGTCGTTCAAAGGTATCGCTAATTCGGATTGTTGGAATATCCTTGAACAGGATTTCACGTAACTGGTCCATTGATTGCGTATTGATCTCCAGAGTTTTCTGAAGCAACTGGACGGCGAGCCATTTTTTGGCGATCCGCATCAGAAGTCCCGGTTTAGGTTCCGGGTATATGCCAACACCAATGTTCACGACCCGGATATCTTTTCGATCTCTTTTTAGAGCGACTGTCGCGTCAGCTACTGCAAAGAGAGTTGGATTGTTTGCACAGTACCCACCATCAATCAGCTCGATCTTGTCTCCTGATTCAGTGACAATTACCTTTTTCTCAAAAAATGGATAAGCGGAACAAGACGCTTGTACCGCATCTGCGATGTTTACGCCGAACCCTGGTTTGAAGGTTCCTTTGCGACCATGTGCTTGTGCGACATTTCCTTTGAAAATCATTGGCCGCTCTGTCATCCAGCGAGTGGCAACAATACCAATACCAGTCATGACATCTTCAAAGGTTTTTTCCTTGAAAACTTCTTTTGCCAGACTTTGAAGTGCGGATGTCTTGGCCGTAGCTGACTTGCAAGCCATGATTCTTGGCACGTGCTCCTTGTATAGGTTGTGTATCTGGTCTACTTCGTACCCAAGTGCAATGAGTGCAGCAATGATGGCACCGGTACTTGTTCCAAATACGAGATCGAACCTTTTGTACAGCGGACAGCCAAGCATTGCCTCAATTTCTTTGAGAACCCCGAGTGTATAGAAGCCTTTCGCACCACCACCGTCGAGAGCAAGGATGCGGCATACGCCGTCGCTAGGGTACTCGGTGGTGAGTGTGGATGTTTGGCAGGAATCAGACATGCTCTTTTTTCTCCATGATAGTGTCCAACTCCTGCCGAACCTTTTCCATAAGCTGATCGGCCTGCTGCGTACTACCTTCGGCATATGCCAGCGTCAGCAATGTAAGCGGGTGAACCTCCAGCACCTCGCACAACTCCTCCAGCTTCTTTAGCGTCGGGCTTTTCAGGTCGCGCTCCAGCGTACTCATATAGGTACGGCTCGACACGTCGGAGAAAGCTTCCTGGCTCAGGCCACGCGCTTTCCTGACCGTCTTTAATGCAGTCGCAAATGAGTATTTCGCTGTCATGCAATGGTTTCCTTAAAAACCACGATGACAGCCTATTGCATCCTATAGAGCTACAATCTATAGTGTTCATTTGGATTCGTGAGAACGTGCTTTTGTGTTTTTACTGAAATGTGTCTCTGTGGATTACATCAAATCCGGGGAGTCGTATTTGCGGTTTTGTTGGTTTCCGTAATGCCGGTTTTGCAGCTTTGTACTTTCGTGTGGAAACGCATCCGTGCATTGCTGGTTTCTTACAGTCTCCGCCTGTTTGCCTGGCTTACAGCCCAGCGCATTGTGTCTATTTCGATCTGGCTTCAGACCACCTTCGCATCAATCGGCATTGATGCACCGGAGCGGTGCAGACAAGACCAAAACAGTCCTGATTCCCGCCGGGATTTTCGGCAATGTGTCAGCAGAGCGCACTGTCAGTGTGCGTGAAGACGTCGCATTCGGATGATCCATGCAATACCCTGGAGCAAAACGGTCTTGACACCAACAGTTTGGCAAATACCTGTGACAATATCCCGATAACGCTGTAGCTCCCCTGACGCCCGTGGCGACAACCTCTGCTATCCAACAGGAGGCTGCGTCATGGAAGAGTCCAACCATTGGCACCCTGGTGCTGCTTACCTTTACGTCCTGCATCTGGACAGTCCTGCTTTAGCGTGGGAATACCTGCGCCGTCACCCCGATTATCAGCGCGATTGGCAACACCGTCACCCCGACGCGGCCCAGCGCTGGGGGCTGCGCCTGCTGGAGAATCCGGCGCTGGATGCGCGTGAGGCACATCCGGCCTGGTTTCCCGATCATGACGGTGTGGTGCAGGTCTATCCTGATGCCGACCCGCCTTCCGATGCACAGTGCTTCGCCTTTTGGCGCATCCCTGGCCGCAAGCAACTGATCCACGATGGTCAGCGGCTGGTTCTTGCCACCCGGTGGGCAGGTGGCTGGCTGCGCCTGGCGTTTGCTCCCGGTCTGACCGACGGCATGGCGTGTGCCTATGCGGTGCGAGCTTCATCTGATCCCTGCGCACGCTGCCGTGTGTTGGCGGGCGAACTGGGCAAGCTGATGACCGATAGCGTGCCCCTGGCCGTAGCTGTGTCACGTCCATCTACCACCGCACTGCTGGAGCTGCACACCTTGCAGGCACTTGATGGCACCCTGGCCGGTGCCTCGCTGCGTACCGTGGCGCAAGTGCTGTTTGGTGCCAAGGCCATTCACCGCGACTGGTATGCCGACAGTGCGTTGCGCGCCCGTGTGCGTCGGCTGGTCCGGCGCGGCCAGGCACTGATGCGTGGCGGCTATCGCCAACTGGCGCAACTCCCCGCCGAGCGGCAGGGACGTTTCCCGCTACCGGCAAAACGTCCCTGAGCAGAACGCCCGCTTTTTCCGAGACTGCCTCCATCCGGCCGCACTTCGGTGGCCGAAGACCCAGACCGATGGAGGTTCACACCATGAGACCCGCACCGCTACGACCACAAGCCGCACCCGCTGCCACGCAGCAACCCGTTGCGCCTTCGCGCTACCTGACCAACGACGAAGCCGCTGAATACCTGCGCCTGTCGCCTCGCACGCTGGAGAAGCAGCGCGTCATCGGCGGCGGGCCGCGCTTTCGCAAGTTCGGCCGCCGCGTGATGTATGCCGTGGCTGATCTCGATGCCTGGGCTGACGCGCGCAGCTTCGAGGCCACGTCCGACCCTGAATACGCTGAACGCCATGCGGGTGATTACCGCGATGGCCGCTGAGCGTTATCGCGCGGGTGGCTACCGTCGTGTCCAACCCGGAGACGGAACGCGAACAGCTCGATCTGTTCCGTGCGCTGCCGGGCGACATGGCGCCGCGCGACGCCCAGGATCTGATGGCCTATCCGTTCTTCTCGCTGGCGAAGTCGCGGCGTACCGCGCCGATCGACTTTCGCAACGGCAAGATCACCATCCGCGTGGAAGGCACGCAGGAGCACGGCATCGCCACCATCTGGGATGCCGACATCCTCATCTGGGCGGCCAGCCAGATTGTCGAGGCCCGCGATGCGGGCATTCGGCCGTCCCGGCGGATACAGGCCACGCCTTACGAGATCCTGCGCTTTATTGGCCGGGGGACATCGCTGCGCGACTACCAGCGTCTCAAGGCGGCATTGGATCGCCTGCAATCGACCACCGTGGCGACCTCAATCCGCGAGACCACCGGCAGGCGACTGCATCGCTTCTCGTGGATCAACGAGTGGAAGGAGCGCGCGGATGCCAGGGGCATGCCGCTGGGCATCGAACTGATCCTGCCGGACTGGTTCTTTGCCGGTGTGCTGGACGACGCCCTGATACTGACCATCGACCGGGCTTACTTCAGGCTCAGGGGCGGTATCGAGCGCTGGCTGTACCGGTTGGTGCGCAAGCACGGCGGCCGCCAGCGCGACGGCTGGCAGTTCGACTTTCACTACCTGCACCGCAAGTCGGGCAGCCTGGCCAAACCCTACGACTTTGCCTGCGATCTGCGGGCGCTGGTCACGCGGCAGTCGTTGCCGGGTTACCTGCTGACCATCGAGCGCGACTGGCCCGGCAAGCAGGAAATTCTGGTCTTTCGTCCCGTGCCGCCGATGGCACGTTGATAACCGTGGGGATGAATGCAGAACAAGCTGTGAATCGGCTCGTGCTATCAGGCGTGCCGGGAGTCGTGCTATCAGACGTGGCGCTATCGTGCTATCAGGCGTGTGAATCCTGTCTGACGCCAGTGATTACAAGGTTTTCAGCGGCCCTTAACGCTATAGCTAACAGTAAAAGCGCTTTAACAAATAATAAAAACTTATTATTAGTGCCGTGGATAACTGCCCAAAGACAACCGCAAAAGCGTTTTTCAACGCATTCAGCGAGCGGCTTTCCGTCACGGAGGGCTGCGCCATGATCATCGCCTTGCTCAACCAGAAAGGCGGTGTCGGCAAAACCACACTCGCCACACACATCGCCGGTGAACTCGCGCTACGCGGGCAACAGGTCATCCTGCTGGATGCTGATCCGCAGGGCTCATCGCTGGACTGGACACAGCGGCGCAGTCAGCAGGGTTTGCCACGGCTGTTCAGTACCGTTGGCCTCGCACGCGAAACCCTGCACCAGGAAGCGCCTGAACTTGCCCGGCGTTGTGATCACATCATTATCGACGGCCCGCCACGTATTGCTGCACTCGCACGCTCCGCGCTGCTGGCGGCAGACCGGGTATTGGTGCCTGTGCAGCCCAGTCCCTATGACCTGTGGGCCAGTGCCGAGATGGTCGCGCTGATCCGCGAGGCTCAGCTATTCCGACCGGCACTGCGTGCGGCCTTTGTTATCAACCGGCGCGTGGTGCGCACGGTGATCGGACGCGAAGCACGCGGTGCGCTCGCCGAACAGCCGCTGCCTGCAATGAACGCGGAAGTGCGCCAGCGCATCGTGTTTGCCGACAGTGTGGCCGCGGGTCGGCTTGCCCGCGAAATTGCACCGGACAGCACTGCTGCCAGTGAAATCAGCGCGCTGACTGATGAACTGTTGCGGTGGTCGCCATGAGCAGTACACACAGCAAACGCATTGCCATTGGCGTGCGGCCACCGGCTAACCCACAGGCGGAAGCCTGGATTCGGCAGGGCGATGCCAGCAGTGTGCAGAAAAGCGACCTCTACACGGCACGGCTCACGCTCGACATTACCCCGGCCATGCGTGCCCGTATCAAGGTGTCAGCCTTCACGCAGGGTATAACGGTGGCCGAACTGTTGCGGGCGTTGCTGGAGCGCGAATTCCCGGAGAACATGCCATGAACTATGCCATGCAGACGGCCACGGTTGCGTCGCCGTCATCAGCACAACCGTGCGTTACGCCTGATAACAGCGTGCCGCTGACCCGCGTATCACTTGCCTACGTCGAGCAGCGCATCAATCTCTATCTGCGCTTCGGCCATCCTGTACGCACGGTGCAGCTTGATCGCTGGCGGCGCTGCGCGGTGTTCCTGCCTGCCGCGATCTTCTGCCGCATCCACTGGGAGGCGAATGACTACGGCACCACGCGCTGGCAGCTCATAGTGTTGCAAGCCTGTAGGCCACTGGAGGCCATGCAGCGTATCCCCGGTGTGCGTCCCGGTGCGCGCCTGTTGCTGCATACCGAAGGTGAACACAAGGTGCGCGCCGTGCTTGCGCGGCTCGACATCATAGAGGCGCTGGACATCGACCCCGCCGACGTATCGCCTGCGTACTGGCGCACGTTGGGCAACCGTCTGGCGGCACACCTGCCATTGCCACACTACACCGCCGAACGGCATGCAGCCTGGCTGGCCGGGAGGAACCTACAATGACACCCACAACCCCATCCGTTCCTCGCTCACGCGGTCGCGTTCGCCTCGTTCCGGTTGCGCTCGCCGCCTGCGGCATTGCGGCGCTGGCCTGGGCCGCCTTGGTGCAGCCAGCGGCACGCATTGTGTACAACCCGTCCGATAGCGTACCGATCGGCTGGTATCGCATTGAGGCCGCACACTCGCTGCCGGGTGTCTTGCCGGTAGGCAGCATCGTGCTGACCACTTTGCCAGCCGATGCCGCGACACTTGCCGCCCAGCGCGGCTACCTGCCATTGCACGTGCCCTTGCTCAAACGTGTTGGCGCCGTGGCGCCGCAACACGTTTGCGTGACGGGTGGCATGGTGTACATCGACGACGTGCCGGTGGCCGCCGTGCTGCACACCGATCATCAAGACCGGGCGCTGCCAGCCTGGTCACAGTGTCGGCCACTCGCCGAGGGCGAACTGTTCCTGCTAAGTAATACCAACCCGGCGTCATTCGACAGCCGCTATTTCGGGCCGGTCAGCACATCCGCCGTGCTCGGCATGGCGCAGCCGCTACGCCCGGAGACACGGCCATGATCTTGCACAACGTCATGTCGTCCAACATGCCGCACTTGTGCTCATGCCGTTGCAGTGCGCGTGCATTCATGCCGCACACAGCCTGGCATTCACCCGTGCAGACAGCTTGCCCCGAGCGCGCCATGCCGCAGACAGGGCTGGCGCTCGCCGGTGGCCGGGCAGCACCTTGTGCTGCGCCACCGGAGCATCGCATCCCCGCGCCGTCAGGCCGGGGAAAGATGCAGGGCAAGATAAAAGGTCGCGGCACGGTGTTGCGCGAAAGAACCGTCTGCACATGGGGGGAACACGGCACGCGCCTTATGGCGGCAGCGTGCCGCCAACAACGCCAATGCCAGACAGTCAGAGGGGAACCCGCGTGTATTGCACCCTCGGGTACGCTGGATTTCGCCGGAGTCGCCGCATGAGCCGGCGCAGCGGCGATGACGCCGACCGCTTCCGCATCCGCCCCGGCACGCCCAGGGACCGCACGCAGCCCTTCATCAACCGCGTGCTCAAACAGGTGAGCAAAGCCGGTGTCAGGGCCAGCACGGCAGGCCATCGGCCCGGTGCCCGGCTGGGGCGTGGGCACGTTGCGGCACGCTTCGCCGGTCAGTCACTGGCGGCCAATGCCCGGCGCGTGACCATCAAGACCCGGCTGGTGAATCTCGCCAAAGCCGGGCCGCGTTCGACGGTGACCCACCTGCGCTATATCGAGCGTGAAGGTGTCGGCCGCGACGGTGAGCCGGGACAGGCATACAGTGCGACGACTGACGCCGCCGACCTGACCGCCTTCGAGGAGCGTGGCCGTGAAGACCGGCACCAGTTCCGCTTTATCGTCTCGCCGGAAGATGCTGCCGAACTGGCAGACCTGCGGCGCTACACCCGCGACCTGATGGCCCGTATGGAAGCCGACCTGGGGACGCGGCTGGAATGGGTGGCGGTCGATCACTGGAACACCGACAACCCGCACACCCATATCGTCTTGCGTGGCAAGGACGATACCGGCAAAGACCTGATCATCTCGAAAGACTACATCGCCCACGGCATGCGCCAGCGTGCAGCAGAACTCGCTACCGAATGGCTCGGGCCGCGCACCGAACTGGAGATCCAGCAGACCATGCAGCGCGAAGTGGATCAGGAGCGCTGGACCGGGCTGGATCGCCGCTTGCAGCGCGAAGCGGTGGATGGCGAGGTGCGTATCGAACGCTTCAATGAACCCCGTTTGCAACGCCAGCGTCTGTTGCTGATTGGCCGCCTGCAACGCTTGCAGCGCATGGGGCTGGCGAGTGAATCGCAACCCGGTGTCTGGGCCGTCCATGCCGGGGCGGAACAGACGCTGCGTGCAATGGGTGAGCGCGGTGACATCATCCGCACCATGCAGCGGGCGATGTGTGGTTCGCAGCGTGAACTGGCGGTATTTGAACCCGGTGAACAGGCACGCCCGGTCATCGGCCGCGTTGTCGCCAAGGGGCTGGCCGACGAACTGTACGACAAGGGCTATCTGGTGCTGGATGGTGTCGATGGCAAGGCGCACTACGTTACCTTGCCGGACAAGGTGGAACTGGCACAGTACCCGGCTGGTGCGATAGTCGAAGTCAAAGGCTCAGCCAGCGTGCGCGCAGCGGACAGAACCATTGCGGCGC
>CAYWCW010000026.1:0-57163 GCA_964456865.1 uncultured Cellvibrionaceae bacterium
GACAAACACATCAGCTTGTAGCTCAGTGGATGACACAGAGTTATGAACAGCCTCAGGGGTGATAATTTTCATCGAAACAAATGCTTTTAATAGTAAATCTAAAGTCTTTATCCATCGTGATCTGGCAACCTGATTTCTGAGATAACACCTGAATTTATTCCTTGCTCTTTCTGAACTTTCCAATTTTCTTTTCTGATTTTCCCAGTCAGTAGTCTTCACAGCCTTTTTGATTTGTGCCTAATGGGCCTAATTAAGAGTCAACTGTAATATTGTCTATGGTTAAGAGCAGGGTGTGTTTTATACCTGAATCATTTCATGAATAAAAATGATATTATTTCACTGGAGCATGAATAAAATTCATGTGGTATTGTTGACACGTCCAGGGGAAGTCCAAGCGAAGCGCAATGGCTGAACCTTGCGTTGGCGCTTGATCGCACTGCTGATTTCCACACTTTGTGTCGTGCTTGCTTGTTGGTTACCAAGCAAGTGTTTTCTATTCCGCCGCACTATTGCCCGTCGGCTCCGGAACAACGGTGCTGGCTGGGTTTTTATTGATTGATTTAAAAGAATTTTTTCAGGCCAATACCGGTATGGCGCGATCTGGCATGGCTCCTGCTTTTCAGTGGGGATATAGCCCTTTTTCTCGCTGACCGAGGCCGCGCCATGCTCGTAAAAACCCTGTGGTATCTGATTGATCTGGATAGTGCCGTCGAGTCGTTTGCTGACCAGGACGCGAACCGGATTCGAGGTGTGTCATGAGCAGCCGGATTTCCCGCAGGTCGTTTCTTTCGGGTGCGCTGTCACTGGGTGGCGGGGCCATGCTGGCTCCTGCCCTGATGACGGGTTGCGGGCCGGGCGGGGTGGCGACGCGCGAGCCCTGGACGCCCGGTTCCAATGAGGTGCCGCGCTACGGCGGCCGCCTGCGGCTCGGCATCATCGGCGGCAGTCAGGCCGGGAATCTGGATGCCCACAAGCCCATCGCGACCGGCAGCACCATTCGCGGCTTCGCCCTCTACAGCAAGCTGTGGGAGTGGAGCGATGACATGATCCCGCGCCTGGCCCTCGCCGAATGGGCGGAGCCGAACCAGGACGCCTCGTCCTGGACCATCCGTCTGCGCAAGGGGCTGGAATTCCACCACGGCAAGACTGTCAGCGCGGAAGATCTGGTGTTCTCCATCCGCCGCCTGACCGATCCCGAGTTGGCATCGTCTTACGGACGGATATTGGCGATGGTGGATCGCGAGCGCATCGAGACACTGGACCCGCTGACCGTCCGCATCAATCTCAAGCCCGGCAAGTCCTTTCTGCCGCTGCCGGATGCTTGGGTCAATTTCGGTGGCATAGTGCCGACGGACTATGACCCCATCACCAATCCGGTGGGCGCGGGGCCGTACAAGCTCAAGAGCTTCCGGCCGGGGCAGCGCTCGCTGTTCACCCGTTTCGAGAATTACTTCAAGACCGGCAAGCCTTACGCCGACGAGCTGGAGATTATTGAATTCAGCGATACGTTGTCGCGGTTGCTTGCACTGCAAAGCGGGCAGATCCACCTGGCCAACGCGCTGTCGCCGGAACAGGCATCGCTGTTCAAGAACGAGACTCGCGCCGACCTGCTGGTCTCGCCGGCCTATGGCACACAAGCATTCCAGATGAACCTCAAGCGTGCGCCCTTCGACGATCAGCGGGTGCGCGAAGCCTTCCGGTTGCTGGTGGACCGGCATGAACTGGTGGATAGGGTGCTGCATGGTTTCGGCCGGGTAGCGAATGATCTCTATTCACCCAAGGACCCGACATCGCGCACGGACCTGGCGCAACGCACCCGCGAACTGGAACGGGCGCGCGCGTTGCTCAAGGAAGCCGGGCATGAACACTTGTCGGTCGAGCTGACCACCAGCGGAGGGAACGTGGCCTCTGCCCTGGTGCTGGCGGACCAGGCCAGGCGGGTGGGTGTTGAGATCCATATCCGTCAGGTGGACGACACCATTTTTTCCGGCCCGCAACGAACTTCCTGGACCCTGAGTCCCAGTGGTGGCGGACTAGGTCAGCCATACCTGCATACCGCGACCAACACCGATTCGCCCCTGTCGGGAGCCAATCGCACCAATTTTGATGATGCGCGCTTCAATGAACTTTATTTTCAGGCATTGGCACAGCCGGATTTCGCTTTGCGTGCGCCGCTGGTCCATGAGATGCAGAAAATCCAGCACGAGCGCGGCGGCCTGCTGATCTGGGGTTTCGCGGACATCCTGGATGCCGTGTCCCGGCAGGCCGGTGGCGTCGCGCCGGAGCGCTCGCATTTTTCCACCTGGCGTTTCGAGAATATCTGGTTGCGGGCCTGAGTCGCCCCGGCTGCGGGTGGTGGAACCGGGGCGGGCTCGGCTCAACCCCGGTTGCGCAACCGTTCCCAGGCTGCTTGCAGCGGACGCGGATCCACCCAGTCGGCGAGATCGAAATCCCGGTCGAGGAAGCCGTGAACCCAGGCAAACCGTTTCTGCTGCTCAAACAGGGCAAGGCGCTCCTCTGACAGATCCGGGTGCAGCGAGGTGTGGAAGCCGTCGCGGTAGGCATCCGTCACGGCGTCGGCACTGCCACGGGTTTCGCCTTGCAGCACCTTGTGCACTCCATCGAGATTGTCTTTCGCCCATTCCGCGGCGCGCAGTGTCTGCTCCAGGAAACGCACCAGCACGTCGAAGTGATTGTCGATCAGGCTTTGATGGACGGTGATCGGCCGCGGCGTGCCGTTGTTGACGCGAAAGCGACGCTCGGGGAGCTTGTCGATATCGACACCGACCACCAGGCCGAGCGCGCGGGCGGCATCCACCGCCGCCGCGCCCTTGACGTAGGCGCCGTCCACCAGGCCGCTGGCCACCGCCTGCAAGGCGTAGGTGTTGCTGCTGCCGCGATTGTCGTTGCTGTTGCGTTCCGGGTTGCGGTGGCTTTCCACCTGGACGAGCTCGACATCGTCGAGTGTGAGACCGGCGGACGCCAGCGCTCCCTTGAAACCGTGCAGCGCCATGCCGCGGGCGATGCTGCTGCCGCGCTGATGTTCCGCGATCGGGTGGTCGGTCCAGGTGGGCAGAGCCAGGCGCTTGCCCTTGAGGTCGGCGGGACTGGTGATGCCGGAACCCGGCCGGACGAGAATGGACTGGCGCTCGTCGATCCAGGTCAGGCCGACCAGACGGGAAGGGGCTCCCTGGCCGCGCGCACCCAGGGCAAGCAGGTTGCCGCCTTCGCGGATCAGCGCCGGCAGGTTGTGATCGTAGTGATGGCGGCGCAGGTCGTCGCGGCCGGATTCCTGGAGGGTTTCCACCTTGATGCCATCGCGTCCGAGTTCTTCTGTGAGCCAGCCGAGCTTATAGGCCAGGCCGGTGGCGGTGGGGACCGGACAGCGAGTGAACCACAGGGTGTCGAGCGTCTGGTTCGTGGTGGGGGTCGGTGATGTGGTCAAGGACGTATCGTAAGTCACGGGTATCTCCTGCTGGGGGTTATAAAAGGGTAGGGAGCATTCGCCCCGATCGGCGGGACGAGATGCCGGTCACCTGGCTATGCGGTTTCTGTGCCAAAAAATAAACCTAATAAAATCAATTTATTGAGCTCATCTCTGACGTGCCATGGTGTTCTTCCAACAATCGAATGCGAGAATCGCAGCAGCCTTGTTGACAGTCCCCCCCGGAGCGACCTGCGCTAATCCCGCTGGTAGCGTCCCCCATTGTTATCTTTCCAGCAGCCGTCGGTATCAGGATCGGATATCCCAGGGCGAGGTTGTGCGCTTTCCAGCAATGCCCGGCAGAACCGATCGTTAACCAGTTGATATGAAAGTGTTTTATTTCTTGGCATGAGTTGTGCCCGCAGGAGTGCAGGTTTTTACACATGATCGAGGAGCTATCAATGACGACGAATACCGGCTTTCCCATTCTTCAGGAGATATGGTCGGGGCGCTGCCCCGTGCCGACGGCCACGGGCCTGGCGTTGAAACTCGGCTGGCTGCGGGAAGAGTTCAAACCCGATGGCATCGCGGTGCTCGACCGCCGGGAACAAGGTGTCGAACGTTGGCAACAAACCCATGGTGATGAACTCCCGCCGCCGTTGTTTCGCGAAGGCGGCGCCATTCCCGCGTTGATCGGGCGCGCCCAGGGCGAACCCACCCGCCTGATCGGCCTGACCTGGATCGACGAATGGCAGACCATCCTGGTCCGTCCGGACTCTGGCATATCGGCACCCGGACAGCTCAAGGGCAAGCGCCTGGCCGTGCCGGCCTGGGGAACCCGGGTTGATGGCCGCCGGAGTTCGAGTATCGCGCGCGGTATGAGCCTGCATGGCTACAAGAATGCCCTGGAATACGCCGGCCTCGGCTGGGGCGATGTCAGCCTGGTGGAAGTTGGATCCGGTGAAGGTCTTGAGCGGGAATCATCGAGCGACAGTTTGGATGCGCTGTGGGCTGGCATCGGGCCGTTGGCCAGGGGTGAGGTCGATGCCGTCTATGTGAAAGGCGCTTCGGCGGTGGATGCCGCGCGCCGGGCAGGCGTGACGCTCGGCATTGACCTAGACGCACTGCCCACACGCCGGGCGCGCGTGAACAATGGCACGCCGCGCCCTCTCACCGTACCGCAATATCTGCTCGACAATCATTTTGAGATCGTCGTCCGTTATCTCGCGCAAACCATCCGCGCATCCGAATGGGCCAGGGAAAACGAGGCGGCGGTTCACCGGGTATTGCAGGCCGAGACGCGCGGTGGCGCCGATGCCGTGGCCACTGCGTATCGCAACGGCTTCCACGCCTCGCTGCACCCCGACCTGTCGGAAGAGCGGCTCGGCTATTTTTCCGTCCAGAAGGATTTTTTGTTGCTGCACGGTTTTCTCGATCGGGATTTCAACCTTGCGGATTGGGTAGATCACCGCCCGCTGGCGGCCGCGTGGGCCTTGTATCGCGAGTGGAAAAAGTCCGGGCGGTTCGAGGATGCGGCCGTTGTTGCGGCCGATGGCACTGCCGCCTGACGTTTTGATGATGGTGGTGCCGCTGCTGGGAATACAGCAGGCAGGTTGGGGCAAGTGCTATGACATCAGCACAGCGTAAACCTGCTCTTTCGATTGCGCTGTGATTTTTGCCGAATTGGTCAGGCGGCACTTCGGTGCTGCCCTCGTTAAACACCTGTGAAATCCCTGTTTTTCAAGCGGTTGCGCCATATTCAGGGTGAGGTTTGCGGCCTTCGGGTATATCAGGGCGAAGCTGGCACAGCTTGTGCTTTTCTGAACTTACCTTTTGATTGGTAAGTGAAATTTCTTACGCTGCTATGGAATATACATATTCTGAATCCGGTACGCGCTTCTGTCTTCCCGGAGGCCGCGATGGCCTACGCTGAGCACATAGGCGCTGATCCGCGTAGGCGGGCCTTGGGCGTGGGCGTTGTCGCCGGTCTGCATGTGTTGATCATCTGGGGTCTGGTCAGCGGTCTGGCGCGGCATGTAGTGGAATTCATCCCGGCGCCGATCGAGACCCGGATCATCGAGGAGGTGGTGGTACAGCCGGAACTGCCGCCGCCCCCGCCGCCATTGCCCCTGGAAACACCGCCACCGGTATTTGTGCCGCCACCGGAGATCCATATCCTGCGGCACCCGCCGCCACAGCCCATTGCCGCGGTGACCACGGCGCCTCCGCCGCAACCCGCGCCGGTCGCGCAGACAGTGGCGCGGGTGGCACCGGTGGTACAGGCGCGCCACTGCCGCGATCCGGATTATCCCGCGCTGTCCCAGCGTCTCGGTGAAGAGGGCATCGTGACCTTGTCCCTGCTGGTGGGTGTCGACGGCCGGGTCATCGACAGCCGTATCGAGCAATCCAGCGGCTATCCCCGGCTGGACGAGTCGGCGGTGGTCGGCCTGAGCCGCTGCCTCTTTACCCCCGGCACCGTGAACGGCAAGCCCGAAGCCTCCTGGGCGCGGATCCGTTACGACTTCCAGAAGCGCCGGTGATGCCGATGACCTTGCCCATTCCTTCCTTTGCTTTTGCACCTATCACCTGGAGAACCTGACAATGATCCTGACAGCTCCCCGCTACGGCGCGATCGCCCTGCTTGGCCTGTTGCTGGCCTTACCCGTTCACCTGCACGCAGAGGAGGCGCGATCTGAGGTCATCGATGTGGATGCGCTGATTCTCGAGGCCGAAGAGGCGCTGATATCTGACGGCGAGGCCCTCTCGATTTCCCCGGTTGATGTTGATGACGAGGCGTTTGCGGATACCGCCGTGTCCGAAGCGTTTGCAGCGATCGATGTCCCGGTCAGTGACGTGTCTGAAAATCCCTATGGTTTCAAAGCCGCGTGGGAACAGAGTGACTTTGTTTCCAGGAGCACATTCGTCATTCTCGGCATCATTTCGGCGGCGACCTGGTACATATTGTTGGTCAAGCTGTTTGAACAGAATCGTCTGCTCCAGCAAAGCCGGGAGGTCAACCGCCGCTTCTGGGAGAAGGGCAGCCTCAGGGAAGGGCTGGACACAATAAAGCCGGGCACACCTTTCTGGTATCTGGCTGATCGCGGCATTAAATCCAGCAAGCACCACAAGGGCCAGATTACCGGGGAGGTGGATCGTTCCACCTGGATCATCCTCAGCCTCAACCGTGCGATAGATGAGATTCAAAGCCACCTGCAAAAAGGTTTGGCGGTGTTGGCGACGGTGGGCTCCACTGCGCCTTTCGTGGGATTGTTCGGCACTGTCTGGGGTATCTACCATGCGCTGACGGCTATTGGTGTGTCTGGCCAGGCGAGCATCGACAAGGTTGCCGGTCCTGTTGGTGAGGCGCTGATCATGACTGCCCTCGGTTTGGCTGTAGCGGTACCAGCGGTGCTTGGTTACAACTGGCTGGTTCGCCGTAACAAATCTGTGGTGGAAAGTCTGCGTGGATTTGGTTCCGATCTGCACAGTGTGCTGTTAGCCGGTTCCCGCGTTGGTGAGGAGGAAAGCCGCGCATCACCGGCTGCCGCATCGCCCGCAGTGAAGAACAGCGCTCCGCAGGTGGATACACCCAAGACAGCATGGGCTGTCTGATACGGGGAGCAGGTGAGTCATGGCTATTCATATCGGTCCTCAGGATGCGGAAGACGAAGTCGTCTCCGCCATCAATACCACGCCCCTGGTTGATGTGATGCTGGTGTTGCTGATCATCTTCCTGATCACGATTCCGGTTGCAATCCAGACCGTTCCGGTAGAACTGCCGGAAGAAAGCAATCAGCCGCTGCAAACCCGGCCCGAAAACATCGTTATCGCCGTGGACCGGGATGGCAGGGTCTACTGGAATACCACCTTGGTCCCGGACCACAAGGCGTTGCTGGAATGGCTGAAGGTCGAGGCGGTGAAGGTTCCCCAGCCGGAAGTTCACATTCGCGGAGACCAGTCGGTGCGCTATCAGTCGGTTGGTGAAGTGATCCTTACCTGCCAGCGGGCCGGCATCGCCAAGATCGGCTTTATTACCGAACCGCCTTCGAGGAGCTGACCATGGCTATGCAAATAGGCAATAGCGATGATGATGTCATTATCGACATCAACACCACGCCGCTGATCGACGTGATGCTGGTGTTGCTGATCATGCTGATCATCACCATTCCCATTCAGACTCATTCGGTCAAGCTCGATATGCCGCACCCGGATGCGCCGCCCAGCGAGGTGGAGCCTCTACCGATCGTTAATCTTGAAATCGATTTCGATGGCACTGTGTTGCTGGACGGCCGGTTGATCAGCAGTCCACAGGAACTGGAGCAACGTTTCCAGCGTCTGGCCCAGCTTGCCAATGGCCCGGAATTCCATATCCGGCCCAACCGCCTGGTCGAATACAAGCATGTCGCGGGCGTGTTGGCGGCCGCGCAACGACAAGGCATCACCAACATAGCCATCGTCGGCAACGAACAGTTTCTGCCGTAACTACCATGCCCCGTCTGTGAGAATACTGTCATGATCAATAGCATCCGCCTGACCCTCATCGCGGCGCTTTTATGTGGTGTTGCCCAGAGCTTTGCCGCGGACAACAGCGTTCGCCCCGAGGTGGGCACGCCCTTGCAGGAAGCCCAGGCCCTGATCAAAGAGCGCAAATCCAAAGATGCTTTGGCCAAGGCCAATGAAGCCGCAAAGGTTCCCGGGCTGACCAGTTTCGAAACCTATGTCATTGAGCGTGTGCGCGCCTCGGCGGCCACTGCCGCGAGTGACTACGGCACCGCGATCCGGGCCTATGAGGCAGCGCTGGTTTCTCCGCACCTCGATCCGGCGGAAAAAACCACCATTCTGCAAGTATTGGTTCAACTTGCTTTTGGCACCGAGAATTACAGCAAAGCTGCCAGCACTATTCAGCAGTATCAGGCGGCGGGTGGCACCGATGCCGAAATTCTTCATCTGCTGCCGCAAGCGCTCTACCTGGCCGAGCGTCATGCCGAAGCCCATAAGGCACTCGATGCGCAGCTGGCAAACCTGGAAAAGGCAGGCAAGGCACCCACTGAGGCCCAACTGCGCCTGCTTGGCAGTATTGCCTTGAAGCAAAATGACAATGCGGGTTATCTGAGGGCGCTGGAAAAACTGGTGACCTATCACCCCACGCAAGATTATTGGCTCGATGCCATTCTGCGCACGGCCAGCCGCCCCGGTTTTTCTGACCGCCTGACTCTGGATGTTTATCGTTTGCGCAGCAAGACGGGCACGCTGGACAGTGCCCGCGATTATGTCGAGGCGGCTCAACTGGCACTGCAAGCTGGATTTCCCGCTGAGGCACAACAGTTTATTCAGGCAGGCTACGCCAGCAAGGTATTGGGTAGTGGTAGCCAGGTCGAGGTTGATCGCCATCAACGGCTGGCCCAACTCGTTTCTGAAAAAGTGAAGGAAGATCGCGGGACACTAAAAGAAGGTATTGTGGCGGCATTAAGACAGGGCAGTAGTGATGCTCTGGTGGCCAGTGGTGTGAACCTGTTGGGTTATGGAGAATATGAACAGGGTATCCGGCTGATCGAGCAAGGTATTCAGAAAGGCAAACTGAGCAATCCGGAGACAGCCAAGTTGCATCTGGGTTATGCCTATCTGCAAGCGGGCAGGCACATTGAAGCAGTCAAGGTCTTGCGCAGTGTCCAGGGTAATAGTGGTGAAGCGGAGCTTAGCCGGCTCTGGATCGCAAAGGCCAATGGACAAGCAGCTACCTGATTCCTTACGGCAGCGTCGCTTTTAGCAACACCCGCACTGTGTGCATCTCTGAAAACAAATAACCCATGGCGCGCTGGGTCACGCCATGGGTTATTTGCGTATGCAGACTATTTGCTGCGTTTATACAGGCACTGGCGCTTTCTCGGCAGGCTGTTGAGCCGCGTTGGCTTTTGCTGCTGACTGCTCGCGCCGGCTGACTTCCTCACGCACCGTGGAAATAATCCACCGGCCATAATCGATGGCGTCGTACAGCGGCTCGTAGCCGCGATTGAGGAAGGTGGTTACACCGATGTCGTAATAGTCGAGCAAGGATTGCACGATGCTCTCCGGCGTACCCACCAGTGAAGTGGTGTCCGCCCCGGTGCCGATGGCGGTGGAGGTTCCCATGTACAGGTTGCGGTCGTGACGGTCGCCGCGCGCGGCGATCTCCTGCTGGCGCAGGGCGCCACCGGCATGGCCGCGCAGCCGCTGCTGGTCGCCACCGCGGGCCTCGTAGTTCGCCTTGAGTTTGGCGACGATGTCGTGGGCCTTCTGCCAGGCCAGTTCCTCGGTAGGGCCGATGATCAATCGCACCGACAGGCTGACGCGCGGCGGCTTGTTGACACCGGCCGCTGCCGCGACCTGGTGCAGCTTGGCGATACGTTCTTTCACATCTGCCAGTGGCTCTGCCCAGAGTGCGTAAAGGTCGGTATGGCGGACCGCCACTTCATAGGCACCGTCCGACGACCCGCCCAGGGAAATGGGGACATGTGGCTGTTGCAGGGGTTTTAGCGGGATGTAAGCATCCTTGAGCTGGAAGTACTTGCCGTCGTAATCGAAGGGCTTATCCGATGTCCACAGGCGGCGGATGATGTCCAGGTACTCGCCCGTGCGCTCGTAGCGCTGTGCCTTGTCGTTCAGGCTTTCGCCGTGCTCGGGTTCGGCGGCGTGGCCGGTAATGGCGTGCAGGCGGACGCGCCCGCCGGTGATGTGATCGAGGGTGGCGTAGGCGCGGGCGGCAATGGTCGGCGCGGTCAGTGACGGCCGATGGGCGATCATGAAGCCCAGCCGTTCGGTGTGCGCAGCTGCATAGGCGGCCAGGTAGGCGGGATCGCCGCCGCCGTTGGCGATCAGCACGCGGTCGAAACCGGCGTGCTCGTGGGCGCGGGCGAGGTCGCGCAGGTAGTCGAGATCGAGCTTGGCGGCATAGCCCTGGCGCGGCGCGAGCTGGTTGCGAGGAAACAGTCCTCCGACAAATTCAACAGGCATTTCAACACTCCTTCAGATGGTTGGTCCCCATCGCAACGCAACCTCCATGCCAATGGAAAAAATGGAAAAAAGCTGTTCTTTATCAGATGGTTAAAAAATTTTGCGGCAAAGCCCCAGCCCGCGTGCGGCGTTGACTGTTAGCAACTCAACAGACTCTGCAAAAGAACTGCCCGGTATCAGACAGAACAGGTGGGCCGCTGGCGGCGCAATCGCTTCGCATCAACACCTGTCCACATTCACGCGGATAGGCTGGGGGAGTCGTTGACGAGCATGCGCGTATAGGCGGCCGTCGGCCGGTCCAGGACCGATTCGACAGTGCCACTCTCGACGACCCGGCCCTCGCGCAGTACCACCACCCGGTCAGCGATGGCGCGCACCACGCCCAGGTCGTGGGTGACAAAGAGGATCGACAGGCCGTCGTCCTGCAGGCTGCGTAGCAGCTGGAGAATGGTTGCCTGAACCGACACGTCCAGCGATGAGGTGATCTCGTCGCAGATCAGCAGGCTTGGCTCACAGACCAGCGCCCGCGCGATGGCCACGCGCTGGCGCTCGCCGCCCGACAACTCGCGTGGCCAGGCATCGGCGAGTTGCGGTTGCAGGGCCACCCGTTCGAGCGCCCGGAACACGCGGCGCTGGGCTTCCTGCTCGCCGATCTTCGGAAAAAAATGGTCGAGCACGGTGCGCAACGCCTGGTTCACCGTCTTGCGGGGATTGAGTGCGCGATAGGGATTCTGGAATACATACTGGATCTGGCGCCGGACTTCATTGTTGCGCGCCCTGGTGCGTAGCGGCAGCGGCTCGCCGTCGTAGTACACCTCGCCCTCGGCGTGTTCACCGAGGCCTGCCAGCGCCCGCGCCAGCGTGGTCTTGCCGGAGCCCGACTCTCCCACCAGCGCCAGGCACTCGCCCCGTCCCAGGCCAAAGGCCACGTCGAACAGCACCTGCTTCGGACCGTAGGCCGCGTCGATACCCTTCGATTCGAGCAGTGGCATTTGTGGATCGGCACCCTTCGCCGCTTCGCGCAGGTCGCGCACCAGCAGGGGCTCGCTCTCCGGCACCGGATGGAAACAGGCGACGGTGTGGCGTGGTGCCAGTTCGATGGCCGTCGGCGAGGAATGAACGCAATCGTCCTGGCGGCGCGCGCAACGGGGTGCGAAGGCGCAGCCGGCAGGGCGGGTACCGGGTGCCGGTGCCTGGCCGGGAATGGGTTGCAGCACGCGGCGCTGGGCCACATCGGGAATCGCCGCCAGCAGCCCGCGGCTGTAAGGATGCGCCGGATGCGCAAACAATGCCTCGCGCGATGCGACCTCGGCGACCCGGCCGGCATAGAGCACGATGACGCGATCCACCAGATGCCGCACCACCGCGAGATCGTGGGAGACATAGACCGCGGCCACGCCGTATTGGCCGCACAGGCTGCGGATGGTGGCGAGGATACGCGCCTGGGTGGTGACATCCAGCGCCGTGGTCGGCTCGTCCAGCACGATCAGGCTGGGCCGTAGCAGAAAGGCCAGCGCCAGCAGGATGCGCTGCTGCTGGCCACCGGAAAGCTGGTGGGGAAAGCGTTGCAGAAACTCCGGGTCCGCGGGCAGGCCGACATCCCTCAGCATGGCGAGGACACGGCGCTGGCGGCCAAGCTGGTCCAGTGCCGGTTCATGCACGATCAGCACCTCGTGCAGCTGGTTGCCGATGCGCAATACCGGGTTGAGCGCGGTGGCGGGGTCCTGCGCGACATAGCTGATGCGCTTGCCGCGCCAGGCCCGCAGCTGGTCGTGATCCAGGCCGAGGATGTCGATGCCCTCGACCTTTATGCTGCCACCGGTGATGCGGGCTCCGGTGCGGGCATGTCCCAGCAGTGCCGAGGCGATGGTGGTCTTGCCGGAGCCGGACTCGCCGACCAGTCCGAGAATCTCGCCGGCGGACAGCGAGAAGGAAATATCCGCAACGATATCCTGCCCCGAGTCCTGCAACTCGATCCGCAGGTTTTCCACCTGCAACAACCTTCCCTCCAGGGCCACCTTGAGTGCGGCATCCATCCTACTTTTCCTCGATACGCGCCGTTACCCGCCCGACGCCTTCGGCCAGGAGGTTGGTTCCCAGCGCGAACAGCACCAGCATCAGCATGGGTGCGAACAGGGCCCAGGGCTGGATTTGCAGGCCAGGGCGGTTCTCGTTGATCATCAGCCCCCAGTCGGCGGCCGGCGGCGCTATGCCGTAGCCCAGGAACGCCAGCCCGGAAAGGATGCCCACGGCCCAGGACAGCATGGTCCCCAGGTGCACCAGCAGCGGCGTCACGATATTCGGCAGGATCTCCTGCAACAACACTTGTCGGCGCGGAATACCGATCATCTCGGCGGCTTCCACGAATTCCTGGTTGACCACGCCGATGGTCAGCCCGCGCACCAGCCGGATGACGCCGGGCACGAAGGCGACCGCCGCCGTCAGCACGATCAGCCAGGGCTGGCGGCCGAGCATGGAAACCACCAGCAGGATCAGGATGAGGTTGGGAAAGGCATGGAACACGTCCGTCCACCAGACGATGAACTGGTCCAGCCAGCGCCGCGAATAGCCGGCGGCCATGCCCAGGATGGTGCCCAGCGCGAGGGCGATGGCGGACACCGCCAGCGACATCCACACCACCGACCAGCCGCCCGACAACACCCGCGACAGCATGTCGTGGCCGATGAAATCGTAGCCGAGCGGCGCCCCTGGTTCCGGGCCGCCGTATACCGGTCCCACCAGCGCCGTGTGTTCGTGCGGCGCGAAAAAAGGTCCGAACAGCGCCAGCGCCACCACCGCGAGGGTAATGAACAGTCCCACCCGCACCTGCCGTTCGGCGAATGCGCGGCGCAGTGTGGGATAGCGCACCGGCCGCGCGGTGGGAGCCACCGCCGTCATCGTTTTCTCACTCATGTGGCGTGCCTCCTGGAAACGGCGGCACCGCGCGGGTGCCGCCAGCGCAATACTTTGCGGAACTGCTGCCAGGCACCCTGGCGGCTCCTGCGCAGGCCGCGATTGATCAGGCGCGGCCGTTCGGCGGTACGCAGGCGCGGGGTCAGCAGTACCACCAGCAGGTCGGCCGTCAGGTTGATCATCACCACGCCGGCGGTGGCGATCAGGATCACTGCCTGGATCATCGGCAGGTCGCGCACCTCCACTGCGGAGTTGAGCGCGCTGCCGATGCCGGGATAGGTGAACACCACTTCCACCAGAACGGCGCCGCCGAACAGCATGTTGAGCATCATGGCGATAGCGTAGATGGCGGGAATCAGTGCGTTGGGCAGCGCATGGCGCCACAGGATGCGCGACTCCGGAATGCCGCGCAGCCTGGCCAGGGTGACGTATTCGCTTTCCAGCACTTCGATCATCGAGGCCCGCACCAGCCTCACCAGGTAGGGCAGGCTGTTCAGTACCAGCGCCAGGGTGGGCAGTATCAGGAATTGCGTCTGCCGGTACATCGGCACGTCGGGATCGATCAGGGATACAGCGGGCAAGAGCTGAAAAATACCTGTGGCGAAAATCATGATCAGCACGATGCCGATCACGAAGCCGGGCACAGCCTTGAGCACGATCAGCGACACCAGGGACAACCGGTCCAGGGAACCATCCCGCCGCAGTGCGAGAAAAATACCCAGCGACAGGGCCAGTGGCACGGTCGATAAAATCACCGTCACCAGCATGACCATCGAATAGCCCATGCGGGTGCCGATCAGTTCGGTCACCGGCAGGTGTGAGTCCAGGGAAATGCCGAAATCACCTTGCACGGCCTTGCCCAGCCACGTCAGGTACTGCTCGGTGATCGGGCGGTCCAGGCCGAGCTGGCGCTGTAGCGTCTGGATGCTTTCCTCCGGCGCTTCCGCGCCCAGGATCACCCGCGCCGGATCGGAAGGCAGCGCCTGGGTGGCGAAGAACACGATCGCCGACAGTGCCAGCACCGTCCCCGCTCCGGAGGCGAGCCGGAACAACAGCCACGGCAACCACGGCGGCGCAGCCCATGTGAATCGGCGGCCGGTTTTTTCCGACGCCGCCTCTACCAGCTCGTCCATCGACGCGGCATTCGATTGCGTGGATGCCTCCGCAGTGGCAGTGAGGTACGGCGGCGACGTCGGGCTGTCGGCCACGGAAGCTGTCACGGCAACCTTTACCGCATCATCGCGAACGGATGCCAATGTCATGGTGCGACTCCTTCTGGATAAGTCCGCATCTTTATTCAGGTGATGGCGCAATGTGTGTTGTTTTCCAGATGCAATTTGCAAGTGACATGCCAAATAAAAAAAAGCGCAGGCCATCCAGACAGGCCCCTGTTTTAAAAACACATATTTCCGGGTACATGCGGTTAGTCCGATGCGCGCAGGCATCCTGTCTGTTGAGATGCCAGCATCGCAGTCTCGGGCAATGCTGCATTTGGTGCTCGGGCATGGTGAAAGCATGTGTGTTGAAAACGGTTTTTCAGATACCGCTGATAGAAAAACATGATTCATTTTCGAAACGGGACATGTGTATTTCGCAGCAGCCGGCGCTTGTGATGCTGGCATCTCAACAGACGGGATGGATGTGCTTTCAGCGCCATGTCATCGTGCGGACGGGCATCCCGGCATATTTTTGTTTGGCATATCGCTTGCATCGGGGAGCAACGGCCTGTTGATCGAAACACAACGCCCATACTTTTACACCGGCTGCTTTTTACACCGGTTTGCTTTGCGCGTTGTGGTTGTGGGCCTGACTTTGCATTCCTTCCTGGAGACTGGCTGACATGGCCGTAAAAATTCTTTGGTACCTGACCGCCACCGACGGCCCCTTTCCGTGGAAGCCCGAAGGGCTGCGGCCGGTCGGGCTGGACCATTTCCAGACGCTGGCAAAAACCATCGACGAACTGGGCTACTACGGTGCGCTGCTGTCGGGAGGTTTTGTAGAGCCTGAAGTCCTGACGTTGATCGCCTCGGTGATTCCCTCTACCCGGCGTGTACGTTTTATTGCGCCGGTGCAAGCCCATTTGCAATCGCCCACCCGGTTGGCGCAGGTTGCCCAGACCATCGACCATTTCTCCGGCGGGCGGCTGGCGCTGGGCACCTCTGACGGCAACAAGGCAAATCGTGCGATCTACGGTCTGCCTGGCGATGCAGACAATGATCGCCAGGCGCTCAACCTCGACTACTGGAAGGCGTTCCGCGCGGCCTATCTCGGGCTTGCGGACGCTTACGAAGGCAGTCACTACCGGTTGGCGCCCGTGCCTGGAGGTTCGTCCAATCCCGTCAGTGGCGGTGGTTTCCGTCCGACACAAACCAATGGTGTGCCGCTGTGGAGCTTCGCGCATGGTCTCGACGACGATGCGGCGGCGGTCGAACTGTTCGATGTCTATCTCAGCTTTGCCGATCTGCCCGCGAAACTCGGCGACAAGTTCCGCCGCGTGTCGGCCGAAGCGCAAAGGCAGAACAAAACGCTGCGTTTTGGCACGCGCTTCCAGGTCATCGTGCGCGAAACCGAGGAGGAGGCCTGGGATTATGCCCAGCACTTGCTCGACAACACCAGCCTCGATCACGCGCGCGAATCCATCCGGCGGCAACTGCCGCCCGGCGAGACGCTGGAGAGTTACCGCAGTCCCGATCCGCAAGTGCAGCGGAACATCGACGCCATCCGCGCCGGCCGTCTGCCACGCGCCAGGGATTTCGAGATCTATCCCAACCTGTGGACCGGGCCTTCGCTGCGCGGCTTCAATATCGTGGCGCCGGGATCGGGGACGACACTGATCGGCAGCGCCGAAAATGTCGCCGCCCGTATCCGCGAATTTGAAGAGCAGGGCAGTCACGCCTTCATCCTCTCGGGTTTCCCCTCCATCGAGGAATCCCGTCGTGTCGCGGAGTTGCTGTTCCCGCGGCTGGAACTCGATCACGGCTTCGATAGCCTTTCATCGTAAAACAGAACACCCGACCACGGAGCACACCATGACCCACATCGCGCTCGGCAACTCTGATCTCAAGGTTTCCCGCGTCGGCCTTGGCACCAACAACTTCGGCGGCCGTCTCGATCTGGAAGGTTCACGCAAGGTCATCGATGCCGCTATCGAACACGGCATCACCTTTTTCGATACCGCCGATGTTTATGGCAACCGCGGCGGCTCCGAATCCATCCTCGGCGAAGTGCTCGGCGAGCGCCGCAAGCGAATCGTGCTGGCAACCAAATTCGGCCTGCCGGTCGACGACAGCGGGCAGTCGCAGGGTGCGTCGGCGGGTTATATCGTGCGCGCAGTCGAAGCCAGCCTGAAGCGCCTGCGCACGGACTGGATCGATCTCTATCAACTGCACCGTCCCGATCCCGCGACGCCGCTGGAAGAAACCCTCAAGGCACTCGATGCGCTAGTGAGCAGCGGCAAGGTCCGCTATATCGGCGCGTCCAACCTGCCGGCCTGGCAGGTCGCGCAGGCGCAGCATCTGGCGCGCGAGCTGGGCACCGCGCGTTTCATCTCCAGCCAGGACGGATACAGCCTGTTGCGCCGTGATATCGAACAGGAATTGGTGCCGGCGCTTGGTCACTACGGCGTCGGACTGATTCCTTATTCCCCGCTCGCCAGCGGTTTGTTGACCGGCAAGTACCGGACCGGACACCCCGCGCCGGCCGGTTCGCGCCTGGCGGGATCCCCGTCGCGGCTTACCGAGCGCCTCCTCACCGAACGCAACCTGCGCGTTGCCGCCGAACTTGCCGATTTCGCGAAGTCGCGCGGCCATGAACCGGTGGAGCTCGCGTTCAGCTGGCTTGCCGCGCAGCCGGCAGTCAGCAGCATCATCGCCGGTGCGACGACACCGGAGCAGGTTTATCAGAACGTTACCGCCGCACACTGGACGTTGAGCGCTGAAGACCTTGCCAACATCGATCGCATTACCGCGGCCTAGGGAACCTCTGAAAAATTACCTGCGTTGTCATCACCGCGTTAAAAACAGGCTCAAAATGCTCATTTATTCCGTATAAACTCCGCTTTTTCGCCTGTTTTTGCCTTGTGCTGACTGCCTCGCCAACATTTTTCAGAGGTTCCCTAGAGCTGATTGAGAACCCTGTCTGATTCCGAGCAGCGCTTTCGAAAATATGTTGGGTGAGTAACAAGTGTCATCGCGCGCTTGTAAAAAAAATTCACAGATCCATGAAAAATAATGATTTTTTCCGTCATATCACATTGGCATGAAGCCTGCATTTTCATGAGAAATTTTTATCGAATGAATCTTGGCGACATGATGGCATGATGGGGAGAAACCTTATGAGCGGGCAGGCAATACGAAGACACGGCAGGCTGATTTTTCTGGCGGCGATGCCTTTTTTATTTTTTGGCGGCGCGTCAGTTTTCGCGGAGGAATTACCCGCAGATGGGGAAACGATCCAGGATGATTCTGTAGCGACGATCATCGTCAAAGGCGATATCGATGAACGGAACTCCATCATTCCGGTGCGTCCTCCGCGCTCGATTTACGGTATCGAAGCATCGGTGCTGGATACACCTCGCGCGGTATCGCAGATCAACACCGAGCAATTGCTCAACGACGCGATCAGAACCACTGACGATTTCGTGAAGTACGCGCCGGGGATCAACCGTGGCGGCGGTCAGAATGTGTCCACGACGCCGCAGATCCGTTTTCAGGGATCCGAACTGTTTCTCGATGGACACCGTCTGTTCAATACCAGGCACCCGAGCAACTTCAATGCCTATGAGGGCGCGGACATCGTATCGGGACCCTCGTCGGTTGTTTTCGGTCCTGTCAATGCAACGGGCGGCTATGTTAACTATCTGGCAAAGCAGCCACATTTTGACAGGAACCGCACGGAGATAACGTCCCGCCTGGGCGCCTGGGCGCCGGGGAAGGACAGGGATACCTACAAGTGGTATCTCCTGACTGTCGATAACGGCGGACCGATCACGGATACACTGGCCTATCGTGCAAGTGTGTCATTCCAGGATGCGGAAGATTACTACACCAACATCAACAACGACTTCAACGCTTATTATGTCGCCCTGGCATTTCAACCGAGCAGCAACCTCCGCGTTGATTTCAATATTGCCTATGACGATTACTATAACTTCGATATCTCCCATGGCTGGAACCGGATCACGCAGGAACTCGTGGACAACTTTGGCGTGAACTATCCAGCGGGCAGGCTGACACCCATCGTCTCGAGTCGGGTGGATGGCCAGAATGTGCTCTGGTCGCCGGTATTCGATTCAGGACGGCATGATTCCACGGTCATCGGTTGGGAGTACCGTGTGCGCGATGACTCGGCGGGCTATCCACGCTATGTGCCCGATGCGGAAAGGGGAATCCAGCCGCTCGCAACCCTGCCCAGTGCCTCGCCGGAATCGGCCGTTCTGGACCCGGGTATCCGTGGCTACGTGCTGGACCCGAGAAATGTCCACTATATCAATCTCACGGGCGATACCTATGCGCGTGAAGAGGACTGGCACGATACGACCAAGCTGACCACAAACCTGAAAGCGGAATGGGAGGTTTCACCCACTTTTTCCATTCGCGCCAGCAGTTTTTATCAGCGGCAGAATGAGGCCTATGATTCCGTGGGCAATTTTCAGAAGTTGGGCAGGCAGGCGGTTGCTGAGCAAAAGCTGGAATTCCGTTTGCGTAACGAGGCGGAAATTTTCGGGGTGGACGTTCGCGATGACAGCAACACGGGACTTATCCACCAGGTCAATGTCTTCAACGCCTTGGCGGGCAATCCCAACTGGAGCAACCATCTGTGGGATCTCAGTGTTGATCCGGCATTCAAGGTGCCGGGGCTGATCTGGGGCGTCCAGCCTGAAAACTTCAATCCGGCAGGTGGGCAGGCCGGCTGGATAGGCACGCCCGGCGAACCCATCCTGACCGACTTCGGTTATATCCGGGCAGGCGTGTTGCAGCCGATCTCCCGCGGCCTGTATATCGAACCGAACGGCACCGGAACAGTCGGCGGCCGGTGGACCACCTCGACGATCTTCACCCAGCACAACCTGCTCTTCGCAGAGCGCGTCGGCTTCAATGTGGGCGCGAGCGGGAGCTACCTGAGAGCGCACATCCACGATCCGAGCGGAGCGCCATCCCTGACACGTGAGCGGTCGGCATCGGACGACTACGGTCTGTTCGCCGTGCAGGTCAGCCCCTACCTCAAGGTGACGCCGAACAGTACGGTTTATGTAACCTACGACCGCTCCCGGTCATTGAATGCCAACAACCAGTTGTCATGGGGTGCCAATGATCAGCTCAACGCGCTCGCGTTCCGCAGCCTCAGTGAATTGACCGAGATCGGTGTCAAGTTCGAGCCGATTCCCGATCAATTGTTTCTGGCCCTGGCAGCCTACAGTCAGGCCCGCGACCAGTCGCCGGACGATGAGGGAAATATCTCGCGCATCAAAACAGAGGGAGTGGAGTTCCAGGTGCGCTATCAGCCCGACCGCAACCTCGCTACGGGACTCAACCTGACGACTCAGCAGGCCGAGTATGAACGTGTGCGTCTGGGCCTGGCTCACGCGCCGAATGGCGTGGTGGTGGATAACGGTACCGTCATCAACGACGCCGGGCGTCTGAACGGGCAGCAGCCATGGGCCTCCGGCCTGGATGTGCCGGGTGTTCCCGAATTCTCGGCGTCGGGGTTCATCCGCTACACACTGGATTCCGGGTTGGGTGCCGAACTGTCCGGCTGGTGGACCAGCGACTGGTATACCTCGACTTCCAAACTCGTCAGGATTCCGTCCGCCTTCAACCTGGACCTGAACATTTTCTACCGCCGTGATAACTGGGATGTTGCCCTGATCCTCAGGAACATAACGGATGAGGAAACCTTTGTTTCCGGGCACCAGAGTGGCGATACCTTCCTTCAACCCTGGCGTCCGTTCACGGTGCAGGCGCAGATCGGTTATCGCTTCTGAAGCCGGGCGGATGCCAATGCGCAGATCCGTACATTTTTCGCCGGATATCTGGTGATGAACCAACAGTCCGCATGCGGTTGGCCGGCCCGGGAGTTTTCCGTGTTCCGCAAACTGGCCACCGCTGTGCCAGAAAATACTGAAAACCTGGGGTTTTTCAGGCGTTCGCGTGCGGGTGATTCCCGCCATGCCCGGGACTGTTTCCGTGGCATACCTCTTGCTTTTGCCGATACCGGACCGGGTGATGTTTACGCGCAGCAAAACGAGGGCGCGCAACAAACATGGCGTTGCCTTGTGCCGGCATGTGTAGTCGCTAATTATTCCCGCTAATCAGAAAACCTTGCGAGGTGATGTATGGCCGTAAAAATTCTCTGGTATCTGACAGAACCAGATGGAACCATTCCCTGGACCGATGAGGGCCGCTGGGATACCGATTTCAAGCACCTCCAGCAATTGGCGGCAACCATCGACAAGCTGGGCTACTACGGCGCCCTGCTGGCGGGGCCAACGCTGCACGTGGCGGCTTCAACTTTTTCGGTGACGGAGCGCATGAAGTTCCTCGTCGCGCAGCATCCCGGCGAGGTACAGCCGGCGATCCTTGCCAATTACGCCAGGGCGCTCAATCGCTTTTCCAACAATCGCCTGCTGTTCAATGCCGTCAACGGCAACGACGCCGGCATGGCATCGGTCGGTGTGAATTTTGAGCACGATGAGCGCTACGAGTACAGTCTCGAATACTGGGACGTATTCCGCCGCGTCTATACCGATACCGGGGGTTTTGGCGGACTGGCTGAAGGCTATGATGGCAAGTACATCAAGCTGGCTCCACGGCCGGTGCTGCCCGGCCGGCGGCGCCCTGCCCAACAGGAAGGATTGCAGCCACCGCCGCTGTGGGGTGCGGGAACTTCGCCGGCTGGCGTAGCGCATTCGGTGAAGCTGCTCGACGTGTACCTGAGCTTTGCCAACACGCCGCAGTTGCTGGGTGAGAAATTCAAGCGGGTAGGGGCCGAGGCCGCCAAGATCGGCCGTTCCTTCCAATTCAACGGTACCCGTTTGCAAGTGATCGTGCGCGAGACGGAGGAGGAAGCCTGGAAGCACGCGCAGTGGCTGGTGGACAACACGCCGGTGGAATATGGCCTCCAGAACATCAAGCGCCAGTTGCCGCCAGGTGAAACCATCGACACTTACCGCAGCGACAATCCGCAGATCCAGAAGAATATCGATACCATCAAGGCGGGCCGCCTGCCGCCGGCGAAGGATTTCGAGATCTATCCCAACATCTGGACGGGGCCCGCGCTGCACGGCTTCAACATCCTCGGCCCGGGCGCCGGCACCACACTGGTAGGCAGCGCCGAAAACGTGGCGGCGCGTATCCGCGAGTTCAACGAGCAGGGCACCCACGCTTTTATCCTGTCGGGCTGGCCGCTGATCGAGGAAGCGCATCGTTTCGCTGATCTGGTATTCCCGCTGCTGGATCTGGACCACGGCTTCGAAGTACCGATCCTGAACCGCACACGGCGCAACCGTATCGTGGTGCCGACACCCATTGCGGCCAGGGCCTGAGTCAGGTGGTGTATGTCCTCTGAGAATGGTGGTAAAGGTACGCCACGGGTTCTGTCACGCCGTGATTTTCTGGCGGGAACCGCTGCCGGCGTCGGCGGTGGCCTCCTGCTGGGCGGCGCAGGGCTGTTGGCGGGATGCGGCCGGCCCGACAGTGGCGCCAGCACCGGTGTTCTGGACTCGGGTGAACCCAGGCGGGGTGGCAGGGTTCGCCTGGGAATCCTCGAAGGGGCTCAGACGGGTGACCTGGACGCGCACAGGCCATTGGGAACGGGAAGCTTCCGCGGCTGGGTGCTCTACAGCAAGCTCTGGGAATGGGACCTGGACGCCCGGCCCGCCCTGGCCCTGGCGGAGTCCACGGAAGTCAATCACGACGGTACCGAGTGGATTATCCGCCTGAAGCCAGGGCTGGAATTCCACCATGGCAAAACCATCAGTGCCGATGATGTCATTTTTTCCCTGTTGCGCCTGACCGACCCTGAGTTGGCGGCGCCGGGGCGCGCGCAGCTCTACGATCTGGACAAGGCCAATATCAGGAAGCTGGACGAGCGCACTGTGAGGATTCCCTTCCTCTCCGGACGGGTGGCCTTGCCGGAACTGTGGATGAGTTGGGGCGGTATCGTGCCGACTGACTATGATCCCATCACCAATCCGGTCGGTGCCGGGCCCTACCGGCTGAAAAGTTTCCGTCCGGGGCAACGCTCGCTGTTCACGCGTTTTGAAAATTACTACAAGCCCGGCCAGCCCTATTTCGACGAGGTTGAGATTATCGACTTCAGCGACCAGCTCAGCCGCCTGATGGCGTTACAGGCCGGACAGATCGACATAGCACCGAACATAGCGCCCGAACTTTTGCAGGCGGTGAGATCCAATTCCCGGCTGCAACTGATCTCCTCGGAAACCGATGCCTGGCAAAGCTTCACCATGAACCTGAAACACCCGCCGTTCGATGATGTGCGGGTGCGCCAGGCGTTTCGCCTGATCGCCGACCGCGAAGAACTGGTGGAACGGGTATTCCAGGGTTATGGCAGGGTGGCCAATGATCTCTACGCGCCCAGTGATCCGACCTACAACCGGCAGATTCCGCAACGCCGGCAGGATCTCGCTGAAGCACGGCGGTTGCTGGAGGCCGCGGGTTACGGCGATGGGCTGGAGGTCGAGCTGACGACGGTGCCGGGTGTGACCGGCGCGGCTGGCCTGGTGCTGGCGCAGCAGGCCCGGCAGGTGGGTGTCAATATCAAGCTGAAATTCGTGGACAGCTCGATCCTGTCCGGGCCCAACCGCAACAACTGGCCCTTCAGCACCGCCAGCGGCGGTTCGCGTCCGCTGATCTACACCCTGCAACATACGGATGGACCGCGCTCCGCGGCCAATCGCACGCAATTCCATGATGAAGATTTTTCGCAACTGGTGCTACAAGCCCTGTCGCAGGCGGATGTGGATAAACGCCGCGAGCTGGTGGCCCAGATCCAGCAGATTCAGCACGACCGGGGCGGTTATCTCATCTGGGGTTTTTCCAATATGAACGATGCCATCGCGGCGAACATCGGCGGGGTCACACCCGACCGGACCGGTTTTGCGGCCTGGCGGACGGACCGGATATGGCGGAAGGCCGCGACGTGACCGGGTCCCCCCGCCCATACCTCGTCACGACTCCGGTCCGGGTTCTGAAGGACGAGGCCGGGGCGATTGCTTCGGCCCAGGAAGCGGCGGCGGAAATCGCCGTGCTCGCCGCCGACCACCGGCTGCAAAACCAGATGCCGTGGCGGCAGGCGGAGATACTGTCGCAATCGGGCGTGACCACCATCGGCCTGCCGAAGGTGCTGGGCGGGATAGGTACGCGCCTTTCCACCATCGTCGAGACCATCCGTATCATCTCCAGTGCGGATGGCGGCGTCGGCCAATTGCTGCACATCCACAACATCATGATCCGCGGTCTGGCATCCCGCCCGCCGGGACCGTTGCGCGACCGGCTGGTCGCCGACGTGCTGGCCGGCAAGCGCTTCGGTAACGCCGGCGCCGAGGTCGGCGGCAGAACCCAGGCTGAACGCAAGACCCGCGCGAAGCGCAATGCGGACGGCAAGTGGGTGGTCAATGGTGCCAAGTTCTATGCAACGGGTGCCTATCTCGCCGAGTGGATATCGTCCGGCGCGAACACCGACGAAGGCCCCATCGGCTTCCTGGTTCACCGCGACACGCCAGGCCTGTTCCTCGACGACGACTGGGACGCCTTCGGCCACCAGCATTCGGTCAGCGGCGGTGTTCGCTTCCAGGACCTGGTGCTGGAGGACGAGGAACTCGTCAGCCTGCGCGTCGCGTCACCGGGTGGGGCAGGGCAAGCATCGCCACCAGTGCGGACGGGACACAGTTCCCTGCAAATCCTGCACGCCGGTATCGACACCGGCATCGCGCGCGGGGCACTGGAAGCGGCGACCCGGTATCTGCGCGAGCACGCCCATGTCTGGATCGATGCCGATGTCGATCATGCCGCCCGGGAGCCGATGATCGTCCACCGTATCGGTGAATATGCCATTGCCGTGCGCGTGGCCGAATCCCTGCTGCGCGATGCCGGCCGCCTGTTCGACGAGTATCAGGCCATCGCGGCGGCCGGCGGGGACAACGACCACCTTCAGGATGAAGTAATCCTCGCGGTCGCCGCCGCCCGGGCGCAGTCCGATCACGCGGCGGTCTCCATTGGCAGCGACCTTTTCTCGCTGCTGGGTGCCAGTTCCGCCTACAAGCGCTTCAACCTGAACCGCTTCTGGGGCGACGCCCGCGTACACACCACCCACGATCCCATCCGCTGGCGCATCCACCATATCGGCAACTACTATCTCAATGGCGTCCCGCCGGACAGCCACCGGCTCGCGGCGCAGCGCCGCTGATGGGCCATGGTATTCCAGCAGTATCCGCTGGAGTTTGCCCACAACCAAGGCTTTTAAGCCTATCCTGCAAGTCCGTTGTCGGTATTTGACGCCTCCATTTGTAGACGGTCATCATGGATTAGCACAAGGCATTCATCGTCGCGAAAAACGTGCTTACCTGGTTCGGATAAATGAAACCTGTCATATCTTATTATTAGTTTCATTTGCTTTCCTTTATAGAATAGTTAAACTAATAAATGTCCGAGTAATAGTAAGTTTGATAAAAAGCACATTGACCGAATGGTTCCTATGATAAGTACATCGCAAAGAAGACTCGAAATCGTTAAATTGACACAAGAAAATGGGCAGGTATCGGTTTCGGAGCTCAGTACCAGGTATGGCGTTTCCACCGTCACTATTCGCAACGATATCCGCGAACTGCACAATAAAGGCTTGATCATTCAGTCCAGGGGTGGCGCATTGCAGAGCAACCGCCTCACCCAGGAGTTATCAATCCGGGAAAAAATTGGCGAGCATATTCTTACCAAACAAAGAATCGGTAAGCTGACCGCGGAATTGGTGTCGAATGGAGAATCGATCATCCTTGATTCTGGAACCACCACGCTTGAAGTAGCTAGAAATCTGACAAACCATAAGAATCTGGTGGTGATGACAAATGGCCTGAATATTGCCTCCGAGCTGACAAAGTGCGAAGGCATTGATGTCATGATGACAGGCGGCAGCTTGAGAAAAAAATCCCTTTCATTTTATGGCAGGCAGGCTGAGGCGGGTCTTCAGAATTTACGTTTCAATAAAGCGATCATCGGTGTCGATGGTTTTGATCTGAAAAGCGGCATTACCACGTATTTTGAGCCAGAGGCCTGTTTAAACAGGCTGATGTGTGATGTGTCAAATGAAGTGATAGTGGTATCCGACTCCTCAAAATTCAACAGGCACAGCATGCACTTGATCTGCCCGTTGACGAGGATTGACACCATCATTACTGATGATGGCATCAGTAAAGAACACCTTAAAATACTTACCCAGCAGGGAATCAAGGTCATGCTCGTTCAAAATAACGACTGATCAACTGACCAGGTGCCTGCAATATTTTAATTCTTAAGCAATGCCTTGACCTCGTCAAGGTAATCATCATACTTCTTCCATTGCCCAATGCCGTCAGCGTTTATGGGTTTTCTGACTTGAACGGAGCTTGCTGTGGCGACAGGGTTTTTGTTGTTTGTGATATCGATGCACCCGGGCTCCCAGGGGATGCCGCAAAAAGATAACAGTTTATGCGATTCAGCAGTTGGGTCTGCTACCAGGGTTTCATAGTCCAGGATGTAGAAATTTGAAGGGAACAGCCTGCTCCATAAATTGATCAGCTTTACAAATTCCAGATAGAAAAGGGCAGTGGTCCTTAGATCGAGGGAATACCTGTATATCGGATCTTTCAGGTTGAAAAGCTGCCTGTAGTTGCCTATTACAGTATCCAATCCGGATCGTTTTAAACAAACAACTTTTGCGTTTGGCAGCGCTTTTAGTATCAAACCGGCGTATAGGATATTTAGCGGTAACTTATCAACAAGATATTGCTTTCCGTCGTAAAGATACCGGGTGCTTTCATAATATTTTTTTCCCAATGCTTCAGCATCGATACTGCCAAAGTGACTAATAAATGAGTGGTCTATGAGCGAGTTACTGGTAATCCCGATCGCTTTTTTGAATAAATAGGAAAAATTGGGGAGTTCTCCCGCCGTGGCTACCTGGCTGTGATTTGAGAGTATTCTCTCAACTAATGTTGTACCGCTTCTGGGCATTCCAGTGACGAACAGCGGACCTTTGGTATTGCAGCCGTCTGGATAGGGCAGGGCATCATTCAGAGAAAATTCATGTAAAGATTCAAACATCTTTATATCGTTATTGAAATTGTATTCTATGGTCTTTAATTTTAGTGACTTTGCCTGATCCAAATATAAAAATGATTCGTTATAGCGTTTTTGATGTTCCAGCTCTTTGGATAACGCATGTGCCAAATGCAGCTTCTCATCGATATTCTTGGCTTCTTCAAAGCGAATCTTCAGGTTGTCAATATCGCCTTTACCTGCGTATTCACTGACCAAACTGCTCAAGGCGGCTCTGGCCTTGTAAAAGGATGGATTGAGACGTAATGCTGTTTCATAGGCGGCCTTTGCCTTTTCGAATTCGCCGCAGAATTTTAATGTCGATCCAAGATTGAAGTATAGGCCCGGATTATGTTTCTCGATCTCTACCGCTTTATTGAAGCAACTCAATGCATCCTGGTATTTATTGAGCCTGTTATAAACAACACCCAGCGCATCATAGGAAAACGCCGTGTGCCCTTGCAGGTGGATTGCGCTATCAGCTTCGCTTAGTGCTTCACTAAAATGTTCATTGAACAATAACGCCTTGGATAAGAATGCATGATAGGTAGCGTTTTTATTGTCCAGCGCTATAGATTTTTCCAAATATTGCAATTCTTTCGAGTAGCGTCTGAAATCATGCTCGATAACTGAGAGTAGATAGTATGCCTCGGCAATAGAATCATTAGAATCCAATACATTTTGCAGGAGAGAGAGTGCCGTTTCATAATCTCTATGAAAGATAGCAGTTTTTGCCTCATGTAAATGAACCACGTAATTCATAAAAAAACCTTTGGCATCAGGTGTCGCACTGAATAGATGGATGCTATTCCAGGCATCCATTTACAGGTTGATAAAAATCAGTGCGCACCCGTCAATGCGTAGAAAAATCTAGGGGGCATGGCCGATATGCTTATGGCGCACTAAAAATTCTTCATAAGTCATTGATTGATTGGTACCCCATACTTTACTCGAAAAAACCGCCTTGGGAATATCCGAGAATTGATCAAACCATTCGTCCGATTGATGCTCAGCCCGATCCGACCACATACAAACCTTATAGCCCAGGATGTTGTCGTTCGTTGTTTCTGGCGTCCAATTCCGGTAAATATTCTCTGAGTCAAAGTATCCGTAATCGCCGGGTGCCTTGCCGCCCAGTCCTGGTGTGATATAAAGTGCCTCCGGTCCATCCTCCAGTGTGATGATGACCTCATAGCCATCCTTGAGAATCTGTTCTTTGGCCTCTTTGTTCCACACGTTAACGATAATGTCCTTATCGGGTTGAATGGACGTGATATTTTGCCTTTCAGGGACCGGCGAATAGTTCCACCAGCTCCAGATTTGCGTCCGCTTGCCATGTGATTTAACGAGAGCATTCATGTTGTTGATCCATTCTACAAACACATCTCCTGGATATTGATAGCCAGCGGCTTCCATGTACTCAACCAATTCAGGGCACGCCCATTTTTGGTGGTCATATTGCCATTCATCGCCGCCTATATGGATATAGGGTGAATCAAACAAGGGTATGAATTCATTAAACAGTTCGACTATGAAATCCTGAACCTTAGGGTCGGTGACATTAAGAATCCAGCCGCTTCTGGCATCGTTGAATTCTTGCGGCAGCCAGTTTGTCGGGGCGGTCAACATGGCATCACAGTTGAAATTGAAAGACTTGTTCCACAATAGGATATGTGTGGCATGGGCGGGCATGTCAATTTCAGGCACGATCAGTATCTGATGTTTTTTGGCATAGTCCTGGAGTTCTCTGATATCGGCCTTGGAATACGCCTGCTCAGAGGGCAGGGTCGGGAATTTATCACTCTGGAGCCTGAAACCGTTCCAGTCGGTAAAATGCATGTGGAGTGTGTTGAGCTTATACCATGCCATGTTTCTGATGGTTTTCTTGAGGTAATTCATTTCAAAGTATTTTCTTCCCGCATCTATCATAAAGGCTCTGGTTGCCACCTCCGGATAGTCAATGATTTCGCCTTTGGGCAATTCCCGATGGTCTTTGCCTTGCGTCAGTATCTGTAATATTGTCTGGGTGGCATAGAAAAGCCCTTTTTCATTATTTGCATAAATTTCCACGTCTTTGTCGATGACAATCCTGTATCCCTCGGTGCCAAGCCGTGTATCTTCTGCGGATAGATTGAATACAAAGTTATTGACGTCTGATTTGGCGCCATCGTGTTTTTCCAGTTCAATACCGGTCAGCGTGTATAAACCCCTGTGCAAATTTTCCCGGCTGACCAGGTCACCGCCCGTCCAGTCAATAGCTGTTCCTGCCGTTATTTGAAACGCTCCCTTGCCAGGCGACCATTCCTTGATTGCCGGTATAATATCGGGTTTTGGATTGGAGGTCGTAGAAGCAGAAGGCGTACAGCCGGCGACCATTATCGAAATCAGGATCAAAATAACATTGAATTTTTTCATAATATTCCCACTTATTCTGTCAGTTGCAAAAGTGTATTACGGGTTAATCCGCCTGCCCCTCAATGCGTAATGAAGGATGATCAAATAACACGGCAAAAGAATCACATAGCTCAATTTTGGGTCTGATAACAATTGAGCCAGTTTTCCGTATACAAGGGGTAGGAGGGCACCGCCAGCGATACTCATGATCAACAAGCCTGAGCCAATACTGGTGTAAGGCCCGAGTCCGTTGAGCGCCAGTGGCCATATGGTTGGCCAGACCATCGCGTTTGCAAAGCCAAGCAAGGCCAGGAATAAAACCGTATTTGGTATTACCGGAATCGACAATCCCGCATAGAAATTTTCTGAAAACACTGAGCTGTTGGATGAGCTAAACACTATTCCAACAGTAAAAATGATTCCCAGTACTGATGATAAGGCTAACGCATGATGCTGTGTGAGATATTTGGGGATCAATGCAATACCGGCTATGTAGCCCAACACCATAAATGCCAGTGTATAAGAGGTCAGTGTTGAAAAATGATCAACCTGCAGGTGGCGCCCATAGGATCCTATGGTGTCCCCAGCGATGACTTCGGCTCCGATACCCACGAATAATGCAAAAGCTCCGTAAATGGTATGTGGAAACCGCCGTATATCCTTGAATTTTATATCTGCATCATTTTTCTCATTATTCGCCTTTATTTCCGGAAGGTTGACAGCTTTCAGGACGAGCATGAGAAATACCAAAAAAGCGGTCATTCCCAGATAGGGTGCGATCAGCCGGTTTGACAGGGATTCTATCAAGAGCCCCCTTTCATCTATGGATAGTCCGGCCAGATAGTCGATGGTGTAGTGTTCTGCCCTTGTATCGCTAAACACATAAGCGGTCAGCAATAATGGTGCAAGAACCCCCGCTGTTTTATTCAGTACACCCATGATGCTGATTCTTTTGGCCGCACTATTGGCGGGGCCGAGCAGTACGATGTATGGATTGACGGCGCTTTGCAGCAGGGTTAAACCCGAGCCCAGGATAAACAGGCCTATCAGGAACAGGAAAAAGTTGATGGTCATCGCTGCGGGTATAAAGACGAAAGCCCCTATGGCCATGATACCCAGGCCGGCCACTATGCCCTGTTTATAGCCTATTTTCAGTAGCAGCAAGGATGATGGTATAGCCATAATCGTATAGGCAATATAAAAACTGAAGGCGACAAACAGGGCCTGGAAGCTGGTTAGTTGGCATACGATTTCCAGCAGTGGAATAAGGGCGCCATTCAGCCAGGTGATGAAGCCGAATAAAAAGAACAGTCCGGCTATGACGACTAATGGAAAGAGGTAGTTTTTATCTGCGTTATTTGTCATGTCAGGCACTTTTCAGGGGTTTTTGTATGTGAGAGGATGCTTGCTTTCCGGTGTTGCGAACTGGTTATCGATGTATGCATCGCCACTGAAAACCGGCTCGCCATCGATAATGGTGCAAACCACATGTCCATTTTTATTGATCACCGCGAAGCAGGCCCGCTTTTGCGGGGCTATGCTTCCCAGGCTGTCTGAAAGGCCAAGAAATCGCGCCGGAACGAGTGATGCCATTTGCACGGCTTCCACTTCTGAAATGCCGGCCATTCTGACCAGGTTCTTTATGGATTTATCAAGCGTCAGGGTGCTTCCGGCCAAGGATCCCTGCCGTGTCTTTGCAACACCGCTTTTGACCTCCACATCAAGCTCACCTAATTGATAGATACCATCGTTTAACCCGCCGGCATTGATGCAATCACTGATGAGTAAAATATTCTTTTTACCCTTCAGCTTATAGATCATCTTCAATATTGCCGGATGTAAGTGGACCCCATCGGCAATGACCTCAACGAGAGCGGATTCATCCATCAACAGTGCTCCCGCGCATCCGGGCTCTCTGTGGTGAATACCGCTCATGCCATTAAAAACATGAACACCACCACTTGCCCCCGTCTTGAGTGCGCAACAGGTTTGTTCCCAATTGGCGTTCGTATGCCCAATCATGGCCCGAACTCCCAGAGAATTCAGGTAGGGGATGAGCTCTGTTGATTTGCCTAGCTCCGGTGCCAATGCCAGGACTTTCAGGGTGCCTTCGCTGGCCGCGTATATCTCATCTATACGTTGCTGCGTCAGCTCCAGGAAGAAGTTGTCGTTATGGGCACCTTTGTGTGAGGCGGAAAAGAACAACCCTTCACTGTAGGACCCTAACACCAAGGCACCACCGAGTTTCATTCGGCTGGCTTTGGCAATGGTGCTGAAGGCTTTGATACTTTTGTCCCAGGTTGAGGTCACTGTCGTTCCCAGGAAGCCGATCACGCCAAACTTGGCAAGGGATTGAGAGATGACGGATAAGGAACTGATCTCCGCATCCATCACATCGCAGCCTTCCCGTCCATGGATATGAAGATCAATAAAGCCGGGAAGGACCTTGTAATCGCCCAGGTCTATAACGGGTATGTCTGCTTTGGGTGTATTGGTTATCCCTGCGATGATTCCATTACTGACTTCAACATAGGATCCGCTCTGGATGCTGTCTTCCAGATAGAGATTTTCTGTGTAGATGCAGTATCTGTCGATGGCTCTCATATTCTACTCCCCAGTAGGGCTGCTCCACGAACCCCGCTGGAGTCGCCGAACTTCGCTCGCACAATGTCAGGAATCCTGATGCCTTGAAATAAATGCGGTTTAATGGCATCCGGGAGCCTTTCAATGATTTCGTCTATTTGGGATAGTCCACCGCCTACCACAATGGCATCAGGGTCGTAATCTTTTATCAGCGAGGCAAAACTGCTTCCCAAAATATCCATGTAACAGCTGAATGCCTTGCTGGCAGTCGGGTCGGACTCTCTGAGCTTATTGATCAACTCAAATGATGTGCTGTCCTTTTCCAAAAAGAAGCTATAGAGATACGCAAGTCCTGGCCCGGATATATACCGCTCCAGGCAACCAATGAGTCCGCAACCACAATCGAGGATAGGTAAGCAATATTTTTGTTGCAGGTGTGCCGCTAAGGGATGATGGCCGTATTCGCCAGCGATTCCATTTGCACTTTGATACAGTTTTCCATCGATGCATAACCCGCCAGCGGCACCTGTACCGAGAATTGCACCGAAGACCCGTGCATATCCGTCGCCGGCACCGCCTGCTGCCTCAGAGATGGCGAAACACCTGGTGTCATTTTCGATGGCCACAGGGCGGCCTAATAAAGCCGTTAAATCTCTTGCAACCAGTTTCCCCGTTGCACATGGGACATTCGCCGATAATGATTTCCCATGGCTGTCAATGATCCCCGGCATGCCAACACCAACCGTTCCCTTGCATGCAAAACGTTTGTCAGCCTCCAGCACCAGCTTATTCAGGACAGATAGAAAAACGTCATAATCATCCGTGGGCGTGTCAACACGCCAGCCGTCAACCCTCCGCAAATTCCTATCAAAAACAGCTATTTCAATCTTGGTCCCGCCAATATCAAGGCCGTAAATCATAGGCTAACCCCTTGCATCAGTCGGTATTCATTCATCATGATAAGAATAAATCTTGACACCCTGCACCACTCTGTTGACTTCGCCATTCGGTGATGGGTTATCTGGTGAGGTATTGCCGTGAAGGGACTTAAAAAAAGCCAGAATCTGGCAGTAAACAATATAGGGAAGCCCGAGCCATGCGTCGTCAAGCGATGCATGTGCCTCTTTTAAGAAGGATTCGCTGGTCAATTTCCTGATGGATGATGCTCTATTGTTCCTCACTAGTTCTGCGTACAGATCGTTATCATACTGCGCTGTATGACGGTCCTGGGAAGAGAGAATGATAATCTCGGTATTGTTATCGACCAGTGTCTTGGGCCCGTGACGAAAGCCCAACGGACTTTCGTGGTAACTGAGGGTTTTTCCGGCTGTCAATTCAAGGCACTTTAGAGCAGCCTCCTGAGCTATACCCAGCAAGGGGCCGGACCCCAAAAAGACGACCCTGTTGCAGTCATTACTGAAATCCTTTTTTATATCCTCCGCGCAATTTTTGATGATGCTTTCTGCCCATTGGGCGGCAACATCAAGTTGATCTGCGACGGGCGAAAAAATACACAGTGATGCCACATACATGGATGTGAAGCTACTCGTCATTGCAAAGCTTTTGTCATGAGTCTCTTCGGGCATCAGCAGAATAAAGGTATTATGTCGTGTACGGAATCGTAAAGACAATTCTCCCACGGGATTGCAGGTTATGATGAGGTGGTAGCATTCGTCAATGATGTCATCGGCCAGTTCAATGGCCGCAATACTTTCCGGGCTGCTTCCCGAGCGACTGTAAGACACCAGTAATGTAGGAACATCTTTATATAAATGCAGATTAGGGCAGCTGACGATATCGGTTGTACTGATCGATTCGACATATCTGTTATTGATTTTTGTCAGATAGGCCGACAGGGAATTTCCTATATATGACGATGTTCCCGCCCCTGTCAGTATGATCCGTAAGCCGTTATTTTTTAACAGGGGAGACAGCCATGCATCCAGGTCTTGCCGTGCATCTTTGACGATCTTGCCAACCTTTCTCCACGCATCAGGCTGTTGTGTGATTTCCTTCGCTGTCCAAATAGCATTCTTGGATAATAGATTGAGCTCATCCAGTGATAGATAATACATCATTTCGGATACCTGATCGGCCTTTAGTTTGATAAGCAAGCTTGTGAATAAACCTTGGTGACTTCCATGATTTTATGCTTGATTAGTGTTTTTGGGTCCCTGCCGGATATCAGGCCATTACGAACGGCATCATACTGGACCGGCATAAATTGTTTCAGCAGAGGCAAGGGAATCTCTTTGGCATCCAGGTTGGAAATGAGTTTTTCCACAGATTTCTCAACAGTGTTGTTATTCCAGTAGTACCGGATGCGATCGCTGTAGCTGTAGCGCCTGTATAAAGCTTCTTCCGATGGCTTTACGGGATAGAATTTTTTCCAGTATTTGACTTCATCTTTCATCGCCTGATCGATGATATCGCGCAAAAATGCTCTTTCATTGATTGGAATCAGCTCTTCTTCGATAAAGCTGAGTGCGAATAGTGCTTCTCTCATGGCAAAGGTTAATTGAGGGCCGACTTTTAAGATCGCGAAATGATTTTCCACCAGCTTTTTGTAGGCGGAATCTCTCTGATAGTCGGTCGAGTGGGCTTCGAAAACCAGGTTTGGATGCCTGGTGATACAGGCGCTCAGCGCGGCGGTACCGGTCGCATCGAAATCAAATACATGAGTATTATCAAATTCGACCCCTGGCTGAACGACAATGGCAATGACCCGGTCCCATGCCTGCTCCAGCCCCAATGCTGCGAATGCTTCTTTATGGTGTTGAATGGTCGCTTCTACGCGTTCCACCGGGGTCACTTCCAGCGTTTCAATATGTTCAGATGCGCCGCCAGGTGGAGGGACTTCAGTACCTACCACGTAGACGATATCGGAATACCCGAATGCTTCGATGGCCGCCTTTTCCGCTACGTCACACAGCTGTGCCGCCCGCGCAGCAACAACCCGATCGTCCAATACCTCGGGGTCATCACTGCATCTCATGCTGGTATCCAGGTGGATCTTTTTAAACCCGCATAGCACATAGGATCGAATCAGCTCTTTTGCCTTTTCCATGGCGCTGACCTTTCCTTCATCGACCCAGCATACCGGTCCTAGATGATCACCCCCTGGAATAATCCGGTCCCGGGAAAACCCCAGTCTGTCAGCTATGCCATAGATAAAATCAAGATAGTCCGCGGGGCGCATACCTGTGTAGCCACCGAACTGGTTGACCTGGTTCGCTGTTGCTTCAATCAGGACACCAGTACCATCGAGTTTCGCCTGTTCAATCGCTGCTTCAATGACCAGTGGTTGGGCGCAGCAGACGGAATAGATGCCACCCGTAGCGCTATTGCGATTGCCCGCTACGATTTCAATAAGACCTTTCATTTTCCACCTTCTTGGGTAATTCGACGCTAAAAAGCAACTTTGCGTAACATAGATTATCAACGCTTTTTCAGTTTGGCAACTTATCGAAAGAGTTATTGTGCCTAAATACAAGAAATAAAAAGATATATTGGCGGTATTTTGGCGATATATATGATAAAAACAGATTTACAAACAAAAAGAAAGTTTCGTATTATTGCTTTTTGGAAATTGATGGTATAGGCTGATTTTCATGCAGTGAAAGGCGTCTGCCAAGCCCATTTGATTGGGGTGTTCGTGCTGTGTGGTAGAAACTAGTATTAGTGGTCTTCCATTTATAAATAATAGTTATATAAAGAAGCTGGAGGGTGTTATGTTTTTAAATTCAAAGCTGTCCCTGGCCGTGTGTGCCGCCATCGCATCAGCAGCTGCGGTCAATACGTTTGCGCAGCAGCAGGATGAAGAGTCAACAATTGAAGAGGTGGTGGTAACCGGTATTCGGGGAAGTCTCAGCCGCAGTATTGATTTGAAGCGAAATTCTGATCTTGTGTCCGATAGTATTTCCGCTGAGGATATGGGTAAATTTCCTGACAATAACATTGCTGATTCATTGCAGCGATTACCCGGTGTTGCCATTGACCGGGCAGGGGGAGAAGGGCGTTTTGTCAGTATCCGGGGACTGGGGCCGGATTTCACGGCTGTCATGATCAACGGCCGAACAGCTGCTTCTGAACACGAAGAGAGAGCCTTTAGTTTTGATACCATTGCAGCAGAGCTGGTTCAAAAAGTCGATGTGTATAAATCTTCCAGTCCTTCACTGAAAGAGGGCGGCCTGGGGGGGCTCGTTAACATCGAAACTGCCCGCCCGTTTGATTTTGATGGTTTTCATGTGGCCGGCAGTATCAAAGGTCTGTATGAAGAAAACAGCGGCGATACCAGCCCGCAGGCATCCATGATCGTCAGCAATACCTTTAATGAGGGGCGGGTAGGTATTCTTGGGTCACTGACCTACCAAAAGCGGTCGGCCACGTTGTATTCCGTCAGAAATGATCAAATCACCAATACCGACGATGAACCCTTCCTGACCCTATTCGATCCGCCGGATTGGGATGGCGGTTATGCCTATTCCGGCGACGGGCTGGAGGAGGATACCTGGCGGATTCAGTCCGTGAATCCCGGTGTCATCCATCAAGAGCGTGAGCGTATCGGTGGTAACCTTGCTGTGCAGGTCAGGCCGGTGGATAGCGTGGTTGTCACGCTGGATTATATCTATTCCAAATACGATACCTCATCCGTCCGTTATTGGGGGGGATCCTATCTCTGGGCTCCGACCCTGTCGTCACACAATCGTGTGGATGAAAATAATTTCTATGAGGTCATCAATCATGGCTATGACGATGGCTATGGTTTAACGGGTTACGCTCATGGTCTCGAGACGACGGAAAGGCCCACTGTTTCAGGCGTGGGCGGTATCAATGTCCAGTGGGATATCAATGACGATCTGAAAATGGTTGCGGATATTTCGCAGTCAACAGCCGTCATGGATAACAGGGGACTGGATGGGTCTTATGTGCTGGAAATACTCAACAAGCCTGGCTATATCCTGACATCCACGGGCGGGATTCCCCAGTTTCAGTATGCGGATAAGGATGCTGTTAGCGCCAATGAGGCCAATATGGCCGACCTCAGGGCCAGGCAGACCTCTGACTTCGGTGTTTATGTGGATGCAAAAAACCGGGAGGCGAAGCTTGATTTTGTATGGGACGTGTCAGAGCTCTCATCCTTGAAATTTGGTGTCAACCACACTGAAGCGAAGAAGAGCAGTGAATGGTGGGATACGCCAACAGAGGTTAAGCGTTTGTACCAAAAATTTGCTGAACGGACGGAAATTGACTACAACAGCATTATTACGGGTGTCATCAATCCAGGTAATCATTTTGGTGGGTTGGACGTCGGTATTTACAAAATTGATCCTGTCGCCTACCGGAACTGGATGGCGGCCAATGTCGATAATCGCGATGGGGCCAATACACCTGGCGGTATTGAGGCTAAAAATGCCTTCATTGCCAATGGCAGCAGTTGGGATGCGGTCAAGTCCGGCAGTTCATTCGATATACAGGAGGATATTTCCTCTGCTTATCTTGAAGGCAAAACCACATTCTTTGATGACACCATGCCGCTTACCATCTCGGGTGGTATCCGCTATACCAAAACCGAGCTGGTTTCCTCGGGAACGTCCCAGGTTCTTGTATCACTGACACCTGAAAACCAAGAGCCCGGCCAGCCCCCCTCGCCAACCCTGATAAAGGGGTTTGCCAATGACGCCGACATCCTGGTCGCCCGTGAAAATTCGTATGAAAACTGGCTTCCGTCGCTTACCGCCAAGTTGGACCTGACTGACGATATTGTCATTCGATTGGCGGCCAGCGAAACCCTGAGCAGGCCGACATTATCGGCTTTGGCTCCCCAGTTCTTTTACGGAACGACAACGGTCAACACCCGCTCTGCGAATGGTGGCAACCCAAATCTCAAGCCGTTTACATCGCGCAATCTTGATTTGTCCTTCGAGTATTATTACGGCGAATCAAATTTGTTCGCTGTGGCAGCCTTTAGAAAAGAGGTGGACAATTTCATTGTATCCAGAATGGCTCCAGAAGTTTTGTCTGGCATCAGTGTCAGCAATCCGGAATGGTTGACGTTCCAGGTGAATCGTCCCCGGAATGGCCCAACTGCGACGGTGGAGGGGATTGAGTTCAACTGGACGCATATTTTGGACAACGGCTATGGATTATCGGCTAACTATACTTTTGCTGATTCCAATGCGGACTTGCATAAACAGCGGGTCGAAGATGAAACCTTTGCTCTGCCCGGGATCAGTGACACGGGCAATCTCACAGTCTTTTATGATGATGGCATTTTGCAGGTCAGGCTTGCCTATAACTATAGGGCTGAGTTCTTGAAATCTGTGTTCTTTGGCTCGTTTAATGAGCCTGTTTATGCGGACTCTTATGAATCCATAGACTTGAGTGCAAGCTATAAGGTGTCCAATAACATTACCGTGTTTTTGGAGGGATATAATTTAACCAATGAGACTGTTCGCACTTATGGTAGACATAGGAATCAATTTATTAGTTATGAAGATACAGGAACTCTCTACACTCTGGGCGTGCGTGCCAAATTCTAGTTCTCCGCCAACCACCTTGTGATTGTGTTCCCTTGGCCCAGCAACGCTGGGCCTTTTTTTACCCTCACAAAAAATTCCAGGTCTCAGGCCGCGCCATTTATGACTGGATGGATGAGTCTGTTTTTTACTGCAAAGCGCTTTTTAGTGATTCACCTCAAATAATAATAAATAAAAGGATTATTTTGATTTCAAAGTGTTTGAATTTTCTATTTTATGGCCAATTTTCAACTAAAAATAAGAATTAGAAAGTTGATAAGTCTTTCCTTGTGCTGTATAAATTGTCAGCCAGGGATTAGTCATGAATTGGATTCTCCTGCTGCAAACCTGGAGGGTTCCTGGGGAGAGATGTTGGCCCTGCGTAACCTGCCTTTAAGCCAAATAATCAAAATGCGAGGTATTGCGTTATGTCCTATCTATCAACATGTACACGGTGGCTGACTCTGCTCGTGCTCGTCACAGCCACATCATTTGCAAGTGCAGCCCAGTGGGTAAACACCAGCGGCACGACTCAGGTCAGCGGAGACCAGGTGACACTGGTCGGCAGTCCAACGGTAAGAGCCAAAGCCGATATTCTCAATATTCCCGTCACTCCTGGTCAGAGCTATACCTTGACCGGCCAAATCCGAAACTCTGTCAGTGGATCATGGACTTACATTGGTTTGGTCAACGGTGGCGCGATCACGGAACGCGGCAATAACGTCACTACCTACACGGCGATCAATCCCATTACGTTTACTGCGCAGGGCAGTACGATTTCCGTGTATGCCTCTTTTTGGCAGGGGCAATCCGGGAATGGGTTTGCAAGGGGTATTTCACTCAATGGAACGCCCGTGATTCCAACCGCCTCGAGCAGTTCCGCCTCGAGTAGCTCTACTCCAGGCAGCTCCAGCAGCCTGTCTTCCTCAAGCACGGCACCCGGTGGTGGATATGCCTGGCAATCCGTATCGGGGAACGTTGCCATTGCTGGAGACCTGCTTACATTGACTGCCTCGAGTGTTGTGTCCCGCGGAGAAATCAAGAATATCGCGGTGGTTCCTGGTCAAAGCTATACCTTGACCGGTAATGTCTATAACTCTTCCGGTGGTTATACTTATATCGGTTATATCAACGGATCGCAGACAACTGAGCGTGGTGGCAATTGGGCATCCTCGACAGCAGTCGCGCCCATGACATTTACTGCCCAGGGAAATGTCATAACGGTATATGGATCGTTTTGGACGGGCCAGACGGGTAATGGATATGCGCATAACGTAAAATTGAACGGCGTGGCCTTGATCGGTGGTGGTGCGGGCTCTTCCTCCAGTAGTTCAAGCAATCCGGGTAGCTCTTCCTCATCGACCTCCTCCTCGTCCTCGAGTGTAGCCTCTGGCGGCCCCTGTGATGGGAATTATATTCTCTGCGATGATTTCAATGGGCCAACGATCAATACCAATATCTGGACGATTGGCAACACGAATATCGCGAACCAGTACCGCGTGCGCCCCGAGAATATCGCGTTAACGACCGTTAACGATAATGGCAATATAATCACTGTTGTGGATAGCAAGGCTTTCGGCGATGCGCATAGCGGTGGTTTCCGCCAGGGCGGCATACTGATCAGTAAGGCTAAATTGGGCGGTGGCCGCTATGAAGTCAGGATGAAGAACCTGCCGGGTCCGTATGGCTGCTCGTGTATCTGGAATTACTACGACAGCCTCTATGACCCGAATTATAACCAGTCCTTGCCGCGTATTTATACCGAGATAGATATCGAAATGCCGGCCCATGTCAAGCAACCTGTGCCGGGTTGGTCTGTATATCGCAGGATACTAGGCTTTAACACCTGGAGTCTGTCAGATGCGGATGAAGATGCAACCTATATTAATCATCACTCCACAACCGTGAATCCTTTCGATGGTGAATTCCATGTATACCGCTGGGATTGGTATGACGGTGGGAATGGCAACCTGAGGATTGACTGGTACGTGGATGACATTCTTCAAGCTACCACGACAGAGCATGTGAGTGATCACCCCGCACAGCTGTGGGTTGGTAACTGGCCTGCGCCATGGCCAGGCATGACCTATACCCACAATATTGAGCACCTTTATATTGATTGGGTTAGGGTTTCTCCTCTCTGATTTTTCAAGCTCGAAAAACCCACCAGGAATGGTGGGTTTTTATTATTTTTTATTGTTTTGTTGTAGGAGCTGAAAATGTTTATTCATGTAGATGTTAATCCTAAGGCAATGCTTGCATTGGCCTTGTTGTTACTGGCGGGGTGCGGTGGAGGAAGTTCAAATGGTTCTCCAACAATAAGCTCTTCATCAAGCTCAACGGTTTCCTCGGTTCAGTCGTCTTCTGAGTCCTCTTCCGAATCGTCTTCCGAGTCATCTTCTGAGTCGTCTTCCAGCTCTTCATCCGTTGGAACATCTTCGCCGGCTTGTGAGGGTGATTACATCTTGTGCGATGACTTTGATGCTAGTGAAATAGATGCTGGCAAGTGGATTATTGGACATTTCAACATTGCCAATAGATATCCAGTAAGGCCTGAAAATGTAAGCCTTTCAACTTACGATGATAATGGAACAGCCATTAGTGTCGTAGAAACTAGAATATATGGCGATCTCCATGATGGTGCGAAGCGTCAAGGTGGTTTACTGATTACCAGGAATAAATTGGGTGGTGGTCGTTATGAAGTCAGGATGAAGCCTCTGCCGGGTCCTCATGGCTGCTCGTGCATCTGGAATTACTACGATAGCCTCTATGATGATGAGTATAATCAAGCATTGCCGCGCATTTATACCGAGATAGATATCGAGATGCCGGCCCACGTAAGAGTTGTGCCGGCCTGGTCTGAATGGCAAAGAATATTAGGTTTTAATACCTGGAGTCTGTCTGATGATGATGACGATGCAACTTATATCAATCATCCGTCCACAACCGTGAATCCCTTCGACGGTGAATTTCATGTATTCAGATGGGATTGGTATGACGGAGGAAATGGCAATTTACGGATCGATTGGTATGTGGATGATATTCTCCAGGCCACTACGCTCGAGCATGTGAGTGATCACCCCGCGCAACTGTGGGTGGGCAACTGGCCTGCGCCTTGGCCGGGAATGAATTACAATTTCGATACAATGCATTTGTATATCGATTGGGTACGAATTTCATCGCTCTAAACCGTTAACTATATGATTGAGGTGCCGCAGAGGCACCTCAATCATAGTAATATGTCCGATAGAAGTCGTTGGTATACGTCGTAAATACCCTGCGGCCCAGGTGCGACTTAGTTGGCAGGTTCTCTAACCCAGTTTTCTTCCACTTTCCATGCGTCAGGTGTACCTTCCTTGTAAATTCCTGATTGATAGAAGCCACTGCTTTCTAGATAAAATTTATAGGTGGTTTTTAGTCCAATACTTGATGGATCTTTCATATTGAAAGCTACCTCCTCAGTCAGTGTTTTATCATCAGGGTTGTAAAGATAGTATCCTCCTGAGAGAGAAACCACTTCTTTGGAGTCTTTTCTATAAGCTGGAGATATCCAATATCCGTCTACGAATATCTTGAGAATATCAACATCTTCCATTGGTTCAAACTGATTGCTATTTTGCCCCTGTAATGTCGTTAATCGATAAACACCGGAAATTCCATTGCTGCTTATGGGAGATCCATTTACATAATGGATAATCCAAATCAAAAAAACATTTTCCAAAACTATCAGGGCCATAATAAATATTATGTGTTTATAGGATTTCATAGGTGCTTTCAGTGAAATTAGTTTATTGAATTCATCAATAGTTTTTATATCACTGATTTAATGATTTTGAAACGCATATTTAATGCCGGGTGTTGTGGCTTTATGGGGTGGGTATCTTTGCTTGTCACTCGCCGTTGATTGCTCATGGCTGACGTAAATGCTTTTCGTGAATAGCCGCTGGTGATTGAACCCGCGGCTTGCGGGATTCTATTTACAGGCTGGTGGACGGGAAGGTCAGGTTTACATTGAAGTGTTCTTCAGAAGGGGAAAACGCCAGTTGCCAGCGGCAGTGGGCGCACAAGCGAAAAATCAGGTCCAGGCCTATGCCGCCGCCCCTGCGTTGGGGTTCGCGGGCATGGCGGGTATAAATGCGGCTGATCTCTTCCGGTGATATACCCTCGGGCTTGTTGCTGATGGTAAGGCAGGCATGGGGGTCCAGTGATAGCCGGATCATGCCCTGATAGGAGTTTTCAATAGCGTTGCGCAATAGATTGCCAATTGCACATTTGACCATCAGCAAGGGGGCATGAATTTCCACTTCAGGCAATGCGGTGATTTCCAGTGTCAGTTGCTTGGCATCGGCCATGGCGGAATAGTCGCGCATGATCTCCGGCAACAACTGGTGTAAAAAAATCATTTCACTGGTTTCATCCAGGCGGGCGGGGTCCTTGGCCAATACCAGCAAGAGGGCCACCATTTCACTCATGTCATCGAGTGTGCGTTTGACATCCTGCAACCGGGCCCGCACGTCGGGGGAGGTATCCGTATCGTGCAGTGAAAACTGGAGCGCACCCGCCATCACCGTCATGGGTGTACGCAATTCGTGGCTGACCATATTGATGAAGTCGCGCTCGCGCTCCACAAAGCGCTCGTTGCGCTCAATATAGTCGTTCATCGAGTCCACGATGACTTCCAGGTCGGCGCTGGAGTGTTGGGGCAGGTGGATTCTCTGCCGGCTTTTTTCAGGACGCAGTTGTGCAATACGCGCTGCCAGATCCGAGATCGGCCGCATCAGCCAGTGCACACCCCAGGCCGCCATCATGATCAGCAGTATGCTGACAATCGCCGCCGATATAAAAATGGTGTAGCGCAGATTTGCCTCGTTGCCCTCCAGTTCGTCGATGTCCAGTGAGATCACCAGCTTTTCTGTTCCGCTGTCCCTGATCAACAGGACTTTTTCGCGGCCATTGACCATGATTTCATCGTGCAATCCCGGCGATAAACCCAGCAGTTCGTGATGAAGTGGATTTTTTTCATTCACGATGAATACGTTTAATGTTTCGGTTTCCGGCCATTGGTAATCAGGGGTCTCTTGCCGGCGGCGGATAAAATGGTCCAACTCGGCGTTGAGCAGCGAGTCCCACACCATGGCCTCGGCCCTTTCATTGACCACGAAATCGTTGGCGAGAACACCCAATGTCAACAGCACCAGATAGCAAACCAGGCCCACCATGATCCGGGTGCGCAGGCTCCAGCGTTTTTTCAGGCGGGACAGGAACGGCTTTTTCATGCGGCAGCCAGGCGATAGCCGATGCGCGGCAGGGTATGGATCAGTTTTTCGGTAAAGGGAGCGTCGACCTTGCGCCGCAACTCATGAAGATAGGCGCGCAGCCGGTCGCTTTCCGGCGGTGCCTCCCCCCACATGGTTTCCTCCAGCTGACGATGGCTGACAACCGCCGGGCTGGCCTCCATCAAGGTGCGCAGCAGGGTTTTGTGGGAGGGATAGAGTGTGATTTCCTGGCCGGCACGGGACACCACCATGGTATTCAGATCAAAGCGTAAGTCCGCTATCTCCAGCACTGGCTGATAAGTCTGCCGGTGACGGCGGGCCATCAGGGCCTCCAGGCGCACTTCAAGTTCGAGGAACTCAAAGGGTTTAGTCAGGTAATCATCCGCGCCGGATTTGAATCCGGTGACTTTGTCGGACAGGTCATCACGCGCTGTCAACATGATGATCGGGACAGTGCTTGCCGATTCCTTGCGCAGGCTGGATATCAAATCGCGGCCGTTGAGACGCGGCAGATTCCAGTCCACGATGATCGCATCGTAGGTTTGCGTGGTTGCCAGCCATTTACCCACCACCCCATCCGGAGCTGCATCGAGAACATATCCCCGCTCTTCGAAATACGCGAATAAATGGGATACCAGCTGGCGATTATCTTCAACAATCAACAGCCTCATAAGAGTTCACTCCGGGTTCTCGTACAAAAAAAGGACAATTCAGTGATTACAATAATAAAGCTAACAATTCTTATTAGCCTTAGCACCCGATTCTGCCGCAATCACTGCCCCGCAAGCAAGGCTTGATCCTCAAAAAATGGAGTAATCGGAGCAATGGCCAGGAAAAGGCAAGAAGGCGTTCTACCATTCAACATCAACAAGGGCACAACATGAACAGCTCATACAAAAAAGGCACACACACGTCAGGCATGCAACTGTCATTGCTCGCATTGAGCATCGCTTTTGCCTCCCAGGCCCTGGCCAATACGGAAACCGCTTCCTCATCCGGCAAAACCGGCAAGCAAGCCCCCTCGCTGGAGACTGTTACGGTGATCGGCGAGGCTATCGATCCCCAGGGGATTACCGGCTCAGCCTTTGTACTCGACGAGACTGAACTGCAAAAATTCGAGCACACCAACATCAATAATATCTTGCGCAGCATACCGGGCGTCTATGTGCGCGAGGAAGATGGCCTGGGTACTTATCCCCGCATCGGTATTCGCGCCTCGTCTGCGGGTCGCAGCGACAAGATTTCCATCCTTGAAGACGGTGTGCCGGCATCCATGTCGGTGTATGCCAACACGTCTGCCTACTTTTTCCCTGTTGTCGGCCGTATGCAAAAGATTGAAGTGCTCAAGGGCCCGGAAATCCTGCGTTATGGTCCGCAAACCACCGCTGGCGTCATCAACCTGATTTCCACTGCCATCCCGGAAACACAAGGCGGTACCTTGAATGTCGAGTTGTCGGACTTCAATACGCGTAAATTGCATGCGCACTACGGTGCTACCCAGGGGCAATGGGGCTTTTTGCTGGAGACCTACCAGACCGAGAGTGATGGCTTCCAGTCCATTGATCGTTCCAAGCTGACTGCCGGTAACGATATCGATGAATATGTGGGGAAACTGCGCTGGCGCAGTGCCGAGGATGCCGCCTATCGGCAACAGCTGGATATCAAAGTGCAATACGACGAGGAATATGCCGATGTCAGCTACCTGGGATTGACAGATGCCGATTTTCAGAAGGACTCCAATCGCCGCTACGGCCTGAGCGAACTGGAGCGCATGGATCGCGGCCGCAAGAGCGCCAGCGTGCAGCACCAGTTTTTCTTCGATGACAACACACGTTTGACATCCACAGCCTACTGGGGTGATACCTATCGGTTCTATAACCGGTTGAATCAGATCAACGGCATCAACCTGGGCAGTATTGCCAATATCATCAATAACGGTACGGAAGGCACCAATGCACACAACAGTGCCGAGCTGTTGAATGGCATATTGCAGGGTACCCATGACACCACTCATGCCAATGGTGTGCGTTACGGCCACAATCACCAGGAGTTTGAAGCGCGCGGCGCCCAGGTAGAACTCAGCAAGCTTTTCGCCACCGGCGATGTCGTTCATGATCTGGTTGTGGGTGTGCGCCGCCATGAGGACCTTACCGGCAACGCCGTAAAAGGCATTTCCAACAGTATCTACCAGCAGATCAATGGCAGTCTGGTGCATGTGCGCACCGATGCCGGCACGCCCAGCGAGGGCGAAGCCAAAGCCTGGTCGGCCTGGGTACTGGATCGCATCAGTATCGGTAACTGGACATTCTTGCCCGCATTGCGGTATGAGGATATCGAATCCAAAGGCAACCTCGCAAATGTCACGGCTGCCAACAGCAACAGCCTGAGCAAAACCACCGTGGGGCTGGGAGCCAACTATGCGCTTACCGATGAATGGACGTTGATCAGTGGCGTGCATCAGGGTTTTGCTCCACCGGGTGCCAGTGCGGGGCAGGGCACCAAGGGTGAAGAAAGCCTGAACTTTGAAGCGGGTGTGCGTTATCGCAGCGCCGATGGTCAATTGGGCATCGATGCCATCGCTTTCTACAGCGATTACGACACGACCATTCGCCAATGCCTGTTCGCCGACCCCTGCACCAACCCGGTCAGCGGTGGTGCGCCCATCGTGGACGGCAGTACTCAGCAAACCGGTGCCAAGGAAGTGCTGGGACTGGAGTTCGGGTTGTCCGCCACACTGTACCAATCCGGTGATACCAGCCTGCCGCTGCGTGTGGCCTACACCTTTACCGACGGCGAATACAAAGGCAGCTCCGATTTGCCCACGGGTGTCAGGAAGGGCGATGTGATTGAATATACCCCGGATCACATCGCGGCCATCCAGTTGGGCTGGGAATCCGGCAACCGCTGGAAATCCTATATCGCACTCAACTATACCGATGGTACCTACACCACCAATACCGCGGGTCGTGCCGGTGTTGATAATACTTACCTGAAAACGGAAGATCTGTTTACCGTGGATGTCAATGTGTCCTGGCAGCTATCCGAGACCAGTGAGATCTATGCCAGGGTCAACAACCTGCTGGACGAGCAGAGCATCCAGCACAGAGGTGCCGATGGCGCACGCGGCAACGCACCACGCTGGTGGGGTGTGGGTGTGCGGCTGCACTATTGATCACCTTGTGTGAGTGGTAAAAAAAGGCCTGGAAGATTTTCCAGGCCTTTTTTTATGGCGTGCCATCCCTGGCCGCCACCCTGTGGGCCGTCACTGATGCGACGTTGAAAATTTCTCCCGGAAATTTTTTATTGCTGATGCGATTTTTTTGATGGTGTGATGACTTCCGCTAGCCCGCCAGGGCGGTTGTGCGTGCTGGTACCTCGATACCGAAAAGTTCGGCGAACTCTACGGCAGAGACCGGCCTGCCAAACAGGTAACCCTGTCCTTCTTCGCAACCAAAGTCGCGCAGGCGTTTGTATTGCGCGTCTTTCTCCACGCCTTCAGCAATGGTTTCTAGGCCGAAGCTGCGGGCCATGTCGAGGATGGCGCGGACCACAGAGGCATCGCGGGGTGATTCGTGCAGGTTCTGCACAAAGGAGCGGTCGATCTTGATGCGGCTCAGCGGGTATTGTTTGAGCAGGCTCAATGAGGCATAGCCGGTTCCGAAGTCATCGAAGGCGATACCGACCCCGAGTGCCCGCAGGCCTTGCAGAGCATCCAGTATCACGTCGTCGTAGTCGAGCACAATGTTCTCGGTGATTTCCAGCTCCAGTGCCTGGGGCGGCAGGCCATGCCGTTCCAATGCCGACGCAACCTCTGCGACGATATCGTTGACACGGAATTGCGCACCGAACAGATTGACCCCCATCCGGAAACCATCGGCACCGCACCTGCGCCAGAGCGCCGCCTGGGCGCAGGCTTCATCCAGCACCCAGGAACCTACGACAGCGGCAAGGGGCCCGCCTTCCAATGCTGGCAGAAAGGCGGCCGGAGAGAGCAGGCCGCGTTCCGGGTGCCGCCAGCGGATAAGGGCTTCCGCGCCGGTCAATGAGCCATCCGCCAGACAGATCTGCGGCTGGTAAAAGAGCACGAATTCACCATCGTTGACCGCCCGGTGAAGTTCGATGTTGTATAGGCGCCGGGCAGCGGCTTCCATGCGGAGTGCGGTCACAAACACGAACGTCTGTCCCCGGCCGAGGTGCTTTGCCTTGAACAGGGCGAGGTCGGCATTGCCGATCAGTTCGAGGGCTTCCTGCGCATGCAGGGGTGCAACGGCGACGCCGCAACTGGCGGCCACGCGCACTTCATGCCCATCGATCACAATGGGTTCAGCGATCCGGGTGATGGTGATGCGGGCCAGGTCAGAAGCCTGCTCCGGATTGGCGACCTCTGGAAGCAGAATGGCAAACTCGTCGCCGCCGATCCTGGCGACGGTGTCCTGCGGTTTGGTGACCTGTTTGAGCCGGTGGGCGACTTCCTGCAGGATCGTATCGCCCACACTGTGGCCCAGCGTGTCATTCACGTCCTTGAAGCCGTCGAGATCGATCATCAACACGGCTATCGGGGAAGGGCGCAACAGGGTTTCCTCGGCGCGGCGGTACAGGCTTACACGGTTAGCCAGGCCGGTGAGGATATCGGTGTTTGCCAGCCGATGGAGTTCCTCGGCCTTGCGCCGGCGGGCCGTCAGGTCTTGCAGGTGGGCGTTGAATGTGAGGTAGCCTCGTTCCCGCCAGCAGAACAGGGAGAGGCCGAGCAGGAATTCCGTGCCGTCCTTGCGCAGTCCCTGGATGCCTTTGGGCATGGTCAGCCCGTCCATGGTGCCCGCCGCAGCGGCGCGCGCGATAAGATCGCGGACCAGGGGCTGGTCGCGGCTGGATACCAGTGTCTCGACGGATCGGCCCGCGCCTTCTGACAGCTCGTAACCATAGAGCACGGCGGCGGCGTCATTCCAGGCAACAATGTATCCCTGCTCGTCGAACCATACCACGGCGGTGGGAGAGTTTTTGGCGAATTCCTCGAAGGGTCGTCTGGCTTGCTCGGTGGAGATTTCGATGCGGCGCAGTTCCAGGCGGTCGGCGGCCATCTTGGCGAGTTCACGCAGTTTCAGGCAGTCTTCCCGGGAAAAGTCGTGACGTGGTTTGCCATCGATCACACACAACGCGCCCAGGGCATGTCCTTCAGGCGAGAGCAGGGGAACACCGGCATAGAAGCGCAGGTTGGCCGAGCCGGTGACCAGGGGATTGTCATGGAATCGTTCATCCTGTGTGGTATCGGGGATGACCATGACATCATCTTGAGCAATGGCGTGGGCGCAAAAGGACACATCGCGGCGCAGGTCGACTTCCGCTCCCTCCAGGCCGATACTGGCCGCGAGGAAAACATGGTCGTTGCCGATCATGTTGACGGCTGCCACAGGCATGCCGAACATCTGTACGGCGATCTGGACTACGGGGTCCAGGCTGGGTAGGGGACGGTCACTGCCGAGTCCGTAGGTGGACAGGGCTTTGAGCCTTTCCTTTTCCGAGACCAATATGGGTGGGCACTTCATGTGCGGCATCCTCCGGGGCAACTCTGCGTGGCGGATGGCCCGGCTTCATCCAGGATGTCCGCGCGCAGTAAGACGTGTTAAACCTTACCATATCTGCAATGTTGATGCAGTCAGGCTGCCATTCAGCATAGCAGCGCTGCCATGTCCGGCGCCTTGAAAAGATGACTTTTGCGCCATTCGAGCACCAGGCCGCACGAATGGCGCGCCGCGCCGGGACAAACCCCGGGACAGGTGCCATACTTCTGGGCACTGTACCCTGCCTCCCTGGTAGTCGGCCCATGCCCAAACTGCAACGGAACCTGCTGCTTATCTTCACGGCCGCCGCTCTGATTTCCATCATCCTGGCGGTGATGATCACCGTCAACCTCCGCATCGAGCGTGACTACCGCGCCTTGGCCAAGGAGAGCGCCGGGCGCCTGCAAACCATCACATCCCTCACCACGGCGTTGTATCGGGCCGAATCCAGTCACCGCGCCTTTGCCGCCAGCGGCTCCAGTCTCTTCGAGGGGGAACTCGATATCCTGCACCAACTGCTCGACGAGCATCTGGTCAACCTCGAAAACCTCGACTTTGCCAGCGACGACGACGCGGCGCTGGGGCGTGATCTTTCCAGCCAGGTATTGCGCCGCAAGGAACAGATGAATTCACTCGCTGCCGCCCGCCGCGACCAGGGCGCCGAGATTGCGGCGCAAATCATAGGGGAGGGCTCGGGCAAGCAGCTGACGGATGCCGTCAAGGCGACGGTCGATGCCCTTCACGCGTCCGAGTCGGCGCGGCTGCACCAGCAGGAAGAGATATCGACCCTCCATGCCCAGCGGCTCGGCTACCTGCTGGGTACCGGGATACTGCTCAACCTCTTGCTGCTCGGTGGCGCCTTCGCGGTGGCCCGGCGCGAGTTGAAGCGCAACGCACAACTGGTGATGCAGCTGCGCCGCCATACCCATGAAGTTACCATCATCAATCAACTGACCAGCAGCCTGCAATCCTGCCAGACCCGCGAAGAAACCGCCGAGGTACTGCGCCATTTCCTCGCCCTGCTGTTCCCCCGCGCGAGCGGTGGGTTATATCTGATGCATGCGTCCCGCAACCTGCTGTCCCTCATGGTTTCCTGGGGGGAAGGGGAGAGTGAACCCGCCCTGGTGGACCCCATCAAACCCCAGGATTGCTGGAGCCTTCGCCTTGGCCGCCCCCATACCCAGGGCACGGCGCTCAGCGGCATGCCATGCGATCACCTGGAGGCCGGCGTCGCCAACAGCCTGTGCGTTCCGCTGATCGCGCAGAGCGATATCGTGGCCATGCTCCATATACGCATTGCCGATGCGGATCAACTGCCCGATGCCCAGCGGTTGGCGGAACTGCTGGCGACCCATACGGCCTCGGCGCTGGCCGGCATCATCCTGCGGGAGGCATTGCATCGGCAAAGTGTGCGGGATCCGCTGACCGGCCTGTTCAACCGCCGCTACCTGGAGGAGAGTGTCGAGCGGGAAATATTGCGCGCCCGGCGCAGCGGGAATTCCCTGGGCTTTGTCATGCTTGATATAGACCATTTCAAACGCTTCAACGATGAATACGGCCACCAGGCTGGCGATCTGCTGCTCAAGGAATTCGCGGGCTTTGTCCTCCAGTCGCTGCGCGGCGAGGACATTGGTTGCCGCTACGGTGGCGAGGAGTTCCTGTTGTTGCTGCCCGGTGCCGATGTTGAACAGGCAGCGCAAAAAGCGGAGCAGATACGCGGCAGCCTGTCGCGCCTCGTGCTGGATTTTCAGGGCCGCCGGCTGCCCTCGGTGACCGCATCCTTCGGTGTTTCAGCCTACCCTGATCAGGGTGACGACTGGGAAACCATCATCGGGCTTGCCGATGGCGCCCTCTACCAGGCCAAGGCGGATGGGCGTAATCGCGTGGTGACGGCCGGTGGCCGGCGGGATGTCGCCCATAAGGCCTAGTGATGGTTTGGGTATAAAGCGGCTTTCCCGATTGTCTTTGTCCATTTATCATCCCCACCCCCGATGCCCGGATCACGCAACCAGGTTTATCCATGCCCAGCGCACTTGCCGTCGAACAGCTCCACAAGGTTTACGATTCAGGACTCGAAGCCCTCAAAGGCGTCAGCCTGGAGGTTGGTCCCGGTGACTTTTTTGCCATTCTCGGTCCCAACGGCGCGGGCAAATCCACGCTGATTGGCATCATCAGTTCGCTGGTACGCAAAACGTCCGGCCGCGTGCGGATTTTCGATACGGATATCGACGAGGATTTTTCGCGGGCCAAGCAGCTGATCGGCGTGGTTCCCCAGGAATTCAATTTCGGCGTATTCGAGAAAGTCGAAGACATCGTGCTGCAACAGGCGGGCTACTACGGCATGCCCCGGGCGGAGGCCACGGCGCGTACCCGCATGCTGCTGGAACGGCTTTCCCTCTGGGACAAGCGCCATACGCAGGCGCGCATGCTCTCCGGCGGGATGAAACGCCGATTGATGATTGCCCGCGCACTGGTCCACGATCCGCGGTTATTGATTCTGGACGAGCCCACCGCGGGCGTGGATATAGAACTGCGCCGGTCCATGTGGGACTTCCTGCGCGATATCAACCGCGAGGGGACCACAATCATCCTCACCACCCATTATCTCGAAGAGGCTGAGAGCCTTTGCCGGCACGTGGCCATCATCGATCACGGACGCATCATCCAGAACACCAGTGTGCGTCAACTGCTGCAACAGCTGAATCGTGAGGTCTTCATTCTCGACTTGGCGGCTCCCTTGACTGAATTGCCCCGGCTGCCGGGCTATGAGCTTACCCGCCGGGATGATCAGTCGCTGGAACTGGCCATCACCCGGGGGCAGGTACTGAATCCGGTGTTCGCTGAACTCGCCGCCCAGGGTATCCAGGTCGTCAGCATGCGCAACAAGGCCAACCGACTCGAGGAGCTGTTTGTCTCCATGGTCAATCATCACCGGCATGCGGAGGACGTCCGTTCATGAGTCCCGCACAACAGTGGATTGCCTTCAACAGTATCCTGCGCAAGGAAATCAAGCGTTTTACCCGCATCTGGTTGCAGACGCTGCTGCCGCCGGTGATCACCATGACGCTTTACTTCGTGATCTTCGGCAAGCTGATCGGCAGTCGCATCGGTGAGATGAACGGTGTTGACTACGCACAGTTCGTGGCGCCGGGATTGATCATGATGGCCGTGCTGACCAACGCCTATTCCAATGTCGTGTCGTCATTTTTCAGCGCCAAATTCCAGCGCAGCATCGAGGAACTGCTGGTCTCCCCTGTGCCGCACTATGTCATCATCCTGGGGTATGTTGCCGGTGGCGTGGCGCGTGCCCTGGTGGTGGGTGTGCTGGTAACTCTGCTGGCATTGGTATTCACTCACCTGCCACTGCATCATCTCGGGATTACCCTGGCTTTTGTGTTCCTGACAGCGGTATTGTTTTCCCTTGCCGGATTGATCAATGCGGTGTATGCCAACAGTTTTGACGATATTTCGATCGTGCCCACGTTTATCCTGACACCACTGACCTATTTTGGCGGTGTGTTTTATTCGGTCAGTCTTCTGCCGGAGCCCTGGCAGACACTGTCCCATGCCAACCCCATTTTCCATATGGTCAATGCGTTCCGCTATGGGATGCTGGGGGTGACAGACGCGAATGTGCTCTGGGCTTTTGTGGGGCTGGGTGTGGCGACTGCCGCTTTGTTTATTGTTGCGCTGCATTTGCTGAAGCATGGCAAGCGCCTTCGTGCCTAGGTGATTTATGGCCTCAGAAAGTAATCACGGCCCTCTCGGCCGCCAGACGGATTATGTCAGCCGTTACACGCCGGCGTTGTTGTTTCCCATCAAACGCCAGGAGGGACGCAGTGCCTTGCCGCCAGGTGTGGCTTTTTATGGCGTGGATATCTGGACCGGTTATGAAATTTCCTGGCTGGAGCCCGGTGGCAAGCCCCGCGTGGCGGTAGGGGAGTTCATCTTCCCCTGCGACAGTGATGCCATTGTGGAATCAAAATCCTTCAAGCTGTATCTCAACTCGTTCAATCAAAGTGAATTCGAGTCCCTGGACCTGGTGGAGGCAACCCTGGCACGGGACCTCAGCAACTGCGCCGGTGCGCCAGTCGAGGTCAGCCTCCACAGTCCCGCGAGCTTTGCACAACGGGGAATCCAGGTGTTGGATGGCATCTGTCTTGACGACCTGTCCCTGTCCCGGGTTGTGTATCATCCCGAGCCCGGGTTGCTGCGTTGTCAATCCGGTGGGGAGGTGGAGGAACAGTTGTACTCAGATTTGCTGAAAACCAATTGCCCCGTCACCGGCCAACCGGATTGGGCTACCCTGATAATCCACTACCGTGGCAAGCCCATAGACCATGAGAGCCTGCTGGCTTATATAGTGTCCTTTCGTGAACACCAGGATTTTCACGAGCAGTGCGTGGAGCGGATATTCTCGGATTTGATGAGAGTGTGTGAGCCCGCGTTCCTCAGTGTCTATGCCCGTTACACACGGCGCGGCGGCCTGGATATCAATCCCTTCCGCGCGACCGATGCCGGGGCGAAACCACCAGTCATCAGGCTCGTCAGACAATGACCTTGTCACGTAGTTTGGCGGCGGCGCGTTCCAGTGCTTCGACGACTTTTTCCTTGTCGTAATTGCGGACCTTGTCCAGGTCCAGGTGCATGGAAAAGCCTTCGGAACGCTCTTCGAAGTAGGTCTGGTTCTTGCCGAGCTCCTTGCGGAAATCCACAACCTGATAGACCTTGACCGGCAGCGCGAAGCCTTTGACATGAATCTCGCCCTTGTCGCGGCACATGATCGACTCTTTCACCAGTGACCAGGTTTCGTGGGAGATCAGGATTTCGTCCGGGTCAGCGGCTGATTCGAGGCGGCTGGCCAGGTTGACCTGGGTGCCCAGCACCGTGTAATCCAGGTGGCTGGATGTACCGAAGGTGCCGACAGTGCAGTAACCGGTGTTGATACCCATGCGGATTTGCAGGGGCTTCTTGATGCCCTGGCTGAACCATTCCTGTTGCAGGGATTTCATGCGTTTTTTCATGGCGATGGCCATGGAGACACATCGCAGGCAGTCGGCCTTGACACCCTGGCTGTTGGTATCGCCGAAGAAAACCATGATGGCGTCACCCATGAATTTGTCGACGGTACCGCCGTGCTGGGTCACGATTTTTGACATTTCCGTCAGGTAGTGATTCAGCAACTCGGTCAGCGCTTCAGCTTCCATTTCTTCGGAAAGCTGGCTGAAATCCTTGATGTCAGAGAAGAATACCGTGATTTTCTTGCGTTCAGCTTGCAGTGTTTCGTCCTTGCCCTGATTGATCGCCTTCCAGACCGTAGGCGGCAGATAGCGGGACAGCTTGTAGGCACGGATCTTATGCCATTTCTGCTCGTTCTCGAGCTGCTGCTGGCTCAGGGCGAGCTTGCGGAAGCGCTGATGCATGTAGATGGCGTAAATCAAAAAATAGGTGATGATACCGATGAGGCTGGCGGCACTGATCTCGATACTGCCACTGAGCATCAACTGGGGGCGGTGCAGGACCAGGCTGATCAGGACTCCCAGGCCAAAGGCGGCATTGTCTTCCAGCAACTTGCGTATGCCGCCGTTGAGCAGGGCGTTGAACTGGATCATGGTCAGGAACATGATGCAGGGCAGGATACTGAAGTGCGTCAGGCTGAGGACGATGCCGATCAGGGCGGCATCGCAGAATGACAGCCAGCGGGTAGCCTTGACCAGGGAATCGCTGCTCAGCTTATGGGTAAAATGATAGGTGGCATAAGCGTAGAACAGCATGAAGACGATCGCGCCCAACAGCAGGTAGGAGATATCGTCCCAATTGATGAAGGATGCCAGGGTACCCGCCGCCGCAAAACAGACGATCGCCCGGAAATAATACTGCTGCAGTGGTGATTCGGCCTGGAGTTCAGGAGAGGGTGCTTTATTGATCATTATGTTATAAAAACCCTGTGTTTATTCCGCAGTCAGTGAAATGTCCTTCCGGTGCCCGGTTGGTATCTTCCACCGGGACCCTATTAGACGGTTTTTTTACTGGCTTGTCCATGGCCGCCATTTCCGCAAAATGCCGGTCAGGATTTGTGTTTCGAGGTCAGATACTTTTCTTCCAGGTTTACGTATTCCTGTTGCAGGGCCAGGTATTGGGCTTTGATATCTTTCAATGCCTCCGTGTGATCCTCGAGGGTGGCCTGTCCAGACTCACCTTTGAGCACTGCATTCTCCTTTTCCAGTGCCTTCAAGGCTTTCGTCGTATGCTGGAGTTTTTCATTGGTGCGAGTCAGTTCATCTTCAAGCAGCTTGATGCAGGTTTCCGATTCCCGCATAAAGCGTATCTGCCGCTGAAACTGTTGCTGGAGCTCGTTGATGACCACATCTTTGGCCTCGATTGAGACCGTATCATCCAGCTTGCGTTGCAGCTGTGAGATGATCTGGTGCTGGTCTGCTGCGACATTCCGCAACCTGATGATTTCCTCATCGGTACGGGAGTCTGCGGGTATCAGGGGAATACCACCGATTTCGCTCCCGTCTTTGTCCCCGGTAAGTTCCTCGAGGTGATGACTGCTATCCGTGAAGTCCCGGTATATGTCCCGATACAGATTATGGTAGTTATCCAGAATCTCTAAGAGTTGCCCGTTGTTTTCCACAGATTGCGCCATGCCTGACAACTGGCCATAAAAGACTTGTGCCTGCTGTTGCGCTTTCTGCCATTGAGGTTCCAATTCAAAAAACAGCTGCTTGAATTTTTCCAGATTCCCGATGCGTTTCCTGCACATGGCCAGCTCATCCCTGAGACTCGGAGAAGTTGCCGTGAGATCGTCCAGAAGACGTGCCAGGCCGGTTTCCAGATGTACCCAATCAATTTGCAGAGGACCATCACCCCGTTCAGTGGCTGCCTCTTCCAGTTGCAAAAGTCGCTGCCGCAGCGCCAGGGCTTTGTGCTCCGGGGGCAGATCGGCAGTCAGCGCCTTGTGTATATCGGTATCGGGCACTATGCCGGCAAAGCGGTTGCGGGTTGCGATCTGTTGCGCGTGGAGGTAGGTCTTGTAGCTGGTACCCGACGTTTCAGGCATCGGCGGTGACCGCAATTGCCTGAGTTCAAGAATCACTGCGCGCAGCTTTTCCTGCTGGCGGCGAATCAGCTGGCGCTGCCGGTAGGTATGCCAGGACAGAAGGACACTGATCAGCATCAGTATCACGCAGGCCTCGATAGCGAGGAAAACCATGTAATCAGGAATCTGCATCTCTGTGTTTCGACCCGCCTGAAAATCCGGTGGCCATGTGGCGCTCGTGCCATGCCACTGTCCCGGAAGTTCGTGCCTATCCGTGCCTTGATTATGGTACAGGCGTTGTTCAAGCGCGAATTAACCGCCATGGGAGACACCGGGCTATAATTCCGGCTTCCTGAGGTTTGACGGGTTTTGATGATGAATGCAATCGACAGTCTTTTATCCCGCGTGTCCAGCGGCAAGTTGACCCCTCCGGCACCCGACGAGGCACAACGGCGTCAGCTGTTTGCCGCGGCGTTGCGCGCCGCCGATCACGGGCACCTGCGTCCCTGGCGCTTTCTGGTTATCGAGGGCGATGGGTTGTCTGCCCTGGGTAATCTCTTTGCCGAGGCCGCCCGCCTGGACCAGCCGGATATCAGTGACAGCGCACTCGAGCGCTACCGCGGCATGCCTTTGCGGGCACCATTGATTGTGGCGGTGATTGCCAGCTGCCAGGCACATCCCAAGGTTCCGGAGCTCGAGCAACTCCTGTCGGCTGCCGGCGCGGCCCAGAATATGCTCAATGCCGCCCATGCGCTCGGCCTGGGTGCCATATGGCGCACGGGCGAGATGGCTTACCATCCTTATGTCCTCAAGGCATTGGGGCTCAGGGATAAAGAGCAGCTGGTGGGCTACCTTTATATCGGGAATCTGGCTGCCTGGCCGGCTGCGCCACCATCGCTGGATGCCCAGGCATTTTTTAGCCCATGGCCCGAGAAAGGCGATTGCGTTTAACAGTCCTTTTGTGTAAATTGGCGCCCCTTCGCGAACCGGCCCTTTGAGGCTGGCAATGGACACGCAGGTGTGCGTCCATCCGGGTAGTACAGGGGTGGGAAAACGCAGAGTTTTTATCTGGTGAGGTGTCCGAGTGGCCGAGTCGGAGTCTTGCGGAGACAACGCCCGAATGGGCGGTAACGAGCACGCAGGCGTGCGTCCCTC
>CAYWCW010000027.1:0-56353 GCA_964456865.1 uncultured Cellvibrionaceae bacterium
CAGCAATATCTGCGATATCTTTGATGACAGGCACGAGTGGTATTCTCAGGCCAAGCGCGCCGAGAAAAAGTGGGGATCGAGTGTTCCGGTGATGATGTCGATCCTCTATCAGGAGTCCGGCTTTGTGCACAACGCGCGCCCCAAGCGTACCCGTATCCTGGGCTTCATTCCCGGTCCGCGCAAAAGCAATGCCTTTGGGTTTGCCCAGGTCAAGACGGAAACCTGGAATGAATACCAGCGCGCCACCGGCAACCGCTGGGGCAGGCGCGACAGGTTCAGGGATGCAGTGGATTTTGTGGGCTGGTACAACCGCCAAAGCCTGCGGCGGAGTAATATCCAACCACAGGATGCCCATAACCTTTATCTTGCCTATCACGAGGGCCATGGAGGTTATAATCGCGGCACCTACAGAAACAAGGCCTGGTTGATATCCACGGCGCGGCAAGTGGCCAGCCGCGCCGATCAGTACGCCGCGCAATTGCCCCGGTGTGAACGGCGTTTGCAGCGCAGCTGGTGGTGGCCATTCTGACAACAAACATAAGTATTCGGAGCCTCTATGGATCAGGAATCCATCGTCTACGGTTGTATCAAAGACAGCTTGCCTTCCCTGCGTGAGTCAGAGCGGATTCGCGCCAACCGCGAGGCCATGCTGTCCTTGCCCCATGCCGATGAATGGCCATTTCTGTCGCAGGAAATGTTCGCCATCCCGCTGATCGATTCTCCCAATACCAATTACCAGACGGAAGTCATGCACTTCGGTGCATCCTACAAGGCTGTTGAATACGAGTGGGACCAGTGGATCGCCCAGTTCGAATCGCTGCTGAGCAAGATGTACTGGATTTCCGCCACAGTGCATCTGGAAACGGAATTGTCCGGCACCCATACGTTCATCTGGGAAGCCGGCGGCTCCGGCCACAAGCCCGGTTCCGGCAATATGCGAGTGCGTTGCGAATGGAGCCACGAAGGGGCCCTGCAAGCCTGATCAACCCGATGGATACTGATATGAGCCTCTCCCTGACTCCGCCTGATTTTCGCTTCCGCCGCTTGCGGCGGACACCCGTCCTGCGCGAACTGGTGCGCGAGAATCATCTGCGCATGAGCGATGTCGTGCTTCCGCTGTTTGTGGAAGAGGGCATGGATTCACCTGTTGCCGTCACCAGCATGCCCGGCGTGTTCCGCTACCCGGAAAACCAGCTGGCCGACAGGATCCGGCACGCCTGGGGCAAAGGTGTGCGTGCCGTGATCCTGTTCGGTGTATCCAGTCACAAGGACGGCACTGGCAGCGATACCTGGAATGACCAGGGACTCATGGCGCGCATGATCCGCACCGCCAAGGCGGCGCAGCCGGACATGCTGGTCATCAGCGACAACTGCTTCTGCGAGTACACCGATCACGGGCATTGCGGCGTGGTCCATGAGTGTGCCGGTCACACCGATGTGGACAACGACGCGACCCTGGCCAACCTGCAACGCCAGGCGCTGGTGGCCGCCAGGGCGGGTGTCGACATGATCGCACCCTCGGGCATGCAGGATGGAATGATCAGTGCCCTGCGCCATGCGCTGGACCAGGGAGGCTATGGCCACATTCCCATCATGTCCTACTCCACCAAATTCGCCTCGGCATTTTACGGACCCTTCCGCGATGCCGTGGATTCGAACTTCAAGGGTACCCGCGCCACCTACCAGATGGACCCGGCTAACGGCCGCGAGGCATTGGAGGAATCCCTCCAGGATGAAGCCGAAGGCGCGGATATCCTGATGGTCAAACCCGGCCTGGCTTATCTCGATGTGCTGGCGGCTATTCGCGCCCACAGCAATCGCCCCCTGGCGGTGTACCAGGTCAGTGGGGAATACGCCATGATCAAGGCCGCCGCCGCCGCAGGGGTGATCGATGAGCGTGCGATCGTGCTCGAAAGCCTCCTGGCCTTCAAGCGGGCAGGCGCGGATCTGATCCTGACCTACTACGCCGAGCAGCTCGCCGACTGGATATCCGCATGAGTGTCACATCGTTTGTGCGCAGCAATCGCTTGCTGGTTGCCGTGCTGATATTGAGCGTGCTGACCCTGGTGCTCGGCTTGTGGTTGATTCAGGGTTACCAGACCACGGCATCAACGGCGCCAGCTGATCAGTCATCAGCTGAGCAGGAGCTGTTGGAACAATCCCTGGGCGTTCCATCCCTGCCACAACTCCATCAGCAACCGCTCAACGCTGAGGAATTGCAAACCTTGTTGCAGCAGCTATCCCACGGGCTCATTCCCGAAGACCATGGTGTTTCCGCCGAGCAGATAGACGCGTTTCTGCAAGAGCAAACGCCCGGCAGTGAAAACTGGTGCGACCTCATGCTGCTCAAGGCTGATGATGCCTGGACCGATGACGACGCGCTGGTGTTTGCCCAACATTGCATTTGATACCCGCCCGTCATCCAACTCCTGAAAAATCTGCCAGGGGTACCAGGGGAAAGTTCCGCATTATCTTCTTGTTGAGTGTGACCGGATCGATTGGCTTGATCAGGTAATCATCCACGCCTTCTTCGATAGCCGTCCTGATCTGCTTGGCCTCGGTAACGCCAGTGACCAGCATGAAGCAGGTATCCTCATAGCGCTCGGCGGCGCGCATGGCATTGTGGACATCCAATCCGGTTTTGATGGGCATATTCCAGTCGCACAACACCAGCGTGTATAGGTGTTTGGCGTCATAAAGCATGCTGATGGCGCGTAATCCATCTTCTGCGATGTCAATTTTTTTGATGCCCATTTGCAGCAGGTAGGTGGAGATCAATGACGTGACAAAATTATCGTCGTCCACGATGAGTACGCGGATTTTGTCGGGAGTCAGGTGCTTCAAGGGCACATTGCCTTCCTCCTTGGGAGCCGGGCGCGTGCTGGCGCCAGTGGATTGCTCCAGCTTGGACAGGGCGCTTTCCAGATGTTTGAGGGTTAGTTGGTTTTTTGCGCGGGACTGAACGAGTTCGGGGTTATCCAGATTTTTGACGAGCCAATCCCGGCGATGAGCCAGGGTTTTGATGACGGCTTGCAGTTCATCAGATGTAAACATGCGCCCTCCATGCGGGTACGGAATTAGCTGAACCTTTTCAGCAAGCATAGCGCAGATGCGGATTTTCACCCAAACGTCGCCGCCGCCCGGTGTCGGTGCCATAATTGAGGCATCGGTCCCGGTAACGAGGCCGGACGTATGATTTTCGATTTTTCAAAATTCAGTAGATTCAAAAGGTTAGGTTGTATAGTGGATAAATTGGATAACATCGTTGCCCGCCTCGAACACCTGCTTGACCGTATAGAACCCTGGATACCGGTGGCGCCGCCGGCACCCGATTGGTCAGCCACCGCTTTCCGCTGGCGCCTTCCCGCCCATGCCTCCGCGGCCGGGCGGGGTTACTTGCAGGCGGTGCGCAATCCCCACCGCATTACCCTGGACGCATTGCATAACATCGACGCGCAGAAAGAGGCGATCGTCCGCAATACCGCGCAGTTTGTTGCCGGGCGGCCGGCCAACAATGTGTTGCTGACGGGCGCCCGCGGCACGGGTAAGTCGACCCTGATCAAGGCGGCCTGGCAGGCATTCGAGGACCAGGGACTCAAGCTGATCGAAGTCGATAAAACGGATCTGCTGGCACTGGCGGATATCGTCGAACTGGTTGGCGAGCGTCCGGAAAAGTTCATCATCTTCTGCGACGACCTGTCGTTCGAAGAGGGCGAGATCAGCTACAAGGCGTTGAAATCCGTATTGGACGGTTCTATTTCCACACCCAGTGCCAATATGCTGTTCTACGCTACGTCCAACCGCCGGCACCTGCTGCCCCAATCCATGCGGGAAAACCTGGAAGTAAGCTATGAAGACGGCGAGCTGCGCCCTGGCGACGCCATCGAAGAAAAGGTGTCTTTATCGGAACGTTTCGGCCTCTGGTTGAGTTTCTATCCCTTCAACCAGGATGAATACCTGGCCGCCGCGCGCCATTGGGTGGAAGCCCTGGGTGGGCACTGGACTGCATCGACCGAGCCGGAAGCACTGCGCTGGCACATGACCCGCGGCGCCCGCAGTGGCCGGGTGGCCTGGCAGTTTGCCAAAGATTTCGTTGGCCGGCAGCAGGCGGATTGAGACTCTCCATGCTATTTTCCCGTACTCCCTGCCTGCACACGCAGGATGCCGAGACGCTACGCAAAAGAGTGCGCGATTATTTTGTCGACACTTTTGATACCTACGAATCCTTGTTCGAAACCCTGGCCGATGATCAAGCCTTCTACACCAAACCTATCAGCCTCCGCCATCCGCTGATTTTTTACTACGGCCATACCGCGACATTTTTTATCAACAAGCTGATGCTTGCGCGCTTGATCGACACGCGCGTCGATCCGCGTTTCGAGTCCCTGTTTGCCGTTGGCGTGGATGAGATGAGTTGGGATGACCTGGATGATACGCATTACGCCTGGCCTCCGGTGGCGGAGGTCAAGGCCTACCGCGATCAGGTGCGTGCATTGGTCCTCCGGGTCATCGATGAAACACCGCTGGTGCCGCCGATTGACTGGCAGCATCCCTGGTGGGCGCTTCTCATGGGAATAGAACATGAGCGGATACATCTCGAAACATCCTCTGTGCTCATCCGCCAGCATCACTTGGCGCGAGTCAAGCCACACCCCCGCTGGCGTCCCTGGAGCCTGACCGGCGATGCGCCAATCAACCAGCTCGTGCCTGTACCTGCTGGACACGTCAGCCTGGGAAAGCCGTTCCAGGATGCCTACTATGGCTGGGACAATGAATACGGCGCGCGTGAAACGGACGTCGCGGGATTTCAGGCCAGTCGCTACCTGGTCAGCAATGCGGAATTTCTCGAGTTCGTACAGGAGCGTGGTTATGAACGGGAAGAATGCTGGCAGGCGGAAGGCAAGTCGTGGCGGGATTTCGCCCGGGCGCAGCACCCGAGCTTCTGGGTGTGGTCTGCGGATGGCTGGCGCTTGCGCTTGATGACCGACGAGATTCCCATGCCCTGGGATTGGCCGGTGGAAGTCAATTATCACGAAGCCAAAGCCTTTTGCGAATGGAAAAAGTCAGTCACAGGTTTGCCCATACGCCTGCCAACAGAAGAGGAGTGGTACCGGCTTTATGATCACGCCGGTGTGCAGGAAGTCCCGCCTGACTCACCTGTACAGGCCAATCTCCACCTGGATCACAGCGCATCACCTTGTCCAGTCAACCATTTTGCGCAGGGCGGGTTTTATGATGTGGTCGGCAATGTCTGGCAATGGACAGAAACACCCATGTATCCTTTGGTGGGCTTCGAGGTTCATCCGCTTTATGATGATTTTACGACCCCCACGTTTGACCAGCGCCATAACCTGATCAAGGGTGGCTCCTGGATTTCCTGTGGCAATGAAAGCCGGCGTTCTGCCCGCTACGCCTTTCGCCGCCATTTTTTTCAGCATGCAGGTTTTCGTTACCTGGTGGGAGAGGAGCCGCGCGCTGTGCCTGATTCGCAATACGAAACCGATAAACTCATGGCGGAGTACGCCGAATTTCACTACGGCGACACCTATTTTGGTGTGCCGAATTTTTCCAGGGCACTGGTGGAGCTGGCTCTGCCGTTCCTCAATCACAATCCCAAACGTCAGGCACTGGATATCGGTTGCGCATCGGGCCGCGCATCTTTCGAACTGGCAAAATATTTTGATGCGGTGACCGGCGTGGATTTTTCGGCGCGGTTTATCCAGCAGGGCGTACAGCTGTTGCAGGATGGCCATCTTCGTTACACCCTGACGGAAGAAGGTGAACTGGTGACCTATAAAACCCGCCGCCTGGATGAGCTTGGCCTCGCGGAAACGGCCTCCCGGGTGACCTTCTACCAGGGAGATGCCTGCAATCTCAAGGCACAGTTCAGCGGTTACGATTTTATCCTGGCCGCCAACCTGATCGACAGGCTTTACCACCCGGAAAAATTCCTGCGCAGCCTGCGCGACCGATTGAATCCCGGCGGTTTATTGCTGCTGGCATCACCTTATACCTGGCTGGAGGATCACACACCACGCGCTGACTGGTTGGGCGGATTCAAGCGCGATGGTGAGAACTTCACCACCCTGGATGGTCTCAAGGCGATTCTGGGCGCAGACTTCCGGTTGCTGGCTGATCCACAGCAGGTGCCCTTTGTGATCCGTGAAACCCGGCGCAAATACCAGCACAGCCTGTCGGAAGCTACCGTGTGGGAGCGCGTGTCCTGATGGTGTTCGACTTCGATCAACCGCTCAACCGCGAAGGCAGCCTGTCAACCAAAGTGGATGGCCGCGGTCAATACTTCGGTACCGACGATGTCCTGCCGATGTGGGTGGCTGACATGGATTTTGCGGTGCCGCCCTGTGTCAGCGAGGCACTTGAAGCCCGGGCGGCCCATCCCGTTTTTGGTTACAGCTTTTATCCCGAGAGCCTGTACCAGGCCATCATCGACTGGTTTGCCCGCCGCTACCATTGGACGGTGGAACGCGATTGGATCATGATGGCCCCCGGTGTCGTTCCCTCGCTGCATGCGATAGCCCAGGCGCTGGCCGGGGAAGGGGAGGGCATCATCGTACAGCCGCCCGTCTACTTTCCGTTTTTTTCCGCCGTTACGCAAACCCGACGAAAGCTCCTGCTCAACCCGTTGCGCGAATACCAGGGCCATTATGAAATGGATCTTGCGCACCTGGAGCAACTGGCGCCCGGTGCCCGGTTGCTTTTTCTCTGTTCGCCACACAATCCCGTGGGTCGGGTCTGGCGTAAGGAAGAACTGGAACAGGTATTGTGCATCGCACGCCGCCACGATCTGATCATCGTCTCCGATGATATACATGCGGACCTGACTTACCCGGGTATCCATCATCAGTTGCTGGCAACCCTGGGTGCGGAGTTTGCGGACTACCTGCACAGCCACCTGATCACGGCCATAGCACCCAGCAAGACATTCAATATTCCGGGCCTCGGCCTGTCGAGTTTGGTCGTACCCAACGCTGAGCACCGCCGGTTGATCCAGCAGGTTTTTACACGCACGCATCTTGGCAACCACAATCCTTTCAGCATTCTGGCCTGCGAGGCTGCCTACCGGGGTGGCGATGCCTGGCTGGATGCGTTGCGCACTTATTTACTGGACAACAAAAACCTTGTGCGCGACACCGTACAGTCAAGGTTGCCGCAGTTGCGCTGGATAGAACCGGAGGGGACTTATCTGGTATGGCTGGATTGCCGTGAGCTGGGATTGAGCGATACCGCCCTGCGCGATTTCTTTGTTCAGCGCTGCCGTCTGGGCCTGAACCCCGGGCGGCTGTTTGGTGAGGAGGGCAGTGGTTTCATGCGCATGAATATCGGTACCCAGCGTGCCCGTGTGAAGGAAGCCTTGTCGCGTCTCGAGGCGGGATTGGCATCGCGATAAAAAAATGGCCCGCAGCTGCGGGCCATTGATTACCGGTGAAGCATTACTTTTCCACTTTGTCGCCGCTGGAAAAGCCGCTGCCGCTTGCAACACTGCCCACCGCGTAGCTGCCGGCCACCTCGGTCAGGCGGATGGTGCCCACGTTTTCATAGGTCACGCGGATCACCGCGCCGGTGGAGGGGTCCTTGATCACCCTGCCTTGACGCTTGACGTTGAGCACATCGCCAACGGCCAGCCCCGCGCCTGAACCCTGGTTCAGGGTAATGGTCCTGCCATCCACATCGGCGATGAGTATCTCGACCGGGCCACTGGGTCCTCCGGCCAGGTCGGCCTTGCCGATCTTGTCGGCGATGTCGCGGATCGCCAGGCGCATGGCCTCGGTTGCATGCTTCTCGTTGAAGCGTTCGCCACCACCGATACCCATGACCCTGACATTGGTGGAATTCTTGAAGCCCTGGCCGGATTCCGCCAACAGGATGCGGCCGGTGTTGACGTCGACCAGGCGCACATCCACGCCGGCAAAGTAGCCTTTTTTACCGGCTTCGAAGAGTCCGCTGGCGCCTACGCCCGAGCTGCTTTCGCCGTATTCAGTCACGGAGCCGGTGATGATGTACTGCACCCCGATGAGCTTGCCCACCTTGGCGGCGCTGGCCGGGTCCACCAGGCCAGCGGTGCCCAGGTTCTGCTCGCTGAGCACGGCGTTGAGGCGATCGCGTTCGAACATCTGGAACTTGGTGTTCTTGACCAGCTCAGTGGTCAGGATATCGGCGGCCCCGCGCCCTATGCGCCAGTCGCCATAACCGGCGCGGTTGTCGAAGTCCATCACGGCGACCCGGGGGGAGGCAACCACAAAGGCGGAAAGCACGAGGCTGGATACGGCCAGGGCACTGGCCAGCAGGATTTTTTTCATGAATCACTCCTTCAGGGAATCGGATACGACCCGCAGAATAAATCGATTGAAACTGTTATTTTGATTGGCAATCCCGTATACCCGGGAGCGGGTTCAGCCGACCGGAGCAACTTCGTCCGGGCGTTGCGTCGGTGCAGTATACACGCTGGCCCAGCCCGGTAACCACCGTTCCGGCAGGTGGATTTTTTATTGACCCGCCAAGGATTTTTGCCCATGGTTCGTCCTACCCTTGTGATCACACTCAGGTTCAAAGCCAATGGATGATTTTGCCTTGGTACGGGAAGCCCAGGCGGGAGACAGGCGCGCTTTTGCGGACCTGCTGGAGCGCCACTATACCCGGATATACCGCTTTGCCTACCGCTGGTGCGGCAATCGCAGCGATGCGGAAGACATCACCCAGCAGGCGTGCATCAAGCTGGCCCGCAGCTTGGCGCAGTTCCGTTTCGAGTCGGCATTCACCTCCTGGCTCTACCGCCTGGTCATCAACTGCGCCCAGGACTGGCATAAAAGCCAGTCCCGCCACCAAGGCGATTCCCTGGAGGTTGTCGGCGATCCCGCCACCGGGGAAGCCTCTGCGGAAACACCGGTCTACCTCCGCCAGGTATTGGGCCTGCTGGACCACATGGCGGAGGGGTTCAAGGAGACCGCCCTGCTGGTTTACGCCGAGGGGCTGACCCACGCCGAAGCAGCGCAGATACTGTCGCTCAAGGAGTCCACGGTCTCCTGGCGGCTGCATGAAATTCGCAAACAACTTCAGGCACTGCAGGCCGACGAGCGCCCGCAGGAGGCACGATCATGACCCAGGATTCCTTTAACGAACTGTTTAACGCACCGGAGCCCGATGCCGATGCCCGCCGCAAACACCTGGCGCTTGCCATGGCGGAATTCGAGGCAGCTCACGCGGAAAAACACGAGGCATCGACAGTGGCGGCGCCTGCGGGCAAAAAAACCTCGGGCTTTTTCCAAGGATTCATCAACTGGTGGCGTCCTACGGGGGACAACAACCCACAGAGGGACAACACCATGACATCTTTTCAAAAGAAATTCCTGATCAGTGGCCTGGCTACCTCCACCCTGGTCGTCGCCGGACTGGTGGTATTCAACGAGCAACTGCTGCCACAGGGCGGCTTGTCCGACGATGGGCGGCCATTGATCGTCACCCGTGAAGCGGTGGTTGAAGCGCCTGCGGTAAAACGGCAGGAGTTCCGGGAGGAATCCGCCAAGCCCGGCCCGCGTGCGCGTGACCAGGTATTGATGGAAAGCGAAGCCCTGGTTGCCGCGGCACCGTCTGCCAGCTACCACACCAGGGGCATTGTGCCACCGCGCGATATCATGCCCCTGCCGCCGCGGGAATACCGCGATCGCTTTGAAGGCTTCAGCGAAAACACCGTCAAATCGGTTGCTGACGAGCCGGTATCCACCTTTTCCATCGATGTGGATACCGCGTCCTACAGCTTTGTCAGGCGCAGCCTCAACCAGGGTCAATTGCCTCCCAAGGATGCGGTAAGGGTTGAAGAGCTGATCAATTACTTCGATTACGATTACACCGTGCCGCGCGACAAGTCAGCGCCCTTTGCGCCGAATGTCCTGGTGACCGATTCGCCCTGGAAAGCAGGCAATAAATTGATTCATATCGGCATCAAGGGTTATCAGTTGCCGGCAAACGACGTACCGCGCAGTAATCTGGTATTTTTGCTGGACGTGTCGGGTTCCATGAATTCACCGGATCGCCTGCCCTTGGTGCAACAGGCCATGGAATTGCTGCTCGATCAGCTGCAACCCGAGGACACCATTGCCGTTGTCGTTTACGCTGGTGCTGCCGGTACCGTTCTGGAACCGACACCGGTGAAGGAAAAAGAGCGTATCCGCAAGGCTATACGCTCACTGACGGCGGGTGGCTCCACCGCGGGTGCCCAGGGGATACAACTTGCCTACGAGCTGGCCGAGGCCAATTTTGATCCCAAGGCGGTCAACCGGATTTTTCTGGCGACTGATGGCGACTTCAATGTCGGGCCCACCGGCGACAACGACCTCAAGACATTGGTCGAACGCAAGCGCCAGGCAGGCATCTACCTGTCGGTGCTCGGTTTTGGCATGGGCAACTATCAGGATGCCATGATGCAAACCCTGGCGCAGAACGGCAACGGTGTGGCGGTGTATATCGATACCCTGAGTGAAGCGCACAAAGTGCTGGTCCATGAAGCCCAGGCCGCGCTTTTCCCTATCGCCCAGGATGTCAAGATCCAGGTGGAATTCAACCCCGCGACCGTGGCGGAATACCGTCTGATCGGTTATGAAACCCGCGCCTTGAACCGGGAAGATTTCAACAACGACAAGGTCGACGCGGGAGACATTGGGGCAGGGCATAGTGTAACGGCCATCTACGAAGTCACGCCGGCAGGCGGGAAAACCCTGCTGGAGCCCAGCCGTTACCAGCAGGCATCATCGGCTGCCACCGAGGCAAAATCCGGGGAATACGGTTTTCTGCGCATTCGCTACAAATTGCCCGGGGAAGGGGAGTCCCGCCTGATCGAGTCCCTCCTGTTCACGAATGCCGGACAGCAGGATACCGGCTTACAGCAGGAAGCCCGCTTCGCCACCGCCGTGGCCGCGTTCGGGCAATTGCTGCGTGGCAGCGTGCATCTCGGCGACTACAGCTACGACCAGGTCATTTCACTGGCGCAGTCGGCCAAGGGGGAGGATGAGTTCGGTTACCGTGGTGAATTCATCCAGCTGGTACGCAAGGCGGGATTGGCGAAACCCCTGTAATACTTGATTTATTGGCCGGCTATGCAGCCTGGGTGAGAATGCATGGCCGGACTTGCCACCGGGGTTGAAGTCGCCTGAGCTCGGTGCTATGGTGGCCCTATGCGTACTGATTATTCACACATTTCCTGCTTTTTGCGCCATTCATCGCTGGCGACGGTGATTGCCTTTCTTTTTTATGGCGATTAAGCTCAACTGACTTAATCGCCACTCCCTGACCGTCGATCATTTTATTTTTATGTGATTGCCTGACGTAGCAACGTCGGGTTATTTCTGTTTTTGCGAGGTCATAATGTCAAATACCCAATCCCTGATCGTGAGTAAAACCGACTACCTTAAATTGATGGCGCTTCTGGAGCATCAGGATTCCCTGGCTGCCGAGGCCCTGGAAGACGAATTGGGCCGCGCGGATATTGTCGCCGATGATGCCTTGCCTACGGATGTGGTGAGCATGGGGTCCCAGGTGCGTTTTATGGATCTGGATAACAAGACGGAAACCCAGGTTGTGCTCGTCTATCCGGCGGAATCGGATGTGAGCCAAAACCGTATTTCCATTTTATCACCCATGGGAAGCGCGCTTATCGGACTGCCGGTCGGCGGTACGATCGACTGGCCATTGCCCAATGGTAAAACGCGCCGGGTAAAAGTGATTTCTGTGACCCAGGCCGGTCATCAATAATGTCCGGCTTCTTTGTCATCAGTTGACAAAGAAGTCCGGATAAATCTTTTCAATATCCGAAAACATTTTTTCCCTGCTGTCGTTGCTGAGAAAACTTTCCGGCAACAGGGTTATCTTGCTGTAAAGCATCTCCAGCGCCTGGCGTTTTTCCAACGGCTTTTGGGTATGAGTGATGGTGGGAAATGCTATGCCGCCATTGCCGCCGATAGGGAAAGTCCTGCCCATGACGTATCTGCTGAAAATATAGTCATGCACCTCTTTGTCAAATTCGGCGTAGCTGGTGTCGAATACGTGGGCAAAGACCTCATCCTGATCATAGCCGCGTTTCAACAGGGTGAGATAGACATACAGTTTTTTGCGGCGCTCAGAGTCCGCGTTGAGGTAATGCACAACTGCTACCGAACGCGCGTAAAAACGTCCCAGTTCACGGTTCTGGCGATTGTTCATGACATCCCGGATGATGAAATCGGATTGCGTTGCCTTGAACAGCGACTGGCTGTCGATATCGACAAATTGACCGCCGCCAGGTTTGAGCATGTCAAAGAAACGGTCGCCCAGGACGCTCATGTCACCCAATACTATTTGTCCCCTGCGCTCCAGGTAGGTGCCGAAATATTCCGCTATGCCTTCCTGATACCAGAAGGGTGTCGCAAAAGGGAGGGTGGAATTATTGATCAACAGGTGTACCAGCTCATGGAGCACCACGGCCCGGCCCCAGTTGCCCTTGCCTTGCGCGGATGACTTGAATCCATCAGCCTGGGCAAAAATCACATAATGACCGCTGTTTTGTATGAACACACCGGCGAAATTGCTGGAAAAACCCAGGGCATTGAAGCTGGATTTGTTTTTGGCAAGCACTATCGGGACTTTGTTGTTCAGGGGATATTGTTCGTAGCCGAGCAGCATGGCCATGAAGTAACGGAAGCGTTCCAGCTCCTCCGCCATCTGGCTGGCCTGCTTTTCACCGGCATCGGTGATCAGCGAGAAGTTTTCGGTTTCCAGCTGAATCCATGTGGTTCCATGCAGTTTTTTGACGCCTACATCGCCAGCCGCTGCATGCATGCCGGCCAACATCAATACCAGGGTAATTGCGATTCTGACGAAAAGGGAAAGCATAGGGTATTCCTGCCTCTGTTTTATTCTGATGCCCGGATTGCCTGTGACCGATGGCAGGCCGGGCAGGGGGCGTATTTAATCATGAGCCCCAGGCGCGGGCTAGCTGCAAATCCCGGCGTAAACCCCTAAAATAGCGTCCCCTTTTCCGACCGGCGGTTCCTTGCACTATGAAATCCTCCCCCACAATCGGCTTTGTCAGCCTGGGTTGTCCCAAAAACCTGGTGGATTCCGAGCGAATCCTCACCCAGCTGCGCATGGAGGGCTACAACATCGTCCCCAGCTACAACGATGCCGATATGGTGATCGTGAACACCTGTGGTTTCATCGACAGCGCGGTGCAGGAATCCCTGGGGGCCATCGGGGAGGCCTTGAATGAGAATGGCAAGGTATTGGTGACCGGCTGCCTTGGCGCCCGCAAAGACGAGATTATCCAGGTCCACCCCAATGTGCTGGGTATTACCGGCGCCCACGCCTATGAAGAAGTGCTGAGCCAGGTACACCATCACCTGCCGCCCGCGCAAACGCACAATCCCTTTACCGATCTGGTGCCGCCCCAGGGGATCAAGCTGACACCCCGCCATTACGCCTACCTGAAGATTTCCGAGGGCTGCAACCATACGTGTTCCTTCTGCATCATTCCCGATATGCGCGGCAAGCTGGTCAGCCGCCCCATTGGCCAGGTGATGGGGGAAGCCGAGCGGCTGGTCAAGGCAGGGGTCAAGGAGCTGCTGGTCATCTCCCAGGATACCTCGGCCTATGGCGTGGACATCAGGCACCGCATGGATTTCTGGGATGGCCGCCCCATGAAGACGGATATGTACCAGTTGGCAGCCGCTCTGGGGGAGCTGGGTGTGTGGGTGCGCCTGCACTATGTCTATCCCTATCCCCATGTGGACAAGGTGATTCCGTTGATGGCCGAGGGCAAGGTGTTGCCTTATCTGGATATTCCCTTCCAGCATGCCAGCCCAACCATCCTGCGCAAGATGCGCCGTCCGGGCCAGGTGGAAATGACATTGGAACGTATCAAAAGCTGGCGTGAACAACTGCCCGACCTGACACTGCGTTCCACCTTCATCGTGGGTTTTCCCGGCGAGACCGAGGCGGATTTCGCGGAATTGCTCGGCTTCCTCGAGGAGGCGCAACTGGATCGTGTCGGCTGCTTCCAGTACTCGCCCGTCGAAGGCGCGAAAGCCAACGACTTGCCGGACCCCGTGCCCGACGACATCAAGCAGGATCGCTACGATCGCTTCATGCAATTACAGCAGAAGATTTCCGCCGCCAGGTTGCAGCAGAAAATCGGCCGGACACTGCAAGTCCTGATCGATGAGGTCGATGACGAAGGCGCCATCGGCCGCAGCCACGCGGACGCGCCGGAAATCGATGGTTGCGTCTACCTGAACGGTGATACCGGAGTCAAACCCGGCGACCTGGTGCAGGTGCATGTCGATCACGCGGACGAATACGATCTCTGGGCGTCGCGCCTGGCGTGAGTCCAGCAATCAGGGGATGACGGTTGGCCGCAACAGCACCGTCATGCGGTGGTGATTGAAGGCCTGCTGGTTCCATTCCCGCGCCAGTAGCGGCGCATCCCGCGGCGGATAGCCCACGGCCTCGTGGTCTATCCGGTTGGTGATCACCAGGATGTCCCCCCGGCTGACGGCGGGATTACGCAACAGGCTCTCCTGGATGTCTTCCACCAGTTCGCTGGCCATGCCTTCCAGCGGATAGACTTCACTCAACAGCAGGCACTGCGCCAGTGTCACCTCGGCGTCGGGCAATTGCGCCAGGCCGTAATTGTCCAGCAACACACAGAAATTACCGATGCTGAGGTTGATCCACAGGGTGCCGCGAAAATCCTGCCGCGACAATCGCTCGACAAATTCACTCAGGCGGATCAGGGTGCTGGCATCCACCAGGCGCGATGAAAATGCCAGGTGGCCGCTTTGGTTGAAGGCCCAGACAAAATCATCCAGGTTGGGTGTGGATATTGCGGGTGATACCGGCACCGGAGAGGAAGGTTGCTGGCCAAGGATATCCATTTGCACATCCAGCAGTTGATCAGTGAGAACACTCAATTGCGCTTCCTGCGGTGCCTGCCGGGTTTGCAGGTCCGCCAGGGATTCACGCAGCTGGAATCCCAGCCATGCCAACAGCACCAGCAAGACGATGCACAGGCCAAGCAGCAGGGAAGTCAACCAGGGTGTCCGCTGTTCCGTTATGGCTGCGTCCGTGGTTGAAACAACATTTTCCGTTTTATGTTTGTCGAACAATGCACCCAACTCCTGCTTGAGTCCCTGGCGGAGCTTTTGCATTTCGCGGATCAACTGCGCGGCATTGATGCGCCGGCTATCGTCAATGGCGTGTTCCAGCTGCACGATGCGCAATTCGATGCGGCGCGAATTATCGGCGGTTGCCAGCGGCACTGGACGGGGGAGTGTTTCTGTTGGCGGGGCTTCATCGTCTGCCCGTGGCTTCGCATGGGGCTCGATGTGAATGCTGCTCATGACTTTCGAGAGCTCGACGGCATCGACCGTGTCCTTGCTGATCACGTCCAGCGCACCCAGGGCGCGGGCCTGTCCGGTGAAGACATCGCCGCTTTTGGCGGTGTACATGATCACCGGTACCATGGCGGTTTCCGGGTGCGACTTGATGATCTGGAGTGCCCGGAAGCCATCCATGCCCGGCATCTGGTGATCCATGAAAATGACATCGGGCACGTGCTTGGCAAGGAAGAGCAGGGCGGCCTCGCCGGAATCGACGATATCGATATCCAGATCGTAGGCGCGGAGCATTTTCTTGAGACGGTATTGTGCCGTGGTGGAGTCATCCACGATGAGTGCGCGCTTGCCCGACATAATAGGCTCCCTGATCTTATTCTTTGGCCGGTGGTGGTGGATGTTGCCGCCAGATACCGGCATTCAGGCCATGGAACAGAATCATCGCCAGGGCGAAATTCCATTCGAGGATATTATCAATCCGGTACTTGAGTCCCGGCTCCATGAAATCCGTGCTCAGGGACACCAATCCGAGCAGCCATTGTGCGCCCACACATCCCTGCTGCCAAGTGACGCAGCGCTGACTTTGGGGCAGGAGCCTGCCGCGACGCTGTTGCACGGCGCGGAGGTACAGCAGCTGCGCCATGAGGCTCAATCCGAAATAAACCGTTACACCAAAGCGGCGCAGCACGCGGTAAACGCTGCCTTCGGAGCCAAGGAAGTTGGCGTAGAGGATAAGGGCCAGCGCGGAAATGCAGCCCAGCACCAGCATGATCCGGTGAAGCCGCCGCGGGCCGGCCAGATCATCCAGCCAGCGCGCGAGCAATACCCAGTAGATTACCAGCAAGACGCTCATAGGCATCATCAGGCCCCGGAACCAGAAGATGGCATCCTGATAGCGAGCCGCGCGGCTCACGGAAGTGCAGCCCTCAAATAACGGGATGCACACAGCGTCATAGCCTTGGTAGATAGCAATCAGATAAGCGCCCGCCGCAGCGACAGCAGGCAGGAGTCCCGTCAGGAGGGCGATGCGAAAAGCCATATCGTGTCCTCGCGGTTTAACATTTCTTTGCGTTTAGAATTGTCTAGTCAGCTTGTGTTTGATGCCACCGGGGTTAAGAATCCGGCCTTAAGCTTTTGTTAACACAAGAATTCAGCGCATGTCGCACCCTGTGAGCTCCACCCCTGCCGGCGACCGGAGTTGCCGCACCCCGATCAGCAATTTTTCCTTGCTGGCAATTCTCTCGTTCAGCCTGATGTTACTGACCTCGCCCTGGCTGCACGCGCAGGAAACCATCGAGGCCGATCACGTCCGTATTTCCTGGCTGGCGCCGGAGCAGTTCGCCGCGGACCGGGCCGCGCAAAATGCCACCCTGGGATTCTATTTCGAGCCGGACCCCGGCTGGCATGTCTATTGGCGCAACCCCGGCGATTCCGGTTCCGCGCCCCGGTTCACCCTGAAGCCGCACAACGCCTCGGTCAGCGATATCCTGTGGCCCTATCCCCAACGCATGCCCATCGCGCATCTGACCAACCTGGGTTATGAGCGGGATGTGGCCTATTTGTTCAAAGTGGGGGTCGACCCCCTGGATATGCGCAACCAGACCGACAACCCGCGCCGTGTCCGCCTCGAGGTGGATCTGGAGTGGCTGGTCTGCAAGGAAGAATGTATCCCCGGTTGGGGAACCATGGTCCTGGAACGCCCGATCCGGGGCGACAACCACCGCTGGCGGCCAGAGGTCAAGGCACTGGTCGAACGCTTCCAGGAGCGTATCCCCCGGCCGCAGATTCAGTCGCCCTGGACGATTTCCTGCGCGTACTGGGGCGATAGCGGCGTTATGACCCTGCGCCTCAAACCAACGGATGCCCAGGCAGCGGTAACCGATCTCCCGCGCCCGGATGCCTTCCCGCTGAATGGCCAATTCTTCAATCCCGCCGAGCCTCAGTTTACCCAGACAGAGGATGCCATCGAACTGCGGTTCAATACGACCCCCGGCATGTCCCCACCCGCGACGGTCGATTTTGTGCTGACCGCCGATGGCCGTGCCTGGGACATGAACGGCATCACGGTTCACCAGGGCGCCTTCAATGATTCCCAGCCGCTGGCCCTGGGGCTTTTGCTGCTATCCGCCATTATCGGCGGGCTTATCCTCAATCTGATGCCCTGCGTGTTTCCCGTCCTGTCCATCAAGCTCTTTTCCCTGATCAACACCCCGGGGGAAGGGCGGGCCCAGACACGCCGGCGCCTGCGCGAGGGGTTGAGCTATTCAGCGGGCGTCATGCTGACCTTTACCGCGCTGGGACTCCTGTTCCTGGCATTGCGCTCGGCCGGCGCCGCCGTCGGCTGGGGCTTCCAGTTGCAATCGCCCGCTGTCGTGCTGGCGCTGGTGCTGCTGTTCTGGCTGATGGGGCTGGCGTTCCTGGGCAGCTTTGAATTTGGCCACCGGCTGATGCAGGCGGCCGGGCAGACGCACACGGGCTCCAGTTTTGTGACCGGCATCCTCGCCGTGTTTGTCGCCGCGCCCTGTACCGGCCCTTTCATGGGCGCCGCCCTGGGTGCCGCCGCCAGCCTGCCGGCGGCATCGGCGATGGTCATCTTCCTGGGACTCGGGCTGGGACTCGCCCTGCCTTTCCTGCTGCTGGCCGCCAGTCCCCGGCTGGCATCCTGGCTGCCCAGGCCCGGGGCCTGGATGGAGAGCCTGCGGCAATTCCTGGCGTTTCCCCTGTTTGCGACAGTGATCTGGCTGCTCTGGGTACTGGGGCGCCTCGTGGGAGACAGTGGCTGGATCATTGGCAGCGGCCTGGCCTTGCTGCTTGCCTTTGCCCTCTGGCTGGGTAAATCACCCAAGGTGTTCTGGCGCCGCACAGCCTGGGTGATCGGGCTGCTCAGCGTGCTGTGGGCCTTTACCCAGGTCAATCAGGCCAAACCCGCCGACACGGTCGCCGGGACTGATGCCTGGCATGGCTACAACGCCGGGCAGATCAGCCAGGCCAGGGCGCAAGGGCAGGGGGTCTTCATAGACTTCACCGCTGCCTGGTGCATCACCTGCCAGGTCAACAAAAAACTGGTGCTGGATACCCAGGCGGCCACGGCATTTTTCAATGAGCATGACATTTTGACGGTTCGCGCCGACTGGACGCGCTATGACCCGGCCATCACCGAGGCGCTGGCCGCATTCGGGCGCAACTCGGTGCCCTTGTATGTTTACTATCCGCCGGATGGCAGTCAGCCGCAGATACTGCCACAGCTATTGACGGTCGACATGATTCGCGCCCTGGCATCCCGATAGATCTGCCAGTTTGTGCGCTGATAACAGGTTTTGAGATTTGTTGGCACGATAATGATGTCACGCGGTCAACAACTTTTGATTCAACAATGTGGAAACCCATAAACAGGAGACGATTATGAAAAATTTCAACCTGATGTTACGCAGTCTGCTCGCCGTGCTTTTGCTGGTCCCCGCGGTTGCCATGGCCGACGCCGTGCCAGGTAAAGCCGCGCCGGACTTCAGCGTGACCGATGCCGCCGGCAAGGTGCATACCCTGGCGGATTACAAAGGCCAATGGCTGGTACTGGAGTGGTTCAACAAAGATTGCCCGTTTGTGAAAAAGCATTACGGCAGCAACAACATGCAGGGCCTGCAACAAAAATACACGGAGAAAGGCGTCAAGTGGCTGACCATCATTTCCTCCGCCGAAGGCAAGCAGGGCTATCTGACCGCTGAGCAGGCTTTGAAAGAAGCGGAAAGCCACAAGCTTGCCGCCAGCGCACCTTTCCTGCTCGATCCCAGCGGCACCCTGGGCCGCGCTTATGACGCCAAGACCACGCCCCACATGTACATCATCAATCCGGAAGGGGTTCTGGTGTATGCCGGTGCGATCGATGACAACAGCTCCGCCAATCCGGCTGTGATTCCGGAATCCAAAAACTATGTGGCCGCAGCCCTGGATGAAGTGCTGGCGGGTAAACCTGTGACGGTAGCCTCGTCCCAGCCCTATGGCTGCACAATAAAATATTGATGGTTTGAACAGCCTGTCGAACGACAGGCGCTGCTCTGATAAAGCCGTTAGGGGATTTTCTCCAGCGGCTTTTTTATTGGACGATTCCAGCCTTTTCAACAGGCAGCGCCATCGTTGGCGGCGGCACAAAAATATATTTGCGTGCACGGATTGATTTCCCGCGCTGCCAGCCCCACTATTTTTGGCACCCCTCCAGGAATGGTTTCCTGACATGCAGTTTTCCCATACCCGTCAAGCATCTTATGGATCCTGGTTGTCGCCGGGATTCTGGTGCCTGGGTGTGCTCAGTTTGCTGCTGCATCTGGGTGCGGGTGTCAGCCAGGGATTGGACCAGCCATCCCGGTTCGAATCTGTCAGCCAGCTGGAGTTGCTGGTCCTCAAGCAGGACAAGCTTTACCAGACCGGTGTTCTGCGCGACCGCAAATCGGATGATACGGATAATCCCCTGGTGGGAATGCGGGTTGCCTTTGCCGGTCAGGTACCCCAGGCAACCGATTCCGCCATTCGTTTACCCGACCGGATTCCGGTCCGGCCCGTTTTCACTTTCTCCCGGGTGCCCCAGGCACCACCTGCTGTCCTCGCTTTCGGCTAATCACGTTTTTATTCCGAATTTTTTGCCGGCATCGCCGGCGGCGAGGTAATCCTATGCGTTCCCTGCTTCCCCGGGCTGTGGTTTACAGCCTGGTCATTCTGATGGGCTTGCTGAGTGCATTGCCCAATGTGTTGCCCGAATCCGTATTGAAAACACTGCCGGCGTGGTATTCCGGCAACCAACTCACCATGGGCCTGGATTTGCGTGGCGGTTCCCATCTGCTGCTGGCACTGGATGCCAAAGACGTCCTGCGGGACAAGGACCCCGCAAAGCAGGATGAAATACTGCGCGACCTGATGGACCGCAGCCTGGAGATCGTCCGCCGGCGCCTGGATGAAACCGGGATGGTGGAACCGCTGATCAGCCGCCAGGGCCGAGACACCATCCTGGTACAGCTGCCCGGCGTGGAAGATCCCGCCTATATCCGCGAACTCCTGGGAACCACCGCGACAATGACCTTTCACTGGCTGGCGGAACCCAACACCTTCGTAGCAGCCAAGACACTGCCAGGTCAGCAGGAGGGTGAGCGCTACCGCGTGGAATCACGCGTGGCGCTCAAGGGCGAACACATCCGCGACGCGCGACTGGCCTACGACGACATGACCGGCGAACCCGTAGTGACCTTCCGCTTCGACAACGAGGGTGCGCGTCTCTTTGGCGACATGACCACCGAGCATGTCGGGCGCGCACTGGCTATCGTCCTCGATAACCGTGTGATTACCGCGCCGGTGATACGCATGCCGATCACCGGCGGCAGTGGCGAGATCAGCGGCAGCTTTACCACCGCCGAAGCCAACAACCTGGCGCTGCTGCTGCGTTCCGGCGCCTTGCCCGCCCCTCTGAAAGTTATCGAAGAACGTACCGTCGGCCCCGACCTGGGCAGTGATGCCATCGCCATGGGCGTCAGCACCGGTATCCTGGGAGCGCTCCTGTTGCTGGCATTCATGGTGGCGCTCTATGGCCGCTGGGGTGTGATCGCCTCTTTTGGTCTGGCATTGAATGTGGGACTGATTTTCGGTGTCCTGAGTCTCTTTGGCGCGACCTTGACGTTGCCGGGTATTGCCGGCTTGATCCTGGTGATCGGCATGGCGGTGGATGCCAACATCCTGATCAACGAACGCATCCGCGAGGAAAGTGAGCGGGGGGCCAGTGCCTGGACAGCCCTGAATAACGGTTTCACCAAAGCCTATGGCACGATTCTGGATTCCAATATCACCACGCTGATTGCCATCAGTCTCCTGTTCCTGTTTGGTTCCGGCCCTATCCGCGGTTTCGCCATCACCATGGCGGTGGGATTGATCCTGTCGATGTTCACGGCGATTTCGGTGACCCGCCTGATCATGGAGTGGCGCATCAGACGGCTCGGCGGTGCGCCCTTGAAGATGGGCGGTATCCGCGACTTCATGGGCAAAAGCAAGAAGCCGTTGGCCATTCCCTTCATGCGTGCCCGTTTTGCGGGTTTGATTGCTTCGGCGGTGTTATCCATCGCGTCGATCGTCCTGGTGTTGACGCCGGGTCTGCATTACGGAATCGATTTCACCGGCGGCAGTCTGATCGAAGTCAAGGCGCCGGATCTCTCCACCGAGCAGCTGCGTTCAGGGCTGGAATCCCGGGGACTCTCGCTGGCCATCCAGGAGTTTGGCGAAGCGGGGAATTACCTTGTCCGTCTACCGCCGCAAAGCGCGGAAGAAGTGGCCAGTGGCGAGCTGGTGCAGGCCGTGAAAGCCGGTGTGACGCAATTGAGCCCCGATGCGAACTTTCCGCGTGTGGAAATGGTAGGGCCGCGGGTGAGTGGTGATTTTGCCGATGCGAGCATCATTGCCCTGATCGTTGCCGGAGCGGGCATGCTGGCCTATCTCTGGTTTCGCTTCGAATCGCACTTTGCCATGGCGGCCATACTGACCATCGTGCTGGATGTGACAAAAACGCTGGGCTTTTTTGTGCTGGCCGGAATCGAATTCAACCTCACGGCCGTCGCGGCGCTGCTGGCATTGATCGGTTATTCCGTGAATGACAAGGTGGTGATCTTTGACCGCATCCGCGAAAAATTGCGTGCCACACCTGATCGGCCGCTGATCGATGTATTCAACGAGAGTATCAACATCACGCTCACGCGTACCATTTTCACATCCTTTTCCACCTTGCTGGCCATCCTGCCCATGGCGTTCGCGGGTGGTGCCGCGGTCAGCAGTTTTGCCTGGCCCATGATCTTCGGCATCATCATAGGAACCAGCTCGTCCATCTTTATTGCCTCGCCCATCGTGTTGCTGCTGGGAGAGCGGCGTCTGCGCCAGGGGAAAGCGCAGTTCCACCCGGACAAGGCGCAGCGGCAGGCCGAGCTGGATGCCTTACCCTGACAGGGATTCGTAGAGGGAGAGGTAAGCCTGGGCACTGCGCTTCCACGAGAAGTCAGTGCTCATGGCGCGGCGCTGCATGGCCTGCCAGGCGGGTTTGTCCTGATAGACCTGCAACATGTGGCGGATGGCCTCATCGAGACCGCTGATGGTATGGCGCTCGAATACAAATCCTGTCGCGATGTCACGGGTCATGGGCGACCAACCGATCACCGAGTCCTTGAGTCCCCCCACGTTGTGGACGATGGGGGGCGTTCCGTAGCGAAGGCTGTATAGCTGGTTGAGGCCGCAGGGCTCGAAGGCCGACGGCATGACGAAGCTGTCGATACCGGCTTCCATGCGATGGGCCAGCCCTTCGTTGTAGCCGATGCGCACCGCGAGCTTGCCGGGAAATTGCCGGGCAAGCTGTTCAAATGCCTGCTGGTAATGCGCCATGCCACTGCCGAGCAGCACAAACTGGCACGCATCCTCGGACAGGAGTGATGGCAACGCCTGCAACAAAAGATCCACGCCTTTTTGATCCACCAGCCTGCCGATGAATCCCAGCAAGGGAGTCCTGGCATCGACCGTCAATTCCACTTCCTCCTGCAAGGCCAGTTTGTTTTTCTGCTTGTAGCCAAGGCTGCGCGAGTGATAGGTGTGGGGCAGGTGGGCATCGCGCCCCGGATGCCATTCATCGGTATCTATGCCGTTGAGTATCCCGTGCAGCTGTTGATGGCGATGTTTCAGCAAGCCTTCCAATCCCCAGCCGAATGCGGCGGTCTGGATTTCTTCGGCGTAACTCGGGCTGACGGTGGTGATGGCGTCGGCATACACCAGGCCGCCTTTGATAAAGGCCAGCTGGTTGTAGAACTCCAGGGATTCGTAATGCCACCAGTGTGGCGGTAATTGCAGGTCGCTGAAGGTCTGCCAGGAAAAAAGCCCGCGGTAGGCGAGGTTGTGGATAGTGAATACGGTAGCGGGTTTCTCGTTGACGGAGGCCAGGAGCGCGGGTACCAGGGCGGTTTGCCAATCGTTGCAGTGCACAACATCCGGCTGCCATTTCAGGCCCAGTTGATTCAATGCCAGGGCCTCTGCCACACGGCAGAAACGATGGAAGCGCAGCGCGTTGTCGGGCCAGTCGTGGCCATCGGGACCACCGTAGGGATTGCCGGGACGGTCAGAGAATCCGGCCGTTTCCACCAGCAGCACCTTGACCTTTGTGCCGGGCAGATGTGTTTGCCACAGGCGATAGCCCTGCTGGTCCAGTTCACCGCTGCCCACCAGCGTTCGATCACTTTCAGCCACCTGTTCCATGACCGAGGCGTAGCCGGGCACAAGTATCCGCACATCCTGCTTGAGCTTCACCAGGGCGCGCGGCAGGCTGGCGGCCACATCGGCCAGTCCACCGGTTTTGATCAGGGGATGGACCTCACTGGTGACAAAAAGAATCTTGAGCATGGTATCCCGCCGTCAACTGCGTTTGAGAATGATGCCGGCCAAAGGGGGCAGAGTCACTTCCAGGGATTGGGCCTGTCCCATCCAGGCAATGGCCTGGGTATGCAATGGGTGATCGCCATTACCCAGGTTGCTGCCACCATAAAAGGCGGAATCGGAATTGAATATCTCGCGGTATTCACCGGCTGACGGCAGGCCGATGCGATATCCCTGGCGCGGCACCGGAGTGAAATTCAGGATCACCACTACAAATGTATCGCCATGACGGCGGACGTAGCTGATGACCGACTGGGTATTGTCGTGGCAATCGATCCACGCAAAACCTTCGTGCTCATAGCTGTGAAAGTAAAGCGCTGATTCCCGGCGATAGAGATGATTCAGGTCGCGCAGGCTCGCTTGCAACCCCTGGTGGGCGCCGTGCTCCAGCAGATGCCAATCCAGTTGTCGCCCCTGGGCCCACTCACTCCATTGACCGAATTCACACCCCATGAACAACAGCTTGGCGCCAGGGTAGGTCATCATGTACGTGAACAGGAGCCGCAGATTGGCGAATTTCTGCCAATCGTCACCCGGCATTTTGCCGATCAGGCTGCCTTTGCCGTGTACCACCTCATCATGGGAAAACGGCAGCTGAAAATTTTCAGTGAATGCGTACATCATGCCGAAGGTCAGCTGGTCATGATGGAACTGGCGGTGAACCGGGTCCTTGGTCATGTAGGTGAGCGTGTCGTGCATCCAGCCCATGTTCCACTTGAGCGAAAAACCCAGGCCACCCAGCCAGGTGGGGCGCGTCACCTGGGGCCAGGCGGTGGATTCCTCGGCGATCACCAGCGCGCCCGGACATTCGCCGTGGCAGAGGACGTTCAGTTCCGATAGAAACTGCATGGCTTCCAGGTTTTCCTTGCCGCCATGGATATTCGGTATCCAGTCGCCGTCTTCACGGGAATAGTTGAGATACAACATGGACGCCACGGCATCCACCCGCAAGCCGTCGAGATGGAATTCCTTCAACCAGTAAAGGGCGCTGGCCAGCAGGAAATTGCGCACTTCGTTGCGGCCATAGTTGTAGATCAGCGTGCCCCAGTCCCGATGCTCCCCGCGGCGTGGATCTTCATGTTCATAGAGGGCTGTGCCATCGAAGCGGGCGAGGGCGTATTCGTCCTTGGGAAAATGCGCGGGCACCCAGTCCAGGATGATGCCGATGCCGTTGCTGTGCAGGTGATCCACAAAATAGCGGAAATCATCCGGCGTGCCGAAGCGCGCCGTGGGCGCGTAGTAGCCCGTGGTCTGGTATCCCCAGGAGTCGTCGAATGGATGCTCGGTGATCGGCAGTATTTCGATATGCGTGAAACCCAGGGGCTTTACATGCTCCACCAACAGGTGCGCCAGTTCACGATAATTGAGGAATTCATTGCTCCAGCCCCGGCGCCAGGACCCCAGGTGCACTTCATAGACGCTGATGGGTGCGTGTTGCCAGTCCCAGTGCGCACGCTGGTGCATCCAGTCTTCATCCTGCCACGTGTAGGCACTGTCGGTAACCAGCGCCGCGGTTTTGGGGCGCAGCTCAAAGGCGCGGCCGTAGGGGTCCGCCTTGGCCATGACCTGCCCTGAGGCACGGTTGCGAATTTCGAACTTGTAGAGTGCACCGGCAGCGAGTCCCGGTATGAAAAGCTCCCACACGCCACTGCCGCCGCGCACCCGCATGGGGTGGTGGCGCCCGTCCCAGGCATTGAAATCGCCCACCACGCTCACCCGCTCGGCGCCGGGTGCCCAGGTGGCGAAAAGTACACCATCGATGCCATCAACCTGGTGCAGGTGCGCGCCCAGCTTGTCGTAGATGCGCCAATTTCGACCTTCACTGAAGAGATGCAGATCCAGATCGCCCAACTGTGGTGCAAAGATATAGGGATCATAGTCGCGCCGGGATTGTCCATAACGGTCGGTCCAGACAATTTCGTAGGGGCCGGGCACCAGGGATTCCCCGCCCTGCCAGAGAAAAAAATCCGTACCGGGCCAGCGGGCCATGGGGGCGCTGAAGGCGCCGTATACCAGGAGCGCGTCCTGCGCGCCGGGGAGATAGGCACGGATTTCAACCTGATCGGCAGCGCCTTTAGCCCGGAGGAGGGCATGCCGCCCCAGTACCTCAAAGGGATCGTGATGGCGCGCGGACACCAGGCGCAACCAGGAGTCGGGTAGCGGAGATCCTTGAATTGCATGGGTCATTGGCGATATTTCCTCAGTTTGTCGTGGATCAACGTATCCTTGCCCGGTAGGGATTATGCTGGCTGTGGACTGACCCAAGCCTGTCATCTTCCGCGTCCAGACTGGCGAGCATCTACGCAGTATTGCACAAATTCGAGAGTCATTATTTTCAGCGCAGGGACTGTGTGGAGATTATTAGCAGATTCGATGCCATTCCTGTGACTACACTGATCTGCGTCTGTGCAGATCACCGCAGGTTCTCGAGGGGATCTTTTTTCTTGGCATTGATATTGCTCAAACCTGGTCATGACAGCGTCATCCCGGTGTTGATGTACATAAGCCACCCGTTTTTCATTCATGGTTCAATACATAAGGAGCTTTATGAGTATTCAGACTTCCGGTCGTTTTGTCAGTCGTCTCACACGGGAAACCCTGGCAGTCATCCTGGCCGGCGGGCAGGGCTCCCGGCTCCACCAGCTCACCAATTGGCGCGCAAAGCCCGCAGTTCACTTCGGTGGCAAATTCCGCATCATCGATTTTCCACTTTCCAACTGTGTAAATTCAGGCATTCGCCGCATCAGTGTGTTGACGCAATACAAGTCGCATTCACTGGATCGCCACATCCAGCGCGGCTGGGGTTTCCTGGGTGGCGAGCTGGGCGAGTTCGTGGAGCTTTTGCCGGCCCAGCAGCGCATGGGTGCGTCCTGGTATGCGGGCACGGCGGACGCGGTGTTGCAGAATCTCGATATCATCCGCCGCCACGATCCGGAATATGTTCTGATTCTGGCGGGCGATCATGTCTATAAGATGGATTACGGCACCATGCTGGCCGCCCACGTCGAACGGGGCGCCGATATCACGGTCGGCTGCATCGAGGTGCCGCTGGACACAGCCAGCGCCTTTGGTGTGATGGATGTCGACGATAATTACCGCATCGTGCGCTTCACCGAAAAACCTCCCAAACCCGACCCCATTCCCGGCAAGCCCAATGCCGCGCTGGCGTCCATGGGCATTTATGTCTTCAGCACCCAGGTATTGTTCCGCGAGCTGTTGCGCGATCAGAACCTGACGGGTTCTTCCCATGATTTCGGCAAGGACATCATTCCGTCCATGATCAAGACACACAATGTCTTTGCCTTTCCCTTCCGCGATCCTGTCAGTGGCGGCGACGCCTATTGGCGCGATGTGGGAACCGTGGACTCGCTCTGGGAAGCCAACCTCGAGGTCACCAGCGTCAGTCCCGAGCTCGATCTCTACGATGAGTCCTGGCCCATCTGGACATACCAGGAGCAGGTGCCACCCGCGAAATTCGTGTTCGATGACGAAGGCCGGCGTGGACTGGCGGTGGATTCGATGATTGCGGGGGGCTGTATCGTCTCCGGTTCCACAGTTCGCCATTCGCTGTTGTTTCCCCGGGTGCGGATTCATTCCTACAGCGAAATCAATGATTCGGTTCTGTTTCCCAATGTGGAGGTCGGCCGCCGGTGCCGCATCCGCAAGGCGCTCATCGACCGCTACTGCAAGATCCCCGATGGCACGGTGATCGGTTACGACCCGGAAGCGGACCGCAAGCGCTTCTATGTGTCACCCAAGGGTGTGGTGCTGGTAACGCCGGAAATGCTGGAGGAGGAATTCCCCCATGTCGTTTGAGCCCAGGGTGAAGGTCGTTTTCTGCTGGCATATGCACCAACCCGATTACCGGGATATCACTACCGGTGAATACATACTGCCCTGGACCTATCTGCACGCCACCAAGGACTATGTGGATATGGCGGCACATCTGGAGGCTCACCCCAAGGCGCGCGCTGTCGTCAATTTCGCGCCCATCCTGTTGGATCAATTGCAGGACTATGCGGACCAGATCAGTGCTTATCTGGACGCCGGCTCGCCGATCAGCGATTCATTGCTCACCGCCCTGGTGAGCGATGACCTCCCCGAGCCCGGCAATGATGAATTCATGGCGCTGGTGCAAAAATGCCTGCGCGCAAACCGGGAACGCATCATCAATCGCTTCGCGCCCTATGCCTACCTGGCGGATATGGTCGAGCGTGCCCGGCAGGAGCCGCGCAAGTGGTGCTATCTCAACCATCAGTTTTTGGCCGATCTGCTGGTCTGGTATCACCTGGGCTGGATGGGCGAAACCCTGCGCCGCCAGGATTCCCGCCTGCAAGGCTTGCAGGATAAGCAGAGCCGCTACTCGCTGGATGACCGGCGCCTGTTGCTGTCGATCATCGGTGAGCAGCTGGCGTCGGTGGGGCCACGCTATCGCCGCCTGGCCGAGCGTGGCCAAATCGAATTATCCATGAGCCCCTACGCGCATCCCATCATACCCCTGCTGCTCGACCTCCGGTCAGCGCGCCAGGCCATGCCGGACGTGTTGCTGCCCGAAGCGGATGCCTACCCTGGTGGTGAGGCCCGCGCCCGCTGGCACCTGCAACAGGGAATCGAAACCTTTGAACGATATTTTGGCCAGGCCCCCCATGGCTGCTGGGCATCGGAGGGCGCATTGAGCGATGCCACCCTGGCGTTGCTGAGCGAGGTCGGTTTCAGCTGGACGGCGACAGGCGATTCGGTCCTGCACAACAGTCTGCGCCACGCCGACAATGCGACCACCCGCGAGGAACTCGACTCCGGAGACAATCGCCTGCATCGCGCCTTTCAGTTTGCCGGGCAGCCCGTGCGGGTTTTTTTCCGCAGCGACGGACTGTCGGATTTGATCGGATTCAAGTACGCCACCTGGCATGCGGACGACGCGGTAGGCGATCTGATCAACCATCTGGAAAATATCGCCAGGGCCAGCGCCAACTCCAAGGATACGGTGATTTCCATCATCATGGACGGCGAAAATGCCTGGGAATATTTTCCCGAGAACGCCTGGTATTTTCTCGATGCCCTCTACCGCCGCCTGGGCGAGCATCCCTTCCTGGAATTGTCCACTTACCAGCAGATTCTCGAACGCCAGCAGCCAACGCCTGTCAGTATGTCCCACCTGGTGGCGGGCTCCTGGGTGTACGGCACCTTTTCCACCTGGATTGGCGATGCCGACAAAAACCGCGGCTGGGACATGCTGTGCGAGGCCAAAGCCTGCGCGGATAAATTACTGGCTGAAAAGACCTACACGGATGAACAGCGCGCGCAAATTGAAAAGCAACTCGCCCTGTGCGAAGGCTCTGACTGGTTCTGGTGGTTTGGCGACTACAACCCGGCGGAAAGCGTGAGCGATTTCGAATATCTCTTTCGCCAGCACCTGCGCAATCTCTACCGGCTCCTGGGCGCGGAGGCACCGGATTATCTCAACCAGGTGATCAGTGTCGGCACAGGCGCGCCGGCCACGGGGGGTGTCATGCGACAGGGACATGCCATCGAGGGCCAGCATTGATGCGTAAAACGCCGGAGGTGTCATTTTTATTCAAGCAGCGTCGCGCAGGGCTCCTGCTTCATCCCACCTCCTTGCCATCCGGTACTCTCGGCGCCGATGCCTACCGCCTGGTGGATTTCATGGCCGAGGCCGGCCTCAGCGTCTGGCAGATGCTGCCCATAGGCCCCACACACAGCGACCTGTCGCCCTACCAGAGCCTTTCCGCCCATGCGGGCAATCCACGGCTGATCGATACCGACTGGCTGGTGCACCAGGGGTGGCTCGGCGAAGAAGACATCGCCGGAAAATCCCGGGCTGCAATACTGTCGCTCGCCGCTGAAAAGTTGCCAGGGCAGGGTGGTGAAGACTACCAGGCATTCTGTGAAGAGCAGGCCGCCTGGCTGGACGATGTCGTGCTCTTCCAGACACTGCGCGAAATCCAGGGAGGCAAACCCTGGAACCAATGGCCCGAGGAATTCCGGCAACGCCAACCCAAGGCGTTGGCCGGCCTGCGGAAAACCCATGCCTCGCGCCTTGCGTACCACCGGTTTGAACAATTCCTGTTTTACTGCCAATGGCGGCAATTGCGCGACTACGCCCGCGATAAAGGCGTTTACTTATTTGGCGATATTCCGATTTTTGTGGCCCATGACAGCGCCGATGTCTGGGCCAACCAGCGATTCTTCCGCCTGGATGGGCTGGGCAATCCGCTCACCGTCGCTGGCGTGCCCCCCGATTATTTTTCAGAGACGGGACAGCACTGGGGCAACCCTCATTATGACTGGGACGCCATGGAGGCCGACGGCTTCAACTGGTGGGTGGCGCGTATTGCATCCCAACTACAGATGTTTGACCTGATCCGCATAGACCACTTTCGCGGCTTCGAAGCTTTCTGGGAAATCCCGGGCCAGGACAAGGACGCACGCAATGGCCGCTGGGTGAAGGCCCCTGGCCGGGCACTGCTGCGCAAATGCTTCGACACCTTCCACGAACTGCCGCTCGTTGCCGAAAACCTCGGACTCATCACCGACGAGGTCGAAGCCTTGCGCCACGAATTCAATCTGCCGGGGATGCTGGTGTTGCAGTTCGCGTTTGATGGCAATCCGCGCAATCCTCACCTGCCGCACAATCATTTGCCCCTGGATGTCATCTACACAGGAACTCACGACAACGATACCAGTCTGGGTTGGTATGACTCACTGAATGAACACGATCTCGATTATGTCCGTCACTATCTGGGTCCCACCACTGAAACCATGCCCTGGGCCCTGATTCGCACAGCCCTGGTGTCGACGGGCCGCATGGCGTTGATTCCCATGCAGGATTTCCTGGGGCTCGACGGCCAGCACCGCATGAATATGCCGGGTACCACAGCCAACAATTGGGTCTGGCGCTTTGATTGGAATCAGTTGCCCACCGGCCTGGCCGGCAACATCCGCCAACTCTTGCAGGTTTATGATCGTCTTTAAATTGTGATGTCTTTCAATGAGGTGATGAGTTATGGAACACAGATACAGTCAACGCATTGATGTCGACCTAAAAGCCACGATCTACAAGCGTGGCCTTGCGCTGGGGACAGGCAGAATCAAAAACGGCAGTAAACACGGCTTGTACCTGGAAACGCCCATCGAGGATATCAACCTGCTGCAAAAGCTGGTGCTGGAGGTCGTGGTGCATCCGGGGCCGCAAAGCTCGCGCCGTTACCAGTTCAACACCATCGTCGTGCGAAAATCCTATGAAGGCATCGGGCTCGAGTTGGAAACACTGGACGACGAGGATTCCGCCCAGATGGCTGAACTGCTGACACTGTCCCAGGCCAACGACCAGCGCCATTCACGCACCGGCCACGTACCCCTGGTCAAGCACGGCTGACAGTTTTGGATGAGGGCAGGGGGGTTACCGCTCCTGCCTGCCGCCTGATTGCCAATCCGCCTCTCTGATTCCTTGCAGGCATTCGCTGACCTCGTTGTCGATCAAATTGCCAGGTTTGATGCATTCATTTAATGTACGAATATGGGTTATATGTTGCGCAGGACTTTGCGGGTCCGCCGTTTGCGATTTCCGGGGCGACGGCTCGACTGAATGACGCTGGACATGCCCCTTGTCTGACGCACCGGAAACCGTGCGGACAGGTGTTGCGGCGGTTTGCTGGCAGTTGCGGAGCGCTTCCTGGTGAAACCGCCGTTGGCGTTGCCACCAGTTCATTTGCTGGCCTGTACCACCGGCGCGCCTCAGTTGGGTATAGCGATCCACTTGCTGCTGGTGATAGTGACACTTGCCCGCCGTTGCTTTTGCAGATGCAGGCATACCAAAACCAGCCAGGGTAAAAACCATAATAACGCAAAGTATGAAAGGGCATTTCATGATAACGATCCTTGTAATCTGATGTATGTTCACGCCAGTACCGGCAAGGCCGGAAGCCAATAAACTTACCAAGACCGGTTCCTTGCCACAAGCCCGCCAACACAAAAACCCCGAGGATTTGCTTTTAGTAAGAATAATCAAACAACCTTGCAACCTGTATGAAGGAAACCATAAATGCTGAAGACTCTGTCCGCCAGATTGATCGTGTTGTTCTGTATCGCCATGCCTGGCATGGCCGCCAATTCACAGGAAGCAACCTCCCCAAGGATAAAGGCCATCGCCTTTGACGCTTTCCCTATCTTTGATCCCCGCGAAATCGCCAAAGCCGCTGAAGAAGCCTTTCCCGGTCAAGGCCAACAGTTGATGGAGATCTGGCGCACCCGGATGTTCGAGTACCAATGGCTGCGCGCATCACACTGGTCTTTTTGTCCAACATGACCGAACACATGTTGCGCAATGGGCTTCAGCAGGCGGGCCTCGAGAAGGAATTTACCGCTATCCTGAGCACGGACGCCATAGCCTCATACAAGCCTGACCCCAAGACCTATGCCCTGGCAGTGGATAAGCTTGGCCTGGCGAAGGAAGAAATACTGTTTGTGGCCTTTGCCGGATGGGATGTGGCGGGTGCCAAGTGGTACGGGTACCCGACTTTCTGGGTCAACAGAGCCGGTTCGCCCAACGAAGAGCTTGGGGTAATGCCGGATGCATCCAGCAAGGACCTGATGGGATTGATCAGCCATCTTTCCGGACTTTCCAGATGACCCTACTTTCCAGATGACCCTTGCTCTACCATGGTTGTTGGATGGAGCTGATGATGGTATTTGTCAAAAGCCTCCCGTAATATGGGTTACCAATAATGAAAAGTAGCGGATGCGTTCCATCATGAAATCACGTCTTATTCTGCTGTTTGCTGTGTTGACCAGCCTCTTCCCCTGTCACCTCTACGCTCAGACCATATCCACCGGTTCATTGAGATCATTGCCGGTGAACAATCCCTGGATGCTGTTGGGATTGGTGTTGGCATTTGTTGCCTGCGCCTTTTGGTTGCTGCGCAACAAGCGCCATTACCGCACCTTTGCATCAGTATTGGCAGGGGCCCTCCTGGTGTTGAGCTTGTGGCAGATCCCGGAGTTGCGGGCGCAACTGGCGGCAACCTTCACCAATCCCGCAGGGGAGACGCTTGCCATCCCGGTGCAGCAGATATCTTCCGGTGGTGATATCGCAGGTTTTGAGTGGGTGGATTACGCCAATGGCAGCGGTGCGGTACTGACCATTCGTTCCATCGTGCTGCCCACCTATGCCCAGTGTTTTCCGGGTGGGCTGACAGCGCCCTTGCTGCCGCCCGGTCAACCCCAGCCTAGCACACCCGCCACCTGTGCCGTGGGGATGACCCTGGCCAATGGCGCTACCTGCCGGGTGGACGTGGATACCCGTTGCCGTAGCCTGGCCGATGCCAGCGTGGCTTTTATCAGCGTAAATCCGGCCTCATTGGACCTGTATGCAAATGGCCCTGCGGCTAACGTGACAGTCACCAATACATCCGGTACTCTCGCCGCACAGAGTGTCGCGGCAACTGTTCCCGGCGGCAGTGCGGTCATTGTTACCACCACCACTTGCGATGCCATTCTGGCACCAGGAGCCAGTTGCACCGTAACCTTTACTCCACCGAGCGCGGCGGAAGGCCCGATCACGGTACCGGTGACTGGCGGCAATACCAACACAGTCAACATCGAGGTGACTGTACTCCCGGGTTCTACGCTGACGTCGATCAACCCCACCAGCGGTACCACCAGTGGCAACACGAGCTTTACGCTGACCGGTACGGGCCTGACGGGCGCTACAAGTGTCACCTTTGACGGTGTGTCCGCCACCAGCATCACCGTGGTAGACGACAATACGGTTACGGGTCTCACGCCAGCCCATGCACCAGGTACGGTGGATGTGGTGATCACTTCACCGGCTGGCAGTGCCACCCTGACTAACGGGTATACTTATGCCAACGATTTTTGCATTCCCAATCTTTGTCAAAATGGTGCGGCGTGTGTTTCCGATCCAGCTGGCGGCTATTGTAACTGCCCCTTCCCCTATTTCGGTCTGTATTGTGAGCTTGAGCTATAGGGATTAGTATGATTCACAGCCGGTTCAGCGGCTCAGCTGAACCGGCTTACAATGGGATAATATTTTCCACAATTGCCCAATGAATCAGGGCGCCCGTGCGCCATCATCGAAACGCACCATTGCTGCCTCTTTAACCGGTTTCCCTGCGCAGTCAGTATAAAACAGCATGTAGTAGGCAGGCGGGATCATCGCTTGCTTCGCCGCAGGTGTTGTGAAAACGATCCGGTTTGCATTCCCCTTGTATTTCAGTTTGAAGGACTGTTGTCCGCCTTCCCAGCCGTGGGTTGCCGATGGCAGCTTGATAAGGCGCAGATCTCCCTCGTCGACCTTACAGGCTGTGGGCAAGTCGCTAAGGGTCATCTGATACTCCACGTTGCTGTGAAACAGGTTCATCGTCTTTTCCTGAATCGGCACGCTGGCAGTGAACCCAATTTTTCCTGTGGGCCGAAGCGAAGTAATCGAGGCGCGCCGGTTCCCATCGATAAAGAGATAAGGGGGAGAGAATATCTCGGCGGTCCAGTTCTCTGTTGGAGTGACCTGTTGGCCGGGCAGGCCCTTTGCCATGGGGCCATCGTCAAAAAAATACATTCCCAGATCGACCCGATCCAAGTCCGGCTGTGGCTGGCCGGGTCCGGTATGGGGCTCCGGATGTGCTGTCCTGGGTGTCACGGTGGCTCGTGCGGAGTTGCCGCCTGACACAAAGACCCGCCCATCTGGTAGCAGCATTGCTGCGTTGTGATAAAGCCGTGGCTCCAGGGCATCGAACATTCGCTCCCGCTTATAGGTCTTCAAGCCGGTCTTCGGATCGACTTGGGGTGTCAGCAGGATGGGGGCGAGGGTAGGGCCGTAGAAATCATAGTTACCTCCATTGATGATAAGCATCTGCCCAGTGGGCAAGGCTACCGTATAGTGCATGGTGCGATCGGCATCGGGACCATCACCGAGGAAGTGCTCATCCAAGGTCCAGGATCCGCCCAGGTCGCTATTATCCAGGGTGAATGTCTCAAGTCGCGCTGAACCACGACCGCCAACGAAATGGTTAGGCTTCTCAGCATTTAAAGGATAGAGGGTACCTGGTGACGTTGGCTGTCCACCGATGAGGCAAATCTGCCCGCTCTCCTTATCGTAAAACGTGGTGCCGTAGGAGGTGACGTCCTGTACGCGATCCGGTCCCTTTTGGAATCTGACCTCCAGGTTGTCGTGTTCGCCGCTCAAGGTTGCAAAGTAGGTATGCTTCGTACGCCGCATAAAGGCCGCGTCACAGGTCCGAAGGCTTACCCAGTCACCTTCCTGTGTTAAGTAGATGCGCCCATCGGGAAGCAGGTAGTTCTGCGGATACAGTTTGAAGGCATCATACTTGTTGGACTCCATGCAGCGCTGGTCACAGGCCACATCTGGCGTTGGCTTGAAGTCCGGATTGATCAATGTTCTGAACGGACTGCCCTCCACCTTGGCAACGTCGAACGCCTGCCAGGCCGCCTGTGGATTTTGAGCAGTGAAAGCGGAAGGGTCGAAGGTCTCCACCCAGGTGTTGATCTCAAAGACGTGCATATCAGGGAAGCCCTTGTCAAAGCCCACGAATCCACTGAATATGGCTAAACGCCCATCAAGCAGCGGCACCAGGCTCGGGTACCAACGGCCCCGCTTCATATAGCCCGCAAAGGTCCAGGGTGTTTCGGCATTCGACCTTGGCCGGACGCGCCAATCCACTTTCTCCCACGGAATATTGAGTTCTTTTCGCCAATCGAAGATGTAAGAGCTGTTGTGCCCTGTTCGATAGGGGCTATAGTATTGGGTACCTCCCGTCAGCAAGACATTGCCATCACGCAGGTGCTGATGCCCGGTGCAGAAAAAGTCATTCGGCGCAAAGTGATCCAGCGAATTCGGATCTCGCTCAGGCACCGGTACCGGGATTCGGTAAAACGTATTTTCCTTGGGATCGTAGACGGCGGCGTTATTCACCAGGTCGTAGTACGCATCGAGCTTGGTGATGTGGAAGGGGTCCTCATCACGAATGAATAACCCGTTAGGCGTCTTGGGGTTTGGGTTCTTCGGGTAATATTCGATACCGTCTCGATTGCGCCAGCTGCTCCCGCTAATGAGCAGGATACGACCGCTGGGGAGCATTACCGTATGCACTGTCTGCATGCCCAGAATGTTATGAATTGTGGCACTGCCAGCACGCGGAATCACCGATTCCCAGGCGCCGCCGTGCCTCGGGTCCGGACTTTCATCATCGAACCGCTCTTCATTTAGCTTGCAGTGCACTGTTGGTAAAAAGTTGTGTTGCTCGCTGAGACTATAATACCCCACGAACCCAACTGGGATTTCCTCTGGAGTAGCTGCCATCGGAGCCTGCGTCGGCTGCTGCACCTTTGTACAACCCGAGAGAAAAATCGCCAACGCACAAGATGAAAGAATGAGTTTTCTTAGATTTTTCATCGTAGTTTCCTTACTGAAATAACGGGATTAATTTCTAAATTAAAAAACCATATAACAGAATAACAGCCACTAGCCATTACACGAGATTACGGCGGTTTGTTTGGAATCCTGATGATTGTTCTTGATGGGATCGGCGTCAGGACGTTTCGTCGAATAAATCAACGATTTGATATTGAAAAATTACCTCTAATAAGTTGACGAGCCTTTGAGTGTCGTAGCCAGGCATCAGCAAGTAACAAGGTGCTTTTCGGTGACGCAACCAAAACACCGATCCATGAATCTATTCACCGGCTACACGCCGCCAGGGCGTTACCTGTTTGAGGTCCACGACGGTGACGCCGGTCACGTACGACGCCGGTCACGTACCAGGACCTGTCACGCCTGGGCTATATCGTCACCGCCGCCGGTGGCGCATATGTTGCTTTGGAGTACCAGGGGCGCCGGATTCTGGCCTTTACCAAGCCCCGTGCACCGGTTGTGGTCGAATCTGCTAAGGTGGCGGTACGCGATGGTGCACGGCTGCCGGACACGGCCACGACCGCCATCACCGGTCTATTCTGAACTGCGCATAATCTATATTATGTTAAATTACATAATTGCCGTTATACTCATAAAATGCCTTGATGAACCGAGCCCACCCGCGGGCCCTTCTTTCCCCATGATGTGCCGAGGAAACAAGCTGATCTGTTATGAAACAATCCCAACTGCTCGAACGGCTCTATGACGAAATTGAATCGGTTATCCTCAGTCGCCAGCACCCGGTGACAGGACTCTTGCCCGCCAGTACAGCCATCAACAACCATGGCAACTACACCGATGCCTGGGTGCGCGATAACGTGTATTCGATTATCTGCGTCTGGGCGTTGGGCATGGCCTACCGGCGCCAGGGCGAGCGTGCGCGCAGTGATCAGCTCGAGCAGGCAACCATCAAGCTGATGCGCGGCCTGTTGCAGGCCATGATGCGCCAGGCCCACAAGGTCGAGGGATTCAAGCACAGCCTGGATAACAAGGATGCGCTCCATGCCAAATACGATACGGTGACCGGGTTGCCTGTGGTGGCGGATGATGCCTGGGGTCATCTGCAGATTGATGCAACCTCCCTCTTCCTCCTGATGCTGGCGCAAATGACCTGCTCCGGGCTGCGGATTGTGTGCACCTCGAGTGAAGTCGATTTTGTTCAGAACCTGGTTTACTACATTTCCAGCGCTTACCGGACACCGGATTACGGCATTTGGGAGCGCGGCAACAAGATCAACAATGGCCGCACTGAAATCAATGCGAGCTCGGTCGGCATGGCCAAGGCCGCCTTGCAGGCGCTGGATGGCTTCAACCTGTTTGGCGCGCATGCCGACAAACAGGCTGTCATTCATGTGATTGCGGATGCGATCTCCCTGGCTCGCACGACACTGGCGTCCCTGCTGCCGCGCGAGTCCATTTCCAAGGAAGTGGATGCGGCCCTGCTGAGCATCATCGGCTTTCCCGCCTTTGCCGTTGGAAAAGAAACCCTGGCGACCCAGACCCGCGATAACATACTTGCCAAGCTCGGCGGCAATTATGGTTGCAAACGGTTTTTGTGGGATGGTCATCAGACAGTCCTCGAGGAAACTTCACGCATCTATTATGAGCATTCGGAACTGGCAAATTTCGAGCACATCGAGTCCGAATGGCCCTTGTTTTTCACCTATCTGTATATCAGCGCTCTTTTTGACGGCAGCGAGGCCACGGCCAAGCATTACCGCAAGAAATTGGAGTCCCTGTTGGTTGCCAAGGATGGTTATGGCTTGTTGCCAGAGCTCTACTATGTTCCCAAGGAGCACGTCCCCGACGAGAAGGAAGATCCCGGTTCGCAAAAACGAATACCCAATGAAAACATTCCGTTGGTGTGGGCGCAAAGCCTGTACCTGACGGGCTTGATGATCGATGAAGGACTGCTTCGCACCGACGATCTCGATCCCCTGAAGATGCGTCGCCGCTCTACCCGCTTCATCAAATCACAAATCGCCCTGGTTGTATTGGCGGAAACCGAAGCCGTCAAACAGCAGCTGGCCCGGCACGGCGTGCTGGCCGAAAGCTTGCAGGATATTAAGCCCATGGCCGTGGTATCCGCGCCCGAACTGATGGAAGCCTATTCGCATGTTGGCGAAAATGAATCGCTGGGAATCACCGGGCGCCCGCGCCGCCGGCTGCAAAGCCTGGCCACGTCGCAAACCTACGACATCAACAACAAGGTCTATCTTTGCCTCTCTTCACTGCAAAGTGAAAAGACGGATTACCGATTGTTTGATGCGCAGCTGTTGAAGGAAATCATCTCGCAGGAAATTGCCTATATCCATAAACACTGGTTGAGCTCCGAGGTGGCTGTTTTTACCTTGCTGATCGATAAAAACATGGTGCATCTGCCCAGCGCGGAGATTCTGTTTGAAACCCTGCGTGCGCTCCAGTTGCGCACACAATACGAGTATGTCGGTTATGCCTCGGCCAACCTGGCCTACCGGGCCTCTCGTGTAAACAACCTGCGTATCCCCTACTTCCATATCAAGCCAAGGGCCGCTGCGCCCGTTGCAGCCCCCGAGGCGCCCGGTCTTCGAGCGGAAGACCTGATTCCACCGGCAAACCGGATATTGCAACAACTCTCGACGGAAAGTGACATCATCAGCTACCGCAAGCTGGTTGCCTTCATCGAGGGGAAATCATTGGACGATAATATCGGCACAGGGGAAAAAGTCATCAACGTGCGCGATTATCTCAAGGAGATCTACCGGCTCGCGCAACAGAACAATTTCTGGCTGCTGACGCGCCTGTGCTTTTCCCGGCTGAATTACGAACCGGCGGATATGATCGACAATCTCACGCTCATGGCGGCACGCAACCTGTCCATTATCGTGGGCGATAACAATTTCACCGAGATCAAGATTGACCAGTCCTTCGCCAACGTCAGTTTTTTCGAAGGCATCAAGGCGAACTTCCCCGATTTGCTGGAGCGCACCCTGGTGCTGGAACTGGTATCGGATATCGGCTACCTGATCCGTATAGAGCCGGTATTGTTCGACGGTTTGCGATCCATCCAGCTGCGTAATTTCATGATGCTGTACGCCATGGATAAAGGTGATACGGATGAAGTCAGCATGTTGGAGTGGCTGGGGCTGCAATCGCCCTCCAAACTCCTGAAAAAGCTCCAGACCATTCTGGCCTCCCGCAAACGGGTGTTTGCCCAGGGCGTCAATCACATCACACCTTACAAAATCTACCATGAGGCGGCCATCGGCGATAACCGCATGGCCGACGCGGTCAATACCGATTGGCTGGAATGGCGCCTGGCGCGTGGCCTGATCACGCATTTTGATGATCATTTCCTGCGTGATATCTGGCACAGTTTGATGTTTGCCCCGCAACTGGTATTTGGCGACGCCCATTGCAAGGATTTTGTCCTGGAATGCGAACTGATCCGCAGTTCGATGACACCAGGCGAGACGAGCTTTGCGCACCTGATCGATCACCTGACACACCAACTGCATCCGGCCTACTACAAAAGCGCTGTTGTGGAAGCGCTTTATGCCTACACCCAGTTTTGTATCAACAACCCCCAGGTTCGTTTCCAGGAACCGGTCGTGTTTGCCGAGATACTGGAAAATGCGGCCTTGCGTTTTGCGCGGGACCACAAAGAGCAGGACCGGAATCCCCGGCACCTGGACAGCCTGATGCAACAATCACCCCATGTGATGAACCTTTACGTCACCTTGGTGTATGCCGATATGACCCAACCCTATTGATCACCGGGCACTCTGTAATCTTGCGTAAAAACAGTTGAAACGAGGTTGGTGTTAGGTCAGGTTTCGGCCTTTTGATCAACAATGAGGAGCCCTGTGATGGATACTACCAACCGTAGACAATTCCTGGCCGCCAGCACCCTGCTGGGTGCCGCCGCTGTTTCCGGAGAGCTTATGGCCGCCGACAACACCTCCCCTGCCCCGGCTGGCAAGGAGACCCTGCCCAAACTCCTGCACCACGTATTTTTCTGGCTGAAGAACCCTGACTCGGCTGAGGATCGCGCCAAGCTGATCGCGGGCGTCAAGTCCCTGGCAGCCATTGAGACCGTTCGCGCCGTGCATGTTGGCGTGCCCGCTTCCACCGAAAAACGCGAGGTGGTTGACAACTCCTATCATGTATCCGAGCTGCTGTGCTTCGATGATGTTGCCGGGCAGGATATCTACCAGGTCCACCCGCTGCACAAAAAATTCGTGGACGAACACTCGCACTTGTGGAGCAAGGTAGTCGTTTACGATGCGGTTGCGGTGTGATATCCGCAACAGGAATATAAAAAAAGCGACCTGATGGTCGCTTTTTTTATGGTGCATAAATTTAGGTCTTGCCCGTCAATCAACCCGCCGCACGCAGCTTTTTGGCTGCCGCGACCATATTGGTCAAGGCCGGGATCACTTCACTCCATTGACGGGTTTTCAAGCCACAATCTGGATTCACCCACAGACGCTCGGCGGGAATACGCTCGGCAGCTTTCTGCATCAACTGCACCATGTGCTCTTCCGTCGGAATGTTGGGCGAATGGATGTCATACACACCCGGGCCGATTTCATTCGGATACTTGAAGTTGTCGAATGCATCCAGCAATTCCATATCAGAGCGTGATGTCTCGATAGTGATCACATCAGCATCCATCTCAGCTATCGACGCAATGATATCGTTGAACTCCGAGTAGCACATGTGGGTATGGATTTGCGTTTCGTCCTCCACACCATTGGCAGTGATCCGGAAGGATTCCACGGCCCAGTCCAGATACTCCTGCCATTGCGCTTTGCGCAGCGGCAAGCCTTCACGCAAGGCAGCCTCGTCGATCTGGATGACGCGCACACCGGCTTTCTCCAGGTCCAGCACCTCTTCACGGATCGCCAGCGCCAGTTGATAGCAGGATACTGAACGCGGCTGGTCGTCGCGTACAAAGGACCAGTTGAGGATGGTCACCGGGCCGGTGAGCATGCCTTTCATAGGCTTGTCGGTCAGGGATTGCGCATACTTGATCCACTCAACAGTCATGGCCTTTGGACGGCTGATATCACCAAACAGAATCGGTGGTTTTACGCAGCGCGAGCCGTAGGATTGCACCCAGCCGAACTGGCTGAAAGCATAACCGTCCAGTTGTTCGCCGAAGTATTCCACCATGTCGTTGCGCTCGGCTTCGCCGTGCACAAAGACGTCCAGGCCCAGCGCTTCCTGTTCGCGCACACTGCGGGCGATCTCGGCGCGCATGGCCTCCCGGTATGCCGCTTCATCGATCTCACCGGCTTTGAATTGGCTGCGAGCCTGGCGAATTTCAGCGGTTTGCGGGAAAGAGCCGATGGTCGTGGTCGGAAAAGCCGGCAGTTTCAGCAGCGCCGATTGCCTGGCGGCACGCGCGGCGTAAGGACTCTTGCGCTGGCCGAGTTGAGCGTTGAGTTCAGCAATTACCGCCTTGACCGCCGGATTATTCACACGCGCGGAATTGCGGCGCGCGTTAATCGCCGCCTGGTTGCCAGCCAGCTCGTTGTTGACCGCATCGCGGCCTTGTTTCAGCGCGGTGGCGAGCACGGTCAACTCGTCAAGTTTTTGCAGGGCGAACGCCAGCCAGGATTTGATTTCACTGTCCAGCTTCTGCTCACTGCCAAGGTCGACCGGCACGTGCAGCAGTGAACAGGAGGGCGCAACCCAGAGGCGGTCACCCAGTTGTGCGGCAATCGGTGCCAGCCAATCCAGTACCGCATTCAGGTCGGTCTTCCAGATGTTGCGGCCGTTGATCACGCCCAGTGATACCACGCTGGCCGCAGGCAATTGGGCAATCAGGGCATCCACTTCCTGGCGCGCGTTGATGGCATCCAGATGAATGCCTTGCACCGGCAAGCCGGCAGCCAGCGGCAGGTTTTCCTGCAATTGACCAAAATAAGTGGCCAGCAGCAGTTTTACCTTACCGGTATTGAGCGCGGCATACGCCGTCTTGAAGGCGTTCTGCCATTCGGCGTCCAGTTCGGTGACCAGAATCGGCTCATCGATCTGTACCCACTCCACGCCTTGCGCAGCGAGAGTGTCGAGCAGCTCCGCGTAAACGGGCAGGAGGCGCGCAAGCAGTGCCAGTTTGTCGGAATCGTCTTTGGCTTTGCCGATAGCCAGGTAGGTGACCGGGCCGATGATGACCGGCTTGGCGTTCACGCCCTGCCCTTTGGCTTCGGCCAGTTGCTCCAGCAGGCGGCTGCTGTCCAGCTTGAATTCAGTGGCGGCGGTGAACTCGGGCACGATGTAGTGGTAGTTGGTATCGAACCATTTGGTCATTTCACCGGCGGCCACGCCGCCGCAGCACTGGGCGTGTTCTTCGGCTGCCTGCGCCGAGCGGCCCCGCGCCACACGGAAATAGTTATCCAGCGCATCACCGTGGAAATCCCGCACCCGCTCCGGGATATTTCCCAGGGTGAAACTGGTATCCAGCACCTGGTCGTAAAACGAGAAATCGCCCACCGGCACCAGGTCCAGGGCGGATTGGTTGGCCCAATGGCGCTTGCGCAGGTCAGCGCCCAGCGCTTTGAGCTCATCGCGGGAAGACTGGCCTTTCCAGTAGGACTCCAGGGCAAATTTCAGTTCGCGCTTGGCGCCGATGCGGGGAAAACCCAGGTTATGTATACGTGCCATAAGAAAGCCTCATCCAGGTTGGATCACAAAATGTGCACATCCTAGGCTTGTTAATCCATGATGAAAAATGGTATTTTTTCAGGAAACCATTATTTCTATTCATGGATTACCATGCTCGAACGCATCCATCTGGCCTTGATACGTGAAGTGGAACGGCAAGGCTCGCTGACCGCAGCGGCCAGCGTGCTGTGCCTGACCCAGTCGGCGTTGAGCCATACGATCAAAAAGCTCGAACAAAACCTGGGCACCGCCATCTGGTTGCGTGAGGGCCGCAGCCTTCGGCTTACCCAGGCCGGGGAATACCTGCTGGCCGTCGCCAACCGCGTGCTGCCACAGCTGGAGCATGCACAGGAGCGGATGCTCCAATACGCCCAGGGCGAGTGCGGCACCCTGCGCATCGGCATGGAGTGCCACCCCTGTTATCAGTGGCTGCTCAAGCTGGTTTCCCCCTTCCTGGCCGCCTGGCCGGAGGTGGATGTGGACGTAAAACAGAAATTCCAGTTTGGCGGCATCGGCGCCCTGTTTGGCTATGAAATCGACCTCCTGGTGACTCCCGACCCACTCTACAAACCCGGCCTGCATTTTGAGCCGGTGTTCGATTACGAGCAGGTACTGGTGGTCAACAGCAAACATGTCCTGGCGAGGGTGCCCTATGTGAAACCGGAGCAATTGAACAACGAGGTATTGATCAGCTACCCGGTACCCGCTGAGCGGCTGGATATCTACAACCAGTTTTTATCGCCCGCCGGGATCATGCCCAAGCGACACAAACCCATCGAAACCACCGATATCATGTTGCAGATGGTGGCCAGCGGCCGCGGCGTGGCGGCACTGCCCCGCTGGCTGGTGCAGGAATACGCGGAAAAATTGGATATCGTACCGGTGAGGCTGGGCAAGCAAGGCATCGCCAAACAGATTTACCTGGGCATTCGCGAGGTGGATGCCGACATCGATTACCTGCACGCCTTTATGGAACTGGCGCGCCAATACCATGAATCCAGTGAGTAATGCACCATGGATAAGACCGACGGTTTTCAACGCAATCCCCTGCCCTTGCCCGGCGGGCACGACAAGGTGCTGCTGCACTCCTGCTGCGCGCCCTGCAGTGGTGAAGTGATGGAGGCCATGGTCGCTTCCGGGATCGACTTCACCATCTTCTTTTACAATCCGAATATCCACCCGCGCAAGGAATACGAATTACGCAAGAATGAAAATATTCGTTTTGCCGAAAAGTTTGGTGTGCCCTTCGTCGATGCCGACTACGACCGGGACAACTGGTTCGCGCGCGCCAAGGGCATGGAAGATGAACCGGAGCGCGGCATACGTTGCACCATGTGTTTTGACATGCGTTTTGAGCGCACCGCGCTCTATGCCCACGAACACGGCTTTCCGGTCATCACCAGTTCGCTGGGCATTTCGCGCTGGAAGAACATGCAGCAGATCAACGACTGCGGCCACCGCGCCGCGGCCAACTATCCCGATCTGGTGTATTGGGATTACAACTGGCGCAAAGGCGGCGGTTCAGCACGCATGATCGATATCAGCAAGCGTGAGAATTTTTATCAGCAGGAATACTGCGGCTGTGTTTATTCATTGCGCGACACCAACAATCACCGCGTCGCCAATGGCCGTGAGAGGATCAAGCTGGGCGTGTTGTATTACGGCCAGGAGGCGGAGCCTTCGCCGACTATGATTGCAACGGATGCGGATAAGGAATAAGTCTTTGGAGGTGTCAGGCGATATTCCACAGAACATCGCCTGACAACATCGTTTGTTAAACAGATCGCTTAAATAACGGTATTCTTACGGCGGCGGCTGATCAAGCCCAATCCTGCCAGAAGACTCAGCCACAACACCGAACCCATGCCGCCTCCGCCACCACTTTTATTGCCACCATCATTGCCGCCACTGCCAGGATTGCGGCGCTTGGGGTTGAGGTTGTCGGCCGTATCGGGACTGGGATTGAGCACGACAACCCCTGTGATCATGACCAGGTGGGTATCATCTATCACACCGCTGGTGTAACCTCGCAACGGCAATTCACCGAAGGGCGCGCCAAATCCCCAGTTGCTTTTGAGCGAGCCTATGGCATCGACAATGGCCATGCCGTTGCCTGTCACCTGGCCAAACACCGTGAATCCACCGTTCTGGTTATCCAGATTCTGGCTGTTGTCCGACAGGTTGATGAACCACTGGTTGGTAGCACTGTTAGGATTGCCTCCCAATTTGGCCATGGCAATGGTGCCACGCACATTGGAAAAAACCGGTTCATTGATGACAGGCGCGTTGGCCGATATAGGAGCCAGCGGAGGATTGACACTACCCGTTCCCGTGTACTTGAAGCCACCTCCCTGAATCACAAATCCCGTTACCGAACGGTGAACGACCGTATCGGTGTAGGCTCCGGCATTGACATAGGCCAGGAAGTTTGCAACGGTTTGGGGTGTATGTTTATCAAACAAATTGACTTCAAAATCGCCAAGGACGGTCTGGATCTGTACAGTGGTTGCTTGCGCCACTCCTGCACAGGTGAGCAAACCTAAAGCAACGAGTGTCGTTTTGATGTGGGTAAAAGAGGAATGGGCCGGGCGGGTATCGTTCATGGATTATTCTGTCCTGCGTGAGGGTAAAAAGCCGGCCGATCTTAAGAGCTGCCCTCCCCCGCTGACAAGCCTTTCAACGGACTTAATTGTAGGAATTTGTAACAAGGCCTGCCGCAGCCATCAGCGACTGTCAAACCGATGCCTCTTCCTGCTTGACCCACCTGCCCTGTATCTGCACGACTTCGAATCTCGCCCATTGACGGAATTCATCGCGGCGGCACAAGCCTGTGTCATAGGCGCCTGCACCGGCCAGGGTCTTGTAGATGATCTTGTCGCGATCCTGGCTGCTGTTTTCTTCCGCGTCCAGCACCTGGCGCACGCTCCAGTGGGTACCGAGTTTTCCATTGCTGTAGAAACGGCCTGGGATGATGTCGGCTGGATGGGTGATGTTTTTTTCCGCATGCTGCTTGGCCAACTCGAGCAATTCCGTCAGCCCTTCCGCGGTGACATCCACGTAGGAATCCAGCTCCTGCATGGCTGCCGCGAAATCTTCCTGGGTCAATTCAAACTGCCGCTCCGCCGGTTTGGTTTGCGTGGCCAGCTTGTGGCGCCTGGCCCAGTGACCTGGGTAGCGCCGCCAGGCAAAAGGGGCATTGAAGATCACCGCCATGGAGAAAATGGCCAGCACATTGACCAGCAAGGGATAGATCAGGAAGCCGTAACCCAGACCATGAACCTCAGCACCGCCAATCACAGCGGTCAAGGCAGTGGCGCCACCGGGGGGATGGATGCAACGCAGGTAATACATGGCGCCCACGGCGAGCCCCACGGCCAGCGGGGCGGCCAGGGGATGATTGCCCAGCAGCATGGAACAGGTGACACCCACGACACCGGATACCAGGTGTCCGCCGATCAGCGCCCATGGCTGGGAAAGCGCCCCCTGGGGTACGGCAAACAACAGCACCGCGCTGGCGCCCATGGAACTCACCATCAGCATGCCGGCGGTGGTCTCCATGGGATCGGACCCGAGGCTCCAGCAACTGACCAGATAGACCGAAGCAATGCCCAGCAAGGCCCCCAAACCCGAAAGTATCTTTTCAGCGTGGCTGGTTGTGTTTCGCTCGATCCCCAGAAGAAGGCGGATGTCCAGAAGTATTTTTGTCAGGAAGGGCTTCATGGATTCAGTGTCATTCAGCGCGTTGCACCATAAAAGAGCAGCATCCTAAGCCGAGATTTGATGGACCGCAATATCCGGGCTTGACCTTGCCGCAAGGGGAAGGTGTAAGATGAACCCCGCACATCCCCTGGAATTGGCCATGATCCCTTGCAGATGCCTCAAAACCTGGTTGGTTTTACTGCTTTGCAGCTGCCTGTCACTGCAAACCTGGGCAGTCACGGTATTCCATTGCCATGATCAGCAGCCTGTACCGGAACAGCAGTTGCCTTTGCAAGCTGATGGGCAAGCGCACACGCCTTGCGGCCAGCATGCGCCAGCGTCTTTTGTGCCTGAACATGCAGAGCAGCTTGCGGTTGTGGAACAACTTCCCATTGCAGCGACCCCTGCTATAAACCCCCCAACCATCGACTGCGAACACTGCGCCTCGTTTTGCCATGTGGGTAACACATCGCTGGTTCCCTCGGATTACCGGCTGATGACTGGTGCCAAAACAGCCCCGTCATTCAACCACCCCGCTTCCCACGCCTCTGTGATTCTGGACAACCCTGGTCACCCTCCCAAACGCGCGTGATCGTCTCCCGCGAATTTTCCTGAACTTTTTTATTGATCTTGTTGATAACGACTGGAGTTTTTCCATGTCCAGAAGCATTGTCTTGCTGGGGCTGATAGTCAGTCTTGGCCTGGTGGGCTGTGCGAGCCCGCCATATGTTCCACCCGAATTGCCTCAAGTACTCGGCTATCAGGGCCCATCACCCGTTGAGGATGCATCAGAGCGCGCAGCGCAACGGCAAATACTCTTGCAGCAACCCCTCAGCCTGGCGAGCGCCAGGGTTTTGCTTCTGAGTCACAGTCCCCAGGTACGGGCGGAATTGGAAGCGGTTGGCATCGCGGAAGCGCAGCGCATCCAGTCAGGCCTGATCCGCAATCCCAGTTTCGCTGTTGGCGGGCTGCGCCCCGAAGGGGGCGGCCGTTGGCAACTGGATGTCGGCATCAGCCAGAGCCTGCTGGATGTGTTTACACGCCCGCTGCGAACCCGTCTGGCCGAGGCGGAATTGCATGAAGCACAGTTGAAGCTGCTGGATCGCCTCAATCACTTGCTGAGCGACATGCAATCCCACTACTTTATGGCGCTGGCCGCCCAGCAACGGCAGCAGCAGTCCGCGCAACAATTACAAGCGGCTGATGCCAGCCTGAGTTTGGCGGAAAGCCTGGCCAGCGCGGGCAATATCCCTGAGCGAGAATGGCTTGAACATCAGCTTAATCGCAACCATTGGCAACGGGAGCTGAACCGTGCCCGATCAGAAGCGAGCAACCAGTTATTGACACTGGCGCAGCGCTTGGGTGTGGGCTCCACGGAAACACTTACGTTGCCTGCGCAATTACCCGCCTTGCCTGATGACGACAATCTCAACCACGCGGAGCTGTTGCAAACCGCATTCAATCACCGGAGTGATCTGCAACTCGCAAACGCACAATGGGAACGCGCGGAACAGCAACTCGGGCTTTACCGGCGCACACGTGGGCTCGATGAATTTTCAGCAGGCATCAATGCGGAGCGTGAAACTGATGGCAGCCACCTGTTTGGTCCGGAGTTTGAGATCAGTTTGCCGCTGTTTGATCGCGGTCATGCCCGGCTTGCCGCCGCACAAGCTGCCAGGCGGCAAGCCGCGGCCTTGATAGAAGCCCGGCAGTATCAGGCTGATCTGGAACTGGCTCGCCACCTCAACAGCCTGGCACTGGCCCGTGAACAGGCCCGCACCCTGGCCGAGGATGCCTTGCCGTTGCAACGGCAGATCCAGTCCCTCCGCCTGCGTGAATACAATTTCATGCTCCTGAGCGCCTTTGACTTGTTAAGGCTCAAGCAACAGGAGTTTGATTTGCAGAGCCAACATACCCAGGCACTGCTGGACTACTGGCTGGCGCGCAGCGAGCTGGCCTTGGCCAGTGGCACGCCTTTGGCACTGGACATCGTGGAACAATCACCAGCCGCAATCCAGGAATCCTCCGATACTCACCAGGATCACGGAGCACATCACCATGATTAAACGTCGCGATCTTCTCGTTGGCGGCACAGCGAGCCTCCTGGCTGGCAGCCTGCTGGGTACAACCCAATCCCGGGCTGATGATGATCACAGCCACCACCATCATCACCATGGAAATCATCATTCCGACACGCAATCCACCACACAGTCCATTGCACAACCTGCTTCATCCAAGGCTGTGCAACCCGCCCGGCAATTGGCGGAACTGCCATCGGGCCCCTGGGGAAAGCCGGCGTTGACGGCGCAGGGTTATCGCCCGGTCATCACGCCCAATGGCCGTACCCTGCCCTGGCGGCTGCGCGATGGTGTCAAGGAATTCCATTTGATCGCCGAAGAAGTCGAACATGAATTCGGCCCCGGAAATCGCATCAAGGCCTGGGGCTACAACGGCACCACTCCCGGACCGACCATCGAAGCCGTGGAAGGCGACCGCGTGCGTATCTATGTCACCAACAAACTCGGTGAACACACCAGCCTTCACTGGCACGGGTTGATTTTACCGTGTGGGATGGATGGCATCAGCGGCCTGACACAACCGTCCATCAAGCCGGGCGAGACTTTTGTCTATGAATTTACCTTGCAGCAACACGGCACCCATATGTATCACCCGCACGCCGATGAAATGGTGCAGCTGGCCATGGGCATGATGGGACTTTTCATCAGCCATCCCAAAGAACCCGAACAGCCGCCGGTGGACCGCGACTATGCGTTCCTGCTGCACAACTGGGCTGTTCATCCCGGGACCTACAGACCTGATCCCAGCGTGATGACCGAGTTCGATCTCTGGACGCTCAACAGCAAGGTGTTTCCGTTTATCGAAACCATGGCGGCGCAAACCGGTGAGCGTGTCCGTATCCGGGTGGGCAACCTGTCGATGTGGAACCACCCCATGCATTTGCATGGGGTGCAGTTTGACGTGACGGGTTCCGATGGTGGTCGTTGGCCGCGCAACCAGTGGCGCCGGGAAGTCACAGAGATCATCGGTGTGGGACAAACCCGCGACCTGGAATTCACCGCGGTGCCAGGTGACTGGGCATTCCATTGCCATATGAGCCACCACACCATGAACGCCATGGGCCATGGCATTCCCAATACCCTGGGCGCCAATCAACGGGAGGCCGAACAAAAAATCCGTGCCTTGGTCCCGGGCTATATGGCGATGGGAGAACACGGCATGGCCGAACACCAGAAGCATGTCGACATGGGACATATGCCAGGTCCCGTCAACACGCTGCCCATGATGATGGGCCAGGGTCCTTTCGGTCCACTGGAGATGGGTGGCATGTTTACCTTGATCAAGGTACGCGATCATCTGGATGGCGATCCTGGCTGGTACCAGCATCCGGAAGGTTCTGTGGCCCGCAAAGTGGACCGGATTCCCCAGGATTTACCTGTTTGAATTGATTAATTGATGATCGCATCTCGCCGTGATTTTAAGAAATAGCACTACGGAATCATAACGGTGTGTGAATCCACTGCTGTTGAAACCGCTAGGGATGGCTATTTCCGGATTCACGCATCTGGCACAACAGCCTCCACGCAAAAGTGATCAATACCACTACAGCCAGGGCCAGTACCAACCAGAAAATTATCGTCTTCCAATCAACCGGCCTGGCTTCCACAGGAGGAATGAAGCCCTGTGGGTTAAGTGCCTGTGTATCATGGATTTGCCAGTCCGGTTTTTCATCCTTCAACAGTGCTTCGAGAATACGCGCCTGCACCACTGGATACTGATGATCATTGTGCCGATCCAGGGCCAGTGTATACGGCGCAAAGGGATTGGCGATAAACTGCATCACCTGGCGCGGATGACTGAATACCAGCCGGGGGGCTATTTTCCCTTGCGCTGACGCGGCCAGCTCCAGCCGCCAGTGGCGGTGGTGATTGGGATTCAGTTGAAGGTCTTCGCTGCGCTGCCAGTGCGATGCGGTTGGCGTGTTGTACCAGAGCCCGCGATAGATCAACTGCCAGGGCTGCTTGTCATTCGCCCGGCTGAACAGCAACAGCCTGTCACCGTAGGCGCGCTCACCCATGTCGAGGGACAGCTGCGTGATGGCCACCGATTCTTCGCGTTCGAATTCCCAGGCCGCCACCGGTTGCGGCTGTGCAGTTTGCGATACCTGGTCTTTCGCCACCTGCCCTTCCAGGGTCCAGCTATCCTTGGCCTGGGGCGCAGCTTGCTGCAAACTGGCTTCGAGATCCATGGCGGCGACGGGCAAGGCTTCGCCATTTTCGAGCAATGTCAGACGTAAAAACTGAAAATCACCCGGCTTTAATGCAAGGGGAATTTTATTGTGATTCAAGGGTTGTTCTGCCTGGGGCATATGGACCAGGGTGTATTCGGCCAACGGCGTCCACCGTTGTAAATCGCGGGAACCGCTGAGGCTGACCCGACGGTACAACTCGCCTGCCCCCGGCTGCCAACGAACATGCAGGCGAGTGACCGGATGCCCAACCTCGCGAATATCCAGAAGATAAAACACCGCCGTTGATCGACGATCGGCCGCAGCCTTGTCGATGTGAATACGGATCGCGCGCTCATCCAGGGTGATGGATGAGCCGGAGTCGAGCCGCAGGCTTTCGGGCCTTACATCCGCCGCTACCGGGTAGAAAGGTACCGGCGTTTTTTCCGTTGTTTCTACAATATCGGAAGCGAGCTGTTGAATACGGAATGGCAGCCGATTGCCCTGGCTATCCAACAACACCAGATCACTTAAATTGCTGCGTCCGGATAACCGGTATATCTCAGGCTCCAGGAATACCTGAACCTGCGTACCCGGCTCGGCCTGAATCTCATATAAAGGAAACGGGCTCGCTGTCACGGGAAGAACAACCAGACTGAGCCAGCCCAACAGCATGCGCCGAACCGGATTGCACAAACCTCGCCGTGAAAAAATCCGCTGTGTTATCAAGACCTGGACTCCTCTGACGAATTCCTGTTGTTCTGTTCATCACCCACGTCAGGTTCGAGCGTGGCACGCGCTTTGGGGATGGGTGAGAGATAGCCAATCAGCAGCATCAATCCGCCAACCACCAGGAAGGACACGATGCGAGCCAGGGTGCCAGTGCCACTCAGATCGCGGGTGAAAAGCTTGAGCACCACCAGCGCCAGGAGTCCCGCCCCCAGAATCCACAACTGGCGATCCTGCAAGCGACGCGACAAGTGCATGATACCCAGCGCACTCAAACTCCAGAGAATCGACAATGCCATCTGCACGATTTCCGAATGCCATAGCGGCAATAGCTGATAAGGCACCTCGGCATAATGATGCACGGCGCGCAGCACGACCACATTGAGCCAGACGAACACGGCGGCCCCCAGCAATCCAACACGCAACGACTGGTGCAAGCCGCCAAGCTCACACAGGTTGCGTACCATGGCATAACCCAGGAGTACGATGGCTCCCAACTGTGCAAGATCCAGAGGGTTGAATACCGGCAGATACAAACTGCCGGGATTGGGTATCGCACAAGTGTGAATAAACCAGAGCAGTAACCCGAAAAGCACCGGCGCGGGCACCGCCAGACGGTAGGTGGTACGGAACTGCGTCATCGGCCAACGCGGTTTTTCGAGCACTGCCATCAACAGGATCAGCGGCACCGCGCAGCCCGCAAACCACAGCAGTTGATTGCCCGCCAATTGCCAATCGCTGCCCAGGCTTTGCCAGAAGCCACGCAACCGGCCCTGCCACCAGAGAATTTCCAGCAACAGAAGGCCGATCAGAAACCAGGCACTGGCAACATGCCAGATGTGGTTGACACTGGATTGCGGGTGGTCCCGCAACCGCCACAACAGCCAGTAGTTGGCAGCGGCAAAAACCAGAATACCCAACCAGCCGATACCACCCAGCGGATGGAAACCATAACCAATCAGCAACGCCTCACCCAGGCAGCGCAACAGCCAGAACGCCATGACCGGCAACAACCAGAAACCGGTGCGCAACAATACGGACCAGGCCAAGCGGCCGCTGAGCCATGCGAGGGCAAGGGCCGTCAGGCTGAGGAACAAGGCGTAACCACCAAATAAATAATCACCACGCAGGTGCCAATCCAGTTCCACGTAACCCGCGACCAGCCACCAGAACCAACCAGTGAAGCGGCACAGAGGTTCCATAAAACGTGCCGGGGATTGCACCACGTCCGCGTGGCGGACCAGTAGCCACGCCATTGCAAAGGCCGTCAGGGAAAGAATCAGCAGACTGATGAAGTCCCCGGAAACCAGCGGCCAGGGTCCACTGTTCAGGCCTGTTTCAACCCATTGCACGAACAAGGAGAAAGCCGCCGCCACATGCAGAAGATAACCCGCCAGGCGCGGCAGGAAGCGCTGCTGACGCAGGCCGACCCAGACCAGCCCCGCCGCTTCCAGCGCCCAGGTTGCCGATGTCCACCGCGCATCCAATGCCAGCGGAATCGCCAGGGTCGCAAAGCCCACGCCCAGGGCGATAAAGGATTCGATCAGCATGCGTTGATCATTCCGGTAGCGCCCCCAGAGGAAACGGGCCAGCGACAGGTAAACCAGGGCCAGGACCACCGCGCTGATGCTCAAACCGTATTCAGTGTGCTTGAGCAAAGCGACCTGCAGGCCAAATGCGATGATGGGCAAGCCAAACACCAGGCTGCCATCCACAAGTCCCGTCAGGCGCGGCGGTTGCTTGAGCGAAAACAACACGGCTACCAGCAGGTACAACGCATAAAAGGCGATCAAAAAAGGTTGGGTACTGGCGTAAAGTTCCGGCTGATAGCGCAGCACACCCCAGAGCGCCGTGATCACAAAGGTAAAAACAAAACCCACCCAATTGAGCAACTGCCAGGTCTTGAACCAGGCCACGGCCAGGATGCCGAGGTTAAGCAACAGGTAAAAACTGAACAGGGCAACATGACTACCAGAACCATCCGATGTCAGTATGGGTGCGAGAAATCCACCAGCACTGGCCATCAGGGCCAGTACCTGGGTGTTCTGTAATACCGCGAGCATCACACCCAGCACGACCACCAGCAGCATGATGGCCAGCGCCAGTCCGGTGGGCAGCAGCTGATAGAGTTTGAGCGCGGCAAACACCGTGAGATAAAGCGCCGCGATACCACCTCCCTGCAACACTTGCCCATAGCCGCCTTCGCGATGGCGGGTTTTCCAGCCCAACACCAGCAACGCCATGGCCACCAGGGCCACCGCCGCCAAACGCAGCTCCAACGGAAAGTACCCTTCGCTGGCCGCATACTTCACCAGGAAACTCAAACCAAAAAACATCACCACCATGCCAACACGGACGATGGGATTGCCCCTGGTGAAAAAGCCCACCACCGCCTCAAAGACTTTATCGATGGCATTAGGTTGCGAAGGCCGGGGCACAGGCCTGGGTACCGAAACCTGCGGTCGTGGATTGATAGTGCCGGCTGCCGGTATGGTGGCTGATGCGGGAGGCATGGATGGTTTACCAGCGTCCGCTGCGACAGGCGGTAAGATGGGTGGGGAAGTGGGTGGAGAGACGGGTGGCGACGGCTGAACAGTGGTTTGCGCCACAGGAGGCGTTTGCGCAGCGGGAACTGCTTTGGCTTCCGAGGTTGGCACTGCCGCCTGGGATTGGCTGGCGGAACTCGTCAGCTGCGATTCCTGCAACTTGTTCAGATCACGGCGCAACGCCTGTATCCGGTTGGAGAGATGCAGCACCTGGCCGGCCAGAAAGCCGATCATACCACCGGCGAGCCAGCCGCCTGCGCCCAGGGTGGCGGCCCCCATGACGATGCCGACCAGCGCCAGAATGACCGTAACTGAAACCATAGGTGAAATCCTTCATCGTTATCGACTGGCGCAAGATCGCACCCGAGTGGCGGCAGAATAAGGGGGCATCCGGGGATTGTCCATGGCACATCCCACTCGCTTCAGCGACTTGGGATTGAATCGGATAAAATGCCCCCTTTATCGCTAACGGCAGCAATCCATGGCAGTCATTCCCCGCCTTACCCCGGTCGAGTATTTTGCTGAGAGCACCCCATGGTTCGAGGCCCTGCGCCATCTGCCCCACCCTGTCTGGCTGGATAGTGGCCGTCCCGGAAGTCCTTATGGCCGCTACGACATCCTGGCGGCCGACCCCATCAAGTTATTGAGCACCCGGGGCCAGTACACCCGGATTACGCACGCCGATGGCCGGATAACGGATTCCAGCGAGAACCCCTTCGACCTGCTGCGCAGCCAGATGCCTGCCCTGGCTGATACCTGCGATCTGCCATTCTGCGGTGGAGCTCTGGGATATTTCGGTTATGACCTGGGGCGGCGTCTGGAAAATCTGCCAACCTTGGCCGTTCAGGATATCGAACTGCCGGATCTGCAAGCAGGCATCTACCTCTGGACCATTGTTCAGGATCACGAACGGCAGGCATCCTGGCTTGTCGAGCTGCCGGGTCTGGACGAGCCTGCGAGACACCGCCAAAAATCCGCGTTCCACGACTTAAAGCAAAATATTAAGAGAAAAGGAAATTCATTTAAAATCAGTAGTTTTCATAATGAACTTAATGCAAATTTATATGCCAATTCTCTGGAAAAAATCCAGGCATACATCCGCGATGGCGACTGCTACCAGGTAAATTTTGCCCAGCGTTTCAGTGCAACCTATGAAGGCGACCCCTTCGCCGCCTACCTCGCATTGCGCAAATCCCTGCCCTCGCCCTTCTCGGGTTACCTGGAAACCGAACAGGGAGCCGTGCTGAGCCTGTCCCCCGAACGTTTCATCCAAGTCCGGCAGGGAACGGCGCAAACCCAGCCGATCAAGGGCACCCTCGCCCGCGGTAAGGATTCGGCCAGCGATGCGCGCAATGCCGAACTGCTGCAAAGCAGCGCCAAGGATCGCGCCGAAAACCTGATGATCGTCGACCTGCTGCGCAATGACCTGAGCAAAAACTGCCATCAGGTCGACGTCCCCGCCCTGTTTGCCCTGCAAAGCTTTGCCAATGTCCACCACTTGGTAAGTACCGTCACCGCCCGGCTCAATCCCGGCATTGACGCCTTGCAGGTACTGGAAGACTGTTTCCCCGGCGGCAGCATCACCGGCGCGCCCAAGATCCGCGCCATGGAAATCATCGAGGAACTGGAGCCGGTGCGCCGCTCGGTCTATTGCGGCAGCCTGGGATATCTGAGCGCCTGCGGCAATATGGACACCAGCATCGCCATCCGCACCCTGGTATGCGACCGGGGCCGCATCCATTGCTGGGGTGGCGGCGGCATAGTGTCGGATTCAGAAATTGACAAGGAATACCAGGAAAGCCTGGCCAAGGTGCGTTTGTTGATGGAGACCCTGGAACGGCAATTCATGCGTGCCACATGATCAGGAAGGCAGTTTTCAGGTGATCTGGCTTTTTATCCTCTCACACTAGCCCTGTCGCAAAAATATAGATACTATTGCCCAGAAGTCGTGCTTCTGCCTGATATCATCAAAGGCCAATAAATAAATACAAGGACCATAGGATATGTTTGTTGCCTTTTCATGTCACCCGTGTCTGCCGCCTTTCCTCCTGCGCCCACTCCTTAAAATTCTCGTATCTGGATTATTGTTAATCCCCTTGGCAGGCTATGGTGCCCCCTGTCTGGAAGAGCGGGGATGCCTGGAAAAATAGGTAGTGTTCAAAACTCTGTGTCATTTCCTTATCCTACCCCAAACGGAGATGAC
>CAYWCW010000028.1:0-25610 GCA_964456865.1 uncultured Cellvibrionaceae bacterium
GCGCGACGAATCGATGCACCTGAACTTCGGCATCGACATGATCAACCAGATCAAGATCGAAAACCCCCACCTGTGGACCGCCGACTTCCAGCAGGAAGTCATCCAGATGATCCTGCAAGGCACCGAACTCGAAATCGCCTACGCCCGCGACACCATGCCCCGCGGCGTCCTCGGCATGAACGCCGCCATGATGGAAGAATACCTCCACTTCATCGCCAACCGCCGCTGCGCGCAGCTGGGTTTGAAAGAGCAGTATCCCGGTGCACAGAATCCCTTCCCGTGGATGAGTGAGATCATGGATTTGCGCAAAGAGAAGAATTTCTTTGAGACGCGGGTGATTGAGTATCAGACTGGTGGGGCGTTGAGTTGGGATTGACTTGGGTTACTTAGGTAGTCAGCACCAATACATCCACACCGTAAAAATACAATTCAATAGCTAAAGCCACTATCGAGCCTGTCAGATTTTCTGGCGACGCTTGATAGTGGCTCTTCCATTTATTTAATAGATTCAAAAGTCTATGTAACAGGAAGACAAGTTAATATATTAATAATCCAAAGGACAAAATCCATCTATGAAAGGCAAATCAAAAATAATAAGCAATCATATACGTAAACTGGCAATTTCTCTTTTTATTGTCTTGACACTTATTGGTTGTGGCAGTAGTAGCAGCGGAAGCAATTCAACTCCACCAGCAAACTCAAGTATTGCGAGCAGCTCATCAAGCTCTAGTAGCCTGCCCAGTTTGAGCAGCTCAACAAATTCAAGCAGCTCGAGCTCATTGAGCAGCTCCAGCAGTGAATCCAGCTCGAGCGAATCAAGCGATCAAAACAGCACCGCCAGCTCCAGCACCTCAAGCAATTCCACCACTTCCAGTAATTCAACCATCTCAAGCAGCCCCATTACATCAAGCAGCTCCAGTCCATCATCCGTCTCCAGCATCAGAAGCAGTTCGAGTAGATCAAGTGATCGTCCCACATCCGACAGATTGATCAACAGAATACATTTTCCCAGCAATTACTCGTCTACTGAAAAAAATAGAATCAGCATACGTGGCTCTGCCATCACCAATGCCAGCGGCATTCAATCCGTTCGCGTCAACGGAACCAATGCTGCCAGTGCCAATCAATTCGCTTCCTGGAAAGCGGATGTCAATCTGGAATGGGGAGTCAATGAAATTTCAATTGTTGCTCAGGATTCCTTAGGCGCAAACGATACCCAGACAATCTACGTCAAAAGAGCCCAGGATTTTGAACGCATTGTTGCCATCGCTGATGATCCCGAAAATCATCGCGTATTGGTCTTGGATAATCACAAGAAAGCCATCTTTGCAGTAGATAAAAATACCGGAGCTAGACGGGTATTCTCTAACAACACCACCCCCAGCTCTGCACAACCATTTGACAATCCTGTAAATATGGCAATCGATATCGTTAACAATCGACTATTGGTGCTGGATAATGGAAGCACAAACAATGCTGTGATAGCAGTCGACTTAGCCACCGGAACAAGATCCATATTTGCTCCATATACAAGTGATATGTGGACTGTAAAATCCATTGCAATCAATACCAAAAATGGAGATGCCCTGATTGGATGCACGCAGAAGATATTCAAACTAAATCTTACAACGAGAGATATCTCCTTGCTACTAGATAACTCCTCTGGATCCGGATACTACATCACCAGCTTAAACAATATTGCAATCGACGAGCAGAATGATCGTGCATTTTTTACCGACAATGCCAATTTGATGGAAGTTGATCTGAAAGACCATAAAGTTCGGGTCGTATCTAACAATCAGACACCCAATAATACTCCATGGAGCTCTCCCTTGGGTTTGCTGATCGACAGCAAAAATAACCAGGCTCTTGTCACGCACAGTACTAGCCATCCAAGAAACGGGTCACTCGTTGCAGTTGATTTGACTAACGGGCATAGAATGATTCTGTCGGATTTCAGCCACACAGACAACATCAATCATCTATCCCAACCCTCTGGCATTATCATGAGTGATGATCAACAATACGCCCTGATTGCTGAGACAAGCTACAGTTCCATTATCAAGATCAATATAGAGAGCGGAAACCAAGAAGTACTTTCTGACAACAGTGTTCCAAACATATCTTCCGGAACACCATTCCATCAGCCACTTTCTTTATCCATCAACCATATTGGCGACACCCTGTATCTAATGGATGATCACGAAAATACCCTTTTTTCAGTAGATAGGGCCACAAGTCAGCGCCATATTTTAACTAGCGAATCATCAAATAATGGAAGCAATAATTACTCAGAAATGGTTTATGATAAAGTTTCCAACCAACTATTTATTGTGAACCATTTAATCTGGGGAATCATCGCTATAGATATAGACAATTTTTACAAAAGCATATTTTATCAAGTATATACTCCGGGTTCAGGAGCACCATTATCCGTTATCTATGGATTAGATATTGATACGGATTCAAGAAAACTCTATGTGACAAATTTTGCTAATGGCTTCTTCAGCATAGATATGGAGACAAAAGCAGTATCTTTAATTGCCAACAATACAGTACCCAATGCAAATCATCCGTTTTCCTATCAGTCTTTATTGAAGTTGGATATTGCCAACAACCGCGCACTGATGATTGACATAACCAGAAAGCAGCTCATAAGTGTGAGCTTAACAACTGGAAATCGCAGCATTATTTCCAGCAATGCCACACCCAACAGCGGTATCCCATTCGAGTCTCCAACAGGCATAGCAATCGATAAGAAGCGTAATAGAGCCATAATCACAGACATAAAAAATACCATTGCTGTAGATTTGAACACTGGTTATCGAGTTTCTCTAGCAAACACCACAACAGCCATTGCCGCACCAAGGAGACCGGTGCTCGACGAGGATTGTAACTGCATGTTTTTCATTAATTATGCTAACGCATCTATTCAAATGATGGACCTTAGCAATGGCAATGTCGTCACTTTTTCTCGCTGAGCACCAACGTACATAGACTTTTTACTCTTTACCAGGCAAGCCACTCTATTTGACAAAGTTCAATTTTTTCTGATCGGAGAATTTTTGAGTGCAATAATTTTCTGTTGCCTCTGCTTTGGCCAAGATTTTCCATGATGCGGAGGCTTGAGTATTTCCAGTGGCAGTCAGCATCAATATGCAGGCCGTCGAGATGATTTTGATCATGGTGATGCCCCTTTCCTTTATGGCGCCAATAGAGATACTTTACTTCTTGTACGACTTGGCATGCAAAACAGACACAAGGATGTGTAAGAAGGATACCGCACCAATGCGTTGAGCTCAGATGCACTCAACGCACCGTGTTTTGATTTCCATTAGTAATAACAAGCCAAGCTGATTCCATGTTCACGGCAGACCTCTTTGACTGACCACAACCCATGTCAGATTCTTTCAGGATGGCAATGATCTGGGCTCTGTAAATTCGGACATCTTCATAGCTCACTCCTCGTTGATATCTTCCCAGATATCCACTTTTGAATGCTCTACTTTGAGGGGAGCTTATAGCATGTACTGATCTCTGAAGAGATAGAATGACCAGCGCACCAATATGCAATAAAATACTTGCTAATTGGCGATAAATGCAACATATTACCTGCATATATTATCTTGCCACACCAGGAGTCAAACTATGAGCGAGGATAAATTTGTCTATGTAACCTATATTGCCTCCACTCCCGAAAAAATCTGGGCCGCCCTGCTCGACAGTGAGCTGACCCGGCAGTACTGGCGCCACGAAAATGTGTCTGATGGTAATTGGCAAAAGGGTTCCCAGTGGCAGCACCTGGCGGCGGACGAAAAGCGTACCCTTAAGCTGGTGGGTGAGGTGCTAGAGGTGGAGCCGTACAAGCGGCTGGTGCTGAGCTGGATTTCGCCCGAGCGCTTACCGGACCCGACCAAGCACACACGTGTTGAGATTACACTCGAGCCCGCCGGGGACATGGTTCGGTTGACGGTGATTCACGACCAGCTTTACCCCGAGATGTACCAGGGGATATCCAAGGGCTGGCCCTGGGTGCTTTCCAGCCTTAAATCCTTTATCGAAACCGGACGTCCACTGGATTTTTTTGCGAAATGATCTGTCGCCTGTGAAGGAGATTTCTCATGAAATATCATGGCAGTTGCCATTGTGGCAAAATCGCGTTTGACGTTGAGGGTGAGATTGATGGCGCGCTGGCCTGCAATTGTTCCATTTGCCAGCGCAAGGGATCGCTATTGTGGTTTGTGCCGCTCGATAAACTCAGGCTCAAAACATCGGCACTGGACATGGCTACTTACACATTTAACCATCGTGTTATCCAGCATCATTTTTGTAAGACCTGCGGTATCCATCCCTATGGCGAAGGTACTGATCCATCGGGCAACAAAGTAGCTGCCGTTAATATCCGCTGTTTGGAGAATATCGACCTTGACAAAATCCCGGTCCAGCATTTTGATGGGCGTGCCGTCTAAGCCGTCGAGCAGGACCTGTGTGTGAATGATATAGACAAGGTGTTTAAAGCCCTGGCCGATCCCAACCGGCGTCGGTTGGTGGATCGCTTGTACGCCAAAAGTGGATTGACCCTCACCGAGCTGTGCGAGGGACTGGAGATGACTCGCCAGGCCGTCACACAACATTTGGGTGTGCTGGAAGATGCCAACCTGGTTTCAATCGAGCGGCAGGGACGGGAAAAACACCACTATTTCAATCCTGTCCCCATCCACGAGATTTATGAGCGCTGGATTCGTAAATTTGAAATGCAGCCCCTGACGGCGCTGCATCACTTAAAAACCGAGTTGGAAGCAGGCGATAGCAATCAATAACACCCGGTATTCCGCTTACCACGGCAAACGCTCACCATTGGAATGCCAGAAGCTGCCACTGTTTTCCAACATCAGCTCATCAATCCTCTGACTGAGCCGCTCAGCGGAAACCTCTGGTGAGATATCACCACCGTAATTCACCATGGCCGTTTGCACAAAGCCCGGGTGGAGGATTGCCACGGCAATGCCCCGCCCTGCCAGGTCGCGCGCCAGCGATACGGCGCCGGCATTGAGCGCGGCCTTGGACATGCGATAGCCGTAGTAGCTGCCTGAACCATTGTCGGCGATGGAACCCATGCGGCTGGTGATAAAGGCCAGCTTGGCGCCAGGGGCGAGGTTACCCAACAATGCTTCTGTCACTTTCAGTGGCGCCAGGGCATTGACCAGGAATTGTTCGGTGATGCGCTGGCTGTCCAGGTCATCCAAGGTCTCGTTGCGGAAAATACCAGCGTTGTTGATCAGCAGGTCGATACGGCGATCGTCCAGGCGTTGCTGCAATGCCGTGAGTGCGGTGGAATCGGTGACATCCACGCCGGCGACGACCTCCGCTCCGCTCTGTTCCAGTTCGGGCGTTGCCTGGCGGCACACGCCTATGACGGTCCAGCCTTTGGCCAGGTATGTCTGGCACAGCGCGAGCCCTATGCCGCGACTGGCACCGGTGATCAGTGCAGTTTTCATGGGCATCTCCTGCAAACAAGTAAGTTTATCGTGTAGGAACAATCATTGATGTATCCCGGCACTCATGACCGAGCGGCGGGACTTCATTATCATGAGGTCGATACCGAGGGTTCGTCCGCGCTTTTCACGTGCGACTCGAAACGCTCTTCATCGAACAATCCCTCACTCCTGGCGACGATCAGCGAGACCACGCCGTCACCCATGATATTGACGACCGTGCGCACCATATCCAGCAAGCGGTCCACGCCGATGATCAGCGCAATGCCTTCCAGCGGCAGGCCGACCTGTTGCAGCACCATGGCCAGGGTGATCATACCAACACCGGGAACACCGGCGGTGCCGATGGTGGCCAGGGTGGCGGTGAGGATCACCATCAGGTAACCGCTGATACCGATGTCGATGCCGTAGGCCTGGGCGATAAAGGCCGTTGCCACGCCCTGCATGATGGCGGTGCCATCCATGTTGATGGTGGTTCCCAGGGGAATGCTGAACGAGGCCACCTTGTTGTCGACACCCAGGTCATGCTCGACGACGCGCATGGTGACCGGCATGGTGGCATTGCTGGAGGCGGTGCTGAAACCAAACACCATCACCGGGCGCATCTTGCGGAAAAAGGTGCGCGGGCTGAGTCCACTGAGCAGTTTCAGCATGGCGCTGTAGACGCCTAGGCCGTGCAGCAGCAATACAAACAATACCGTGAAAAAATACTTGGCCAGATCGAGCACGGCACCCATGCCGAGCGAGGCGAAGAGTTTGACCAGCAGGCAGAAAACGCCGTAGGGCGCGATCTGCATCAGGATCATGACGATCTTGAGCACAACGGCATTCAGGTCATTGAACAGAGTTCTCATCCGCTGCGCGACGAGATTGTCCAGACGCGAAATCGCGATGCCAAACAGGAGTGCGAAAACGATCACCTGCAACATGTCGGCCTGCGCCATGGCCATGACGGGATTTTCCGGCACGATATTGATCAGAGTTTCCTTGACGCTGGGCGCCTGGGGCAGGTTTACCTCGGCATCGGCCTTCAGGTTCATGCCTTCGCCGGGCTGCACCAGAAACGCGACGAACAGGGCCAGCATGATCGCAACGGGCGTGGTGAAAATATAAAAGGACATGGTCTTGGCCGCCATGACGCCCATGCGGCTGTGTCCACCCAGCGCGGCGCTGCCGCACACCAGCGACACGAACACCATGGGCACCACCAGCAATTTCAGCGACCGGATAAAAATCTGGCCAATGGTGTCGAGCAGGCCGTCGATCAGATAGGTTTGTATCCACGCACCTGCTCCTGTTTGCGCGTCACTCGTCCCGATGATGAGGTTGAAGATGATGCCGACCGTAATGCCCAGGACCATGGCCAGCAGGATTTTATTGGTTAACGACATCTTGCCCTCGGTATTGTTATGGGGTCAGCGAACGACGGGATGAGTACAGAGAGTAACCCAGCATTCCCCATGAAGCCACTCACGGGTGGGGCACTGCGCAATCTCTATATGTACCGGAAAATCAGGCCTGCTCCGTATCATCCGGCTTTTTCATCCTGGATTGCGCGCGCCGCTGCCTGAAAAAATCACTCAACTGATGCTGGCATTGTTCCGCCAGCACACCGCCCTGGACCTCCAGGCGATGGTTGAAGTAAGGACTCTGCAATAACTGTGCGCGGCTTTCGACGGCACCCGCCTTGGGCTCGGTCGTGCCGTAGACCAACCGCGCAATACGCGCATGAACCAGAGCGCCCACGCACATGGTGCAGGGCTCGAGCGTCACGTACAAGGTTGCACCCGGCAGACGGTAGTTTTGAGCCTGCGCGGCGGCGGCGCGCAGGGCGACGATTTCGGCATGGGCGCTGGGGTCGTGGCTGCTGATGGGCTGGTTCCAGCCTTCACCCAGTATCTCACCGTCGCGCACGATCACGGCGCCTACCGGCACCTCACCGCTGGCCTGCCCTCTTTCCGCCAGGCGCAAAGCATGCGTCATCCAGCCTTCGTCGTTGTCGGACATCATGGATCAATTGAGCCAGTCAGGCGCGGGATAGTCTTGCAAATCCGCTTCGCTCAACGGACGCACAAACTGGAAGCGGGGAATTTCCTCGCCGGCCACTTCCACGGTTTCACTGAATATGGCGAGCGGCCTGACCCACAGGGAATGGTCGCCATAGAGGCAGCGGTAAACCACCAGCGGCTCGCGGGTTTCGCTGTGATGGGCAATGCCGAACACCTGGTAGTTTTGACCCTTGTAGTGGCGATAGAGACCGGGCGATAGGTTCATGGCGGTTTCCGGTGGGATAGCAGGACAGTGCGGATTATCCGCGATTCATCCGTGTTAAACCACGCCCTGGTCACGCAATGCCGATAACGCCTCCGCATCCAGATCGAGGATATCGCGCAGCACCGCATCCGTGTGGCTGCCCACCGCCGGACCCGGCCAGTCGGTGCGGCCCGGCGTGCGGTCGAGGCGCGGCACCATCGCGGGTATCCGCAGTGGCTTGCCGTTGATCTCGACCCGCTCGAACAGGCCCCGCGCCTGGAAGTGCGGGTCGGCGAACATATCTTCGACATTGTAGATGGGACCGGCGGGAACCCTGGCCTCTTCCAGTTGGCGCAGAATCTCCTGGGAATCCTGGCCGAGGCACCAGTCGGCCAATACCTTGTCGATGTCCGCCTCGTGCTGCACCCGGCCCGCGTTGCTGGCGAGGCGCGGGTCCTGGGCCAGGTCGGGACGTCCGGCGGCGACCATGAGCCGCTGGAAAATCGAATCGCCATTGCCGCCGATCACCACGTATTTGCCGTTGCGGCAGGCGTAGGTGTTGGTGGGCACGATACCCGTAACCGTGGTGCCCGAGGGTTCGCGCACCAGGCCACCGCCGTCGTATTCCGGTACCACGGCTTCCATCAGGTTGAACATGGCTTCGTAGAGCGCCACATCCACCACCTGCCCCGCCTGTTCATCGCTGCGCTCGCGTTCGAGCAACGCCAGGGCGATGCCCAGGGCGGCGTGGATGCCGGCGATGGTGTCACCGATACTGAGATTGGGCCGCACCGGCGCCTGGCCGGGAAAACCGTTGACGTAGCGGAAACCGCTGATGCCTTCGCATACCGACGCAAACCCGGGCTTGCCAGCGTAGGGGCCCGTCTGGCCGTAGCCGGAGATGCGGGCATAGACGAGTCCGGGGTTGCTCGCCTTGAACACCTCCGGTCCGAGTCCCCAGGCCTCCATCACACCGGGACGGAAGTTTTCGATCACCACATCCGCGGTATCCACCAGGCGCCTGGCCAGTTCACGCCCCTGCGCCTGCTTCAGGTCCAGGGTCACGCTTTTCTTGTTGCGACCCAGGCTGCGCCACCAGAAGGAGGTACCCTCGTCCAGCAGACGCCAACCGCGAATGGGGTCGCCTTCTGGTGGCTCAATCTTGATCACCTCGGCACCGAAGTAGGCCAGCATGCAACCGGCAAAGGGGCCGGCGATCAACTGGCCAATCTCGATGACACGGATGCCTTCCAGGGGGCGGCGGGCGTGGGTCATGCGCAGGTTCCTTGGGTTGATTCGTCAAACTGCCGGCATCGCCGGCACGGTATTTTCAGGGCTCCAGCCGTTGCAGCGACCAGCCACCATCGGCTTGCAGCCGGTATTGGAAACGGTCGTGCAGGCGATGCGCGCCGCCCTGCCAGAATTCGATCTCGTGGGGCTTGACGCGGAAGCCACCCCAAAAATCCGGCAACGGAATTTCACCGCGGCCGAATTTGTTTTTCATGGCCTCGAACTGCTGCATCAGCAAGGCGCGCGAACCGATGGGGCGGCTCTGGTGCGAGGCCCAGGCCGCCAGTTGGCTGTCCCGCGGGCGCGACAGGAAATACTTGAGTGATTCCGCCGTGGACAGGGCTTCCGCCGTGCCGCATACCTTGACCTGCCGCTCCAGCAGGTACCAGGGAAAATGCAGGCTGACCTTGGGATTGTGCTGCAACTCCCTGGCCTTGCGGCTTTTGAGGTTGGTGTAGAACACAAAGCCCCGCGAATCCACCTGTTTGAGCAGCACGATACGCTGGGATGGCTGGCCCTCGGCATCTACCGTGGCCACCGTCATGGCATTGGGATCGGGCAAGCCGGAGGCGATGACCTGCTGCATCCAGCGGCTGAACTGCGTGAAGGGATCAGCCGCCAGATCCGCCAGGTCCAGGCCGCCCTGCAGGTATTCACGGCGGTAATCGTCCAAATGCAGTTCCACATCAACCTCCGGGACTCAATCAGGATGCGTCGCGGGTATGGTGGTACCAGTGACGCAGCAAACCATAACAGATCAATCCGCACACCAGCACGCTGGCGAGCGCGTGCAGCCAGGACAAGGGATATAACGCCCGCGAGACATGCCACTGCCCCAGCGCCAGGCCAACGAACAGGAAGGCCATGGCCACTCCCATCTGGCTGCGCTGGATCAGCAGGTAGACCAGCAGGATCTTGGCGAGTCCCAGCAGTGTCACCACCAGCTGGCGCCAGGGTTCATCGTTGGCCAGCGGCGATGCGATCACCCAGACGATGGCCAGGGCGATCACCAGCTGCACGCGCCATCGCGCCTTGAGGAATTTCACCATGCCCAAGGCCAGCACCAGCGTGATTAGCAGGCCGAAAAAGCCTTTGAGGCCATTGCCGATGGTGGTGAGCCAGGGAATATCCGTGCTCCAGTCGGCCATGTAGGGTCCGGGCGTCGTGGAGGACGGCCAGGAGAGTTCAAACAGCGCATTCAGGCCGATGATGCCCAGGGCCAGGCTCGCGCCCAGCCACAGGTCACTGCCCAGCCGCGCGCCCGGCAGCGGGCGCTCGGTATAGACCGCCTGGGCGGCAAAGAAACTGATCGTCGCCTGGATCGCGGCCCCCACACCTATGCCAAAGGCCATGATGCCGACCTGCATCCACCACCCCTGGGTGGGGTCCAGCATGCTCAGCGGCTGGTGGCGCCACAGCACAGCCACCCCCAGCATGGACACGACCGATATCAGCATCCAGGGCCAGGCCGCCGCAATGCTGAAGCGCGCGCCGGTGGAACGGCCGATGTAGCCGCACAGCGCCAGGATCAACAAAACGGTGACCACGATGCCGACGGCGATCCGGTAAGGGGTCTGGCTGGAACTGCGCTCGCTCCAGCTGCGTCCCCAGGCTTCGGGCACCTCGATGCTGCGGCTGTAGCCCGTCACCTCGTCGCCACTGAGATGGATGCGGATGCTTGCCTGGCCGTTCTCGTGGTCATAGGCGGCCAGGTCCAGGTAAACGATGCGCCAATCCGTGCGTGCGGGGCGCTGGATTTCCTCCACGGATTTTTCCTGGAGGGTCGCGGGGTCGGGCCAGCCCAGGGCCAGCACCCAGTCCCGCGCCACCGCCAGGGCTTCCTCGCGGCTGAGGCTGGCACCGGGGCGGCCTTCGGGCAGGCCGTGAGAGACTTCGCGCAGGCGGCCATCCGGGTACAGCCAGACATCCCAGCGCTCGGCACGCTCTTCCACCGGGCCGTCAAAACGGCGCCAGGTGACCAGCCAATAGGGTGTGTCCAGGTAGGTTCCCAGCAGTTGCTGGGTTTCCGCAGCACCGGAATTGGGCCAGACAAACTGGCGCGGCCACCAATCGCCATCGCGGGTCAGGACCGAGGAGCGCCAGTCGCCTTCCAGCACCACGCCGCGCTCCCGCAAGGCGGTTTCAGCCAGCGCCAGCGCCTGGTCGCGGTCGGTCGTGAAGCGCGGCCATTCCAGCGGCGAGGGTTTGAACGCAAGCAGGCCCATCAGCAGGATACCCGCCACCGCCAACACCAGGCTGAGCGGCCGCGGCAGGCTCAGGGGTGCCGATGGCGTCTCGGCGGATGGCGCGGACGCCGCCACAGCCGCCGGAGCTTCATGGACTGGCGGCTGGCCATGCAGGGCCGCTTCCGGCAGGGCGACCCAGCCGTGCTCACGCCAAAGCGCCCGCGCCAGGATCAGCAAGGGCAGCACGCCTACGAGGATCACCAACGCCCGGTCCAGCCACAGTCCCGGGGCATCGGCGGTAAAAATCGGCAGGCTGAACAGCACCAGGTCGTAGATGACATGGCTCACCATGCAGGGAATCAACCCGTAGCGCAGGTAGACAAGGCCAAACACCAGCGCCGGAATGAACAATTCCACCACCCGGCTGTAACCGGGGAGCTGGGGATACTGGGCGTGGGCGGCAGCAAAGATCAATGCCTGGAGGATCAGGGTGAATATCACCAGCCCGCGCTCGATGCCAAACCGGCGGCCTATCAGTACCGCCAATGCCAGGGGAACCGCCCGGAACAGCGCTTCCTCCCAGGTACCGGCGTGTAACGACAGGAAGATCGCCGCCAGCGCCGGGCGCCAGCTGGCCAGGATATTGGGATCGCTCTGCATGCCCGCGGGCATCCACCAGCCAAATACCCGGCTCGCCAGCAGGATGAACACCACTGCGTAGAGCAGGAAGAAACCGGCCCAGGCATAGCCGCCCAGCACCTGGCCCGCGACCTGCGGCGAGGCGGCCTGGGGACGCCTGAGCGCCTGGAATACACTGACGTGGCCCGCAAAAGCCATGCGCGACAGCCCCTCGGCGGCGGCAAAGGTCGCCCAGAGCATCAGCCCCACGCCCAACACCACCGTGAACGCCTGGGCCGCCTGTTGCAGCAGGAAGCTGCTGACCTTGTCGGTGGTCTGGTAATCCATCCAGGTCGCGGGCAGGTAGCTGAGGTTGGCCGCCGCGACACCCGTGGCCACCACCAGCGCGGCAATCAAGGGGGCGCGCCAGCGCAACTGGTGCCTGCGGTACAGCCAGAAACAGCCCAGTACCACGCCGCCAAAGCCGAACAGGCCCAGCATGAGCAGGGACGCCACCTGGGCAATCTGGTTATTGACGCCACGCATCTCGGCAAAGCGCTGGCTGAAAGCCTGGGGAACATGCTTGTAGGTATCCACCGACACCAGTTGGTCGCCGGCCACCCGCAGGCTCAGGCGGAAGCGCGCCTCACCCGCCTGGAGGTGCTGGTGCTCGTAGGTGAAGACATGGTCCACCCGGCCGGAGGTCTGGCGCCTGCTCTGGGTTTCCAGGGGCGCATAGGCAGTGAAGCGGTCACCGAGAAAATCCCGGGCGCCGGTTTCGGCCAGGGTGCGGGCTTCGCTTTCTTCCAGTGCCGCGCCCGGCGCCTGGTCGGGCACCACCCGGACGAAGGAAATGGGCACCCCGCCGGGGCTGAGCTCTATGGAAATCTCATCCTGCTGCCCCTCGGCAAAGCGCCGCAGCCGCCAGTAATGCGTATCCGCGTGGGGCTCGCGAATCAATGCCTGGAAGGCGGCAAGGCCGCCCGCTTCAAGCTCGACGTAGTTTTGCAGGTGGCGGTCGCTGACAAAGGTGGCCGCCTGGCGGTTGGTGCGCAGCTCGGGAAACCACTGCTGGTGCAGGCGCTCCGCCTCCGCCAGTGCCTGCTCGCGGGAGAGGCCGATATCGACACTCAGGCCGGGCGCCACCAGGGGATAACCGCGCAGGGCGACGATGGCGGCAATCAGGGATGCCAGCAGAAAAAAGCCCCAGAACAGGCGGGTGTTGCGGGAAACAAGCGACATAGTCCTTTTCCTTGATCGTTATTTGGCGGAGATGACCGGAGCCCCGGTGACAAGCCGGTCATTGTCGCATGTTTGATTGTCATCCGAGACAAAAAAGCCGCCCGGAGGCGGCAAAAAAATCACAGGTTCACACTAGGCCAGCGCTGCTTTCACCAGGGCCGCGTACTGCGGATCGGCCTTGTGGAAATAGCCCAGCATGCGCTCCTGGATCGACGCATTGGCCTGCGAAAGTCCACCGGCGATATTGCGCGCCAGCTGCGCTTTCTGGTCATCGTTCATCAGGCGGAAGAGATCGCCCGCCTGGGTGAAATAATCCTCATCGGATTGATCGAAGCGATCAACCACCGCCTGACTCAACGTCAGGGGCGGCTCCTTGTAGGCGGGATCGGGGGCGGGGTAACCCTGCGCCGCGCGGTCATTGGGGTAGTAGTTGGCGCCGCTGGTCTGGATCTGGCTGCCGTTGTGCATCGGGCAGCCCGCCATGGCGCCATCGCGCTGGTAGTGGTGCACGGGGCAGCGCGGCGCGTTGACCGGCAGCTGGTTGTGGTTCACACCCACGCGGTAGCGGTGCGCATCCTGGTAGGCCAGCAGGCGCGCCTGCAACATCTTGTCCGGCGACGCGCCAGTGCCCGGCACCAGGTTGCTGGGCGCGAAGGCTGCCTGCTCGGTCTCCGCAAAATAATTGTCCACGTTGCGATTCAATTCCAGCTGGCCGATCTCGATCAGCGGATAGTCCTTGTGCGGCCACACCTTGGTCAGGTCAAAGGGATTGATACGGTACTTGTCCGCCTCGGCCTGGGTCATGACCTGGACCTTCACGGACCAGTTGGGAAACTCGCTGCGATTGATGGCATCTACCAAATCTTTCTGCGCGCCGAAGGGCGGCATCGTGGCGGCTTCCTCATCCGTCAGGTTTTTGATGCCCTGGTTGGTCTTGAAGTGCCACTTGACCCAGTAGCGCTCGCCCTTGTCATTCCACAGGCTGAGCGTGTGGGAACTGAAACCGTGGATATGGCGGTACGAGAGTGGAACGCCGCGGTCCGACATCAGGATGGTCACCTGGTGCAGGGACTGGGGATGGTTGGCCCAGAATTCATAGGCGGCCGCCGGGTCCGGCAGGTTGGTTTGCGGGTTTTTCTTTTGCGAGTGGATGAAATCCGGAAACTTGATGGGGTCGTTCAAAAAGAACACCGGCGTGTTGTTGCCCACCACATCGTAATTGCCCTGGCGGGTGTAGAACTTGACGGCGAAACCGCGCGGATCGCGCGCGTAATCACTGGAATCCTGGCCGCCACCCACGGTGGAAAAACGCAGGAAGACCTCGGTCTTGTCACCGACTTTCTGCAAAAAATCGGCGATGGTGTACTGGCTCAGGCTTTTGCTCAGGGTAAAGTGGCCGTAGGCGCCCGTGCCACGGGCATGCACCACCCGCTCGGGAATGCGCTCGCGGTTGAAATGCGCGAGCTTTTCAAACAGGTAGTGGTTGTCGAAGGTCAGGGGACCGCGCGCGCCGACGCTGATGCTGTTGTTGTCATCAGCGACAGGGGCACCGGCCGAGCCGGTCAGGGTGGTTTTACTCATGGTCATATCCTTTAGCTCTGGTGGGCGGTTGCTTGGGTGTCACTCTCGGGTGATTGCAAGATTCATGGTAGACGCTGTACGACAATCAACAAAATTAATTGTCGGTATAGGCGATATAGTTTTTTATCATGAAGGGAGCATCGACTCCGGATATGGCCGGAATAACCGTACTATCAGACAAGCTGTAAACCAGACAGGCCGTAAACAAACAGAGGCACCACCAGGCGCTTTTCCAGCGGGGTGCCAAGATATGTAAATGGCGCGAGACCCAGCGTGCAAACCGGCGCCTGGCCTTATGCTGAAGCAAAAGTCTTGCAAGACTATCCCGGACCCATGATGGAGCCCTGCTATACTACTGGCGTCCATTTCATCCTTTCGGACGTTTTACATGAATGATCAAGTGACCTGTGTTGGTGTTCTCCTGGCTGGCGGCCGCGCCCGGCGCATGGGTGGCGGCGATAAATGCCTGCTGCCCCTCGGCGGCCAGACCCTGTTGCAACGCAGTATCGAGCGTGCCCAGCCCCAGGTGGGCGAACTCCTGTTGTCCGCCAATGGCAACAGCCTGCGCTTTGCCCGCACCCGGCTCAAAGTCGTGGCCGACAGCTATCCCGATTATCCCGGTCCCCTGGCCGGCATCCACGCCGCCCTGAGCTGGATGCGCCACAACCAGCCCGACGAGGAATGGCTGGCCAGTTTCGCCTGCGACACACCCTTCTTTCCCCGGGATCTGGTGCAGCGCCTGCACGAAGCCGCCCTCAAGGCTGATACGCGCCTGGCGGTGGCCTGTTCGCGGGAGCGCGTGCATCCGGTGTTTGCGCTCTGGCACGCCTCGCTGCTCGGTGTGGTGGAAGCCCGGTTGAACGCGGGCGGGCATCCGCGCTTGCAGGATTGGGTCACCGAGCAAAAGCCCGTTGAAGTCGCGTTCCCCGGCGACGGCATCGATCCGTTTTTCAACATCAACACACCTCAGGATTTATATAATGCCGAGGCGCAGCTCCCCGGCCTCGATAACACACGCTGAGGCGTGCCACTCACCCGACCCACAGGATTTTTCGTGCAAGCCCTGATCCGCGCCTGGCGCCTCGCGTGCCACCTGCAATTCGCTGTGCTGCTGGTGATCTACACCTTCCTCGGCCTCACGCGCAACACCAGCGGCATGTTGCCGGCCTACAACGATCTGGTCATGCATTTTGCGGGCTATCTGGTCGCCGGCCTCTCTATCAGCGCCGCCTGGCCGCGCACGGCGCTGTGGCAGCGGGGGTTGTTTCTGCTGGCCTATTCGATCGCGATCGAAATCATCCAGCATTTTTTGCCGCCGCGTACCTTCAGCTGGCTCGATATCCTCGCCAACCTGGGCGGCATAGTCGCAGGGTTGCTGCTGTTCATCCTGCTCAAACGTTTCAGCCCCGCCTGGGCCAGGCCCTTTCTGGAATAACATCCGGGCGTCCCACCCCTCGATTGCCGGGTGACACGCCTCCCAGTTTCCGCTCCACAAAAGTGACGCTGATCATGTTGGTGCTTCCCGCAAAGTGGGACGACAACCACCATGGCCGATGCGAGCATCCCTCCACGGCGTTTCTCCTGCGCCGGTAAACGACCCTCCATAGACACACCACCGGTGTCATCAGCCACACGCGCTGACCGTCCGGATATCAACAATAAGAGGTACACATGAAACGCTCCCCTTCCCTGATCACCTGCATCGGCCTGGCGTGCCTTGCGCTCGCGGCCTGCGGTGGTGGTTCAAACGGCAGTACGGCTAATTCCAGCAGCTCGCTGCTATCCAGCAGTGCCAGCAGCTCCAGTGTCGCCCAGTCGAGCGACAGCAGCAGTGACAACAGTTCGAGCGATGCCAGCTCGAGCGAGAGCAGCCTGAGCCAATCCAGCGCGAGTTCGGTCAGCGACGCAAGTTCCAGTGATAGCAGCGCCAGTGACAGCAGCGCCAGCGATAGCAGTGTGGACGCCAGCAGTTCCAGCGCCGGCCAATCGAGTGAGAGCAGCGCGAGCCTCAGCAGTTCCAGTGCGGCCGTCAGCAGCAGTGTGGCCAGCTCATCGTCGAGTTCATCGGCCAGTGTTTTGCCCAGCTCCTCCTCGAGCTCTTCTTCCAGTTCCAGTAGCAGCAGTTCAAGCGAATCCTCATCGAGCCAGGGCGGCTGGGTTGAGGTCTGGCGTGACGACTTCGATGGACACGATATCGATCCCGGCAAATGGGAACACGAAGTCAACTGCTGGGGCGGTGGCAACAACGAAGCCCAGTGCTACACCGACCGACCGGAAAACAGCTATGTGCTGAACGGCATGCTGCATATCGAAGCCCGCGCCGAAGCCTTCTGCGGCCCCGCGCACAACCAGGAAGATCCCGCCTACGACCCGGGCGATGTGTCCGCATGCAAGGACTACACATCCGCGCGCCTGCGCACCCGCAACCTGGCCGACTGGACCTATGGCCGCGTGGAAGTGCGGGCGAGAATGCCCCAGGGGCTCGGCATGTGGCCCGCCATCTGGATGCTGCCCACGGACACCGTCTACGGCGCCTGGCCGCACAGCGGCGAAATCGATATTTTCGAAGCCTTCGCGCCCGGCACCCATTCCTTCGACGAGCCCAACATGATCCACGGCACCCTGCACTATGGCTTTTCCTGGCCGTGGAATCAGTACAGCGGCGCCGGCTACGAACCACCGGCCAATATCTGGGATGAATTTCATACCTACGCGGTGGAATGGGAAGAAGGTGAAATCCGCTGGTACGTGGACGATGTACACTTCGCCACCAACGATGGCAACTGGTTCAGCTACTTCTGGGGCGGGCAGGAAACCGGTTATCAGGTGTCCAGCGGCGGACAGCCCTTCGACCAGCCTTTCCATATCATCCTGAACCTGGCCATCGGCAGCCCCTGGCTGGGTTATCCCGATGGCAGCACGCCCTTCCCGCAAAGCATGGAAGTGGATTATGTGCGCGTGCTCGAATGTTCCGCCGACCCGGTGACCGGCCGCGGCTGCGCCACTGTCGATCCCGCCGCGCAATCCATCACTGGCCATGTCGCACCTAACGATGTCAGGGAGAGCCTGTGGCTTTACCGCGACGGTGTGGAAACCCTGGCATTCGATGCGGATGGCGGAACGGTCAACAGCGGACTGACACCGGGCTTCTGGGAACTGGCCGGTGGCAATGTGATTTCCAACCCCGCCTACGTCGATGGCGACAATATCATCTGGGATATCCAGTTCAACGGCACAGGCAACGCCTTCCTGATTTCCGATGACGGCCTCAACTTCGGGGACAACCTGAACAGCCGGGTAAAAAACCTGGGCGAATTCAAATTCGATTTGCGGGTAGTGGATATCGAACCCGGCACCCAGCTACGCATCAAGCTCGACAGCGGCTGGCCCGATCTCAGTTTCCATGAAATCGACATCCCGCCGCTGAATGAGTGGACGGAAGTGTCCGTGCGTTTCTATACGCTGGAAGCCAACGACGGCGAATCCTGGCGGCCTTCCGTCGATTACACCCGGATTCTCAATCCCTTTGTGATCGAGCCCGCGGGCGGCACGGCCCATGTGCAGCTCAACAACATCCGCATCGTCTGCCTGCAGGATGCCGGTGGTGGCTGCAATATCCGGCCACTGGAACCGCCCGTCGCACTGACCGAGGATTTTGATGTGTTCGTCGACGCGGTGGATCCCTTGTGGGGCTTTGGCATCGGCGTCTGGGATACCGGTGGCGGTCATGTGCAGACGGATGTGGTCGCGGCGGATGAATCCGAGCGCGGCAAGGTGATCGATGTGCGCTTCACCGCCAGCGGCCAGAACGGTTTGATGTTCGTGCAAACCCAGGAAGGCTACACGGTGGACGCATCCGCGTTCAGCAGCGGTTACCTGGTGTTTGATATCAAGGTGCTCGATTACGGCACCAATACGGCGGGCCTCGTGGTCAAGGTGGATTGTGTCAACCCATGCAGCTCGGGTGATATTCCCATCGGCGTGGTTGGCAACGGCAGCTGGGAAACCGTATCCGTGCCGATCGCCAGCATGCTGCCCGCCCTGAACCTGGGACAGGTCAACACACCCTTCGCCCTGCTGCCCGTCTGGGGACAACAGGAAGGCGTGCACCTGCAACTGGATAACATCCGCTGGTCCTTGACAGCGCCAACGCCCTGACACGGATACTGTCCAGTCGACACAAAGCCCCGCGCATGCAGATGCGCGGGGCTTTTTCATGGCTGCGGATCTGGCGGGTCGTTACCGGACCGCATGAAACTTTTTTCCCGCCGCGGATTCTGTTATTGGGCAAATAACACGATATCGGGAGCGCGCAGGATGATTCATTGTTTTCCCAGGCTGGTTATCGTTCTCCTGATACTGCTGGCCGCAGGCGCGCAGGCGGACCGCCGCCAGGCGTTGAATGATGCCGCATTGGAGCGCCTACAGCACAAGGTCACCTACAACGGCGCTTACTTCCGTATCGCTTATCCCATGGGCGATGTCCCCGCGGAATATGGCGTGTGCACCGATGAGGTCATTCGCAGCTACCGCCAGTTGGGCATAGACCTGCAACAATTGGTGCACGAAGACATGCGTGCGAATTTTTCACGCTATCCCGCCAAACGGATCTGGAACCAGGAAAGTACCGACCGCAATATCGATCACCGCCGCGTACCCAACCTGGAAACTTTTTTCCGCCGCCACGGGCAGACCCTGCCCATCAGCCGCGAAGGCAGGGACTACCAGCCGGGAGAAATCATTACCTGGATACTGCCGGGCAACCTGCCCCACATCGGCATCGTGGTGGACAGGTACAGCCATGACGGTGAACGGCCGCTGATCCTGCACAACATCGGCAGGGGGCCGGAACTGGATGATGTGCTTTTCCGCTACACCATGACGGGCCGGTTTACCTATGGTCTTGATGTGGTGGATTGATGGAAGGGTGTTGATGCATGTTCCTGTCCGCAGCCGCGACGAGATCATCTGGCGTCTGCGCATCGACAAAGGCCCGCGCATGGCCAAACGCGGCTGACACCTGCAACGCCCTGCCCTGTACATACAGGGGTTCCGCCATGGCTTTCTGCAGGCGCTTCAACAGTCCCTGCAACTGCGGGTCATTGAGCTGATCGAACAGCAGGACGAATTCATCACCGGCCCAACGCGCCACGGTGGAACCCCGTTCAGCGCAGAACACCAGCCGCTGCCCCAGTGTGTTGAGCACAAAGTCCCCTGCCTGGTGGCCGTGGGTATCGTTGATGGCCCTGAAATTATCGACATCCATGAAAATCACCACCGGCCCGGGACGCCGGTACTTGCGCGCGAGACTGAAGGATTGCTGCAAACGCTCGTTGAAAAGGCGCCGGTTGGGCAAACCCGTCACCACATCATGCAGTGCCATGTAAGTCAGTGTGCGGCGATGGGCCAGCAGGCTGTAAACGCCGAAGGCCAGCGCCAGCGCCAGGCACCAACCCAGCACACGCAACACTTTCAATAACGCCGCGTGGGAATCCTGCAGCGACAGCACGGCGTAGGACCAGCCGCGTTCCGATGCCATCACCTGGGCATCCGGATGGGAGAAAAGCGCTTCATCCCCCCACAGGAGCTTGCCACTGGTACCCCGCACCGCAAATGCCATGTGCGTGCGGGTGATGTGGCCAAAGGTGCTTTCCAGGAAATCGTCCGAATCGATCACCGTCGAGAGCAGTCCCCAGAATTCACCGTCGATGAAAACCGGTTCGCGGTAAATGAATGCCGTACCGCCTTGCACCAGTTGCACCTGCTCGGCCAGTTCAGGCGCGCGCCGCTGGACGGCCCGCTCCACCGCTGGCCATTGCAGGGGCTGCTGACGGTAGTCCAGGCCTATGGCCGCCTCGTTGCCTTCCACGGGATAGACGTAGGTGAGGCGGTAACCCACGGCAACACCCAGGTTGCGGACATGCTTGGCGGTAAAAAATGTGGTGCGGAGAATATTGTCCATTTCCGATGCATCGAGACTGGCGTGGCGCACCGTGAGATAGCTGCTCAACCCGGAAGTCATGTTCAGCAGGCTGCCCAATTCCAATTCGGCGCGGGAACGCAGATCCACCGCAAACGCCATGGTGTCGACCTGCCGGGTCTTCAACAGATGCCGTTGATGCAGGTGGTGCAGCATCTCCACCAGCAATATGCCGGCAAGCAACACCACCAGGGGCAGGCTGAATATGAAACTCGGTTCGGACAATCGCTTCAAGGACGCACCCGCCACTCGATCAATGACACGTCATTTGGTAGCGGAACTGCACATCCAGGAAGTCCGCCATGATTTTGGCGGTGGGCTGCAACCAGGGATCGAAAAACCAGAAGCTGTGCGGCGAGTCCGGCAGGGTTTCCACATGATGGGGAACGACGTTGGCGCGCAGCTTGGCGACCATCTCATCGCGCCCCACGCTGAAACGCGGCTGGGCGCTATTGATGAAAATGATGGGCGGCATACCGCGGCGCACGTAATTGATGGGCGAGGCTTCATGCCAGAGCTCGGTTTTTTCCGCGTAGCGGCCGCCAAACCACTGGCCCGCCGCCGAGGGATTCTTGCGGGGATCATCTTCGTGTTTCAGGGCTTCCGGCGAGGTGAAATCCGACAAGCCATCAAGGTTGACTATGACCTGCGCATCGCTGCTGATATGGCTGTGGGCCGCCTGGGGATCGAAGGCTGGCATGCCATTGGTGACGCCGGTCAATGCCGCTATCTGGCCACCCGCGGAGGCGCCCCCGACCGCTATCTTTTCCGGATCTATGCCATAGGTGTCCGCCTGGCTGCGCAGCCAGCGGATCGCCGCCTTGGTATCGTGGATGGCCGCGGGATAGGGCGCTTCGGGCGAAAGACGATAGCTGATGGTCGCCACCACATAACCGCGCAATGCCAGTGCGATGGCCAGTGGCGCCAGGCCTTCGCGGTGGCCCGCACGCCAACCGCCCCCGTGAACCAGCACGATGGCGGGGCGCGCCTCCGTCATCGTGGGCTCAGGCGCATACATATCCAATTGCAGCGCGCGGCGCCCGTAATTCACATAGGTCAGATCCCGGAAGGCGAGAATGCCTTCGGGCACTTCATGGCTGGCGATGCTGATATACGGGTAGCGCTCCACTTCCCTGAGATAGGTGGTTTCCGCGGTATAGGTATTGCCGGGATCATGGATGTGGGTAATGGGCGTACAACCGGATGCCAGGACGAGCAGGCACAACACGAGACATCGGGAAAGCATGGACAGGACCTCGTTATCATTATGTTGACAGCACAGAGCGCCACCATAAAGAAAACCCTACCACGACACCAGACGACACCTTAAAAAACTGGCGCCGAAATTAACAAAGCCCGCATCAGCGGGCCTTGTTGCAGCGCATCGATCCGGCTCAGAGAAGCAGTCGGCGGATATCAGCGATGGCCGCCACCAGGAAGGTGAAGAAGCGGCCGGCATCCGCGCCGTTGACGGCACGGTGATCATAGGAGAGCGACAGCGGCAGCATGTTGCGCGGCACAAATTCCTTGCCGTCCCACACCGGTTTGATCTGCGCGCGCGACACGCCCAGGATGGCCACTTCCGGCGCGTTCACCATGGGTGTAAAGCCGTTGCCGCCCATGGCACCCAGGCTGGAAATGGTGAAGCAGCCGCCCTGCATGTCGCCCGGCAGCAATTTGCCATCGCGCGCTTTCTTGGCCAGGGCGTTGACTTCATCGGCCAGTTCCCACAAGCCTTTTTGATCCACATTCTTCACCACCGGCACCATCAGGCCGTTGGGTGTATCCACGGCAACGCCGATGTGCACATATTTTTTGTGCACGATGCTGTCACCGTCGTGATGCATGGATACGTTGAAAGAGGGTTCGGCACGCAGCGCAGCGGCGCTGGCCATCAACAGGAACGGCAGCGGGGTGAGTTTGCTGCCGCGTTTTTCCGCCTCGGCCTTGAGGCCGTTGCGGAAAGCTTCCAGTTCGGTGATGTCCGCATCATCCCACTGGGTGACGTGAGGAACGTTGAGCCAGTTGCGGGTCATGTTGTCCGCGGTGGCCTTCTTGATCTTGCTCATCTTGACGATCTCGACCTCACCGAATTTGGCGAAGTCGACAGCGGGCACACGCGGAATACCCGCACCGCCCGCAGCAGCGCCCGACTGGGCAGCGGCAACGATGGGTTTGACGTAACCGCGCACATCATCTTTCAACAGGCGGCCGCGTGGACCGGAGCCGGACACCTTGCCCAGGTCGACGCCCAGCTGGCGGGCAAGCTTGCGCACGGCGGGACCCGCGTACACATCACCGGTCTGCACCACCTCTTCAACGGCAGCCACCTTGGGCGCTTCGGCTTTGGGTGCATCAGCTTTTGGCGTTTCACTTTTTGGCGCAGCGGGCGCGGCCTCGGCCTTGGCAGGTGCCGCGGCGGGCGCACTGCCACTGATCACGCCAATCGCGCTGCCCTGGGATACCTTGTCGCCAACCTTGATCGCCAGGCTGACGATCTTGCCCGCGACCTCGGCAGGAATTTCCATGGACGCTTTGTCGGATTCCAGCACGACGAGAATATCGCCAACGGCAACCTCATCACCGGCCTTGACGCTCACTTCAATCACTTCAACACCTTCGGCACCACCGATATCAGGCACGGCTACCGAAACCTCCGCGCTGGCGGCAGGTGCGGGAGCTGCCGCGGGCGCGGTTGCCGGCGTTGCATCAGCGGCGGGTTTTTCCGCGGCGGCAGGCGCAGCAACAGCACCCTCGGCCTCGACATCCAGAACCACATCACCCTCGGACAACTTATCGCCCAGCTTGACCTTGATCGCCACGACCTTGCCACCAGCACTGGCGGGCACTTCCATGGACGCTTTGTCAGATTCCAGTACGACAATGCTGTCACCCTCGGCGATCACATCACCGACCTTGACAGAAATTTCAATGACTTCGACGCCTTCGGCGCCGCCGATATCGGGCACTTTAATGGTTTGAATTGCCACGGGAACTCCTCACGTTCAACTAAATTCGATCAACCGTTATTCAATACGAATAGACGAATACAAGAACGCCCTCTTTGTGGGAGGGCGTTGGACTTACACGCTCATCGGGTCCGCTTTTTCCGGATCGATGCCGAACTTCTTGATGGCTTTGGCAACAACATCTGCCTTGATTTTGCCTTCGTCCGCCAGCGACTTGAGCGCCGCAATGGTCACGAAATAACGGTTCACTTCAAAGAAGTGACGCAGCTTCGCGCGGGAATCGCTGCGGCCGAAACCTTCGGTGCCCAATACGGTGTAGGTGCCGGGCACATAGGCGCGCAATTGCTCGCTGTAAGTCTTGAGATGGTCGGTCGCAATGATCACCGGACCATCGCGGCCTTCGAGCTGTTGGGTCACGTAAGCCTTGCGCGGCTTTTCGGTCGGGTGCAGCAGGTTCCAGCGGGTGGCGCGCTGGCCATCGCGGGTCAGTTCGTTCACGCTGGTGACGCTCCAGATATCGGCTTCGACATCGAAATCACTGCGCAGCAATTCAGCCGCGGCGCGCACTTCGTTGAGGATGGTGCCGGCACCGAGCAACTGTACACGGTTTTTCTTTTTGCCCTTGCCTTCTTCCAGCAGGTACATGCCCTTGATGATGCCTTCCTGCGCGCCTTCGGGCAGATCGCCGTGGCGGTAGTTCTCATTCATCAGGGTGATGTAGTAGAAACAGTTTTCCTTGTCGCCATACATCCGCTTGATGCCGTCCTGGATGATCACCGCCAGTTCATAGGCGTAGGTAGGATCATAGGTGCGGCAATTGGGAATGGTGTTGGCCAGCACATGGCTGTGGCCGTCCTGGTGCTGCAAACCCTCGCCGTTGAGCGTGGTACGGCCAGCGGTGGCGCCCAGCAGGAAGCCGCGCGCCTGGGAATCACCCGCCGCCCAGGCCAGGTCACCGATACGCTGGAAGCCGAACATGGAGTAGTAGATGTAGAAAGGAATCATGGGCACGCCGTGATTGCTGTAAGCCGTTGCCGCGGCGATCCAGGATGACATGGAGCCCGCTTCATTGATGCCCTCTTCCAGTATCTGGCCGGTGGAGGATTCGTGATAGGACATCATCTGGCCCGCATCATGGGGCACATATTTCTGGCCTTCCGATGAGTAGATGCCGATGGTCTTGAACATGCCTTCCATACCAAAAGTGCGCGCCTCGTCCGGCACGATCGGCACGATGTGCTTGCCGATCTGCTTGTCTTTCACCAGCGAGGACAGGATGCGCACAAAGCTCATGGTAGTGGAAATTTCACGCTCGCCGGTGGACTTGAGCTGCGCGACAAAGGCGTCCAGTTCCGGTGTTTGCAAGGCCGTGAAATCCGCCTTGCGCGATGGCAGGTAGCCTTTGAGCGACTGGCGGCGCGCGCGCAGGTATTGCATCTCGGGGCTGTCTTCGCTGGGGCGGTAGTAAGGGAGTTTGAGCAGGTCTTCGTCACTGATGGGCAGCTGGAAGCGATCGCGGAATTTTTTCAGGTCTTCCATCGCCAGCGATTTGGCGGAGTGGGTTTTATTGATGGCCTCACCGGAAGACCCCATACCATAACCCTTGACGGTCTGCGCCAGGATCACGGTGGGCCTGCCCTTGGTGTTCACCGCCTGGTGGTAGGCGTTGTACACCTTGCTGGCATCGTGGCCACCGCGCGCCAGGTGCAGGATTTCGTCGTCGGACAGGTCGCTGACCAGCTCGAGCAGTTCCGGGTACTTGCCGAAGAAATGCTCGCGGGTGTAAGCGCCGCCGTTGGCCTTGTAGTTCTGCATTTCGCCATCGACCACTTCGTCCATGCGCTTTTGCAGCAGGCCGGTTTTGTCTTTCTTCAACAGGCGGTCCCAGCTGCTGCCCCAGAGCACCTTGACGACGTTCCAGCCGGCACCGCGGAATACGCCTTCAAGCTCTTGCACGATCTTGCCATTGCCGCGCACCGGGCCGTCGAGGCGTTGC
>CAYWCW010000028.1:25620-52419 GCA_964456865.1 uncultured Cellvibrionaceae bacterium
GTTGATCACGAAGATCAGGTTGTCGAGCTTCTCCCGGGTTGCGAGGGAAATGGCGCCCAGGCTTTCCGGCTCATCACATTCACCGTCGCCCAGGAAGGCCCAGACTTTGCGGTCATTGGCCGGTATCAGGCCGCGCGCTTCCATGTAGCGGATGAAACGCGCCTGATAGATAGCCTTGATGGGGCCGAGTCCCATGGACACGGTGGGGAATTGCCAGTAATCCGGCATCAGCCAGGGGTGCGGATAGGATGACAACCCCTTGCCATCGACTTCGCGGCGAAAATTATCGAGGTGTGACTCATCGAGGCGCCCCTCGACAAACGAGCGGGCGTACATGCCGGGCGAAACGTGGCCCTGAAAGTACACCAGGTCGCCGGGCTGGTCGCCGTCGTTGCCGCGGAAAAAATGATTGAAGCCCACATCATAGAGTGTGGCAGACGATGCAAAGGAGGCGATGTGCCCGCCCAGCGCATCGTCGTTATCGTTGGCCTTCATCACCATGGCCAGAGCGTTCCAGCGCACGATTGAACGGATTTTGCGTTCCAGAACACGATCACCAGGGAAAGCGACTTCCTGTTCGGGAGGAATGGTATTGCGGTAAGGGGTCTGGATAGAAGACGGTTGCTCGATGCCTTTGCTGACCGCGGATTCAGACAGGGTTTTCAGCAACTGGGCTGCGCGTTCTTTGCCACCATGGCGTACGACGGATTCCAAAGCATCCAGCCATTCTTTCGTTTCGATGGCGTCGATATCTTCTAGCATTCAAATCTCCTCAACTATGCGCCCGGAGGCACATAAAAACCTGGTGATTGTAATCAGTATTGGAAGTTGACACAGGGCCGAATCGCAGCGTGTAGTGTTACAGAAGTTATTGATTTCTGTAGGGTTATTAGTGCTGCCGCGCCTGCCGGGGAGCGCAAAAATCCACGAATTCTTACATATGTAGGCCGTTTTTACCAGCCCTTGACAGATGGCGCAGTTGCACGGGCACGGGCCTTGGCGCACGGAAAAACAGCGCATTTTTTACCCGGTCCGGACGGTGGCAATAATCAGTAATGAGAATACCGACGGTCAGTGATAAGGCACGGCTTTCTGGCGTTGGCGGTAAGTGGTGACGTCCCGCAGCAGTTCGACGTCTTCCGTCAGCGCGTCATCACCGGATGTCAGCCAGAGGCGGCGTTCCCGGTTGAGCATGACGGCGCGGTAATAGGCTTGCAGGGATGCCTCATCGACCTGAGCCAGCGCGCGGGCCAGCCGCTGGCGGCGGTCAAAGCGGGTATCGCCCAGCAGCAGGCTTCCCCACAAACGGTCCGCCTGTTCGGCAAGCGAGCGGGGAGGCTCCTCCAACTGGCGGATGAGGGCAGCGCGGTTTTCCGCCAGGTTATCGGTCAGGTGGGGCAGCTGGTCCGCCATGAAGCCATCGATTTCACTCAACAGGCGGCTTTCCGGGGTGGCCGGCGACTGCACGACGAACGCGATCCCCTCCAGTTGCCGCAAGGCCATGGGGATGGCTGCCACCACATAGCCCAATTGTTTTTCAGTGCGCAGTTGATCGAAAAACAAGGGGCGCAGCATCTGCCGCAGCAGTTGCATGTGTGCCTGATCCCGGTCGCTGGTGCCCAGCGCCTGGAGGTAGAGCACGGCTATCCGGTCGCTGTGGTCCAGGGCGTAAGGGAAGAGCCAGGGCTTGTCCCCCTCCGCCATCTGGTAGATATGTGCCTGGGGAAAAGCCCGGCCGCTGCGGGGCCCCAGCAGCTGGTGTTCCGCCAGCGATGCCAGCTTGATCGCCTCCTGGCGGTAGAGGTTGCCGTAGAACAAGGCTTCCAGTTCGGCATCGCGCAGTATCCGGCTGGCAAACTGCTGGAAGTCGGCAAAGGTCCGCGCTTCCAGGGCATCGGCCAGCTGCCGGTCGCTCCAGTAGGGATCGAAATGCAGCCTGGTTATCTGGGGCAGCAGCACCAGGTAAGGCGAGTTTTTATCGTTGTTGCGCCAATCGCGCATCAATTCCGTCTTGAGCAATTCAAACCGCTCCGGCGTGAAGCGGGCGCGGCGCACATGCTCGGCCAGGGTATTGAGCAGCAATCCCTGGCGGCTGGAGTAACCGGCGATATGCACCTGCAAACCGCGGGGATTGGCGCTGATGTCATAGCTCAGACCGGCCAGCCGCGCCGGATAGGTGAATTCGTTGAGCTGGTCGCGCACCAGGGCGGCAAAGAGGTGGGCCTGCGCCGCGCCCTCGGTATCCTGGGCGACCTGGGGAAGCTTGAGCCGCAGATAGATATGGGAACGCGGCTGCTCAAACAACTGATCCTGCTGGAACCAGACCCTGGTGCGCTCGCTCTGCACGATCTGCCGGGGAATATCCACCGCCGTGCTGCCAGTTGCTTCGCTGGGACCGGGCAGCAGGGGCTGCGATTTGACACCCAGCCGCGCCGGGATGAAGGCATTGGGCGGCGGCAATCCCAGACGCTTGCGCACCGCGGGCTTCACTTCCCCTTCAGGTACCTGGTAGGCGCTGAGCTTGTAGGGCGTGCCATAGTAAAAGGATTCGCGTTCCACCGCCGCGTCCGGCGCGACATAGGAGAGCAGCAGATTTTCGGGACGCAGATAACCCAGGCTGCGCCTGATCAGCTTTTCATCGTAGGCGCGAAAGAGAAAACGGCCGCGCAGGAGGTCTTCCGGTGCGAAAACCTGCATGTCATTGGCCAGGTCGCGCACAGTGTCCAGCGGCGGCGATTTTTCCAGGTAGCGGAAATTGATGTCCGCCATCTGTTGCAGTTCGAGGTAGTGCCAATCCTTGAGTGCGCGGGTTTCCAACTGGCGGATCATGTGAAACACGAGCACCGGAATCTGCTCCCTGGCGCGCACGCCTTTTTCCGTCAAATCCAGCGTGATCACGAACAGGCCGTCGTGGCGGCTCTTGAGTCCGGTGCCCGCGCGCAGGGCTTCGGCCCAGCCAAGGTGCTTGAGCAGGGAAAACAGACTGCCCTCCCCTTCGTGCCCCAACAGATGAGCAATAAAATCGAAAGGTTTGTGGGGATAAAGCCTGTCGTCGTTGGGGATGGGAAACATGAACGACAGCTGGCGCAGTTCCTTTTCCGGGCGGATGCTGATCTGCGCGGGCAACACCCCGGCATTGAAAAGCGGCGGGTAGCTCTCCGGCAGATCAACCTGCCCACCACTGACCGCGGCGAACCGGGGAACCGCCAGGCTCTGCAAGTCATCCAGCGGCTCGCGCCCCATCACCACCAGGGTCATCAGTTGCGGTGAATAATACCGGTGATAAAAATCCAGCAGCTCATCGCGGATGGAGCTGTCTTCACGATCAACCAGAGACTCGGCGGTTCCCACCGTGAAACCGGAGCCGGGATGGGCCGGGTTGAAGATGTCACGGTAGGCATCGAGGCTGCGCCGGCTGTCGTCCCTGATCCGCGCGCGGTATTCGGAATGCACCGCGTTGCGCTCGCGTTCGACATAATCCGCATCCAATAGCGGTGCGATGAAAAACTGCGCAAACCGGTCCAACGCCGGCGCCAGATGATCGGCATCTATGTCAAAGAAATAATTGGTATGTTCCGCCGAAGTATAGGCGTTGTAGCGCCCGCCGTGCTGGCTGATAAACGCCTGGTACTCTCCCGCCTTCGGATATTTTGCCGTGCCCAGGAACAGCATATGTTCAAGAAAATGCGCCAGCCCGGGGCGCTCTGGCGGATTCTGGTTGGAACCTATGGCGACGCTCAGGGCCGCTGCCGCTTTTTCTGCCGCCGGGTCGGAAATCAGCAGCAACCGCAGGCCATTGGGCAGGGTGAGATAACGGTAGGCGCGGGCATCGCCTTCGCTGACAGCGACCGGGTGTTCCGTCAAGGGAATGATGATGGGCGGGGTATCGGTGGATATCGTGTCGGGCAGGAGTGTATCAGGCAGAGCGTCGTCCCGCGCCTCATCGGCAACCGCCTCATCCATGCCGGTGTCCGGGTAGTCTGCTGCATCCTCCGGAACGGCCACGGCCTCCTCGACGAGCGTGGCGGCATCTTTTTCCGCGAGGGAAGCCTCGAGCAGATGGGAAGCCTCGAGCAGATCCTCCGTGTCGGACACCTCCTCGGCAAGGGATCGCACCGCCGCCAGGGACAACAGGAAACAAACCAGCAGAAGCAGGCAAAGAGGCCGGTGGAGAGGCCGGTAGAGAGACAGACAGGGAGAACGGCTGGTCACACTTGCGCCCCTTCTCCGGTTCCGTCTCCGGTGCTGTGCCCGCCGGCTTTCCTGAACCAGTAGTGATACGTGCCATCGGCTTCGCTGAAGGCCAGCAGCGGCTGGCCACTGAGCCGCGCATAGGCTGCGAAATCGTTTACCGAACCGGCATCGGTCGCGGTCACTTCCAGCACCAGGCCGGGCGCGAGATCGCGCAACGCCAGTTTGGCGCGCAGCAACGGCAGCGGGCAGCGCAGGCCACTGGCATCCAGGCGCGCATCCGCAACCAGTCCGGATGGCGGTAGCGGCGCCGGCGGGAGAGGTGCAACACCTTCCGCAGCAGGAGACGGGGATTGTGGAAAGGTCACGCGGTCACCTAATCAGGGAAACTCTCTACTCGGGCACACTACTCGGGCACAGCGGCATAACCGGACACACCGGGCGGTTGAACAAAGCCGGGAAGTCTGTGTCCGATAAAGGACAATCAGCCTACCACAACTGCCACCGGGCTTCGGGTGCGCGCCATAGCCTTCGACGGGCAAACACGCTAATGTAATGGCCCGCCTCATGCAAGCGCCCTCACAGGCGGCACCGGCGGCCCTATGATGGCAGTTTCGAGGAGTTTCGCCACCGTGCGCGTGTTATGCAAGATATTCCTGGTCCCGGCGCTGCTGCTCGCCGGCGTTTTCCACAGCGCGTCCGCGCAAAACGATCTGCCATTGCTGGGTGATACCAGTTCAGCGCTGATCTCTCCGGCGCAGGAGCGGCAGCTGGGGCAGGAATGGCTGCGAGTTTACCGCAGCCAGGTGCCCACGTCTTCCGATCCCATCATCATCGACTACCTGGAGCAGTTGCTCAACCGCCTGGCCAACTACAGCCAGCTGGACGATAGGCGCCTCGATCTGATCCTGGTGAGGAACGATACCCTCAACGCTTTCGCCGTGCCCGGCGGCATCGTGGGCGTCCATACCGGTCTGCTCAACCAAGCCAGGACCGAAGGCCAACTGGCATCGGTGCTGGGCCATGAGCTGGCGCATTTGAGCCAGCGCCACTACGCCCGCCGCCAGGAACAGCAGCAGCGCCTGGCGGTGCCCTTCTACGCCGCCATGCTGGCCAGCCTGGTCGTGCTCGCCAGTTCCAGCACTTCCGATGTGGGCATAGCCGCGATACACGCCACCCAGGCTGCCGTACTGGACGCCCAACTGCGTTTCAGCCGCCAGAACGAACAGGAGGCCGACCGCCTGGGCCTGCAAACCATCGTCGCCGCTGGTTTCGATCCCTATGCGCCGGCGGAGATGTTCGAGGAAATGCTGCGCAGCATCCGCTTCACACGTCGCCCGCCGGAATTTCTGTTGACCCACCCGGTCACCGAGAGCCGTATCTCCGACGCGCGCAACCGCGCCATGCAGTTTCCCCGCCGCCCGGCAGTGGAAAATCCCGAGTATCAGCTGGTCCGTGCCCGTGTCCGCGTCGCGGCGGAAGAAACGCCGCAACTGGCTGTCAGGCGCTTCCGCAGCGAGGTGGAAGGCGATTCGCCGCACCCCGATGCCAGCCGCTATGGGCTGGCGCTGGCCCATACCCAGGCCAACCAGTTCGATGAGGCCCGCAAGGCACTTGCGCCATTGCTGGAGAAGGAACCCGAGCGCCTCACCTACCGCATCATGGCCACGGACATCGACACTGCCGCCGGTAATTATCCGGCGGCCATCGCCACCCTGGAGCAGTTGCTCAAGCAGTATCCCGACAGCCATCCGGTGACCATCCGTTACGCGGAAGCCTTGATGAAAGCGGGCAGCTACGAGCGCAGTGCCGAAGTGCTCGAGCGCTATTCACGCCGCCGCAGCAATGATGATTATGTGTGGTATCTGCTGGCGGAAGTGAACGGGCTGGCGGGGAATATCCTGGGCGTGCACGAGGCCCGGGCGGAGTATTTCATCCTCAACGGCGTCTATGACCGCGCCCAGGTGCAGTTGCGCAATGCGTTGAAACTGGCCGAGGGCAGTTTCCACCGCACCGCGCTGCTGGAGGAACGGATGAAGACGGTGCAACGGTTGCAGCAGAACCGTCCTTTTTAGCTTTTTGTTTGTGCTGAACGAACTATTGTGAATCCAAGCGCGCCCAGGAGGACTCGGCCATCCATTCGTCCGCCTTGTCGGCGGGCATGGGGCGGCCGATGTGGTAGCCCTGGGCTTCGTCGCAGCCCAGTGATTGCAGGTAGTGCATCAGTTCTTCGTTTTCCACGCCTTCCGCCACCACCGTCAGGCCAAGGTTGTGCGCCAGGTGGATGGTGGAGTTGACGATGACTTCATCCTGTTTGTCTTCCAGCATGTTGCGCACGAAGGAGTTGTCGATCTTGAGCGTTTTGACCGGCAGGCGTTTGAGGTAGGACAGCGACGAGTAACCCGTGCCGAAATCGTCGATGGACAGTTGCACACCCAATTCATGCAGCTGTTCCAGTACGCGCATGGCGCGCGTCGGATCGATCATGATCGAGCTTTCGGTGATTTCCAGTTCGAGCGCGCTGGCGGGTAATTGATATTCCTGCAAGAGCCGCAGTATCTGCTTGGGAATATTGTCGTCGAGCAGGTTGCGGGCCGAGAGGTTCACCGCCACGCTGACCAGCAGGCCGCGGTCGTGCCAGGCGCGGCATTGGGCAATGCTTTTTTCCAGCACCCAGGCCGTCATGGGATGAATCAGGCTGGTCATCTCCACGATCGGAATGAAATCGCCGGGCGCCACAAATCCCAGTTCCGGATGGTTCCAGCGCAGCAGGGCTTCAAAACCGTAAAACTGACGGCTGGCCAGCGAGACCTTGGGCTGGTAGTAAAGGCACAATTGGTCCTCGCGGATCGCTCGCCCGAGTTCGCCCATCATGGCCAGGCGCTTGGGAGAATGCGGATCGTATTCGGCGTTGTAGAGTGAAAGGCCGGACATCTCGGTTTTGGCGCGGTACATGGCCACATCGGCGTAGCGCATCATGGTGCTCACGTCCTGGGCCTGCGTGGGCGTGATGGAGATGCCGATGCTCGCGCTGATTTCCGTGCAGAAGCCATCCACATCAAATTCCTGCCGCAGGGCATCCAGCACCCGGTGACCAAACACCATGGCCTGGCGCGACGAGCGTATGCGGGGCAGGAAGATGGCAAATTCATCGCCGCCCAGACGGGCGATGATGCCCGGCATCTCGGACATTTCAGTTTCCAGGCGCGGACCGATCAGCTGCAACAGGTGATCGCCCACCTGGTGCCCCAGGGTGTCATTGATTTCCTTGAAGCGATCGAGATCGATCAGCAACAGCGCGCCCAGATGGTGCTCTTCGCGGTGGCGCAGCCATTGCTCGATTTCCCGGTACAGGCGAACACGGTTGGGCAGGCGCGTCAGCGCGTCGTGGGTGGACTGGTATTCCAGGCGCTCCTGGTAGCGCTTGCGCGCCGTCACATCCTTGGTCGTTCCCCACACGCGCCGCAATTGATTCCCTTCCACCAAGCCCATGCAGGAAATCTGGAAGCAGAGACTCCGCCCCTTGTGATCCTCGCGCACGATTTCGTGGTCCACCAGCTGGTAACCTTTCTGCACAAAATGGTGGAGATCGAAGAGATAGTTTTTTGAGCCGCTTTCGATGAGATTGGAACCGAGGATATCCTGCATGTCCCTGGCGCCCAGCATGCGCACCAGCATCTTGTTCCCTTCGGACAGGCGCGCGGCACACGCAATCGCCTGGACCTGGCTCTCGAGTTCGGTGGTGACATCCACCGGCGGCACCATGTCGTAACACCAGATGGCTTCCGAGCTGTTGGCAATGAAGGCTTTGTAGCGGGCTTCACTTTCCCGCAGGGCCTTTTCGCGCAGCATGGCCTCGGTGATATCCGTCATCATCAGCAGCAGGCCGTTCACCTGGCCACTGGTGCTTCGCGTGGGAATCTTGTCCACCGAGAACCAAAGCACGCTGTCGCGGAGATGGGCGGATTCCACCGAGCGCAATTGCGCCTCGCCAGTGCGGATGACCTGCATGATTTCGCGCTGGCGCTCGGCGGGGTCGTCCCAGAAGCTGGCCAGCTCGATGAAACTCTTGCCCAGGAAAGACGGATTGCCGATCAGGGCCATGGCCTGGGCATTGGCCTCTTTCACCAGTCCCCAGCGGTCCAGATACCAGATGGCGGAATGCATGGAATCGAGCAGCAGGTGCAATTCCTGCCGCTTGGCCTCGAGTATGTCCTCCACTGCTTTCTGGCGACTGATATCCGTCATTATCTGACCCACACCGTAGAGCTGATCGCCCGCGTCCCTGAGTTGCAAACGGGTACTGACAAAACTGCCGGCAGTCGCGCCGCGGCCGGGCAGTATATCCTCCGTTTCAGTGTAGCCCTCTCCGGCGAGTACCGCCGCCTGTTGCGCGACCAGGCGCGCAGCCGTGCCGGGATCAAAGAGTTCAGCGTCAGTCCTGCCGCAGATATCATCCGCATCCCGGCCCAGCCAGCGGGCGAAGCTCTGGTTGACCAGCAGATAGCGCCCATCGGTGGATTTGACCGAGATCAGGTTGGGCGAGTTATCAATGAGGTTGCACAGCAATTGATTCTGGTGGCGCAGGCTTTCGCCCACATCCTGCAAACTGGAGCAATCCTGGATCTGCACCAATACCCGCGCCAGGTTGCCATGGCGGTCACGCATGGGCAGGAAACTCAGCCGCACATGTAACCGGGTGTCATGCAGCAGTTTGTTCCGGTGGAGATTCGTCAGCGAGTAAGTCAGCTCGAAGGACTCCACACAGCCTTCGCGGTATACCCTTTCCAACCGCGCGCGCGTTTCCGGCTCCAGGCTGAGCCCCTTGTCGCGGAACAGGCTGTAGCGGCCCACGGCTTTGACAGCCTGGCGCGGCGTCAGACTGAACAGGCGCTCCAGCGCCTGGTTGTGCTGCAAGACGACGCCCTGGGCATCGGTCACGAAACTGGCGATGGGACTTTCAGCGAAAAGACTGGCCAACAGGTGCTGCACGTACTCCGGCCCCGGATTGGCCAGCCAATGATGGCTGCTGACCACCACGCCCTGGAATGCCGGTTGCGCATCACCCACTGGCGCAACACCACCATCACCCGGGATGGAGGATTCCAGGCGCCCGATGAAACGCAGGCGCGGTGCACTCGCCAGCCCCGCCAGGCGCACCTCGCAGGCGTGCATGACCGGCGACGCGGAGGATGGCGACTCGACAAATGTCTTGTGAAACACGTAGCTGTCCGCCGCTGGCATCAGCTCCAGCAACTCGGTGAGCCGTGTGACCGGCTGTGCCAACTCAGGCAGCAAATGATAGAAATAGCTGGAAAACCGCAGTTCCCCACTCGCCGGATTCATGAACCATAGTGCGATTTCGGATGACTGCAGGGCGCTGTGTAAAGGCAGGTGTTGATGCTGGTCAATATTGGGGTTGGGAATGCCCTTCCGCATAAGGTGTGGTTCGCATAGTCAGGCTACATCGGTTGATTGAATGGGTTGCAGCAAGTGTAGACAAGAAAAACGACCTGTGTGCAAGTTCATCCAATACGGGTGGACTGATACGCAAGAATCAAAAAAAACGCAGTCAAATACGAAGCAGGGCTTCAATAATGCGGTGGTCGCTCGTCCGCGGGTTTGGTGCCAGCCTGCTCCTGGGTATACAGAAAATCATCCAGGCGCTTGGCCAACAGTAGAAGCTGCTCTCGCAGTTGGCGGATTTCCTGGTCCTGCACGGCCACAACCCGATTGAGCTCCCCCAGGGTGTCTTCCTGGAAGGCGACACGGGTTTGCAGGTCGATCAGGGTATCGGTGAGATCGGTCATGGCTTTAGCTCCGGTAATTGATAAAGGGCGTCGATGAGGCGGATGACGCGGGCATCGATCAGCAGGCTCTGTCCCATGCGCGATGTGACATAGCCGAAACCCAGGCGGTAATCCGGATCGGCAAAGCCCAGGCTGCCGCCCGCTCCCGGATGGCCAAAAGCCCGTGCCCCACGGCCAAAGCGGCAATCGGGGCGATCCTGCCCCAGCATGAAACCGCAGGCAAAACGCAAGGGCACACCCAGCACCTGGTCCTGCTCCTCGCTTTGGGGTTCCCAGCACAGCGGCAGATGGGTGTCGGGCAACACTTGGCCAGCGGCCGCCGCGCCATAGACCGCGGCCAGGCCCCGGGCGCTGGCATGGCCATTGGCGGCGGGAATCTGGGCCCGGCGCCAGGCCAGGCTGTTGGTGCTGGTCATCAGGCTCATGGGATTGGCGAAGGCGCGGTTGGTGACACCCCGGGGATCGGCCTTCATCAAACGGCCCAGGGACGCGCTGTCGGCGCCCTGGGTCGTCTCCACCAGGGTTTGCAGCGAGGTCTTGAGCGGACCGGTATCGGCGACCCGCGCCAAGGCCGTCCCGTCCAATCCGAAATGGCAATCAGCATCCAGTTCCATCGCCAGCCGCCGGAAGTCCTCGCCGAAGCTCGCGGCGCCGCTGACCCGGCGCACCAGTTCCCCCAGGATCCACCCGGAGATGAACGGCGAATACCCCTGCCCTTTCCCCGGCGTCCACCAGGGTGTTTCGGCGGCTATGGCCCGGATGATCGACGGCCAGTCGAAAATATCCGCATCCTGGCGGCGGTCATGGAAAGCCGACAGGCCCGCGCGGTGGCAGAGCACCTGGCGCAGGGTGATCAGGTCTTTGCCCTCACCGGAAAACGCTGGCCAGATATCGGCAATCGGCGCATCCAGTGCCAACCGCCCTTCCGCCACCCATTGCAGCAGGCGCAGGGCGACCAGTCCCTTGCTGGCGGAAAAAATATTGACCAGCGTGTCCTCGGTCCAGGGGATGTCCACCTCAGCCCTGTCGCGGTTGCGCCTGGTGCCCGCCCACAGGCTTATCCAGGGCTGGCCATCGCGGTAGACGGCCAGGGCCGCACCCTCTTCCCCGGCGTGTGTGAAATTCGCCGCAAAGGCATCCGCCAGCGGCTGTGCTTCCGGCGGCCAGAATCCCTGTATCGCTGTCATGGATTTGCGGCCTCGGCAGCGGGCAGGCCCGCGTAGTAGTGGGCCAGCGCCGCGATGTCCTCGTCGCTGAGGTTGCGGGCGATGGAGCTCATCATGGGGTCGTGGCGCTCGCCGTTGCGGAAGGCATGCAACTGCTCGTGCAGGTAGTCGCTGGACTGGCCGGCAATCGACGGATAGGAAGCCACCCGCGAAATTCCCCGGGGGCCGTGGCACCCGACGCACATGCGCGCTTTCTGTTGCCCCCGGATCATCAGGGCCGCCTCCTCTGTCAGAGGGGTGTCCGCCGGCGGCTTTTCAGAACAACCCGCCAGCGCGGCGACGCCAGCGCCCAGCAGCAACAACCTTTTCAATGACATAACGGCTCCCCGGCGAAAAGCGGGCATTCTACCAGCTGACGGCAACGCTGGCCCGTCGATGGGTTATGATGCCGCACCCACCAATCCGTTTTTGTCGGAGCCCACCATGAGCAAGCATTCCCGACTCGTCTACTCGACTGAAACCGGCCGCATCAAGGACGAAAAACCCGCACCCGGCCGGGCTGCCGGCGACGGCATAGTGCGCATTCGCCGGGAAGTCGCCGGGCGCAATGGCAAGGGCGTCACCAGCATCAGCGGCGTGCCGCTGGATGGTGCGCAACTCAAGGAGCTGGCCAAATCGCTCAAGGTGATGTGCGGCGTCGGTGGTTCGGTCAAGGATGGCGTGATCGAAATCCAGGGCGATCAGCGGGACAAGATCAAGGCGGAACTGGAAAAGCGGGGCTTCACCGTCAAACTTGCCGGTGGTTGATTGCGGAGGTTCCCGCACCGGAAGCCATCCCGCAGACCAGTCGGGTGACTTCCAGTTAGCAGCTCCGCTGCCTTAGTCGTAACGTACCAGTGAGGTAAACCCACCATACGCCATGCGCCTGTAATCGAAGGGCACCTTATCCGGACTTGAGAGGTGTTCCAGGCGGGGATCGGCCATGACCGCGGCGTTGATGCGATCCCGCTCCTCGCGGGACGGATAGACGATCCAGGCAAACACCACGGTTTCGCCCTCCTGGCAGCCGGCCGCGTCACGGAAGCTCACCATTTCTTCGATGTTCAGGTCATCACCCAGGCATTCCCAGTAAGCCAGGGCGCCGTGTTCTTTCCAGATGGCACCAGCACCGCTCGCGATCTCCCGGTACTCGTCGATCTTGTCGGAGGCCAGGGGTAACAAAAATCCGTCAACGTAATGCGTCATGCTGTCTCTCCTGTGAGGGCGGCCGGGCGTACCGGCACTGGGTTGGTCTTCACAGGCTGGTCGAACCAAACGGATGCGGATCGACAAGCCTGAACATGAAACCAATACTATCCCACAGGCAGTGACCGATTGTTAGAGATACCGGCTCCAGCGAATGTCCATGCCCCCAGCCGTACCGGGCTCACCCTCGCCGGGGACCGACCTGCCGCCGGAAGGGTCGTAGCCCGGCGGCAAATCAGACAGATCGACCGTCGTCTTGGCGCCCAGAGAGTGCGGCGCGCCACCCTGCTGCCCCAGGGCCGTAATATAGCCATGCACGGTTGTGTTGCCGCTCGATGAAAAATGATTGCCCGCTTTGACGGCGCCGAAAACATTGGCCGAACTGCCTGTGGCGATATTTCCACCCACATAGTTATCCGGGCTGCAACCACCTTCACTGTCGGCGCAGCTGCCCGCCATCAGGGCATAGTTGCCTATGCCGCTGGCCGCCGAATAATTATAGGTACCGTCCGCTTTGCAAAACTGCGTCGGAATGGTTTTGAAATATTTGTTGTTGCAAATGCCTGTCTCTATCGTTTTGGTCTTGCCCGTATAACCGGAATAGCCGGCAAAATTGGGCGCATAGATCTTGAAAGAACCACTGGTGGTGATATTTTTTGTCGCCAGCACGGTGTTGTAGAAATCACCACTGCCCAGTTCCACATTGCCTTCAAAATAGGCAATGCCCGGAGCCAGGCTGGTGCCATTGAGCACCCACCGGTCATTCGCCGCATTGTAGGCAATCAAGGTGGTGTTATTTCCGTTGCCATACCCCAGCCCGATGCGAATACAGTTGTCATCGGATGCCAGCGCCGGACAGACCCAATCCATGTTTTTCAAATAGCCGTTTTCCAGGCTGATGACCTGGCCTGTTTCCGTGTTCTTGACGTTTTTGATGGATACGCGGCGGTTGCCACTGCCGTCGATCGTAAAAATATAATTCGCCATGGAGCGCAGAGTTTTCACATCAAACACTTCCGTCTCCAGGTGAACCGGCAGGGCGGGACTCAAATCAAAGGCATAGCCCGGGGTGGGCTGGTTCTTACTGCCAGCGACATTCTGGTTGATGAATTGAGCACTGGGCGCGTTGAGCCCGACACCGTATTGCACAAAACCATGGATCGTTGGCGTCCAGTCGAGCGACACGCTGCCTTCGGCATGCAGTTCCCGCACGGTGGCGGTACCCTGCAACTGGATATTGGCATTGCTTTTGATCACACCCGCCCCGGCACCGTGCATGCCATACACTCCGCCGATAAAATTCCCGGCGGCATTCCTGTTGCCGGCGGGATTGACGGCATCGGTGCCGAAATACTGGTCCACGCCCCTGATCCACGAGGTGCTGGGATTGGTCACGCATGACTGCCGCGCCCCGACCGAACATTGGCTGTGGCCGCCTTTTCCTGCCAGCGCAAAGACATTGCCGTAGGTATTCGAATCCAGTATCACCGAGCCATTAGCTCTCACCTCCACATCCTGGTTGCTGATACCCGGCGGAAAGTTGCTGCTGTTGGTGCCATTGAAACAAATATGCCGGGTTGCGTGCATCAAGGCCGAGATGGTTGCCGAGCTGATCGAGATATCGCAATTCGCATAGATTTCGCGGAAGAAGGTGGTACCACCGCCAATGGTGACCGAACCTGTCGAGCGGATCACATCCGCACCGACGATGGAGACGCTGCCAATGGTCACATCGCCGATCACATTCACTTCATAGGGTGTCGTATCGCCATCGTCTTTGATGATGTCGATGCCGCCCGTCAAATTCAGCCCGCCATAAAAATTGATGGCCGAGTTATGGGGCGCGAGTTCACCACCGGAGGGCTCCGCGCCCGCATACATCAACTCCAGGGTTGACGATGACATGGCGCGGCTGTTTTCCGCCGCGGTTGCCGTAATCACCACGGTGATATGCGGGACCTCACCTTCCTCGGTGCGGGTGGTCAGCAGGCTGGACCGGGTAATCTGCGCAGTGACATCGTCCATGCCCAGATTCAGCGCAAGCGGATCACCGGCCGCCAACGCGGTTTCCAGCTGCGCATAGAATGCCGCCCACTCATCGGCATCCTGCCGCAACAATTCAAAGTATTGCCGGGTCACTTCCGCCGCCGCCCAGGCGCGCGCCTGGGCCTGGGTCTGGGCGTGGATGCTGACACTCTGCTCCTGGGTCACGCGCAGATGATGGACCGAACCCAGGATCGCGGCGGTGAGCGACAAACCGATCATCAGCAAAATCAGCAGGGTGGCGATGCCCCGTTGACGCTGAACAGCTATGCGGCGATGAACTGAAATCATAAGGAACAGGCTCGTTTAGGGAGTTGCACCGGCACTCGGGGAAAAATTCAGCAGGCAGGTCGTGCTGTTCAGCGACTGGCCCGACGCCTCCTGCGCGGACAGGGTGACGCTGAGGCGTCCGGCCCCCGCTATGCCGAAGCCCTTGCAGGGATTGGCGCTGTCGTGGGTGGATACGATGATGCTGACAGCCAGCGGGTCCTGGATATCTTTCGTATCAACGATCAGGCGGCGGATTTCCCAGTCGGTCGAATTGGCATCGGCAACCGACGCGCAGTTTTTCACCACCAGTTCATACAGGCCCTTTTCATCCTCATCGGCGGGCGCGTACAACCCGCCGCATTGTGAAACGCCAGCGGGATTGGTTTGCCACACCAGCGCATTGCCCGTGCCATCGCCGCTGATTGCCGTACCGGAAAGACGGTCGTTGGTCAAACTGGCCGATGACAGGAGCAACAGATGATCATTCCGGTCCGCATTGGCGATACCGTAACCCGCGGCTTGCAGGCGCATGCTGGCGATGAGCAGGCCGGAGGTCCGCTCGCTGGTGATGCGGGCATCGCGGGAAGCGCCCGCCGTGCTTTTGATGGAGGTGCTCAGCAGACCCATCATGCCCAGGATGACGATCATGGAAATCACCAGCCCGATCATCAGGCTGAGCAGCGAAAGGCCTTGTTGGCGATAACGAGGTGACATGCAACGGAACCTTCTACAGCGATGTCGCAGGAACGCCATGCGACAGGGTGATGGTGCCATCGCCGCTGTAGAGGCTCGCTTCCGTCACGGACAGGGAGATGCCGGTCGCTGCGTTGGGAATCGTTTTGTCCGACGGAATTCCCGCGACAGACACGGTCAGGGATTGCTGGAAGACGGTTTCACTCAGGGTGATGTCTTTATCGGCGAGGCTGAAGGATTGGCTGTCCGCCGTGCGGGTTTGCAAATGCTCCCGCATGTGCATCACGGTAATGTTCTGGGTAGTGGTATAACGCTGCGCCACCAGTGATTTCGAGGTGGCGTGCGCGAGCCCCAGGCCCAGCACCGCAACCAGCAGCACACTGACCATGGATTCCACCAGGTAGCTGCCATTCTGGGCATGCATACCGCGCCATGCATCAATGGAATGACTATCAATGGAACGACCATCAATAGAACAGCGATCAATAAAGTGTACCGACATCTTCTTCAGTGCCCTTGCTGACTTGGTAAGTGATCTGACGATTGCTGACCAGCACACCACTGGTATCCAGGGGCTCGCCGATGTTGTTCAGGCGGATTGCCGTTGCCGCCGGATCGGTGAAAGCGACAGCCACTCCCGCCGGCAATGGTATCGTCCAGTGACGTGATACATGGGTGGATGCGCACAGGGACGGACACACCGTGATGCTGTTGTCCGCGTTGATCAGCAATTCGGCGGCGGGTGTGTTCTGTTGCACTTTCTCGGGATTGCGCAGGGCGATGGCCTTGGCCTGGCCCCAGGCCTGGACCAGCGCGCCACGGCCTTCATGCACCTGGGCGCTGTGAATCCAGGCACCGGTAAACGGCATGGTGACCAGTACCAGGAGAGCAGCGATCAGGATGGCGATCATCAATTCGATCAGGGTGACGCCACCCTGCCGATACAGCCTTCTTACCATGAAGTCATACCACCGCAGTCGCCGGATACCGCGCGGGTGTTGTCATTCTTCAAGGTCAGGTTGCAGCCGCTCATGGCGCCGGTACCCGTTGCCGACAGGGTGTAGATGCCATCGGAGCCGGGCGCCGTGTAGGCATAGGTAAAAAACCCGGCCTGGGATGCCTGCCAGGTCGTGAACTGGGTAACGTTGTTATCGGTGGGGTATCTCAGTGTCCGCTGAAAAACGTTCTCGACGCTGGCACTGAGGGCAACCAGGTCAGCGCCAGCGGTCTTCGCGCGGCTTTTCTTGACGAAATTCTGGTACCCGGGAAGGGCGATGGCCGCCAGGATGGCGACGACTACCACAACGATCATCAACTCTATCAGGGTGAAGCCGGTTACCGTCCTACGAAAAACAACTGCTCGGTGCATGGATGAACTCTTGGGGTATGTTGTTTTGGGTGCCGCCTTTATATGGCACCCAAATCATCTAATGTCAAATAAATTGTGATTTATATCACAATATAATTGAGACACATCAAACAACTCCCCGATCAACCACCACCGGCATTCTGCGCCGTGGAATGGCCTGCTTCTTGCAATCCAGATCAGCAAAACCCCTAAACCGGCAATTTTCTGACAGAGAGAGGCTTGCAGCTATGGATTTGGAAACCTTTTTCCAGTTAACCGACACTTCCCTCAAGATGGGCATGGGCGCGCTGATCGCCGCCTTCTGCGCTTGGTTCATCCTGCGCCGCAGCGCGCAGACGCAGGCCGGGCAACAGCGCGAAAACCGCCGCCTGCAAATCCTGGAAGAGGTCTCATCCCAGGTGGGCACGGTCACCCACATCTTCGCCAAGTATTCATCGCTGGTGGTGGAATCCATCCAGTTTGGCGAGCGCTGGCCCGCGTTGCGCCGCGAGGAATTGGAGCTGATCAATGCCGAACTGGTCAATGAATTCAAGAAGCTGGCCGATGCGGAAGCCAAGCTGCTGATGCTGGGCGAGAAAAACCTGGAGCGCAGCCTGCGCCTCTACGGCGCGCGCATCGCGGTCTACCGCAAGCAGGTATTCGTCGGTCGCCAGGACATCACACCCGAACAGATCACCGCCCTCAAATCGGCCGTCAACCAGGTCCGCGAGCAGTTCTATGACATGCTGAGCCGCAAATACGACCGGCTGCTGGCTGCCGCCTGACCGGCTGTTTTCCGCTTTCCGGCGGCAAATACTTGCCGCCGTTTTTTTACCGCTCCCCCGCCCACCCCCAAGCCTGTATTCCCCCGGCGGATTCTGGGACAATGGCCGCCCTTGCAGCCGACCCGTCCCCCGCTATGAAACACGCCGCCCAACACCTGTTCTCCTACCCGCGCTATTGGGCCGAAACCTATCTGCCGGCACCTTTCCTGCCCATGAGCCGCGCCGAAATGGACGAGCTGGGTTGGGACAGCTGCGACATCATCATCGTCTGCGGCGATGCCTACGTGGATCACCCCAGCTTCGGCATGGCGGTGATCGGCCGCTACCTGGAATCCCAGGGTTTCCGGGTGGGTATCATTGCCCAGCCCGACTGGCGCAGCCCCGAGGCCTTCACGGCCCTGGGCAGGCCCAACCTGTTTTTTGGCGTGAGCGCGGGCAACATGGATTCCATGATCAACCGCTACACCGCCGACCTGCGCCTGCGCTCCGATGATGCCTATACACCCGGCGGAACCGGCGGCAAGCGCCCGGACCGCGCCGTGACCGTCTACAGCCAGCGGTGCCGGGAAGCTTACAAAGACGTGCCGATCGTGATTGGCGGCATCGAGGCCAGCCTGCGCCGCATCGCCCAATACGATTACTGGAGCAACGAGGTCCGCCGCTCGGTCCTCATCGATGCCGCCGCCGACATACTGCTCTACGGCAACGCCGAGCGCGCGATCGCCGAAGTTGCCCACGCGCTCGCCAAAGGCCGGGATATCAACGAGCTGACCGACATCCGCGGGACGGCGATCATTCGCAAAACGGTGCCGGCAGGCTGGACGGAAATAGATTCCACCCGCATCGACTGGCCGGGCAATATCGACAAACTGCCCAATCCCTACGAATACCAGCACAACAAGAGTTCCTCGCTGGATGTGGCTGCGGTTGATCCCAACAATTCGCAAGTGGGACTGCGCCAACTCGAGCCGGAAAAGATGGCCGCCCAGATGGCCACCCTGGACCCCGCACGGGAATTGTCGCCGACGCAAGTCAATAGCCAGCATTGCCCTGCCCAAGTCGACGCCTCGGCCTCGGCAATCGATCCCGCACAACCGCAACCCATCCGCATCATTCCCATGCCTTTGCAGAACCGCAGTGAAATGCTCGATGTGGATAAAGTCTACGTGCGCCTGCCCGCGTTCGAAAAAGTGCGCAACGATGCCGTGCTCTATGCGCACGCGTCGCGGGTGCTCCACCAGGAAGCCAATCCCTACAACGCCCGCCCGTTGGTGCAGCGGCACGGCAATCGCGAAATCTGGATCAACCCGCCGCCCATCCCCCTGGAAACCGATGAGCTGGATGGCGTGTTCGACCTGCCTTACCAGCGCGTGCCGCATCCACGCTATGGCCAGGCGAAAATACCCGCCTATGACATGATCAAGACATCCGTGAATATCATGCGCGGCTGTTTCGGCGGCTGTACCTTCTGTTCCATCACGGAACACGAAGGGCGGATCATCCAGAGCCGGTCCCAGGAATCCATCCTGCGCGAAATTGAAGACATCCGCGAAAAGGTGCCGGGGTTTACCGGGCACATTTCCGATCTCGGCGGCCCCACGGCAAACATGTACCGCCTGACGTGCAAGGATATGCCTACCCTGTCGCGCTGCCGGCGGTTGTCCTGCGTCTACCCGACCATCTGCAAGAACCTAACGACCAGCCACAAGCACACCACCGAACTCTATCGCGCGGCACGCGGCCTGCGCGGTGTGCATACCGTGTCCATCGCCTCGGGCCTGCGCTATGACCTGGCCGTGCAGGACCCGGAATACGTGAAGGAATTGGTGACCCATCATGTAGGCGGTTACCTGAAGATCGCACCAGAGCACACGGAAGATGGCCCGCTGTCGCAGATGATGAAACCCAAGATGTCGAGCTATTACGAATTCAAGCGCCTGTTTGAAAAATATTCGCGCGAGGCGGGCAAGAAGCAGTACCTGATTCCCTATTTCATTGCCGCCCATCCCGGCACCCGCGATGAGGACATGCTGAACCTGGCACTCTGGTTGAAGAAGAATAATTTTGAAGTGGACCAGGTACAGACCTTTTATCCTTCGCCCATGTCGCTGGCCACGGCGATGTATGTGTCTGAGCGCAATCCGCTGAAAAAACTGACCTACAAGGCCGGCCGCATTCCGATCCCCAAGGGGTTGGATCAGCGCCGCTTGCAGAAAGCGTTGCTGCGCTATCACGATCCCAAAAACTGGCCAATGCTGCGCGACGCTTTGCGGGCCATGCGCAAAGGCCATTTGATCGGCGATGGGCCGCAAGCGCTGATTCCTGATGAGGCCACCGCGGCCCGCGCCGCGAGGCAGCTGGCAGGCCGCAAGCCCGTTGTAAAAAACGGTAAGAAATTTCCAATCAAACCTGACGCGCAAAAAGCGTTTGGCGATAAATTCGAAAGCGCGCGCAAGCACCAGGCCGCTGCCGGCAAACCGGATGCGCGGGGCCCACGAAAACCTTCCCGTCCACAAGGACAACGGCCTGGAAAGGTCCCGCGCGGGCCGCTAAAACCATGACGGTGGTCTTCACCGTAAAAAGCTAACATCCATATCGAGCATCGATACACCACACAAACACATCCGCGCAAGCCCTGCTCCATGGCTTGCGTGGCCTGCATGCAAAGTGATTCCTCACTGACTTTTTTTCTTCACACACCTGGGCTGAATTCATTGGCTAGCAGTGTTTATTCATCGCCTTAAATACTTGTATACGAGACAGCAACAGATGTATAGTCTTATCGACTATAACCGGTCAGATATTCTTCCAAACACAAATCATAATAGTGGAGAAAAATGATGTTGAATCATAACAAAGCGATGCCCCCCGGCCTCCTGGCTGTACCCCTCCTGATGTCCCTGCTGCTAGTGGCGTGTGGCGGCGGCTCCTCAGGCAAGTCCAACCACTTCAGCAGTTCCTCATCGGTTCCTTCGAGTTCATCGGTAGCGAGTTCATCGGTATCCAGCGCGTCGAGCAGTGTGCCTGCCGAACCCTCGCTGGTGCTGGCCATCAATGTTGGCGCTTTTGCCTCCGCCACCTACAAGCAGGTGGAGTATCAGGCTGACCGCTTCTATGTCGGTGGCTCACTCAGCTCGACCTACGACGCCATCGCCGGCACCGACGGCGAGGACGCGCTCTTCCAGACCGAGCGCTACGGCAGTTTCAGTTATGAAGTGCCGGTAACGGATGCGTCCTACGACATCACGCTGCACTTCGTGGAAATGTACCAGCAAGGCAGCGGCTTGCGCGCCTTCAACCTGGTTGTCGAAGGCCAAAGCACCGACCTGACATCGTTTGATATTTTCAGTGAGGTGGGACACGACGTTGCCTATTCCTACACGCTGGAAAACGTCCAGGTATCCGACGGCTATCTGACGATTGAAATCGAATCCCTCATAGACAACGGCACACTGAGCGGCTTTGCGATTTATTCCGTTGATGGCGAATTCGTCGAACCACCGCCACCACCCCCACCACCGCCGCCAGTCCCCGAAGAAGCCAGCCCGGAAAACACGGGCGCGGACTGCGAACTGGAATCGCTGCCCGGCGCGGCACAAAACACCTTCCTGCCCGATCCGTTCAAACAGTATGACGGCACACGCATCGCCACCCAGGCGGAATGGCGCTGCCGCCGGCAGGAAATCCTGCGGCAGGCGGAAGCGGCTGTGTACGGCACCAAGCCGCCCAAGCCCACCAGCGTGACCGGCAGCGTGACCAACGAACTGATCACCGTGAATGTGGAGCATGATGGCAAGTCCACCAGCTTCACCGCCAGTGTTTCCCTGCCGGAAGGCCCAGGTCCCTTCCCCGCGCTGATCGCGGTTTCACCCTGGCCATTTGGCTTGCCCACCGCGATCACCGAGAGCGAAGGTGTCGCCACGATTGTGTTCAATCCCTACGCGGTGGGTAGTGAGCAGAGTCAACGCAACAATAAAACCGGTGCCTTCTACGATATCTATGGCAACGACAGTTCCACGGGCCTCTTGGTGGCCTGGGCCTGGGGCGTGAGCCGGATACTCGACGTGCTGGAGCAAGCTGAAACGCCCATCATCAAGCCGGAATCCATCGGTGTGTTCGGTTGTTCGCGCTTCGGCAAGGGAACCTTCACCATCGGCGCCTTCGACCAGCGCATCGCCCTGACCGTCCCCTTCGAATCCGGCAGCGGCGGCGTGCCCATCTGGCGCGGCATCGCGGGCGAAGGCGCGCAGAGTCCCGGCAGCGCCTATGGCGAAACCTACTGGCTGGGTGATGCCTTCGCGCCCTACACCAGCAACGTCAACGGACTGCCCATCGACACGCACCAGGTGGTGGCCATGATCGCGCCGCGCGGCCTGTTCATCATGGACAATCCGCACATCGCCAACCTGGGACCGAGATCGGCCCATGTGGCCGCGCTGGCGGGCGCCGAGGTCTACAAGGCGCTGGGAGCGGAAGACAACATTGCCTACCACTCCAATGTCGTCGATGGCAGCCACTGCATGCTGCGTCCCGAGCACGAGGAACCCCTGCGGCAACACCTGCGCAAGTTCCTCAAGGGCGAGGAAGCCACGACCGGCGGGATAAATCCGCATCCCAACACCACCGGTAACCTGGGCGAGTGGATCGACTGGAGCACGCCTGTACTGACGGCTGAATAAAACAGACAGGCCGATGCAAGGAGCGGTACTCACCTGCCGCTCACAAAATAAAAACCCCGGTTATCCGGGGTTTTTATTTTTTACGAAGCAGTAAGCCGATATTGGATCAGGTGCGAGGCAAGGTCACGCCGCGCTGTCCCTGATATTTACCACCGCGATCCTTGTAGGAGGTCTCACAGAGTTCATCGGATTCAAAAAACAGCATTTGTGCCACACCCTCATTGGCGTAGATCTTGGCGGGCAAGGGTGTCGTGTTGGAAAACTCCAGGGTCACATGGCCTTCCCATTCCGGCTCCAGCGGCGTGACGTTGACGATGATCCCGCAACGGGCATAGGTGGATTTACCGAGGCACACCGTCAGGATGGAACGCGGGATACGGAAATACTCCACCGTGCGCGCCAGGGCAAACGAATTGGGGGGAATGATGCAGACGTCGCTTTTGATATCGACAAAACTTTTCTGATCGAAATTTTTCGGGTCCACCACCGTGGAGTGCACGTTGGTGAAAATCTTGAATTCATCCGCGCAACGCACATCGTAACCATAACTCGAGGTACCATAAGACACGATGCGTTGTCCCTGACTGTCAAAACGTACCTGGCCCGGCTCGAAGGGTTCGATCATGCCGTGCTGCTCGGCCATCCGGCGCATCCACTTGTCAGACTTGATACTCATCGTCACTCCCCGTGAGGTGGTTTAAGGCGGGGCGGCATAATAGCTTGTTTCCACCGCCAAGCCTACCGTCCGCCCCCGGCATACCGCCTGCCAGAATTCGCCCGAATTGATCGCCAGCCTGCCCGATTTGCACCCCACGCCCGCCCGCTTTGACCTGTTTACTGACCCTGTCCCGAGTGGCCAGTCCACCACGGCCACTCACAATTCCCGTCATCCCCGTCAGGAGCGCAACATGAAAAAAGTCATCATCCTCTCCCTCGCCGTGGCCTCCGCCAATCTCATGGCGGAGACACCCTCGCAACCGCTGACCGAACTCAAACAGGCCACGGCCTTTACCGGCCTGGGATTGCTGGGCCTCGCCGCCGGTGGACCTGTGGGCCTGTTCGTGGGCGCGGTGAGCGGGGCCTATGTGGGCGAACAGTTCAAAAAGGCCGACAGCCTGGACGGCGTCAAACAGGCTCAGGCGGACACCGAGGCACGCCTGCTGGATACTCAAAAACACCTGCAAGAAAAAGATGAAACCCTGGCCCGCCTGGAAGCATCCACCCTGGAAAACCTGCAATTGCAGATACTGTTTTTGACCGGCTCGGACCAGTTGACACCCCAGGGCAAGCAACAGGTAATGGCGCTGGCGCGCTTCATGGTGGACAACCCGGAACTGCGCATTCACCTGGCGGGCCATTCCGATCCCCGGGGCACCGACGATTACAACGACCTGCTGTCCCACCAGCGCGCCCTGGGCATCTACCACGCCCTGGAGCAACTGGGGATAGAGGGTGCGCGAATGAGCGTCAGCGGCCACGGCTCCGCCTATTCACAGGCGGTACGCGGCAAGCTGGACAGCTATGCCTTTGACCGCCGGGTGGATATCGGCATCATCCGGCAGGAAAAACCCGGCCTGGCATACTCCCGCTGACGCGAGTGCTAGGCAGGTACAGCTCCCCCCTCCAGGGCCAACCACGGATGCCACAGGCCCTGGATTCTGGCGTTTTACCGGCACCCGGCCCTGCCGCCGGTAAAAGATCTGTCGCCAATGTAACGGATTACATCTATACTCCGCGGACACAATAAAAGCATCCCACCGGGTATGGAGTGTTAGATGAAGTACATTGGTTTTCTGGTTTTATCCTGTCTTGCGTCCATGTTGGCCGGTTGTGGCGGAGGCTCCTCCGGGAGTGATCCCAAGCCCGTACCCAGCAGCTCCAGCAGCCTGTCGAGCCAGGCAAGCAGCCCCTCTTCCAGTAGCGATTCCTCAATCAGCTCGCCGAGCAGTTCTTCCAGCAGTTCCTCATCCAGCAGCGATTCATCGAGCAGTTCGTCGTCCAGCGATTCAGCCAGCCAGGCCGCGAGTGTGCGGCTCGATGCGGGCAAGGATATCTACGCTGCCGCCGGTTCAGCGGTGGTGCTCAACGCCCGGTTGCTGGGGGCTTCCCAGGCGACAGCCACCTTCTCGTGGAGCCAGCTCGACGGGCCCGAGGTGCAACTGACCGCAACCAGCCAGCCCGCCAGCGGCTTTACCGCACCCGAGGTGGTCCAGCCCGCGCGGCTCCTGCTGCAGGTCACGGCGGTGACGGACGATGGCCACAGTTACCGCGACAGCCTCAGGGTCAACGTCTATCCGGAAACGGCCCTGAGGCGCCTGGAGGCCGAAGCCGGGCAACTGACCGGCCTGTCGGCCGTCACCCAGCGTCCCGGCTTTTCGGGCACGGGCTACGTCACCGGATTCCGTAATGAAAACCAGTATGTCACCTGGACAATCACCACCCAGCAGAGCGGTTCCTACGATCTGCGTGTCGGGTATTACAGCGAGGAATCCAAGGGCTTCAACCTGACGGTCAACGGGAAGACCTATGGCGGTGTCATGCCCGCCGCCAGCCAATACGCTGTCGTTTCCGCCGGCAGGTTCCATCTGGATGCAGGCACCCATGAGTTCCGCCTGGGCGGTGGCTGGGGCTGGTATGACGTGGACTACCTGGAGCTCATACCACTGGCCGAACCCGCGTCTCCCCAGGCGCCGGTTCCCGCTCCGGCCAACCCCCAGGCCAGTACCGAAGCCAGGGCACTCTACCAATACCTGCTCTCGCAGTACGGCCGCTACACCTTGTCAGGGCAGCAGGATCTCGCCGGTATTGAAACCGTGTTCAACAAAACCGGCCTGCGCCCGGCCATCTACTCGTTTGACCTGCTCAATTACTCATCGCTGACCGTGAGCATCATGGGATTGCCCGCCCGCCAGACCGAAGACTTTATCGAGCGGATCCAGCAGGCTGGCCATATCGCCAGCCTGCTCTGGCACTGGCATTCTCCCCTGCACGCCAAGAGCACGGTCAATCCCTGCCCCTCGGGACAGGCCTCCTGCTGGTGGAACAGCTTTTACACGCAGCACACCAACTTCAATCTGGGTGAGGCTCTGGCCAATACCGGCAGCGCCGAATACCAGGCGCTGATCCGCGATATCGACGACATTGCCGTGCAATTGAAAAAGGTCCAGGCGGCCGATATTCCCGTGCTCTGGCGCCCGCTGCACGAGGCCGATGGCCGCTGGTTCTGGTGGGGAGCATCCGGCGGTGAAAGCTTCAAAACCCTGTGGCGGCTGATGCACCAGCGCCTGACCCATCACCACCAGATTCACAACCTGCTCTGGGTGTGGACCAACGAAGACCCCGACTGGTATCCCGGTGATGACGTGGTGGATATCGTGTCCATCGATGCCTATCCCTCGGACAAACGCGATCTGCTGACACGCGGATGGGACATGCTGTTCGAGCGCTTCGACGGCCACAAGCTGATCGCGTTGACTGAATTCGGCGGTGTGCCTTTTATCGAGCAGATGCAGCAGCAGGGCGTCTGGTGGAGCTACTTCGCCAGTTGGGTCGACGGCAATGACCTCCTGGGCCCGAACAAAATGACGGAACAGGAACTGAGGGATATCTATACCTCGGATGCCGTGCTCACCCTCGAAGACCTTCCCTGATATATCCGCCATCCAGGCAGCTCCGTCCCGGGGCTGCCTGCCCTGCCCGCAATCTGCACTATACTCAAGGCTGACTCTGGATTTGCCGAGGTGGCCATGACCCATTCCCTGCAAGCCGTGGATACGTTGACGATTGACGGCAAGGACTACCGCATTTATCCCTTCACCCGTGTCAGCCGGGAATACCCCGTAGACAAACTGCCCTACTCCCTCAAAGTCCTGCTGGAAAACCTGCTCCGCCACGCCGGCACCGACTTTGTCACCGACGCCGATATCCGCGCCCTGGCAGGCTGGGACCCCAAGGCCGAACCCAGCCAGGAAATCGCTTTCGTACCCGCCCGTGTCATCCTCCAGGACTTTACCGGCGTGCCGGCCGTGGTCGATCTGGCGGCCATGCGCGACGCCGTGACCGAATTGGGCGGCGATGCGGAAAGCATCAATCCGCTCTCCCCCGTCGAACTGGTGATCGACCACTCGGTGATGGTGGACTACTTCGGCAGCAATGACGCTTTCAGCAAAAACACCGCGGTGGAAATCGAGCGCAACCGCGAGCGCTACCAATTTTTGCGCTGGGGGCAGAACGCCTTCTCCAACTTCAAGGTAGTGCCACCGGGCACGGGCATCGTGCACCAGGTGAACCTGGAATACCTGGCCCGCTGCGTCTTCGCCCGGGAAGAGGGCGGCATCCGCGAAGCCTATCCCGATACCCTGGTAGGCACCGACTCCCACACCACCATGATCAACGGCCTGGGCGTGCTGGGCTGGGGCGTGGGTGGCATCGAGGCCGAAGCCGCCATGCTGGGGCAGCCCATTTCCATGCTGATTCCCCAGGTGGTGGGCTTCAAACTCACCGGCAAGCTGCCGGAGGGCGCCACCGCCACCGACCTGGTGCTGACCGTGACCCAGATGCTGCGCAAGC
>CAYWCW010000029.1:0-47821 GCA_964456865.1 uncultured Cellvibrionaceae bacterium
CAATACCGCCACCGAGGCGTTACGCATGATCTGGTATTCTTTGTCGGTGAGCGTCTGGGCCGGCGCGACGGTGATGGAGTCACCGGTGTGCACGCCCATGGGATCGAAGTTTTCGATGGAGCAGACGATGATGCAATTGTCGTTTTTGTCCCGCACCACTTCCATCTCGTACTCTTTCCAGCCGAGCAGGGATTCGTCGATCAGCAGTTCGTTGGTGGGCGACAGGTCGAGGCCGCGGGCACAGATTTCTTCAAACTCTTCCCAGTTGTAGGCGATGCCGCCACCGGAGCCACCCATGGTGAAGGAGGGGCGGATGATGACCGGGAAGCCGAATTTTTTCGGGACTTCCTTGGCCTCGTCCATGGAGTGGACGATCTCGGCACGGGCGCATTCGAGGCCGATGCGCTTCATGGCCTGGTCGAACAGTTCGCGGTCTTCCGCTTTGTTGATGGCTTCTTCTTTGGCACCGATCAGTTCGACATTGTATTTTTCCAGCACACCGTTTTTGGCGAGGGCCAGGGCGCAGTTGAGCGCGGTCTGGCCGCCCATGGTGGGCAGGATGACATCGGGACGTTCTTTTTCAATGATCCGGGCGACGGTTTGCCATTCGATGGGTTCGATGTAGGTGGCATCAGCCATGGCCGGGTCGGTCATGATGGTGGCGGGGTTGGAGTTGACCAGGATGACGCGGTAGCCTTCTTCGCGCAGGGCTTTGCAGGCTTGGGCGCCCGAGTAGTCGAATTCGCAGGCCTGGCCAATGACGATGGGGCCGGCGCCGAGAATCAGGATGCTGTTGATGTCGGTACGTTTTGGCATGTCTGCTCCGGTGTTTCAGCCTTTGGGGGTTTAGGGTTGGGAGGTCAGGCAGGCGGGACACGCCGTGAACCCTTCCCTGGGGGCTCGGGCGCGGCATCCTTGCCGCGCACGGTCCCGCCTGCCTGACCTCCCAACCCCCGAAGGCTGTGTGTGATTCTTTTTTAGCCCTTACGGGCTTGCATCAGTTCAATAAAGTGGTCGAACAGCGGGGCCGCGTCGTGGGGGCCCGGGCTGGCTTCGGGGTGGCCCTGGAAGCTGAACGCCGGCTTGTCGGTGCGGTGGATGCCTTGCAGCGAGCCGTCGAACAGGGATTTGTGCGTGGCGCGCAGGTTGCCTGGCAGGCTGCTTTCCTCTACCGCAAAGCCGTGGTTCTGGGCGGTGATCATGACCCGCCTGGTGTCCAGTTCCTGGACCGGGTGGTTGCCGCCGTGGTGGCCGAATTTCATCTTGATGGTCTTGGCGCCGGACGCCAGGGCCAGCAGCTGGTGGCCAAGGCAGATGCCGAATACGGGGATATCGGTTTCCAGAATGGTTTGGATCGCCTCGATGGCATAGGTGCAGGGCTCGGGGTCGCCGGGGCCATTGGACAGGAAGACGCCATCGGGTTTCAGGGCCAGCACATCCGCCGCGGATGTCTTGGCGGGCACCACGGTCAGGTCGCAGCCGCGGTCGGCGAGCATGCGCAGAATGTTGCGTTTGACGCCATAATCGTAGGCGACCACCTTGAAGGGCTTGGCGCCGGTCAGGGTCTTGTGGCCTTCAGTCAGGGACCAGCTGCTTTCATTCCAGGCATAGGGCTTGCCCACAGTCACTTCCTTGGCGAGATCGAGCCCCTTGAGGCCGCCGAAGGCTTGGGCGGCGGCCAGTGCCCTGGCTTCGTCCAGCTTGCCATCCTTAATAAATGGGTCACCCGCCACCAGGCAGCCGTTCTGGGCGCCCTTGTCGCGCAGGATGCGGGTCAGGCGGCGGGTGTCTATGTCGGCGATGCCGATCACATTGCGCGCCTTGAGGTAATCGGAGAGGCTCTGCTGGTTGCGGAAGTTGCTGGCCAGGAGCGGCAGGTCGCGGATCACCAGGCCGGTTGCCCAGATGCGCTCGCATTCCTCATCCTCGGCGTTGGTGCCGGTATTGCCGATATGGGGGTATGTGAGGGTGACAATCTGCTGGGCGTAGGAAGGGTCGGTCAATATTTCCTGATAGCCGGTCATGGCAGTGTTGAATACCACCTCACCAACTGAAAGACCCTCGGCACCTATGGCGGTGCCGCGGAAGACGCTGCCATCCGCCAGGACGAGCAGTGCGGGCTTTTTGACAGTGCTCTGGTTAAAAGCCTCTTGGGATTCCCCGGTGTTCAAATCAACCTCCTCAGGCTGGGTTGGCGCCGCCTGCTTTTCCTTGATCCCCACTTTTTACAGGCCGAGAGAAGCAATCGCACGGCAGCGGTGCGAAATCAGCGTGTGTAAGCAGGGCAAGTGAGTGAAAAGCCCGATCGCGGTTGTAAAAAAGCGAGATGAAACGCGCAGCTTCATCTCGCTCGGATACCTGGATGCGACCATGGGGCGCGGCTTGGGCCAAATACAATCTGACCGCGAATTCTACGGGAGCCGGGCGGATGTGTCCAATAGATATTCTCCCTCAGGCACCAAAGTGTGATTCAGGCAGCCCCTGGCAGGCGGTGTCGAAGATCAGCAGGTTGCCGGCCCGGGGCTGGGCCGCCAGCTGGGCATCACTCAGCCCCTGGCGGGCGCTGGTCACCAGCAGCCAGCGCAGGTCCGGGCCACCAAAGGCCACACAGGTCGGCTGGGAAAAGGGCAGCTCCAGGCGGGCCACAGGCTCGCCCCGGGGACTGTATCGCACCACGGCCGCCCCGCCCCATTGCGCATTCCAGACGCAACCCTCGGCATCCACACAGGCGCCGTCAGGCTCTATGCCCGCTGGCAGCCGCGCAAATACCCGCCCGTTCCCCAGGCTCCCCGACAGAGGATCAAACGCATACTCGGTTATCGCAAAACGCAGGGAATCCGCGTGATATAGCCGGGAGGCGTCCGGGCTCCAGCAAAGGGCATTGGAAATGGACAGGCCCGTCAGATGGCGGCTCAGATGCAGGTGTGTATCCAGGCAGTAAAGCGATGCCTGCTGATCGCCGCCCTGGCGCTGCTCGGCCATGCTACCCACCCAGAAACGCCCCTGGCGATCCACCCGGCCGTCATTGAGCCGGTTGCCGGGCTTGTCCTTTTCCGGCCGAACGATCCATTCGCACTCGCCGCCCGCCGGGTCCCACCAGGCGATACCACTGGCAAAGGCCACCAATAGGCGTGAGTCCGTCTTCGCAAAAGCAAAGCAGGCAATTCGCTCCGGCGCGGGCCAGCGGGTCAGGCGCTTCGTTGCGGGATGATAGGCGTAAAGCAGGGACGATTGGATATCCGTCCACCAGACGGATTGGTCATGCGGATTCCACTGCACACCTTCACCCAGGAGGTTCTGGCAGGGGATTTCATCGAGCAGGGTGAAGTGCATAACAATATTATTCTTAGAAAATGGCTAACGAAGTGATGAGCATTGTGCCAGGCAGCATTACCTCGAAAACGACAAAGCAATACTGCCTGATCATCACCACCAAACAGCGTAAAGCGCGATCAGAATCAGCACTACACCCAGGGCGGCAATGTTGTAGGAACTTCCGGTTGTAAACTGGATGCCCTTGAGATCGACCGCTTTGGGTTGATCCTTGCCACCGCCAATCAGGCTGATGACAATCGCCAGCAGTGAACAGAGGACGAAGACCAGGCCGACACGATCGATGAACGGCAACTCCTTCCAGAAAAAGTAGAACAGGGTCGAGAATACAAATGAACCCACGGTTGCCGCCAGGGCCGCATTGGCGGTGGTTTTTTTCCAGAAGAAACCGAACAGGAAAATCACCACAATACCAGGCGTGAAGAAGCCGGTGAACTCCTGAATGTATTGGAACGCCTGATCCAACTCGCCCAGTAACGGCTTGGCCACCACCACAGCGATCACCATGGACAGCAGGGCGGCCGTACGACCGACGATGACAGCTTTACGCTCTGAAGCATTGGCGTCGATGAACTGCTTATAGATATCCATGGTAAAGATCGTGGAAATACTATTGGTCATGGACGCCAGCGAAGATGCGATGGCGGCAACCAGGGCGGCAAAGGCGATACCCAGCAGGCCGTGCGGCAACAACTTCATCATTTCGGGATATGCCTGGTCGGGCTTTGTCAGCTCAGGCACCAATACAGCGGCGGCGATACCCGGTAGCACTACGATTACCGGCATCAGCAATTTCAGGTAGGCAGCGAAGGCGACACCCTTCTGCGCTTCAGCCAGGCTCTTGGCGGCCAGGGCGCGCTGGGTGATGTATTGGTTGAAGCCCCAGTAGGAAAAATTCATGATCCACAGGCCGCCGATCAACACCGACAAACCGGGCAGATGGATGTAGTGTGGGCTTGAGGGATCGAGGATCATATCAAATTTTTCCGGCGCCTTTTCCAGCAGCACGGAAAAGCCCTGCCATACACCTTCACCCGCGCCTATCTTGTCCAGCGCCATGTAGGACACCAGCAATCCGCCGAGGATCAACAGGATCACCTGAATGATATCCGTCAGCGCCACCGCCTTGAGGCCACCGTAGATGGAATAACCGATGGAGAAAACCGCGAGGAAGACCAGGCCATACACCATCTCCAGGCCGGTGATCGCATTGATAGCCAAAGCCCCCAGCCAGAGCACGGAGGTGAGGTTGACCAGGACGTAAACCCCCAGCCAGAAAATCGCCATGATGGTGCGCACCCGGTGATCGTAGCGCTGCTCCAGAAACTGCGGCATGGTGTAGATGCCCTTGGCGAGAAAAATGGGCAGGAAATACTTGCCGACGATAATCAGAGTGATGGCGGCCATCCATTCGTAAGACGCGATGGCCATGCCGATGACAAACCCTGACCCGGACATGCCGATGATCTGCTCGGCGGAAATATTGGCCGAGATCAATGACGCGCCTATGGCCCACCAGGGCAGCGCCTTGCCTGCCAGGAAATAATCTTCCGTGTTTTTATTATGGCCGGCCTTCTCGCGGGAAACCCACCAGGCCAGCACAAAGAGGCCGATGGCGTAGAAGGCCAATATGGCCAGGTCGAGCGAATTTAATATCATGGGGGATCCTCTATCGTTATTGGTATTGCACACTGTTGACCGAACGAAACCGGGTGGATATCAGCTGAAACCACCGTCAATCACATACTCCTGAGCCGTGATCATGGCCGCGTCATCGGATGCCAGGAACAGAGCCAGCTTGGCTACGTCATGCACACCCAAACGCTTTTTGATGCAAAGACGCTGCATCCAGGCAGCCTCTTCTTCTGCCGTCAGCCATGTCTGCAGCTGTCGCTCGGTGGCGACCCAGCCAGGCAGGATGGCATTGACGCGAATATTGTCCCGGCCAAATTCACTGGCCAGGGAACGGGTAAGTCCTTCCAGCCCCGCTTTGGCGGTGATGTAGCTGGTCAGGTTGTGGGGGCCGAAGCGGGTATTGAGCGAGCTGATATTGAGAATCGCACCGCCACCGGCTGCGGCCATTGCGGGCTGCACCGCCTGAGCCGCGAAAAACGCCGGATGCAGATTGACCGCCATGTTTTGCAGCCACTGGGCCTCGGTGATGTCTTCCAGGCAATGGCGCTGATCGACGGCGGCATTGTTGATCAGGACCCGGACAGGCCCCAGTTCAGCAAAAACCGCGCGCAGGCATTGCCGCAGATCCTCTGTACGGCCGATGTCGCAAGTACGAAACCAGGGAGATGGCAATCCCTGTTCCGTCAGACGCTTGCACAGGAGCGCGGCGGCATCAGAATCGATGTCCACAAACGCGACCCGCGCGCCCTGCACGGCAAAGGCTTCCACCAGCGCGGCGCCTATGCCATTGGCGCCACCCGTAATGAACACCACAGCCTCCGCAAGGCTGGCGTACCGGGTGTATCCCTGATGAGAGGTATAGCTATACATCGACGACTCCTGCCACAGGCCGCAGGCTTCAACCTGCTTTGGCCAGGGAGCGATTGATCAATTCCAGCACTTCCTGTACCAGCCTGCGCACCGCTGCCGAGGCAGCGTCGCCATCACCTGCCGCAATAGCATCGTAGATTTCTTTATGGTCCTTGTAACTGGCATTGAACACACCCTTGAGCTGGTTGGTGTTGGCAATGCTCACGCGCAAGGCGACCTGGATGAACTCGCGCAATTGCAGGAAAAAACGGTTGTTGCTCGCCGCCAGGATCGCGCAGTGGAACTCGATGTCCGCCTCCAGGGGGTCTTCCTCGCCCTTCCCCGCGCGCTTCATCTTCTCGAGAGCCTGGGCGATAGGTTTGATGAGTCTTGCATCACCGGCATTGGCGGCCGCCAGGACGGCGGCTTCCGGCTCGATGGCCATACGCAGTTGGGCAAATTCCTTGAGCAGGTGAAGTGAAGGGCGTGCATTCAACGTCCACCCCAGCACGTCCGTATCGAACATATTCCAGTGGCTGCTGGGCATCACGCGGATACCCTGGCGCGGACGGGAGGCAATCAGCCCTTTGGCGGTCAGCATTTTCACCGCTTCGCGGGTCACGCTGCGGCTGATGTTGAACTGCTTGGATAATTCCGCTTCGGTAGGAAACGCCAGACCTTCGGCGTAATCGCCCTTAACGATCGAGGAGCCCAACTGGTGAGTCAGTTGGTAAGTCAGGTTGCGCCCGGTATCCAGCATGGTAATTTGCCTTATTTATATTATGTATGTACACCAAATTGTCCATTATAGGCACAGAAATTCCCTCAGGCAAAGCGGCAAGCGCTTACTCTCATCCTGCCCATATAACCCCGAATCGGCCAACGGAATCCTTTAAGAGCCTGAGCTTCTTTACCCGGTTCCAGACCGGGTTCCGGGCGCGCCATTCCTGCACGGGTCATTTGACAGCCCTGTGTTTACCGGCTAATCCTAAAAGCGGAACTTATGCAGCAAGGAGATATACCATGATTCAGCTGAATCCTCCTCTCCCCCTGATGACCCCCAAAGGCGAAGGGCTGGCGCATGTGCTGATCGATTACGGTCCCGAGTCGGATCTTTACTGGACGGTATTCATCACCGCCACGGGTGAGATCTGGACCTACGCCAACCGGGATGTTCGCGCCAGTAAAAACATCACGCTCGGACGTATTCCGCCGCCAGCCGCATCGCCCGCTGCCGTGCCTGTGGAAAAAGTGCCTGTCATGCCAGCGGCCAAAGCCGTCAACGGTGAACCCAGGCCGCTGAAATCCTGATGCCATCCCCAAGGAGTTCTATCATGCCGGAAACCATCTACGATGCCCTGCGCGAAAGCCATGCCGTACAACGGTCCCTGTGCCGCAAACTGTTGCGGGCCAAATCCGGTGATCCGCGGCGGCAACAATTGTTGCGGGAATTACGCACTGTGCTGGAGGCCCACGAAGCAGCCGAAGAGCGCTATTTTTACGTCCCCTTGCTGATGGACGACATGGGGCTCGATCCATCCCGGCATGCCCTGGCCGAACACCACAAGATCGATGAATGCATCGAAGAACTGGAGGATGCCGACAGCGAAGGCGGGAGCTGGCTGGCAAAGGCCAGGACGCTGTCGGAAAAAGTCCATCATCACCTGAAAGAAGAAGAGAAACGCTTTTTCCAGATTTCAGGCAAGATTCTCACCGAAACCCAGAAGGTCCAGCTGGCGAAAAAATACCGTAAGGATTACGAGCGACTTCTCAAAAACCCCGTGCGGCATTGATTGTGTTGAAGCGGTCGACGCAGATCAGGGCTTCTGCTGAATTTCCTGCGCTATCTGGTCAAAGCTCGCGTGACGTACATCCTCACCCTTGACCAGATAAACCACATACTGTGCCAGGTTGCGCGCGTGATCGCCGATCCGTTCGAGGGCGCGCAGCGACCAGAGGATGTTCAGCACGCGGGTGATACTGCGCGGATCTTCGATCATGAAGGTGACCATCTCGCGCATGGCGGTGCTGTATTCCAGGTCCACTGTCTTGTCGGTCTGCACCACGTTGAGTGCCATGTCCATATCCAGGCGCGCGAAGGCATCCAGGGCATCATGCAGCATGCGCGACACCTGATTGCCGATATGACGCACTTCCACATAACCACGCGGTGAAACGCCATCGCGATTCAGGGCAATGGCTTGCCGGGCGATCTTGCTGGCCTCGTCCCCGATGCGCTCGAGGTCGGTGATCGCCTTGGTCACGGCGATCACCAGCCGCAGATCGCTGGCGGCGGGTTGGCGGCGCGCGAGGATTCGCACACATTCCTCGTCGATGGATATTTCCATCTGATTGACCGTTTTGTCCGCGCTTACCACCTGCTCGGCCTTGTCCAGGTCAGCGTCGATCAACGCCTGGATGGCATCATTGACCTGCCGCTGCGCCATGCCGCCCATTTCAGACAGGTGCTTGCGAATATCGTCCAGCTCGATGTTGTACTGCTGGGAGATATGATGGGTGTGACTGGTGATATCCATAGCCATAAACTGCCTCTTGGTTAACCGTAACGGCCGGTGATGTAATCTTCGGTTTGTTTCTTGCCGGGATTGGTGAACAAGGCATCCGTATCCCCGTACTCGATCAGATCACCCATATACATGAAGGCGGTGTAGTCAGACACACGTGCCGCCTGTTGCATGTTATGGGTCACGATGACAATGGTGTAGCGGTTCTTGAGCTCATAAATCAATTCCTCGATCTTGAGCGTGGAAATCGGATCGAGCGCGGACGCGGGCTCATCCAGCAAAATAACTTCCGGCTCTATGGCGATCGCCCGGGCAATCACCAGGCGCTGCTGCTGGCCACCGGACAAGCCGAAGGCGTTGTCATGCAGGCGGTCCTTGACCTCATCCCACAGCGCGGCGCTGCGCAGGGCATTTTCGACCACAGTATCGAGCGCGCGCCGGGACTTGACCCCCTGCAAACGCAATCCATAGGCGACATTCTCGTAGATGGATTTGGGAAAAGGATTGGGCTTTTGAAATACCATGCCTATCTGGCGGCGCAACTCGGCAACATCCACATCCCTGACATAGATGTTCTCGCCATCGAGCAGTATCTCGCCTTCGATACGGCAGGAATCCACCAGATCGTTCATGCGATTGAAGCATCGAAGCAAGGTGGATTTACCACAGCCTGAAGGGCCGATGAAAGCGGTCACCTTTTTTTCCGGAATCTTGAGGCTGATATCCCGCAGAGCACATTTTTGCCCGTAATAGAGGTTCAGGCCCCTGACGTCCAGTTTGATGGTTTGTTCTTTCAGTATCATGACACCAGCCTGTGAGTATCCACTTTTGCCAACCGCTGCACGGATGGCGGTAAATCTGTTCGATGACAGGTCGTAACGCGAATCCCGCCAACCCTGGACGACGGCAGCATGATTCTACTCTCCCGCTCAGTCGGACGCGCTGCGGTACTTTTCACGCAGGTTGTTGCGTATCCGGATGGCGGCCAGGTTCAACACCAGGATCAAGATTACCAGTACCAGGGCGGTGGCATACACCAGCGGGCGCGCCGCCTCGACACTCGGGCTTTGAAAGCCCACATCGTAAATATGAAAGCCCAGGTGCATGATTTTCCGGTCCAGGTGCAAGTAGGGATAATTGCCATCGACCGGCAGTGACGGCGCCAGTTTGACGACGCCCACCAGCATGAGGGGCGCCACTTCACCCGCGGCCCGGGCGATGGCGAGGATGAGCCCTGTCATCATCGCCGGGGTCGCCAGGGGCACCACGACCTTCCACAGGGTTTCGGCCTTGGTGGCTCCCAGTGCCAGGCTGCCCTGGCGGATGCTGCCGGGAATGCGGGACAAGCCTTCCTCGGTGGAAACGATAACCACCGGCAGGGTCAGCAATGCGAGGGTCAGCGATGCCCAGAAAAGTCCCGGCGTACCAAACCTGGGAGCAGGCAGGGATTCGCGGTAAAACAATTGATCGATGCTGCCACCCAGGAAATATACAAAAAACCCTAATCCAAAAACCCCGTACACGATTGACGGAACACCGGCCAGATTGTAGACGGATATCCGGATCAGACGCAGCACAGGCCCCTGCCGGGCATACTCATGCAGGTAAATAGCTGCCAGCACACCAAAGGGCGTCACCATCACCGACATGATGAGCACCATGGTCACCGTGCCGAAAATCGCAGGAAAGATCCCACCCTCGGTATTGGCCTCGCGCGGTTCGCCCGTCATGAATTCCCAGAAACGCTTGAGGTACTCGCCGAACTTGGCAAACACACCCATGTCATTGGGACGGGTGATGCGCACGATTTTTTCAAAGGGCAGAACCACTTCCCGGCCTTCGGCAGAACGGACAACCAACGTATCGCGTTGGACCTGCGCCAGGATGTCATCGCGTTCGAGCTTGATATCCTGATAGCGCGCATCGAGTTCCGCACGGCGCGCAGCCAGCCGGGCGTTGGCCAGGGCGAGCGCCTCACCACCGACGCCATCCAGTTCCAGGCGCCGCTCCTGCAATCGCAGGCGTTCCAACTCGTGATTGATCCGGCCGATATCCCCCTTTTCCTTTTTGCGCAACACAGCATGCAAAGCCAGGACTCGCGCAAGACGGGCATCGAGCTCGTGCCAGAAATGCGCATCGCCGGATTGGGCCACTGTATTACCCGCCTGGTGGATGGAAACCGGGAAGCCATAAAAATTTCCCCACTCGCGCCGCTCGATGGTCACAGCGTCTTTCGGGTACTGCCATGCGTCCATGCCGGTTTCCAGATACCACATGAAGTCCTGGGAGCTGATATCGCGATTACCCCGCTTGATCAGGAAGCGGGTCAGTATGTCCACATCACCGGGCACCTCATAGCCATTGTCACGCGCTATGCTGGCGGGAATGACTTCACTGCGAACCCATTCACCCATGACCACATGACGGTTTCCTTCGCGGTCCAGAATGCTGGTATGCAGGATATCCGCCGGCCAGAAATGGCCGAACCCGCGCACGGCAATCAACCCCAGCAGTCCGATCACCATGATCATGCACAAGGCCACAGCACCGCCGTTGAGCCAGATCCAGGGAGAACCGCTTTTGTACCAGGATGAAATGCTGTTTGATTGCGTTTTCATGAGTCAGTTTTCCGCATATCACAGATTGCTGTAGCGTTGGCGCAATCGCTGGCGAATGATTTCCGCCAGGGTATTCACTACAAACGTCAACGCCAGCAATACCAGCGCGGCAAGGAAGAGCACCCGGAAATGCGTGCTGCCCACCGCCGTCTCCGGCAATTCCACCGCGATGTTAGCCGACAGGGTCCGCATGCCCTCAAAAATATTGAAGTTCACCACAGGACTGTTGCCGGTAGCCATGAGTACGATCATGGTCTCACCCACCGCGCGACCGAACCCCATCATCACCGCGGAAAAAATACCCGGACTCGCCGTGGGCAGCACAACGCCGACCAGCGTCTGCCAACGCGTGGCCCCGAGTGCCAGGGAACCCTGAGTCAGATGACGGGGAATATTGAAAATCGCATCCTCGGCAATGGAAAAAATGGTGGGAATCACCGCAAAACCCATGGCGATGCCTACCACCATGGCATTGCGCTGATCGTAGGTGATGCCATTATCCGTGAACCATTGGCGCATGCTGCCAGCAAAAAACCAGACTTCCACATGGGGGCTGGCGGCAACACACAACCAGCCCACCAACAGGATGGGAACAATCAGGATCACGGCCTCCCAGCCTTCCGGTACCCGATTGCGAATACCGCCGGGCAGGCGGCTCCAGGCAAAACCCACGGCAATCATCAACACCGGCATGAGTATCAGAATGCTGAACACGGCCGGCAGATGCTTTTCGATGAATGGCGCAAGCCAGAGGCCTGCCAAAAAACCGAGGATCACCGTCGGCAGCGCTTCCATGATTTCGATGGTCGGCTTTACCAGGCCGCGCAGGCGCGCCGTCATGAAATAGGCGCTGTAGATCGCGCCCATGATGCCCAGCGGTATGGCAAACATCATGGCAAAAAAAGCCGCCTTCAAGGTTCCCAGCGACAAGGGAACCAGGCTCATCTTGGGCTCAAAATTATCGCTGGCCGAGGATGCCTGCCACACGTAATCCGGTTTGTCACGACCCTCGTACCACACCTTTTCCCACAATGAACTGAAAGAAATTTCCGGATGCTGATTCCATACAGTCGCCTGGATGACGTTATTGCTGGCATCCAGGGCCAACAGCTTGCCGTTGATGGGTGAAATGGCAAGTTGCGCCAGGGGCTGCGCGCTCAGGGATGCCTGCAACAGGCTGCGTGACGAGGTGCCGTAATGGGCGCCGACATTGCCTGCCCGATCTGCGGCCCAAAAGCCTTTGCGCGTATATTCCGGCACGATGCGCGTTACCGCCGCCGGCAGGGATTTGAAATCACGCACACGCGTCATGTGGTAATCGTTGGCGGCATCACGCACCAGCAGCCACTGGCTGACATTACCCTTGTCGGTGCCAACAGCCAGGGATGCCGTTCCCACCAGAAACTGCATATCACTCACCTGCCCCCGTTCGGTGGGAACAGGCATGCGCCGATTAACGGCGTCGGGGCGGGAAATATCGTAATAGTGCAAGCGGGCCTGATCGTCGGCGATCACCAGATGCTGACCGGTCCTGTCGATCTGGATATGCGTGGCACTGGCCATATCCGGTAAGGCGGGCAATGGATAGGTATTGCGTACCAGGGTCACGTCACCCAGCAGGCTGGATTTGCGGCTGAAAACACCCAGCACCAGGCGATTATCGGCGGTCGCCGCTGCGAGATAGACAGCGCTCTGGCCTTCCTGCACAGCGAGTACCTTTATCTCTTTGCCCTGCTCGTCCAATAACAAGGGCTCTTTCCCCAAAGGAAAACCAAGGCCGGGCTTCACCTGCCGCTGATCATTGGGGTAACTGAGTGTGTAGCCGGGTTTGACGAGACTGACATGGCCGTCGCTGAAACCATAAGCCACCAGCCCGGCTGAGGGCACGGAAAGTCCCAGTGTACTCAGGCCTGTATTCGATGGCCAGGGAATTTCAGCCTCCAGTAATGACCGACCTTGATCGGCCTCAAAAAAAACGACCCGGCCAGACGCCGTGAAAGCCGCACCGATCTCTTCATACCGCTCCAGCGTCAGATGCACCACAGACTCCGAAACCGGCGAGGGATAATGCCTGGCGGTACCCAGGCTGGCGCCACGCAGCAAGGGCGCGACTTCAGAAAACAGATAGAAAAAGATCAGCGCCAACGCCCCCACCACCGCCAGCCCGGCACCAGTCACCCCGTAGCGGGAAACGCTGTCCTTGGCATTGCGCACCCGGCGCAGACGGGCCCGCTGCTCCGCATTGGGCAGAAAGGCTTTCACGGGTGGCGTTGACGGCGTTTCTGGCATGAGAAAAATACCTGGACCATGGGCAAGTGACTTGCAACGGGAGACTCTTTGGGAGTGCGGCGATTTTGATACAGACGCCCTTCACATGCCAGAAAAACCCAAACGATTGCCCCCCAACGAAAAGCATTGAGCATCACATCGGGAATTACAGCAGATCCAGTTGCTTCAACGTTTTCTCGACAACCGTGGCCGGCAAGGGAATGTAGCCATCGCGCAACACAACGTCCTGCCCCTGGCGGGAAAGGATCAACTTGATGAATTCAGCTTCCAGGGGGCCCAGGCCGCGGTTGGGGTGCTTATTGATATACACGTAGAGCATCCTGGCCAGGGGATAGCTGCCATCCAGTGCATGCGCAGCATCGGCCGGTGAAAAGTCATCGCCAGTCTTCGCGGCCAGGGGTACGGCCCGCACGCCCGAGGTCAGGTAACCGATACCCGAATAGCCTATGCCATTGATGGATTCGGAAACCCCCTGCACCACCGACGCGGAACCCGGCTGCTCATTGATGCTGGCCCGGAAATCACCACCGCACAGCGCCACCTCCTTGAAGTAACCGTAGGTGCCCGAAACGGCATTGCGGCTATAGAGCGTGAAGTCCCGATTGCTCCAGTTACCCGTCAACCCAACCCCGCCCCAGCGCGTGATACCTGTATCGTGGCCACATTTGCGCGTGACCGAAAAAATGGCATCGACCTGGGCAATCGTCAGGCCCGGTATCGGATTATCCTTGTTGACATAGACCGCCAGCACGTCGATGGCCACCGGCACAGCCGTGGGCTTGTAGGTGTGCGCAGCTTCGAAGGACTCGATTTCGGACGATTTCATTTCGCGGCTCATGGGGCTGAAGCTGGCGGTTCCCTGCGTCAGGGCTGGCGGCGCCGTGGATGAACCAGCCCCCTGAATCTGGATATTCACATTGGGATAAAACTTGGCAAACTCTTCCGCCCACAGCGTCATCAGATTATTCAGCGTATCCGAACCTATGCTGTTGAGGTTGCCCGACACACCAGACGTTGCCCTGTATTCCGCAAGGCCCGTGTCGAGTGCCGCCTGGAGGCTTGCGGCACCCATCAGTGAGCCCGCCAGAAACAGCGCCTTGATGAAGGTTACTGCGCTCATGGACACCCTCCCGGACGCCTGACTGCCAATGAAAACCGGGGACCTGATCGAGCCTGTCCACACAGGCTGACTCTAGAAGACAATTGTGACACTTTTGTTACATTTCTTAAAAATATGACAACAGCATGACACTAGGATGACATATTGCAGTAGTACAGCCCGTGGCGGCAATGCAGAGGGATAATGCAGACAGAAAAAAACAGGCGTAAAAAAGGTGGCACCAATAAGCGGCACTAACAAAAAGGGCGGCCCTGCGGCCGCCCTTTTTACTGGTTTTTCGTCCCATTCGCAGGGAGAGTTCGTCAACTGGTGTAGACGGGCCCCAGGCCGGAACTCCAGATAATGACCGTGGCCACCAGAACGACAACGGTCAACACCAGCCCTACCGTGAGCACGGAACTGGCGTAAATAAAGCCACGCTCCTTGGGAATATTCATCAGAATGGGAATACCTTCATAGATCAGGTAGACCGAGTAACAGGCTGCCAGGATGAATACGCTGGCCACCAGCCACAGGTGGGGATAAATCAGGACGACACCTGCCAGCATCATGGGCGCGGAAGAATAAACGGCCAGTGCCGTGCCTTCGTAGTGGCGCTGCTGCGCATCATCGGCAACGCCAAAGCTGCGGGACATCCAGTTGATGTATTCACCCAGTACATACACGGCCAGCAACTGGGCTATATAAGCCCCAAGGCACAGCCAGAAGGCACTCTCGGCCGTCAGTTTGACCGCACCGCCATTACCGACACTCCATCCAACCTGTGTAACACCAAAATAGGCGGCGATCACCGGGATCAGCGCCAGCAGCGGAGTATGGACCAGAAATACCCGGACGAATGAGTGACGCTCATTGCGAATCCTTTGCCATTCGCGATCCGGATTGAGGAAAACACCAAGGGTATGCTGCAACATAGCCATAAAGACACTCCGAAAAGTTACCTTTAAACAACAACAACCCCAGTATCAGCCAGTTAAACAGGCGCCACAAAGAAGTTATCGAAATAATCAAAATCTGCTAATTATTATTGATTATTAAAAAAACACTTATTGAATTAGAAAAACTCTGTTTATTTCTTTAAACGCTATAAACAGAAAAAAGCATCACTATTGGTAACAACAGGAAAAATCAGGCGTGCCAGGGGTAACAAGGGCTTATTTGATGACCCGCAAACTGGGGCGTTTAGGGCCTTGCTCACCGCCACCCGGCGCAGGATCGGGCGAAGGCGGGCGCGTGTTGGATTCGACCTCGAACACCATGCCCTGGCCATTTTCGCGGGCATAGATGCACAGCACCGCCTCGCAGGGAATGTAGATACTGAAGGGAACGCCGCCAAAACGGGCGCTGAAGGAAATGGCCTCGGCACCGATCAGCAGATCCTTGAGCGCTGTCGGGGCGATATTCAGGATGATCTGGCCATTCTTATTGACATGCTGGCGCGGCACATTGACACCGGGCAGTTGGGCATCCACCAGTATGTAGGGTGTGCAGGCGTTATCCAGAATCCATTCGTAGAGCGCCCGTATCATGTAGGGGCGCCTGGAAGTCATGGACATAAACCAATACTCCTATCGCGAGGGATCATACCCGATGAAAATCCCGCTCCTGCTCCGTCAGGCTGGCCTGGAAGGATGGCCGGGTGAACAACCGTTCCATGTAGCCCGACAACGGACGGGTCTGGCGCGTGTCAGGCAACTGGATATCCATCAGGGGCAGACGCCAGAGTATGGCCGCGAGGCAGCAATCGACCATGGTGAAGTCATCGCTCATGAAAAAGGGCTTCTCGGCAAAGATCGGCGCTATTGCCAACAGGCTTTCACGCAGGCTGTCCCTGGACCTGGCTACCTGGTCCTTGCTCCTGCCCGTCAGGATGGTATCCACCAGCGGCGACCAGTCGCGCTCCAGGCGGTACATCCACAACCGGCTCTTGGCGCGCGCCACGGGATAGACCGGCAGGAGTGGTGGATGGGGAAAGCGCTCATCCAGGTATTCCATGATCACCCGCGCCTCATAGAGCGCCAGATCATCCCTGTCGACCAGGGTCGGAAGGCTGTTGTACGGATTGAACTCGGCCAGTTCCGCGGGTTTGCTCCGGGGATCCACGGCAAGCACTTCCGCGGTCACACTTTTTTCCGCCAATACGATACGGACCCGGTGACTGTAATGATCGCGGCTGTCGGAAAACAGCACCATGGAGGAGCGTCGACTGTTATTGCTCATACCCATTGCCTCATTGCAGAAAATGAAAACGGGCGGTCATGACCGCCCGTTTGGTCCGGCCACCCTCAGTCAGTGGATACCTTTCCAATACTCACGATTGAGCAGATAGGCAAAAACGAAGAAGACCGACAGGAAGAGCAGCACATAGATACCGATGCGCTTGCGGTGCAATGCAGCCGGCTCCCCCACATAAACCAGGAAATTCACCAAATCGTAAACCGCGCGGTCGAATTCGTCACTATCCAGCGTACCCTTGAGCTTGCCTTCCTTCAGTGCTCCACATTTCTCATCGATCTCCGGATTGCCGAGATTGTCACGCAGCACACCGCCGCCAGGCGCGATCTTTGGGCCCGGCCCACACTCCAGCAACCCCTGCAATCCGACCATCACATGGGGCATGCCCACGTTGGCGAACACGCGGTTGTTCACCCCGAAAGGACGGGTGTCGTCCGCGTAGAAATTACGCAGGTAGGTGTAAAGCCATTCCGGAGATCGGGCACGGGCCACCAGGGTAAGGTCCGGAGGTGCAACACCAAACCAGCGCTTGCCCTGGTCGCGGGTCATGCCAATTTCCATGAGTTCACCGATGCGCTGGTCGCTGAACACCAGGTTTTGCAGCATGAGATCGTGGGGAATGCCCAGGTCATCGGCCACACGCTCATAACGGGAAAACTTTGCGGAGTGGCACCCCATGCAGTAGTTGACGAAGTACTTGGCGCCGCGTTGCAAAGATGCCTGGTTGGTCAGGTCCGGCTCCATCACATCACAGGGGATGGCACCGCACTTGAATGCCCCTTCCGCGCCTACGGCCTTGATGGGCACCACAGTCAGTACGACAAACAACGCGAAACCACCCAGCACCAATGGCAGCGGCAGGCCATTTTTCTGGACACGCTCGGGTACCGGTGATTCGTTATCCCGTTCTGCCAACCACGGCAGCACCGCAAAGCCAACGGCAAAGGCGAAGCCGAACAGGCGCAGGAACAAGGGGATATTGCTGTTTTCCTTGGTGATATCCGCCAGCGCCAGATTGAGGAAGATCAGCGCAAACACCAGGCTGATGGCCCAGATAATCAAGCGCCCCAGGCTGCTGCGATCCCTGGATTTGATCGGGCTGGTCCAGATGGGCATGGTGATGAAATAGGCAAAGTAGAAAACCGTACCTATCTGCGCCAACAGTGTCCTGCCATCGGTGGGCGATTTGATGCCCAGATAACCCAATACCCAGAACATGGCGGCAAACAGGATCAGCATGACGCGGGGGATATGCCCCTTGTAACGCATGGACTTGGCATTGGCTCTGTCCAGCCAGGGCAGCACGAAGAGGATGGCAATCGCCGCGCCCATGGCGATCAGGCCCAGGAACTTGGCATCCAGGGGGCCGATATCGATAGTGACCGCGCGGAGGATGGCGTAGAAGGGCGTGAAGTACCAGACAGGCGCGATGTGTTCCGGCGTCTTCAGGTTGTTGGCTTCCTCGAAGTTGGGATATTCGAGGAAGAAGCCATTCATTTCCGGCATGAAGAAGATGACGAAGCAGAACACGAACAGGAAGACCGCGATGCCCACCAGGTCATGCACGGTGTAGTAGGGGTGGAAGGCCACGCCGTCCAGGGGAACACCATTTTCATCTTTCTTTTTCTTGATCTCCACACCGTCGGGGTTGTTGGAGCCGACTTCGTGGAGTGCCAGGAGGTGCAGAACCACCAGCGCCAGCAACACAATCGGCAAGGCAACGACGTGCAGCGCAAAGAAGCGGTTGAGGGTTGCCTCTGAAATCAGGTAGTCACCGCGGATCCACTCCACCAGATACTCGCCCACACCGGGAATGGCGCCGAAGAGGGAAACGATTACCTGCGCCCCCCAGTAGGACATCTGGCCCCAGGGCAATACATAGCCCATGAAAGCCTCGGCCATGAGCACCAGGTAGATCGCCATGCCGAAAATCCATACCAGCTCACGCGGCGCCTTGTAGGAGCCATACATGAGGCCGCGGAACATGTGCAGATAGACCACCACAAAGAAGGCGGAAGCGCCGGTGGAGTGCATGTAGCGCAGCAGCCAGCCGTAATCCACGTCACGCATGATGTATTCCACCGAGGCAAAGGCCTGGTCGGCGGTGGGCGTGTAGAACATGGCCAGCCAGATACCGGTCAACAACTGGTTGACCAGTACCAGGATGGAAAGCACACCAAAGAAATACCAGAAGTTGAAATTCTTGGGGGCATAGTACTTGCCCATGTGGGTATCCCATGCCCGCTGCACCGGCAGACGCGCATCAACCCACTTCCACAAACCTGTAAGCCAATTCATGGTTATGCTCCCTGATCCAGGCCGATGACGATCACGCTGTCAGTTTCATAAGCGTGGGGCGGCACTTCGAGGTTAATCGGAGCAGGCACGCCTTTGTACACGCGACCAGCCAAGTCAAATTTGGAGCCGTGGCAGGGACAGAAAAAGCCCCCCTGCCATTCGCTGCCGCCCAGGTCTGCCGCTCCCACATCGGGACGGTACATGGGCGCGCACCCCAGATGGGTACAGAGACCCAGGAGCACGAGGTACTCGGCTTTGATGGAACGCGCCTGGTTCTTGGCGTAGGCAGGCTGCTGGGGAACTTCAGAAGCAGGATCGCGAACCAGATCGTCTGTCTTATTCAGGCCGTCCAGTACTTCCTGTGTACGGCGCACGATAAACACCGGCTTGCCGCGCCACTCGACGGTGATCATCTCACCTGGCTCCAACTTGCTGATGTTGGCTTTGACTGGCGCACCTGCCGCCTTGGCTTTGGCGCTAGGGTTCCAGGAACCCACAAAAGGAACAGCCACACCGACAGCACCTACCGCGCCCACCACACTGGTAGCAACGGTCAGCACCCGACGGCGCGTTTTATTGACGACGTCATTACTCATGACGATTCTCCCCTAACAGCTTCCGACGGCCAGTAAATCACTGAATTTCAACGATTTAGAATTATTTTGGTCAACCGCAAAAAATGGCCAATCTTAAAGAAATTACGCGCCGCTTACAAGAATAACCAGAAGCAGACCCCAGATTAGAAATTCCGGCTATAAAAAAACGCCCGGCCTCCGGAGGGAGGACGGGCGTTTTTACGCTGGGCAGAGGAGCCGGCCAAGGCCAGATCCACCAGCCATTAACGTTTGGAGTATTGCGGACGCTTACGCGCTTTACGCAGACCCACTTTCTTACGCTCCACTTCGCGGGAGTCGCGGGTAACGAAGCCGGCTTTACGCAGACTGGTGCGCAGCGCCTCGTCGTACTCCATCAGGGCACGGGTCAGGCCGTGGCGAATGGCGCCCGCCTGGCCGAAGCTGCCGCCACCGCTGACAGTGACCTTGACATCGAACTTGTCGACCAGGCCCACGTTTTCCAGGGGCTGGCGAACGATCATGCGCGATACCGGACGACCGAAATACTCGTCCAGCGGACGGTCATTGACGGTGATGGTGCCGGTGCCGGCAGTAATAAAGACGCGAGCGGTAGAGGTCTTGCGGCGACCGGTACCATAATATTGAGTTGCAGTCATGTCAGCCCCCTTAGATATTCAGTTCTTGAGGTTGCTGAGCAGCGTGCGGATGCTCATTACCTGCGTACACTTTCAATTTCTTGAACATGGCACGACCCAGCGGACCCTTCGGCAGCATGCCTTTTACGGCGATCTGGATGGTACGCTCAGGGGCCTTCTCGATCAGCTTCTCGAAGCTGATGGATTTGATGCCGCCTACGTGGTTGGTGTGGTGATAGTAGATCTTGTCGGTCGCCTTCTTGCCGGTTACGCGAACCTTCTCGGCATTGATCACGACGATATAATCACCGGTATCCACATGGGGAGTGTATTCGGGCTTGTGCTTGCCACGCAGACGCGAGGCGATTTCTGCCGCCATACGGCCGAGGGTTTTCCCCGCCGCATCGACGACGAACCAGTCGCGGGCGACGGATTCATTTTTGGCAATATAAGTCTTCATGTTGTTCCTGCCTGTTAATGTGGGACGGACCCACCCCAAAAAGAGCGCGAATACTACACAAGCGCCGGAGCCATTTCAAGGGCCGGCTGGCGCTTCTGCTGGCGAACATGGGTATCAATCCGGCCGGTGGGGCCTGGCGAGGTAATCCCGGCTCTGCATCTCCAGCAGGCGGCTGACCGTCCGCTGGAATTCGAAACTCAGTCCGCCCTCGTCATACAACCCGGCCAGGGGCTTTTCGGCCGATATCACCAGCTTGACCTGGCGATCGTAGAACTCATCCACCAGATTGATGAAGCGGCGGGCCTGGTCGTCCTTGCTGCGGCCCAGGGCGGGCACATTACTGATGATGACCGAATGGTACTCACGGGCCAACTCTATGTAGTCATTCTGGGACCGGGGACCATCGCACAGGGCCGCAAAATCGAACCAGACCACCCCGTCCGCCAGGTAGCGCGCCGGGATGGGACGGCCTTCAACGTCAAGCACCACATCCCTTTGCGCCTCGCCCGGATTGTGCACCAGGCTCTGGAAACTGCGCATCAGGCTTTCATCGGCGGCGGCATCCAGGGGCGAGTGGTAGAGCTCCGCCTGCTCGAGGGCCCGCAGGCGGTGGTCCACACCGCCATCGACATTGACCACCCGGGTATGGGTCTTCAGCAGGGCGATGGCCGGCAGGAAGCGGGCGCGCTGGAGGCCATCTTTATACAGGCCGTCAGGTTCGATATTGGAGGTGGCCACCAGGGTAATGCCCCGCTGGAACAGGGCCTCCATCAAGGTGCCCAGGATCATGGCATCGGTGATATCGGATACAAAAAACTCGTCGAAGCAGATGACGCCCGCCTCCCGGCGGATGCGGTCCGCAACGCCCTGGAGCGGGTTTTTCTGGCCATCCATCTGCTTGAGTTCCGCGTGGACCCGGCGCATGAAGCGGTGGAAATGCACCCGCATCTTGTCTTCGAAGGGCAGGCTTTCGTAGAAGTTGTCCATCAGGTAGGTCTTGCCACGCCCCACCCCACCCCAGAGATAAAGCCCTGTGACCGGCGCCGGATCACGTCCACCCAGCAGCCGCGACCACCAGCGGAGCCCCGCCTGCTGTCGGCGGGCAGCCAGCAGGCGTTCGTAAAGGTCCTGCAACAGGGCAACCGCCTGGGCCTGGGCGGAGTCCTGGCGAAAATCCGGGCGCTGCAGATCACGCTGGTATCGTTCGAGGGGGGAAGGTATATGACTCACGCGCTGTGAACTCAAAAACGGCTTCAGGGGATATTCCGGGACGCCACTGTAAATCAAGCCCGCGCGCCGTCATAGCCCCTTTGCGCCCGGCTGATCACCCCGGTGATCGTCCCTGTGGTAGACTGGCGGCACTGCTCTCCCGCCTTTCCAGGTATTTCCCTTCTATGTTCGATAATCCCCTGGCCCAATTTTTCGGGTTGCTGAGCTTTGCTCTGGGTATCTTCTGTTTCTACCAGCGGGATGACCGGAAGCTGAAGATCGTCATGTTCGCCATGCAGCTCAACAACTGCATACATTTCGCACTGCTGGGCGCCCCCACTGCCGTACTCAGCTCTGTCTTTTCCGTGGTGCGCACCGGCTTGTCGCTCTACACCCGTTCCTGGATCGTGGCCTGGCTGTTCATTCTGGTGAGTTTCGGACTGGGCCTCTGGCTGGCCAAGACCTGGCAGGACATGCTGCCGATCATCGGTTCCTGCATAGGCACCTACGCGCTCTTCTGCCTCCAGGGAATACGCATGCGCGTGGCCTTCCTGATCGGCGCCTGCTTCTGGCTCAGCAACAATATCTGGGTGGGTTCACTGGGCGGCACCTTGCTGGAAATCACCCTGATCAGCGTCAACCTGCGGACGATTTACAAGCTGCGCCGCCAGGGCCGCTGAGGCATCACCCCAGCCCTGGCACATTGGCCAGGTGCTCGCCGAGATCCGTCTTCAGCTGCGCCAGATGGCCATGGAAGAAATGCCCCACGCCAGCGTAGCTGATCACATGCGGGGAAGGTGTCAGGGATGCCGTCCAGGCGAGCACACCTGCCACATCGACCAGTTCATCCTGGTCGCCGATCACCACACTCACCGGGCAGGGGAAGCGGCCTTCGCGATCATAGGTATAACGCTCGACCGGTGGCGCAACCAGCAACAGATGCTGCAAATCCGGCTGCTCGTGACTGGCCTGGGCAGCCATGGCCGAGCCAAAGGAAAAACCCGCCAGCATCAACCTGGTGTCGGGATAGTGCTCGCGCACCCAGGCGATCACGGCACGCAGATCATCCAGTTCGCCCCGCCCCTGATCGAAAACCCCCTGGCTTCGACCCACGCCGCGAAAATTAAAACTGACGACCCTCACCCCCAGATCGCGGTAAACGCGCATCAAGGTGGTAACCACCTTGTTATCCATGGTACCTCCCTGCGAGGGATTGGGATGACAGAGCACGACCAGCAATCCCGACTGGCGCAACGCCCCGTCGCCAGGTTCCGTCAGCCGCACTTCCACATCACCTGCGGGGCCGGCAATCAGCAGGGTTTCTTTATCGGCCTTTGCCATCATCAACGCCTCATGTCCACATCATGCAAAATTCTACAGATCACCCTGTCCAAAGTCCGTATAATGGCCGGGTGCCTCGGCCATTTGCCATCAGTAGCTGCGATACCGGTTGCGGCATCCGGCCCAACGGCCACCTACGCGATATCTTGCCTGTTTTGCCTGTTTAAAGGAGCGTTTTGTGTTTTCACTCAGCACCCTTGTCATCACCAGCCTGATCAGCCTGTTTGTCGGTGCCGGTCTCGGAGCCTTTTTGCTCTATCTGTTTCGCGCCCAGGTATACAGCCGCGATCTGGAACAGCGGCTGCACGAGGCAGAAAATACGCTGCAAAGCTACCAGCGGGACGTGGCGGATCATTTTGCCCAAACATCGCAGCTGGTCAACAACCTGACCCAGAGTTACCGCGATGTGCACGAGCATCTCGCCAACAGCGCCCTGAAGCTGGCCACACCGGCCATCAGCCGCCAGATTCTGGCCTCGGCCAACACAACGCTGTTGAGTGAAGAAAAAACCTATATCAACGAACAGAATTTTGAACCGCCGCGCGACTGGGCACCCAAGCCCCAGGGCGCCAAGGGAACGCTGAGCGAGGATTACGGCCTGCACGATGATCACCATGACCATCCGGCGCCACCGGACAGCGAGCATTATCCGGACGAGGATAAACCCCGGGAATGAGCCGCTCCCGGCACCATCCCCATCCAGCGACCGGAGAGAACGTCATGGTACTGCAACGCCTGATGCAGTTTATCGCCTGGCCTGTAGCAACAGGGCTGCTGATTGCATTGCTGGTGTTGCTGCTCTTTCCCCATCTTCGTCCACAGCCGGCGCAGCCGCCCGCGGCGCCGAGCGGCAATGGTTTCAGTGGCCCGGTCTCCTATTCCGATGCGGTCAACCGGGCCGCCCCCTCGGTCGTCAATATCTATACCACCAAGATCGTGCAGCGCCGCTACCCTTCCCCGGCGGACCATCCCTATTACCGCCACCTGTTCAACAACAGCTCCCAGCAGGTTCGCACCCAATCCACCCTCGGCTCCGGCGTGATCGTGGACACCGAAGGCCACATTCTCACCAACAACCACATCATCGAAGGCGCCGATGAAATCCTGGTGCTGCTGCACGATGGCCGCGAGACCGCCGCAAGGCTGGTGGGAGTGGATACGGAAACCGATCTGGCGGTGCTGAAAATTTCCCTCGACAATCTCACCGCCGCCAACCTTGGCGACCCTTCCCGCGCGCGGGTGGGTGATGTGGTGCTGGCCATCGGCAATCCCTACGGTGTCGGCCAGAGCGTGAGCCTGGGAATCGTCAGCGCCACCGGACGCTACAACCTGGGCACCAGCTATTACGAAAACTTCATCCAGACGGATGCGGCCATCAACCCGGGCAATTCCGGCGGCGCCCTGATCGATGTACAAGGGCGGCTGATCGGCATCAATACAGCGGTGCTGGATGAGACCGGCGCATCCATCGGCATCGGCTTTGCCATTCCCGCCGACTCGGCGATGAAATCGCTGGAGTCGATCGTGCGTCACGGACGGGTGGTGCGCGGTTCACTGGGACTTCTGGGGCGGGTATTGCCCCTGCGGGAAGAATTCATCCGTCAATACAGCCTGGATGTCGAGGTGGCCCTGCTGGTGGAGCGGGTGGATGCCCAGGGGTCGGCGCACCTGGCCGGCATCAAGCCCGGTGACCTCATCACGCATCTGAATCAGCAAGCGCTGGTGGACGGGCGCCGCGCACTCAACCTGATTGCGGACACGCCTCCGGGAACACAGATTCAGGTGCGCCTGATCCGCGATACCCAGGTTCTGGACGTCACGGCAACCGTGGGCATCCGCGAGCCCAGCCGCACACGCACCTGATCAACCACCCACCACTCAGTTATCGAGAATACGGTATTCCGCTGAACGGGCGTGTGCCTCGAGTTGCTCGCTGCGTGCCAATACGGATGCGGTTTTTGCAAGCACCGATGATCCCGCGGGCGAGCACATGATGATCGAGCTGCGCTTCTGGAAATCATACACACCCAGCGGCGATGAAAAGCGCGCGGTTCCCGAAGTCGGCAGCACATGGTTGGGACCGGCACAGTAATCACCCAGGGCCTCGGGCGTGTGACGTCCCATGAAGATCGCCCCGGCGTGGCGAATCCGCGGCAACAGGCTTTCAGGATCGGCCACCGACAATTCCAGGTGCTCCGGCGCTATGCGATTGCTCACGGCGATGGCCTCATCCATATCACTCACCAGAATCAGAGCGCCGCGATTTTTCAGCGAGGTCGACGCAATATCATTGCGCGAGAGTGTCGGCAGCAATCTGGCGATGGATGCCTCCACCTTGTCGAGATAGGCCGCATCCGGACACAAGAGGATGGCCTGAGCCTGCTCATCGTGTTCCGCCTGGCTGAACAAATCCATGGCAATCCAATCGGGGTCGGTCAGGCCATCGCAAATCACCAGGATTTCCGAAGGGCCGGCAATCATGTCGATCGCCACCTGGCCAAACACCGCGCGCTTGGCCGTGGCCACATAAATATTGCCGGGACCAACGATCTGATCGACCCTGGCGATGGTTTCCGTTCCATAAGCGAGGGCCGCCACGGCCTGGGCACCACCGACAGTGATAACGCGATCCACACCCGCGATGGCCGCCGCGGCCAACACCATGGGACTGAGCTCGCCATCCGGCGCCGGCACCACCATGGTCAATTCATCCACGCCCGCCACCTTGGCCGGAATCGCGTTCATCAACACCGACGACGGATACGAAGCCTTGCCACCGGGAACGTACAAACCCACACGCTCCATGGCACTGATCTGCTGCCCCAGCACCGTGCCATCCGCCTCGGTATACCGCCAGGAAGCCTGCAACTGATGCTGGTGATACTCACGAATACGCCCGGCGGCAACTTCCAGCGCACGGCGCTGCTCCGGCGCAATCGCCTCGAGTGCCGCCCGCAACCGCTCCGGCGCCACCACCAGATCCGCCATGCCCTGCGCCGAACGCCGGTCGAAACGATTGGTATAGTCCAGCACCGCCGCATCACCGCGCGCCTTCACCTGCCGAAGAATATCCGCCACCACCTCGGCAACACGGTTATCACTCACCGACTCCCAGGCCAGCAATTGATCGAGGCGCTGATTGAAGTCGGCCTGACGACTGTCTAAACGGGTTATCAATGCATCTGACATGGTATTCAACTTCAAAAATAATTGACTATGACTTGACGTGGCAGAGGACTCGCGGGCGCGGTGAGACGATTGGTCCGCAAAACCCTCGGAGACAGGATGTCGACGGGGAGCCCCCAAGGAAGGGTTTACGGCGTGTTTTGCGGACCAATCGTCTCACCGCGCCCACTCGCCATGATCAACGCTTTACCACCAAAATTCACATAAGCATTGCCAATAGGCCAAATAGGTTTTACCCACCCACCGCCTCGGCAACAGGATCGATAATCGCCTGAATCTGCACATGCTTCATCTTCATCGACGCCTTGTTCACAATCAAGCGCGAACTGACCTCAGCGATCAGCGCCCGTGGCTCCAGGCCATTCGCCCGCAAGGTATTGCCCGTGTCCACGATATCCACGATCTCATCCGCCAGATTCATGATCGGCGCCAACTCCATCGCCCCGTACAACTTGATCACATCGATCTGGCGTCCCAGGCTCGCGTAATACTGCTTGGCCACATTCACATATTTCGTCGCCACCCGCAGACGCCCCGAAGGCGTCTCCTGCCCTTTGACGCCGGCCGTCATCAAACGGCAGCGCGCGATATTCAGGTCCAGCGGCTCATAGAGACCATCGGCACCGTTCTCCATCAGGGTATCCTTGCCGGAAATCCCCATGTCCGCCGCGCCGAACTGCACATAAGTCGGCACATCAGAACCGCGCAGCAACAGCAGGCGCACATCGGAACGGCTGGTCTCGAACACCAGCTTGCGGCTTTTTTCCATATCCTCCAGCGGCTCGATACCCGCCGTTTTCAGCAGCGGCAAGGTCTCCTCCAGGATACGCCCCTTGGTCAGGGCAATGGTCAAAATCTGGCTCATGATGAAATCCGGTAATCAGGTTACCCGGCGGATATTCGCGCCCAGGCAGTGAAACTTCTCCTCGATGCACTCATAACCCCGGTCGATATGGTAGATGCGATCCACCAGCGTATCACCATCCGCCACCAGACCGGCAATCACCAGGCTGGCCGAGGCGCGCAGGTCCGACGCCATCACCGGCGCCGCCTTGAGGCGGTCGACACCTTTGATGATGGCGGTGTTGCCTTCCAGGGTGATATTGGCGCCCATGCGGTTGAGCTCTGCCACCTGCACCAGGCGGTTTTCAAAAATGGTTTCGGTCACGGTGCCCGTGCCCTCCGCAATCGCGTTAAGGGCCATGAACTGCGACTGCATGTCCGTCGGAAATGCCGGATAGGGCGCCGTGCGCAGGCTGACCGCGCGCGGCCGGCGGCCTTCCATATCCAGGGTGATCCAGTCGTCGCCCGTCGCAATCCGGGCGCCGGCTTCTTCCAGTTTCAACAGGACGGCCTCGAGGATATCCGCCGCCGTGGATTTGAGTTTGACACTGCCACGGGTAGCGGCGGCGGCTACGAGGTAGGTGCCCGTCTCGATACGGTCGGGCATGATCCGGTACTCGCAGCCGTTGAGGCGCTTTACGCCCTCGATGGTCAATGTGGCCGTGCCTATGCCTTCGATACGCGCGCCCATGGCCACCAGCATGTTCGCCAGGTCGACGATCTCCGGCTCGCGCGCCGCGTTTTCGAGCACCGTCCTGCCCTCGGCCAGGGCAGCGGCCATCAACAGGTTCTCGGTACCGCCCACGGTGACGATATCCATCAGGAAATGCGCGCCCTTGAGGCCCTCGGGAGCCCTGGCCCGGATGTAACCGCCGTCAATCTCGATCCGGGCGCCCATGGCTTCCAGGCCGCGCAGGTGGATATCCACCGGACGCGAGCCGATGGCGCAACCGCCGGGGAAGGACACATTGGCCTCGCCGAAACGGGCGAGCAAGGGACCCAATACCAGGATCGAGGCGCGCATGGTTTTGACCAGGTCATAGGGCGCGGTATAGGCCTGGATGCTGCGCGGATCTATCTCCACCCCCATGTGCTCATCGACGGTAATGCCCACGCCCATGGTGCGCAAGAGCGCGAGCATGGTGGTGATGTCGTTGAGGTGCGGCATGTTGCGCAGCAGGACAGGCCCCTCTGCCAGCAGGGTGGCAGCCAGGATGGGCAGGGCGGCATTTTTGGAACCGGAGATGCGAATCTCGCCGTTCAGGGGACCGCCGCCGGAAATCAGTAATTTATCCATGGAGAGCTCAGGGATTCAGGAAGCGGTTTGTTATTGCTGCTGTTGCTGCTGCCATTCTTCGGGCGTGAAGGTTTTCATGGTGTCCACGGCGTGGATGCGGCCATCGGCAAACAGAGGGGCCAGGCCGGCATACACCAGTTGCTGTTTCTTGACGCTGCTGAGACCGGCAAACGCGGGACTGACCACCATCAGACTGATGTGGTCACCCTGGACAGCCACTCTGGCCTGGCTTTGGGGAATGGCATTTTCGATCAATGCCTGGATATCTTCGGCTTGCATGGACACTGGCTCACTGCCCCACGGGGCTCAGGATGGGAATCGGGCGGGAATCTTACCGGAATGCGCCGGGCGGCGCATCCCTGAAACCCCGAGAGCCCCGGGGGAAAGCCATGTCATCAGGATTCGGCGAGCCAGTTGGCAATGACCTTGTCTATGTTGCCGCCTTCCTTGCGTATCGCCGCCGAGAATTGGCTGCTGAACGACTGGCCGAGATTGACCCCGTTGAGCACCACATTCACCACCTTCCACTGCTCACCCTGCAAGCGCATGGTGTAGGAAAGCTGATGCAAGGCACCCTCGTAACTGACTTCCTGGCGCACCACCGCGCGACTGGCATCCTGGGGATTGACGGTCGCCCCGACGACCTTGATCTCGCTGTTCGCATAACCGGCGATGCCCTTGGCATAGGACCTGATCAGGCCGCCCTTGAAGACCTCGGCAAACTTCTGGCGCTGCTCGGGAGTGGCCTTGTTGAAACTGTCGCGCCCCATGACATTGCGGGCGATAAAGCGGAAATCCACCACTTCATCCAGCACCTTCTCGACCTCACTGAAAAACACCTCTTCCTTGGAGCCGGAGGTATTGTGGGTCTTGGCTATGACCATGAGTTCCCTGGTCACCTGTTCCACCAGCGCTTTCGGCTCCTGGGCAGCCGCAGCGCCCAACGGCAGAAATACACAGGCCGCCAGCAAGCCGGCCGCCAGTCTGTTCACAAAAACATTCATTGTCATACTCGTCATGCCTGATTAAGGGGGTTGATTCACCGTCTAGGACTGCCAAGGTGCGGATAAGTGCCCTAAGGGCTCGGGAATGGATTCACCAGAAAAGATCACATCGAACCGCGCACCGGGCGCGGCCGCCACTATAACACCCCCCTGTTTCACTCTCTACCCGTCCACCCTCCCGCCAACACCGGCCACAAGGATCTGGACCATCATGCCTCGCCTGAATCAGAGGGCTTTAGGTACTTCGTAGTCCGGCCCCAGCCCCCGGTAGTTACTTTCGAGACACGCCGTGAACCCATCCTTGGGGACTCGACAGCGCCATCCCTGGCGCTGACGGTCTCGAAAGTAACTACCGGGGGCTGTGTCCTCACAATGTTGCCAGGTATTCGGGCGAGGCATGATGGTCCAGATCCTTGTGGCCGGTGCCTTTGTTGATTGCCCGGCCCTGTGGCTATAATGCGCAACCCTGCCCTGGATATCCGGACCTCCTGCCGCATGACCGATTACGACTTTATCGCCTCCGGCCTCCGCACCATCGAAATAGAAACCACCGCGGTGGCCGCCCTGGGCGCGCGCCTGAATGGCGACTTCAGCCGCACCTGCGAGCTGATCCTCGCCAGCAGGGGCCGCACCATCGTCACCGGCATGGGCAAGTCCGGCCACATCGGTAAAAAGATCGCCGCCACCCTGGCCAGCACCGGCTCGCCCGCCTTCTTTGTCCACCCCGGAGAAGCCAGCCATGGCGACCTGGGCATGATCACCCGCGACGACCTGGTGCTGGCGATTTCCTACTCCGGTAATTCCACCGAGATAGTCACCCTGCTGCCATTGATCAAACGGCTGGGCGTGCCCATCGTGGCCATGACGGCGCAGCGCGAATCCCCCCTGGGGGATGTCGCCGATCTGATCCTGGATATCAGCGTGGCCCAGGAAGCCTGTCCCCTGGCACTGGCACCGACCGCTAGTACCACGGCCACCCTGGTGCTGGGCGATGCCCTGGCCATCGCGCTGCTGGAAGCGCGGGGCTTTACCGCCGAGGATTTTGCCCTGTCCCATCCGGGCGGTTCCCTGGGGCGCAAGCTGCTGCTGCGGGTGTCCGACATCATGCACACCGGCGATGCCATTCCCAGGGTCAGTGTCGATACCCCGCTGTTGCAGGCGCTGATGGTCATGAGTGAAAAAGGGTTCGGCATGACAACCGTCATGGATGAACACCAGCAACTGCTGGGTATCTATACCGACGGCGACCTGCGCCGCAGCATCGATCGTGGCGTGGATATCCATAGCGCCCGGGTGGGCGAGGTCATGAACACCAGTCCCCGCCGCCTGCGCGACAACACCCTGGCCGCTGAAGCCTTGCAACAGATGGAACAAAACCGGGTCAACGTACTTCTGGTGACGGACGAGCACGACAGGCTGGTGGGCGTCGTCAAGATCAATGACATACTCCGCGCCGGCGTGATCTGACACCCGGATACGAGCCTTTAACCGAGTCGATAGATGAATCCGCAACTCCACGAAAAAGCCCGTCGCATCCGCCTGCTGGTGCTGGATGTCGATGGCGTGCTCACCGACGGCAAGCTGTATTTCGGCAACAACGGCGAGGAATTCAAAACCTTCTGCACACTGGATGGCCACGGCGTAAAACTCTTGCAGAAATCCGGTGTGCGCGTCGGCATCATCACTGGCCGGCGCAGCGACCTGGTGGCCAGGCGTGCCGGGGATCTGGGCATCAGCCTGTTGATCCAGGGGCGGGAAGACAAATGGACGGCCCTGCAAGAAGCCCTGGCAGACCGCGAGATATTCGAGCAACCAGTCCGGCCGGAGGATATCGCCTTCATGGGCGACGACTGGCCGGACCTGAGCGTGATGAGCCGGGTCGGATTGGCGCTGACAGTGCCCGGCGCGCACCCCGAGGTCCGGGACCGCGCCCATTGGGAGAGCAGCTATCCCGCCGGGGGCGGCGCCGTGCGCCAGGCCTGCGACCTGATCATGCAGGCCCAGGGCAGCTACGCAGCCGCACTGAGCCACTACCTGCCGGCGGGAGACTGACGCATGTCGCGCACCAGCCTGCCCTGGATTGCCCTGGTGTTTCTGGGGGTTTTCGCGATGGTCTTCTGGGACAGGGCGCCCACCAGCCTGATACCCTCGGCAAGCAAACCGGAGCAGGTCTTTCCCTATGCCTTCATGGAAAATATCGAGACGCTGGAGTTTGATACCGAAGGCATGTTGCGCTACCGCCTGAGCACGCCCAACGCACACCATTTCCAACAGGACAACGACCAGCCCGGCCCCGAGGATTACACCCTGGTCCGGCAACCCCACCTGATCTTTTACCCCGCCAACGAGAGCCAGCCCTGGATCATCCGCGCCGATCAGGGACGTACACGCGCCGACGGACGGGAAGTCAGCCTCAACATCGGCGTGCTGGCGGAGCAGCATTCCGCGCGCCAGGGATTGATCCAGGTGGAAACCGATGCGCTGCGCGTCGACATAGTGGAACAATACGCCGAAACCGACAAAGCTGTTAAGATGCGCGCCCAGCAAGGCCAGCTTGAGACGCTCGGCATGCGTGCCTATCTGAGCGAGGACCGTATTGAATTACTCTCCCAAGTCCGGGGTGTCTATGCGCCCTGATATCCGTCGCACAGGCCCCCTGGTCCTCCTGCTGTGGCTGCTGGGCAGCGGCGCGGCATTCGCGCAGCCGAACGACCGCGACCAGCCGATCCGTATCGCGGCCCGGGAAGCGACCCTGGACCAGCGCCAGGGCATCACCGTCTACACCGGCGATGTGCAGTTTTCCCAAGGCTCCATGCTGGTCAAGGCCGACCGGGTCGTCGCTCACTTCAATGCGGAAACCCAGCGGATCGAAAAAATCCACGCGGAAGGCTCGCCCGCGCTCTACCAGCAGCAGACCGACACCGACAATGGCCGGATGCGCATCGAAGCCCAGAGCGTAACCGCGCTCTTCAACAACGCGACGCAGAAAATCGACCGCATCAATGCCCAGGGCAGTCCTGCGCTCTACCAGCAGCAACCCAACGACAACAAGGGCACCATCAGCGCCCGCGCCAACAGCATCAGCTATACCCCTGCCGATGAACAGCTGCTGTTGCTGGAAAACGCCTCCCTGGAGCAGGATGGCGCCTCGATGAGCGCCAACCGGATCGTCTATGACATCCGCCAGGAAATCATGCAGGCCGCCGGCCAGGGCGATACCACGCAAGAACGCATTGAAATCATCATCCCGCCCAACCTCGACCTGGACTGATACCTATCCATGCCCTGTCTACACGCACGCAACCTCGCCAAGAGCTACAAGAGCCGCAAGGTGGTCATCGACGTTTCACTGAGCGTCAACAGTGGCAGCATCGTGGGTTTGCTGGGTCCCAATGGTGCGGGCAAGACCACCTGCTTCTACATCATTGCGGGGCTGATCGCCGCGGACAACGGGCGCGTGCTGCTGGATGACCGCGACCTGACCCACCTGCCCATCCATGGCCGCGCCCAGGCGGGCATCGGCTACCTGCCGCAGGAGGCGTCCGTCTTCCGCAAGCTCACCGTCGCCGACAACATCATGGCCATCCTCGAGACCCGGCCGGACCTCGGCCGCAAGCAGCGGCTGGCCAAACTGGATTCGCTGTTGCAGGAATTCCATATCTCCCACATCCGCGACAGCCTGGGCATGTCCCTGTCCGGCGGAGAGCGCCGGCGGGTGGAAATCGCCCGGGCCCTGGCCACCGAGCCCCAGTTCATCCTGCTCGATGAGCCCTTCGCGGGGGTCGATCCCATTTCCGTGGCCGATATCAAGGATATCGTCCGGCATCTCAAGGACCGCGGCATAGGTGTGCTGATCACCGACCACAACGTGCGCGAAACCCTGGATATCTGCGAAACCGCCTATATCGTCAGCGAAGGACACATCATCGCCGAGGGTGACGCCGATACCGTCCTCAGCGACAGCCGGGTGCGGGAAGTCTACCTGGGCGAACATTTCCGCCTTTGAGCACCCCTTTGGTGCGGTTTATTTGATCGGGCGGCTTGACTTTTCCGAAATCCTCCATTTAAGGCATAAAGATTGCTTGGTGTTATTGCCTGCCGTACAAAGCCTGACTAAACTCCGCTAAACAGACGTCAGATAAACCCGCGCTTCAGGGTCTCAAGAGTTTAGTTTTTCTCACGATGAAACAATCTCTCCAGTTAAAACTTGGCCAACAGCTGACGATGACCCCTCAGCTCCAGCAGGCCATACGCTTACTGCAACTTTCTACATTGGATCTGCAACAGGAAATCCAGGAAGCGCTGGACTCCAACCCCATGCTCGAAGTCGAGGAGAATTTCGACGGTCCCGCCAGCCCGGCGGATACCGAGGAAAACCTGGATTACCCGCGCCAGCTCGAGATCGCCGCCGACAATAGCAGCGGTTCGTCCGACACCACCGACCACACCCGCGAAACTGACAGTTTTACCGATACGGACAGCTTCAGTGACACTGACAGCTACACCGAAACCGACAGCTTCACCGAATCCGAAAACTACGCCGAAGCCGACGGCGACTGGAACGAGGCGATACCCAACGAATTGCCTGTCGATACCAGCTGGGACGATGTCTACCAGGCGTCCAGCAGCAGTAGCAGCAACTACGACGGCGAAGACAGCGATTTCGAAAGCCGCCGCGCCGCCACCGATTCGCTCTTTGATCACCTGATGTGGCAGCTCAACCTGACACCCATGTCCGACCGCGACCGCATCATCGCCATGGCCATCATCGACGCAGTGGAGCCCAGCGGCATCCTCAGCGTCAGCCTGGAAGAGATCCACGAAGGCTTGAGCGGTGAAGGGCAAGGGCTGGACGAGCTGGAACTGGATGAGGTGGTCGCCGTCCAGCACCGCCTGCAACAATTCGATCCCAGCGGCGTTTGCAGCCAGAACCTGGCCGAGTGCCTGCTGGTGCAGCTGCAACAGTTCCCGGCCGACACCCCCTTCCTGGAAGCGGCCAAGCTCATCACCCGCCAATACCTGCCGCTGCTCGGCAGCCGCGACTACCGCCAGCTGATGCGCCGCACCCGGCTCAAGGAAGCGGAGCTGGGGCAGGCCGTGGCCCTGATCCAGAGCCTGAATCCCCGCCCCGGCGACATCATCGCCAGCGGCGACACCGAATATGTGGTGCCCGATGTGTTTGTTGAAAAGCGCGATGGGCGCTGGGTCGTTGAACTCAACCCGGATATCGCCCCGCGCCTGCGCATCAACGCCAATTACGCCTCCATGGTCAAGCGCGCCGATTCCAGCAGCGACAACACCTTCCTCAAGGACAACCTCCAGGAAGCCCGCTGGTTCCTCAAAAGCCTGCAAAGCCGCAACGAAACCCTGCTCAAGGTCGCCAGTTGCATCGTGGAAAAACAGCGCGGGTTCCTCGACTATGGCGCCGAAGCCATGAAGCCGCTGGTACTGCATGACATCGCCGAAATCGTGCAGATGCATGAATCCACCATTTCGCGGGTGACCACGCAGAAATACATGCATACCCCGCAGGGTATTTTTGAACTCAAATACTTCTTTTCCAGTCATGTCAGTACAGAGGGCGGCGGCGAATGCTCGTCAACGGCGATTCGCGCCATCATCAAGAAGCTGGTCAGCGCCGAAAACCCCAAAAAGCCCCTGTCCGACAGCAAGATCACCGATCTGCTCGCCGAACAGGGCATTCAGGTCGCCAGGCGCACCATTGCCAAGTACCGGGAGTCGCTCAACATCCCACCGTCCAACGAGCGGAAAAGTTTAATGTGACACTCCCACGCCGGCGTTGTTATGCTGGCGCGGTGGCACAGGCAGTAGTGCACAGCGGTTTTATCCGGGCCGGCGGTTTTGGCCCAACATCTGTCTAGCGAGGAAGTACCTATGCAAATTACGATCAGCGGTCACCATCTGGAAGTTACTGATGCTCTGCGTGACTATGTCAACAATAAGCTGGAGCGCCTTGGCAACCACCATGACCGGATCACCCAAACCCACGTGATCCTATCGGTCGACAAGCTGATTCAAAAAGCCGAAGCCACCGTGCACGTCAGCGGCAAAGACCTGTTTGCCGATGCGGTATCCGAAGACCTTTACGCAGCCATCGACATGCTGGCGGACAAGCTGGACCGCCAGTTGATCAAACACAAAGAGAAACTACGCAGCCACCGTTAATGCCATGCAAATACATGAACTGATCAGCCCCAGCCGCACACTCTGCGGCATCGAGGGCGCAAGCAAAAAACGCACCCTGGAAATCCTGGCGACCACCATTGCCCAGGATCTGCCGGAAATCGACGCCGATGAGCTTTTCCGCCGCCTGATCGCGCGCGAACGGCTCGGTTCCACCGGCATCGGTTTCGGGATCGCCATTCCCCACTGCCGGGTGGGGAATTGCGCCAACACGGTCGGTGCCCTCATCACCCTCAAGCAGCCGATCGATTTCGATTCGATCGACGGCGAGCCGGTGGATGTGCTCTTCGCCATGCTGGTTCCCGAGGAAGCACACAGCGAGCATCTGCAAACCCTGGCCGCGCTGGCTGCCGCCCTGAATGACGGCGACTTCCGCGAAAGCCTGCGCGCTGCGGATTCCGATGCGGCCCTCTATGAGGCCGCTACGACCTACAACCGTTAGCGCTCGTGGGCCTCGACAGGGAGACAGCATGCACCTGGTGATCGTCAGCGGCCTGTCCGGATCGGGTAAGAGTACGGCGCTCCACGTGCTGGAGGATGTCGGGTTCAACTGTATCGACAACCTGCCCGTGAGCCTGCTGCCCGCCCTGGTCGCCCAGATCCAGATACACCAGGATAAGGAACAGCACTTTGCCATCGGCATCGATGTGCGCAACGCCTGGCAGGACCTGCGGATTTTCCCGTCCATGATCCAGACGCTCAAGGATGCCAGCCTGCCCTTCCGGGTGCTGTACCTGGATGCCCACCCCCAGGTGCTGATGCAGCGCTTCAGCGAAACCCGGCGCAAGCATCCCCTGAGCGACAGGCACACCAACCTCGAAGAAGCCATTGCCGCCGAGCAGGCGCTGCTCGAACCCATCCGCGATACCGCCGACCAGATCCTGGACACCAGCCACCTCAACCTCCACGAACTGCGCGACCTGGTCAAGGAGCGGGTGGTGGGCCGCGACGCTTCCACCATGGCCATCCTGTTCGAATCCTTCGGCTTCAAGCACGGCGCGCCGATCAATGCGGACCTGGTGTTCGATGCCCGCTGCCTGCCCAATCCGCACTGGAAATCGCAATTGCGCCCGCTCACCGGCAAGGATCAACCCGTCATCGAGTTCCTGGAAGAACACGCGGTGGTGGATGAAATGTACCGGGATATCGAGCAGTTCCTGGATCGCTGGCTGCCGCGTTTCGAGGCAAACAACCGCAGCTACATCACCATCGCCATCGGCTGCACCGGGGGACAGCACCGGTCGGTCTATCTGAGCGAGCGGCTGCAACAGCATTTCCGCCAGCATTATCAGGATGTCCAGGTGCGCCACCGGGACATCAACAAGCACAAGAAGTCCTGACCGCCATGCTCTGCCAGACCATCACCATCATCAACAAGCGCGGCCTCCACGCCAGGGCGGCGGCCAAGTTCGCGACCACGGCCGCCAGCTACGTTGCTGTGGTGCGCGCCAGGATTTGCAGCGACTGCCAACCGGGCAATTGGATCGATGGTAAAAGTGTGATGTCATTGATGCTGCTGGCGGCCACCCAGGGAACCAACCTGGAGCTGGAAATCAACGGCGACGATGAGCAACAAGCGCTCGAAGCCCTTTGCAAGCTTATTGCCGACCGTTTTGAAGAGGACGAGTAGGCGTTAAGATTGACCTGACTCACGGGAAGTCCAACCTATGCTGATACCTTCTCTCAAAACACCGGGACTGCTGGGCATGTGCATGGCCCTGCTGGCCCTCTCCGGCTGCGGTGGCAGCGGCGATAGCGGCAGCAAGTTCAACCCCAACCAGCCATCGTCAGACTATCATCCCGCGGTCAGCATCTCGCCCTACAAGGACGTGCTGGTCCGCTGTGCCACCATCGAGCGGGCCTCCGATGCCTGCCGCCTCTCGCGCCTGCCCTTCATCGGCCAGACAGGTGTGCAGCCCACCAAAGCGGAGATCATGTCGCGGGTGGTGGTATCGCACGACTGGATGGGGACCCGCTTCAGCCAGTTGCTGGACGCCCTGCCAGAGGATATCCACCGGCTGTTCGGCAGTGTCACCGCCGTGGTCATAGGCGCGGATATCCGCCCCTCCTATTACTGGGCCGCCACCGGCGCCATCTACCTGGACCCGGCTGATCTCTGGTTGACCGCGTCAGAACGCGACACCATCTCCCGCGCCCCCGACTTCCGCAGCGACTTCGCCCGGGAGCTGAATTTCCTGTCCCTGGGCCGCTATGTCGTGGGCAACAACTACGCCTGGGATTACTACCCCCTGGACGGCACCGCCAGCAGCAGGCCCCTGAGCGCCATCGTCAGGCCCATGGCTGCGCTGCTGTTCCACGAACTGGCCCATGCCAACGACTTCATTCCGCCGTCCCGCCTGCACCAGGTCAACAGCAATAACCGGCCCGCCGAACAGGTCAACGCCTTCATCGAACACCTGCCCTCGGTGGACCTGGCATCGCGCATGCCGCTGACCTCCGCAATGCTCTACGACCTGGCCAAGGTCATGTACCAGGGCGATAAAGCCAGCAACGCCCAGAAACTGCTCGATGCGCAAACCGTGGGAGCCCACTTCGCCAGCGACGGCGCCAACGAAACCTATGCCTACTCCTCGATGTACGAGGACACGGCCATGTTGTTCGAGGAAGTGATGATGAAATATCACTTCAATGTCGACCGGGAAATCGCCTTTACCGACGCGCCCACTACCGCCGATGCCTATTGCGACGCCTATATGGTGCGCTGGGGTGTACGCAACCGTGTCGCGGACCCGCTGATACAAGCGCGGGCAGCGATGGTGGTGTCCCAACTGCTCAACCGCACAGACGTATCGGCCTACTTTGCCAACCTGCCCGCCACCCGGCCCATGGTGAACGGCAAGGACTGGTGCGCCAACCTGAGCGAGTACACCGCCAGTGGCGCCGCCAAGGCCAGCCTGCGCACCCCGGAACCTCGCCCGCGGCCCGATGACCTCAATCCCCGCCGCGAGCATCCCCATACCCACCTGCCCCACTGACGGGCAGCCCGGCCGCCGGATGACTTGTCATTTGCCGGCCGGGTCACTAACCTAGCGCCCCTTTCTGCGCGCCTGGCTTTGCGCGCCCGGTCGAGAGCAACACCATGGTTTACCAATACGACGACATCAATCCCGACGACTACCTCAAAAGCAAATCCCAGGTAAAGCGCGAAATGACCGCGTTGCAGGAACTGGGAGAACGTCTGGTGGACATGAACGACCGTCAACTGGCCAGCATCCCCCTGGAAGACAGCCTGTTGCAGGCGATCCTCGACGCCCGGCGCATCCGCCAGCGCGAGGCCCATCGCCGCCAACTGCAATTCATCGGCCGGTTGATGCGCAGCGCCGACCACGAAGCCATCCAGGCGGCTGTCGACAAGCTCCAGGATACCAGTGACGCCTATATTCACCGCCAGCACCAGATAGAGCGCTACCGCGACCAATTGCTGTCGGGCGACGCCCAGGCCATCCAGCAACTGATCAGTCAGTGTCCCGGCATCGACGTACAGCACCTCCGCCACCTGATCCGCAGCGCGCTCAAGGAGCAGGAGCTCGGCAAACCGCCAGCCAGCGCGCGCAAGCTCTTTGCCTATATCCGCGAGCAACTGGCGCTGAACGATGCAGAACAACCCTGAGGCATCACACCTCCCGGGCTGTCCTCACGCTGTCAGTATCCTCACGCTGTAAAGAACCGTTGATTTCGTGGATATCCGTTTTTGACCGGGCTAACCTCTATCCCACCAAAAACAGATAACAGGGTCAGCAACCGTGTCTCATTCCCTCGATCGCCGCGCTTTGCTGCGCGGTGCTGTCGCCAGCGCTTTGGGCGTTGCCAGCATATCCGCCCTCGGCACCTCGGCAGCCGATTCCCCCAACCGTGATGCAACAGCTCCATTGAAAGGCAATATCCGCCATTCAGTGGCCCGCTGGACATTCAACTTCCTGTCGCTTGAAGAACTCTGCCTGGTCGTGCGGCGCCTGGGTTTTTCCGCCATCGACCTGATCGGCCCCGGCGAATGGCACATCCTCAAGCAGCATGGCGTGGATTCCTCCATGTGCAATGGCGCGGAGCTCAATCTGGAAGATGGCTGGGGTGACAAGCGTTTCCACTCGGCACTGATCGACAACTACCGCAAGCACATCGACCTGGTCGCCGATGCCGGTTATAAAAACCTGATCTGCTTCAGCGGCAACGCGCGCGGCATGGACCCGGAAGATGGATTGAAAAACGCCACCCAGGGCTTGAAAAAAATCCTCGCCCAGGCGGAAAAGCGTGGTGTGACATTGCAGATGGAACTCTTCAACAGCAAGATCGACCATCCCGACTACCTGTGCGACAACTCGGCCTGGGGCATAGAGTTGTGCAAGCGTCTCGATTCACCCAATTTCAAACTGTTATACGACATCTATCACATGCAGATCAGCGAAGGCGACATCATCCGCACCATTCGCGATCACCATCCGTACTTCGGCCACTACCACACCGCCGGTGTGCCGGGGCGCAACGAGATCGATGATTCCCAGGAACTCTACTACCCCGCCATCATGCGCGCCATCCAGGTTACGGGCTTCAAGGGGTACGTCGCGCAGGAGTTCATGCCCAAGCGGGCAACCGACCAGGAAAAAATCGAATCGCTGCAAGCTGCCATTCGCATTTGTGACGTATAACTTCCACGAGAGACGCGCTTATGTCCACACATCACTATGACGCCATCGTCGTCGGCTCCGGCATCAGCGGCGGCTGGGCCGCCAAAGAACTCACCGAAAAAGGCTTGAAAGTCCTGCTGCTGGAAAGAGGCCGCAACATCGAGCACATCAAGGATTACACCAACGCCAACAAGGAGGTCTGGGACTATCCCCACCGCAACCGTCCCACGCAGCAGATGAAAAAAGACCACCCGGTACTGCAACGGGACTTCGTGCTCAACGAAGAAACCCAGGGCATGTGGGTGAACGAACAGGAAAGCCCCTACGTCGAGAAAAAACGCTTCGACTGGTACCGCGGCTACCATGTGGGCGGCCGCTCGCTGCTGTGGGGACGGCAAAGCTATCGCCTGAGCCCCATGGACCTGGAAGCCAACCTGCGCGAAGGTATCGCCATCGACTGGCCCATCCGCTACGAAGACCTGGCGCCCTGGTACGACTACGTGGAAACCTTCGCCGGCATCTCCGGCACCCGCGAAGGTTTGGCCCATTTGCCCGATGGCCAGTTCCTGCCACCGATCGAACTCAACTGCGTGGAAAAAACCCTGGCCGACCGCATCAAAAAAGCCTACAAGGGCTCGCGCCTGATGATCAACAGCCGGGTCGCCAACATCACGCAACCCAAACCGGAACAGGGCCGCGTCAATTGCCAGTACCGCAACAAATGCTGGCTGGGCTGTCCCTTCGGTGCCTATTTCAGCACGCAATCCGCCACGCTGCCCGCCGCGATGAAAACCGGCAACCTGACACTGCGTCCGTTTTCCATCGTCACCCAGGTCCTGTACGATAAAGACAAAAAGCGCGCGCGCGGTGTTGAAGTCATCGATGCGGAAACCAACCAAACCTACGAATACACTGCAAACATTGTTTTCCTGAATGCATCCAGCTTCAACTCCACCTGGATACTCATGAACTCGGCCACCGACATCTGGCCTGATGGCCTCGGCAGCAGCAGCGGCGAACTGGGCCACAACGTCATGGATCACCACTTCCGCGCCGGTGCCGGCGGTATGGTTGAAGGCTTTGAAGACACATACTATTACGGCCGCCGCCCGGCGGGCTTCTATATCCCGCGCTTCCGCAACGTCGGCGACGACAAGCGCAATTACCTGCGCGGCTTCGGCTACCAGGGCGGCGCCAGCCGCCAGGGCTGGGACAGGAACGTTGCCGAACTCGGTGTGGGCGCGCAACTGAAAAACGCGCTCGCCGAACCCGGTCCCTGGACCATTGGCATGAGCGCCTTCGGTGAAATGCTGCCGCACCACGACAACCGCATCTACCTCGACCGCGGTGTCACCGACAAGTGGGGCCTGCCGGTATTGGCCATGGATGTCGAGATTCGTGAAAACGAAATCCAGATGCGCAAGGACATGATCCAGGATGCCATCGACATCCTCGAAGCGGCCGGCGTCAAACACGTTGGCGGCGGCGACTGGGGTTATTCACCCGGTATGGGCATCCACGAAATGGGCACTGCCCGCATGGGGCGCGATCCCAAAACCTCGGTGCTCAATGGCTTCAACCAGGTCTGGGATGCGCCCAATGTCTTCGTCACCGACGGCGCCTGCATGACATCCGCATCCTGCGTGAATCCGTCACTGACCTACATGGCGCTCACCGCCCGCGCGGTGGACCACGCCGTCAAAGAACTGCAAAGGGGGAACCTGTGATGAACCGCCGCGACCTGCTGAAATTTATCACCGCCGCCACCGGCACCGCCCTGATCGGCGGCTCGGGCCTGCTGGCCGGCTGCGCCACCCGCGACGCACAACCAGGCTACACCTTTACCGATACCAAAATCGCGTTGCTGGATGAGATCGCCGAAACCATCCTGCCCCGCACCGATACCCCCGGCGCCAAGGATGCGGAAGTCGGCAAGTTTATGAGCGTCTATGTGAACGATTGCTACACGCCCGACGAGCAGGCGACTTTCCATCAAGGACTTGCCGAATTCGAAAAGAATTGCCTGATCGAATTCCAGCGCGATTTCACCGCCCTGACAACCCATGAACGCGAAGACCTGCTCAATCGACTGGACCAACAGGCCCGCGCCCAAGTGGACGCCGGTGGCCCGCCCCACTATTTCACCATGGTGAAACAACTGACGCTGTTCGGTTTCTTCACTTCGGAAGTGGGCGGCACCCAGGTACAGCGGCACGTTGCCATACCCGGGCGATTTGATGGGTGTATGCCCTACAAACCGGGCGACAGGGCTTGGGCGACTCGATAAGATAAAGAGCCTCCGGCATGAGGCCGGAGGCACCCCACCAGCCTCACTGAAATTTATTGGCTGATGATCACTTTGTGGCCTGTGCGTGGATTCACCACGATCAGGTTGCCCGTTATAAAACCACCTGCCACGTAAACCAACTGCTTATCCGCATCAAAAGCCATTGCCTTATCTCTGTCGATGCCCGCGAGAGGCAATACTCTACCGGCGAGCAGTTGCCGATTTCCAGTCGAAAGGTCTACAGCGATAATATCGCTGCTTCTCGTCAAGATGACCAGGCGGTTGTTTAGCGAGTCATAAATAACATCACTGGCAGAGGAATCAATAACTGGACCTGAACCAACCCCCTGGCCGACAACAACACTTGATGTCAACACACTGGAACTAACTGGAGAACTATTCAGATTCAAGCTCAGAATTGAGCCTCGCGTTGTATTAATCACAGCGTAGAGCCTGCTATTGGCCGGATTATTATTCCAGGCAAGTGCCAATATACCTTGCAGATTATGAGTAGCTGTCTGCTGATCGACTAAAACTGTTCTGTTACCTGTTTGTATATCAACCTGCAAGACCCTTGCCGCCTTATTATCGGAGACAAATACTGAGTTACCTGGTCCTTGTGCGATGGCTACTGCAAATTCAAAATTGACCCCTGATCCGCGATCCACCCCAGAAATCACGGTGCGATCACCCGTCTCCGGATTGACACTGATCAATGCTCGGCCGTTTACATCTTCAGCATGATCACTCAAGACGTAAAAACGGTTGTGCTCACGATGGTAAATCATATGACTGGGTGGTGCCAGCTGTGTACCCTGGGAAGCATCCATCCAATTGCTGACAACCGGACCGCGAATCCCGCTATTCAACTCGACGGGCATGATACCAACATCACCCAGTACACGGCCCGATGTCAGGACATAAGCCATATTAGCCTCAGGATCAATGGCAAGGCCCTTGGTTGTACGCCAGAGCGGGCCAGATCCATGGGCTGCGTTCGCATAGCTGCTTTTCTGCAATACAGAAGTGCCTTTACTTCTTCGTCCCAAACTGTCAATGACTTCTGCTTCCAGCTCGATATTGTCAGCACCATCAGGAATGGAGATCGAATTGGCATGCCATTGTCCATTGTTACCAAGGACCGCGGTGACCGGTCCGGAATCACCGATGCGGAGGGTCACAGAGACAACGTCAGCTCCGATTGCCTTCGCTACCCCAAACGCAGAAATTACATTATCAGTAACAACACCTCTGACTGGCGGGAAATGAATACTTATTTCTGGCGCATCTTCTGGTGTAACGACGATCTGAACCTCTGCCTGATCGGTAGCGCCATCGTTATCCGTTACTGTAAGGCGGAATCGCAGGGTGATATCTTCTAGAGTAGAGGGTGCGGTGAAGCTGGCATTCGCGCTTTGCACGTTGTCGATTACCACAGAGTCACCTTCAACCTGTTCCCACAGATAACTTGCAATACTGCCATCAGTATCAGTACCGCTACCCGTTAGGGTAACAATATCTTTACCTTTGACAGTTTGACTGACTCCTGCCGATGCGTTAGGAGCTTGATTCACCCGCATGATGGTGAAGGTCACAGTATCTTGGGCAGTTGCACCACCAGCGCCAGTTACGGTCAGGCGGTATGTCAAGGAGACGGAAGCCTCTGAACCAGTAGACGGCGCTATGAATGTAAACCATCCAGCATTCAGGTCCACCGCTGTGAGCGTGACACCTGGACCATCAACCCGCGACCAACTGTAACCTGTAATGTTGCCAGTTCCCCCAGCCTTGAGTTCCACTTGATCACCAGCATTGACAGTACGATCACTACCCGCATTTGCAGTCACTGAAATACTGGGTGGGGGATTTGGAGCAGGAGGAGGTGTTGACGGTGAGCTCCCACTGCTACCCCCACCACATCCAATTAGAAAAAGCATGATCACCGAGGTAAGGAATACAGAACAATGCCTTTTGAATACACTCATTGAAGAAGTGCGCATGATTTCATTATCTCCTGTTTAGGATAAACAAACTTAACCAGCACCAGCCATAAATGACAGGCGAAATTGAATAATCAACTAAAAATTAATAAAGGATTTTATCTAATCGATGACCCATAAATGGTCAGGCATTAACGCCCAAGATTGGCAATATCGTTAGCAATCAGGGCAGCTATTTTCTGGATATCACCCAACTCGTCCTCCGCTTTCCAGTTGAAAGCGGCTATTTTAATATTTGCACCAAGGCTTCGAGATGGGGAATAGTTAGATAAGGATAAACGAGCCAGCTCCTCTTGATTATTGTACACTCGAACGACATGAGAAATACGGGGCAAGTTCAGTGAATTGCCACCAATATTATAGGTGCGGTGATAATCTATCATGATACTCAAATCAGCATCCGCATCAGATGAGTTTACCAAAATACCTCGCTGCCCCAAAAACTCTGTAATAGCATCTGAAAATTGATTATTCATGGTAACTTCGTCAACAAATTGCGTATCCCCATCTTTCGCGCCATGACCTAAGGTTAGGTTCACCTTGACTTCTGTCAGATGATATTTTGTCGCTCCCTTTTTCAAGGGGGTCGGATTAACCAGATAAGGAGAGCCTGGAGAGCTCGAACAACCCGCTAAGGAAATTACTACAAAAAACACAAAAAATAAACGATGCATCATTATTATGATCCTTTTTAATAAAAATTATTTAGAGAATTATTTCCACATATAAAAAATTAATCAACAATCACAATACATGCACATCCACTCTAGAGAGAATAGGAAAAATCCATAAGACCCGCCATATAACAACAAATAAAAATCGAAAATAAAGACTGATTGTAACGTAACCAGCTCAACCATAAGCCACGGCAATACGCGCATTCTGCCCGCCATTATACAGCAGTATAACTTCCGGTCAACTCAATGAGCAATATAATATTTTCTTCCGGATTCAGAAGTATCCTCAGCAATGGCTCGTGTACTTAACAAGGCTATCGCTGCCCGACAGCAAGCCAACGCCGCCATCGCTACCATCTTATCCGGGTCACATTACCGTATAACCACAGTTTTCCAAATACATACGGCGATACCTCGCTGGACCTTCTTGTTCGATGTAATCTTTTTCAAATGTTTTCATTCTGGATTCGCAAGTAGCTCTCCATTCTGCATCCAGCCTTTGTTTTATTTCATCGCTCACAGGCCGAATCGTTAAGGTTGCAAACACAGGATCAAGCACTTCTTTCTCCAAATTCACTCTATATTCTAGAGGAGCATTGGCATACTCATCCTCCTCTTCCGGAATGATATTTATTTTCTTTATATGGGAATAATAGCGCTCAAATTTCTCATCAGGAATCCTCATTGCATCTAATAAAGTTGAGCCAATTTTTACATAATGATTAATGTTGTCCTCCGCAGGCCAGCAGTAGTATTCAACCTTTTGCCAATATCGCTGGAAAACAGTCAGAGCTCCTTTCACAGACTCCACCCTGTAAGTTCTTAATACAGTTTCTAGGCGAATACAGGGCATATCATTTTTTAAAACTTTATCCAATGAATAAGAAAATCTTTCTCCTCGTTTCTCATTATGAAATTTTCTCTTGCTTTCTAAGCCATGGGTAAATAACTGATTCACTTGATCAATATCCATATTGTAATGATCGTGATCTCCACCAAGATTCCCCTCAACACGAAGATCTAATCTATTCTGATGAATCCACGCATTATCCTCTCTCTTGTAATATTGCAGGCGAGAGTAATTACAATGTGACCGAAAAAATATATCCGGTATCCAATAAACATACCGAATCCCATACAACCGATCTTGCCCTTCCGGTATACCACACATGGTAAATGTTATTTCATTAGTATCCCGATTCACCCAGTTGGGATCCAACGAACAACCACCACATACAAACATCAACACAACCATCATCCATCGAATCATCAGAGAATTATTCATGGATTATTCTCCTGGCTTGGCTCTTTTTGTGGTTCTTTTTCTACCGGAAAATTGATAACTCTGGGGATGATATAACCTTTGCCTTTAGTATCTTCTGTACGCAAGTTGCCTTGAAATTCACTCACAGATGTAGAAGTTGTGTCCGGGCACGCCGCATTTTGACATGTGTAGTTACTGTGCGGGCTTTTATCACCAAACAAGAAAGGCAATGAAAAGAGTGCCGCGCCAAAGGAACTCCCCTCACCATGCCCATAGTTACCACCCAAAATGACCGGCATATCCGCCACAGAATCCACTAACGCAAAACCAAATAAGGAGGTTTCACCAACAGGACGATTTATCTGGAACACGGTATTTGAGTAGTTTATAAACGGATTACCATCAGCATCTGTATCTTTAAATGCAAATCCCGTACTCGTCACCAAACTTTGAAACTGCGTTGCATTCAAAGGACTGCCCGAAAACTGAATAGTCCCTGCTTCTTTCGTTCCTCCATTAGTAAAATCCAACCCTTCCATTGCGCGGTAATTCAGCAGGGTTCCCTGACTGTGCGCAGCGATGTTGAAATTGGTGTTGTTATTGAGCCCTGCCTGATAAAAACCCCCTAATTGCCTGGCATTACCTGTAGCCACCACTCCGCCAACATTTTTATCCCAGAAGGATTCCAACAAATCACCCAAAATACCATGTGAAGGATTATATGCATCGACAAACTCATCACTACCGGTCTGCATAGCACCATTACGAATACTGTCCCTCAGCGGGTTTAGTATGCCATTAGTGAACACCGCAAGCCCTTCGATAGGTTTATCCACTTCATCCAGAATAGTGTAGTCCTCCAATACAAAGTTACCTTTAGCATCTACAGATGTTTCTGTCTGTACATGATAAAAGAATTGATCACCTACCGCTATGGCAGCAACACCACCGGCAAGCCCACCGTTATTCTGTACACCTGGTGCCAACCCAAGAGTGGCCGTACCCACCAGGTCGCCCGCATCATTCATAAAGCCAGCCAAGGACTTAAAGAACTCTGGCATGTCTTGATGCTCCTCCAACGCTTCCATATTTTGATAAGTGAGTACTGTATTCCGGCCAAAATCCTTGATCTGACCTTGCCAGCGCGACAGGGTAACGTTATCGCCTTGCTCATTGGTTTCAGTCAACCCCTTAACTGAATCCAGTGCTGTGCTACTGACATAGATATCAACCTCGCGCTCCTTGTCCTTGGTCATCGTCTGCGCCTGGTCGATATCCCGGTTCAGGCCAGCCG
>CAYWCW010000030.1:0-46737 GCA_964456865.1 uncultured Cellvibrionaceae bacterium
GTCATCTCCGTTTGGGGTAGGATAAGGAAATGACACAGAGTTTTGAACACTACCGAGGCTATAGCAAAAATACGAGATATACTTGATGTTTCTCATTATAGCTCTCTTAAAGCTTCAATGTCCCTAGCGATTCCATTTCTTTGTCTCGATCATATGTTTTGCTTGTTTTACCGTGCTCTTGACGTGAAATTAACCAATGCTTATCAGCTTATGGTGAGTGCCAACATTGCCACCTCAGCAGATGAAAGTCGTCATATTGAACATCATGTTCAGTTTGGCCTGGCAGCACCTGTAATGCACAAAGATGTGATTGAGCTATGTAGCCAAAAGGGAAGGCAATATTGGGTTTCTGAAATTCTCAAACTATACCCTAACAATTATGAATCACCAGAAATTGCACTTCATGTACTATCTCAATGTTGTTTAAAAGTAATAACTTCAGCATATTTAGGCGCCGGCGGGCGATTCCAGCTGTCAGAATGGCGATATACTGAACATATCGTAAACTCTTGCTGTAGATCAGCGATGATATGCCTAGAAGGGGAAACTGCTGAGCAGAGACTTGCTACATTGATTGTGCAGGTTTTAAATGCTCTAGGGGCAATGGATAATATTGCAAGATATGCTCTAGTATTTTTTAGTCAATTTGCGAGAGGGCACTTTATGGATATAAAAAGCATAATTTTAGAGATAGAAGCCATACAAAATTCCTCACTGATCACAAAAACAGCAATTAATCTAGCTCATAAAAATGGGGAATGATAAGAATACGTTGCTGATCAATTTGAAAAAGTCCAATCTTCTTTTTCATGGCATCGGTAAGTTATCCAATAGAACTATATTATCGCGTCACATTGATTTTTCCGTCAGATATTTCCAATACCGTTTAGGCATATGCCGCAAATGCAGTTTGATGTTGCGGCGCGCCTGGATGTTTACCGAGTGAAAATAGCGATGCCATAACTGTTGATAATGATCCTCTATTCCATCCAAGGATGATTGCAGTCCACCCACCGCATCGCTCAGGACAGGCGAGTTGGCATCAATAAAGGTCACTTCCTGCAAGTCATAATACAAACCGTAATCCCTGGCAGTATCAAAAATAACCCAGGATTGGTCAGCATAGCGGCGGTAAAAGTGGTCGCCAATCAAGGGCATAACATTAAAGTCCGGGCTGATCACCGCGTAATAAATACCATTGGTCGCTTTTTGAAAACGCACAAACGCGTGCATGCGGTGGACTTCGCGGCTGATCATTTTGTTCACTTGGGCGCTGCGCAACACATCCGGGGTGGCGAAGTTTTCCAAAATTGCGGGATTATTTTGCCGCACCAATAACTGCGCAAGCCGGAAGAGGTGCATTTCCATCCCCGGTAATTCCGACAGGTATAAACGATAGACCAAGTGCCCCGCTTTATCGCCCGAGCGGGCATCCAGCCCTTTGAGTACACGCTCGGCTTTTTCGCTGTCGGTGTGTACCGGGTAAATTGCATCCAGCAAGGAGCCTTGGTAGACCGCCTGGTTAACAATATCCACCGGTACCTGGCGATGGGCAAAGCTGTCGAAGATGACCGTGAGCAGGCCATCAAAACTGCCGTCATACAGATAAAGGCTCATCACTCACCCGAACAGGCTCAACTGCGGTGTTTGTCGCGCCAGAGACTCACTCGACAAAATCAGTTGGCGCAGACGCTGGGGTTCGTAATCCTGATGACTGCCGGCCATGCCAGGGCAGACGATAAAATAACGGGCTCGTTTTAAGGTAACGCCCATGCGCTGCAAATACTCTAGTGTCAGGCGTTGATGCTGGCGGGATTGAACAATTTTCATCGCCGACTTTACGCCGATACCCGGTACGCGCAGAATCATTTCGTAGTCTGCGCGATTGATGTCCACCGGGAATTTTTCCGGGTTGCGCAAGGCGTAACTGACTTTTGGGTCTACCTCTAAATCCAGGTTGGGGTGCGCTTCGCTGACGATTTCATCCACCGAAAACCGGTAAAACCGTAGCAGCCAATCCGCTTGATAGACGCGGTTTTCTCGCACCAGGGGCGGCGCTTTTAGCGCAGGCACGCGGTTATCGGTTACGATAGGCACATAGTCGGAGTAATACACCCGTTTAAGTCGCTGCTGCTTATAAAGGCCATCCGCCAGATTTAAAATTTGTAAATCATTTTCGGGCGAGGCGCCAACAATCAATTGCGTGCTCTGCCCGGCGGGCAAAAACAAGGGTGTTTTTTTGAGATGTTTTTTCTCGTCGATGTAGCGCGCTTTTTCATGACCCAGGTAATTCATGGGCATGATGATATCCTGGTAATTTTTCTCCGGCGCGACTTTGACTAGGCTGGCTTCCGAGGGGATTTCGATATTGACGCTCAGGCGATCAGCATACAAACCTGCCTCGTGCAATAACTCAGGACTCGCGCCGGGGATCGCCTTTAAGTGAATATAACCATTAAAGTTATGCTGCTGGCGCAGGGTTTTGGCCTCCCGCACCAAACGCTCCATGGTGTAATCGGCATTTTTAAAAATACCGAAGCTGAGGAACAAACCTTCAATATAGTTGCGGCGATAAAAATTGATGGTCAGATCTACTACCTCATCCACTGTAAAAGCTGCGCGGCGCACGTCATTACTGCGCCGACTGACGCAGTAGGCGCAGTCGTAGATGCAGTGGTTGGTAAACAGGATTTTCAGCAGGGAGACACAGCGGCCATCTTCGGTGTAACTGTGGCAAATGCCCATCCCCTCAGCATTGCCCAAGCCTTTATTACGGTTAGCCCGCTTGCTTCCACTGGACGAGCAGGAAGCATCGTACTTGGCGGCATCGGACAGGATGGTGAGTTTTTCCAGGGTTCGGCTCATGGCTCACTTCGCAGATATATACTGTATTTAAATACAGTATATATCATTCACCCAAGAGTCAAGCCCAGTAAAAGTCAGGAAAAAAGTACTACAAATCCAATCAAGTAACACCAGACGACACCACAACCGGCGCAGCCAACGACAACACCTGCCGTAAATGCCGCGCTTCATCCACCGGACTGCGGCCAAAAAGACGTTTGAATTCGCGGCTGAATTGCGAGGGACTTTCGTAGCCAACCCGCTGTGCCGCCGTGGATGCATTCAGCCCCTGACGGACCATCATCAAGCGCGCCTGGTGCAGGCGGATGGCTTTGATGTATTGCATGGGCGAGGTCTGGGTCACCGTTTTAAAGTGGGCGTGGAATGCGGGCACACTCAGGCTGGCTTCTTTTGCCAGCGTGGCTACGTCGAGCTGGCGAGCATAATGGTGGTGGATGCGATGCAATACATTTGCAATGCGCCCGAAGTGCCCGCCCTGCGCCAGGGCCGCACGCAGGCTGCCACCCTGTTGACCCGTCAATACCCGGTAGGTGATCTCACGAAAGATCAGTGGCCCCAGGAGTTTCGCTTCCGTAGGTGAACTCAACGCCTCCAATAATCGCAAGCTCGCCTCTTCCAGTTTGGGTTCCATACGCGAGGCATAGAGTGTTGCGGGTTCGGCGGATGCCTGAGGGAAGTTTTCATCCACGGCCAGCGCCATTTCCGCAATAGTGGCCGGGTCGATGCGCAGGATGAGCCCCAGCAGCGGCTCAGCTTCGGTCGCTTCGGTTTCAATACTGAATGGCAGGGGCACCGACAGCACCAGGTAATGTTGCTGATCATAAACATACACATTACCGCCGTGAAAACCGCGCTTGCGCCCTTGCACCACAATCACAATACCGGGTTCATAGAGCGCCGGGGTACAGACCATGGGGTGGTTGGAGCGCATAAAGGTGACGCCCTTTAACAGGGATTGGGTGTAACCTTCATTGGGCGCCAGCTGTGCCAATAATGTGGCCATGCGCTGTTGCACAGGGGATGTGATTTTCGTATCAGGCACTTTGCGGGACATACAGATATTTACCAAAGTGTAGGAACAGGCACTATATCAACATATTTTCCATCTGTTTTTAATGCATGCCAGAGGATTAGGCAAGCATTGAAGATAAACAGGTCTTAGCGTCACACCTGCGCCTCCCTAACATGGCTACTGTTATCAACCATGTCAGGAGTCATCACCATGAGTCACAAGATTAACAGCAAAGTTATTCTACTGACCGGTGCCAGTAGCGGTATCGGCGAAGCTGCGGCCCGCTATTTAGCCAGCCAGGGCCATCGGTTAGTGATTGGCGCTCGCCGTACCGAAAAACTGGATGCCCTGGCCCAGCTTATTCGTGCCGATGGCGGCAACGTGGAGTACCGTGCACTGGATGTTACCCAGCGGGAAGATATGCAGGCATTTGCCGATGCCGCCCTGGCAATCCACGGGCGCATTGATGTCATTATCAACAATGCCGGTGTTATGCCTCTCTCGCCCATGGCAGCGCTCAAGGTGGAAGAATGGGATCGCATGCTGGATGTCAATATCCGTGGTGTGCTCTACGGCATTGCTGCGGTGTTGCCAACCATGCGTGCACAACAGGCTGGTCAGATTATTAACATTGCCTCCATCGGCGGACTGTATGTGATGCCCACGGCCGCGGTTTATTGCGCAACAAAGTTTGCGGTGCGCGCCATCTCTGATGGATTGCGCCAGGAAAACCAGCAGATTCGTGTGACCTGTGTGTATCCCGGTGTTGTTGAATCCGAGCTGGCACACACCATTACCGATGCAGACACCGCCAAGCAGATCGAAGCCTTCCGGCAAATTGCCCTCAAACCCGACGCCATTGCGGCGGCAATTGCCCATGCGGTCAACCAACCACCGGAGGTGAATACCAGTGATATCGTGATACGCCCTACGGCTAGCCCCGCCTGATGCGTTGCGAACCCAGGCACTTACTATTCAGGAAGGAACCAAACGCCGGGCAATAGCCTCTCAAGTGGCAATCAGGTATCGTAGGTGAACGGAGGTGCAACATGGCAAACGGCTGGGCTGGTGATGATGCGGTCAATGAGCAAATTGAAAACAGCATCGAGGATGCCGTTGCCCGTGCGCGCAGTCAGTTGCCCAAAGGCGAGAGCTTGCGCAATTGTGAAGCATGCGATGCTCCCATTCCCGAAGCCCGGCGCCAGGCCATACCGGGCGTGCGCCTGTGCGTGGCCTGCCAGACAGAAATCGACAAGGAACAGGTCACTTTTTCAGGTTACAATCGCCGGGGCAGCAAAGACAGTCAAATACGATGAAGTATACCCCAGCCTTATGATCAAGAACCTCGCAAGACATTTTCACGCAATCCTGATATTCCTGTGTGTCATCTTCCTGGCCAGCTGCGCATTGTTATCCGGTTCCGCACATACCGATACGCAGCCCCGCGTTTATCAGCCCATTTCGATAGAGGGTTTTTACGATGCGATCAAACACTGGAATGACCGCACGGGCGAGGCGGGCGCAGCGCACTACGAGCTGCACCAGATCGAGGAGATTGCGGAAAATATCCTGCTTTACCAGCGGAATAATGGCGGCTGGCCGACCAACAAGCACCCGTTACGCGTCATCCCCGAGCAGGAAAAAGCGGCTGCCCTGGCAGAAAAAAACCTGCTGGACGCCAGCTTTGACAACCGCAACATCTATCCGCAAATCGAGTACCTGATGAGGGTCTGGCGGCAAACGGGCAATCCCCGTTACCGCGACGCGGCGGTGAGGGGGTTGCGCTACACCCTGGACAAGCAGTATCCCAATGGCGGCTGGGCCCATTCACCCGATCGTACCGACCTGCCCTATTACGCCCATATCACCTTCGCCGATGAAATCATGCCGGGCGTGTTGACCTTTCTTCGCGAGGTTGCCCATGGCGGTTATCCTTTTGATGATCTCGACCATGCACTGCGTCAGGAAGCTGCCGGGGCCGTCGCCAAGGGCGACCGGCTGATACTGCAATTACAGGTGCGCGTGAACAACCAGCCGGCGGGCTGGGCCGGTCAGTATCACGAGCAGACGCTGGAGCCGATGGTTGGCAGGAGTTTTGAGCTGCCCGGCATCCTCGCCTGGGAAAGCGTGCCCGTGGTTGACTACCTGATGGCGATAGACGATCCCTCGCCCGACATCATCGCGGCTGTGCAGGGTGCTGTTGCCTGGTTCGACACCGTAAAGCTCACCGGCTTTCGTATCGAGCGCATCGCCGCCGAGCATCAGCGTTTTGATTTCCATGCGGCGGACTATGATGTTGTCGTAATCGAGGATAAAACCGCAAAACCCATCTGGGCCAGGTTCTATGATCTGCACACCAACCAGCCCTTCCTTGCCAACCGTGATGGCAAGCGCGTCTATCGGCTGGAGGATGTGCTTCATGAACGCCGCACGGGTTACAGCTGGTATGGTTACTGGCCGGAAAAACTACTGAACGTCGATTATCACCGGTGGAAGGAAAAGTATCGTTTGTGATCGCGGGGATATGCGTTTCAATCTTCCGAAATCACAATTGTCGGCACACCGGCAGCCTGCCTGACCCGCTCCAGGTTACCCACCAGCTTACGCGCAATGGCGCGATAGCTCTGGCTGATGGCTGACTCTGCATCAGCCACTACCGAAGGCGCTCCGCCATCGGCATCTTCGCGGATGGTGATATCCAGCGGCAATGAGCCAAGTACTTCGGTCTGGTACTCGCGCGCGATCCGCTCGCCGCCACCCGCGCCGAAGATAGGCTCGCTGTGGCCACAGTTGGAGCAGATGTGCAGCGCCATGTTCTCCACCACACCGAGTACCGGCACATTCACCTTGCGGAACATTTCGATGGCTTTTTTCGCATCCAGCAGCGCAATGTCCTGGGGCGTGGTCACAATGACGGCACCGGTTACCGGCACCCGCTGGGCCAGGGTCAACTGGATATCGCCCGTGCCCGGCGGCATGTCCACGATCAGGTACTCCACATCATCCCACCGGGTCTGTGTCAGCAGCTGTTGCAAGGCACCGCTGACCATGGGACCGCGCCAGATCACCGGCGTCTGCTCGGTGACCAGATATCCCATGGAAATGGATTGGATGCCGTGGGCCTCGACAGGCCGCATCATCTGCTTGCCATCGGGACCGGCGACAATCTCGGGCCGGCGCTCGCCCACGCCCAGCATATGGTGCTGGCTGGGACCGTAGATATCGGCATCCAGGATACCGACGCGGGCGCCCTCCCTTGCCAGGGCCAGGGCGAGGTTCACCGCTGTCGTGGACTTGCCCACCCCACCCTTGCCGGACGCGACGGCAATGATGTTTTTGACACCGGGGACAACATCCTGAACGGGGGAAGACATGGGGAACACCTCGATAATGGAAAGTCGAGGGGCGATTATTGGGTGTCTGCCGGTAAAAACCAAGAGATGCGGTCAAACCGCCAGATGAATTTCCTGCACCATGCCCACCTGCCCGCTTTCACTCAGGTAAATGCTGGATCGCACCACCTCACCCAATGACTGGTTGCCGCTGTCCTTGAGTTGGAAAGGTGTGGACACATGCCCCAGGAAAATCGCACCGATATTTTTGTCGCCCAGGGCGAACAACTGGCTGCTGCCATCTTCGTTCATCACCCAGATGCGCAGTTGGTGATAGATGCTGTCGCCCTCATCGATAAAACGGTTGCCGTCCTCATCAAACTGCGCCAGCTCGGCAAAACCCTGGCCCGTGGCGGGACCAAACAGCTCGCTGCCATCGTTGACCACACCGTCACCATTGCGGTCCAGCACCAGATAGCCGCTGCCGGGCCGCAGCATCGCGATCTGATCCGGCGTGCCATCGCTGTCGATATCAAAGGCAAAACGCGTTTGCGACAGCTGCGCGCCGAGGCCATCGAAGTTGATCACCAGCGGATCGATGGTCACCGCGTTGCCCGCGCGGACAATCAGGCTGGACTCCTCGTAGTATTCGCGGCTCATGCGCAGGCTGGCACTGATGTCGATGCGGCGGCCATCGGCGGTTTCGATCACGCCGCTGGCCTGGAAGGTCATTTTTTCCGTTTCGCGGTAGCGCTCGTGGCGCTCGTAAATCAACCCGAATCCGGGAACAGACTCTGTTGTCTGGCCGGAGGTTGGCGGCGTCAGGCCGATATCCAGGTTGCCGGGGAGATTACCACCGGCCTGGGCCAGCTCGGCCGGATTGGTAATCTGCAGGCGGCGGCCGGTCACGGCTTCGTAAAAGGCCATGAGGATCATCAGGTTGACCCGCGACCTGGCATCCATACCGGCCGCTTCCAGCGTTTCCCGGCTGGCGTGCAGCCGCAGCAGGCTGCCTCCCAGGGCCAAACCTTCGCGGGAGATGCTCACATTCTCGCCCCAGGCGGGTTCCGGCGAATTGGTGGATGGCGCAGTATTGGCGGGATTGCGGGCGCCAAGCCAGAATTCCAGCCGCTCGGTGACCTGGTGCTGCTCCTTGTATTCATGGCCGGAAGCCATGGCGATCCTGGCTTGGGTGATGATCATGCGGCTTCTCCTGACAAGGGTATACAGGCTGTAGCGGCAATTTTTGGACAAACTTTAGGCATGCTGGCGTGTAAATCTTTATTAGCCGGCTTTTAAGCAAACAACACACGGCAACCGGGTTGGGCTAAGCTACTTTTCAGTATCACCGGAAACCGTTTCCATCCTTACCACGGGCGGGGTTTGAAGCATGGGATTTTCAGCAGAGGAAAAAGAAAAGATGCTTGCCCTCAAGGGGGTTGGTGAAACCGTCATTGCGCGCCTGGAACAACTTGGCTTCTCGTCATTGCCGCAGCTCGCCGGAGAGAACCCGGCTCTCATCACCAAACAAATATCACAGATGATGGGATCAACCTGTTGGCACAACAGCCCCCAGGCCAGAAACGCTATCCAGGCAGTTATCACACTCGCCGGAGATCTTTCCGGCGTTGAATAATCCTGTCCCGCAATAAGCTTTCCCGGTACTCAATCCCTGGTACTCAAGCAAGGGCGGCCCTAGCGTAATGGATTGTTAAACCGCCAGCGCGCAAGGCAGCTGAAATGCTAGAGTGCGCACCGTTTTTCAGATGTCATGTCCCTCCTTTTTCCTGGTGATCTCTCATGTCCTCCGTTCCCGCTACTCACGAAGAACTGGGTGTTGCCCAGCAGATGTCCACCCGTGCCGCCTTCCTGATTGCCGGGCTCGGCATTTCCAGTTGGGCGCCGCTGGTGCCGTTTGCCAAGGAGCGTCTGGCGGTCAATGAGGGGACGCTGGGTCTGCTGCTGCTCTGCCTGGGTGCCGGTTCGCTGGCGTCCATGCCCTTGACCGGCCTGCTGACCGGGCGTTTTGGTTGCCGGCGCGTGATCATGATGGCAACACTGGTGATGTGCGCCAGCCTGGCGTACCTGATCAGCGCTGCCAGCATACCGGCCATGGCCCTGGCGCTGCTGGTGTTCGGCGCGTCCATGGGCATGATGGACGTGGCCATGAATATCCAGGCGGTGATGGTGGAAAAAGCCAGCGGCCGTTCGATGATGTCGGGGTTCCACGGTTTTTACAGTCTGGGCGGTATACTGGGCGCGGCGGGCGTGAGCGGCCTCTTGTGGTTTGGCTTCTCGCCGTTCACGTCGGTGCTGGTGATGATAGGTGTGATCCTGCTCTTGCTCGCCAGCTGTGTCGGTCACCTGCTGCCTTACGGCAGCACCAGCCGCGACCCCTTGTTTGTCGTGCCTCACGGCAAGGTGATCCTGATTGGCGGCCTGTGCTTTGCGATGTTCCTGGCGGAGGGGGTTGTGCTGGACTGGAGCGCGGTCTTCCTCACCAGCTTGCGCAACATCGATCCGGCGCAGGCCGGTTTGGGTTATGCGGGTTTTTCCGTGGCCATGACGATTGCGCGCCTGACCGGGGACCGCATCGTGCAGGCGCTCGGAGGAACCCGGGTGATTTTTCTCGGTGGCCTCTGCGCGGCTGCGGGTTTCCTGCTTGTGGTACTGATACCCGCCTCTGAGGCTGCCTTCGCGGGCTTTATCCTGGTGGGTCTGGGCGCGTCCAACATAGTGCCGGTGCTGTTCACCGCGGCGGGTAACCAGAAAACCATGCCGGTGAGCCTGGCCATCGCCGCCGTTGCCACACTGGGCTATGCGGGCATCCTGGCAGGCCCGGCATTGATCGGTTTTGTGGCGCAGCTGAGCAGCCTGTCGATCTCCTTTGTCATGGTGGCCCTGAGCCTGGTCGTCGTTGCCAGCTGTGCGCGGGCGGTGACCCGCTAGGGAACCTGGCTTTATACGCTAAAGCCAGGGCGGTAACGGCCGATAGCAGCATTAAGTAAAAGGCAGCCGGCAATCCGGACTGGCTGTCGTCACTGGATGCCATCGGGTTTTGCCGCTCGGAAAGCCGTTATGTCTCTGCCACCCGTTTCAGGTATAACACCGGCTGGTTTGCCCATCAGCATGCCGGTGGATACCACAGCAACATCATCAGTACCGCCATTGACAGCCACGGCGTCTCCCGCGGCGCAGGTCAATCTGAATCCCCCCGCCACGACGCGGGAAGCACCGCCCGTGTATACCCTGGGCAGCACCAAGGTCGACTACCTGCGGCACCAATACGATACGGGTGCGGGTTATGTGATTTCTCAACAGCTGCTGATCGAACAGGCGACCAGGCACGCCAACAACACACCCTTCAAGGCGAGCCCGTTTTTCAGCCAGTTGGGAGGACTCAGCGCGGAAACGGCGTCCTTCCGCAATGAGGTGCGCAGCTTCCGCGTACCGGCGGATATCGCGGCCGATCAATATTCCCCAAGCTTCACGGGACTGGCGGGAAAACGCCAGGAATCCGTGACACTGACCATTCGCACCAGGGAAGGCGATACGGTCAACATCCAACTGGTGCGCCGCCAGGGAACCGACAATGAAAGCATGGCGTTTTCATTCGAGGTGACGGGCGAACTCTCAAAAGAAGAGCGGGCAGCGCTCGATAAACTGGCGAGTAAACTGGGCGAGGTGGCCGATGAATTTTTCCGCACCGGCACAGCCGAACTGCGCGGGTTGGCGGAGCTCGATGATGCCGCCATTACCTCTTTCAGCCTCTCACTCGCCAAGCCCAGGGGCGACGATTACGATACCTTGACGTATGATTTCCGCATCGACGAGACCACCAACACGCGCCACCTGAGCGGCAAGGATGCACAGGGTTATGAGTTCGATATCAATGCCCACATCAAGAGCCTGCTGGCGACTGACAAACTCTCCGCCCACCAGACACTCGAACAGTATCTGATGTTGATTCGCGAGGCCGGCAACACACGCGGAGCCGCGAGCGCGTCGGTTCGTTTCATGGTCGACGGCCTGCGATCGGTGTTGGCGCTGGACGACATGGACCTGACAGCCAAGGAACCGTCATCGATGCCCTCGGCCTTTCTCACCGGCCTGCCGGATTTCACCGCCAGCTTCCGTTCCGCCATCACCTTTAACCCGGAAAACCGCACCCAGGTTTCCGCGATGGAGCTGACCATGGGACAGGATACGCGCGTGGAAACCGAGGGCCCCCGCCTGTTGATACAACAGCAATCCTACTACGACCTGCACAGCTCGTATTTCCGCCATCCCCATTGGCTGGAAGCCGCGGATTTTACCGGCGGCAACTATGTGTATGCGCAGGAACACCGCAGCGGCAAAACCACACGCACACTGGACATGACCAACAACCAGGTCAATCACGCGCTGATCGAACGCGAGCAATCCCGTCATGTGAAAGAAGCGGTTTACCAAAATTTCCAGCAGATCGATGGCCGCAACCATACCTTTGAGGACCGGCAAATCCATGACCTGGTCGACCAATTGTCTGATCGCATCACGAAGGATGATCAGCGGCACAGCCTGATGGGATTATTGAGGGCGGAACGGCAGTCGCTTTTTCGCCTTGCCTGAGCCTCGCTGGGTGATTTTTGAGATGGCTTCTAGTCAGATGGCGCTGGCAACTATTTCTTCGGTGGCCAGCGCCTTGCGGTAACGCTCATGCAGGATTTTGACGCGGCGCACATAGGTCTGGGTCTCGGCAAAGGGTGGAATGCCCTTGTGGCGCCTCACCGCGCCGGGACCGGCATTATAGGCCGCTGTCGCCAGCGTCGTATTGCCCTGGTGCTGCTCCAGCAGCCAGGCCAGATAGCGCACGCCGCCATGGATGTTCTGGGCGGGCGACATCACATCCCTCACTTCCATATCCTTAGCCGTGCCGGGCATGAGTTGCATCAGGCCCTGGGCGCCCTTGCGTGACACCGCATCGGCCCTGAAAGCGGATTCGGCATGGATGACCGCGCGCACCAGCGCGGGATCGACACCGTATTTTCTCGCCGCCGCTTGAATGGGGTAGTCGTAGGCTTCCAGGTGCAGTGGGGTGCTGTGCCAATCCACCCGCGAGGCGGGGTTGCAGGCATAACAGCTATAGGTGATGACCTGGTAGGCGGTGCCGCGCGGCGCGCGGTCAGAAAAGGAGATGACACCGTCTTTGGCGGTGTAGCGGTAGATACGGACACCCGGCTTCTGCTCCGCCGCCTGACCGGCCTCATCGGCCAGCGCCCCGGCGCCAGGCTGGCTGTCGCCACAGGCCAGGGGCGGCAGCAGCAGGCAGATAAACAAACCTATAACCCGTTTCACCAGTAGCAGACTCTTGTTATTTGCGGGGGTAAGCGTAAGTGTAGCCAGCCGTGGCTAGCTTTCCAGCCACACGTCCCGGATCCAGTGCCAGACACTGGGCCAGGTATCGCCGGCGAGTTCGCCGTTGCGCCAGAAAACCACCTCGCCATCGGGCTCCACACAGTAGTAATCGCCCTGGTCCTCGCACAGGGGCACCAGATAGCGGGGCACGCCCACGGACCAGGCATAGGCCGCCACGTCGGGCAGGTAGGTATGGGCATTGGGATCTATCGCGGTCACCGGCTCCAGGGAACCGTAGACCACGTCGCTGGCTTCCAGCAGGTAGAGGCGCATGTCGCGGGGAATGGGCATCAGCAGTTCTTCTTCCACCACGACCAGATCGTCTTCATCGGGCAGTTCCAGCGGTACGGGCACCGGCTGGTTGCAGTCGCGCAGCAGGTCGAGAATCTCTTCCATAACAGGGGTGTTTCATTGCCGTCGGGAGGCGGACTATAGCCCGGAACCACAGGGCCGGACAAGCTGCGTTAAGCCTCTGTTAAGTAGTGTCTAGAGCCGTGGTTTGACCGGTGCCCTGTCTTATACTTTCGGGCGGTCAAACACAGCGGCGGGATACCGCCCCGAATGATAACAAGCATGGGAATCCTATGAAAAAACACTCCAGACCCGGCCGCAGCCTCCTCGCGTTAGCCATCATGGGCGTCAGCCTGCCCTTTCTGATCAGCGGTTGTTCCGAAAAAAGCCCGGAACCGAAAACGGCCAGCCAGCCGCCAGCCGCTGCCAGCAGCCCCGCAACACCTCCCGAGGTCCGGCAAATGACCGATACCGAGGTGCAGCAGGCGGCGGCGCGTGTCGTCCAGCAGATGACGCTCGAGCCTGCCGAAGGCATCACGGTCGAACTCTGGGCGCCGGAAAAGCTGCTGGGCGACCCGGTGGCCATCAGTGTCGATCACCAGGGCCGTGTCTGGACCACCGTCACCCATCGCAGCAACAACTCCGAATTCGATATCCGCGGCTATTCCGATTGGGAAATTCCCTCCATGACCTTCACCACCGTGGAAGACCGCCGCGATTTCCTGCGCAAAGAACTGGCGCCGGAAAACAGTGAGCGGAACAAGGAGCGCATTCCCGACCGCAACAAAGATGGCTCCCACGACTGGCGGGACCTCGCCGTGATCCAGGAAGAAGTCTGGGTATTGGAAGACACCACCGGTGACGGCCGCGCCAACAGTTCGCGCCTGTTCCTGCGCGATTTCAACGAAGAAGTCACCGACGTGCTGGGCGGTATTTATTACCACAACCAGCGCGATGAAGTTTTTCTCACCGTCGGCCCCGATGCCTGGCGGGCAAAAGACACCACGGGCGATGGCCAGGCTGACGTCACAGAATCCCTGGCGCGTGGCTTCAACGTGCATATCGGCTTCAGCGGCCACGGCCTCTCGGGCATGACCCTGGGCCCGGACGGGCGCATCTATTACAGCATCGGCGATGTGGGCGCGAGCGTCGTCGACAAGGACGGCAAGCGCTGGCATTACCCCAACCAGGGCGTCCTGGTTCGCAGCGAGCCGGACGGCAGCAACTTCGAAGTCTTCGCGGCGGGTCTGCGCAACGTGCATGAATTCGTGTTCGACAAATACGGTAACCTGGTATCCGTCGACAACGACGGTGACCATGTGGGCGAGTACGAGCGTGTGGTTTACCTCATCGACGGCTCCGACAGCGGCTGGCGCATCAACTGGCAGCTGGGTAAATACCGGGACCCGAAAAACAACACCTACAAGGTGTGGATGGATGAGGATTATTACAAGCCGCATTTCGCAGGGCAGTCAGCGCTGATCCTGCCACCGGTCGCGCCTTACCACGCCGGCCCCACCGGCATGGTCTACCATCCGGGCACGGGCTGGAGCGACGAATGGCAGGACCATTTCATGGTGGTGGAATTTGTCGGTTCCGCGCCCCGCTCCGGCATCAATGCCTTCACGCTGGAGCCCAAGGGCGCCGGCTTCAGCCTCGCCTCGGACAAGGTCGTGTTCCGCGGCATCCAGGGCACCGGGCTGGACTTTGGTCCCGACGGCGCGCTCTACATGAGCGACTGGATCGAAGGCTGGGGCCGCAGCAGCAAGGGCCGCGTCTGGAAACTTGACACCCCCGCCACCACGGGCAGTGACGCCCGCGCCGATACGCAAAAACACCTTACAGCAGATTTCAGTGAACACGCACCGGAACAATTGCTGGCGCTGATGCGCCACGCCGACCTGCGCGTGCGCCAGAAAGCCCAGTTCGAGCTGGTGTCGCGCAATGACATCGGCAGCCTGCAAGCCGCGGTTGAACAACGCGAACATCAACTGCAACGCATCCACGGCCTCTGGGGCATCGGCCAGTTGGCCCGCGCCAACCGCGAGCACAGTGCGCTGCTGGTGCCCAGCCTGACGGATTCCGATCCGGAAATCCGCGCCCAGGCGGCCAAGATGATCGGCGACGCGCCCCATGCGCCAGCCACCGAGCCGTTGATTGCGCTGCTCGGCGACGAGCATGCGCGGGTGCGTTTCTTCGCGGCCCAGGCGTTGGGACGCACCGGCGACCGCGCCGCGACCGCGCCCATCGTTGCCATGCTCGACGCCAACCGCGATGAGGATATCTACCTCCGCCACGGCGGTGCCATCGCCCTGGCCCGCATCGGCGACGAAGCCGCGCTGGCCGCGCTGCATTCCCACGCATCGGAAGCCGTCCGCGTCGCTGCCGTGATCGCGTTGGGACGCCTGAAGAGCGCGCAACTGACACGTTTCCTGGCAGACAATAGCGAATTCGTGGTGACCAACGCGGCACGCGCCATCAGTGATGATGACTTCGTCAAGGACGCCCTGCCCGCACTGGCGGCGTTGCTGGAACAATCCCGCTTCAACAACGAGCCACTGGTTCGCCGGGCCATCAACGCCAACCTCTACGAAGGTGAAGCCCACAACGCGCAGCGGCTGGCCGCTTATGCGCAAGGTTCCGGTGCGGGCAAGCTCCGCGCCGAAGCCATCAAGACCCTGGCCGTGTGGGGTGAATCCTCGATCTTCGACCGGGTGACCGGCCTGCACCGAGGCGCGGTGACCAACGATGCTGAACAGGCCCGCCTCGCGCTCGGTCCACTTTATGAACAACTGCTCAACGACAAGGAAGCCGATGTGCGCGAAGCAACGGTGCTGGCCCTGGGCGACCTGCAATTCACCGATACCCGCGATACCCTCGCCAGGGTACTGCGCCAGGACAAGGCACCCGCCGTGCGCATCGCAGCGCTCAATACGCTCAAGCAATTGGGTTATGAACGCATGAGCGATGCCACCCTGGCCGCGCTCAACGATGGCGACCAGAGTGTGCGCATGGCGGCGCTGAGCCTGTTACCCAGCCTGTCGCTGCCGGTTGCCGAGGTGGTCGACATGCACAAGGTCCTGCTGGACAAAGGCACTGTGGGTGAACAACAGGCCGCGCTCATTTCACTGGCAAATGTGTCGGCACCCGAAGCCTATGCTGTGCTGGAAGACCAGATGCGCCTGTTGATAAACGATACATTGGCGCCGGACCTGCAACTGGAACTCGTCACCGCCGCGGAAAAAATTGCCACACCGGAACTCACTGCCCTGCTGGCGGAATACGAAGCCACCAAGGACAAGAGCAAGCCCATGGAGGTTTTCCGTGAAGCACTCTATGGCGGCGATGCCATGAACGGCCGCAACATCTTCCGTTACAGCAGTACCGCCCAGTGCGTGCGCTGCCATATCGTCGGCAAGCGCGGCAACCTGGTGGGTCCGGAACTCACGTCCATCGGCAACCTCCTGACCCGCGAACAGCTGCTGGAATCCATGGTGGACCCCATGGCCCGCATCGCACCCGGTTTCGGCCGCATCACGGCGGTCATGAAGGATGGCCAGCGCATCGAAGGTTTCTTCGAATCGGAGACGCCCACCATCATGACCCTGGTGGCCAGCGATCAGACGCATAACCTGGCCAAGGCCGATGTCGTAAAAACGGAAGCCACCACCTCGGGCATGCCGCCTATGGGATTATTGCTGCCCAAGGATCAGCTGCGTGACCTCGTCGCTTACCTGACAACGCTCCAGGGCCAGGATGAGGATGCGCCAAGCCATTAAGCCGGCCCAGTAAATCCCCAGCATTGCAAAAGCCACCGCTCACCCCGGTGGCTTTTTGTTTTGTGCGGAGTGATAAGCGGAGCCTGGTAAAACGCCACCGGTTAACCTATGCTCCGGTTGACCTTTTGACAGCAACGACAGGAACTGAGATGAGCGAGAGCAGTCACGAAACCATCCTCGAGGCCTTGAAGATTGCCTTCACCTACATGCCCAAAGCGATAGAGGTGACCAGATACGATTATGGCGACCGCTACCAAAAAGTGCTCGACCATATCGAGGCGGTCAGGGAGGCGTTATTGATCAACCACATCGATCCTGAAGAGGTCTACGGCGAGATCAATCCCGAACACACGCCGAATTCGACTTACTAGAAACACATCCGCTTACGCATAAAAAAGCCACTCCCGGGGGAGTGGCTCAAGGCTCCATACAATACAATTTCTAGTGTTCAGTTTGCCAGAACGGCGGTTGTTCGTTCGCACCATCGATCAAGGCATCCAGTGCCTGCTGGTCCAATACGGTAAGGTTCCGTCTGTCCAGCAAACTGCCGATATCCCAATAAAATGGCAACATGCCGTAGGCGATGGCCTGTTTGGTGATGTAGTAGAAATAAAACGCCCTGCCATCCAGATGGAGTTGCAGGTTCTCGCCCGTCAGGTGGGTGCGAATGCCGGTGCCGTATTCTCCGAGTATGACGGGGATGCCCTGATCGACAAATTGCTTTTTCATCAGGTCGAACATGGCATCGACGTGCTCTTCTTCACCCCAGGTCGGGTTGTGCGCGGTGTCGGTGGTGGAGAGGAAATCTTTTCCCCAGTAGAAGAACCGGTTGCCCCAGGGCTCGTCCTTTTGCATGCCCGTGTAGTTCCAGGGGCTGTAATAGTGGACCTCGACCATCATACGGCCGCTGATGGTATCGGTGGGCAGTTGGGTCATCAGTTCGTTGGTTTTTTCGATATCGGTAAAGGGACCCTGCACCACCAGTACCCGGTAGGCATTTTTCCCGCCGGTGGACCGCACCGCGTCGACAAACGTCTGGTGATAATCATTCAATACCGCCATTTGCGCGGCCGTATCGACATTGGGTTCGTTGGCGCTGGCAAAGATGACCCGCTCATCGAACTCGCGCAGGAGTGTGGCGATCTGCTCCCAATAGGCTTTTTGTTTAGCCTTGTTTTCCGCCTGCCTGGCCGGCGTGACATTTTCTTCCAGCCAGCCACCGTCCCAGTGAATATTGACGAGGACGTACATATCCTCATCGATACAGTACTGCACCACGTCCTTGACGCGATCCAGCCAGGCTTGTTCTATCTGCCCCGTGGATTGGTTGGCATACTGGTCCCAGGACACTGGCAGGCGTATGGCATTGAATCCTGATTGCTTGGCAAAGTTGACGAACTCGCGGGTAATCCTCGGGTTGCCCCAATAGGTTTCGGATTTGGCCCCGTAGGCTTCCAGGGTATTGCCGATATTCAAACCCACCCGGATGCGTCCGGCAATCTGCGCCGCCGTGCTTTCCATACCGGTCATGTCCGGCGCCAGGGGATTCGTGTTGTAGCTCGGCAGCGCCTGGGCGGACGATGCCGATGAGGATTGCTCGACTGCCGAAGACGACGAGAGCGCGGATGATGAAGATGCCACCGGCACCGAGGACACGGGCGTGGAAGAGCCACCACTTCCCCCACCGCAGCTGGCGACGGCAAGGACAACACCTGACATCACCAGGACTTTCACTACCCAGGTATCCAACACTTTCATCAAGCCGACCTCACTAAGGTTATTGATTATCATTTGTCCGCCATCCGCCTGACCAGCGTGCCCTGGGCCTCGGCAATCAGACGGGATTTCTCGCAGGCCGCCGCATGGGCCGTCTGCGCATGGGTCGTCTGGATAGTGCAATGGCAGGTTGCGAATCGGGGGCTGACAGCCTCGATATGAGCCGTTACCAGCAGGGTCTCGTCCATTGCGTCACCGTGGATAGCGTCGCCATGGATAGCGTCGCCGTGGATAGCCTCGCTGTGGATAGTCAACTCATATTCCGAAAGGTCGCACACGCCGATGGCGTTGGCCCCTGCCAGGCGGGTCGCGCAATCCACCACGCACCCCAGGAGGGATCTGACCTCTCCCGGATTGCCGGCCAGGGAATCACGCGGTTTCAACACCAGCACGATGCCATGGCCGTAAGACCGGGTGACGCTGGCGGTGAAAAACAGAGTTACCGGATGACTTTTGATCAACTCATCCGCAGCGGGCGCCCGGTGTATGGGCGTGGGAGACTCGAAAACAGGGAACGTGCTTATTATTCTCATAGGCGATCTCTGAAAGCTTCCTGGTAGGACACCAGACCTGGTTCAGCAATCGATCCTATGCAAATCCTGGATTCGCAGGTAAAACTTTTCCTAAAAAGCCTACCAGCAGGCAAAAAGTTGAAGTTTATTTGCCGTAAGTTGAAGTTTGGCCAGCCCACTCGCCTCGGCGGCCATCATGGTTAACTATCAATGGATGTTTGATCATAAATAGCCTTAAAGACCTTCGGCGTGCAGCCGTATTCCTCTTTGAAGAGCTTGTTGAAGTAGGAAACGTTCTTGTAACCCACTGAATAGGCGATTTCAGCAATGCTCACCTCGCTCGCCTCCGCCAGGAGGCGGGCCGCTTCGGTAAGGCGCAATTTGTTGAGGTAGCCGGTAAACGTAAAACCCAGCTCCGCCTTGAGGATGTCGTTTATCTTGGTGCGGCTGACGCCAATGGAGATCACCATGGCGTCGAGATTCAGCTCCGGGTTGGCATAGGCTGTGGCCATGAAGCGCAGGATGGCATCCTTGTCGCGGTCCCGCTGGGGTTCCACCGACAGCTGCTGGTAGGCAACCAATGGCCTGTCTTTCTGGATCTTGCTCCTCAGGTCACTGACCAGGGCCCGGGTATGCTGGCGGAAAAGCCAAACCCCATAAGCGCTCCAGGCGACAAACAGGAAGATGCCCAACAAGTACATATAGCGCCAGTCGCGGCCATTGAGCGTGAGTTCGGTCAGCTGGACACGGCTGGCCGCTTCCATTGGACTCTGGAAGGTGGAGCCAAACATGATCTTGGGGACTTTCGTGAGCTGGTAGTCGGTCATCGACAGCTTCAGGCGAAACCTGTCCAGCCACCAGACAGGGGTTTCCAGACGGGTCAGGTCCAACTCGACCTGGCTCCAGTTTTCATCACAGGAAAAATGGACCGCGGGAGGCCGGTAGGTCAGAAAGTCGTTGGGCCTGGTGATGGTGTCATCAAAAGCATAAACCGAAAAGCCCAGCACATTCGCGGGCGCGCATTTGACATTGAACGACAGGCTGTTGAAGGCTGACAGATCCACGTGGGCCAGGCCACCCTCGCCATCCTGGAAGACGAGGGACACGGCTGCCGAGGGATACTCGGCCACCCGCGATACAAACAGCTCGACATCCAGGCTGTAACTCTCATCCTGCACCCTGGCGGACGACAGCCCTCCCTGATAATCATCCGTCTCGACCTGGGCACGCCAGGCAAGCTGGCTGCCCTCGGCCGGCAGGAGCGCGAGGTGCAAAAATGTGCGCTCGATACACAGATAAGCCATGAAGGCACTGGCGACCACCAGGCCCAGCAGGACCAGGAGCGCTTTTTTGTAGAATTCCAGCATGGTGAGGGTTCACGGATGCATTACGATGGCGAGAACCCTAGCAGGGATTGCGGATGACCGCCAGAGACAGGCTGCCCGGGCGCCTGGTTGGCTCGCCCGGGCAGCGGCATCACCTATCCAGGCCCGCCTCAGTAAACACAGGCCGCCGGATTGTCCTTCACAAAATAGCTGCGGAAGTTTTTCGCTTTTTTATCCATGCAGCCCTCGAGGTTCAGCAGACGGATGCGGCGAAAATCCGTGGGAGCCGTTTCCGCCTGTACCGCAATGTAGCCCGAATCCAGGGGCGTGCCGTCGTCTTTGATCAGGTCGGTATATTCCAGCACCAGTTCACCGTTGACAAAATGCTGGACCCGCTCGCTGCCATGGACCAGCAGCTCGATGCTGACCCACTGGTCGCCGTGGTAAGTCTTACTGGACGATTCGATGCAGTGATCCTCTCGCGGCTCGCCGTTCAGGGATATCTTGGTGCCGGGCGTGCAGACGTTTGCCGTGGAGCGCGGATTTTCGCCATCGCCACCCAGCAGCTGCATTTCCATGGACAGCGGGAAGCCCTCTTCCAATGGCAGCTCATCCGGTGCCTGGGTGTGGAACATCACACCGTTGTTGCGCTTGGCCCAGGCCGGGCCACCCGCGATCTGCTCGCCGACAAAACGGTATTCCGCCTGGATCAGGTAATAGGAATAGGGACCGCTCTTGTGAAAGAGATGGCCAAACCGGCCACGGAATTCATCGTATTCATCGTAGCGGACCTTGAGCAGGCCATCTTCCACACGGAAGGTGTTGAGCGCGTTTTCACCCAGGGGATAACCGGCGAATTTCATGGTCCAGTCATCGATATCCTTGCCGTTGAACAATTCGATCCAGTCCTGTTGTGCGGCCTGGCGCGGCGCTTCGGTGGTAGTGCAGGCGGACGTCAACAGCAACGCCCCGGCCAGAGCGGCATAGGTAACAATTTTCATGGGAATGTCCTTTGGTGTTATCGAGTGATCTTGGCAGTTGATACCCCGGATGAGGGTGCTCGGATATATCTTATAGTAAATGCGAACTTTACCTGACTCGCCGGAATAAAAAAGCGTTTTTACACAAACAAACTCAACTGGTCATCCACCAGCCGCCCCAGTGACGCATCCAGAAAATGCAGGATGCTGTCAGCCACCGGCACAAGCTGCTTGTCCACATAATGCTGGTAGTCCATCACACTCTGCCGCATGCTGGCGGGCTCGGGGCCATTCAGGGTAATCACATACTCGATCCAGTCGCCGCGGCGGGGAGTCACCCCGCTCCATTGCGCCTGCTTGCGCGCGGCCTGGACATGGGGCGGACTGCTTTTCTGGTAGTCGTGCAATTGCCGTCGCAGGCGTTTGCGGTAGATCAGATCCGCATCGCGCTCGCCCGCCAGCACAGCGCGGGTGACGGCGCGCACATAATCCTGGTAATCCTCACCGGCGAACACCTTGCGATACAGTTCCTGCTGGAAATCCTTCGCCAATGGCGTCCAGTCGGTGCGCACGCTTTCCAATCCCTTGAACACCAGCACTTCGCCCTCCGGGGTCTGCACCACGCCCGCATAGCGTTTTTTGGTACCGAGTTCGGAACCGCGAATGGTCGGCATCAGGAAACGCAGGTAATGCGTCTCGAACTGGATCTCCAGCGCACTTTCGAGGTGGAATTCCTTCATCAGCAAATCGCGCCACCAGTCGTTGAGTTCCCGCGCCAGGCGCTGGCCGATCCGCTGGCATTGTTCCGGCGTCTTGATCGAACGGCCGCGGCTGTGATTTTCCAGCCAGACGAACAACGAGTCGGTGTCCCCGTAGATGACCGCGTAACCCTGTTGCTCGATCCAGTCGCGGCTGCGCTGGATGATCTCGTGGCCACGCAAGGTAATGGAACTGCACACACGCGGATCAAAGAACCGGCAGCCGGTCGATCCCAATACACCGTAAAAGGAATTCATGATGATCTTGATGGCGTGGGACAGCGGACCGTTGCGCGCCTGCTTGGCCTTGTCGCGCGCGGCGGAAAGCTGGGCGATGATATCCGGCAATATGTGCCCCTCGCGCGCAAAGCGCGCACCGTTGAAACCCGGCACGGTTTCCGACTCCGGCAACTGCTGGTGTTCCGCCAGCCAGAAGGCGCAGGGATCGATCAGAAAGGTGCGCATGATGCTGGGATACAGGCTCTTGAAATCCAGCACCAGGATATTGTCGTAGATGCCCGGCTGCGAATTCATCACATAACCGCCGGGACTGATCACGTCCGACTGCAATTCGCCCAGATTGGGCGCCACGTAACCGCGGCGATGCAGGCGCGGCAGATAGGCGTATTCAAACGCGGCCACCGAACCGCCAATGCGGTCCAGTAACAAACCGGTCAGCTGGCTGCGTTCCAGCGCAAAATGGAGCAGCTGCTGGCGTTCAAAAATCTCCCACACCAATTCACAGTCACGCCGGTTGTAGGCCGCCAGGGCGGGCTTGTCGGTGGCGAACAGCTGCTCGATATCCGACCCCCTGTCATTGCCGCCCAGCAACTTGCCCTCGCCCAATAGCTGGCGCGATACCGCCTCCAGGGCATAGCTGTCGAATGTGTGGTTTGCTGCTTTCAGGAGCTCGATACCATCGAGTGCCAAGCGGCCCGGCAGCATGACGTAATGGCGGCCTGTTTCCTCTTCCTCGCGCCAGTGGATATCCTGGCCGGCGCGCCCCAGTTGTAATGTCATACCCGATTGCTGGCACAGTTTTTCGAGCACCCACAGGTCAAACTGCACCAGGTTCCAGCCGATCAGCACATCCGGGTCATAATCCGCCAGCCACGTGAAAAAGGCTTGCAGGCAATTGCGCGCCTCGCCACAAAAAGTGAGCCCGGGCTGGTCCTCGCCCTCGCCGCACATGAACACCTGTGAAACGTCTTCGCCCCACACCGCGATGGAAAATAACCTACGGGCATCCATGGAGGTTTCAATATCCAGCGACACCAGGCGCAACCGGGGGCGGTAATCCGCCGGTACCAAACGCGGATTGAGCTGAGGCTGGTCGCTACTGACATCTCCGTCGATCCAGGCGGCAGCGGTGATGAAACGCTCCATGAGATAGCGCTCGGCCGGACGGATATCCGCCTCCCAATGGCGGATCGCCGCGGCCCCGAGCCGCTGCAAAGCCTCGCGGGCACGCCGCTGATGGCGGAAATACAGGGCGTTGACCGGTTGGTTGACAAAACTTTTCAATCCAACCTCGGCCATGCGCCAATCCCGCATGTCCGCCAGGCACCCGGCAACCTGGTCCGCCTGGTCCCGGGCGACGAAAAAGGCGACCTCCTGCCCGGTCATACGGGTCCAGCAAGGACCGGCATCCGTGGCCCACCAGAAATCCAGCTGTATACCCTCGCGGGTATCGCGCCACTGGCGGGTTAGCAGAAAGGCTTCGGGCATGGTGGGAATCAGGTTGCCAAATGGAGGGGACACTATACTCCAAGCCATGCTCTGCTGCAGAAAGCTGCGGCAAGAGTACACCTGCCCCATAAAAAAGCGCTCCCCCATGACTGATGGGAAAGCGCTGTAAGGAGAGCTCCAGCTCGGCTAATAGCGGCATCCATATACGGCTCTTTCCACTGCAAACAGCCGGACAATTCATGTCTCACTTCACGTCATGTCCGGCGTTTAGGAAAGCATTTCGACATCACCGCTGTTGATGTCAAAAAATCACTTGTCAATTTCAGTGTTGATGAAAGAAGGACATTGCCATGCCGCTACCACAGAAGCCTGAGTCAATCTTCAGTTCTGTAACAGTGCATGAAAAATTCGTTTTGCATCCTTCCTGTGACACTGATCAATACACAGAAAAATATAAAAAGAAAAACATTTGTATTGTTGAAATTTCATAAAATCCCCAACACCACAACAGGGTGTTGGGGAAGATCACGCATATTAGAAGTTAGCGCGCAACGTCAGGGCGTAGCGGGTGTCGTTCACGAAGTGCGATGCATAACGACTGCCCACGACTCTCTGACGCATGATGGTGCGGGTTTCTTCATTGGTGATGTTGTTCATTTCCAGACCAATGGAGAAGTTCTCATTGATGTTGTAGGAGATAGAACCATCCAGCTGACCGGTGTCATCACTCCAGATTGGCAGGCGGTAACTGATGTCCTGACTGCCATCGATACCACCATCACCACCATCAAAACCGTTAGGACCAATGGCCATCAGGTATTTGCTGCGCCAGCTCCATGCCAGACGAACAGAGATCGGGCCCTTTTCGTACATACCCACCAGGTTGAAGGCATTTTTGGAGAGACCTTCATACGGCAGGTTGTTGCTCATCAGGACACCATCGGTATCCACAGGCCCAAGCACAGCGAGGTTCCCTGTGTTTGGATCGACTTGTGTGGTGAAAGGCACCTTGGTTGAGCTGTCAATGTAGGTGTAGTTGACCTGAAGACCCAAACCGTCGAAAGGCTCCGGCAGGTTGTCAAAGAATTGGCTGTAGCCCACTTCGAAGCCTTTGATCTTGGCGGTACCCGCGTTGACCGGACGGGTGACGGAATAATCGTAACCATTGTGGGTTTCGACAACAGACTGGTTGCGGATGATGCCCTCGATATCCTTGTAGAACAGGTTCAGGTGTACCATGCCGCCGTGATCGTTGAAATACCACTCGAGCGAGGTATCGAACTGGTCAGCCTCCAGAGGTTTCAGGTCCGGGTTGCTGTACACGGATGAAGTCAGCACATAGTCGCTTGGCTCCGGATCGATGCCCGCATTCTGGTCAAAATCACCCTTCAAGTTGGCACTCAGCTGCTGGAATGCTTTCAGCTGGGTGAATTCCGGCCGCGCGATGGCCTGCGACAAGGCAACACGCCAGAAGAGATTGTCAGCCAGGGTAACGCGGAGGTTCAGGCTTGGCAGGACGTTGGTGTATTCCTTGGAGAAGGAGATGGGATCAAACTCCTCGTTATCTGCCGAGTTGGGATCGTACATGGGGTTGAAATAGCGAGCGGCCAGCCCACTGGTGGGATAGGAACGGCTTCCCGCAGCGCTCATCTCGGTGCGGACAACACGGAAACCAATGTTACCATCCACCGGCAACGCCAGATCCTCAAAGCCGAAACGCATCAACGCATAAGCAGCATAGGTTGTCTCATCCTGGGTGTTGAACCAGGCAGGCGCAAACGGGTTGCGTGGCTGATAGGGATAGCTTACCGCATTGCCATAGCCTTCATGGCCCAGCGCAATAGCACGCTCATAAGCATCGTTGTGCAGCTTGATGATGCTGTCTGGATAGCCCAGCGCCAAGTCAACTTTGGGTGCCCAAACATTAGCTGGAATCGGCGAATCGCCACGATAAAAATTGTTGAAGCTGTTCAGGCGAAGCTGGCTGCTGTCCTCGATCTTCGGAATGCCCAGGTTGCCATCCAGTGCCCACCACATCATCCAGGGCTGATAGATCGGCCTCCAGTCATAACCGATATCGCCGTTCTCCGCTTCACGATCGGTATAGCGCACACCGAACTTGATGGATTTGACTGGTGATTCCTCGAAGTTGTATTGCGCATCAGCTCGCCAGGCAATCTGCGAGGCTTCACTGTCCTCGATGTGAGGCATGCTGAACGCCCAGTAATAATTGGACGGATCACCCAGGTAGGCGGAGTCCGTTGTCAGCTTGGGAATATTGCCCGATACATCGAGATCCAGGTACGGCAGGTTGACGCCCGTAGTCAGGGTGAGGTCCAGGGCTTCGCTGGTTGATTGGGTGTATTGCAGGTCCGTACTCAGCTCCCAGTTGCCAGTGACTTTTTTGTAGCCACCCGAGAAATCGGTGGTGACCGATTCGCGTGTCGCGGCACGCACGTCGGCACCGAAGGGAATGCCGCCATTGGCTTCATCCGTCAGGCGGCCGCGCTGGAATACACCTTGTGAATCATATTCCGCGTCGACAGGGATGATGTCCCACTGGTTGTTGTTGACGAACGCGGCATCTTCGTTCCATTGCATTTCATAGGCGCTGCGGAACGCTGTGAAATAAAATTCAGAGTCAGAATCCGGGCGCCATTGGAATGCCAGGTAGCCACCGGTTCTTTCACGTTCAAATTCCATGGTACGCCAGTCGGCACCGCGCGGAACCCAGACGGTTTGACCTTCGACCAGGTTGGTGCGCGCGAAACTGGCGCGGTTGAAGATACCATCGGTGCGGGTGGCAATTTCTGAATAGGCGATATCGATCAAAAAGCCGAATTCACCCGCGTCGGTATCCCAGCTGTTGCTGTAGAGGCCGGAATAGGAAGGACGGGTTTCCTTGATGAAGTCACCATAGTTGGCGCTGACACTGAAAGACACTTTTTGGCCCGAATGATCAAGGGGCATCTTGGTACGCAGGTTTACCGTGCCACCCAGACCGCCTTCAATCATGTCGGCGGACGGGTTTTTATAGACATCCACACCCGCCATCAATTCTGCCGGTACGTCCTCGAACGACAAGCTTCTGCCGCCGCTCGCGGAGAAACTGTCGCGGCCGTTCAACTCGGAACGGACGTGCTTCATGCCACGCACAGCAACACCACTGCCCTCGGCAGAAAAGTGTTCCGGATCACCAATGCTCATGAAACGTTCGATGGTTACACCAGGTACCCGTTGCAGGGCCTCGGTCACGCTGCGATCCGGCAGTTTACCGATATCGTCGGCGACGATGGAATCGACGATGGTTTCTGAATTCCGCTTGAGTTGCTGCGCGGATACGATACTGCTGCGTTGACCTGATACAACGATTTCCTCAATGGAATCATCCGCTCCCTGCTGGGCCATGCTCGGTGCAGCAAAACCCATGGTGCCGACAACCAGCGAAAGACTGGACGCCATTTTGATATACATGGGCAACTGCTTTTTCAAGAACGTTGGTTTATTTTTGCTTATCATGGTTTTCTCCAGTTATTGTTGAACCACCCCTACTAGGCACTCTCCCCGCTGTAACAAACCATCTGCACAGCTGTGTCGTCATTGCCACATCCCGATTTCTGACGTTGTTACCCCTGAAAAAGCCATTGCCGACAGGGGTGAAAAACCTGTTCCTTCAGTCAGGGTCAGCGACAGACAAGAGATAGCTGGTATCCGGCGCGGCGATAAAACTGCGGCTATCACCTTCGCCATCCAAGGTCACCGACTGGCCGCTGGCCGCATCGGTGAACGTGAATTCTTTATTGAGAAAGAGCGAACTGCGCAGTTGCAGGCGCCCCGCATGGCCCGTATGGAGGCGTGCGCGCTGCAAGGCGCCATCCTGCCAATGCACATCCAGGGTGACCTGGCCGCGCGCGCGCAGGCCATGGACCTCACCGGTGGGCCAGGCCGCCGGCAGTGCCGGCAGCAGATGAATTTCGCCGGCATGGCTCTGCACCAGCATTTCCGCGATACCCGCGGTTGCGCCGAAGTTGCCGTCGATTTGAAAGGGTGGATGGTTGTCCCACAGATTGGGCAGGGTGCTCTGCCGCAGTTGATCGCCCAGCACCTTGTGTGCGCGCTTGCCATCGTGCAGGCGCGCCCAGAGGTTGACTTTCCACGCCTGCGCCCAGCCAGTGCCGCCATCGCCGCGCGCATTCAGCGACACGCGCGCCGCCTCCATGAAGTCGGGCGCTTGTGGCAGGTTGATCTGGTAGCCCGGATGCAAGGCGAACAAATGGGAAATATGGCGGTGATCGTTTTCCGGGTCGTCGAGATCCAGCTTCCATTCCTGCAGCTGTCCCCAGCGTCCTATGCGCAATCCCGGATCGAGGCGCGCCAGGGTTTTATCGAGCGTCCTGGCGTAGCGCTTGTCGCCCAGCAGCCGGGCCGCGTCGCGCGTGTTGCGCAGCAGGTCAAACACCAGTTGCTGCGACATGGCCGCGCCCGCCGTGAAATCGCCATGCTCGGGCGAGTAGCTGGGACTGACCACCAGCAGGCCATCGCGCGGATCTTTCACCAGCGCGTCCAACCAGACATCCGCCGCGCCCTTCATGACCGGATAGGCGCGCTCGCGCAGGAATGCCGTGTCGAGCGTAAAGCGGTAATGCTCGTAGTAATGCTGTGCCAGCCAGGCACCGGCTTCCGGCTGCCAGAAGGCGGTGGGCCACTCGATGACACCAGTGAAGCCCCAGATATTGGTATTCAGGAACAGGGTCCAGCCACGCGCGCCGAGGATGCGCCGTGCGGACTCGCGGCCCGGCTCCACGAGGCTGTCGATGAAATCAAACAGGGGGGCCTGGGTTTCGGAGAGGTTGGTGACATCCGCAGGCCAGTAGTTCATCTGCAGATTGACGTTGACGTGGTAGTCGGCATTCCAGGGGGGCGTGTTGGAGTGGTTCCATACGCCCTGGAGGTTGGCCGGCAAGGAACCCGCCCGCGAGGAACCGATCAGCAGATAGCGGCCGAATTGAAAATACAGCGCCTCGAGCGCGCGATCCGCACCCGCGTCGCCACGGCCATAGGCCGCCAGCAAGGCTGGTGTGGGCATGTCGGGCATCCGCTGGCCGATATCCAGGCTGACCCGCTCGAACAGTGCCTGATGGTCAGCCTCGTGTCGCGCGCGCAGTTGGGCGTAGGTCTTCTGGCTGGCCGCATCCAGCCGTGATGACAGGCGGGGGCCGGGCAGCTCGCCGCGGTAGCGGGGATAGGATTGCCGATAGTTGGTGCCCGCCGTCAACAGCAAGACAACGGTATCCGCACCTTCCACCTGCCAGTGATCTTCGCCGCGGACCAGGCGGCCACCCTCGGGCAATACCTGCACCTGGGCCTCGTAAGCCAGGCCGTTGCTGTGCAGGGCGCCGCTGGCGATCAGCCGCTGATCCCCGAAGCGCAGGTCGGCGCTGCGGTTATCCGGTATCGAGAATCCCGCGGTGACATGGATCCTGCCAGCCTGGCTGGCGGAAAGGCGCACGGCAATGACGCCATCGGGATAACTGGCAAAGTAATCGCGGCGGTAACTGATGCCTCCCGCCTTGAAGGTGACGCTGGCCACGCCCCGGCCAAGGTCCAGGCTGCGGCGGTAGTCACTCACCTCGCCCGCCACCTGGTGATCCAGTGTCAGGTAGCCAAAGTTCTGATAATCCCCGTAGCTGGTCACCTTATGGCCGAGCTGTTTAGCGACGGCTTCGGGTGTCAGCGTGTGCCGGGTATCGAGTTCGCGGCGCACCCCGGCCAGTACCTTGGTGGAAGGCTTTTCCGGCCAGCCAAAGTCGTAGCCAGGCGCGCCCGGGCCGCCGGTCCAGAGGGTTTTCTCATTGAATTGCAAGCGCTCCCGGAGCACCTCACCGGAAACGACGGCACCCATGGCGCCATTACCGATTGGCAGGCCTTCGCGCTCCCAATCCGCCGCGGGCGCATCGAACCAGAGGGTCAGGGGATCCGCAGGCGCCGCCAAGGTCGAGCCGGCCCAACCCATCACGGCGAGCAGACTGAAAACGGAGAGCAGTCGACAGAAGGACACTGTCCTTACCTGCATCAGAGAGACCTCTTTTTGTTTATATTTTTGTGGCTTAAGCCGGTCTTGGGAATCACTAATTATGGTTTAAGTGACTATTTGAATTTTTATCATATGATAAAATTTTCACCTATGCAATACAACGATTCAACCAATCCGGGGTGAAAAGGTGTGCCAAAAGGTGCGCCATAAACGCCGGGAGCTGGGCGCCAGCGAATCGCCCGGGCGGGTAACCGAACAGGCAATCCAGGCAAAAAAAAGCGCCGTTGCCGGCGCCTGGAGAAAGGGTCAGCCGGGTTATTTGCCCCGCTTGAGCTCGATCAGGCGGTGGTAAGCCTGCTTGGGCTGGCGATTGCGGTCGAACAGCAGGGGGTAGTTCACACGGCCCCGGATCGGGAAGTCGTTGAGCCAGGTTTCCCCGTCGGTCGTCCCCCAGGTGGTGACCCGCTCAACCTTGTCGCGGTGGCGCAGCAGGATGTTGAAGACCGCTTCGTAACGGGCGGCCAGCGCTTCTTCCTGCTCGGCGGGCAGGCCGTCGCGGAAAGGGTCCATCTCCGGGCGGTATTCAAACCGGTTGGAAATCTCGGCGCTCAGGTTCCACACCAGCGGCAGCACATCGATATCAAGCTCGGTGATGTGCACCTTCACCCCCAGGCTGGCGTAATCGATGATGGATTTTTCGAATTCGGCCAGGTCCGGGTGGCTGAGGCTCATGTGCCCCTGCATGCCCACGCCATGGATGGGTGAACCCGCCTGCTGAACGCCCTTGACCAGCGAAATGATGGCATCGCGCTTTTTGGGCAGGGCGGTGTTGTAGTCGTTGTAGAGCAGCCTGGCCTTGGGGTCCACCTCGGCTGCCAGCTTGAACGCGTGCGCCACGTAATCCGGCCCCACGGCTTTGTACCAGCCGGTCTGCCGCCAGGAGCCGTCGTCTTCCACAGCTTCATTGACCACGTCCCAGGCATCGATCTTGCCTTTATAGCGGCCTGCCAGGGTACGGATGTGCTCCTCCATTACGTTCAGCTGCGCCTCGCGGCCATTGGGCTTGCCTTCGGCATCCAGGTAGATGTGCGCTGGCGCCTGGCTGTGCCAGACCAGGGTGTGGCCGACCACGTACAGGTTGTTGCGCACGCCAAAATCCACAAACCGGTCGGCCAGTTCCCAGTTCCACTGATCCAGCCGTGGACGGATGGGCTCCCACTTCATGCAGTTTTCAGCGGTAATGGCGTTGAATTCGCGGAGAATCATGTCCAGCATCGTCTTGTCCTGGCTTTCCAGGGTCGCATTGCTGATGGCGGTGCCGATCAGAAAATCATCCTTATACACATCCTTGATGCCTGTCGCCGCCGCGGCCCTGTTTATTGCACAGGCCTTGAGTTGGCTGGCAGCCGCCAGCGCCGCAGCGGTCCACAGAAATTTACGGCGAGAAATACTCATAAAAAGTGCCTCTTGTTATAGTCATATTGAACTTTAGATGGTCGCATCCCGCCAATCCACGCATCTAACATTCCTTAACAGTTCCGTATTCTTTACCAGTGCCGCCGGCTGGCAATGATCAGCGCTTGCCGACCCAGTCGTGGAAGCCCTGGAGAAAGCGCGTCAGGCGCTGGGTGTTTTCGTCGCTGAGCCGGCCGTGCTCATCAAAAGCCTGGTGTGCCTGGGGCAGCAGGAATTCTGGAACCGGGTAGGCGCGGGCCAGGATGGCTTGCAGCACATGCTTGAGGTCCGTCTGGGCGCGCGCGCCGCCGACCGGGCTCATGGACGCCGTGAGGATGGCAACGGGCTTATTGACCATGGGTGACTTGAAACCGGGACGCGATATCCAGTCGATGGCGTTTTTGAGCCCGCCCGGGATGCTGTAGTTGTATTCGGGGGTGGCGATCAGCAAGGCATCGGCTTCGGTCACCTGCTGCCTGAGTCTCGCGACCGCCGCCGGTTTCTGCTCCCCATCGAGTTCCTCGTTATAAAGCGGCAAACCGGCGACATCCCCATCCACCCACTCGATACCGGCAGGTCCCGCCTGCCTCGCCGCCGCCAGCAGCTGACGGTTGAATGATGCCTGGCGCAGGCTGCCGCACAGTGTTAATACCTTCATGATTGACCTCATCGACCTGGTTGACTGGCAATGAGTATAGCCAGCCCAGTCCGGGATACCGTGGATAAATCGCATCCCGCATGGCACAGCTGTTGCTGATCTGTTGCTGATAAGGTCAGGCAAGATCCCGTGCACCAACCGCACACGTATTTTCCGGCATCAGGCACGATTTTTTTGATTCAGGGCATCACTCTCGCACCATGAAGGCACATAAGAGTCCATTCGCCGCACCATTGGTCGACACAGACCAGGACACATTCCATCGCTTCTGCCACCTCTGTCGCCAACGCCAGGACAATCTCCTGTTGATGAAACAACTGGTGCAGATGATCCGCGACGTGCAGCGCCACCGCGGCATGAGCATGGCGCTGCTGGGAGGCAACAACGCCTTCCGCGATCCGTTCGACGTATTGCAGCGGCAACTCGAACGGCGGCTTTCATTTCTCCAGTCATTCGCCAACCAGACGGATGCGCTCAACGACCGCGACCGGAGCAACCTGCAAAACGCCTGGGTCAGCATCAGCCGTGATTGGCAGCAGGATGCCGTCATCGACAATTATGAACTCCACTGCCACCTGATCGAGCAGTTGCTGGGCATGCTGGCCGCCCTGGGTCGCCAATTGGAACATCCCCTCAACAACCTGCTGGACAACCACAGCGAGCGAGTCCTGAGCAATGTCGATGGCGCGGGTTACCCCAAACGCTTCCGCCAGTTGGAAGTCATTCATTTCTCCAGCCGCCAGATGCCCGCGGTGGTCGAGCAGTTGGGCCGCATCCGCGCCTTGTCCACCTATGCCGCCGCCGTGGGGGCCTGCGATCATCCCCACGACAGCAAATTGCGCTACGTCATCCAATGCACCCGGATCAACAACGAAAAACTGCACTACCAGGGCAAACGCCTCGAATCCCTGCTGGAGCAGGACAGTCGCCTCCTGGCGCCGCTGAAAAGCTATGAACTCAAGCTGGTGTTCCTGCTGAACCTGGTGGAACAGGACATTCTGGGCGGCGGCGCCATCACCGCCGACAGCAGCCGCCTGTTCAATCTGGCGTCGGATATCATCGAGGTGTATTTCCGGGTGATAGACGATGGCTTGCAACTGCTGGATGCCTGGCACCTCGAGGATATCGATTACTGGCTGGCAGGCGCCTGACAAAAAACTGAAACAATAAGATGACTGGCCGTGAGTGCGGGGACTGCTAGAATGCAGGTTAGTGATACCTAAGGACGCTATGCATGCCCACCTCGACGATACTTGGCACGAAACACCTTTTCACCACCACCCTGATCGGTCTGCTGTTGTCATACGCCCTTCCGCTGAGCGCGAACGATGTACCAACCACCAACGCCCTGACCCTCGATGAATGCCTGCGGGCCAGCGTCACCGGCGCGTCTGAAAACCTCCGGATTTCCGAACTCAGAGCCGCCTGCCAGCAAATGCTGGAACAGCAGCAAACGCTGACCGAGGAAACCATCGAGGCCGACAAGGAGGCGTCATCCCAGGTTGCCGGTCCCCGCCTGCTGGATGAACGCATGACCATCGAGGCGCTGACACGCACCAACCGCTTTTTGCTGACGCCGCACAAACGCAACTACCTCTTGCCCATCACCTACAAGGACCACACCTATTTCGACCCCTACGAGGTGGGCGACAGCCAGTTGACGTTCCTGAAACATATCGAAGCCGAATTCCAGTTGAGCGTGAAAATCCTCATGCGCGAAGGACTCTTTGGTGACAATGGCCACTTGTATGTGGCTTACACCAACCAGTCGTTCTGGCAGGTCTACAACCGCAGCAATTCCCGTCCCTTCCGCGAAACCAATCACCAGCCGGAGTTGATCCTGACGTTTACCAACGACTGGGAAATCCTGGGGTTCCGCAATGTGTCGAACGATATCATTTTCAACCATCAGTCCAACGGCCAAAGCGGCCTGCTGTCGCGCAGCTGGAACCGCATCATTCTCCGCTCGGTGTTCGAGCGGAATCGCTTTGCATTTTCCTTTTCGCCCTGGTATCGCATTCCCGAGTCCGCCCAGCGCTATCCCGGTGATCCCAGCGGTGACGACAACCCGGATATCGAAAAATACCTGGGTCACTTCGAGCTTGCCGGTGCCTATCAGCGCAAAAGGGACATTTTCAGCATCATGGTGCGCAACAACCTGCGCTCCAATAATTACGGCGCGATCGAACTGGGCTGGAGCTTCCCCCTGTCCCAGCGCACGCCCAAGGTGCGCGGTTACCTGAAATACTTCGACGGCTACGGCCAGAGCCTGATCGACTACGATGACAAGACCCGGGTCGTCGGCCTGGGCATCATCTTCACGGATCTGTTCTGATTCCCGGGCAGCCGGATTCCCCTTGCCACTCCCCCACACCCCGCATATGGCGGGTTTCTGCGGTTGGTCTGAATCCTGTGGGTTTGATCTGTTCGGATGCTTTTTAGAAAACGGCTCTTTATAATCGCCAGCCATTTTTTGAATCACGACACGATTCCCCACAAGAGGCCCGGGAACCTTGCAGGATATTGTTCTAGTCGATTACGAAGCCATCTGCGCGGCCGGGCTGGGCATGGGCAGCCTATCGCGGGCACTGGCCGAGAATCGCTCCGGCCTGGCGCCCAACCGCCTCCCCCACTCCGAGCTGGATACCTGGGTGGGCGCCATCCCGGCACTGGACCAGTACACCTGGCCCGAGAAAGAAACCCGCTGGCAAAGCCGTAACAACGCTCTGATCGACCTGGCCCTGCAACAAGGCAGCCTGCTCGATTCCCTGGAAAACCTCCGGCAGGTATTCGGCAGCCAGCGTATCGGCGTGGTCATGGGATCGAGCACCTCGTCCATCGACCGCAGCGAAGCCGCCTACCGCGAACTGGATGCGGAGGGCCGCCTGCCCGACGACTACCTGCAAGACCAGGTGCTCAACCCCCATGCGCCCGGCCTTTACCTGGCACACCGCCTGGGACTGGACGGCCCCAACCTGACCATCAATACCGCCTGCTCCTCGTCCGCCAAGGTGTTTGCCACCGGCGCCCGCTGGCTGCGGGCCGGGTTGGTGGATGCGGTGCTGGTGGGCGGCGCCGACAGCCTGTGCCTGAGCGTGCTCCAGGGTTTTCACGCCCTGCAACTGGTGTCCACCCGGCCCTGCCGTCCCTTCGATGCCGGGCGCGATGGCATCAACCTGGGCGAAGCCGCCGGTTTTGCCCTGCTGGTGCGCGCCGGTGAAACTCATCACCTGCCAATCCGTCTCGCCGGTTATGGCGAGAGCTCCGATGCCCATCACATGTCCCATCCGCATCCGGAGGGCGAAGGCGCGCGCCTGGCCATCGAGCAGGCCCTGGTCCGCGCCGGACTGCAACCGGCGGATATCGGCTATATCAATCTCCACGGCACCGCCAGCCGGGCCAATGACCATATCGAAGGCAACCTGGTGGCGCGCCTTTTCGGCCCCGGCATGCTCGCCAGTTCCACCAAAGGCTGGACCGGCCACACCCTGGGCGCGGCCGGCATCCTCGAAGCACTGATTGCCGTGGATGCCCTGCGTACCGGCCGGACACCGGGAACGCTCAACCTGCAAGAGCCCGACCCGGAGATCGCCCTGGCGCTGTCCCCCGATGGCAGCCAGCGGCCCTTGCGGCATGTGATGAGCAACTCCTTTGGCTTCGGCGGCAACAATGCCTGCCTGATTTTCAGCACCCTGTCAGACCCGGAGTGACCCGCCTGTGACCGCATCCCCACTTCTCTGCCGTATCGCGGGCCTGGGCGCCTGGGGGCCCGGCTTCACTGACTGGCCGCAGTTGCGCGGACTTTTGCAATCACCGGTCGACGGCGACCTGCCACCCGCTGCCAATCCCTCGCCCCAGGTCATCCCCGCCAACGAGCGCCGCCGCGCGCCCCTGCCGGTGAAAATGGCGGTAGAGGTTTCCTGGCAGGCGCTGCAACAGGCTGGACTGTCCGCCGCCGATGTGGCCTGTGTGTTCGGTTCCGGCCTGGGCGATACGGAAATCACCGACTACATGTGCCGCGAGCTGACCACCGAACTCAAACAGCTCTCGCCCACCAAATTCCACAACTCGGTGCACAACGCCGCCGCCGGCTACTGGACCATCAGCAGCGGTTGCATGAAGTCCGCCAATTCCATCGCCGCCTACGAAGACACCGCCGCGCTGGCACTGCTCGAAGGCGCCATCCAGTGTGTGCAGCAAGATGAACCCGTGCTGGTCACGCTCTTCGATACACCGGCCCATGCCAGCTACCGCCAGATTTTCGCCTGCAACCAACCCTTTGCCGCCGCTATGCTGCTGTGCCCCGGGCACTACCCGGCAACAGGCCCCCTGCTGCGCCTCGATCCGCAAGCCACGGCCGGCGCACCGCGCCTGCCCCGCCACCCGGCCCTCGCCGACCTGCACCGCAAGAACCCGGCTGCGCGCCTACTCAGCCTGCTGGACCTGCTGGCCGCAGCGGAACAGAATCCAACGCAATCCCTGACCACGTGTCTCCCACTCAGCCCCGGACGTCACCTGGGCCTCCAATGGATAATCCCATAATGAAAAACCAACGCGACGTGATCATCACCGGCGGCGGCCTGGCCGGCCTGAGCCTGGCCCTGCAGCTCAAAACCGCCCGCCCGGAACTGGACATACTGGTATTGGAAAAAGCCTTTTTCCCCCGCCCCAGGTCCACCGCCAAGGTGGGCGAGTCCACCGTGGAGATCGCCGCCCATTGGCTGACACGGGAACTGGGTCTGGGGCAGCACCTGCACGATGACCACCTGTATAAATTCGGCCTGCGCTTTTTCTTCGGCAAACCCCAGGCCGATTTTTCGATGCAGGACGAGCTGGGCGCCAGCAAGGTTTTCGATGTTCCCACCTACCAGCTGGACCGGGGCGATATCGAGAACCACCTCGCGGAAAAAGTACAATCCGTCGGCGTCGAGGTCCTGCCCGGATCGTCCATCCAGCAACTGAACCTGGACGGGCCGCTCAAGCAGGTGCGGGTGCGCACCCCCGATGCCGAACTGAACCTGAGCTGCCGCTGGCTGCTGGATGCCGCCGGGCGCGCATCGCTGATCAAAAATGACCGGGGCCTGGCCAAGGACAACGACCACCGCGCCAACGCCGTCTGGTTCCGCGTGGACCGGCGCATCATCCTCGACGACTGGAGCGACAACCAGGCCTGGCGCGACAGCTGCCAGCCGCCGGGGCAGCGCTGGCTCAGCACCAACCACCTGATCGGTCCCGGCTACTGGGCCTGGGTCATTCCCCTGGGTTCCGGCAACACCAGCGTCGGCATCGTGATGGATGACCAGGCGCTGGAAGAAAGCGGCATCACCGATGTCGACACCGCCATGGCCTGGCTGCGCATACACCAGCCGCGTTACGCTGAAGCGATTGAAGGCGCCAACTTTTTGGACTTTGTCTGCCTGCGCAACTATTCCTATGACTGCAAACAGGTGTTCGATGGCAGCGGCTGGGGCATGACCGGCGAAGCCGGCCGCTTCGCTGATCCTTTCTATTCACCGGGCAGCGATTTCATCGCCATGGGCAACAGTTTTCTTGTCGACCTGGTCACCTCCAGCTTCAAGGGCGAAGATGTGACATTGCGGGCCATGGTCTACGACAAGATCTTCAAATCCATCTACGACAATACCATCTCGCTCTACACCGGCATTTATGGCGGCTTTGGCGACCGGCGCCTGATGGGCCTGAAGCTGCTGTGGGATTACACCTATTACTGGGGCGTGCTCTCGCTGCTGTTTTTCCGCCGCGTATTTACCAATGTCGAGGCGGTGCGCCGCTTCAATCCCATGTTGCTCAAGGCCCAGGCGCTCAACCAGCAGATACAGGCGCAATTCCGCATCCGCGCCGCCCGCCGCCTGGTACTGCCCTGTGTGGGTGTGTTTCTGGATCAGTACAAGATTCCCTGCCTGCAACACTTCAATGCCATGCTGCGCATGGACGAGAACCGCGATTGCGGCCCCGACCTGGAAGAAAACATGGTGTTGATCGAACAGGTGGCGGCAGCGGTACTGGATATGCTGGATGAAAATGCCAAGCCCTACATCAGCCCGACGGAAGAGGCGCTGCTGGGCGATTACCGCTTGAAGGTATTGGCCTGATATCGGTGGGCCTGGTCAACAGGGACGTTGCTTCGATGTGTCGCGCACATCAGTGAGCAGCCGTCTCCACCCGGTTGCGTCCGTTTTGCTTGCCCCGGTAGAGCGCGGAGTCGGCCTCGGCGAGCAGCGCATCCAGCTGCTTGCGGTCCGGTGAGCCGGCAAACGTCAATCCGATGCTGGTCGTGACGGGAACGGGCACATTGCTTTTGGTGACGACAGGCTGCATGGCGACGGTTGCGCGAATTCGTTCCGCAATCTCTTGCGCGTCCGCGAGCGAACAGTTTTTCAATATGACCGCAAACTCCTCGCCGCCCATGCGACCGAGCCGGTCGACCGGTCTCAGGCAAGCGCTGATGCGCCGGGCGATCTCGCATAGCACTTCGTCACCAATCCCATGGCCATGGGTATCGTTGATCGTTTTGAAGTGATCGAGGTCGATCATCATGATCGCATGGGGATGACACGCCTCGCGCAATATCCTTTCCGCATCCTCACGAAAGGCGGCCCGGCTACCGACACCCGTCAACGAATCGTGCGTCGTCATGTAGCGAAGTGTTGCCAGCAACTCGTTGCGGTTGCGCATGACGATCGACAGCATGATGGGCGCAATCGCAATCACCGACACCCCCAGCCGGATGGAAAACAACGCAATTTTGTCGATGCCTTCAGCGTAGCTGGATACATGCCCATGGAAGATGCTGACCAGGGCAAACAGGCTGCACAGCAACGTCAGGATGGCGGTTGGAAAAACGGGATAGACAAGCCCGCACCAGAGCAGCGCCAACACCGGAAAGGCGATCGCTCCCGGACCACCAATGAACAAGGCCGCCACGCACGACACCACAACCGCCAGCGCCGGCAGTACGTCATGCCTTCTGAATGTCCAGTTGCGTATCCACATCACCTTCGTCAAGGTCCGCCATGACGGCGCCGACAGGAAGATCGGCAGGATGGCGACATAATTGACCATCTCGGTTATCCACCAGAACATGAAGCCGGTCAGGACGCTGCCATGGAACAGCAACGGATTGGCAAATCCCCCTATCACACCCGCCGCAGCACCGCCAAACGCCGCCGCCAGGACGATATACAGCATGGCGACCGGCTGGCGCAGCCGGATCATCTCCGTTGGCAACCGGGACAATATGAAATAGGCGAAGGCGACACTGACAAGATTGGCGGTGTTGAGGATCGCCGCCTTGAACAGGCTTGCCCCGGTCAGCAAGTCCGCTGTCATGAAGGCAGCCGCGGCGGCAACCCACCCGCTCCAGCGCGCAGCGCCTGGCACGCGCAACAAAACACCCAGCATCAGGGCATTGGCAGGCCAGATACTGGCGAGAAAGCCAGCCGGGCGGGTAGCTATCCCCAACAGGCTGGCGGCCAGTACCAGGATGAACATGATGAGTATCGGCTGGTAACCGGGCGGCCTTTCCTGCCTCAGATCCGTTTGCGATGCATGCAATTCGCGCCAACTCCATGGATAAACACATTGGATACAGAAAGCATAAGCCCGCCTTACCGACTCTTCCACCTTGTATAGCCGCCTACCCATCCACCTTCCCCGGCCGCGCTGCGGCCCTTTCCTGGCCTTTTGGAGCAGGTCACAGCTTGACAATGACTTAGGCGCAGACCACGGATTCTGCGCACTCGATCACGCTCCCTTCCCACCGAGTTGCTACCATCCCGCCCGAATGATTTGCTGGCAAATCATTTTTTATACATAAAAATAGCTGTTTTCCCCAATCAACATCATCTACACAACGGACGCCGCGGGCCCACGCCACGGCAGAGGGACTTTTTATGACATCTCGCCTTATAACATCTCGCCTTTCGACACATTACCGTTCGCTTTTCCTCACAGGCATCACAGCAGGTTGCCTGCTGTTTACCCCCATCGCTTTTGCTGAGTGCCGTTACCAGGTCACCCATTCGTGGGGATCAGGTTTTACGGCGGCGATACGGATTACCAACACCACCCCCGTACCCGTCGATGGCTGGCAGGTCAGCTGGTCTTACCTCAACAACGCGGTGACCAACGCCTGGAATGCCGAACTCAGTGGCAGCTATACCGCCGGCCACGCGGGTTGGAACAGGCATATCGCACCCGGCCAGTCCGTGGAATTTGGCATCCAGGGCGTTACCAATGGCGGCGCTGTCGAGGTGCCGCAAATCCATGGGGCGTTGTGTGCCGTCAATGGCAATTCGTCCAGTTCGGCGTCGTCCTCCAGCAGCAGTGTCGTTTCCTCATCGAGCGTCAGTTCAGTGCCGTCATCGAGCAGCAGTTCAGCGGCCACCGGCGGCACCAACATCGCGCTCTCGGCGACGGCCACCACATCTTTTGTATCGCCGTGGGAGACCTTGAGCGCGGTGAACGATAATAGTAACCCGGCCCATTCCAATGACAAATCCAGGGGTGCTTATGGCAACTGGAACAATCCGAATTCCACACAGTGGGTACAATACGAATGGCCACAGAACTATCGCCTCGACCGCACGGAGATTTACTGGTTTGATGACAATGGCGGTGTGCTGGTGCCGACCAACGCCTATATCGAATACTGGGACGGCAGCAGCTGGCTCTATGCGGGCGATGTTCCCTTGTTAAAGGACGCGTTCAATCAGCTGAGCTTGAACGGTATCGAAACACGCCGCCTGCGCGTGTCCATGCGCAATGCCTTCCAGTCCACCGGCATTCTCGAGTGGCGCGTGTTCGGCACTGCCTCCGGCAATCCGGGGTCGAGCAGCAGTTCCAGTTCTTCCAGCAGTTCGGGGAATGTCGGTGGACCAGTGCCTTATCAGGCGATCACCACGGAGTATTCACGCTTCGGAGTGACGACCTCGAACTCCCTGTATATGGATTCAGACCGTTTCCGCGCCTACTACGGTGGCAATGGCTTGAACGGTGGACAGGGCAACCTGGCGAATGTCGCCGCCAACCAGATCGCCTTTGGCCTGTCCCACCTGGAGGCCGCCTATGAATGCTTTGTGAATGAGTGGGGCTTCCGCTCCACGAGTTTATCGGCAAATGCCAACAGCGGCCCCTATTACAAGATGAACCTCTATTCCACCACCACGCTCAACGCGGGTGGCGCCATGGGCGCTGACGCGCGTTACCGCCTGAGTTTTATCGAGTTCCGCGATAATGCGATCAACCGTCCCGAAACCGCGGTGCACGAGTTTGGCCACAGCCTGACTTACACCGATTACACCTGGGTGGACCAGGGACGCACCGGCGCCTGGTGGGAAACGGTCGCCAACTGGGTGGCGGATACCTACAACACCGATGCCTTGTGTGAAAGTGTTCGCGCAAGAAAAGGCTTGCAGGTTGCCAGAGACACCATCATCGACCTGGAAGCCAATATCGCGCTGTCACATTTGCAGATTGTCAGCACCCGCAATTATTACCAGGCCTGGCCCTTCCTGACTTACCTGACCAACAACCCCGACCAGTATCCCGGCCTCGGGCGGATGGCGGTACCGGATTTGATGCGCAACCATCTGCGCAACAATGAAACACCGCTGCATGTCCTGGCGCGGCTGACATCGCCCGTGCCTGCGCAACGTGTGGTCGGACGCTACTGGGCACGCATGGCGTACCTGGATATCGGTCACCCCAAAGCACAGGCACGCTATATGAACACCCGCAACAACAGCGGCTTCAGATCGCGCGCCTATGCCAACCTGACATCGCTCGGCAGTGGGCGTTACCGTGTCAAGGCTGACCGTGCGCCCTTGTATGCGGGAGCCAATATCACACCGCTGAACGTCACCGGTGGCAATGTCAGCGTGAGGGTGACCAACATCGGCAACGGGTTGAGCGACAGCAACTTCACCGCGACCTTGAGCATCCGCAACACCAACTCAGGGAATGTACGCTACGTGGACCTGGCGGGCGGCACCGGAAGCGCCACGGTTGCCAGCAATGAAGAAGTCAGCCTGGTGGTCGCCAATACGCCCAACAACCTGTACCTCTTCAATGCGTTTGAGAGCACGGCAAGCACGCCGGATTCGATCGGCTTGCAGTATGAAGTCGAGCTGACCGGCGCTGTGCCAACGCATCTGTAGGTTCAGCAAGGAGAAAGGTTTACCCTGGTAAACGACTGGCGGGGATGTGATTGCATCGCCGCCAGTCCCAAGGTTATTTGGATTTTCGCTGATCAAACCTCGTGTATGAGGACACAATTACGTCCCGCGGATTTGGCTTCATAGAGTTTCTGGTCCGCGTTCTTCAATACCTGTGAAGCATCTTTCATCTCGGGCATCCAGAGCGCGACCCCCAACGATATGGTAACGCTGATTGCCTGTATGGGAGTTTGCTCGACTTTCTGCCTGAGCCTCTCGGCGACAAGTCTCGCCGCCTCCAGCGAAGTATCCGGCAGAAGCATCAGGAACTCCTCACCACCGACCCGAAACAACACATCATTCTCACGCGAACAATCCCGCATCATCTCTGCCAGCTTGATGAGCACCTGGTCGCCGACATCGTGGCCATACTGGTCATTCACCTTTTTAAAGTGGTCGACGTCAAGGGTGATCGCGGCAAAGCCGCGCTCCTGGGATACCCACAACTCCAGCAGGGATTCAAGGCCGCGCCGATTGTGCAGGCCAGTCATCGAGTCTGTCTCCGCATCCCGGCTGAGCTTGCCGATACGATCATGGAGCAAGCCAAGCCCGACGAGCATCGCGCGCTTTAATTCGGCGGACTCGAAATACCAGGACCTGACATGCCGGATGTGATTGGCCGTATCCGGCTCATTCATACGCCGGGCCTGGATAGCCAGCAGCTCGAGCGGGCGGGAAATGACCCTCGCCAGCCACCAGCCCAGTATGCAGATAACCACAGCAAGCGGGGCAGCGTTCACGACAACGGCCAGGATCGATCCCTTCAATGGCGCGACGGTTTCCTCGACGGGACGCTGGGCGACGATTCCCCATCCCGTTGCAGGAATGACGGCAAATCCCGCCAGCATATCTATCCCCTGGCTGTTCACAATGCGCTGTGAACCGTCGCGCTCGACAGCCATCCTGCTCATCAGCTCGTTATCGTCGACGACCGTTCCTATGCGTTGCTTTTCCGGGTGGTATAGAAGGCGCCGGTTACCATCCACCACGTAAATGTAGGAACCGTTCCTGTAATAGTGCTCATCCAGGAGAGTATGCAGGATGTTGCTTTTATTCAGGTATACGGCCCCGCCAACATAACCTTGATACTCCCCATCCCTGAAAATGGGTTCGGATATGGAGACGATCAGGTTATTGATTGCCGACACATAAGGTTTGGAAATATTTGTTTGACGCCGCTGCAAGGCCTGCCGGACCTCCTCCGAGTCCAGTTTGATCCCGTTGACGCCAAGATTCGATGGGGCCGAGGCCTTTACAACGCCATCCCTATCAATAACGGCAATCGAGTTGAAACTGTTTGTCTCCATCAACAGACGCTGGGTTTCATCGGCAAGGAATTGATCGTCGTCAAATTGATGCGATTGCAAAGACGCACTGTAAGCAAGCCGCTGCATGGACGCACGAAGAAAAATTTCGGTACTCGATGCCAGCTTCACAGCATAAATGTGATTGGCTTCAAGCGTATTATCGATGAGTGTTTGCCGCTGGACACGATAACTCGCGTAAAAACTGTTGAGCAGCATCGCCAGGGCAACAAGTATCATCAAGACAACAAAGAGGCTACTCAGCCTCCAGCGTGTTCGCTTTATCAAACCTTCCTCCAGAGAAGACTCACGGTTATCTCATCCTGGTCATGCGCATGATTATCATGCTCACCGCCAATGCCAGACCTGGGTGAAATGGTCAACACAGCAGCATAGCCCAGGTGGCCAAAAGCCGATATCCACCGCCACCTTCAAGCCGCCAACGACGGCGGCCAGTGGTAGCGCCCGCAATTCAGACCCTGAGTAAACCGCGAAATCCCCTGACGGAATAGTATGATTGCGCTCCATTATGATAGACGAAAACATGGCCGTAGCGCCTGTCGCAAAACAAGGCTCCCCCACACTGGCGGATATCCGGGGATGTTTTTACCCAGCTGGACGTCTTGAGGTCGAACTCGCCCAGCGCCTGCAAGCCGCGATATTGCTCCTCCGTCAATATCTCGATACCCATGGCGGCAGCCATATCCACAGCGTTATTGTCCGGCCTGTGCTCCTTCCTGGACTCCTGCCCCTCACGGTCGTAGCACACGCTTCGGCGGCCTTTGGGGGTCTCCGCGGAGCAGTCATAGAAGATGTACTCGCCGGTCTTTTTATCATAACTCACCACATCCGGCTCCCCGCCCGTATCCCCCATATCCTGGAGAGAGCGCAACTTGCCGGTATCGGCCTCCAGCCGGGCCTGCACCTTGGCCCACTCGAGACCCTTGTGGCGGCCCATGTTTTTCTCAAAACGGGCTTGGAGTACCTTGAGAAGCTTTTCACATTGTTGCACTTTCATGTCATTTTCCCGGTGTATCGCCAGGCGTTTATAGTTAAAGGAAATTGGCACATCCAATGGTGACTATCAACGAACGCTAAGGGTGATGGCCCCATTAATCGCGGATACTGAGCACAAAGACGGCCATGGCCAGTTCTTTCGTGTGGTCTTGATGGGTAGAAAGTTTATGGGGAAGGTGATTGAACGGCAAGTATTCCGGGTGAATCCATCATGGTGAGCACTAGGCACTGACTGCTTGGCCAAAGCGCCATATTCCTAACCTACGAGTAGTAATATCGATGGCTACTAACATCTGATCATTGTATGAAGGTTCTGCACAGGTGATGAAATTCCTGTTCATCTGGAATTTTAATTTACGGGACATAACTGTAATAAGTACAGCAATACAATATAGAAAAATTAAGACTTGACAATTATTATCAGCAATAAAATTTACCAAATTTCTCCCAGAAAATTACCACTATTAATGATTTTATGGGAGGCATTCTATTTAAATTCATGATATATCTGACGACTCCTCCTATTATGCTAAATCATAACTTGGAAATATTTACTGAACCGGGATAATTCTCTAAAAAAGTAGAAGACTATTTTGACTTTTCTTCATCGACATAAAGTGCCAACGTAGCAGCCAATTGCTCACTAAATCCAAAAATATCATCTACAGATTCAAGACTTTCTATATATTCTTCTTTTTTCTCATTGAATAATCCCACCCTTAAGTTTTTGGTGTTGTTAAACCTGAGTCGACAAATCGGCTTTCTATTATTATCATCAAGCAGTATGGCACAATAACTTAAAGCATCACGCATAACGATTCTTTTGGGATTCACGAGCGTCCGCAGAATAGCCCTTACAGAATGCAGCCCCTCAATTTCCTCCAGGGTTGTTTCAATCTGTGGCTCACTGGATGCGGAAGATGTATTTTCTTGGGCGGCCATATTATCAATATTTGCCGGTTTTGATGCTGGCAAATCAGGAGCCATCGCACCTTTTAGCCTTTCATTGATTTTGTCGGCAAGAAGTATCTCAGCGGCGTATTTGGTAATGTTTGTAAATTGATCTCTTATCGCTGGTGTAAATCTTTTTGAACCGATTAAATCGGAGGTTAGCAACCTGACAAAATCTTCTGGTGGCTCAGCAAGCCATTCTTTTAGCCGATTTTTAATCACCTTTGTGTATTTTAAATCACTTGCCGTAGTCAATATTGATTCGACATCAAACTTTGATTTAGCAAATTTCTTTAATTCCTCAACATCCCGATCCTTGAAGTCAAGCATATTAAATTCGAAAAATGGCTTTTCATCCATTTTGTTTGGCTGCTCAAGATCCGTAAAAAACCGATATAACACCCCATTAGTCAGCACTGCAAACCGCGCCTCAGTGACATGAAAATATCGGAACAATTGAGAGGCATGATTAATATTCAAATCACCGCCAGCCTTTTTACACTCAAAAAGCATGATGGGTGCGCCATCCTTCAAAATAGCATAATCAACTTTCTCACCTTTCTTGGTCCCAATATCTGAAATTAGCTCTGGAGTCACCTCCATAGGATCGAATACGTTGTAACCAAGTGCCTGGATAAACGGCATAATCATGGCGTTTTTGGTGGCCTCTTCGGTCTGAATCATATCTTTGGCGGAAGCAACGCGATTGGCTAAAAGTCGGATTTGATCAATGAAGTCCATACTAAACCCCTGAAATTAAAATTATTAGAAGCGAAAAATTGCAAATATTAGAGTCCGCGCCAAAGACGCGATTGCAGATATCAATTTTGACATCGGCTCCATAAATTCACCATGAGGGCTAATGCAGTAAAACCGGGATAGAGTTTACTAGCGCACAACCGCCGCTTGCGGTTGAGTAACAATACAAATTCTTAACTACCTTGCCTTCACTGGCTGACCATGCACAGCCATAAACTCAGAAAACTTTGCCCATGAAAGACGCTTTTTATTGACAGAATTTCCTTTTGGAAGCCACTCAATATTACCTTTGCTAATCAGAAGAGTGCCTATTTTTCCAGAATCATTTTTTACCACGACCTCGAAATCTTTATGCGCCACTACTGCTGTGTCTATTTTTACTCTAACTTCATGAGCCATAATGGTTTTCCATTCTTTATGATTGACCTTTAATTAAGAGGCTGGTTTTTAGCAGTCCCGCATTACGAATGAAATTACCCGTTTGCGGTTTACGGCCTTCACCTTTTGGCGCGTTATATCACACATTCGACTGATGATTTATTACCTGGTATTACGTAAGCGTTCATTCTACAGCGTTCTACCCCGCCTGAGTATCGTGCGATAGCATA
>CAYWCW010000031.1:0-42012 GCA_964456865.1 uncultured Cellvibrionaceae bacterium
TGTCATCTCCGTTTGGGGTAGGATAAGGAAATGACACAGAGTTTTGAACACTACCCAGCAAAGCGGTGTCAGCCCGGAAATGGCTTTGCGTCTTTCAAAAGCCCTGGAGCGAACACCCGAAAGCTGGCTTGCCATGCAGGACGCCTATGATCTTTGGGTAACGGCCAGGAGTGTCAAGCTCGATAAAGTACGGAAAGTTGACCTTGATGCAGCCTAATCAAGAGTACTGATATACCGGCTCCTGCACATCGCGGATTATGCACGCGGCAACCGAACCCCCACCCGCAATCCCCCCAAAGAACTATCCTCCAACCACAACTCCCCCTTGCAGTAGCTGGCAATATCCCGCGCAATCGCCAGACCGAGTCCGTGCCCTTCAACCTGTTCATCACCCCGGTTGCCGCGCTTGAGCAATGTTTCCCGATCAGCCGGATCAATACCGGGACCATCGTCATCGACTAGCAGCAGATAGTGATTCGCTTCGCGCTGGATGGTGAGTTGTACTTTTGATGACGCCCATTTGCAGGCGTTATCCAGCAGGTTGCCGAGCAGTTCAAGCAGGTCTTCCCGGTCCCAGGGCAGTTGCAGGTTGGGTGGTGCTGTCCAGGTCAGTTGTACTTTGTCGCCATGGATCAGGCGCAGGGTGTCGCACAGGTCGGGCAGTTCGCGTTCGCAGTCAAAGTAGGCGCCGGGCAGTGCTTCGCCGGCCAATCGGGCGCGGCCCAGTTCGCGCGACAGGCGCTGCTGGATGGCATGGAGTTGCTGGCGCAGGTTGTCGCGCAGTTCGGGGACGGCGTCCAGTTCCGGGCGGTTGCTGAGGCTGAATAGCACGGCCAGGGGTGTTTTGAGGGCGTGGCCGAGGTTGCCCAGGGCGTCGCGGGAGCGACGCAGAGTGTCTTCAGTGTGGAGCAGCAGGCGGTTGATCTGTTCCACCAGGGGTTGCAGTTCGTCGGGTACCTGGGTGTCGAGGTTGGCGCGTTGGCCCTGTTGCAGCTGCACGAGTTGTTTGCGCGCGGATTCCAGCGGCCGCAGGGCGCGGTTGACCAGCCATCGCTGCGTCAGCAGGATCAGCACCAGCGCGAGGCTGCCCGCGCCCAGTATCCAGTATTGGATAAGCCGCAAATTATCGAGCAGAGGACGGTAGTCATGCGCGACAACCAGGATCGCTTCCCGCCCATAGCGGCGGTAGTCGGCGCGCAGCAACATCAGTTGTTGTCCCTGGGGGCCGGGGATGAGCGCTTCCTGCAAACCGGGAATGTCCGGCAGAGGCATGTCTTCGTCCCAGGATGAGCGTGAGTACCAGTGTTGGGTGTTGTCGCCATCGCTCAGCCGGATCATGAAATACTGACCGGAAAAGGGGCGGTCGTAGGCGGGGGCCAGTCGCCGCGGGTCCAGGGTTACGCCATCGCCGTCGCGCACCAGGGCGCGCAGCAGGGTTTCGGTTTCGTTGTGCAGATGATTTTCAAAGTAGCGGCGCAGGCCCTGTTCCAATAACACAAAACTGACCTGGGCCAGCAGTATGCCCGCGACCAGCAGGCTGGCAATCAATCCCAGGCTGAGCCGGCGGTGAATGGAACTCAAGGCGCGCCCCCCAGGCGATAACCCTGCCCGCGATGGGTTTCGATAATCTCCTTGCCCAGCTTGCGACGCAGGTGGTTGACGTGCACTTCGATCACGTTGGAATCGCGTTCGGCTTCGCCGTTGTAAAGGTGGTCATAAAGCTGCGACTTGGAGAGGATGCCTTGGGGATGCAGCATGAAATAGCGCAACAGGCTGAATTCCGCCGCGGTCAGGCTGGCGATCTTGCCCTGGTATTCAGCGGTTTGCTGCGCTTCATCCAGCAGCAGTCCGGCGGCCTGGAGTTGTGTGTGGTTGACCAGGCCGTGGGCACGGCGCAGTAGTGCCTGGATGCGCAGTTGCAGTTCTTCCGGGTGAAAGGGTTTGGTGAGGTAGTCGTCGGCACCGGCTTTGAGTCCCGCGATACGCTCGCTCCATTTGTCGCGTGCGGTCAGGATCAGCACCGGGATGGTCAGTTGCTGCGCGCGCCAGTGACGCAAGACCTCCAGGCCCGAAGTGCCGGGCAGGCCCAGGTCGAGCAGGACGAGGTCGTAGGGTTCCAGCAATCCCTGGTGGAGTGCATCGCGGCCATCCGTGAGCCAGTCGATGGCGTAGCCCAGGCGCTTGAGGTCGCGGGTGAGTTCATCAGCCAGGGCGACATTGTCTTCCACCAGCAATAGCCGCATCAATCATCTTCCTCGTCACTGAGAATCAGCCCGGTGGCCGCGTCGATTTCCAGTTCGCGCACAACGCCATCGCGGGTGAGCAGTTCAATCTCGTAGATGTAGTGGCCGTCATCTTCATCCAGCTCCACATCCAACAGGCTGGCGCCGGGATAGCGCTCATACAAGGTGGACAGGAGCCGTTCCAGTGGCAGGATGCGTCCCTGCTGCAATAACATACGCGCCTGGTGCTGATCCAGATCACCCGCCCCTACTGCTGTGGGCAGCAGGGGACTCGCCAGCAAGAGACTGCCTATTGCAAGGCGGGCAAGTACAAGACGAGCAAATGCGAGGCGGGTGATCAGCATAGGCGTTTTTCCTGTTTAGTCGTCACGCTCGTTGCGCAGTATCTCACCGGTGGCCGCGTTCAGCTCCACATCCCAGTCCTGACCCTGGGCATCATAGACTTCCACCTGGTATACATAGATGCCGCCTTCACGCTCCAGATCCGTATCGGTGATACGGCCACCGGGGTGTTGTGCCAGCACCAGTTCATTGAGCTTGTCAGTTGCCAGGATGGTGCCCTGTTCGCGCAAAACCTGCGCCTGCGCAGGGCTGACATCATCACCTGCCTGGACAGTGAACGATGTCAGGGTTAATGCCGCTGCCAATGAAAGACCGGTAATCAGGTTACAGGAAAGTATTCTGTTCATGATAGATCTCCTGAGTGGGTTTGTCGTAACAGGCTCAGGTTAGGCGGGGAAGCTTAAATCAAGCTTAATTTTGCGGGTGAGGGTATAACCTGGTTACGTGGCCAGCAGGAAACCCATCGCGCGGGAGGCAAATCCAGTCATGAAGCACAATGCGTGGAATCACCGGGCTTTTCCGCCTCCGGATTCCACCAGACCTTGTCGGCCACCTGTGCTTCCAGCCAGCGCAACAATACCAGCCAGTCGTTCCGGTCCCGGGCGAAGAGCTGCTGATTGAAATCGGCAATGCCCGCGCCCTGGCTGTAGACACGCACATAGTTCTGGCTGTCGCGCAGGGTGGCTGGATAGGGGATGTTGAGGCTGAGAAGGAATTTTTGCAGGTTCTCCCAGGCGCGGGTCTGCTGTTTGACGCGATTGGCGACGACTGCCAGGGGCCTGCGCTGGCGGCGCATGGCCGGAGTGAGCAGCAGCTCGCCAATGAAACGCGCACTGGCGCGAATATCCATATCCGAGGGCAGCACCGGCACGATGATCAGATCGTGATCCTGCACCAGGTCGTCCAGGGCCGGGCCACTCATGCCAGGGGGCGCATCGGTGATCAGCCAGCGGGTGTTTTTGGGGGCACGCCATTGGAAGCTGCGGGTAGTACGGCTTTGATTATCGATTTTGACGCAATGGATCGCCGGCAGCTGCGGTGAGCGCTGTTTTACCCAGTACTCGGAGGAACCCTGGGGGTCGGCGTCCACCAAAACCGTCTGCTCTCCACGATGGGTGAGCCACGCAGCAAGATTAGTGCTGACGGTTGTCTTGCCCGCACCACCTTTGCCATTGATAACCAGTATGCGGCAGGCATTGAGCGCCTGAATGGCCAGCATGGGCTCTGGAAAGTTGGTCGGTGTCTGGCGGCTGATATGGCGGGTTTTGTTCATTGGCGTTGCTTACCGGTTAATTATTGAACAGTATAGCCGCCAGGATTGAGTATTTAAATGAAGTTTGTGATTTAACCGGTTGATTTTTCGTTTATCCGCCTGAGCTCCTTCCTAAATCTCGCCAGTGGATACAAAAAAGCCAGGTATTAACCTGGCTTTTTATAGGGATCTGGCCAGCTCAGGCCTTGCCACCGTCATCACCACCGCGCCTTGGACCTTTTCGCCTTTCCTGATTCACATGCTCGGGAATTCCGTGGCTTTGCTTGCGCCTGTCCGGATTCTGGCGCTCTTCCAGGGCATCATGTACCTGGGAGATGGTTACGGTCTTGACCTTTTTCTCACTCATGTTTTTGCCTCGATCGATAGCGCAATCAAACCTGGGATCTTACACAGGGATACCAATGCCCGGATTATAGCCCAGATCGTTAAACATCCAAGTTAGCAACCGCTAACGCATTGGTTTCGATGAAATCGCGGCGCGGTTCAACATGGTCGCCCATCAGTGTGGTGAATATCTGGTCCGCCGCTATGGCATCCTGGATGGAAACACGCAGCATGCGGCGGGTCTCCGGGTTCATGGTGGTTTCCCACAACTGCTCGGGGTTCATCTCTCCCAGGCCTTTATAGCGCTGGATGTTGTAGCCCTTGCGCGACTCCTTCATTAACCAGTCGAGCGCTTCGGCAAAACTGCTGACCGGCTGGCGGCGCTCGCCACGCTGAACATAGGCGCCGGCCTCGATCAGGTTTTCGAGGCTCTCGCCCAGAGACACGATCGCCGCATATTCCCCGGATTGGAAGAATTCATGACCGAAGGGATAGTCGTTGGAAATGCCGTGGGCGATGATTTCCACCTGGGGCAGGAACAGGTGGCGTTCGGCATCTTCACGCACGCGAATGAGGTATTTCTGGCTGCCAGCACGGGTGTCGAGACTGAAACGGGCCAGCATCTGGTCACACCACTGCTGCATGTGGCCCTGGTCCGCCAGGTGCTCCGCGCGCAGTGCCGGCAGGTAGATCATCTGCTCCAGAACTTCCGCGGGATAGAGGCGAGACAGGCGGTCTATGGTGGCCATGACTTTGCGGTATTGATAGACCAGCTTCTCCAGTGCCTCACCCGCCAGGGGTGGCGCTTCGGCATTCACGTGGAGGCTCGCGCCATCCAGTGCCGCCTGGGTCAGGAATTCCGTCATGGCGGATTCGTCTTTCAGGTACTGCTCCTGCTTGCCCTTGCTGATCTTGTACAGCGGCGGCTGGGCGATATAGATGTGGCCGCGCTCAATCAGCTCGCGCATCTGGCGGAAAAAGAAGGTCAACAACAGGGTGCGGATGTGGGAGCCGTCCACATCGGCATCCGTCATGATGATGATGCTGTGGTAGCGCAGTTTTTCCGGGCTGTAATCCTCTTTACCAATGCCGCAACCCAGGGCGGTGATCAGCGTGCCGACTTCCGCACTGGAGAGCATCTTGTCGAAGCGTGCCTTCTCCACATTGAGGATCTTGCCTTTGAGGGGCAGGATCGCCTGGGTCTTGCGCGCCCGGCCTTGCTTGGCTGAACCGCCCGCCGAATCGCCCTCCACCAGGTAGAGTTCAGACAGTGCCGGGTCTTTTTCCTGGCAGTCCGCCAGCTTGCCGGGCAGGCCGGCGATATCCAGCGCACCCTTGCGGCGGGTCATATCACGCGCTTTGCGGGCAGCTTCCCGCGCGCGCGCGGCTTCGATCATCTTATTGACCACAGCCCTGGCTTCAGCGGGGTTTTCCAGCAGGTAGTCGCTGAAAATCTGGTTCATTTCCTGCTCGACCGCGGTTTTCACCTCGGACGAAACCAGCTTGTCCTTGGTCTGGGATGAGAACTTGGGATCGGGAACCTTGACCGAAATGATCGCAGTCAGACCTTCACGGGCATCGTCACCAGTGGTGGCAACCTTGGCGTTCTTGGCCAGGCCTTCCTTTTCAATGTAGTTGTTCAGGCTGCGGGTCAGCGCCGCGCGGAAACCGGCCAGGTGGGTGCCGCCGTCCCGCTGGGGAATGTTGTTGGTGTAGCAGAACAGGTTTTCCTGGAAGGAATCATTCCACTGCAGGGCAATTTCCACCCCTATGCCGTCTTCCCGCTGGGGAGACAGGATATGGATAACCTTGTTGATCGAGGTCTTGTTCTGGTTGAGGTATTCCACAAAAGCCTTGAGGCCGCCCTCGTACTGGAAGACTTCCTCTTTGCCTGAACGCTCATCCTTCAAAAGAATACGGACACCGGAATTGAGGAAGGAGAGCTCGCGCAGGCGCTTGGCCAGGATGTCGTACTGGAATTCGATGTTGGTAAAGGTCTGCGCCGAGGGCCTGAAGTGGATTTCGGTACCTGTGGCCTGGGTATCACCCACGACCGTCAGCGGCGCCTGGGGCACACCGTGGCGATAGACCTGCTCATGCACCTTGCCCTTGCGGCGGATGGTCAGCTTCAGCTCTTCGGAAAGCGCATTGACCACGGATACACCCACACCATGCAAGCCACCGGACACCTTGTAGGTGTTGTCGTTGAACTTGCCGCCCGCGTGGAGCACCGTCATGATGACTTCGGCCGCCGACACCCCCTCTTCGTGCATGTCGGTAGGGATACCACGCCCGTTATCGGAGACAGAAATGGTTTCATCAGGGTGGATGATGACTTTGATTTCGCTACAGAACCCGGCCAGCGCCTCGTCGATCGAGTTATCGACCACTTCAAACACCATGTGGTGCAGGCCCGAACCATCATCAGTATCGCCAATGTACATCCCTGGGCGCTTACGTACGGCATCCAGTCCTTTGAGTACTGTAATACTGGACGCGTCGTAAGTCTTTTCATCTGACATAGTGATCTCCACCTGTTTATTGTTGCGGCTGGTACAAATCACCAGCCTCAGTAACCTTGCCTTGTTCCACGTGGAACATTTTTAGTGACAGCCCTGGCTTATCCCGCCAGCTACTCAAGAGCAAATCGGGCTCGACGCCCGTGATAAAAACCTGGGTCTGCATCGTATGGAGCCAATCGACCAGCCGTTGCCGGTGCTGCTCATCCAGTTCTGCCGGAAGATCATCCACCAGGTAGATACACCGCCGGCCGGTCAACTGCTGAAAAACGACGCCCTGAGCAATCTTGAGCGCACAGACCAGCAGCTTTTGCTGGCCCCGGGACAGAAGATCCGCGGCATTCTGTCCGTTGAGGGTAATCCTGAGATCAGCCCTGTGACTCCCCAGTTGGGTAAATCCCATGCGCCTGTCGCGTTCAAAGCTCTTGCTCAAGGCTTCGCTATAATTCGTGTTTTTATCCCAGCCACGGAAGTAGCTGATGGCCAAGCCTTTCAGCGTAATAAACTCTTGAGCCAGTTGGAAAAAAGTCTCAAAAAACCGGGCCATGGAAATGTCGCGCAGCTGATGGATTTTGTCTGTCAGCTGGACCAGTTCCTGGTCCCATGGGGCCAGTTCAAAGCCGTCTATTCTATCACGGCGCAGGAGGCTATTGCGGTGTTTCAGGCACCGTTGCAGATCCTTCCATAAGGGGAAAAAAGAAGGTTCCACGTGGAACACCAGCCAATCCATGAACTGGCGCCGTATGCTCGGGCTTCCTTCCAGAAGTAAAAAGGTATCCGCATTGATCACCTGGAGTGGCAGGTAATGGGCCAGGGCGGCCGCGGAACCAACCGGTGAGCCATCGGCTTTTAACAGTGGGTCCCCTTCCAACTGGCGGTTGACGCCCAGCATGACCTCCCTGCCCTCGTCCAGCACCTTACCAAATACGGTAAATGCGGATTGCTGGTAACTGATCAATGACTTGTGTTTGTGGCTGCGAAAGGACTTTGCCAATCCCAGGACGTGGATAGCCTCCAGCAGGCTGGTTTTGCCGGAACCGTTTTCGCCGTAGATCAGGTTGATTCCGGGAGAAGGGGAAATATCGACACTCTGCAGATTACGCAGGAAATGCACACTGAGACGGGTGAGGCTCATAAGGGCTCACCAACACAGGAAGGGAAAAATGCCAGGCGCCTCCCGTCAGAGGCGCATGGGCATGACCACATAGAGTGAATCGCTGTTTTCCGGCTCTTCGAGCAAGGCGCTGCTGTTCGCATCGGAGAGGGTGATTTTGATGTGGTCGGCACTGATCACATTGGCAACATCCTGGAGGTAACTCACATTGAAGCCAACCTCCAAGCCATCGCCAGCGTAGTCCACGGCCACCTGCTCTTCGGCTTCCTCTTGCTCCGGGTTATTGGCCACAATGGTCAACACACCCTTGGATAACAACAAACGGACGCCGCGATACTTCTCATTGGAGAGGATGGCAGTACGGGCAAATGCCTGTTTCAACTCGAGCCGCGGACCGATAACGACTTTATTGCCACCCCTGGGCAATACCCGCTCGTATTCAGGAAACTTGCCATCGACCAGCTTTGAGGTAAAGGTAAAGTCCGCCGAGGTCACGCGGATATGGTTGGCGCTGAGGGTGACGTCAACGGATTGGGTGGAATCCTCCAGCAAGCGGGACAGCTCCAGCACGCCCTTGCGTGGCACTATCGCCTGGATGACCTCGCCGGTATTCACCGCAACGGCCCGGGTACACATGGCCATGCGGTGGCCATCGGTAGCCACTACGCGCAATTGGTCCTGGCGGACTTCCCACAACATGCCGTTGAGGTAATAGCGCACATCCTGCTGCGCCATGGCAAACGCCGTGCGCTCGATAAGGCGTTTGATTTCCTGCTGGGCACAGCTGAATTGAAGGTTGCCGGGACTGTCCTCGACATTGGGGAAATCACTGGCTGGCAGGGTAGACAGGGTGAAGCGGCTGCGGCCACTCTTGACCACCATACGGCTATCTTCAAGAAAAAACTCGATATTGCTGCCATCAGGCAGGGATCTGCAGATATCTGCCAGCTTTCTGGCAGGAACCGTTATTTCACCGCCCTGCCCGGGCTGCTCCAGGCGCAGGCGACCAAGAATTTCCACCTCAAGGTCCGTACCCGTCAGCGACAGCTGATCCCCCTCGAGTACCAACAGGACATTGGACAATACCGGGAGGGTTTGACGACGTTCAACCACACCGGCAACCAGTTGCAAGGGTTTGAGCAAGGCTTCGCGGGATACGGCAAATTTCATGAGCGGGTCTCTTGTCCAGAAGTGAGAGGGGTCCAGGAAACGGGTGTTCAGGGCCTTATAAAAAGATTTTCCCCAAAAAGTGACCTTTTATAAATCAAGTCGTTAAAGAACGCAGCAAGTTTTTCATGTCTTCGCGGATATCCGCCGTTTCTTCCTGCAGTTCCTTGATCTTACGGCAGGCGTGGAGCACCGTGGTGTGGTCGCGGCCGCCAAAGGCTTCGCCGATCTCGGGCAAGCTGTGGTTGGTCAAGGTCTTGGCCAGCGCCATGGCGACCTGGCGGGGACGGGCCACCGAGCGGCTGCGGCGCTTGGACAGGAGATCGTTGATCTTGATCTTGTAGTAGTCAGCCACCACCCGCTGGATATTGTCGATACCCACTTGTTTGTCCTGCAGGGCCAGCAAATCCTTCAAGGCCTCCCGCACCAGGTCAACGTCGATGGGGCGCCCGGTAAAATTGGCGCTGGCGATGACACGCTTGAGCGCACCTTCCAGATCACGCACATTGGCGCGAATCCGCTGGGCGATAAAAAAGGCGGCGTCGTGGGGCAGGTGGATCCCGGACTGTTCGGCTTTTTTCATCAGGATGGCTACCCGGGTTTCCAGCTCCGGCGGCTCCACCGCGACGGTCAATCCCCAGCCAAAGCGGGATTTGAGCCGGTCTTCCACCCCGGTGATTTCCTTGGGAAACCTGTCACAGGTCAGGATGATCTGGCGGCCGCCTTCCAGCAGGGAATTAAACGTGTGGAAAAACTCTTCCTGAGAGCGGTCCTTGCCGGCAAAGAACTGGATATCGTCGATCAGCAGGGCATCCAGGGAACGATAATAACGCTTGAAATCATTGATGGCGTTGAGCTGCAAGGCCTTGACCATGTCCGCCACGAAGCGCTCGGAATGCAGGTAGACCACCTTGGCATTGGGATTACGCGCCAGCATGGCGTTGCCCACCGCCTGCATCAGGTGGGTCTTGCCCAGGCCGACACCACCATAGATGAACAGCGGGTTGTAAGCACCGCCAGGGTTTTCGGCAACCTGGCGCGCGGCGGCCAGGCCGAGCTGGTTGGACTTGCCTTCCACGAAGGTCGCAAAAGTCGAGGCTGAGTTGAGGTAATGGCTGTGCTTGAGTCCGCCCTCGATATCCGTGTCCTGCATGGTACGGGCCGGAGAATCGGCCGGAGGTCTTATAGATGAAGGAACAACAGGTGCCGGCTCTTCAGCGGCGGGACGCGGTGGGACAAGCGGTGCAACCGGTGACCGCGGGACAAATGCCGGAGCCTGGACAGGCGCGCCAATACCCAGGCCTACCTCCAGGTTACCACCCTGGTGGAAGTCACCCACCAGTTCCCGGATGCGATTGAGGAATTTCTCCGACACCCAGTCACAGATAAAACGGTTGGGCGCCAGGAGCCGTAATTCATTGGGACCGGCTGATTCGTCAATCTGCAGAGGCTTGATCCAGGTATTGAACTGCTGGGAGGGCAATTCTTCCTGCAGACTTGAGGCACAGAGATTCCAGATGGATTGCAGCAAGACGATCACTCTCCCATGCGTTATTATCGAAAACAGGTCGGCTAGTCTACCCCTCTCCAACTTACTTATCCACAACTGGAGCGAAAAAAATATTTTCGCGACCAAATTATTAACTATTTAAATTCAACAGCTTATAAACAGTTGACAAAAAAACTTACGCACAGAATCGATCAGTAAACTTGTTCAAATTTTGATCTGTTCTGTGGATAAACCTGTGGAAAATATCTGGGTAATATGGTGACAATCCGGTATGAAACGGCAGACAGGAAAAAAACCGTCCAAATCGTATGAAACGAGCGAATAACGTTGCGTTGAGCGGGGAGTTTCTTTAGAATCCCGCGTCTTTTCACACGCCGTGTGGATCTTACGGTTAATCAAACAGGTTTAGTTTCATGAAAAGAACATTCCAACCCAGCAATCTGAAGCGTGTCCGCAATCACGGTTTCCGTGCCCGCATGGCTACCAAAAATGGCCGCCTGGTTCTGGCCCGTCGTCGTGCCAAAGGCCGCAAGCGCCTGACCACCATATAATTGCTCTCGCGGTCTTCCCCGCCCTGTTCAGTAATGAAAGGTCGCCAGAGTGACCCTGCATGCATTCCCCAAAAGTTTGCGCTTGCTCAACTCTGGTGACTTTCAGGCTGTCTTCGACCAAGCTCCCTTCCGCGCCACCCACCAGCATTTCCTGATTCTCGCCCGTACCAACCAAAGCAACTGGCCCCGCCTCGGTCTGGTCATTGCCAAGAAACACGTTCGCCTCGCGGTTGAGCGAAATCGCATCAAGCGCCAGATTCGCGAAAGTTTTCGTCACCGGCAAGCATTGCTGGCGGGATTAGATGTTATTGTACTGGCCCGCAAGGGCATGGATGACCTGACCAATCACCAACTCAGTGAGCAACTGGAGCAGCAATGGCAGAGGCTGATTCGCAAAGCCCGTCAGTCACTTACCCCGAAACCCGAAACCCGGGCGCCCGGGGTGTGAGCTGGCTGGCCATCAAGCTGATCCACGGGTACCGCTATCTGGCCAGTCCCTGGATCGGCAACCAGTGCCGTTTTTACCCCAGTTGCTCCCACTATGCGGAAGAAGCAATTAGTACCCATGGTTTTATAAAAGGGGGTTATTTAACCGGCCGCCGCCTATTAAAATGCCACCCCTGGCACCCGGGCGGACTGGACCCTGTCCCCCCTGCGACCTCCCATTCACAACCGACTGATGGCAATAATTAAGATGGATTGGCAAAAGAACCTGTTGATCGCGGCCATGATTGCCGTGGTCCTTATGCTGGTAATCCGCTGGAACCAGTTTCAAGAGAACCTTCCGCAGAACACCCCGGCAACCCAGGCCGGTATGATCCTGCCCGATACGCCCACTGCCGATCCGGTCACCGATCTGCCCGTGGTACCACCGGATGGAGAGACATCCGCCCCGGACACCTCTCAGGCAGCCGCGCCCGCGTCACAGGCTGTGCCGATCCAGGTAATCACCGACACCCTGCGGGTGGTGATCGATCCCAGGGGTGGCGACATCGTCCACATAGCCCTGCCTCAGCATTACGCCGCACTCAAAACGCCGGATGTGCCTTTCGTGCTGCTGGACCAGCGCCCCGACCACACCTACATCGCCCAAAGCGGCCTCATCGGCCGCGATGGAACCGACAAGAGCGACGGCAGCCGCCCGGTTTTCCAGAGCGGCAACAATCGCTATGAACTGGCTGCCGGACAAGACCAACTGGCCGTGGACCTGGTCTACCGCCAGAACGGGGTGACCATCACCAAACGCTTCACTTTTACCCGGGGCGATTACCTGATCCAGCTCGACTACCTGATCGACAACCAGAGCCAGGAAGCCTGGAATGCGGCCCTTTACGGCCAGATCCGCCGTGACGGCCAGAACTTCAACAAGGTCAGCGCCTTTGAAATGAATCCCTACCTGGGCGCGGCGATCACCACCTCGGACAGCAACTACAAGAAAATCACCTTCAAGGACCTGGACAGCAATCCCTTCACCGCGACACACCAGGGTGGATGGGTGGCCATGGTCCAGCACTACTTTGTCAGTGCCTGGATTCCCAACGCTGAAACCCAGAACACCTACCAGCTGCGCCGCGGCGCGAGTGATCCCGTGTACCTGTTGGGCTTCACCAGTCCCCGCACACAGGTGGAACCGGGCAGCCAGGGGGTTATCAGCGCCGGGTTTTATGCGGGCCCCAAATACACCAAACGCCTGGAAGCCATATCGCCCCACCTGGAACTGACCGTGGATTACGGCTGGCTCTGGTGGCTCGCCAAGCCACTGTTCTGGCTGCTGGACAAGATTCACGGCCTGGTGGGCAACTGGGGTTTGGCCATCATCGGCCTTACCATGCTGGTGAAATTGGCATTTTTCCACTTGAGTGCCGCCAGCTACCGTTCCATGGCCAAGATGCGCAAACTGGCGCCCAAGCTGCAAGACCTGAAAGAGCGCTTTGGCGACGATCGCCAGAAGATGTCCCAGGAAATGATGAAGCTCTACAAGGATGAGAAGGTGAATCCGCTTGGCGGCTGCCTGCCTATCCTGGTGCAGATGCCAGTGTTCCTGGCGCTCTACTGGACCCTGATGGAATCCGTCGAACTGCGCCATGCGCCTTTCTTCCTGTGGATCCAGGACCTTTCGGTCAAGGACCCCTATTTCGTGCTGCCGCTGATCATGGGCCTGACCATGTTCATACAGATGAAGCTCAACCCGGCGCCGCCGGACCCCATGCAGGCGCGCATCATGCAGATGATGCCTATCGTATTTACTTTCCTGTTCCTCTGGTTCCCGGCCGGCCTGGTGCTTTACTGGGTGACCAACAACATCCTGGGCATCCTCCAGCAGTGGGTCATCACCCGCCAGATCGAAAGGGCGGGCACCAAGGCAGCCACCTGAACCCGTTGATACCTTGAACCTCAATACCGACACCATCGCCGCCATCGCCACCGCGCCCGGACGCGGTGGTGTCGGTATCATCCGGGTCTCCGGGCCCAACGCCCGTTCGGTGGCTGAAAAAATCATTCGCCAGCCATTGCAAGCGCGCCATGCGCATTTCGGCAATTTCCATTCCCTGAATGACGACGTTCTGGATCAAGGCCTGGCCTTGTTTTTTCCCGGACCTCATTCCTACACCGGCGAAGACGTGCTCGAACTCCAGGGACACGGCGGTCCTGTCATCCTCGATATGCTGCTGCGCGAAATCACCCATCTCGGCGTTCGCCTGGCACGGCCGGGAGAATTTTCCGAGCGGGCTTTCCTCAATGACAAACTCGACCTGGCGCAAGCGGAAGCCATCGCCGACCTGATCGATGCCGGTACCGAAGCTGCTGCCCGCAATGCCTTGCATTCCTTGCAGGGCGCGTTTTCACAACGTGTCCATGAACTCGTCGAGGCGCTGACACAACTGCGCATCTATGTGGAAGCCGCCATCGATTTTCCCGAGGAAGAAATCGACTTTCTCACTGACGGAAGAATCACCGGGAATCTGGACACCATAGAACAGCAATTGCACGCGGTTTTCCGCGAGGCCCATCAGGGCGCGCTGGTGCGCGAAGGGATGAAGGTGGTGATCGCCGGCCGGCCCAACGCCGGTAAATCCAGCCTGCTCAATGCGTTGAGCGGCCGCGAAACCGCCATCGTCACCAGCATCGAAGGCACCACCCGCGACCTGCTCAGGGAACACATCCATATTGACGGCATGCCGCTGCATATCATCGATACCGCCGGCCTGCGCGACAGTCCCGATGAAGTGGAACAGATCGGCATCGAAAGGGCCTGGCAGGAAATCCGCCTGGCGGACCGCGTGCTGCTATTGGTGGATGCGCGCACGACCAGCGAACTCGACCCGGCGCGCGTCTGGCCGGCATTTACCGATCAGCTGCCACACCCGGAAAAACTGACGCTGGTGCGCAACAAAATCGACCTCACCGGCGAGAATTCCGGGTTTCTCAATCCGGAACAAACGACCCTGGGATTGAGTGCCGCCACAGGTGCCGGCCTGGATGAACTGAAAACCCACCTGAAACAGGTCATGGGCTATCAAAACCTCGGCGAAACCGGCTTCACTGCGCGCCGCCGCCACCTGGATGCGCTGCAAAGAGCCAGGACTTTCATTGAATCAGGCAAGACCCAACTGGCAGGCTACGCTGCCGGTGAACTGCTCGCCGAAGATCTGCGCCAGGCGCAGAATGCCTTGGGTGAAATCACCGGGGAGGTCACGCCCGATGATTTGCTGGGGAGGATTTTCAGCAGCTTCTGCATCGGCAAATGAGTCAGGTTCCATAGACGTCCAAGGAAGTCTGTTGAACGCATAAAAACTATTATAAATAAAGGGTTTTTTTGTCTTTATAATGTTTTGGTGGTACAGTCAGAGCCATCGCTTTCCGGGTCCATATTTGGGTCCAAATTCCTCGGAAAGTATGGCAGTTTGACTTTCATGGACCCAAAGGGGGGTCCATGGCTCTGACAGATACCGCTCTCAAGGCACTTAAGCCCAAGCAGGCCTCGTACATTGTCAGTGATGATCGGGGGTTGTACGTTGAGGTGCTACCGACCGGCAGCATCGTCTGGCGCTACCGCTATCGGCTGAATGGCAAGCGGGAAAAGCTGACGTTGGGCAAGTACCCGGCGCTGACGCTGAAGAACGCTCGCATGAAACGGGACGAAGCCGCCCAACTTGTGGCGCTTGGAGAGTCTCCAGCCCAGAAGAAGCAGCAGGCAAAGATCGTCGGCCCTGAAGACGCCACCGTGGCCGAGTTTGCCGAACGCTTCTTCAAGGACATCCAGTCGCGGGATCGCAAGGACAACACCATGCCCCGCCGCTACCTGGAAAAGGACATCCTTCCTTATATAGGCAGCAAGCCCATCAAGGACATCACCGCCGAGGATGTGCGCAGCGTCATCTGGCGCAAGAAGGACCAAGGCTTCGACGCCGCCGCCGGCCAGGTGCGCGGCCTGCTCAAGCGCATGCTCGACTACGCCCTCACCTGCGGTCTGATTCAGGCCAACCCGGTCACGGCCCTGCCCATGCGACACGTATACCGCGCCACTGCCCGCGACCGCGCGCTGACCCCGGACGAGATCCAACGCTTCCTGAGCGCCGTGCACAAATCCAACATCCGCCGCCAGTTCAAGATCGCCTTCCAGTTGATCCTTATGACCCTGGTGCGCAAATCCGAACTGATGTTGGCCCAGTGGAAGGACGTGCATCTGGACCAGAACGAATGGCATATCCCGATGGAAAACTCCAAGACCGGAAAACCCCATATTGTCTACCTTTCCACCCAGGCCGCCATGCTGTTCCGGGAACTCAAGACCATGGCCAGCACCAGCGACTGGGTCATGCCCGGCCGTGGCAGCCTGACCAAGCCCTTCTCCAACAACGCCCTGAACACAGCCCTGAAAGTGTCCCTACAAGACCAAGACATCCCCGCCTTCACCATCCACGACCTGCGCCGCACCGCCTCCACCCTGCTGCATGAGCAGGGCTGGCCATCGGACGTGGTGGAGAAAGCCCTGAACCACACCATCGGCGGCGTACGAGGTGTTTACAACCGGGCGGAATATGCCGGGCAACGGCGGGAGATGTTGCAGTCTTGGGCGGATTTCATCGATGGACTGGTACCAGCCAGCAACCTGGTCGTCAATCCGGGAGTGGGGTGATGCGGGCCTTTTGCCTTTTCCGGGTAGGGCCTTGTCCATTGTGACCCATTCCTTTGACCCCAGCCCTTTTCAAGGTGCTTTTCCTTATGGCCCTATGGCATTACTACCAAGAGGCTGATAGATTCCTTACGATTAAAAACGAGTTTGTTTTACTACACTGGGTGCCAATGCCATGACAACCGAACCCTGGGTCACCGCCGAGCAAGTTGCCCAGCACCTAGGCATAGTGAAGGACACAGTCTACCGCTGGCGGGAAAGCAAGGGCTTGCCCGCCCATAAGGTGGGGCGCCTGTGGAAATTCCAGTTATCCGAGGTGGACGAGTGGGTGCGGGCCGGCGGTGCCGACGAGGATGCGAACAAAAAAGACGGCAACGCATGACGGAATCCAATCGCATTGAATACAAGCGGGAACTCAGCGACGGGCTGGAGAAGGAAGTCGTCGCCTTCCTCAACTACCACGACGGCGGCATCGTCTATATCGGCATCGACAAGAATGGCCAGACCATCGGGGTCAACAATGCCGATGCCCTGCAACTGGCCATCAAGGACCGGATAAAGAACAACATCCAGCCTTCCGCGCTGGGGCTGTTCGACGTCATCCTGGAACAGCGCGACGGCAAGCCGATCATCAAGATCATTCTCGCCAGCGGCACGGAAAAGCCCTATTACCTGCGCAAATACGGCATGTCGGAAAAGGGCTGCTTCATCCGCCTTGGCAGCGCCAGCGAACCCATGCCTCTGAGCATGATCGAGGAGCTGTTCGCCCGCCGCACCCGCAATTCCCTGACCCGCATTCGTTCACCGCGCCAGGACCTCAGTTTTGCCCAGTTGAAGATCTACTACGAGGAAGCCGGCCTTGCCCTCAACGACAAGTTCGCCGCCAACCTGGAACTGCTGACCGAAGATGGCGTGTACAACTATGCCGCCTACTTGCTCGCTGACGACAACGGAAATTCAACACAGATAGCCAAATATGCAGGCAGTGATCGCGTCGACCTGATTGAAAGCAAGGAATACGGCTACTGTTGCCTGGTCAAAACCTGCAAGGCCGTACTCGACCGGCTGGAGGGGGTAGAAAACAGTATCCACACCCAAATCACATCCCGGGAACGTATTGAAACCCCCTTGTGGAACCCCGTGGCACTGCGCGAGGCCGTTATCAATGCCATCATCCACAATGACTACAGCACCGAACTGGTGCCCAAGTTCGAGATATTCAGTGACCGCCTGGAAATTACCTCGGCAGGCACCATCCATCCTGGCCGTGAGCAGGAAGACTTCTTCGCCGGCTACTCCATGCCTCGTAACAAAACGCTGATGCGTGTATTCAAGGATTTGGGCATGGTCGAATACTTGGGTTCCGGTATGCCTCGTATCCTCAAGGCCTATCCACCGGGGTCGTTTACTTTCTCTGCCCATTTTATCCGGCTGAGTATGCACCATGTCGAAGCGATTTCCGGAGAAGTCGGGCCAGAGTCGGGGCCAGAGTCGGGGCCAGAGTCGGGGCCAGAGTCAATCCAGGCTCGTGTGCTGCAAGCACTATCAAATCAACCCCTATCGAAGTCCGAGCTGGCCAAAGCCATTGGCCAGAAGAGTATTTCTGGCAAGCTGAATGTGCGGGTGCGCGCCTTGCTGGAGCATGGGGTGATCGAATACACCCTGCCCAACAAGCCCAACAGCCGTTTGCAACAATACCGCCTGACGGAAAAAGGCAGAGAGTTATTAGAAAATGAAAAGTAGGAAAAAGATGAACAAGAAAGCTCTGTCGGAAAGAGATATCTGCACTAGGTGCATTACACCTGCCCTGAAGTGCCACCAGTGACTTCAGCACAGGAGCCATCAAGGAAGCTGCCCAATCCGACAAGCTCCCCCATCGCCCTGATGAATGGGGAACAGCTTGTAATGCTCTTGATGGAACATAGCATCGGCGTTCTTCGTTCGACACCTGATTTGTTTGAGATCGATGACGAATTCGGACCAGTGATGAAATGACGATGCTGCAAGTTTCCAGAATACAAAAGGAAGAAAATATGGCGGACTCTGAGCAAACCACAACGACCCCTGAGGCCATGAGGGATGCGGTGATCAGCATGGCGGTTGAATCCTGGCGCTTTGGCCGGGTGTTCGACCGTCTGCTCACGAAGCTCGATGCCGGAGAACAGAACCGATACAAAAGCCAGTTCCGGTGGTTCATCAAAAAGGTCGAAGAGGCTTTGGAGCAGGCGGAACTGAGGATCGTCAACGTAGAGGGGCATCATTTCGATCCCGGCATGGCCGCCACCCCGCTGAATATCGAAGAATTCGATGCGAAGGATGCCTTGATGGTCGATCAGATGCTCGAGCCGATCATTATGGGGAAAGAAGGTTTGGTTAAGACAGGAACCGTCACTTTGAGGAAGGTGGAACTATGAAAAATTTCGTTGGCATTGACCTGGGTACAACAAACAGCGCGATCTGTTCCTATGACGGTTCCGAAACCCGTATCTGGAAGAGTCCTGAACAGAATGATGTGACGCCATCAGCGATCTATATCGACCGACGCGGCAACAAATACGTGGGCAAGCGGGCCTACGATTCCGCTCCGCATAGTCCGGATAACTCTGCGATGTTGTTCAAGCGGCTTATGGGAACGAGCACACCCGTTCAGCTTTCTGCGGTGAACCTCACAAAGACCCCCGAGGAATGCTCCGCAGAGGTTTTGAAGGTTCTGTTCGGCTACATGCCGGAAGAAATCAGAAATGATCCAGATACCGGAACCGTCATCACCGTTCCTGCGGCGTTTAACCAGATGCAGAAGGACGCCACCATGCAGGCCGCCAGCATGGCAGGTCTCGGCAAGGTCGCGCTTATGCAGGAGCCGGTCGCAGCGGTCATGAGCGTGATGCGTGCCCGCAATACCGACGGCATGTTCCTGATCTATGACCTGGGTGGCGGCACATTGGATATCGCCATTGCCGAAAGCATTGGTGGGCGGGTTAACCTCCTCGCCCACGGTGGTATCGCCATGTGTGGCGGCCGGGATTTCGACCGCGTCCTTGTCGATAACGTTGTCCGCCCCTGGTTGCTGGAAAACTTCGACCTCCCAGAAGACTTTTCTGTGAATCCGAGCTTCAAGTCGCTGCTTCGTCTGGCCATCTGGGCCACCGAACGCGCCAAGATCGAACTCTCGGCCCGCGAGGATTCGGTCATCAGCCTCTCGGAAACCGAGGCCCGGGTAAGGGATCTCAACGGCAATGAAATCTATCTCGATATTCCTCTGCAGCGTGACACCTACGACAAGCTCATTGCTGAACGCGTTGGTGAATCAATCGAGTCTGCCAGGGAAACGCTCAATAAGGCTGGTCTCTCTCCGCACGACTTGGAGCGGATTGTGTTCGTCGGCGGACCGACCAATTACAAACCCCTGCGCGACAAAGTTGCCTTTGAGCTGGGGATTCCGGGGAACACCGATGTAAATCCCATGACGGCCGTGGCCGAAGGGGCGAGCCTGTTTGCGGAATCCATCGATTGGAGCTCCCAGAACCGGTCACGCAAAAACACCCGTGGGCAGATTTCCTCTGGCGGTGGGCTGGCGCTGTCTTTCAACTACATTGCCCGTACACCGGATGTTAAGGCTAAGATCGCTGTTCAATTGGCTGGCCAAGCTGCGTCAGGCTCAGAGTTTCAGGTCGACTGCGTCGATACTGGTTGGACCTCCGGCCGCCTGCCTCTCAAGCATGGCGCAACCATCGACGTCACCCTGACAAAAACTGGTGACAACACCTTCAAGGTATTTGTTTTCGATTCCGTAGGCGGACCCATTGCCTTGGAACAGGACAAGATCGTCATTACCCGAACCGCTGCCTCAGTGGATGCCATTCCAGCCTCTCACTCGGTTGGCATTGAGGTATTGGAGAAACTTGGCGGCCGACCCGTACTCGACTATCTGGTTCGCTCGGGTGACTCGCTGCCCAAGAAGGGGAAAAAGGTATTCAAGGCCGCTGAGTCGCTTAAATCCGGTGCCTCGGGATCGCTCAACCTGAAACTTTGGGAAGGCGAAATTGAAGACCCCATTACCGACAACCGCCCCATCGGGGTATTGAAGATTTCCGGCTCAGATTTCGATGACGGCGTGATTCCCGCCGGTGCCGATCTGGAATGTGAATACGAGATCCTAGACTCCGGCAACATCAACATTGAGGTCTCCGTGCCCTGCATCGGCGGAACCTTCCACTCCGGTAAGAACTTCTATTCCCGCCAGGAGGGACAGCTCGACTACACCGTAGCGGCCGTCATGGTTGTCGAGGAAGGCGAAAGAACGCTGAATCGCATCGACGAGATCAACGAGGTGGTGGACAACCCGAAACTGGACCAAGCACGGCAGAAACTTGAATCTGCAGTCTCGCTCGATCCAGATGAAGCGGAAACAGAGAAGTCCCAAGAGGCCATGGAGAAGGTTCTCGAGGCACGGAAACTTCTTGCCCAGGTCCGAAAGGAGCATCTGAAGGAAATCCGGCAGATTGACCTCAACGGCGTCGTGTCCTTTTTTGATGAGCATATCCGCCAACATGCCCGCCCGTCCGAGGCGTCGGCCTTTGACAATCTGGCGAAGACGGCTCAACGCTCAATCGACCGAAATGACAAAGACTTCGAGCACCACCTTGATGAGCTGAAAGGCAAAAACTTCGAGATCCTCTGGCGGCAGGATTGGTTCGTGGTCGAGCGATTCAAATGGATGGTCAGCTCGCCCCATCAGTTTGCCGACAAGCACCGTTTCGAGGAACTCGCCCAGATCGGCACGCAACTCATGCGCTCCGACGACATTGAAAAACTTCGCGCCGTTGTCGCCCAGCTCTCGATGATTCAGATCGGCGGCGGCCCAGACAACGAGATGTTCGATGTAGCCAACATTATCAGGGGATGATTTATGGCGAACGACTTATGGCTGCCTAAAGGGTACGAGTTGCCGGATGGTTCGAAAATCCGGTCACTCCTCTATTCCGGCGACGAGTGGCAGATTTTTGATACCAATGGTTCCAACAATATTCTGGTCACGCGTCCGGAGTTGATGCAGAAGTGGAATGATTGCGGTTTTCTCGACGAATCCCTGTTCACGGAGGTCTCGTCTGGAGCTGAATCTTTCCGCAGCCTGAGCAGCCATAAGAAGTACTCCCTGACTCCAGTTGAAAATGGCAAGTCGCCCGAAAGCAAGGTTGATGCACTGGCCTTTGCTTTCGCCCTCAGAGAGTCTCGGAAGCTATCGGAGGATGCCTCCTTTCATGATGCTGTTTATGTGGAGCAGTACTCTAGACTGCTCCCGGTCTGGACGCTGACACCCCACGTCGATGATGAAGTGGTTTTGGGTACTTGGATAACCGGAGGGGTCGTCATCTCCACAGAGTCCTTCAGGCGTTTGACCAATTTGACAGGGTGGATGCCTGCTGGTGATCTGGCCGAAATCGTAAAGGCCGCTGGGTTTAGCGTACCTGCTGATGCAGGTATACTGGCTAAGCGCAAACCCGCCTCTCAAGCCAAGACCGAAGCAAAGACCGCCATCCCCAAGGAGGCTGTCAAACCTGAACAGCCGCAATCCCCAGAAGAACCCACCGAGGCTAAAGTATTCAGGCTTCCTGGGCGTCCACAGCTAGAAGAGTTTTTTAACGAACACGTCATCGACATCATCTTCAATGCCGAGAAATACCAGGCTTTGGGCATCGATTTTCCTTCCGCCATTGTCCTGCACGGGCCGCCAGGTTGTGGCAAGACCTTCGCTGTGGAACGGCTTGTCGAGTTTATCGATTGGCCCAGCTACTCGATTAATTCCAACAGCGTGGGTAGTCCCTACATCCACGAAACCAGCAAGAAGATCTCCGAGGTTTTTGACAAGGCGATTGATGGCGCTCCGTCCGTCGTCGTCATCGACGAGATGGAATCTTTTCTGTCGGATAGGCGCTCTGGCAGCTCGTCCGGCTTGCATCACGTCGAGGAGGTAGCTGAATTCCTTCGTCGGATTCCGGAGGCCATCAAGAACAAGGTACTGATAATCGCCATGACAAACCTGATCGAGATGATCGATCCGGCCATTCTACGTCGCGGTCGGTTCGACCACATCATCGAGGTGGGCATGCCGTCGAGGGAAGAAGTGGCATCGTTGGTGGACTCACTCTTGAGCAAACTGCCGAAAGCCGACAGCCTTAACGTGGACAAGATCCTCGATGCGCTCACGGGTAAGGCGCTCTCCGATTCGGCTTTTGTCATACGCGAGGCCGCACGGCTCGCTGCCAAGGCCGGGAAGACAGAACTCGATCAAGAGAGCATCGTGGCAGCGCTGAACAGCCTTCCTAAAGACCAAGAGAAAAAAAGCAGACGCATCGGATTCGTCTGGGATGACAAGTAACAGGAGGGGAGCATGGACCTTTTACAAAATCCTTTTCACATTCTAAATGCCAGCCCCCGCGATAACCGTCGGCGGATTATGGAATTGGCCGATGAACGCATCCTTCTGCTCGACTCAAGTGAGTGCATGGAGGCGCGTTCGGAGTTGACCAACCCCCGGAAAAGGCTCTCCGCTGAAGTTGCCTGGCTGCCCGGTATTGGACCGAAACGAGCCGGAGAGGTGTTGTCGCTCATCGAATCCTCGCCAACGGATTTGCTTGCGGTCGATAACCTGTCGTCAATTGCTCGAGCCAACTTGCTTGCATCCGGCCTCGCTCGTTTGCCAGATCACAATGCCGATGACGTGGCGGAATGGATTCTCGAAATTTCATGGGCATTTGAGGATCTCGACCCTGAAGAACTGAGCGTGATCATCAACGAGGAACGGGTTGTCTCCGGGTTTCCGGAAGTATCGGATCTCTCGGCCGTCGAATCTGAAATCCAAGAACGGCGGAGGCACTATCGCCAGGTCATCAAGTCGGCCCTCGACAACCTTTCCCCAAAAGAACTTGTGGAGGCAGTCACCGTTGCCGTTGAATCCGCGACTGACGATGGGGAGGAGCACGGCCCTATTCTGATAGCCGATCTCATTGATTCGTATGAGGTAGAGGCACAGGGATTTCTTGACAAGGAAGAAGGGAACATAAGAGCCCTTGTCGAGAGACTGCGGGCAGCCGTCGATGCAGAACGGCCCGATTCCACATTGGCCCCCATGGTGAATCAGCTAATCCAGATTGTGAAGAACTGGGATACCGTCGCTCAGCCGATACAGGTCAGCACGAAAAGTCGAGGGCTCGATCACGATGCCAGTCACCGCGTTGCCGGTCTGGTTCGTGGCTTGGCGATCCATATGTTCAACGAGCACGGCAAGCTCGATTTCTCGCAGCAACTCACGAACATGCTGCAGGAAGTATTCGCGGAGGTTGGTGAGGTTGCCGAACGCACCGCTGAGGACGCTGATGCACTTGGCGAGATAGCGGAACAGCGGGTCCGTTTGATAGAGGACGCAAAGAACAAAGCTGAAGAATGGCGAAGAGAAATAACCTATGAGGCCGATGTCGGAGCGATCTTCAAAGATAAGCTTCGCATTTCTCCTGAAGGTATCGAGTGGAAGGGCCGCCGCTGGGATCTTGATTCAATTTCGCGAGTTCGCTGGGGAGGAACCCGGCATTCGGTTAACGGTATTCCCACCGGAACAACCTACAGCATTATTTTCGGTAACGGCTCCAATTATGCGTCTATCGAGTTAAAGAAAGAGGCAATCTACAGCAACTTTATTGATCGCTTGTGGAGGGCTGTTGGGGTTCGCTTGCTGACGGAGTACCTGGAAGGTCTTCGTGATGGCAAAAAATACCGTTTCGGCTCCGCTGTTATGAGTGATCACGGCATGGAGTTGGAGCGCAAAAAACTCTTTGGCAGCAACGAACGGGTCTTTTGCCGCTGGGATGAGTTGGTGGTCTGGAATGGTGCTGGCGTTTTCTGCATCGGGAAAAAGGAAGACAAGAAACTGGCTGCGGCCTTCTCCTACCAGGAGGAGGACAACATTCATGTTCTCGAGGCCGCTATCCGGATGTTTTGGAAACGGGGTGGCGATAGGCTGAGCTGCCTTCTGGGAGAATAAGAGCGCATGGATAACAAAGGCAACAAACGTGGATTCTCAGGTCTCAGTGATCTGACATCGGATACCGGGACTCTCCCACAGTCTCAGCCTCGTCAAACCAGTCCACAGCCATCAGCACCACAAAAGCCGGTGTTCGCCTTGCTGGAGCTGACAAAGTGGCCAACTCTTCCGGCTCCATGGTTGAGCGTCGATGCTGGCGAGACCTGGGTCTGGGGGGATTTCTTCCTGACTTTTCAGAAGAAGCCGAAGACCCTTCTTGACCTCACCATGGAAATGCAGGGGAAGAAGGCCGAGTACCGGGGGATGACCTATCACTACGCCATGTCGGTTTTCTACCGTATCGATAGGAATCCTCACGGACCATCGCACCGGCCGATCATGACCATTGCCCTCGAGCAGGCCGATATGGGCATGCTGGCCAAAATGCTCGGCAGCGAAGCTGGCGAGCTCCTTCAAGCCGAGGGTGGCAGCAAAATGGGACCGCTGATGATTGGTCTCTTCACCGGCGAGACACGATTGAACCTTGGTGATTATGAAGGCGATACAAGCTCGCAGGCGGTCAAGCGGAGGTTTTTCGAGATACTGGGTCGACAGTTGGGAGTAAGCGGCCAGCCAAAGATGATCGGCGACCTGGCGCAGGCGCATGGACATCCGGAAACGGGACTGCCCGCCAAAAAGAAAAACTCTGGATGCGCCCCGGTGATTCTTTTGTGCTTTGGTATTGGCGGCCTGGGCGCTTGGGGGCTGACGTTCATATGAGGGAGCTCGGCATGAAATTTATGTGCGAAACGGAAGGGGTCGATGCCCATGGCTGGTGATAACGACAAGGACAAAAAGGGCTTCTCCGGGCTTTCTGACTTGGCATCCGAGGTCAGTGGTATCGATGAGCCTATAAAGCCGGAGCCAAAAGCGGAGGCTAAGCCCTCAGCGCCTAAGCAACCACCCCAGCCTCAACGAGAAGCAGCCACCTCCGAACCCGAGCGGAAGACCACAAACTCTCCTCCGCCTATTGAAACCGTGAGCTCTGGCAAAAGCGGCGGTGGTTCGGGCGGCAAATGGATTCTTGGCATTATTGGCGTGATCTTTGTGATCTGGCTGATTAACAGTGGAGACCAAAGCAACAAGAAACCCACATACACTCCGCCTTCGTCGTCGCAAAGCTACAGCTACCCGCAGAGCACCCCGGCTCCGGCAGTTCAAACGCCAAGCACGACCCAAAGCGCCGGACTGCAATACACAAAGCCTTCGGTCGGCACCAACAACGTGCTGTCCGTGCCGGAAATCCGCTGGTGTATCCGGGAAGGCATTCGCATTGAAGCAATGCGAGACGTCATCGATACCAATGCGGGAATCGATGAATTCAACCGGATCGTCAACGACTACAACAGCCGTTGCGGGAGCTACCGGTATCGCGAAGGTTCCCAGTCTCGATCTGAACGTGATGTTGAAGCCTACCGAAACCAGATTGTCTCGGAGGCCATTAGGGATGCCAGGCAGTTGGGCAGCCGCTCGTACCCATCGGTATCGCCAGGTGCATCGACCAGCAGCGCCCCCAAGAAGCCCAATGCCCAATATACCAAAGAGGCCCAACAGCTTCTTGCCAATCTCGGCTACGACCCTGGACCGGTGGATGGCGATTATGGCCGCCGGACTGCCGACGCGGTGAAAGCCTTTCAGCGCGACGTTGGAATCACCCAGGATGGCTGGATTGATCAGGATCTGATTTCCGTGTTGAGGCGAGTTGCTAACCAGCGTTCCAGCATAGCTCCTCCGAAAGTTGAATCGAGGCCAGCGCAAGAATCAAGAAGGTCGAGTGGAATTCCTGCGAACGCGCACATTGATTACACAGGGCGAAACTGGGTTTGCGACAGTGGTTATCAGCAGGTAGGTAACGAGTGCGTAAAATTTGAAGTTCCTGCTAATGCCAGTATTGATTACACCGGCCGCAAGTGGTTTTGCGATAGTGGATACAGGCAGGTGGGAAACGAATGCGTGAAATTCGAAGTTCCCGCAAACGCCAGTGTTGACTACACCGGTCGCAAATGGGTCTGCGACAGTGGCTATCGCCCTGAAGGTGATAAGTGTGTGAAGTTCTATGTCCCCCTGAACGCAAGCGTCGACTACACCGGCCGTAAATGGGTTTGCGATAGTGGCTATCGACCTGAAGGCGATAAATGTGTGAAATTTTCCGTTCCGGCGAATGCCAGCGTTGACTATACAGGTCGCAAATGGGTCTGTGATAGTGGCTACCGACCGGAGGGAGATAGATGCGTCAAGTTTTTCGTTCCTGCAAATGCCAGTGTTGATTACACCGGCCGCAAATGGGTCTGTGACAGTGGTTATCAACGCGCAGGTGACAAATGCGTTTCCATTTTCGGGCAATAATTCATGCCTTGGACATCGGAACACACTAAATGGCTCGTCGACACCGGCGAACGACTGAAGACTGCCGACGGCAAAGAAGTCGAAGTCTGGGAGTTTCAGCATCAGGATGACGAAGATGTGCTCTCCGCATGGGCGAAACACTTCCGCAATCATTATTGCCTGGATGCTGAAATCGATTTCCTGCGGGGCAAACGCCCACGACCGGATTATCTGACCAATATCAAGTTCCCGTGCAAAACATCCAAACTCGGCCCCGGAATCCGAGCGGGAGATTTTGGGGAAATCCTGGTTTCCGATTACCTGCAATGGCTTCTCGGTTACTGGGTACCCAGGGTAAGGTGGTCATCGAAGGTTGTTCGAGATGAATCGCCCAAGGGCAGCGATGCCATTGGATTCCGATTTAACAAAAAAGACGGCGAAGCCTCCACCAAGGACGTGTTGTTTGTCTTTGAATCCAAGACAAAGTTCTCCGCCTCTAAGATCAACCGTCTGCAGGATGCAATCAACGATTCAGCCAAAGATCACATTCGAATCGATGAATCGCTGAACTTCATCAGGCAAAAGCTTTTTGAAAAAAAGGACATCGAACAGGCTCAAAGGATCGAGAGATTTCAAAGCCCCGTAGATATGCCTTATAAGGAAACCTACGGCGCTGCGGCTATCATTTCTGATGAGTGTTTCGACGCCGATGAATTGGCTTCGGCAGACTGCCGAAAAATTCCCAAGTCATCTAAATCCAAGGAGGTCTTTCCACACCCTAATGGCGACAGCCTTGTCCTCTTGGTTATCAAGGGACCCGGCATGATGGACCTTGTCCACGAGCTCTACAGGAGGGCTGCGGATGAGGCCTGAAAAGAAATCCCAACTCCTGCTCGGTGTTACCAGATCAAAAGCCAAGATGCTCGAGTACGGCATTCCGGAAGAGCATCACATCAAAATCATCCAAGATCCGGCCAAGCTCTTCACCATCACGATTGGCCTGCTGGGCGACCTTGCCGCCGCTATCAACCGGGAGGAGCCAGCTCCAGGCTCCCTCTCTGAGATGAAAACCAATCTGCTATTTTCCGCCCGCTTTTTCGACTCCTACCTCCAGTCAAAGCTGAACGAGACACTTGATCCATACCTCGTGCTTCTTGGCTCGGCCTCCTATTACCTGTGCGATCTTCCCGGGAGCGCGTCGGTATTGGCGAAGCGCATCGATGGCGGGTACCCGGATCTGGATGCCGATGGTTTAGAAGACCTGTTGCTCTGGTTGCTGCAGGCCGATCTGGGGACCTATTTTGATGGAACCGAGGGACCATTCGGCGAATTCATCGACGGGATTTCAAAATGGATTCTTCAGTTTTTCGAGGATGGGAATGGCGAAGATAATCTTCTCGATTTGGCCACGAAGCTGAGGGACGCCGTCTATGAGTTCGGCACCCCAAGGCAGCTTCTATTTGGTGATGTGATCGCGGCCGTTCTGAGGAAAAAGCTGGAGAATTCCGCCTGGAAGGCTTTGCCGTCATATTCCGGGCTGCCCCGCGACAAATGGCTCCATGCGCTGCAAAAGGATTCGTTCATCAAGGAACTCTGGCCTGCGCAACACCTTTTGGGCAAGGCTGATGTTCTCAAAGGCGAGTCTGCCATCGTTCAAATGCCCACCAGCGCTGGCAAAACGAAGGCAACGGAGCTGATTCTTCGAAGCGCGTTTCTGGCCGAGCGCGTATCACTGGCCATCATCATCGCCCCGTTCAGGGCGCTGTGTCATGAGATAAAGAACAGCCTCGTCGAAGCATTCCACAACGAACCTACCAAGGTGGATGAATTATCCGATGCCCTACAGACCGACTTCGAGATTGCCGAACTCTTGGGGCACCAACAGATTCTGGTGGTAACCCCCGAGAAGCTGATCTACGTCCTTCGGCACGCTCCGGAGCTGGCTGCCCACGTTGGCCTGCTGGTCTTTGATGAAGGCCACCAGTTCGACAGCGGCACCCGAGGCATCACATACGAGCTGCTCCTAACGTCGCTGCACTCCATGATTCCCGAAGGAACCCAGAAGGTGCTGATCTCAGCGGTCATCAGCAACGCCAAGGCTGTCGGTGAATGGCTGAACGGCGAGCCCAATGTCGTCGAAGGCACAACCCTGATTCCGACTTTCAGATCGGTCGGATTCGCGAGCTGGCTCGATCAGTTGGGAAGGATCGAGTACGTCGACAGCCGTGACGCCGAACAAAACGAGTTTTTTGTTCCGAGGGTGATTGAAAGATTCAATCTCGGGAGGAAGAAGCGGGAAAGGACGGACCGTTTTTTTCCTGAAAAGACCGATGGGCAGGCTATCGCACTTTACCTTGGTCTGAAATTGGTCCCGAATGGCAGTATCGCTGTTTTCTGCGGAAGGAAGTCAACAGCGGCCAGCGTCTGCGAAAAGGCCGTTGATATTATCGAGCGAGGCGCACCCGTGGCCTTACCATCAGATTTTTCTGACGCCCAGGAAGTTGAGCGGCTGACCCATCTGCACGTCGAGAATCTCGGTGCTGACGTTCCGGTGTCCCAGAGCGCGGCACACGGCATTTTTTCCCATCATGGCAATACGCCGCATGGTATCCGACTGGCTGTTGAGCATGCCATGCGCGACGACCTTGTGCGATTCGTTGTTTGCACATCCACCTTGGCGCAGGGCGTAAACCTTCCCATTCGATACCTCATCGTGACCAGTGTCTACCAGGGCATGGAGCGTATAAAGGTTCACGATTTCCACAATCTCATTGGCCGAGCGGGTCGCGCCGGGATGCATACCGAAGGCAGCATCCTGTTTGCAGATCCGGTGATCTATGACAAGCGAAAGGCGCGTAACGATAAATGGCGCTGGGATCAGGTGAAAGAACTTCTGGAGCCGCGCAATTCTGAGCCATGCATTAGCAACCTTCTATCGATCTTCGACCCCATCAAGAGCGATGACGAGAAATACACCATCACCATGGAGGCTCTGGATTTTGCCAAGGCCTATATCGACGATCCTGATGAAGTTGCCAAATTGGCTGCCGGGATAGCTGCACAACATGGAGACAAAAATTTCTCACGAGACGGTGTCGAGCGGCAAGTCGCCTGGAGAATCAGCCTCATCTGTGCCGTCGAGAGCTTCCTGTTATCCCATTGGGATGAATCGGAGGATGGTCTTTCGGAAGCTGATGTGACCCGCCTGGCCGAAGGGACGCTGGCTTTCTTCCTGGCTGATGATCAGAAAAAGGAGCATATCCGCGAGTTGTTTCAGCTTCTCTCTGGGAACATCTCTGCGACCATCACCGATCCGGCTCGCCGCAAAATCTACGGCAGGACGCTTTACGGAATTCAAGATGCCCAAGCCATTGAGGGATGGGTTCAGTCCAACGCTGACAGCCTGCTTTCGATCGTTGATGAAACAGAAGCGCTCGATCTTGCCTGGCCATTGCTTACCCGGCATATCAACGGTGGCGTATTCACCAAGTTCGATAAACCGGAGGTGCTTAAAGAAATCGCGCATGGATGGATCAGTGGAAAGCCCTTCAGCGATCTCATGAAAATCAGCCTTAAGCGAAAAGCCAAGATGATATGGGGCACCCGCCGGAGGGAGTTCAAGATCGATCATGTCGTCGACGTCTGCGAAGGGACGCTCGCTTATGATGGTGCGCTGGTTGTAGGCGCTGTGACTGAATTCATCGAAACCCTCGACCAAGATGGCAGCGGAGACCTGATCAATCATCTGCAGCTTTTTCAAAAGCGCCTGAAATATGGTCTGCCCACCGAAACCACCATTGCCCTTTATGAACTTGGCTTCTCGGACCGCGTCATCGCTCAGGACCTCGCCGCATCGTTGAACCTGGCTGCGACCCAGAAGAAGGATCTCGTGAAGGCGCTGAAACGAGACCGGGACGGAGCCAGGGAGGTGATGGAGAAATACCCGGCCTATTTTCAGGAGAGGATGAATGAACTCCTGCAGTAGAAATACAAATCATCGATCCGAACTATCTCGCGCCCTGCTGTTGGCCCGGTTGCTAGGGGAGCGCGGAGCCTACGATAGTTCTCGGGGAAAGCTCGCATTTCCCCAGGAGGGGGCATGAATCAGCAGGCGCAACCATCACCAAGAGAGCATCATTTCTACGTTGCAATAGCCAAGTTCCTTTTCCACCATCCGGAGCATGGCATCGTATCAGTGCGGGACCCGATCAAGATCAAGGACGCAGAGCGATACGGGCTCAGCCCGCTCATACTCTATGGATTGACCGTTGCCGGTTTGCCCATTCGGTGGATGACCTTTACCCCAGTCGATCAGCCCAGGCCCTTCCGGGATGTTCTTTTGGATGCATGGCGTAACGCCGAGGGCTTGCGTGGCCGACCGGACACCCTGCGGATCAACCGCCACATCGCGACGACCAGCCCTGAACTGGTAGGGGAAATGGCAAAAATCGGAGTCCAAGTCGAGGTCGCCGATGCCAGGGAGAAATCCCTTCCAGCTTCCCTGCGCTCAGCCCAGGACTCCAGCCGGTGGCTCCTGAGGAAGCACGACGGAAATGACCGGTCTCTTGCAGGGTCCATCCAGGCCCTTTGCCGGTACGCTCAACTTGACCACGATTTTCGTATCAAGGATGGTCACAGAGGCGGGAACAGCCGCGAGGTTGAAGACAGAATCCAGCAGTGGTTGACCTTACCGGCGCAAGTGCCGGTGCCAACAGTGGCGGGTGGACTCGACTGGGAACCCGGTCCATGGATGTCATCCTGGGAGACCTCTCTGCCGCCCGATCAGCCCCGATATTTCAACCACGATGGGTTTGATGGCTGCACCTGGCTACTGACAGGTGAGAAGGCACCGGAGGATATCGTCGAGGATGATGATTTCTGGGCCGACAGTGATTATGACAACGCAGCCGAAATCGCCAAGAATCTCGTGGCGTGCTGGCCTAATCCGCCTGCAGAGATTGCCAGGTGTGCCGGGATCACTCTGCGGGAACTTCAATGGTTCACCTCGGGGAAGGCTTCCCTTGACCGGCATGCGCGTTTTGACCTGGAAGACTTGCTCGGCATCGAATTCGACGAAAGCATGGGTAGTTATATAGGGACCGGGCCTTATGTCCTGGTGGCCCACAAACCCCAGGCCATCAAGGAGGTCTACGAATCTATTTCCAAAGGCGGGGATGCATGCCCCTGTGAGATTGTCCCTCGCCAGGGAGCCGCAGACTCAAGTTGGCGATACGTTTTGATTAACACATATGGAGAACCCCCGAGCATTGTGATGGCACCTCGTGGAGCAAAAATCACGGAGCGTCTTCCAGAGCTGCTTATGAATTATGACGGTATCAGGACTGTCGCTCCAGAGTTCTACGGGGATGTGGTTTCTACCTGCGCCCGGGCTTGCCGCGAACCTGCCGCTAACATTCAGGAAATGAAAGACTTTGTGAAACGCTACGAAGCACACCGCTGGGCTGAACCCAAGTAAATCGAGGTCACTGCCAGGCGCTCGTGCCCCAATTCGTGGCTGATAACCTGGCGGGCATAATCATCCTGCAACCTCTGTCCCGAAGAGAGGGCCGCTTGAAGTGGCCCACCCGCTATTGGCGCCTTCCATCCCGTCAACACCTCATACCGCATCTGCGCATACCGATGCCGCAACCCATGCATATTGCTTAACCCGGCGGCCTTGGATTGCCCATCGTAGGCATGGCGTTGCTGGATGTAGCTTTTGTGTGCCGGGATCAGTGAGCCATTGCCAGCCAGTCGGTGGGCATCGTCGAGCACCGCACGTTGCTCCGGCGTAGTGATGGGCACGATGCGTTCCCGCCCACCTTTGGTCCAGGAACCTTTGAGAGCGATATGGTCGCCACGGTCGGCATAGCTGGGCTGGAACTTGATGGATTCCTCCCGCCGCAATCCGAATGCTGCTTGAAGTTGCAGGCTCATGCCCACATGGGGATCGGTGATGTGGTCCAGCCTGTCGTCGAGCCCCTGGGCTTTGTTTGTGTTGGGAATAGGGTGGCGTTCGGGGATACCCAGCCGGGTGTTGTCCGCCGGGAGGATGCCTGCTTTACCGATCTTTTCGGCCCACCAGCGAAGATGAGCCATACGGTTCTTCAGTGTGCCTGCGGACAGGCCTTCGGCTTGCCAGCGTTCCACTAGCACCTCGACATGCTTACCTTTCAGCGAGCCGGCGCGCATCTGGCGGAAGCCGGCTTCGCGCAGTTGGCGAGCGGCCAGGGTCAGCGAGCGCTGCCGGTCGGCCTGGGTGGCATGGCTGCCGTCACGGTTGCGCTGACAGAGCTGGCGCAGGGTGTAGGTCAGATCGTCCATCGTCGTCTCCCGTTTTTCGTTTCTGAGCTGTGCATCGGTCAGTGTTGGTGCCAACTCGCCGGGGCGAGATCCCCGAAGGGCAAGGGCCAGGTGCTCAGTTCACCTGTTGCCTCGGATGAGGCGCCCGCCTTGCTTCCTGTGGGAAGGCCGGGCGGGAGGGGTCAAGGGACGATGATGCTGTGTGCTGGGAAGGGTTCCTCCTGTGTGGTGGTTGGACAAAAAGTGCCTGACGAGGGCTGGGTTGTAGCGGCAGACAAAACAGGCTCAGCCTCGACGAGGCCGACACGCGGTGATGAGCCGGGGCGTGCCTGGGTTCCGGTGTGGAAACCCACCGGCAGGTTGTTGCAGGACCAGTATGGCGGGGCATCGTCATGTATGCCGCACGGAATAGGATGCTGCGCCAGACCGCATTGTTGCTGCAGTTCTCCGGGCCGTCACTGCGGTGGGCAGTGACGGCCCGATGGCTCGGGTCTGTTGCCGGAACTGGTTGCGGTAGGGGTCCTGGCCTGTGTTTACACTGCGCCAGGCGGTCCGTAGTCCATCTTCCAGTTCTCATCAGGGCGCCTGGGCAGCACGCCATGCCGTTCCAGCTCACCAATCACCTGATGGATCGATTTGGGCCTGTCCAGCAGGCCCCTGAGCTGTTCGAGATAGGTCTGGCCCATTTGTCTGGCTGCGGGTGCCAGGGTTCTGCGTGCGGCTGAAGGTGACGCCGTATGTGCTGGCGGGCCTTGGGGTCGAGACTTGGGTGGCGCTGCAACAGGCTCCGCATGGATCGGCTGTGCGGTGTCGGGTTTGCGCGCTGCCCAGAGGCGGAACTGCCCGGCCACCGCCTTCTTGATCAACCCGTAGAGGTAGGCGATGGCGTTCTTCACATACCCGGCTGCGCAGCGCACATGCCATTCGTCCAGCACGTCCTGGCGCTGCTGTGGGGGCAGGCCTTTGAGACGTTCGGCGAGGTAGCGCTGCTGATCGGGTGGCAGTTGCTGGAAACGCGCCCTGGCATCCCTGGCCGATGTGGGCTCTTCGGATTTTTCCTGCGTTTCAGTACAGTACGTAAGTACTTTATTTAATACTTTATTTTGTACAGTACATACTGTTTCAGCCATTGGCGGGGAAGACTTCGGATCGTCGCCACCGGTTGCATCAGGTTCATCAGTCAGGAGCGGTCCTGAGGAGGGTGGCCCGCCGGGGCCATCGGAATCCCGCCGATGGGCTTTCTCCCACAGTTGGCCGATGCGTTCCTGCATGGCCTCCGGCAGGTGGTCCAGTTGCTCGTAGGCCTGCGCTTCGTCGAGGATGCAGCGGGCCAACTGGCGGACATTGGCGGCGCTGTGCTCCAGGGCGCGCTCGAACTGCATCAGGTAGTCGTCGTCTTCCAGGCAGGCCTGCATGAAGCTGATGGGCTCGCCGCGCACCGCGTAGCGGCTGGCCATGATGAAGCCGGTCACCGGGTCGCGGCGGTGCCCGGCCAGCACCACCCAGGTAGTCAGGCGCAGGCACAGCATCACCTTCGACACGGTTTCGTGGGAGGCCTTGCGGCTACCGGGTGAGCAGGGCAGGTATTGGCGCAGGGCATCGTAGCTGGCCACCACGGTGCCATCGTCACTGGCCATCGAACGCAGTACCAGCCAGGCATTGCGTTCCAAGGGGGTCAGGCGGTGATCCAGCAGCAGGGCTTCGGGCACCAGCAGGTGGGAGGAATGGTGAGTAGAATGCGACATGGTAGAACTCCTGTAGTGATTGGCGCAGTGGCCAGGGGAGTTGCCATGTCACCTCAGGATTGCCGCTGTGGCAGCAAACAATCCGAATCGGGGTGTACCCGGTTTTTTCACTCAGAAGCGTAATGTTGGCCCAACGGTTTGGCAGGGTTGGTGGCAAAAGATATCCAAGATGCCATAGTTAATAGTCACTATAATGACTTTTAACGTGAAAAATTGGTATTTAGATACATAGAAATGAACTTTACACTAGCCTCCGTCGATGAAATCCTCCAACAACTGGGTGAGCGCCTGCGCGCCCAGAGATTGGCGCAGGGGCTACCGCAACATGAATTGGCCGCCATGGCCGGATTGTCACTGGGAGCGGTGCGCAAACTGGAGAACAGCGGCCAATCAACCCTGGATACACTGGTGCGCGTGACCCAGGCGCTGGGGCTGGTGGAAGAGTTGCACCCCTTGTTCGTGTTCAGGCGCCAGTCCATCGCCGAGATGGAGCGGGCCGTGCAGGCCCGGCGACAGCGGGCGCCGCGTAGGCCTCGCCAGTTAAAAAGCTGACCGTGCATTCTGCGGCAGTGGTCAAATGCTGCCGGCTGCCACGGGGAGTGAGTGGCGGTTGTGACGCCAGAGGCATATCTATTGCGACACCCAATTACACCCATTTTTCGGTAAGGTGTTGCCTGCCATGGGGATAAAGAAGGCTGAGAGATACGTCACTCCATGCCTATGGGTCCAAGAATAGGTCCAAGCAACCCAGTCCCATCTATAAAAATATTTAAATATCAATCGGATGAGAGCCAAAAACCCCTTCTGCATCGGAAAATAACCCTCAGGCAGGCGAGGTTCGCCCACACGGGAACAATGCCGTAGATCCTGAATCACCTGCTCACTGGTCGGGCACCAGTTCCAGGGTCAACCGCAACAGGCGGCCCGGGTTTTCATCGGTGATCACAAAAATATCCCCACGGCTGCCGACCTTGACCGCGCGGATACGGCCATAGTCTTGCAACACGCGCTGCTCGCCACTGAGGCTGCCATTTCCCGCAATATCCAATTTGCCCACAAACTGTTGTGCCAGCGCGCCGTAGAGCAAATCACCATGCCATTGCGGAATGGCCGGGTTGTCGTAAAAGTCCATGCCGGAAGGCGCAATAGAAGCCGGCACCCAATAGTAACGCGGTTGTTCCATGCCTTCGCGATGGGTGCCCTGGCCGATGGGTTCGCCACTGCCGTAGTTCACACCATAGGTGATCACCGGCCAACCATAGTTCGCACCTGATTCGAGGACGTTGACTTCATCACCCCCCTGGGGACCGTGCTCGGTGGCCCAGATGTCGCCGGTCCAGGGATTGGGGGCCATGCCCTGGATGTTGCGATGACCGTAGCTGAAGATTTCCGGCAAGGCGCCCGGCTGCCCGACGAAGGGATTATCCGAGGGAATCCGGCCATCATCGTACAAGCGCACCACGGTGCCGATGTGGCTGTCGAGCTCCTGCGCCAGATGCATCTGGCCGCGATCACCGAAGCCAGCATAGAGATAACCCTGGCGGTCGAACGCCATGCGCGATCCGAAATGCTGGCCACCACCGACTTTGGGCACCACGGCAAAAAGCCGTTCAAAATCCTGCAAGCTGCCTTCGACCAATCTGCCCCGGCCTATTTCGGTGCCGAACTGGTTGTTCGAACCAGCGGAATAGCTGAGGTAAACCAATCGGTTGCTGGCAAAATCCGGATGCAGGATCACATCCAGCAGTCCTCCCTGGCCGACGACAGCAACCTCGGGCAAGCCACTGACAGGGACGCTCAATTGCTGGGTACCAGGATCGTAGATGCGCAGGCGGCCCTGTTTTTCAGTGATGAGTATCCGGTCATCCGGCATCAGCGCCAGACCCCAGGGATTCGCCAGTCCGGCGGTCAGCACCTCGACACGAACCTCGACACGGGTATTGGACGCCTGGCTGCTGCTTGAAGCGGCACTGCTCGACGCCTCCGAGCTGCTGTCGCTACTCGAACCGGTTGAACTGACAGAACTGGCAGAGCTGATTGAACTCCCGGCACTGGCCGAACTGGCCGGATTGCCAGAGCCACCACTGGAGCCGCCACCACAGGCCTGGAGCATGGGTAGCAGTGCAACCATCAATACCGGGATGAAAGAACGAAACCTTGTCTGAACACACATCGCGACCTACCTCCTGCCTTGCGTGTATGTATCCGACCTCCCCCTGTTCTGATCATTCTGTAATCAGTCGGGATTTCTAATGCTAACTCAAGGAAAAATCACATTTCATGGACCAGCTCTCAACCAGCAAAGATTCCAGTTACTGGAATAATTTGTGGTTATCCACAAGACTTATCTACCAAGTTACACAGGTTATCCACAATTATTCACAGGTTTACTCAATAACCTTTTGTTTTTACATGATTTTTAAATTTACATTCCGCATGCGGTGCATAAGCCTGAGGGATAAAACGGGAAAAGTTGATGATGAAATTGGGGATAACCGGGTTCCGGATGGATCCCTGTATAACTCAAGGGATTACCACCAGATTGATACCAGGCTACGGCCAGCTTACCGTCTTGTTTCACCCAGCCTTATAAACTGATCAATCAGTTGATTTATTTAGTGTTTTTATACTTTTCCACAGATTGTCAGTCCGTATTAAGTAATAACAAACATTAAATACCTTAAATAACTTCATATATGTTTTATAAAAACTTTCCGCCCTGTTGTAAGCGCGGCAAAAAATACTGAACAAGTTTTGTACAAGCCTGCGGCTGGCCCTATAATGGCGCCCCTTTTTCACAAGTCCACGGTTGGCAGAGACCCTGAACCATGATGTTTCCTGATGCGTTTGATGTGATTGTCATCGGCGGCGGCCACGCGGGCACCGAGGCCTGCCTGGCGGCGGCCCGCATGGGCTGCAAGACGCTGCTGTTGACCCACAATGTCGAAACCCTGGGACAGATGTCCTGCAACCCGGCCATCGGCGGCATCGGCAAGAGCCATCTGGTGAAAGAAATCGACGCCCTGGGTGGCGCCATGGCCCTGGCCACCGACAAGGGTGGCATCCAGTTCCGTGTGCTCAACGCGCGCAAGGGCCCGGCGGTGCGTGCTACCCGCGCCCAGGCGGATCGCATTCTGTACAAGGCGGCCATCCGCCATATGCTGGAAAACCAGCCCAACCTGTGGATCTTCCAGCAGGCGGCGGATGACCTGATTGTCAAGCAGGACGAGGTGCGCGGTGTGGTCACCCAGATGGGGCTGACATTCCGCGCCAGATCCGTGGTGCTGACCGCCGGGACCTTTCTCGGCGGCTTGATTCATATCGGCCTGGAAAACCATTCCGGCGGCCGCGCCGGCGACCCGCCGTCCATTGCCTTGTCGCGCCGCCTGCGGGAATTGCCGCTGCGGGTGGACAGGCTCAAAACCGGCACGCCGCCGCGTATCGATGCGCGCAGCGTCAATTTCGATGGCCTGGAAAAACAATGGGGCGATGAACCGCGTCCGGTGATGTCGGTGCGCGGCAGCCGTGAGCTGCATCCACAGCAAATGTGTTGCTGGATCACCCATACCAACGCCAAAACCCACGATATCATCCGCGGTGGCCTCGATCGTTCGCCCATGTATTCGGGCGTTATCGAAGGTATTGGTCCGCGTTACTGCCCATCTATCGAAGACAAAATCCACCGCTTCGCGGACAAGGATTCCCATCAGGTGTTTATCGAGCCCGAGGGCCTGACCACGCACGAGCTGTATCCCAATGGTATTTCCACCAGCCTGCCCTTCGATGTGCAACTGAATCTGGTGCGGTCCATCAAGGGTTTTGAAAACGCGCATATCGTGCGGCCCGGTTACGCCATCGAATACGATTTTTTCAATCCCCAGGATCTCAAGCACAGCCTGGAAACCAAAGTGATCGGCGGACTCTTTTTTGCCGGCCAGATCAATGGCACTACGGGTTATGAAGAAGCCGGTGCGCAAGGGCTTCTCGCTGGCATCAATGCCGCGTTGCGTGTCCAGGAAAAAGACGCCTGGTCGCCGGCCCGCGACCAGGCGTACCTGGGCGTGATGGTCGATGATCTGATCACGCTCGGCACCAGGGAGCCCTACCGCATGTTCACCAGCCGCGCGGAATACCGCCTGATGCTGCGTGAAGACAATGCCGATGTGCGCCTGACGGAAAAAGGCCGTGAACTGGGCCTGGTGGGTGACGAGCAGTGGCAGCTTTTCTGCGAAAAACGCGAAGCCATCGCCCGCGAACAGGAACGGTTGAAATCCACCTGGATTCAAGCCGGTTCCGCCGAGGCTGCGCTCGTCGAAGCAAAAATCGATACGCGCTTGCAGCGGGAATACAGTCTTTACGATTTGCTGAAACGCCCGGAATTGCGTTACGAGGATGTGGCTGGCTTGAAGGGCGCGCCGCTGGATAACCTGCCGGCCGCGGAGCAGATCGAAATCGAGGCCAAGTATTCCGGGTATATCGATCGCCAGCAGGAAGAAATCGATCGCTTGCGCGCCTACGAGAATACACTGATCCCGGCGGATTTTGATTTTACCCAAGTGGAAGGTTTGTCCAACGAGGTGAAGCAAAAACTCTCACAGGCCCGGCCGGAAACCCTGGCCCGCGCTTCACGGATTTCCGGCGTGACGCCGGCAGCGGTTTCGCATTTGTTGTTGTATTTGAAGAAGCGTGGGTTGCTGAAGAAGAGCAAAGGGGTTGCTTCGGGGCAGGAAGTGTCTTGATTTTATGTTGTGCTAACGGATCGCGTATGGGTAGGGGTTGGTACCTGTGACACGCCGTAAACCCTTCCTTGGGGGCTCGGCGCCAGCATCCCTGCTGGCGACGGTCACAGGTACCAACCCCTACCCATACGCTTGCATCATCGCATGAAGTAATTTTCTTTGAGTCGCTTTGATGCTCGGTATTTTGAATTGAAAATGTCGATCTTGAAGTATTGCACTGGAGGGATAGAGCACAGGTACTTCTGAAACCCTCGCGTCATGGATGACGCGCGGGAGCTACATGGATGTATTCATGCGCTTTCAGAAGTACCTGTGCTCTATCCCGATCCCTGTTCAAGGGCCCCCATGGTTCAACACCAATAAATCAAAAGAGAATTTATTTGGACACTTTGCAACAAAAACTCCAGCAAGGCAGTGAACAACTCGGGCTTTCACTGACACAGACGCAAACCGAAAAACTGCTGGCGTATATTCGTGAATTCGACAAATGGAACAAAGCGTACAATCTGTCCGCCGTGCGGGATATCCAGGAAATGATTCCGCGTCACCTGCTGGACAGTTTGAGCCTGGTTTCACATGTGCAGGCGTTGCCTGGACAACGTTTGCTGGATGTGGGTACCGGCGGAGGCCTGCCGGGTATTCCCCTGGCCATCATGTTTCCGGAGCGGGAATTCACCCTGCTCGACAGCAACGGCAAAAAAACCCGGTTTCTGTTTCATGTGAAAACTGCACTGCAACTGGACAATGTGCAGGTGGAAAACCGGCGGGTCGAGGCGTTCACGCCGGGGCAGGGTTTTGATGTGATTCTGAGCCGCGCCTTCGCCAGCCTGGCGGACATGGCCAGAGATTGCGCGCACCTGCTGGCGTCCGGCGGTGTCTTTGCCGCGATGAAGGGCATTTATCCCGCAGACGAGCTGACCGAGGTGGCGGATGGGCTGGTATTGGTCGGGAGCCTGCCGCTCGCCGTGCCGGACACCCGGGGCGAACGCCATCTGCTGCTGTTGAAACCCATCGGGTCCTGATGCGAAGTAGGGCCAGGCTTGGCAAGCCGGGGTGGCGGTGGTACAAATCGCCCTCTTGCGCTTGTCCTGACCGGGCCTGTGCCACACAATAATCAGCTTTTGCGGGTTCGCCCCCTACCGACAGGAACACCACGTTGACCAAGATCTATGCCGTCGCCAATCAGAAGGGTGGAGTGGGTAAGACCACCACCTGCGTCAACCTGGCCGCATCCCTGGTGGCGACCAAGAAACGGGTGCTGCTGGTGGACCTGGACCCCCAGGGCAACGCCACCATGGGCAGCGGCATCGACAAGAACAGCGTTGAAACCAGTGTCTACGATGTCCTCACCCATCGCGCGCCCATCCACGATTGCCTGGAACTGTCGGAAAGCGGTGGCTACCACGTATTGGCCGCCAACGGCGACCTGACCGCCGCCGAGGTGGAAATGCTGTCCCTGGACAACAAGGAACGGCTGTTGAGCAAGGCGCTGGAGCAGGTGCGCGACCGCTTCGACTACATCCTCATCGATTGCCCGCCGTCGCTGAACATGCTCACGGTCAATGCCCTGACGGCCTGCGATGGCGTCATCATCGCCATGCAGTGTGAATACTACGCACTGGAAGGCCTTTCGGCGCTGATCAATACCATCAACCAGATTCAACAGCTGCTCAATCCGCGCCTGAAAATCGAAGGTCTGCTCAGGACCATGTGGGACCCGCGCAACAGCCTCACCAACGATGTGTCGGCGCAGTTGATCCAGCATTTCGGCGACCGCGTCTACCGCACCTGCATACCGCGCAATGTGCGCCTGGCCGAGGCGCCCAGCTTTGGCCAGCCGGTCATCGCCTTCGACCGCCAGTCCAAGGGCGCCATCGCCTACCTGGCGCTGGCCGGGGAAATCCTCCGCCGCAACGATCCGGATCACCGCTTGCCGGAATCCTTCTCCCTGACCGAGGGTCAGGGTTAATCAAGCGCCCCGGGCGTCACACCAACAGGCAACGAGATTATGTCCACAAAACGCAAAGGTTTGGGTAAGGGTTTGGATGCGCTCCTGAGTGCCGGTGCCGGCATCTCCCCGCCGCCGGTCGCCACCACCCCGCCCGGCACGCCGGCCGCAGCACCCGCGCCGGGCGAAAAAACCGATGGACGCCTGGCCCATATCCCGGTGGAGTTCTGCCAGCGCGGCAAATACCAGCCGCGGCGGGACATGCACCCGGAGCAGCTGGAAGAACTGGCCGAATCCATCAAGGCCCAGGGCGTCATGCAGCCCATCGTCGTGCGCCAGTTGGGGCCGGACAAGTACGAAATCATCGCCGGCGAACGCCGTTGGCGCGCAACACAGCTGGCGGGCCTGGACCGGATCCCCGCCGTCATCCGCGAAGTCAACGACGAAGCCGCCATCGCCATGGCGCTGATCGAAAACATCCAGCGCGAAGACCTCAATCCCATCGAGGAAGCCTTTGCACTTAAGCGCCTGCAGGATGAATTTGAACTTACCCAGCAGGAAGTCGCCCAGGCGGTGGGTAAGTCGCGCACCACGGTGACCAACCTCCTGCGCCTGATCAACCTCACCGACGAGGTGAAAACCCTGCTGGAACACGGCGACCTGGAAATGGGCCACGCCCGCGCCCTGCTCACCCT
>CAYWCW010000032.1:0-41925 GCA_964456865.1 uncultured Cellvibrionaceae bacterium
ACAAACACATCAGCTTGTAGCTCAGTGGATGACACAGAGTTATGAACAGCCTCAAGCTTTTAATTATTCGACCGGAAATTAAAGACGAAATTTTTATTAATCTTGAAAAATGGAAATATATTAAAATAATTTACAGATATCAACATTATCCAATAAATTAAATTACCATACAATGGCAATAACCCTATCGAGCAGATAGATAAAGGAAAATAGCATCATGATCATCATCTACGGCATTAAAGAGCAATTAAACCCGATCAAGGAACGCCTGTCCGAGGTTATCCACGGCTGCATGCAATCCGTCCTTGGCATGCCGGAAGACAAACGCGCGCACAGGTTCATTCCCATGGATGCTGAGGATTTTTATTATCCCGGTGGACGATCACCGGCTTATACGGTCATCGAGATCAATATAATGCAGGGGCGGTCTGTGGAAACTCAAAAACACTTGATCAAAACCCTGTTTTCCCGCATCGAGTCCGATCTCGGTATTTCACCCGTGGATGTGGAAATCACCATCAGGGAGCAACCGCCGCACTGCTGGGGATTCCGGGGTATGACCGGTGATGAAGTCCGCGACCTCACCTATTCGATCAATGTCTGAAGCCACCAGGTAAACGCATGTTTCGCTGCCACCCAAATAAGCAGCTACACTAAAAGCCATCTCAGCTACAACGACAAGGTGTCACATGCTTCATCAGGAACATCTGCTCGATCTCACCAAGGAATATATCCTGCCCTGGACAGTGCATTTTCTGGTTGCCCTGCTCATCTTCATCATTGGCCGTTTCATTGCCCGTACGCTGAGCAGGGTCGTTGGCCGCCTGTTGCGGCGCTCGAGGCTGGACAGGATCCTGGTGGATTTTGTGCAGTCGATGGTGCATGCCCTGCTGCTGGTGTTTGTGATAGTGGCGGCCCTCGACCAGATAGGCGTCAACACCACATCGCTGATCGCCGTGCTCGGCGCCGCGGGCCTGGCCATCGGGCTGGCATTGCAGGGTTCCTTGCAGAACTTTGCCGCGGGATTCATGCTGCTGGTGTTCCGCCCCTTCAAGGCCGGTGACTTTATCGAGGCCGCCGGCACCTCGGGCGTCGTGGAAAAGATCAATATTTTTTCCACGGTGCTGCGCTCGGGTGACAACAAGGAGGTCATCGTGCCCAATGGCACCATCTACAACGGCAATATCATCAATTATTCCGCCCGCGCCACTCGCCGTATCGACATGGCCTTCAACATCGATTATGACAACGACATCAAAAAAATCCGAGAAATCCTCAACGGGATACTGGCGACCGAAAACCGCATACTGGTCGATCCGCCGACTGTGATCGCCGTTTCGGAGCTGACCGCCAATTACATCACTATCGTGGTTCGCCCCTGGGTCAACACCAACGATTACTGGCCCGTCAAGTTCGACCTGAACGAAAAGATCAAGCTGGCCTTTGATGACAAGGGCATTACCCCGCCCTTCCAGCAGATGGGGGTGCATATCATGAAATCCGACGGCGCCAACCCCTGACCGCAAAGCCGCCCTTGCCCTTGACGCCTAAAAAGGCTGCTCTTAACCTAGCCGCTTTTCTCCCCTCAAGGCTGTTGTCATGACCTATTGTGTTGCCATCACCGTGGATGCCGGGCTGGTGTTCTGTTCCGATTCACGTACCAATGCGGGGGTTGATCAGGTCAGCACCTACAGCAAGATGTACCGCTTTGGCATGGATGGCCAGCGCCAGTTCGTGATGCTTTCCGCCGGTAACCTGGCCACCACCCAGGCGGTCATTTCGCGGATCAAGAAGGATTTGCGGGAGTCGGCGCCGGTCAACCTGGGCAATGTCCAGACCATGCACGACGCCGCCGACTACGTGGGTGATATCAGCCGCTCGGAGCAGGAAAAGCACACCAGTGGCGGCACTCTCTTTGAAGCCAGCTTTATCCTGGGCGGCCAGATCCAGGGCGACAAGCCGCGCGTCACGCTGATCTATCCCCAGGGCAACCACATCACCACTTCCCGCTCCACGCCTTACCTGCAAATCGGCGAGAGCAAGTACGGCAAGCCGATCCTGGACCGCATCCTCAAGCCGGAAACCGGCCTGGATACCGCCGCGCTCTGTGCCCTGGTATCCATGGATTCCACCATGCGTTCCAACCTGACCGTGGGTCCGCCCATCGAGCTGCTGGTCTATCCGGCGGATTCCTTTGGCCTGCAACACGCCCGCTTCGATGAGGACGACGAGTACCTGCGCGAACTCAAGCGCTCATGGGATGCCCGCATCTACGAAGCCTTCCTGCAATTGCCCGCCGTCAGCTGGCCCGCCCAGGCGCCCGACCTGGAACACTGATCAGTGGCCCGCATGGGCCGCAATCACATAAGCCCAATTTGCCATGAAGACTGCGGCGGCCAGCAGGCCCGCCAGCGGTTTTTCCGGCTGCGCCAGTGTAATCACCAGCTGCCGTCCACTGACAAGCCGCCACCCCAGGATCAGCACGGCGGCAACACCCAGGACGACCATCAGCGGATTCAGGGCCAGTGCATCCAATGGGCGGGCATCCAGCAGGGCGAGGAAGGCGCGGGTGGTGCCGCAGGTCGGGCAGGGAATATGGGTCAATGCGAAAAAATGGCAGAGGATGGGAGCTTCCGCGAGGCTGCGGGACAACCATTGCAGCACTCCCAGCAACGCAAGCCAGAGCGACACCAGCGCCAGGGCCCACCAGGGCACCGAGGGCAGGCGCGGCCCGGCTTGCAGGTGAAAAGTCAACTCACGCGCCCGCGGTACCCGTGGCGACCGCACCCACGGCGACCAGGATAAAAATCAGCCAGGCAAATCCCAGGATCAGAAACACCGTGCCGATGATGCCGCACACCATGCCGGCAAAGGTGGTGCTGCGGCCGGTGGGGTCCATGACACCGGCATCGATCTTCGCAACGTCATTCTTACCCATCACCCAGGCAAAGGGGCCGAGGATGGCACAGAGCAACAGGCTGAGAATGCCGAGGACCAGGATCAAGGTGCCGCGATGCGGCTGAAAACCGTTTTGCACATTCATAGACGATGTCCTTGCAGATAATTATGCGTGTTATGGCAAAAACATTCTGGGTCAGACCCGACAGGCTGTCAATTCGGCCCGCCCGAGTTACATCCACTCCGGAAAGCCGACTGGTGCGCTTATTGCTTTGCATCCTGCTGCCGGGTTTTTTCGTGCCCATCCTGCCAAAGACACACGGCGGGTGCTAAGGTGTGGGTCCATGCCGCGCATCCTGTCCGGCATGGACGCACCAGCATGGCGCATGCCGGCCTACACTTTGCGCATTTCGTGAAAGGATCTGTTTTATGGCCATACGCGTGGCAATTCACCACACGACCGAATACCGGTTCGACCGCCTGACCACCCTCTATCCCCATGTCTTGCGCCTGCGGCCCGCCCCACACAGCCGCACCCGGATTCACGCCTATTCGCTCAGAATCGAGCCCGAGCAGCATTTCATCAACTGGCAGCAGGATCCTTTCGGCAATTTCCAGGCGCGGCTGGTTTTTCCCGAACCTGCCACCCATTTGAAATTCACCGTGGAACTCATCGCCGAGATGACCTCCATCAACCCCTTCGATTTTTTTGTGGAAGACTACGCCGAGCACTACCCCTTCCACTACGACGAGCAACTGCGCAAGGAACTGGTGCCCTACCTGGAAATCCGCGAGTCCGGCCCCCGGCTGATGGCGCTGGTGGAAGACATCCGCAGCCAGGTCGCCGCCAGGGATGCCGCTGACGAGCCCTGGCATATCAATGACTTCATGGTTTCGGTCAACCAGCAGCTGCAACAGGCCATCGGCTACGGCGTGCGCCTGGAGCCCGGTATCCAGACCTGCGAGGAAACCCTCGCCCTGGCCAAGGGCTCCTGCCGGGATACCGCCTGGCTGCTGGTGCAGGTGCTGCGGCACCTGGGGCTGGCCGCGCGTTTTGCCTCCGGCTACCTGGTGCAGCTGACCGCCGATATCAAATCCCTGGACGGTCCCAGTGGCCCGGAGCAGGACTTTACCGACCTCCACGCCTGGACCGAGGTCTTCATCCCCGGCGCCGGCTGGATCGGGCTCGACCCCACTTCCGGCCTGCTGGCCACCGAGGGCCATATTCCCCTGGCCTGCACACCGGACCCGGCATCCGCCGCGCCCATGACCGGCGCCACCGGCAAGTGCGAAGTAGAATTCCACTACAGCAATGAAGTCTTCCGCATTCTTGAAGACCCGCGCGTCACCAAACCCTATACCGAAGAGCAGTGGCAAACCATCAATGCGCTGGGCGCCATGATCGACCGCAAGCTGGAACAGCAGGACGTTCGCCTGACCACGGGGGGCGAACCCACGTTCGTCTCCATCGATGACATGGAATCGGCCCAGTGGAACACCGATGCGCTGGGCGCCGACAAGCTGCGCCTGGCCAAGGATCTGCTGCTGCGCATGCGCGGCACCTTTGCCCCCGGCAGCCTGCTGCACTACGGCCAGGGGAAATGGTATCCCGGCGAGGAAATCCCCCGCTGGGCACTGGGCTGCTTCTGGCGCACCGATGGCCAGCCCCTGTGGCGCAACGACCGGCTGCTGGCACGGGTCGACAAGGACTACGGCTTCGACCACACCCATGCCCGGCGCTTTGCCGAAGACTTCTGCGCCCGCATCGGCGTCAACCCGCAGCACCTGATGCCCGCCCATGAGGACACCCTTTACTATCTCTGGGCCGAGCAGCAGTTGCCGCCCGACATAGACCCGCTCAACGCCGGACTGAAAGACAGCCTGGAACGCCGCCGCCTGGCCCGGGTGCTGACCCGTGGGCTCGACACCGAAACCGGGTTTGTGCTGCCCATCGAATGGCAGCACACCCACAACCGCTGGATCACCGGCCGCTGGTCGTTGCGCAGCGAACACCTGCTGCTGATTCCCGGCGATTCCCCCATGGGTTTGCGCCTGCCACTGGGCTCGGTCGACGCGCCCCGTTACGAGGATGAGCGCTACCAGCCCGAGTCCGATCCCCTGGCCGACCGCCCACCCCTGGCCCAGGCGGGCCAGGCCTACACTCGGGTCAAAAGCCCTCCCTCCCCCGCGCGCGCCAGATCGACTCCGCTGGAAGCAACCTACGCCATCCGCACCGCCCTGTGTTTTGAAGCGCGCGAAGGCAGGCTGCATGTGTTTTTGCCGCCGCTCACCTATCTCGAGCACTACGTCGCCCTGATCGAGGCGCTGGAGGACACCGCCGCCGCGCTGGCCATGCCGCTGGTGCTGGAAGGCTACGAGCCGCCCAGGGATTACCGCCTGAAAAAATTCCTCATCACACCAGATCCCGGCGTGATCGAGGTGAACATCCACCCGGCCGGCAGTTGGCCGGAACTGGTCGCCAATACCGAAGCCCTGTACGAAGATGCCCGCCAATGCCGCCTGGGCACGGAAAAATTCATGCTCGATGGCCGCCACTCCGGTACCGGCGGCGGCAACCATGTGACCTTCGGCGGACCCACCCCGGCGGACAGCCCCTTCCTGCGGCGCCCAGACCTGCTGCGCAGCCTGGTCACCTACTGGCAGCACCACCCGGGCCTGTCCTATCTGTTTTCCGGCCTGTTCATCGGCCCCACCAGCCAGTCGCCACGGGTGGATGAGGGCCGGGATGAGGCGCTGTACGAACTGGAAGTCGCCTTCTCCCAGATGCCCGAAGGCATCGTGGAACAACCCTGGCTGGTGGACCGGCTGATGCGCAACCTGCTGGTGGACATCACCGGCAACACCCACCGCGCCGAGTTCTGCATCGACAAGCTCTACGCCCCCGGCAGCGCCAGTGGCCGCCAGGGACTGCTGGAATTCCGCGGCTTCGAGATGCCGCCCCATGCGCGTATGTCCCTGGTGCAGATACTGCTGCTGCGCGCCCTGATCAGCCGCTTCTGGGAACAGCCCTACCACAAGCCCCTGATACGCTGGGGCACGCTGCTGCACGACAAATTTATGCTGCCCCACTATGTCTGGGAAGACCTGCGCGATGTGGTGAATGACCTGAACGAGGCGGGCTACCCCTTCCAGCTGGAATGGCTGGCGCCCTTCGAGGAATTCCGCTTCCCCCACTACGGGCGGGTGCAGCTCGATGACATAGGTATCGAGCTGCGCTGGGCCATCGAGCCCTGGCATGTGCTGGGCGAGGAAATCACCAGCTTCGGCACGGCGCGCTATGTGGATTCCTCGGTGGAGCGCTTGCAGGTGAAGGTCACCGGGCTGACGCCGGGACGCTACCTGCTGGCCTGCAACGGCCGCCGCGTCCACCTGCAACCCACCGGGCGCCAGGGCGAGTTTGTCGGCGGTGTGCGCTACCGCGCCTGGCAGCCCCCGTCCGCCCTGCACCCCACCATCGGTGTGCACTCGCCGCTGGTGTTCGACCTGATCGACACCTGGAACGGCAAGAGCATCGGTGGTTGCAGCTACCATGTCAGCCATCCCGGCGGACGCAGCTACGAGCGCTTCCCGGTGAATGCCAACGAGGCCGAATCCCGCCGTGGCAACCGCTTCTTCGACTTTGGCCATACGCCCGGCCCCCTGCCGCCGACGCCGGCGGGCAGGATCCTGCGCGAATTCTTTGAACACAAGCAGCCGCGCCCCATGGCGCCACCCGCCGAGGAACCGGCAGGCGAGTATCCCCACACACTGGATTTGCGGCGTCCCGGCAGTGCCTGGAGCAGGCGATAGGTAAGCAGGTGTAAAAAGTGACAGCCAGACACCCAGGCTATGGCAGAATTGGCATCTGTCGTCTCAGGCGACAGAGATATCCGCTGCCCTTACCGGGTAAGTTGCTTTTAACGCCAAAGTCCCGGTCGTTGCCGGGTGACTTGATGACAATAACATCGTCCCCTGGACCCGTGCCCCATGAGTTATTCCGACGCCATGCCCCGCGCAACCACTGATCTGGATTACCATCCCGGCGCCGGGGTGGACGAAGCCTATGAAGCCACGGGCACCATGCGCCGCCACTGGCGTTATCTGCTCGAAAGCCTGCAAACCCTGGGGCAGGCCGGCATAGAGGAACGCCAGCAGAAGGCCCAGCGCATCCTGCGCGACGACGGTGCCACCTTCAAGATCTACAGCGATCCCGGCCACAACCAGACCTGGCAGCTCAATCCCATCCCCCTGCTGATCAACAGTGAGGAATGGAGCCAGATCGAAAGCGGCCTGGTGGAGCGGGCCGAGCTGTTCAACCTGATACTCGAGGATGTCTACGGTCCCCGCCAGCTGATCCGCCAGCAGGTCATCCCGCCTTCGCTGCTTTACGCCCACGGCGGCTTCCTGCGTCCCTGCCAGTCCGTGCGCCTCAAGGGCGACCAGCAACTGATCCTCCACGCAGTGGACCTGGTGCGCGGTCCCGACGGCGCCATGAAAGTCATGGCCGACCGCACCCAGGCGCCGTCCGGTGCGGGTTATGCGCTGGAAAACCGCACGGTGATGAGCCGGGTTTTCCCCAGTCTTTTCCGCGACAGCCATGTGCACCGGCTGTCGCTGTTCTTTGGCCGCCTGCGGCAGAAGCTGCAAGACCTCAATCCCAACGGCGGCATCGCCCGTATCGTGGTGCTCACCCCCGGCGCCTACAACGAGGCCTATTTCGAGCACGCCTACCTCGCCAACTACCTGGGCTTCAACCTGGTCCAGGGCAGCGACCTGACGGTGCGCGACGGTTATGTGTGGATGAAATCGCTCAACGGCCTCAAGCGGGTGGATGTGATCCTGCGCCGGGTGGACGATATCTACTGCGACCCGGTGGAACTCAAGGGCGAATCCCAACTGGGCGTGCCCGGCCTGCTGGAAGTGGCGCGCCTGGGCCGGGTGGCCATCGCCAATCCCCTGGGCTCCAGCGTGCTGGAGAATCCCGCCTGGATCAGCTACCTGCCCGCCATCGCGCGTTACTTCCTCGGACGCGAGCTGCAAATGCCCTCGGTGCAGACCTGGTGGTGCGGCCAGCCGGACGCCCTGGAATACGTGTGCGACAACCTGCACCAGCTGCTGATCAAACCCACCTACCGCCGCCCCGGACTCTACGAAGTCTACGGCGCCGAACTGGATGAGAAAAAACTCCAGGCCTGGAAAAACCGCATCCGCAAAAACCCGCTGCAATTCGTGGCCCAGGAATACATCCCCTGTGCCCTGACGCCCACCTGGCACCAGGGCGCCATACGGCCGCGGGCCGCCATACTGCGCACCTTCGCCGTGGCCAGCGAATCGGCCTATGCCGTGCTGCCCGGCGGGCTGACGCGGGTCAACCTCAACGAAGACGAAAAAATCATTTCCAACCAGCGCGGCTCCATCTCCAAGGACACCTGGGTGCTGGCCTCGGAACCGGAAAAACTCGTCAGCCTGCGCGGCCAGTCCGTGCAAACCAGCCAGGCCAGCACCAGCGAACTGCCCAGCCGGGTGGTGGAAAACCTGTTCTGGCTGGGGCGCTACGCCGAGCGCGCTGAATCGGCATTGCGGCTGCTGCGCACCGTGTTCGTCCAGTTGAACAAGACCGACACCCTGCCGCCCTCCGCCTACCGCAGCCTGCTGGGCGCCGTGACCCATGTCACCTACACCTATCCCGGTTTCGCCGCCGACAGCGCCAGTGCGCTGACAGACCCCGAGCCGGAAATGCTGTCCATCCTGCTGGACACCCAGCGCCCCGGCAGCGTGTCCCACAGCCTGACGGTGATGCTCGGCGCCGCCGAACAGGTGAAGGAACAGCTGTCCAGCGATACCCAGCGCGTCATCAACGATATTGGCGACCAGCTCCAGGCCCTGCGCAGCCAACTGCAACCCGGCGCCCTCTCGGCCCCGGAAGAAGCCCTGGACCCGCTGGTCACCACCCTGCTCGCGCTGGCCGGACTGATCCAGGAAAGCATGCTGCGCGGCCACGGCTGGCACTTCATCCAGATGGGCCGGCGCATGGAGCGGGCGCTGCAAAGCGCCAGCCTGCTGCGCGCCCTGCTGGTGCCGCGTTTTGAAGATGCATCGCAGGAACTGCTGATCGAGTCGGCCCTGCAATGCGGCGAGGCCCTGATCTCCTACCGGCGCCGCTACCAGAGCGGTATCAACCTCAACAACGGGCTGGAAATGCTGCTGCTCAACAGCAACAATCCCCGCTCGCTGATCTACCAACTGGAAGAACTGGACAACCATTTTGCCGAACTGCCCAACCCGGATGCCGGCCTCAGCCCCGAGCGGCGCCTGCTGCTCGAAGCCACCACCGCCATCAAGCTCAGCGATCCGGTGAAACTGACCCAGGGTGAAGGCGGCGTGCGGCAGGACCTGGACCAGTTGCTGGCGCGGGTGCATTACCTCGTCAGTGCCTCGGCGCGGGAAATCAGCCAGCGTTATTTCGATCACACCCAGAGTCCGCAGCCGTTGGTCAAGGACAGTGAATGGCAGGAGCCACTGTGAAATTCCGCGTCCGCCACACCACCCGCTACCACTACGAGCAATCGGTCAGCCACTGCTACAACCTGGCCCACATGCTGCCCCGGACCACGCCCGCCCAGACACTGCGCCAGGTGAAAATAGAAGTGTCGCCCCCGGTGGCCATGAGCAACCAGCGCGAAGACTATTTCGGCAACCAGGTCTATCAGTTCTCCATCGAGCAGGATCACACCGAACTGGAAGTCACGGTAACCAGCCAGGTGGAGATCACCGAAAGCCCGCTCAACCGCAACCTGGATTTTGGCAACACCTGCGCCTATGCCCGCGAGCGGCTGCACAACAGCGGCGAAGCGGACTGCCTGGCCGCCCATGAATTCCTGCTCGACTCGCCCATGATCCAGCAGCACCCGGAACTGGCCGCCTATGCGGCGCCATCCTTTGCCGACGACCGGCCGCTGCTGTCGGCGGTGATGGAATTGACCGAGCGCATCTACCGCGACTTCATCTACGATCCGGATTTTTCCGATGTGGCCACGCCCTTGAGCGAAGTCATCAAACACAAGCGCGGCGTGTGCCAGGATTTTGCCCATGTCGCCATCGGCTGCCTGCGCTCCCTGGGCTATCCGGCGCGCTATGTCAGCGGCTACCTCGAAACCCTGCCGCCGCCAGGGCAGCAAAAACTCGTCGGCGCCGATGCCACCCATGCGTGGTTCGCGGTGTATTCGCCCGATGAAGGCTGGTTTGAATTCGATCCCACCAATAACAAGATGGCGGGTGAACAGCACATCACAACAGCCTGGGGCCGGGATTATTCAGACGTGACGCCATTGAAAGGCGTCATTTTTGGTGGCGGGAAGACACACCGCCTGAGTGTGTCTGTAGACGTTGCACGACTCTCGGACGATTCCTTGCTCCCTCGCTGACATCAGCTCGTCATTACCCGCGTCCTCCTATCCTGAGGACGCGGCACGATTTGCTATCACAAAGGTGGTGGTGCAACACACAGTGAATATACATGGAGGTTTGATATCGCCCCCAGGGTAGCGACCTTCTCAAGTTCCACTGCGTTGAATTCAGCTGAGGTGTCCATGATGACCAGCTGCCTTGATGCATCGCCCACCGTGTTCAACAGTTGCAGGCGCCGCAAGCCCTGGATGGTACTGCTTTCCTGTGAAACACCATTCAAGTAGGTGGTTATCTTCAGGGCTTGCAGCAGCGGCTCATCCATGGCGCCCACAGGCAGCGAGACCAGGAAACCGACACGCTTTTCGCCTGTTTAGGTGACTACCGTGTTACCCACCCTCATCCACGCCGATGCAGCCACTGCCACCGGGGTAGTGATGGTGGCTTTATCAATCAAGGATGCCGTGGTTACATGATGAGGATTCAATACACCACATCCAATACAGAGCACACCGCGCAGGCCATTGATGACATTCAGTCCACTGCCAACCATCGGTTCAAACAGTTTACCGGGTGCGCAAGCCACATTTTCGACAGTGTCGCACGCATCACCAATACCATCCCCGTCCATATCTGATTGCGAGGGATTGGCGACCAGGGGACAGTTGTCGAGCGGGTTCAGGATGCCATCGCCATCCATATCGGAATCACAAGCGTCGCCAATACCATCACCATCAATATCCGATTGCGATGGGTTGGCAACCAGCGGGCAGTTATCCAGGGCGTTGGCAATGCCATCACCATCTGCGTCATCGTCACAAGCATCGCCAATCCCATCGCTGTTCGTGTCGAGCTGCGAGGTATTGGCGACCAGTGGGCAATTATCCAGGGCGTTGGTTACGCCATCATTGTCGATATCCGGATCACATGCATCGCCGATACCATCTCCATCCGCATCCGTTTGTAATGGGTTGGCAATCAGCGGGCAATTATCACGGGCATCTGCCACCCCATCGCCATCACTGTCGGTCAAGGGATCGCAGACATCACCAATACCATCGCCATCGGTATCCAGCTGATCCACATTGGCAAGCAAAGGACAATTATCCAGGGCGTTGATCACACCATCACCGTCGATATCATCGTCACATGCGTCACCGATACCATCGCCATCGCTATCCGACTGATCCGGGTTGGCGATCAACGGGCAATTGTCGACAAGATCATTGAGCCCATCACCATCAAGGTCCACGACGGAATCACAGACGTCACCAATACCATTGCGATTCAAATCCGATTGGGATGGATTGGCAATCCACGGACAGTTATCCAGAACGTTGATAACGCCATCGCCGTCGCGGTCGTTATCACACGCATCGCCGACACCATCACCATCGAGATCGGCCTGACTGGCGTTGGGTGTCATCGGGCAATTATCCAGCGCATTCAACACACCATCGCCATCAATATCTGAATCACAGGCATCGCCCAAGGCATCCCCATCCAGGTTGGATTGATTGGTGTTGGCCACCTGAGGACAGTTGTCGAAGGTATTGAGCACACCATCGCCATCGATATCCGCGTCACAGGCATCGCCGATACCATCGCCATCGCTATCCAGCTGACTGGGATTTGCCACCAGGGGGCAATTGTCGACAACATCATCAATGCCATCGCCATCCGTATCCGTGTTGCTGTCACAAGCATCGCCCAAGCCATCGCCATCACTGTCCTGTTGTAACGGGTTGGCCACCAGCGGACAATTATCAAGTGCGTTGGCAACGCCATCACCATCGCGGTCGCTATCGCAGGCATCGCCGATGCCGTCATTGTCCTGATCCGCCTGGCTCCAGTTGGCTACCAGCGGGCAATTATCAAGCGCGTTGGCAACGCCGTCGCCATCCACGTCATCATCACAGGCATCGCCGATGCCATCGCCATCCAGGTCGTTCTGGTCGGGATTCGACACCAGCGGGCAATTGTCATGGACGTTGTGCACACCATCACCATCCACGTCATTGTCGCAGACGTCGCCGATGCCATCGCCATCCAGGTCAGCCTGGTTGGCGTTGGCCCGCAACGGACAGTTATCGAGAGAGTTGGGTATTCCATCCCCGTCCGCGTCATTGTCACAGGCATCGCCTATGCCATTGCCATTTCCGTCATGCTGATTGGGATTGAATACCAGGGGACAATTGTCGACACCGTCATCGATGCCATCGCCATCCGTATCCGTGTTGCTGTCACAGGCATCGCCTATGCCATCAGTATCGCTGTCCGATTGATCCGGATTGGCCACTTGTGGGCAGTTGTCCAGTTGGTTGAGGACACCGTCGCCATCCACATCCGAATCACAAATATCGCCGATGCCATCACCATCCAGGTCAGCTTGCGAGCTGTTGGCAACCAGCGGGCAGTTATCCAGCGCATTCAACACACCATCGCCATCGATATCCGTATCACAGGCATCGCCAATACCGTCGCCATCACGATCCAACTGGTCCGGATTACCCAGCGCCGGGCAGTTGTCGAGGACATTAGGCACACCATCTCCGTCCAGGTCATCGTCACAGGCATCACCCACGCCGTCGAAGTCCATATCCAACTGGTCGGCATTGGGTATCAACGGACAGTTATCAACTGTGTCCAGCACACCATCGCCATCCACATCACTCGGTGCCACGGATGAAGAGGAGGATGAGGATAGGGAAGATGAAGATAGTGATGACGATGATGATTCCTCACTGGATGATGAAGACAGGGATGAGGAAGACGAAAACGGTGGAACCACCGACGAGGACGAGACAGAAGATACGGAAGACACCGAAGATGACTGCGCCAGCGACGAAGATGATACCGACGAGGATACCGGTGGTAACACTGATGAAGATGACACGGAAGACGATGACATCCCGGAGGAGGAAATATCGGAAGATGACGACGCCTCGACCGATGATGATGCCGCCGATGAGGTCGAGGACTCGCTCACCGAGGACAGGCTGCTCGATGACTGGCTGGACGAGCTTTCCGACTCACTGGCCTCCGACGAGGCCGAAGACACCGGTGCGCTCGACAGCGACGAACTCGACGATGGTACGCTGGACACCGGGGGGTTGCTCGAACCTGAACCGCTACCGCATCCCGCCAGCAGCATACTGCCGACCAACAACAGCCAGAGTGTTGTCACCTTCATAAAACCCGCCTTTTTTATTGTGCTGATGAAAACAACAAAAACAGGCCACTGCCCGGAGGACCTCCGGGCAGTGGCCAATATCCTATCGGTAAGATTCCGGTAAAATTCGCCAGGCCTGACTGGGGCTGGCCGCTATGAGGGTGGATCGCCACTGTACAGCGCATTTACCAGTATGACAGCCCACCGGTATAGTAGAACTTTCCGCATAAAGCAAGATCGGCATAAACAGCTTGAGTTTTACCCGCAAATTGCGCAGCATCATCACCCCTTTCTCACCCGTGACTTCACCCATTTCTCAGAGGATTGCCCATGTTGGAAACCGTGCTGTCATCCCTTTCGGGCGTACCGGCCTTCCTGGTGTATTTTGGCCTGGCCGTCGTCCTGCTGCTGGCGTTCACCCTGGTCTACACCTGGGTAACCCCCCACGATGAACTCGCTCTGATACGCGCCAACAACAACGCCGCCGCCGTCGCCTTTGGTGGCGCGCTCATCGGTTTTGCCCTGCCCCTCTCCAGCGCCATCAGAAATTCGCTGTCACTGCTCGATTATGCCATCTGGGGCCTGGTGGCCCTGATCGTGCAGGTGCTCACCTTCCTGGTGCTGCGCGCCCTGATCAGGAACCTGCCGGAGCGCATCACCCAGGGTGAAATGGGCGCGGCGGTATTCGCGGCCTCCACCGCCATTGCGGTCGGCATGCTCAATGCCGCCTGCATGACCTATTGAGGACACGGCCATGAAACGCAGTAAAAAAGTTGCCCTGATGCTGATGGTGCCCACCACGACCCTGATGCTCGCCAGCTGCGGTGAAAAGCCGACCCAGGCGCTGGTCTTCAGCAGCGCCGAGGAATGCGCGGCCATGCTGACGACCCAGGGTGCGGAGCAGTGCTATGCCGACTTCCGCGCGGCCCAGGCGCTGCATCCGCACGTCGCGCCCAAGTATGCCAACCGCAACGAATGCGAAACCGATTTCGGTGCGGGGCAATGCGAGCCCGTGCCCCAGCAGCAGGCGGGCAGTTCGGGCTTTTTCATGCCCATGATGATGGGCTATCTCGCCGGCCAGATGTTCAATCGCCAAGGCGCGCCCATGGGCGGACAGGCGCAGCAGCAAGCCGCGCCCGCCACCGCGTCGGCCGCTGAGCGGAACGGCGTCCGCACCCAGCCGCTGTACAAATCCCGCGACGACCGCGGCACCTTCCGCACCGCCACCAATACACCGGTGGCGCGGCAGAGCGGCGCCGTCAATATCCGTCCCTCGCAGGTGCAGCCCCGCGTCGGGCAGTTCGTGCAGCGCGGCGGCTTTGGTGCCCAGGCCACATCCCGCCAAACCTACGGCGGTTGATGCATGAAGCGCGTGGCAATCACCGAGCGCCCGCACTGGCGCGATTACGCCGAGAGCGTCGGCTTTCATTTCCATACCTTCGACGGCGAGCCCTATTGGGATGAAACCGCCTATTACCAGTTCAGCCTGCAGCAGATCGAGGATGACCTCGAGGCACCCACGGAAGAACTGCATGAAATGGCCATGGCACTGGTGCCGGATATCCTGCGCAGCGAAAACCGGCTGCGGCAGCTGAACATTCCGGAAGCCTACTGGAGCACCCTCGACAACGCCTGGCACAACGGCGAGCCCCATTTGTATGGCCGCATGGACCTGGTCTATGACGGAACCGGTCCGGCGAAACTGCTCGAACTCAATTACGACACGCCGACGTCATTATTTGAAACCGGTTTTTTCCAGTGGGTGTGGCTGGAAGACAACATCCAGCGTGGCCAGCTGCCGCCGGGGGCGGATCAATTCAATTCCCTGCAAGACAAACTGGAAGACGCTTTCCGCACGCTTGACCTGCCGCAGCCGTTTTACTTTGCCAGCGTCAACGGCAACCAGGAAGACAAGGGCACTGTGGATTACCTGATGGATATCGCCCGGCAGGCTGGCCTCGATACGCGCTACATCACCATGGAAGACATCGGCGAACGCGACAGCCAGTTTGTGGATCTGGATGGCCATGATATCCGTGGCCTCTTCAAACTCTATCCCTGGGAATTCATGGTGCAGGAATCCTTTGGCGACATCATCCGCCTGTCCAGCACCCTGTGGCTGGAACCGCCGTGGAAAATGCTGCTGTCCAATAAAGGCATACTGCCGTTGCTGTGGGAAAAATATCCCGGCCACCCCAACCTGCTCCCGGCATTTTTCGAGCAGCCCGGCGACAGCCTGAAACCGGGCTGGGTGCGCAAACCGCTGTTGTCACGCGAGGGCGCCAATGTGGAACTGCTGACCGACAGTGGCGAGAGAATCCAGGCCGCCGGTCCCTACGATGACAGTCCCTTCATCCGTCAGGCATTGCAGCCCCTGCCGAAATTCCGCGACCAGGCGCGCGGCCAGGACACCTACACCATGATCGGCAGCTGGGTGGTGGGCGACAGCGCGGCAGGCATCGGCATCCGCGAGGACAGCACCCTGATCACCAAGGACAGCTCACGGTTTTTGCCACATATCATCCTGGATTGAAAGGAACAACCGGGAACCGAAAATTCCCCCATACTTTTTTCCCACAACATCGACGATTGTTCTTACATAAAAAACCCGGCACTGATGGCCGGGTTTTTTATGGACGACGTATCGTAACTTATTGACTGAACACCGGCGCCAGGCGATAGATGCTGGTGGTGCCGCTGACTTCGTTGCCGACCATCAGCAGTGGTTCACCCGTCGGTGAATCCGCGGCACTGATGAATGCGAGTCCTTCGGGGCCGAGGTCGCCCACGGTATCGAGCACATCCGCCGGGTTGGCGGTGGTCCAGTCTTCGCGGGTATTCAGATAATCGGTGAAGACGGGCGCGGCTGGGTTGCTGACATCGTAAACCAGCACGCCGCCCATGCGCTCCAGGCCGACGAACACATAGGTTTTACCGTGCAGCTGGCCAACGGCAAGGCCCTCGGGTTCGGGTCCTTTGTTGTCGCTGCGGTTGTCAAAGGTGTTGCCTGCTTCATGGTTGCTGTTGAAATATTCCTTGCAAGGCAGATCGCGCGCGGCACCCAGTTTGCAATCTTCACTCACCAGAAACTGTTCGAAGGCATCACCGGAATCCCACACCAGCGCGCCATCCGCATCCCAGATACTGATCGAGCGGGCGCCGAAGCTGTACAGCGCATCGTACATCAGGCGGTCACCCGCGTCGTCCTGCTCGCCACTGGTGTTGAACATCACCGGCGCGCCCTGTTCATCGGTGCGGTAACCGAGTGTCCAGGTGACGGTCAAACGGCCCAGCAGGTCGTCCTCGCGGCAATCCTTGGGATCGCCGGCAATCGCGCCGCAATAGCCAAACACATCCGGATTCAACAGGGCACCAGCGGCCAGTTCGCGCAGGTGTGGCGGGAGGTCATCATTGGCACGGCGGTCAAAACCGTTTCTGTGCACCAGGTGCTTGACCCGGAATTCTTCAACAAAACCCTGGCTGGCGTCACCGGCCCAGTAGGCGCTGTTGTCTTCGCCCCAAGCACGGGCATCGCCTTCGTTGGCGGTGACCAGGTAGGTGTTGCCAGCGATCTCAAACGCGGTGATGGAATCCGGCAGGTAGAGGCCGCGCAAGCCCGGCCAGGTTTTGATCTCGGCCTTGCCATCGGTGTCGGTCACATCCAGGCCATTGCCTTCCACACCGTGATCCTTGAAGCCCAGCGGCAGGATATCCGTCACTGTAGCGCTGGCGATATCCACCTTGGCCAGGGCATTGTTTTCCTGCAGGGTCACCCAGGCCGTGCGGCTGTCGGCGGCGATGGCGACATATTCCGGCTCGATATCCTGGGCCACACTGGCACCCGGGCCAAAGAGACGCACGCCCCGGTTGCGCAGTTGCGCTGCCTGGTCATTGAACGCACGGAAATCCGCGGTTGCCACCGTGATGTTGTTCAGGTCGGTGACATCCACAATGCTGATCGACCCTTCGGGATCGATGCTGTAATCATCGTTTGGCTCGCCTTCATTGGCGGTCAGCAGGCGAGTGCCATCCGGCGTGAAAGCCAGCATGTCCGGCTGCGCGCCCACGCTCACATGCGCGATGGGGCTGAGATCACTGGCTCTGAAAAACGCAACGTAACCCTTGTCCGTTTTGGTAGCCGCTTCCACCGCCAGGGCCACCAGGTCACCATGGACCGCCACGCTGTTGACCACGACACCCTCCGCGATATGCGTCGCATCCAGCCTGCCCGTCCTGGTCGGATTGGCCGGGTCGGTCATGTCGAGGACATCCACGGCACCGGCCTGGGCATTGACGATGAAGCCGCGTTTGCTGGCCGGATCGAAGGCCGGGATTTCCGCCGCCGACACACCGAACACGCCGCTGCTGTAGCGGCCGAAGAATTCGAGCGTGATGCCAACCGGCGCGGGAGACGCACTGCTGGAAGACGCCTCGGAACTGGACGACGCCACAGACGACAACGACGAGGACGATTGACTGGAACTGCTCAGCGAACTGTTGGAAGATTTGTTGCTGCTACTGCCACAGGCAGTCAATGCAACGGCCAAGGCAAGGAAACTGATGGCGGCTTGAGGCCTCATAGATGACTCCGACATTAACCAGGTAAAGTCGCCAGTCTATGGGCCCTTTGTGACAAATCCGTGATAACGGGTGGCGCGTGGCGGCGCGGATACCAACTCCTGCGGATCAATATCTGGCAAAATGGGTGCGGCCATCCTCCCGTATAAAAATTCATCCGCCACAACAAGCCGACGTGCCGCCCATGAATATTCCCCTGTTCAACATCCACGACCTGGTGCTGGTGCTCACCCTGGCGGTGTGCCTGCAACTGGTGATCTTCCAGTGGCTGCTGTCGAAACAAAAACCCATCGCCTCGCTGCTGCTGAGCGGATTTTTTATCAGCGTGGGCATCAATGCGCTCTGCACACTGTTGCTGTGGAACGACTACATCGGGCTCAGCACCCAGGACGCAAAAATGGCCTTGTCGCTGGTCATGGTGACCGCCGTGCTGGGCAAGGGGATGTTTTTGTATCTGTATGTCACGGCCATCACGCGCGAGCATTTCCGCTGGCGGCCGGGTCATGCCCTGCACCTGGTCGTGCTGGCGCCGGCATTGGGGCTGGTGCTGGGCGCGGGCCTGGACAGCGACCGTTTGCGCTTCATCGGGCACCACACCGAACGCTCGACCGAACTGGCCACCTGGCTGTGGCATTACCTGAAAGGCGTGCCGGTGCTCTACGCCCTGGCGGCCGTGCTGGCGATTCGCCGCTACCAGCAGCAGTTGACCGAATTCTATTCCGCGTTCAGCCCGACAGGCCCTTTATGGCTGTTATTACTCACGCTGGGCTTCGCGCTCAACTGGCTGTGGTCCCTGGTGGTGCACCTGCTCGGGCCGGCGATCAATCCGGCCACCGCCGGCAATTTCGGCATCGTCGACATGTACCTGACCTGCCTGCTGGTGAATGCGCTCTTTGCTTACAGCCTGCTCTACGCCCACGCGCTCCTGGCCACCCGGGACAAGCCCGCCACCAGGGAAACCGACCGGGCGGACGCCCTGTCGGCACAATCCGTTGACTACATCCGCAGCGCCATGGAAGAGCGGCAGCTGTACCTGATCCAGAATCTGAATATCGAGGAATTTGCGCGGCAGGTGGGGATTCATTACCGCGAGGTGTCCAGCATCATCAACCGGCACTTCAACACCAATTTTTTTGAGTTCGTCAACGCCTACCGCATTGAAAAAGCCAAGGCCCTGCTCCGGGACCCGGACAGGGCGCAGATGACGATCATGGACATCCTGCTGGAATGCGGTTTCAACAGCAAATCATCCTTCAACCGGTTTTTCAAACGCTACACCGGCATGTCGGCGGCGGAATTCCGTAAACACCCTGCGGCCGCCGACAAGCCCGATGAAAAACCACCCGTCAAGCCAGCGGACGCCGGATAGCGAACAGGCCAGCCAGCATCAACAGCCACAGCAGCGTCACCGAGCCGCCACCACCCGATCCGGAACCCGCCCTCGAGGATGCCGAGGAGACAGCGCTGCTGGTTACACTGCTGCTCGAGGCCGCGGTGCTTTCACTGGAGGATGACTCGCTGGACGATGAGCCGGGCACGCTGACGGAACTCGAGCTGGAACCGGCGCTGCCACCCTCATCCGCCGGCGGCGTCCCGGTATAGCCCAGGGCATGGGGATGCGTCAGGGCCAGCACCAGAATCCCATCCCGCACCACCACGTTTTCCGGCGCGAAGAGCACACGGTTGTGCTCGTAGGTCCAATTGGCCTTGGCCCAGCGGCTGGTGTCAAAGGTATCGAAATCGTCGCGCCAGCCACCCTCAAAAGTTTTGGTGGTGGCATTGTAGGCCTGGTATTCGATGTAATTCACAAACTGATACACCGGCAGGATGCTGTCATCCCAGGGACCGACCCAGGCCGCCGACTCGTGCGACCAGAGGTTGAAGCGCAGGGTCTGGGGACTGGTGAGCCCCGTCACCGTGCTGGTGCCATTGATGCGGTGGACTTCCTCGCCATCCAGGAACCAGGCCACGTAGTCCGGCGTCCATTCCAGCACATAGGTGTGATAGGCGTCGCCCAGCGACACCGGCGCCGTGTGGACGGCTTCCGAGTGGGTGATATTGGGTGCGCGGCCCAGGATGATATTGCTTTGCCACTGCGTCGCGTTGTCCTTGCCGAACACCTCGATATCGATCTCCTCCCAGAAGGCGTCCGGCAGCTGCGAACCGTCCTTGTAGGTGAAGAAGGTGGACAACACGCCGCTGCCCTTGGCCACCCGCATGCGCATCTCAAAACGGCCGTAAAGCACCGCCTCGGTGGAGAAGACTTCCGCACCGCGATAATCCCGCGCCGCCGCGCCCTGCACCGCTAGCGTGGCCAGGATCGACAAGAGTATCAACGCACACACTTTCATAACCCGCTCCTCATGTGAAAAAGGCGCCGGTAGAAACAACCGGCCGCGCCATGATCGCCGGTGCGCCATCCGCCAGCGCCCCAGTTTGCGCAGATTGCGCAAACTGGGCGCAAGCCGCGGGCCTCAGGAGGCCGCGGCGGCCGGATGCCGGGCGCTGGCCGGCAGGCCGAACACCCGGTCGAATGCCCAGTTGAAACAAAAGGTATACACCAGGAAAAACACCAGCAGTCCCAGGTCCATCACCAGGGCCTGCCACAGGCTCACCCCATACCACCAGGCCAGCATTGGCAACAGCCACAGCATCAACCCGCCCTCGAAGCCCAGCGCATGGAGCAGGCGGATGCCCAGGCTGCGGCCCTGCCGGCGGCGGGTCGCCTCCCAGCGTTCAAACCCATAGTTGAAAACCAGGTTCCACACGATGGCCATGGCCGAGGCCACCACCGCCACGCCCAGCGCCTGCCCGGCACTCTGCGACAACATGACCCGCAGCAGTACCGCCGACAGCAGAATGGCCAGCAACTCGTACAGGGTCACATACACCAGACGCCGCTTGATACCTTGCACAGACACCTCCGCACTGATTTATCCGGCGCCCAGTGTCTATATCTGTGACTGATAGAAAAAGTCAGCTACTATCAAAAAAATTGACAGATCAGAGATGGATCATGCATTCCCCCTTTTCTTCGGATACCGCAGCCGTTTTTCTGGCCGTGCTCGAGGCCGGCTCCTTTTCGGCGGCGGCCCGCCGCCTGGGTCGGGTGCCCTCGGCGGTGAGCATGGCCATGGCCAACCTGGAGGCCGAGCTGGCGCTGGACCTGTTCGACCGCAGTGGCCGCGAGCCCGTCCCCACCGCCCAGGCCCTGGCGCTGGAGCCCCAGGCTCGCCTGCTGCTCAGCCAGTTGCAGCAGCTCAACACCCAGGCCCTCGCCCTCAGCCAGGGACTGGAAACCCGCCTCACCCTGGTGATCGCGCCCGAACTGCAAGCCACGCCCTGGGCCAGATCCCTGCGCCAGCTGGCCCGGGAATATCCCCAGTTGGAGGTGCAGATCATCACCGCGCCCCAGACGGACGCCCTGCAACTGCTGCACACCGGCGCGGCCCAGCTGGCACTGGTGTTCGAGCGGCCCGCTGCCGATGGCCGCGAACTCTTCCAGGAGGTCGGGCAGGAAACCCTGGTGGCGGTCATTGCCCGCCAGCACCCGCTGCTGGCCACACGCTCTCCCCTGGGCGGCATCCACGACACCCAGGTGCGCGACACCCGCCAGATACTGGTGGGCAGCCGCAATGAGCATCCCCTGCGCCGCGACAATAATTTTTACCTGGTATCGGAACTCTACTGGCGGGTGGACCACCCGGCGGTGGCCCTGGAGCTGGTGGTGGCCGAACTGGGCTGGGCCTGGCTGCCGCGCGCCCTGGTCCAGCCCTATATCAACGGCAACCTGCTGGTGGAACTGCCCCTGGACAACCTCACCAACCGCACCGAGCTCTGGATAGACCTGGTGTGGTCGCGCGAGCGACCCCTGGGCCTGGGCGCGCAGCGCTTCGTTGCGCTGATGGCGGCGCAGTACCGGGAATACGGCAACAAGGCCCCGCCCGAGACATGATGCCCCGCCGCGACGAATCACGAACGGGACATAAGGGGAAAGGAGGATTCGCGGAGCGCGCGCCGTCAACCGGCGTCGAACTCGAACAGCGCCTTGACCGGGACCCTCAGCGCCCGGGCGATCTTGTCCAGGTTATCGAAGCTGGGACCATGGATGCCCCGCTCCATATTGCTGATGGACTCCACGGTCAGATCCACCTGTGCGGCCAGGGCCTCCTGGGTCAGGCCAGCTCCCTGCCTGACATCGTGCAGACGCAGGCCAAACTGTTTTTTCAGGCTGGGGGTTTCGGGGGACATGCGGGCTGACCTTATGAGAAATACGAAGCCTGCATCCTAGGGAAGTTGCACTTCGCTGTTAACGAAGCTAAACTTCTATACATCCAGACCTGCCAACAATGGCAGGCAATATCAATAACGATGGTTTACTGGAATGGAGTCGGGCTATGAATGAGCACGCCAAGGGCGACCTCAACCTCAGCTTTCTGAATGATTATCTGCTGGAAGACGAGATATATCAGCAACTGGATAAACTCCAGGCCCTTGTTTCACTGCACACGCTGTTGAATACAACGGATACACCACCCACCCGGACGCAAAGTCTTTATTTCACCATGACCGTGGAAGAACAGTTGGGCAAATTGCGTCTGCTGGTGGATCAGCTTTTCAAATAATGTTTTCCGCGCTCAGCGCATGGCTGATGGATTGTGGTGGGACATGTGTTGCAAATACCGCGAGCCGGCACGAGCCGCGTGAGACGCGATGGCTCGTTTGTTGATTGCACATCTCGTCGATTAAACGCCTGCTGATTGCACGGCTATTGATTACACAATTATTGATTACACGGCTGCTGATTGTACGTCGATGAAGGGCAAGTGTGTTGATGACATGAATATGTGATGCATGACTGCCCATGCGCCGGCAAACCAGGACAAGGCCCGGGAAAACAACCGGCGCAAAGAAAACCCGCACGCTTACCCTGGCAGCGTGGCGTCCTGGCGCAATTGGGTACGCAACTCATGCAGCCGCTCCTTGAGTTGTTGCAGGCGTTGTTTGACCTGGCCGGAATAAATGTGCAGGCCATGAGTGGTGGCCCTGTCCATTTCCACGCCCTGTGTTGTAAAGGCAACAAAAGCATCACACAAAAACGCACAGCAGCCCTGAAACTCGACCAGTTCGTCGTACAACCCCAGCAGCTCTTGCGACAATCGTTGTTCAGTAGAGGATGCGGCAGAATCTTGCATAAAAACTCCTTGATGCGTTGGTAAGAATCAATTCAACGGTGACGATGGATTTATAACAAAAAACCGGACACGATGAATCCATTTTTTTAACATCGTTGGATAGAGGCATCATCGGTATAAACGTGCGTGTCGCTGTTTTTTAATATACAAGGCCTCATGATGCGCGCAACCTCCGCGATCAACGGAATGACGAGGATCACACCCAATTGTTGATACGCGCGGGTATCGCTGACCGGAATGTGAAATGTATCAGGATATCCCATCAGGCGCGCGCACTCGCGTGGCGTCAACCGGCGTGGCCGCCCTGTGTGCTGCGCGACGAGAATGCCGGCACCGTCCTTGTGGCAGCGGGGAGACAAGGCATGCGCGACCGAATCCGCGCCGAGCAGTTCGTGCCTGCCTGACTGGTAGGCCCAGAGTTTTTCAGTCAGCGTGTATTTGGGATTGACCCGCGTGCTGTCCGCACAGGTATAGGGAGGTGACGGCGCATCCCTTTCATCCCCGCCGTGGAGGATGGCGGACAGCCGGGGAGAGTCGTCCGGCAGGTGCAAGGCATCCCAGGAAAAATCCGTCGGCACCGCGAAACCGAGGATGATCAGGCAGTCGCGCTGTTGGGGAACGAAATAGCGCGCGTCGATCAGTGTGTGATGCACCTGGTAACCGAGTTGATTGCCGAGGTGCGCCAGCAATGCCTGCAAAGATTGGCCGCGATTTTCCAACGCCAGGTGTTTGGTGGTGCCAAGAAAAAACGCGCGGGGTTTTTTCGCGGCCAGGACGCGCAAAAACTGCGTGAGGTTGTCGACGCGGCTGGTGCCGCGCACGCCGTGATAAGGCAAGGCAACCAGCATGAGATCGTGATCGGGAATATCCGCGTCGCTGACATCGGCAAGCGCGGTGGCCAGCAGGGGCGGAGGATCGGCGGGAAAATTGGCGCGGTAGGTTTTTTGCGCGAAGCTGTCGGCCTCGCAGGCAAACACACAGCGGCCGCCCTGGCGCTCGAATGCCAGGCGCATGCCGCCGATGCCGGCAAACAGCTCGACAAACGTAAAATCGCAGGACCGGGAAGAATTTTCAGCGGGAGGCAGCACACGCTGCCTGATGGCATCGGCGAGATAGGGAGGCGGTTCGTTCTCCCTCACTTCCCAGCGCCGGATCGTCCTGACATCCACACCCAGGATGTCGGCCAGCTTGCCTTGGCTGTAAAGCGCCCTTGCCTCTCGCAACAGTGTGTTCGGATGATCGTCGTCCATTGTTCCTCACCCAGAGGGAAATAATGCGGACATGATGCCCGATATTATTCCCTCCAGGCAAGCACAATATTGTATTTTTATACAGTAGTGTGTCGCCGTGCCCGTTTGGTGGTGTTATGGCAGTTCCACATCACCCGGCGCGGCACTGCCCACACTCACCTGGCCGTCGTTCAACACGAAAGTCACCACCTGGGCCTGGAACTCCGCCGTCACCTGCGGAGCCGCCGCGCTGGGACGCACCAGGGAAGCGTGTTCCCCCGCGGTCATCTTCACGATGCCCTGCCCCAACTGCGTCGAGCCCAGTCCCAATTGCCCGGCGCCCAGCAGCAGGGCGAAACCGCGGGTGCCCGCCAGGGGCGCTGCCTCGGGGGCGTTGGGGATGACGGCATCGCCATTGACCTGCTGCACCAGCACCGGCAGGTTCTGCTGCCTGAGGATCGGCAGGAAGTTCACCGGATCGCCGGAGTCCACCAGGCTCTGGGCCGCGTACATGAAGCGCTCGTAATTGGTGGTGCCCGGCTGCACGCCGGCAGCCCCCAGCCCGGCGTTGATCACCGGCGCGAAGGTTTGCGAATTCACCAGGATCTGGCTGACCTGGGTGCCGGGCGTGGAGGCCACCAGACCGCGGATCAGGTGCAGGTTGGCATCCAGGCCCACCTGGGCATCCGCCAGGATGGCCTGTTCGCTCACCGCGGCAAAGACGGAGCCCAGGATGCTGCCCAGCGACATGCCCACCAGATAGACGCGGTCCAGGTTCAGGCCCGGACCACCGATCGCTTGCGCCTGCGCGTTCACACTGGCGAGGCTGGCGTTGAGGTTGAGCAGGTCCATGACCGCCTGGCGGTTGTTGTCGCGGGTGTTGGCCAGGTAGCCCAGGTTGATGAACTGTGCCCCGGAGCCGTCGCTGGTACCCGGACTGGCGAAGTTCATGGGCGCCGGCGCGCCGCCGGAACCGGCCACGTTGAAATGGCGCTCGCGGGGCGCGTTATCACCGTAGAGCGCGGCGAAGGGAATCAGCTGGCTATGCTCGACGTTCAATACCGCCGCGAAGGGGTTGTTGGCCGCCACGCCGTGCAACGGCAGGTCGATGGATACCGTGGCGATGCACCGGCTCGCCAGGGTATGCCCCAGGGCCAGCACGGAGCTGCGGTCGCTGGTGATGCCATGCACGTAGATCACCGTGGGGTAGCCGCTGGCGGCGTAAATCTGGCCGCAATTGGCCGCGCCGGCGTAACCGGGCACCTGGCCGGGCTCGGGCAGCGTCAATTGCAGGGGCACCGACTCGTCGGTGGTTTTCGCGGCAAAGGGATAGCGGTAGGTGACGTTATAGCTGCCGTCCACATCCGTGGGCACGGTGACACCCAGGGCGCCCGCCAGTGTCAGGTCCGGCTGCCAGTTGCGGGTCAGGAAAGCGCCAAAGGGCAAGCCATCGGGCGAGGTCTGGTAATAAGGCAGGCGGATGTAGCCGGTGTAGAGCTTGCCCACATTGGCGGCCAGGGCGCCCTGGCTCAGGAGATTGAAATCCACGCCGGTCACACCGGCGACGGCCAGGGGGCGGGCCCTGGGCGTGGACAGCAGCCCGGCGTTGTCCAGCGCCAGGGCATTGCCGACGGCAGTGGCCGGGGGCACGCCGGCACCGATCTGCTGCCCAGCGATGGCCGCACGCGGTGCCGCCATGGCAACCAGCGGCGCAACCGGATCGGTGGTGGTGAAGGTGTAGGTCAACACCAGCTTGCCGGCTGCCGCCTGAGGTGTCAGCTGGCCGCCGCTCACGGCCGCCAGGAAACCACCGGCCAGCTGTTCCCACCCCAGGATGGCGGTGCGCACCGGTTGCAGGGCGGCCAGCACCGCGTAGTTGGGATCGCGCAGGGCGTTGTAGGTCCAGGACGCCGTCAGCGGCTGGCCGCCCGCGTCGCGCAGGTCATTAGTGAGGAAGACCAGGTATTTGGTCTTGGGCTTGAGCGGCAGCGTGGGGCGGATGCGGATGGCATTGTTGCTGCCGCCGTCCAGCGATACGGCCAGGGCATCAAAACTGGCGGGGCCCACCAGGCCGGTGATATTGGCCGGGTCCAGCGCGTCTTTGCCGCCGGTGTTCACCTCCACCAGAAAGACGGTCTGCAAGGGAATGACCGTGGCGGGATTGACGCTGTCCGCGATCAGGATGTCAAAAAATGCCGTGGTGGAAAAACCGTCCAGCTGGTTGACCGCCGCGCGTACCGGATCGGTGGCCGCGCCCACGTTGGCCGTCCCGTCGCTGGTGGCCGCGGCGGCAAAGATCAGGTCGGTATTGAAAGGCACATCGGAGATCACCGGATCGAACCGCGGGTGGGTGCCCGGCTCAAACGCCGAGGGCCCGGAAGGGGGCGGTGCCGGCTTGGAATCACTGCCGCCACAGGCGGTCAGCATCAGGGTTGCGGCAGCCAGTACACAGAGGGTTTTCATTATATTTTTCATTCCGTACTCCAGAAAATCCGTCAGTCCAGGGATAAACATATTGCCAATTCCTAGTGTAGCCAGCTTTCCCCGGGGCGCGGGCAAAGAAGGCTTTGAATGCCAACTCCCGCAAGGTCACGGCTCCAACTGCCAGCCGTGGGGTTATGACGCCACGTAATGACGCTTGCGGTAGGCCAGCGGCGTGACGCCGAAGGTGCGGCGGAAATGGCGGATGAAACTGCTGTGATCGTAAAACCCGCAATCGAGCGCGATGGTAGAGATGGGATCGTCGCTGTGCTTGAGGCGGTCACTGGCGATCAGCACCCGCAGCCGGATCAGGTATTGGGAGGGACTGGTGCGGAAGATGTCCGCAAAGCGGCGCTCGAGCTGGCGCTGGGAAAAACCGAAGCGGCTGGCGATCTCCGGGATGGACAAGGGCTCGGCGTAGTGGGCGCGGATGTATTCCACCACCTGGAACACCGGGCGCTGCGAGTGGCCGAGCATGCGCTCGTAACTCTGCACGATGCCGCAGAGTCCGCACACATTGCCCTCTTGATCGAAGAGCGGCAGCTTCTGCGTCACAAACCACTCCGGCAGTCCCTCGCGGGTGGGAAACAGCTCCACCAGGTCCAGCAGCGGCGCCGCCGAGCGCAGCACCGTGTCGTCATCGCGGCGGAATTTTTCCGCCATGTAGGGCAGGAACAGGGCGTCGTCACGCTGCCCGTAGAGTTCCTGCGGCGAGCGGCGGCCACAGTGTTCGGCAAAGGCCTGGTTGCCCGTCATGATGCGCCCCTCCCGGTCTTTGACGAAATACATGACGTTGGGCATGTACTCGAAAAGCCGGGTGGGCGAGCGCCTGGGGTCGAGCTGCGAGAGCCAGTGGTCGAGTGCGTCCATGTCGAAATAGTACAATTTTGCAGCGACTACGTACAAGCGCGGTCCGGCGGCCAGGGGTAGGATGAAATCAAACCATAACAACCCTGACGCAGGACCCATCCCTATGAAATTTGGCGCCAGCACCTGGCTGTGGACCTCCCCTTTCACCAGCGACCAAGTCGCCCTGCTCGAGCGGATCGCCGCCCTGGGCTTCGACTTTGTCGAACTGCCGGTCGAAAACCCCGATGACTTCTCCGTAACGGCGCTGCGCCCGGTGCTGCAAGACCTGGGGCTGGAGGCCGTGATCTGCACCGCCGTCACCGGTGAACGCGACCTGAGCGCTGCAAGCCCGCAAGCCCGGCAGCAGGCCCTGGCCTATTTCGAGGCCTGCCTGCGGCTGGCGGAAGGGCTGGGCGCCACCTGCGTCGCCGGGCCGCTCTACGCCCCGGTCGGCAAACAGCGCCAGCCCACCGAGGCCCTGCGACTGGCCGAGTGGGAGCGCTCGGCGGCCAGCCTCGCCCGGCTGGCGGAGACGGCGGGCAAGCATGGCGTGCGCCTGGGCCTCGAACCCCTCAACCGCTTCGAATCCGACATGGTGAACACCGTGGAGGATGCCCTGCGCCTGGTCGCGGCGGTGGACAGTCCCCACCTGGGTATTTCCCTCGACAGCTTCCATATGAATATCGAAGAAACCGACTTCCGCCGCGCCGTGGAGCGGGCCGGTGAGCGGTTGGTGCATCTCCAGGTTTCAGACAGTCATCGCGGTGTGCCGGGCGAGGGCAACAGCGATTGGGTGGGCCTGCGCGACGGACTGCGAGCCATAGGCTACGACGGCAAACTCGCCATAGAAAGTTTCTCACCGGACGCCTCGAGCCTTGCCGACGCCGTGTGCATCTGGCGCCGCTTTGCCAACTCGCAGGATGAGTTTGCCCGCAAGGGCCTCGACTTCCTGCGCCGCTGGTGGGCAGGGGCATAAATACAATCATTCATTCACTGGCAGGAGAACACGATGAGTAAATTACATGTTGGACTGGTCGGCCTGGGCTTTGGCGCCGAGTTTATTCCGATCTACCAGGCCCACCCGCAGGCCGAGGTAGCAGCCCTGTGCCAGCGCGACAGCGGCAAGCTGGCGGCGACGGCTGAACAATTCGGTATCGAAAAGGGGCTCTATACCTCTTATGAGGACATGCTGGCCGATCCCACCGTGGATGCCGTGCATATCAATACACCGATTGCCGATCACGCCCGCCATACCCTGATGGCGCTGGAAGCGGGCAAGCATGTGGCCTGTACCGTGCCCATGGCCACGTCCGTGGAAGACTGCGAGCGCATCGTAACCTTGTCGCGGGAGCGCGGGCTGGTCTACATGATGATGGAAACCGTGGTCTACAGCCGCGAGTTTTTGTTCGTCAAGGAACTCTACGAACGCGGCGAGTTGGGCAAGATCCAGTTCCTGCAAGCCAGCCACCAGCAGGACATGGACGGTTGGCCGAGCTATTGGGAAGGCATGCCGCCCATGCACTACGCCACCCACTGTGTCGGCCCGGTGCTGGGACTGGAGCGCAAGCTGGCCAAATCCGTGTCCTGCGTCGGCTCGGGCCGCATCCGCGACAACCTGGCCAGCATCTACGGCTCGCCCTTTGCGGTCGAGTCCTGCCATATCCAACTGGAGGATTCGGACGTGGCGGCACGCATCTACCGCTCGCTGTTCGACACGGCGCGCCAGTACCGCGAGAGCTTTGATGTCTACGGTTCAAAAAAATCCTACGAGTGGCCATTGGTCGAAGGCGAGCACCCGGTGATCCACACCTTGGGCAAACCCGAGCCGGACATTCCCGAGCGGGTTGAAGTGCCCGACTACGCGCACCTGCTGCCGGAACCCATCCGCCACTTTACCGGCCGTGGCGTCTATGATTCAGAGAGCAACCAGCATCTGAGTTTCACACAGGGCGGCGGCCACGGCGGTTCCCATCCCCACCTGGTGCACAATTTCATCCGCGCCATACTGGAAGGCTACAACGCCTACCCCAATGCCGTGGAGTCCGCCAACATCAGCTGCGTGGGCATCCTGGCCCACGAATCCGCGCTGGCGGGTGGCGAGCCAAAGGCCATGCCGGCATTCACGCTTGCGGAGAAATGATCCTATGAAAACATACAATAATAAGGGAGCCGCACAGCGGCTCCTCACGGCTATCGTGGTAATGACATTGGCATGGGTATCCGTCGCGACGGCAAACGCCGATAGCGGCAAGGGTGTGATCAACCTGCTCTTCATCGGTCACGACCAGCGTGAAGGTTCCGGCTATCACCTGTCCCACGTCTATGCACCGCTGTTCAACCAGTCCCTCGGGCGCGAAAAGATTTTCATGGATTACCGTGAAGATCTCGAACAACTGACCGATGAAGGGCTGGCAAACGTGGACGCGATCATGCTCTACGCCAACTACGACCAACTGTCGCCGGAACGCGAAGCCGCCCTGCTGCGTTTTGTCGAACGCGGCGGTGCCTTTTTGCCCGTGCACAGCGCCAGCGCCTGCTTCGGTCACTCGGATGCCTTCGTCAAACTGGTGGGTGGCCGTTTCCACAGCCACGGCCATGAAACCTTCACCACCCGCATCGCACCCGGACAGGAAAATCATCCGATCCTGCGCGGCTACGACGGTTTTGAAACCCGCGACGAAACCTATGTGCACCGCGACCACAACGAGGACAACCGCACCGTGTTGATGCTGCGCGAAGATGAACCCTGGACCTGGGTGCGCGAGCAGGGCAAGGGCCGGGTGTTCTATACCGCCTACGGCCATGACCAGGAGACCTGGGGTCAGGTGGCGTTCCACGACCTGTTGATCCGCGGCATCCTGTGGAGTGTCGGCGACGAAAAACGCAAGGCCAACCGCGCCCTGGTTGCGTCCCTGCCGCACGCTGTTTATGAAGACCGCGGCACCATTCCCAACTACCGGCGCATCGAACCGCCGCCGCAATTTCAATTGCCTTTGAACCCGGCGGATTCCATGGCACTGAGCATGGTGCCCGAAGGCTTTGCGTTGCAGTTTTTTGTGGGCGAGCCGGATATCGTCAATCCCGTCGCTTTTACCTGGGACGAACGCGGCCGGTTGTTTGTGGTGGAGTCGGTAGATTATCCGCACGACCTGCGCGAAGACGGCAAAGGCAACGACCGCATCACGCTGTGCGAGGACACGGATGGCGATGGCCGCGCCGACAAGTGCAGCGTGTTCGCCGATGGCTTGAGCATTCCCACGGGCATCGTGGCCGTCAACGGCGGTTTTGTTGTCGCCCAGGCACCGCACTTTCTGTTCCTGAAAGACACCGATGGCGACGGCAAGGCCGATGTGCGTGAAATCATCAATACCGGCTGGGGTACCTTCGATACCCATGCCGGGCCATCAAACCTGCGCTATGGCCACGACAATCATATCTGGGGCGCGGTGGGCTATTCCGGCATCCCGAAGGACGACCAGAGTGAATTCCAGAACGGCCTCTACCGCATGCGCGTCGATGGCAGCCATATCCAACCCATCGGCCAGTTCAACAACAACACCTGGGGCCTGGGCATCAGCGAGGATTTTGAAATCTTTGGCTCCACGGCCAACAACGCGCCCGCCTGGCACATCCCGGTATGGCGCAATCACATTTATGGCAAACACCAGGAAGTCCCGCCCGGCATGGCATCGCGGATCGAGGGATTCTCGCAGGTCTTTCCCGTCACCCATAATTTTTTGCAGGTGGATGCACACGGGCGCTACACCGCCGGGTCGGGTTTCAACCTCTACACCGCCCGCGCCTTTCCGGAGCGCTTCTGGAACCGCGGTGCGTTCATCGGCGAGCCCACCGCGCACCTGCTGGGCCAGTTTTTCCTGGAGCCCAAGGGCGCGACCTACCAGGCAAAAAACCGCGGTTCCATTCTGGCCAGCACGGATGAATGGTTGTCACCGGTCTACGCCGATGTGGGACCGGACGGGCAACTGTGGATAGCCGACTGGTACAACTTCATCATCCAGCACAACCCCATTCCCACCGAGGCGTCGGCGGGATTCGATGCTGAAGAAGGCGGCGGCAACGCTCACATCAACCCGCTGCGCGACAACAAAACCGGCCGCATCTATCGCCTGGTATCCACATCGGCACCGGCTTACCAGACGCTGGACCTGAGCCAGGCGGACAGCGCAACGCTGGTGGCGACGCTCAGCAACGACAACCTCTTCTGGCGGATCACCGCGCAGCGCAAACTGGTGCAGGAAGCACGCCGCGATGCGGTGCCGGCATTGCGCCAGATTTTGTTGAACGCACCCAATCTCGATGCCCTGGGGCTGGATGTTGCCAGCATTCACGCCATCTGGTCGTTGCAGGGCCTGGGTGCGTTCAGCCTGGATGCGAAGACGGAATCCCGGGCCAATGCCCGCGCCGTCCAGCGTGCGCTGCAACACCCCTCGCCCGCCACGCGCAAGAATGCCGTCATGGCCCTGGTGGAAAATGCCACGCCGGCCGACTTGGCGGCGGCGGCAAAACACATCCGGGACGACGATGCCAAGACGCGGCTCTGGGCGCTGCTGGCCATCGCCCGGCAAACCCCCTCTAAAGCCGCCGCGCAGCAATTGTTGCGCGAACGGACGCAACTGCCTGCCGATCCCTGGCTGGCGGAAGCCTTTGTGCAGGCAGCCTTGCAGCAAGGTCCGCACTACTGGACCGCCTTGACCAGCGGCGGCATCAAGGTGCAGGGCAGTTTTCTCAAAGGCTTCGACGCCGCTGAAAAAACACCGGAATACCTGCTGGCCAAGCGCTTCCTCTCAGCCAACCCGGAAGACCTGACCAGCACCTTCAACGCCTGGAGAAAACTGTCCGACGGGCGCCTGGCGCTGATGAGCATGGCCGCCCTGGATGTACTGCGCGACCGGCGCAGCGAGCCCCGGGCAACGGAACTGACCAGTTTGCAGCTATTGATCGACAAGCTCGACAGCGAAGCGCAGATGGCCTTGAAACTCAGGTCCTCCGGCTTATCACTGGCCTTCAACAAAGTCGATGATGCGGCCTACGCGAAATACCATGCCGAGCACAGCTTTGAGCCCCACATCTGGGAATGGGGTCCGCCGGAACATGGCTTGCCGCTGTACCAGCAACACTGCGCCAGTTGCCACGGTGGCGATGGCAGTGGCGATAAAGGCCTGGGGGCGCCCGTGCTGGCGGCGATGGACGAGTGGTACGCACAAACGCAATTGCAGAAGTTCCTGGCGGGGCTGCGCGGTACTCACTTCAAGGACCCGGACGGCATCTCCATGCGCGCCGCGCTGGAATTCTTGCAATTGGAACCACAACCCGAGCGCCAGATTTCCTTCCTGGGCCACTACGTGGAAACCCTGCCAGCCGTGACACAACCGGCAACCGTGGAAGGTGATATCCAACGCGGCGCCACCCACTACGCCACCTGCGTAGCCTGTCACGGCGTAAACGCGGAAGGCAACCGCACACTGCTTGCGCCGCGCCTGACCGGTCAGGCCGACTGGTATCTGTTGCAGCAGTTGGAAAAATTCCGCTCCGGTGCCCGCGGCGGCGACCCGCGCGATACCCACGGCCAGCAGATGGCAATCTTTGCCAAGGCCCTGCCGGACGAGCAGGCACTGAAAGACGTGGTCAGCTACATCCATAGCCTGGGCACGGCGGACACACAGCAGTAACCCATCTCCACAAGAGGCAATCGCTTCGGCGGCATGAAGACTTTCTCCATGCCGCCGTTTTTTGTGGGGGGATCAGATTAGCTGTCAGGCAACCGGCTTGGGCGATACACCCTCAGGCATTTTGCACCTCAATACCTGCCAACGGCGTTCCGTGGCGGAACGCCAGAGCCATTCCACGGGACCATAGGCAAAATACCGGAGCCATACGCGGCAAAACAGCAGCTGCCCCGCAAAGATCACCAGGCACAACAGCACATTGACCGCCGGTGTCGTCTGGTCGAACAAACCCAACCCCACCTGGAAAAACAGCAACACGCCGATCACCGACTGCATCAGGTAAACCGTCAATGCCATCTTGCCGACATCGGCCAGGGGACGCAGCCATCGCTGTCCGCGGGAACTGCTCATGAGCAGATAGATCACCGCGATATATAAAAACACCAGCGCCGTATTGTAGATGTCGCAGAAAAATCCCAAGGCCCAGAAAGCCAGGGAATTTTCATCCAGGGGCTGTCCCAACCCCCACAACACACCACCCAACGCCAAAAACGCCAGTACGACCAGGCCGATCCAGGCCAGGGATTTGCGGCGCAGCCAGCGGAAATGCTCCTGCTTATCCGGCGCGCTGAACCAGGCTTTGCGCCCGGCATAGACGCCCAATAAAAAATAGCCCAGGGTAATCAGCAAGCGGCCGCTGTTGATCTGGTGAATAAACTTGTCACTGAAGGCGCCCAGGTTGTGGATGAAAATGTCGCCCCAACCGCCGCTGCGTATCAGCGCTGTATATTCCGCGCTTTCGGTTGCCAGGTCGACAGGAATCAAGCCTACCCGGCCGGTCAGCAGAAGGTTGACCAGTTCCGCCAGTTTGTTGGGCAGGTTGAGCACAAGCACCATACCGACGATCAACAGCGCCCTGTCACTCATATGCCTGAGGAAGATCAACACGAAACCCAGTAATACATAGATGCTGAGAATATCCGCGCGCCAGAAGAGATGATGCAGAAAACCGATGACACCCAGGATGGCCAGGCGCCAGGCAAAATGCAGCAGCGGTGAACTGACCCGCCGCGCCAGCGATTCCAGCTGGATATAAAAACTCAATCCAAACAGAAACGAAAAGAGCGCAAAGAATTTGGCAATCACAAACACCATGTAAACCATCGCCGCCAGTCCGCTGGCGATGGTTTGGTTGCCCTGGTAGTAATGCTGCTCCAGTGGGCCGCCCGCATACCAGAAGATCATATGCGCATAGAAAATGCCAAAGAGCGCAAAACCCCGCAGCACATCCAGGCAGAGAATACGCTGGCCGTCGCCCGGTGTACGGACGGCATCTGTTGCCGATTGCATAAGTGATCCTTTTATTGTCGATTATTGTGTTAAAGCTGAGCGGCAATCCCTTGCTAAAAAATGTCCTTAACCAAACGCCGATCCCCGGCATCGGGCCGATCAGGTTTCGCGCAACGCCGTGGCCACCGGCAGGCGCGCCGCGCGCACAGCGGGAAAAAGGCCGCCGATGACGCCAATGATCGCCGCGACAATCACGCCCTGTAGCAGCAGGTCGCCGGTCACCGCGAAATCAAACACCACCTGGCTGAAGCTGGAAAAATTCAGCGTGGATACCGAGTAGCCGTTGAAGAGCAGATACACCACCACAGATCCCAGGGCACCGCCGATCAACGCCAGCACCAGGGACTCGAACAGCGTGGAAAACGCCACCGGAAACGCACCAAACCCCAGAGCCCTGAGGGTGGCGATTTCACGGGTGCGGGCGGAGACCGAGGCGTACATGGTATTGATCGCGCCGAAGATGGCACCCAGAGCCATGAGTACTGCGACCGGATAGCCGATGGATTTGATGAACAGGCTCACGGGTTCCGCCTGGGCAGCCAGGTAATCCACTTCCAACTGTACTTCCATGTCCAGCCGAGGATCGGCGGCCAGCGCACTGCGAAAGATGTCCAGGGACTCGGGCGATTCCAGCCTGGCCCTCACGTTCTGGAAACTGTTGCCCCGGCGGTAGGCATCCTGGAGGATGCGCGCGTCACACCAGAGTTCTGATTCCGACAGACCGCCGCCCGCTTCGAAGATGCCCACCACCGTCCATTCGGTGGGACCGAAACGAATGACGGAACCCACATCCAGATTCGCGAACTGGTCGTGAGCGCCGCGTCCCGCGATCAGTTCGTTGCGACCCGGTTCGAAGTTGCGGCCCTCGATGATCTTCACCTGATCGCGTACCTTGAAGGCATTGGCCTCCACACCGCGCAGGGGCACATTGGCATCGGTGAGCGTGGCTTTTTTCAGCAGGTCCACGATCACGTAGAGTTCCGCCGAGGTGATGGGCTGACCATCCTCGCGCAGGACGCCCGGCATGTTGGCAATCAGCTGCGACTGCTCATAACCCATACCGCTGCTCAATTCCGATGTCGCGCCCGAGCGCATCACCAATGCCGTATCCGCCGAACCGGCGCTCACCATGGTCCGCTGAAAGCCGCTGGCCATGGACATCACGCCAATCAGCACGCCCACCACGCAGGCAATACCGAATATCGCCACCGACGAGGTGCCGATCCGCTGCGGCAGGTTGCGCAGGTTCATGGCGGTGATAATCACGATTTGTGCAATCCCGTTGAACATGATCAGCGTCTCCCCAAGGCGGTCACGATATTCAGGCGCATGCCCTGCAGGGCGGGCAATATGCCGGTGAAAAAGCCGAGCAGCAACATCACCAGCAAGGCTTGTGCGAACACCTTGCCAGAGAGAATGAAGCCCGGCAAATAAGCCGCCAACTGCTCGGCCATGCCGGCGGCGAGGAAGGCCGCCAGACCAATACCCAGCAGTCCGCCGATCAAGGCCACCAGTATCGACTCGGCCAGTACCAACCCCAGCACCGCAACATCCGAAAAGCCCAGGGTTTTCAAAATGGCCAACTCGGGAATCCGCTCGCGCACCGACTGCGCCATGGTGTTGCCCGCTACCAGCAGCATGGTGAAAAACACCGCGCCGAGGATGTAGGTCGTGATCAAGCCGATATCGCCGAACTGCTTGGCGAAGGACGCGGCAAAATCCTTTTCACTGCTGGTCTTGGTTTCCGCAAAGGAATTGGCGAAAAGCGCGTCGATACTGGCCGCCACCTCGGGCGCCTGCTGGGGATCTTCCACCTTGACGATCATCCACCCCACCGTGCCACTGCCAAAAGCTCGCGCCTCATCGAAGTAATCGTAGTGAAACAAAAACGTACTGCTGTCCGCATGGCGCTTTTTGGTCTCGTAAATGCCTTCGAGCACGAATTCCCAGGTACTGCCGCCAGCCTTGGACGGAAAGATACTGCCGATGATGGGAATACGGTCGCCGACCTTCCAGCCAAAGCGCGTCGCGGTCGTCTGCCCGACGACCGCACCTATGCGATTGCGTTTCCAGGCCTGCAGCTGTTCGTCGGGCAAGCTGACCAGGTCATCGTAAATGCTGAAATAATTTTCCGGTTCCACCGCCAGCTGGGCGAACTGGTTGCGCGGGTCCTGATAGTAGCCGCCGAACCAGCTGGCATGGGTGGCGACGGCCACGCCATCCAGCGCGCGCACCCGTGCGACATAGTTGTACGGCAGGGGCTGGATCAGGGAGATTTTGTGGATCACGGCCAGGCGGTCCTCGCCGGCGATTTCCGCCCCTTGATCAAAGGCATTGCCCAGGGTGCGCAGCAAACCGAACAGCAGGAAAGCCACGGTGATCGAGAGTATGGTCAGAACCGTGCATGCTTTTTTGCGGCCCAGGTTCTTCCAGATGAAATAGAGGTATTTCATGATCAGGCTCCGGTAATCAGCGCGCCCTTGTCCAGGTGCAGTGTCTGCCGCGCATGATCCGCGGCGCGGGGATCGTGGGTGACCATGATGATGGTTTTTTGCTGCTGTTCGTTGAGCTGTTGCAGCAGCGCGAGGATTTCATCGGCGGTGGTACGGTCGAGATCGCCGGTGGGTTCGTCGCAGAGCAGCAGGTCGGGGTCGGAGATGATGGCCCGCGCGATGGCCACCCGCTGTTCCTGGCCGCCGGAGAGCTCATTGGGGTAGTGTTTGGCGCGGTCTTTGAGCCCCACCAGTTCGAGCGCGGCGGCGACGTGCTGCATGCGCTGTTTTTTGGAGAGGCTGGTGAGCAGCAATGGCAGTTCGACGTTGCGTTCGGCGGTGAGTACGGGCATGAGGTTGTAGAACTGGAAGATGAATCCGACATGGCGTGCGCGCCATTTGGTGAGCTGCCCGGTGCTGAATTTATCGATGCGCTGCCCGGCGATGCTGAGCTCTCCTTCCGTGGGACTGTCGAGACCGCCGAGGAGGTTGAGCAGGGTGGTCTTGCCCGAACCTGAGGGGCCCATCAGGGCGAGAAAATCACCGCGCTTGATATCGAGGTTGAGATTGGACAGGACCTTGACGGATTCCTTGCCTTTTTTGTAGCTCTTGCCCACGTTTTTAAGGCTGACGAGTATTTCTGATGGATCGATTGCAGACATGCTGGAGCCTCCGTGAAAATTGTTGGTTTTTTATCGTTCGTTGTAGATGGACCGGTCCGGGGGGTGGGGTAGGCCAGGCTGCAAACGCATGAATACTCCCCTGTAGCTCCGGCGCGGCATCCCTGCCGCGCAGGTTGCAGCCTGGCCTACCCCACCCCCCGGACCTCCGTGCTAACCGATAAAACGTTTACTTCGAACCCCAAATTAATGTGGTACTGATAATCTCAGAGCACATGCTTTACTTTTTCAAATCGGCTCATGTTATTTTCTTTTCGATTATGGCCCAAAGCAGGTTTACCATTAATACTGAAAGCCCCATGAGTTTCGCTAATGGATTTTTTGAGGAGAAGACCTCTTCCTTAGTGATTTTTGAAACCAGAAATGCCATTGGAAAAATAGCACCCGCAATAGGCATTGACAAAGACCGTTTTGCTGAGAGCTCAAAGTCACTTCTACATTCTTCCAGTGTCATTTCATATCCTTAATAGTGAATTGCACATAACAACACGCTCATTTCAATACCTTGCTCACAGGCCATTCAACCAACCATAACAGATTCACACATTCCTATACTGGCACCATCTCCCCTAGACCATCCAGCCTCTCTCTACGAAGCGCCAAAAAACCTACCTGACAACAACCCGCGCACCATCCACCAAGTCTTTCGGAACATCAACCACAAAAGACTCCCCCGGATGCAAACCACTCAACACCGCAAATTCCCCACTGATCACCGGCCCATGCGTCACACGGCGGCGCTCGGCGCGATCATCTTTCACCACATAGATCACCCGCTCCCCAGACTCGGTGCGCACCGCACTGCTGGGTATGCGAATCACAACCTGTGGTGCCACTTCAGTACCGGTTGGCTCCGGGTTCAGGAAAGCCACCTTTACCCCCATATCCGGCAGAATCCGCTCGTCCAGTTGGTCAAACCCGATGCGCACCTTTACCGTAGCCTTCTGGCGGTCGGCGGTGGGAATGATGGCGATCACCCGCGCGGGAATCTTCCAGTCCGGATAAGCTTCCAATGTGGCCTGCACCGGCTGTTCCGGACGCACGCGCTGAATGTAAGCCTCGTTCACATCCACTTCGATCTCCAGGGAAGACATATCCACCAGGGTGCAGATACCCGTACGGGTAAAACCACCGCCGGCGGAGATGGGCGAAATCATTTCACCCGGTTGGGAATTCTTGGCGATAACCACACCGCTGAAAGGCGCACGCAGCGTCAGGTCCTCAAGGTATTGCTGCTCCACCGCCATGCGTTTTTCCACCACGATGACACCGGCTTCACGCGTGGCCAACTGGGCGCGGAGGGATTCGTAATTGGCGCGGGCGGCATCGAGGGCGGCGCGGCTGGTGAGATTTTTTTCTGCCAGGTCAGCGGTTCGCTTGAGCGTCAGTTCCGCTTCGGTGAGGCGAGCTTGGGTTTCCACCACCAGGGTTTTGGCTGAGGCGCGCTCGGCTTCATAAAGCCCCAAGGTGCGCCGGATATTGGAATCGTCGAGGCGGGCCACGATCTGATCCTGTTCCACGGTCATGCCTTCCTCCACCAGCACTTCCACCACCTTGCCGGTCACCTTGGATGACACGGTGGCGTAACGGCGGGCGCGGACATAACCAGTGGCATCGAGCACGCTGGCCAGTAACGGATCGGCACTGCTGACACGGGCCATCTGTACACGGACTTCGACAGGCTTGGGTGACAGCAGATACCAACCGACCGACGCCAGCGCCACCAGTACCAGAGCACCCGACAACAGCCAGAGCCAGGGTATTGACCGGCCCGGCTCGGCGGAGCGATCGATGCGCAATTGATTGATCAGGTCGCTTTTATTATTCACGGATTCTCCATCCTCTCGATCGACACTTGGACCGCATTTAAACACTCCCGCGGGAGCAAGTCTAATGCCTCCCTGCTGACAACGTGTGACAGAGGAAAAAACACCACCTGCCGGGGTGGCAGGTGGTCACTCGGGGATGGCGGAGTCATTGTCGGAAATAGATCGGCGCGATGACAGCGGCGGATGTCATGAGTCGTCAATGACAAATGTCAGGCATAGGGCCCGGCTGTCGGAATGCGCAGCGCATATTCATGCGTGGTGTGAGGGGTATGTCCCAACATCGACGGGTGCGGGCGACAGTGGATTTACGCGGCGGCAAGAATGCCGCATCAACTCATACCCTGGCTCTGGCGCTGGGTCCTGGCGATGGCCACGGGATCAAACCAGGTCTCCGCGATCTGGGTGTGCAAATCACCCAGATCCGCCTGGATCTCATCGATATACTCATGCAACCCCTGCTCCAGCAGACGGGGAATATTGGCCTGGAGCAATTTGTCACGCACACTGGCCACCGCCGTTGCGGCCGCTTTTCCGCGCGGCAGTTTTTTCAGGCAGGCATCCAACTCGCCCAGGGCGTGGGCCGCCGCGCGCGGAAAGATGTCGTTCTGCAATAAAAAGGCAACGACATCCCGCGCATTGACCCTGTCGCGCACATGCTGGCGATACATCTGGTAGCCGCTGAGCGAGCGCAGCACACTCATCCACAAAACATTGTTGTAGGGTTGCAGTACGTCACTGCCGCTGGCCTCCGTGGCATGATAGGGCAACAAATGAACCAGGCCCGCATCGACAATGCGCGTGGTCATGTCGGTGCGCTCCAGATTGCGACCGGCGCGGATAAAATCGTAGGCGTCATTGTGCGTCATGCAACCCGCCAACAGACCGGTGAACTGCTGCACCTGATTGATCACATGCAACAACATGCGGCCCCGTTCCCGCCGCGCAATCAGTGCGTTGGCATTGTCCTTGATGGTGTGGTACAGGTCGTTGACCAGTTCCCAGGCTTCCATGGGCATGATCTCGCGGGTGATGCGCGCATTCTCGCGCGCCCAGCTGAGCGAGTTGAGCAAGGACGCGGGGTTTTCCCTATCCACCAGCATAAAGCGCACGACCGTCCGCTCGTCCGCCTGGTCCGTATCGCGATTGAAATAGGTACCGGTGCCGCTGATGTCGATCAGCGAGCCCCACCCGAGGCGCACCCCGCGCGGCAGGTCCAGCAACAGGTTGGAATTGACGTTCACCAGGCGCGCGATATTCTCGGAACGCTCCATGTAGCGGCCCAGCCAGTAAATGCGTTCAGCGACTCGCGATAGCATTACTTATCCCCCTCTACAACGATCCAGGTGTCTTTGCTGCCACCACCCTGGGACGAATTGACCACGTAGGAACCCTTGACCATCGCCACCCGCGTGAGACCACCGGGTGTGACATAGTGTTCCTTGCCCTGGAGCACGAACGGCCGCAGGTCGATATGACGCGGCTCGGCGTTTTTACCGGCCAGGATGGGCGCCGTCGACAGGGAAATCAGCGGCTGCGCCATATAGTTGCGCGGATTGGCCTTGATGCGCCGGGCAAATTCCTCGCGCTCCTTTTTGCTGGCCTGGGGACCGATGATCATCCCGTAGCCACCGGATTCATTCGCGGGTTTGACCACCAGCTTGTCGAGGTTTTGCAGTACATGGTCACACTGCTTGGAATCAATGCACAGGTAGCTTGGCACGTTGGGCAGTACGGGTTCTTCACCCAGGTAGTACTTGATCATGGCGGGCACGAACGTGTAGATCACCTTGTCATCGGCCACGCCGGCACCGGGCGCGTTGGCCAGCGCAACATTGCCCTTGAGCCAGGCGCGCATGAGGCCGGGCACGCCCAGAACCGAATCCGCGTTGAACAACTCCGGATCGAGGAAGAGGTCATCGATGCGGCGGTAGATCACGTCCACCCGCGACAGCCCCTTGATGGTGCGCATGTACACGCAATCGTTTTCCACCACCAGATCACTGCCTTCAACCAGTTCCACACCCATCTGCTGCGCCAGGTAGGAGTGCTCGAAATACGCGGAGTTGTAGATGCCCGGCGTC
>CAYWCW010000033.1:0-40995 GCA_964456865.1 uncultured Cellvibrionaceae bacterium
GGAGTTTTCCTACAGAGAAAGACCCCGGCTATGCCGACTACTGCATAGAAGACGGTGGGAAAAGGGGATCGAATTACGCGAACCCCGATCCGTCTTCCTTTCCCGATGCGTTCAAGGCATTGGATACATTTTTGTCCAGCAGTGAGTTTATTCGATTCCTGGAATCCCTGACCGGTATCGAGGGGCTGCTGTATGACCCGGAATATCAGGGGGGTGGGCTTCGGGAATCCAGAAAGCGCGGTTTTTTGCCGGTTCATCTGGATTTTAACAAGCACCCCAAAACCGGGTATCACCGCCGCCTGAATCTTTTGCTCTATTTGAATGAAGGGTGGCATGACGATTGGGGCGGCCATATTCAAGTGCATCGCGATCCCAGGAAACATGTGGCCGATTCCCTGGTGCAGGGTTTTTCACCCATCAATAACCGCTGTTTCATTTTTGAAACCTCCGAGCATTCCTGGCATGGCTTTTCAAAGTTGAATTGTCCGGAGAATGCCGGCAGGAAGGCGGTATCCATTTATTATTTTACGAAAACCAGGCCGGAGGGTGATGTTCCCTTCAGAAACACGGAGTATGTCGAGCCGCCGCTCCCTGACTATATCAAGCCGGGACACTCGCTGACCGCCGAGGATGTTGAACTGATCAAGATGTTTTTGCGGCGCAGGGACGACCGTATCCAGATGCTCTATGAGCTGCGCAGAACCGCCGATGGAAAATATACCCACCTCTGGTCCGAGTATGAGTACTACCTGGATAAATTCCGGCAATACCAGAAGGCTTATGGCGATTTGAACAGTGGTGGATGACGGGCCGCATCAACCTCAATAGCCCAGCTCATGCACGAACCCGTCGCTGCTGACCGCATAGAAGCGGTTGCCTCCGGCACCAAAACTGACGGAGAGGACCGCGGGCTGCGTAGGCTGCCAGGCTTTGCGCTTGGGCAGGCGCCACTGGTAAAGGCGTTGTTGATCGGCAATGCTCCACAGCTCCACCACACCGTCGGGCCGCCCCGACAGCAGGTAGTGGCCATCCGCGCTGAAGCGCGCGGTGCTCAGGCTCATGCCCCGGCGCAACCATTCACGATGCAGAGGCAGCTCCCAGAGCGTTTGTCCGCTGGTGGTGTCCCAGATGGTCACGCTGTCGTATTGGGCGGCGGTGAGCGCGCGTTGGCCATCGGGACTCAATACCACCAGCTGGACCGGGTCCTGATAGACGCGGCTTTGCAATGATTGTCCGGATTCCGTATCCCACACGATGGCCGACCGGTCATCGGAGCCGGTGAGCGCGCGTTTGCCATCATGGCTCAGCGAGACGCTGTTGACTCGCTCGGCATGCTGGAAGCGGCGCAATATGCCGCCGCGCTTGGCGGCATAGATGACAGCGGTGCGATCTGCCAGCCCCAGCAGCGCCAGATTGCCGCCGGCGCCCAGGTCGAGGCTGAGCACGTCGGCGGGCGTAGTCCAGAAACGCTCTCCCGCCCCGCTCTGCGCATCCCAGAGGACCAGGGTTTTGCCGTCCGTGGTCAGTGCCCAGTGTCCTTCGGGGGAAAAGCCGCCGGCAGTGATATCGGTCTGTTCTCCCTGGCGGTGATTCCAGTCGAACAACCGCTCCCGGTCGCTCCAGCGCCACAGGCTGCCGCCGTGGTATTCCGCGCCGATCAAGGCGAATTGGCTGTCAACACTCAAACTGGCGGCATAGATGTTGCGGGCCGCCACCTGAGTACTGTCGATGGGACCGGGTTTGCCGCACCCGCTGAGCGCTAAGCAGAATCCCAGGAACAGCGTGGATAACAGGGGGCGGCGCATGGGGGACTAGTTCACCAGATCCCGATGGGAGGTGTGAAGCACGGCAATCATGCGGTCTTCGGCGGTAAACCGGGTTTCCAGAGTTTCACCCAGGTGGGAGAGGTCGAGGCTCAGGCTGCCGAGGTCATCGGTCTCCTGGTATTTATCGTTGAAGTCGAGGATACGTTCCGTGGTCTGGTCTATGAGGTCGAAGAGCTCGCGGCCTTCGCGAAGGGCGTCCTGATCTTCGAATTCACGGCCCTCACGGATCAGTTGATCGTAGACTTCAAAATGGCCGGCGGAGACATAATCCACCAGTATCTGGCACAGGCTGCGCAACTTGCCTTCCCGCGCGGGGGTATTGTCTGCCGAGGCGTCGAGGCCGCTGAGATCGCAGTATTGCACCAGCATGTCCTGGCGCTCCTGGAGCCAGCGATCGATGATATTGCTGACGCCACCCCAGCGTTCTTTGGCGGTTTTACAGTTGTCTAGCATGCGGTATTCCTGACTACAAAACGAAGGTAAGGGAGCCCACCTTAGGACATTCGGCAATCGGGGGCAAGAGCGCCCGGCCGCCTATCGCCGCCTTGCCAGTTGCCAGAGATTGACCAGCGCCATGCCGCCAAAGGCCAGCAGGTTCCACAGCGGAATGGTGACGCCAAATACCTTGTCCACTTCAGCGCAGTTGCCGCTGCCCTGGAGCATGACTTTGAGCACATCCATAAAAGGCCAGGCGTCGAGCATGTAGGAGAGGTTGGTCGGGCCGCAGGCGGGCACCTGGTCCGGCGGAAGGCTTTGCAGCCAGAGTTGGCGGCTGGCGAAATAAGCGCCGCCGAGTGCGAAGACCAGACCGATAAGAGCGTAGACGCGGCGGCCCCAGTGGCGCGGGTTGTGGATGAAGGCAATGAGCGCGATCAAACCGACCAGGCCCACGCAAATGCGCTGGGTCTGGCACAGGGGACAAGGCTCCATGCCGACGACAAATTCCAGGTAAAAGGCAATCGCCAGCAAGGTGGCACAGCCGAGAAACAGGATCAGGTTGGTGGTGCGTATGCTGGGCAGCAAGGTAGAGAGCGAGGTGGAAAGCGGCATGATGGTGGAGTCCTTGTACGGGAGAGCTGACATACTACGGAATTCGATCACTGGCTGGCCAGTTGGTGAGAAGATTTTGACTATGATTATTCTGTTTCACCAGCGGGTGATTTCAGTGACCCGAGCGCAGCCACTTGACCCTTGCGCCGGCTCCGAGTTCAATCGCTGTCCAGAGACCTGATTCGGTGGAGTTTTCATGAAGTTACTGTTTCGCTCACTGCTGCTCGGCAGCAGCCTCATGGCAGGTATCTGTCTTGCCGCGGATGAGAGCCCGCCAGCGGGCGCCGCTCCAGTGCCGGGGCCAGCGGGTGCGTCCACGACTTACATTCCCCTGGCCCCGCCATTCGTGGTGAATTACGGCGGTCCCGGCCGGTTGAAGTATCTCAAGGCCGAGCTTTCTGTGCGGGTGGATGATCTGGAGTCCGCCAATGCCGTGCGTCACCACATGCCGTTGATCCGCAATAACCTGGTGATGCTGTTCAGCCGCCAGTCTGAAGAGGAAATCAGTACCCAGGAGGGCAAGGAGCGGCTGCGCCAGACGGCACTCAAGGAAATCAATGACCTGATCACGGCGGAAAATGGCAAGAGCGGCGTGGTCGAGGTGTATTTCAATAACCTGATTGTCCAGCAATAGGTACCGCCTGGCACTGGCAGGATTCGTACTGGGCGTAATAGCCCGCCAGGTAGTCCGCGAAGGGCTCCTGGGGTTGGGCTTCCAGGCTCCGCTGGTCAGTGATCGAGTCAGTTGCCAACCGGGCAAAATGAGCCTGGATCAGGGGGCTGGGCGGGTGATCGGCAAACCAGGCCCGATGCCTCTCCGCCAGGTCCAGGGTGTGGCGGAAAAAAGTCTTGCCACTTTGGCGCAGGTCAGACAGTACCTGGGCCGACGGTGTGAGTTCCGGATTCGCCAGTTTTTGTGTCTGTTCCGCCAATGCCGTTTGATAATCCTCACCGCCCCAGGCCTGGTCCAGCAGCCGGGCGCATTGATACATGCCTGCCATCAGTTCAGCCGCCCAATCGCGCATGGCGATGTCGCCCGTGCTGTGGTGGAGTGTCAGGTCCGGGTCGCGCCCTTCATACACGATGCGTTTCTGGTTTTCCTGAATCCGCCGGTACTCGTCGGCGTCGGTGTCCGGGCTGGTTTCCAGCAGGCAATAGAGCAGGAAGGCATCCATGACCCGCAGTTGCGTGGGCGTGACGCCCAGGGGCTCGTAGGGATTGAGATCCACACACCGGACTTCGATATATTCCACACCGCCCAGGCGCAGGGCCTGGAGCGCGGTTTCACCGGAACGGGCCGGGCGCTTGGGGCGGATGCTGGAGTAAAACTCGTTCTCGATCTGTAGCAGGCTGGTGTTCAACTGGCGATATTTGCCGGCGCCGTCCATCAACCCTGTGTCGGCGTAAGCCGGGTGGGTGCGGGTAATGGCCTGGCAGAGGGTCTGCAGGTAGCTGGACAATTCGTTGTAGTCCACGATCAGCGCTTCCTGGGCAGTGCTCTGGTAGCCCAGGTCGCCCATGCGCAGGGACGTGGCGTAAGGCAGGTGCAGGGTGCGGTTATCGCCGCCCAGGGGTTTCAGCCGGTGGTCACGGCCCTGGACAAAAGAGCCGCACACGGCCGGCGAAGCCCCGAAAAGGTAGATCAGCAGCCAGAAGTAGCGGCGGAAATTGCGGATCAGGGCGAAGTAACGGCGGGTTTTGAAGTCCTGGAGGGATTCGCGGCTGCCCTCTTCCGCCCGCAGGATCTCCCACAGGCTGTCGGGCAGGGAAAAATTGTAGTGAACCCCGGCGATGGTCTGCATGGCGCGGCCATACCGGTAACCCAGGCCCCGGCGGTAGATGGTTTTCATGGCGCCGACGTTTGACGTGCCATAGCGCGCCAGGGGTATCTGGTCATCGTCACCCAGCTTGCACGGCATGCTGGCGGGCCAGAGGCGTTCGCCGAGGGGTGCGAGCTGCTGGTAGGTAAAGCGGTGGATGTCATCCAGCTGTGTCAGCAGCTCACCTATGTCGGCAAAAGGGTCTGTGATGAACTCCAGCAGCGCCTCACTGTAATCGGTTGTGATGTGCGGGTGCTTGAGCGCCGACCCCAGGGCCGCCGGGTGGTCCGTCTGTGCCAGGGTGCCTTCCGGGGTGATGCGCAGGCTCTCTTTTTCCAGGCCGCGCAGCAGGCCGGTGAGTGTCGGATTGGCGTCTGGCCTGGCCAGACGCTGGAGAAGTTGTTGCAGACCTGTGGCCAAGGACGGTCTCCTGCTAGGCTGGCCGGATTCCGGGCAGCGGGTGTTCCATCGTCAGTTGACGGGGGTGGTGTCCAGCAAGGGCTGGTCGTCTGTCTCGGAGGTGCCGGCGGAGCCGTCCGCCTCCGCGAAGGGGATGAGCGTCTGCTGCGCCGTGTCGTCGGTGTGGCGCACCTTGGGCATGGGTGGTGGCAGAAGGGCCTCGTCGATCTGGGGCAGCCCCTTTTCATTCAGCGGACAGCTGAGTACGCGGATGCGCTGGGTGTAGTCCCTGGCACTGCTCTCGACCATCTGGTTGATGGCCTCGTCCTTGTGGGGCGTCCTGAACAGGCTGCCGGGGTCTCGGCCATCCAGCCAGTCCTTTTGCTTGCCCAGGAACTGATTGGCCTGGTTCTGCAGAATAAATACATCACTCATGATCTTACCGTTGCACAGCTGACAGGGGGCGGCAGGGATTGCCGGAAGCACCCTTTATAGGGACTAAATGGCCAGTCACAAGGGGTTGAGCGCTTTTTCTCCGGGGGAAGACTGGTCTGCCTGGGTAATCATCCGTGTGGGGAGCGCCTCCAGTTGCCGCTGTTCGGCTTCATAGGCTCCCACAAAGGCGAAGATGACATCACGGGCCAGGCGGGTTTCCGCATTGGTCAGGAACACCATGCCGATGCCCAGCTCGCGGTTGAACACCATTTCAGCGCGGAAGCCCTGCACCCAGCCGCCGTGGTGGACAAAATGCTGGCGCTCGCCCGCATCGAACACCCGCCACCCCAGCCCATACCAGGTTTTGACCAGCTCATTGGGCTGGCCATAGTGCGAACGCGCCACCCGGGTAGGTACCCGCTTGGCCTGCAAGGCATCCAGGCTGGTGGCGGGCAGCAGGTCTGGGCGCTGACCCATGTTGGCCAGCAGCCACTTGGCCATGTCATTGATACTGGCATTGACGCCTGCCGCTGGTGGGATGTTGTAGTAGTTTTGCCGGATATTCGTGCTCTGCCATTGTCCCTTGCGACGAACATGGGGAACGGCATAGTTGCCGCTGGCCTGCAAGGCGTCGAGCCCAAAGGACGCCGAATTCATGTCCAGCGGGCGGAACAGCTGTTCGGTGACAAAGGTCTCGTAGGACTTGCCGCTGCGTGCTTCGATCATATCGCCGGCCAGGCTGAATACCACGTTCTGGTAGCCGAAGCACCGTTTGGGCGGGCAGGAAAATTCCACGTTGCGCAGGCGTTCCACCACATCGCGGTAAGGGACATTGTCTTCGATCAGGTTGGTGTAAGCCTGGGGTATCAGGCCGGTGGTGTGCGCCAGGAGGTCTTCGAGGGTGATCTGGCCGGTATAGCTGTCGTCGTGGAAGCTGACGTAGTCCAGGATATCCCTGACCGGTGTATCCCAGCGCAGCTGCTCCTGCTGTACCAGCAACGCCGCTGCCGTGCCTGCAAAGGTTTTCGACACTGATGCGAGGCGGAAAACGGTATCCGTGGTGACGGGCTCCCCGGTTCCCGCTTGCCTCACCCCATAACCCTTGATCAATTGAACCCGGCCATCGGCGACCACGGCGATGGCGGCGCCAGGCACCTCGGGGGCAACCACCTCGGCGATATAGCGCTCGAACGCGGTGACAAATTCCGGGAAGGGTTCCCGCGGCTGAGCGGAGGCGCCCACGCTGATCGCAAGGCCCAGAAGGGCCAGAAGGGCCAGAAAACCCAGACGATGAAGAGTTGAGATAACAGACATATATAAAAGAATAGGGCTAGAGTGTTGGCGATGTGACCTGGACCGGTCAGGAAAAATCCGCTGTCGGCTCTCCTTATTGTTGTCACAAGGTACTCGCGGTGCGGCCCGATGTCCAGTCTCCCACGTAAGCCTCAGATCATCGTTTTGCTGTAAAAAACAAAAAAGGGCCAAACGTTACTGCAATGCGAGGCCGGAGAGGGGGCATGCCTGTGTAAGACCATCGCCCGCATGGATGCGGGCGCTGAGCCCCCAGGGAGGGGTTTACAGCGAGTCTTGCACAGGTATGCCCCCTCTCCGGCCGTACTTGTGGCACTTACGATTCGCAACCTATCCAAACACTCACAAGGTCTTCAGATATTCCACCAGGTCCCAGCGCTGCTGTTCGGTCAGCGCGGGCAAGAGGGTGCCATCCGGCTGTGCCGTGCGGCCGGAAGCATACTCGTGGCCGGTATTGAGATCACCAACGCGATAGGCGCGGAACAAAAACCCATCGTAACCCTCGCTGCGGAAACCCACCCTCACCGGATCAAACTCACGGCTGCCCACCATGAATTCCGTGGGGCGGTACTTGCCCTCGTCCGGATCGCCCGGGCGCTTCACCGGCAGCAGCAGATCGTAGAGCGTGGGAACGGAGCCATTATGGAGATAAGGAGCTGTGGCCCAGATACCGTTGAGGGTGCGTGCTTTGTATGACAGCAACGATGCATAAGGCTCGGCGGTGGTATCCGGGTGGTAGTTGCCGGCTTTGACACTGGGCCTTATCTCGTTTTCAAAAAACGACAATCCCAGGGTATAGAGCCAGTCGGCCCAGCGGCGCGTAAACCACTTGTCCGGATCAGCGGAAGACACCACGCCCGTGGTGACGGCGGTCAGTATCTGCACCACCGGTGCCTGGTCTTCCAGGATCAATGTGCCGACACCGGTCTTCTGGTAGGTGGACATGAAGTTGCCCGACTTGCCTTTGTAATGGACGCTGTTGCTGGCCATGGCGGGATCCGTGCCGACACGGTCGATGCTCGACATCTTGCCGATCACGATCCTGTCCCAGGCGGTGCGGTCGATGACTTCGTGGCACGACTGGCAGTAGTGCGCGTAGATACGCTGGCCCCTGACCGCTTTTTCCCGGTCGATTTCGCCCAGGATATCCTCAGGCCACTGAGGCGAGGTAAGGCCCTTGAGGTGCGCCTCCAGGCGTTGCAGGTTCACCAGATCGATGGATGAGGTGAAGTCCACCCGGCGCTGCTTTTTTTGCTGACCGGTCAGAAAACCCGAGAGGCTGAAGCCCGGTTTCCTGTCGCGCCAGTCGAGGATGCCGAATACGCCGATGACTTCGCCGGCATTGCGCCCCAGAGGCCCGACCTCCGCGTTATTGGCCAGCCCGTTCCACTGCACATAGTCCGAGTGGGTGATATCCCATAAAAAGGGGTAGCTGACCGGCGCATTGGGCTCGTTGAATATCTCGTTTTTTATCCGCAGCATGTCGCGGATGTTGAGCGCGGGATAGCCCGGCTCGCGGGAGGCCAGCCGGTTGCTGATCAGCAGGAACTGGTCGTCGCCGATGATGGTGTTGTCGATGCCCTCCATTACCAGATCCACTTGCGCTTCCGTCAGCAGGGCGCGGCCGCCGGGTGCGATGACATCCACCAGTATCTGGCGCAGCTGGGATTTATTGAGCACATGCTGCAATACCCGGTTGTAAATGCGCCCGAAGGCATCCAGGCGCGCGTAACCGTAATCGATGTGGCTGTGATTGATGGTGTTATAGAGTTCGGTTTTCTGCGTCCACTCCTCCAGGTCGGCGAGCACGGCATCGCGGGTTTTGTAATCGTTCTTGCGTGCCAGCACCCGATCCACGAAGCGCGCCTGCCTATCGCTGTCATCGAGCGTCGCGCGCATGGCCTGTTGCAGCGCGGAGAGAAAGCCCACCATGTCCGCCATGGCGGGACCGCCGTCGATGCGGATGGCCTTGCCTTGATAATTCACCTGCCCGGTGTGGCAGGCTGCGCAGGTGTAGCCGATATAATCCTTGCCGCGGTAATACTCCTTCACAAAACCGACCGGCAAACCCTCGGGATTGAAGAAAGTCGGTTTTTGCGGCAAATAGCGGAAGCGATCCATGTTGGCAACGGAACGCAACAGCTCTTCGGTATCGGCGGCTTCCAGTTCGAGGAACAGGTCGTAGGGAATGAGGCCGGAGCCCTGGGTGGTGTTATAGAACCAGAGGCTGTCGGTTTCGCTCCAGCCCTGGTCGAGATAAACCGGTGTGCCGTAACTTTCACCAAAGGCGCCGTTTTCAACAGCAATGGCGCCCCGGTCCGGGTCGTTGTCCCAATGCTGGTAAATCTTGCCAATGGCCAGGATGATGAACAGGGATGCAATAAAGGCGAGCAACAGCCACAGCAGGCCCTTCCAACGGTGTTTGATAAACAGGAAACTGCCAATAGTCAGGCGGATCAACATGGTCTTCCCTCTCGTTTTTATGGTACCGGGATGATTCCTTGACTTCAGGAGATGGCCCCGGCCAACCCCGGGGCGTAGAACTATAAGCAAAATCCATGCAAAAAGGGGCTGCTGGCAGCCGGGCGTCAACTTTTGTACTATCTGCTCCCCATGTATCCTCTGCCCCGCTGCCTGGCAGCCTGACTGTGAGACCTGCCTATGCGCACTGTGGTATATCCCGGCACTTTCGACCCCATCACCAATGGCCATATCGATCTGGTGGAGCGCGCCTGCCGCCTGTTTGACCATGTGGTGGTGGCCGTGGCGGCCAGCAGCCGCAAGAATCCCCTATTCAGCCTCGATGAACGCGTCGCCCTGGCGCGGACCACACTGAGCCATCTGCCCAATGTGGATGTCTGTGGCTTCGATATCCTGCTGGTGGAGTTCGTCCGCCAGCAGCAGGCCCAGGCGGTCATGCGCGGCCTGCGCGCCGTGTCGGATTTTGAATACGAATTCCAGCTGGCCAATATGAACCGCGCCCTGGCGCCCACCATGGAAACCATTTTCCTCACGCCGGCGGAGCACCTGTCTTATATCTCATCTTCCATCGTGCGCGAGATTGCACTGCTCGGCGGCGATGTCAGTCAATTCGTAACGCCACCTGTGGAGACCGCGCTGCGGCAGAAATTCACGTCCTGACGGCGGTCAGCGTCAGCACCTGCTTCATCAATCTGGCAAGTGGCCTTTGACCTTCGGAGCCTGTTCCATGAATGATCACGTGCAGGCTGGCCGGCGCCAGCCACTGGTGTTGAAACCGGGAGCGGGCCGCGCCTACGCCATGGGGCCCATCAGCGCGATTTTCAAAGCCGATGACAGTGAAACCGCAGCGCGCTACTCCATTTCTGAATGGTGGCTGGAGCCCCATACCCAGGGACCCGGCGCCCATGCCCATGATGAAGACGATGTATTTTATGTGCTGGAAGGCACCATGAGTTTTCTGATTGACGATGCCTGGACAGACGCGCCACGCGGCAGTTTTATTCTGGTGCCGGGCGGTATGACCCACGATTTCGAAAATCGCAGCGACGCGCGTGCGGGCGTGCTCAATTTTTCCGCGCCCGGCGGGTTTGAATCGGCCATGCCGATGATTGTGGAGTGGTATGCGAAACACCCTCCGGGACGGGCTTGAACGATGAACGTGCACGCAGATTTGCAGCCACGTGTAAATGACCTTTCCGCGCCGGGCCTGGATCAGGATGACCAGGTGGTTCTCTTTGATGCGGTGTGCAAGCTGTGCAGTGCCTGGGCGACATTTCTGATTCACCATGATAGGTCCCGCCGCTACAAATTGGCGTCAGTCCAATCCGAGGCGGGAAAAAGGCTCCTTGACTGGTGCGGCCTTCCCACCGCTGAATACAACACTCTGGTCTTGATAAAAGAGGGAAAGTTTTTTGTTCGATCGGATGCGGTAATCCAGATAGTGTCCGGGTTGCCTTTTCCGTGGTCATTGGCCCGTGTGGGCCGAATCATCCCGAGGCCGATACGCGATTGGGCCTATGACAAGATTGCGCGAAACCGGTATCGATGGTTCGGCAAATACGACGTGTGCCTGGTCCCCAACGCGGATCACCTGGGCAGATACCTGGATGAATGATAAATGATAGTGCAGATCTGCCGCTGGACCCTGGCGTTTATCTGGATGTATCAGGGACTGGTCCCCAAATGGCTTGGGCCCCATGTCGATGAGCTGGCCATGAACATGGCGTTGGGCTTTTCGCTGGAACAGGCTCGCTGGGTCGCGTATGTGGGCGGTGGCCTGGAAATCCTGCTGGGACTGATGATCCTGGTGTTTTACCGCAACCCCTGGCCTTATCGGGTGTCCTTGGTGGCGATTGGTCTTTTATATGGTTTTACCTTGGTTGTTGTGCCCCAGTATCTGATCTCCGCCTTCAATTCGACCACTATCAACCTGGCGGTTGCGGCGCTTTCCCTCATCGCTTTGAAGAGCCTCAGGCGATAGATTCTTTATTCGGGAAATCCGATTGTCATGCGTATGAATTCCTGTGGAACCGGCGAGTAAACGGCGGTTTTTCAGCCTTATGCTATGCTTGCAGAGCGCTATCTGTATTCATGTGGCGTTTGCGTTGTCGAGCGATGACTATTAAAGGAGATATTGATCATGAAGACGGCTTTCAGGTTTATGGCAATCGCCGCCGCTTTCCCACTGTTGCTGTCGTCGGTATCGCTGGATGCCTGCACCCGCGTGGTTTACCAGGGGCCCGAGGCGACGGTGATCACAGGGCGGTCCATGGATTGGCGCGATGAAATCCCGGTCAATCTCTGGTTGTTTCCGCGCGGTATGCAGCGTCATGGTGCCGTGGGACCCAATTCCATCCAGTGGAAATCCCGCTACGGCAGTGTCATCGCCAGCGCCTTCGATATCGCCACCACTGATGGCATGAATGAAAAGGGCCTGGTGGTGAATCTCCTGTGGCTGGCTGAATCTCAATACCCCGATTATTCCGGTTCCCGCAAGGGATTGAGTGCCGCTGCCTGGGCACAGTATGTGCTGGATAACTTTGCCACGGTGGACGAAGCGGTCAAGGCGCTGCGCAAGGAGCCCTTTGTCGTAGTGTCCAGCAATATTCCCGGTACGGATCGTTTTGCCACGCTGCATTTATCTCTCTCCGACGCGCAGGGTGATAATGCGATTTTTGAATATATCGACGGCAAATTGATGATTCATCACAGCAAGGATTACCAGGTGATGACCAACTCGCCAATTTTTGAAAAACAGCTGGCGTTGAATGAGTATTGGCAACAGATTGGCGGCACCACCATGTTGCCGGGCACCAATCGTGCGGCGGATCGTTTTGTGCGGGCATCGTTTTATATCAATGCCATTCCCAAAACCAGTGATGCCCGTGTCGCGCTGGCGAGTGTGTTCAGTGTGATCCGCAATACCTCCGTGCCTTTCGGGATTTCCTCTGAAGAGGAACCCAATATTTCCTCCACCCGTTGGCGCTCTGTGTCGGATCATAAAAATCACGTGTACTACTTTGAGACAGTGTTGACACCCAATACCATCTGGGTGGATCTCAAGCGGGTGGATTTCAGCCAGGGGGCGCCGGTCAGGAAGCTATCCCTCGATCGCCATCAGGTTTACGCGGCCGATGTGCTGGATGCGTTTGTTCCGGCAGAGCCGTTTGTCTTTGCGGGATTGTGACGGGTTTTATACCTGTCTCCTTGACCTTGCATCAATAGTCAGGTGGGTTATGATGGTGCCGGCCAGTCACTGGGACTGGCCGGCATTTTTCTTCTCCATGTCCAAGGGCCATCAGCACGACCTGACAGCGCCTGTTAACAAGGAACCGACTTTATGAAACTGTATAAGATTTTCCTGGCATTGGTGTTTGTGATGGTTTCCAGCCCCCTGCTGGCAGCACCCAAGGTGGTCAATCTGGTGGATGTGCCGATTCCCGCCACCCTCGACGGTTCCAGTCTGAGCAAGGACGATATCCGTAAGGCAATCATCGCGGCCGCCAAGGAGCGCGATTGGATTCCGGTGGTCAATCCGCAGAACAGGGATTCTTCCATCATTGCGTCCATCCTGGTGCGCGGCCGTCATTATGTGGAAGTGGACATTACTTTCAGCCGGACCAGCTATTCGATTACCTACCGCAATTCCCGCGAGATGAAATACAACCCCGAGAAACAGACGATCCACAGAAAATACAATCAATGGGTCAACCTGCTTTCCAATTCGATACAGACTGAGCTGAGCACCAAGGCAAGCCTGTAAGCTGTAAGCCGCAAGAGACGGAGGCTGTATGTTGGCATTGGTTCTGGGATTGCTGATTTTCCTGAGTATCCACTCCCTGGGGTATCTGGCACCTGACTGGCGCGATCGCCAGCGGGCCGCCAATCCGCTGGTGTGGCGAGTGGGTCACTCCTTGGCGTCGGTACTGGGACTGGTGCTGATCATCTGGGGTTATGGCCAGGCCCGACTGGAACCCCATTGGCTGTGGGTGTCTCCGATGTGGACCCGCCATTTGGCGGCTTTGCTGACGGTGCCCGCCTTCATCCTGCTGGCAGCGGCCTGGATACCGGGCACTCACATCAAGGCCCGTGTGGGCCATCCCCTGCTGTTGGGCGTCAAGTTCTGGGCCCTGGCCCATTTGTTTGCCAATGGCACATTGGCCGATGTGTTCCTGTTCGGCGGCTTTTTGGCGTGGGCCGTGCCTGGTTTTGTGCTGGCCCGCCGCCGCGACCGGGCGCTGGGCATCCGCTATCCGGCGGTGAGCGGTTTGCGGGACGTGTTTGCGGTGGCGTTGGGCCTGGTGTTGTGGGTGGTGTTCGCCATGATGCTGCACAAATGGCTCATCGGCGTTGCGCCATTCGCCAGGGTTGTTTGAGTCTGTTGTCAGACGGGATTGGCAATCACCCCGTTGCAGATGGGTTGGAACGCGGTGAGCCGGTCCTGCATCACCGCGTTGCCCAGGCCGTGGCCGGGGAAGAGATTGCCGAGCAGGTGCTGCTCGCCGTGCAGCGCGAGGTAATTCAGGGCCAGGGTTTCCACCAGCAGGTTGACGTTGTTGGCGGCCGGGCTGGAGGCGGTTTCCACATCGCCGCTGGCGCGCATGTGACCGATCTGCTGGTGGCGCCGCTGTTCGGTGGTCAGGTCCGCCAGCTCGGTGGCTGAACCGCCGATCAGCACCGGCCGTCCACCGGGGTTGTAGACCAGAATGAAGGACGCGGCGGTCTGCTGGTCATCGCCGGTCCATACCAGCTTGCCGCGCCCGCCCGGTGTGTCATCCACCATGCCATTGCTGAAAACCGAGCCGTCGCTGAACACATAGATCATGATGGGCACGCCCTTGAGCGCGGCGTATTGCAGGCAGGCGCCTATGCAGCGCCCCGCGCGCAGATCACGCTCCTCGCCGGTGAAGCGGTCGCCGGTGTGATAGTCGTAGCCGCCCATGGTGATGGTGCCCGCGCCCGCGTAGCCGTTCACCACCAGCTTCATGACCGACGCGGTCTTGCGGAATTCGCTGTCGCGGTCGAACTCGGCAAAACTGAAGATGCCGCTGCTGCCGACGATGTCCGCGTCGGCCACCGGGTCGATGGCGGAGGGATCGCCGAAGCGGTCCGCCAGATCGGCACTCTTGACGTAACCGCAGCGCATCAGCTCCTTGAGTATCGCGTCGTTGGTGGCGCCCGTGCTGATGCGGCTCAGGCGCGCATCGCTGATGCGGTAGATGGATTCCATCACCGCCACCGTATCCTGCTGGCTCAGCAGGCCCACCAGATCGCCCACATCCACCAGTCCGCGAACATCGCCGGGATTGTCCACCTTGGTGGGCCGCACCTCGGGATTGAGGTGCGCGGCGGGTGCCAGGGAGTTGCCGCCCGAGTCGCTGTTGCGCGAACCGATCAGTGTCACCAGGGAACCGTTGGCGCCCGCCCGGTTGACCGCGTACATGGGGTTGTGGGGATTGTTGCTCGTGTCGTTTTCCGAACGCGCGGGAATCACTGCGCCGTTGATGCGCGCGGCGTGTTCCGGCGTCACCTTTTCCAGGATACCTAGCAGCATCTGGCTGTCGCTGTGGAACGCCAGTCCCAGGTCGCTGTTGATGAAATTGGTGGTGGAAGATGCCGGTGTCATATCACCCGGCAGTCCCTGCTTGCGGTAGCCCGCGGTGCTGATGAAATCCAGCTGCCCGCCCTGCTGGCCGATCAATACGTTGGAACCGGCCATGCTGGCGCCGCCGGCCAGGTCGAAGCAGATGAACGGAATCTTGCCTGCGCCCTGGGTGGCGATGCCGCAGACATCGCGCAGGGCGAGCAGGTCGCTCGACAGCGCCGCTTCCACCTGGCGTGGATTGGCAAAGAGGCTGAACAACGAACCGCCCACCACCGTGCCGAGACCGGTGCGAAAACCCTGGGCGAGAAGATCGCGGCGCGAAACGGGGCGCGGGTGATCGTCCAGGTACAGGGGGGCATCCGGATCGCGTCGTATCAGCTTGTATTTGGCCATAGTGGTTCCTGGTGCGCGATTGCGCGCGTTATGGGTTAACAACACACATCAGTGCAGCAGCATCACCGCCCCGCCCAGTGCCGCGGCGCAGACAGCCTTGACGGTGGTGGGCGTGCGATCAGCCGTGCAGTTGCCGCCGCAGGCGATCATGCGGTCGATCAACTGGTTGAGTTCCAGGCGGATAGCGTCCGGATCTGCCTGGGTGCTCAGGGCGCCGGTCTGGCTGCCAAAGGGAATCTCATGGGCCAGCAGATTTTTCAGCAGCGGCTCGATGATCTGGTTGCGACCACTGCCGCCGAAGGCGCTGCTGGCGGGCGCACCAAAGTTGAAGCCGGGGAAGTAGCCAGCGCGGCGGCCGGTGTCGTTAACCAGCGCATTGCAATAGGCCACGGTCAGCTGGGTGACGCCCATCTGGTGCGCTGCCAGGAAACCTTCCATGGCCGCCAGCGTGGGCAGCTGCTGCTGAACTTTTTCGTAGGTGGCGGCGACGCCGGTCTGGGTGTGCGGCACACCGGTGAGGATTGCCAGGGTCGCGTTGATCTCGGCAAAGGTGCGCAGGCCAACACGCGCCTGATGGGGAATATCGGCGGGCGCCGCGGGTGTCGGCGGTTCGGCATCCACACGCACATGCTCGTGGGTGCCGATGCGATCGAAGGTCAGGAAGAACTCATCGTTTTCCGGCCTCTGTTTCATCTCCACCACGGTGCCCAGGCCGGACAAGCCCAACCGGCCATCGCTCATGGCGGCAGTGCTCAGCTGCGCATCCAATCCGGCGAAGGCCTGGCCCACACCCAACTCGGTGCCGTTGATCCCGATGCGGATGCCCTGCAGTGGTGTGGGCGCGAGACTGGCGCCTTCGGTCAGGGTGATGAAGAAGGGCTGGTTGAACAGATAACCAAAGTCATCGAATTGCTGCACCTCGAACACCACGAAACTCAGCGGCAGGTCGATGAGGTGGGAGACGTTGAACAGCAGGTAATATTTTTCGCCCACACCCACCTCGTAATTGGTGGCGACATCCTCGGCGGTGAGTGCGCGTTTGTGGATGGCCAGGAAGCGTACCGCACCGCGCCACGGGCGGTTGCCGGACACCTCGTTGCCCACCACCAGCGCGTAGCTGTTGTCCCACTGGCTGATGATGGTGCCGGCATCCGTATCCAGGTCGCCGGTGAATTCACCGTTCACATACAGGCGGCGTCCGTTGACCGGATCGAAGGTGGCCACCACATGTTGCAGGGTGGCCTGGAGCCGTTCGGCGGCATCGGCGGTGGACAGGTCGGGGTTGCCGTTGGCATCGCTGGCCGCGCTGCGGTTGAGGAAGTTGTAGTTGTACATCGTCTGCGCCAGGGTGAAGTTGCGCTGGCTCACGCTGCCGGAATAGCTGACGATCCGCGCCGGGCCATCCTGCACCACATTGTCCGGCACCACCCAGGCCTCGATGCTGTATTCGCCGGTCTGGGTGAGGTGATCGTAGAGCTTGCGGCTGCTGGCGGTGGACGCCTGGGCACGGCCATTGTTGATACGTATGCCCCAGGCGCTCATCCAGGTGACGTCGCCGATCAGATTGAGGTCGGCGGCCGGCTCTATGCCGCTGGTGTCATAAGCCACGCTGCCGCTGCGGGTCTTGAATTCGTATTTGGCGATGACACTGCTCTCCACCCGCCCGCCGCTGCTGGCGACGATGCCGTCGCCCAGGCTCAGGGCCTTGCTCACCACCAGCCGTGGGTCCACCAGGGTTTCAGGAATGGCGTTGGCAAAGGCGTTGATGGCGGCCAGCATCTCGGCGGCGTTGTCGCCGCAGTTGCTCCAGCAGTTATGGAAATCCGTGGCCAGGCGCTGCACCAGCCGCGAGGCGGCGGGGGCGTCCAGGCGGATGCGCGGCTTGGCCGCCTCGTAAGCGGTGGGCAGGTTGGTGCTGGCAAAGTAGGGCTGCTGGCGCGTCGGCGCGCTTTCGCTGTGGCAACCGGCGCAGTATTGGGTCAGCAGCGGGTGGATGTGCTGGCCAAAGGCGCCGGGATCGGTGGGAAAGCTTTTGCTGGTGCCCACGGTTTTATCCACCGGCGGCACGAAGTTGATGGTGGTGACCACCCCGCCCGCCTCATTGGCCCAGGCTTCGACATAGCCGCCGATGATGTCGCCGCAGGCTTCCGCACTGGCGAGCCAGCAGTTGTGGCCCTCCGCCACCTTGGTGACCAGGCGCGATAGCGAGGGCCTGGCCAGGTCCACCAGTGGCAGGGTGGTGTTGTAGGCCAGGTTGATGTCGTCCGCCCGCACGAAAATCGGCACCTGCCCCTGGGCTCCATGGCAGCTGCCACAGCGGTTGGGCTGGGCCAGTCGGTCCCACACATGGAGCTTGAAGCGCTGCACGTCCTCGCTGGCCGGTGCCGGGCCGTTGTAGACCAGACCGCCACTGCTGCTGTTATTGGGCGGCAGGTTGGGTTTGGTTTCGGCACCGCTGCCGGAACCGCAACCGCCGAGGCCGAGCAACAGAAGGGCCAGCACCGGCACGGCCAGCCATCCCGACGGCAGGCGGCACTGTGCTGCGAGAAGCTGAGGTTGTCGTTTCACATGCATTTACCTGCAAGTCGTGAATCGGGGGTCAGTCGCCTTTGCAATAGTCGGCGGTGGCGGCAAACACCTGTTTCAGGTTGTAGCCCTGGCTCATGAAGCTGTTGGTCATCACGGTGATACGGTTGCGGTCCGCGCTGTCGCCCGGTTGGCGCAGGCAGACCTTGCGGAAGACCTTTTCCACCTGGCACTGGGCAAAGGCCTGGCTGTGGGCCAGTTCCCGGCCCAGGCTTTTCGCGCCCTGGCCGCTGCCCGGCAGCGCCGGGTCCCAGCCCAGCAGGCTGTTCATGCCGCGCCGCCAGTAGTTGTCCCACTGGTCGTTGGGGGTGGCGTAGCCGTAGCGGAAGCTGGTGTTGTTGATATGGTATTTGCGCACCACCCGGCTGCCGGTGGCCGGGTCTGTCTGGCCGTCGCTGTTGTAGTGGATGCGGCCGTTTTCACCTTCCGGGTCCGCTTCTATGTCGTAGAGGTAGTCGTAATAGGCAAAGGCCTGGGCCAGGGGGTCCATACCGTTGTGGCAACCCACGCAGTTGTTGAGGAACACTCGGCTGTCGCCACCGGGACTGCGGCTGACGTCCTGGCGGATGCGGTCCGGTGGCAGCGAGGTGTCGTGCAATTGCTCCAGATCCCGGCACAGGTGTGCCATCAGGGTGAAGCGCAGCATGGCGCGGTTGGTACCGGCATAGAAAAAGGCTTTGGCGGCAGCGCGGCTGGTAAGCACCCCGGCGGTGGCCGCGGCGGGCAGTCCGGTCACCTCGGACTGGGTGCGGCGCACCAATTGGGTTCGCAGGTTGTGGCCCTGGGTTTCCAGGGTCTGGTAGTGATTGTTGTTGCTGTTGGCGTAGGCCGGCAGGCCCAGGCCCGGGTTGCCCAGATAGATGACATCCTCGTAGAGCAGCTTGCGCAAATCCTCGTTGTCGCGCACCAGGCCGATGAAGGTGGCGGTGTAGTCGTTGAGCGGGACGAACACCGTCTGGTCGCGGTTGGTCCAGGGAGAGGCCAGGTTCTTGAGGGTCACACTGTAGAAGGCATCGTTTTCCATGGCCAGGGCGGCGGCCTGGTCGGTGGCGCCGTTCTGGATATGGGTGGCCATTTGCAGGAGCACGCTTTCACTCGGCGGAACACCGGCGATGCGGTTGTGCATCTGCAACGCCTGCTCCCGCGGCCCGGCCCACAGCAGGGCACTGCCAAGGCTCAGGAGCGCCGCGAGGGACCCTCGCACAAGGGGGTGAATACGAAGGAAGGCTCGCATGGCCGACTCCTGCAAGAATTGTTATCGCGCCGGGTCCAGGGCGCGTCGTATGAAATGGCATTATAAAACCCGGATCAGGCAAAGCCTGTGCCTCCCTGCTGCCCTGTATTGCGCAACCAGTCACAGAACGGGGAATTCCGGTGCCCCGGAATGGCTGATTACCGGTTACATATCATGGCCGACATGCTGGTGATGCCGGTCTCATCCGGCCAAATGAGTGGACGGGATGGGGGGTATTTGAATATTTAGAATTATTTTGACTAATGAAAAAAATTTTAATTTCTTTTGGGTGGGCTGCGACTACCAAAATCACAAGTAACTTGTTAGTGAGTACAAACTGTTCTGTTAAGACTAAACGGACTTATAGTATTTATTACCTTGTGAAATATGCGATTGCCATGGCGCAATTTTTGACCAGTAAAAGGCATGTTTTAAGCCTGTTTTACGGGTTTCCATGAATGTGAACGCGCTTGCATTTTTCCTAAAACCGGTTACAAATTTCACCCCTGCCACCCTGAAGGATTCAGGGTGGCAGCGTCGTATGTTCCTGGTTGACAGGGTAAATTCCTGGATGCATATGGTGTGGGCTCAACGGATGTAAACGATTACATAATATTCCGGAGCGCAGTGTTTCAAATTTCCCTATTAAATCAATTTTTATAATTAATTCTTCCAATAAAGGGGTTGGCTATGATTCATCATAAAAAACACGGACCCGAAATATCGGGCCAACAGGGTAAAAAGTTCAAAAAATCCCTCCTCGCCTTGTGCGTTATGGCTGTCAGCATCCCGGTGTTTGCCCAGGAGGCCGAGGGTGAAAATGTCGAGGAGATCGTGGTCACCGGCATGCGTCAGTCGTTGAGTACTGCTCAGGAGATCAAGCGCAACGCTGGCACAGTGGTTGAATCCATTACTGCCAAGGATCTGGGTTCCTTCCCGGACAAATCCGTGGCCGAAGCGCTGCAAAGGGTACCCGGCATTACGGTCAACCGGTTTGCGGCATCCAGTGATACGACCCACTTCTCCGCCGAACCTTCCGGCGTGCTTGTCCGTGGTTTGAACCAGGTGCGCACCGAATTCAATGGCCGTGACTCCTTCAGTGCCAACTCCTCCCGCGGTCTCAGCTGGGGTGACGTGTCACCAGAGCTGATGGCGGGTGTCGATACCTACAAAAACCAGATGGCCGAGCTGATCGAAGGCGGCATCGCTGGCACTGTGAACATGCGCACCCGTGTGCCTTTCGACCAGTCTGGCGAAATGAAGGCGCTGACCGTCAGTGCCAACTATGGTGACCTCTCAGAAGAGCTCACTCCCGAGTTGTCAGGCCTGTACAGTAACCGTTGGGATACGTCCATCGGTGAAGTGGGCTTCCTGATCAACCTGGCCTATTCCGAAGTGCAGACCCGCTCTGAAGGCAACCAGCTGGGTCGCATGAACCGCTTCCGTAATATTTATGATGATGGTGGCGCTGAGCTTAAATATATTCCTGCACATTTCACGTTCCTCAATAACCTCTATGAGCGTGAGCGTACTGGTGGCTCCCTGGCTTTCCAGTGGCAGGATCCCAACGAGCAATTTGTAGCAACCATTCAATACAACCGCTCTGAATATGAAAACAACTGGAATGAGTATGGCGTGGCAATCTCTGCCGCAGATCACTCATACAGCCAGAGTGTTTATCACGAAGTGACGGCTGGATATCCTCGCCCTGCTGGCGATGATCCATTTGTCTTTGCACCCAATGGTGTATTCCAGAGTGGTCAGCTGTCTTATGCGTTTGATGATTACTGGGTGGGTGATCCTGGTACGCCTGATGTACATCTCACTGGCCTGAATGCAAATGGCGATCTTTTTGTGATGCCCTGTTACTCCTGGGCTCTGGAGTGGGCTGCAGGCGCTGCGAACTGTGTATCATCGGAACGAGGTGGCAAGTTTGGTACCTTTGGGCGTGTCAATAACAACAAAAACATGACCCAGGATCTTGGTTTTAATTTGAAGTGGTCGCCTAGTGACAGCGTACGCGCCAATTTCGATTTGCAGTATGTGGACTCCACTGTTGAAAACTACGATATAAATGTTGCCTACTCGACATTTGCACTGACCCATGCAGATATTTCTGGTGGTCGTCCGGTTATTACGCTGGCCGAGTCGCCCAATGTGAACTACTCAGAGGGCTTTTTGAGTAATCCAAACAACTACTTTATTGACCATATCATGGATCATATCGAGGACTCCGAGGGCAATCAGTTTTCTGCTCGGGCAGATTTCGAATTTGATCTGGATGTGCCCTGGGCTGAGTCGGTTAAAGTGGGTGGCCGTTATGCAAGTCGTGATCAGGTTGTACGTTATGGTAATTACAACTGGAATGGTGTGGCGGCTGATTGGATAGGTTATAGCGGACCAAGAGCTGCATGGGCAAATCTGGATCGTGGCCCGGACACAGTATATGACAGTGGATTTAAAGGATTCCCTCAAGGACATTATGAGCAGGTCAGCTTCCCTACCGATTTCCATAACCTGTCCCATAACAGCTTTTTGTTTCCAAACCTGGGTTTATTGGGTAATCGGGAACTGATGGCAAATACCATGAGTGCTACAGCTCTGGGTATTCCCAATGGCCTGGGTTGGTATCCCATCTGTTCGGGTGCCGGGCCCCGCTCTGGTGAAATCGCCGGCTCATGTTTTGAGCCTGCTGAAATTGCGGATGTGCAAGAGGACACTGCTGCCTTCTATGTACAGTTGAACTTTGGCGGTCCGGATGCTGAAATTTTTGGTATAAATTACTCCGGTAACATCGGCGTACGTTATGTTGAAACCGATTTGACCAGCAGTGGTGGCATATCCATGCCGGACTCTTATTTAGCGGGGCAATTGGAGTGTACCGAGGCGGAACCACCAGAGGGTCATCCTGAAGGTGCGCCCTATGTAACCAGAACATTGGGCTGCTATCTGGACCCGAGTGACGTGGCGTTTGCCAACAATGCCTCCCACTTGAGTGTTGTGAATGTTAAACACGACAATTGGTTGCCCAGCTTTAACCTCAAGCTGGAACCTGTTGATGGTTTAATTATTCGTTATGCCTGGTCTACCGCCATGTCCCGCCCGGATATGGGTAACTTGAGAAACTTTATTGCGGTAGAAAAAACAGTTCCCAGCACGTCGAATTATAACGATCCTCTGTGGATCAAGGACGCCAATGGTGAAATTATCGGTGCTGAGATTTATTACTCAGGCAGTGCGCACAACCCTTACCTGAAACCCATAGAAGCCAAGCAACATGATTTGGCACTTGAATACTATTGGTCTGATGTCGGCTCTCTCTCGGCAACGCTCTTTGAGAAGAAGTTTGACAACTATATCCAATCGGGTGCGAGTTATGTTTCCTTCGCTAACAATGGTGTTACTAAAGTTGCGGAGATCAATCGTCCGGTGAATGGCGATGGTGCAAAACTCAGAGGTTTCGAGTTGGCATTCCAGACATTCTTTGACTTCCTGCCCGCGCCCTTCGATGGTTTGGGTTTGCAAGCCAACTACACCTATATCGATAACAAGGGCATCACCAACACCAACATCAATAACAACGCGCCCGGTGGCGCCGGCACTGATCTGGATGGCCAGGCGCCCGACTATATTGGTGTGAATGCGCTGGAAGGTTTGTCAAAGGATTCATACAACATCATTGGTATGTATGAAAAAGACAAGCTGGCCTTGCGTCTGGCTTACAGCTGGCGTTCCGAGTACATGGTGACCGCGCGCGATTGCTGTGTCGTGTACCCGGTATGGAGCGAAGCACAGGGCCACCTGGATGGATCGATCCGGTATAACATCACCGATAATATCGAGATCAGCCTCCAGGCCAGCAACCTGCTGAACACAACCACCAAGTTGAGACAGCAAGTCACCGATGCCGACGAAGGTGCCACGAAGTTGCCAAACTCCTGGTTCCAGAACGATCGTCGCTTCACCCTGGGCGTTCGTTTCCAGTACTGATCTGAGTCAGGTAGAGGCGCTGTCGTTCTGCGGCAGCGCCAATACACCCATCCTCCTTTCCCCCAATTTTTCCGTCGCTACCCGGGCTTTGGTTGCCAATGCCGGCGGCGGTTGCTGATCAAGCTTGCCCTGGCAGTTCCCCGCCCGATTGCTTTCTGCCCTGAGGCGGCATAAAGCAGGTTGCCTGTTTTTTACGCGAAAAAAGCGGTATCGAGTACCGAAGGCGCGGTATTTCGTGATTAAATCGAGGGACGCGCAGCGAGGGTTGCCGGAGAATTGCAGCCCGGCGACTCCCCGCGGGAGATTTTACCCTGATAAAAACATCCGCAAGGCAGGCACTGATGAATCTCCTTTCCTTCCGTCGTCTCGGTTTTGGCCTTGCCTGCCTGGGTCTGGCTGCCTGCGGTGGCGGCGGAGGCAAGGCCGATAGCGGCCAGAAGCCTGATCCCGTGGCAGTGGACCTGCCCATTGCCTATATCGAACGCCCTGTGCCCCGCGATGAGGCGGACGAAATCCTCTATCCCGATATCCTCGACCCGGCGGCCTACCATCCCGGCGCCGCGGTATTTATCCGCGAGCGGGCCACGGCCATTGCCACGCCGGTCAACATCAGCGACCAGGCCTTTGGCGAAGGTGCGCTCTACGACGTGAAGGACCTGAGTGTTCACCCGGCGGGTGACCGGCTGCTGTTCGCCATGCGTGCGCCGCTGCTGGAAGATACGCCCGAGGAGGAGCAGCCCACCTGGAACATCTGGGAGTACCACCTGACACTTCGGCAGCTGCGGCGGGTGATCGCCTCCGACATCGTGGCCGAGAGCGGCCACGACCTGAGCCCCCGCTACCTGCCGGACGACCGCATCCTCTTCACCTCCACCCGCCAGACCCGCAGCCGCGCCATCCTGCTGGATGACAACAAACCCCAGTATTCCGCGCTGGAAGAGAGCCGCAACACGCCGGCCTTCGTGCTCCATGTGATGGAAAACGACGGTACCGGCATCGAACAGATCAGCTACAACCAGAGCCACGACCTCTACCCCCTGGTGCTCCAGGACGGCCGCATCCTCTACACCCGCTGGGACAACACGGCCCGGCGCCCGGCGGGCAACGGCAACGACAACCGCCTGAGCTTCTACACCCTCAATCCGGATGGAACGCAGCAGGTGTTCCACTACGGCTACCACAGCCTCAACGAGGAGCCGGCGGAAAACCAGCTGGCGCCCCACCGCCTCTTCCGCCCCCAGCAATTGCCGGACGGCCGCCTGGTGGCCATCCACATGCCCAACGCCAGCCTCTTTGGCGGTGACATGCTGGTGGTGGACGCGGAACACTTCAGCGAGAACACCCAACCGCTCGATGGCGCCAGTGGCGAGGCCCAGTCATCCCTGTCGGTGCTGACCATCCGCATTGACGATCAGCCTTCGCCCCATGGGCGCTTTGCGTCCCTGCATCCCCTTTATGACGGCACCAACCGTCTGCTGGTGAGCTGGAACCAGTGCCGCCTGCAACTGCCGGACACGGGCCGCCTGGTGGCCTGTACCCAGGAGTGGCTGGAAATGGAAGGTATCGAGGAAGCGCCGTCTTTCTACGGCCTGTGGATCTATAACCTGGGCGACCAGACCCAGCAGCCGGTGGTGCTGGCGCGCAACGATATCCTGATCACCGAAGCCGTCACCCTGGAACCCCGGGCCGCTCCTGCCTATATTCCCGCGAATCCCGATCCGGATCTGGCGCTGGAAGGCGTGGGCGTGCTGCATATCCGCAGCGTCTATGATATGGACGGCACCGACCTGAGCCTGCCCAGGGGATTGGCCGCCACCGCCGATCCGGCCCGGACCACGGCGGCCCAGCGCAGTGCGCGTTTCCTGCGGTTGGTCAAACCGGTGTCCATGCCCGACCGCGATACCCTGGATATTCCCGGCTTCGCCTTCGGTTTCAGTCCGGTGATGCGCGAAATCCTCGGTTATGTGCCCATCGAGCCCGATGGTTCGGTCAAGGCGAAGGTTCCCGCGGACGTGGCCTTCACCTTTGAGATCGTGGACGCCAGCGGCCGCCGCCTGGCGGGCGATCTGGGGGCGCGCCATCAAAACTGGCTGCAGCTGCGTCCCGGCGAGGTGCGCGAGTGCCACGGTTGCCACAGCGCCGACAGTACCCTGCCCCATGGCCGGCCCGGCGCCGAGGGACCCTCCCTCAATCCGGGTGCGCTCACCACGGGATTGCCCTTTCCCAATACCGAACCCGCGCTCTTCGCCGACATGGGCGAAACCATGGCCGAGGTCTATGCGCGGATTCTAGGGGTGCGCAAGCCCGGCGTGGACCTGGTGTTCGACGACGACTGGACCGATCCGGTAGTGCGTCCCAAGGATGCGGGCTTCGCCTACCGCTACCTGGACCTGGCGGACACGCCCGAACAATTGAGCGCGCCCACTACCGCCGGTTGCCTGGAGCCGGATGGCTGGCACAGCCTCTGCCGCGTCATCATCAACTACCCGCAACATATCCAGCCGGTGTGGGAGCGGCCGCGGGTGGTGCTGGATGACCAGGGCACGCCGCTGGCCGACAACACCTGTGTCGGCTGCCACAGCCCGGCGAACGCTGATAACATGCCCCAGGTGCCCGCCGGCCAACTGGATCTGACCCGCGTACCCTCACCCAGCCAGAACGCGCAGATGATGTCCTACCGCGAGCTGCTGACCGGGGATGTGGAGCTGGAGATCGTCAACGGCGCCCTGGTGGTGCGGTTGATCCCCACCGGCGAGTTCGAGCGCGATGACGAGGGCCAATTGATTCTCGACGATCAGGGCAACCCCATTCCCCTCTTCACCACGATCGGCGTGGGGTCGAGCATGGTGCCGGGCAATGCGCGCAACAGCGGGCGGTTTTTCAATCGTTTCAGCAGCTTCAATCCGGAAAACCAGACGGTGGACCACCGCGGTTTCCTGAACGCGGCGGAAATGAAACTCCTGTCGGAGTGGCTGGACCTGGGCGCGGCCTATTACAACAACCCCTTTGACGCGGTGGTAGAAGAGCAATAATGACAGTACGCCCGGTTGCCGGTATTCACGCCTGTATATGGTTGCTGCTGTGCCTGCTGGCCATGGTGGCGTCCACTGCGGCCGCGCGCGAGTTGCGGGTCACCGTGGCCGATACCTATATCGATGTGTACAGCGGTCCGGGGCGCGGTTATCCGATTTTCCATGTGGTGGAACGCGATGAAGTGATCACACTGCTCAAAAGCCGCACCGACTGGATCAAGATACGCACCCATCGCGGCCTGACCGGCTGGATTCGCCGCGCGGACATTCAACACACCCTTGGCCCCGATGGTCAGCCGCCGTTGTTTCTCGATCCGGGCCATGCCGATTACCTGGTCAATCGCGTGGAGCTGGGTTTTGCCATGGGCGATTTTGGCGGTGCCGATTCATTGCAGGTCAATCTCGGCTACCGGTTTACGCGCAACCTGAGCGCCGAGTTGCGCGCGGCCCAGCATACCGGGCAGTTTTCCGACAGCCGGATACTGGTCGCCGCGCTGGTGCACCAGCCGTTTCCTGAATGGTGGATCTCGCCCTATTTCTCGCTGGGCGGTGGCCGGATCGACACCTTTCCCGCCGCGACGCTCGTGCAGCCCGAGGACCGGGAGGATAATGTTGCGCAGGTGGGACTGGGCGCTTATGTCCATCTTTCGGGCCGTTTTTACCTGCGTCTGGAATACGCCAACCATTACATTTTCACCAGCCGTGACAGCAACCAAGAGGTCGACGAATGGAAACTGGGCTTCAACGCGTTTTTCTGAGTTCCTGGCTGCGGTTGTTGCTGGTGGCGGCACTGGTGCTGCCCGCTGCGGCATCGGCACAGGACGATGACGATGAGCTGGGCACGATCATTACGCCGGATCTTGAACGGCGGCAGATCAAGGAATCCATGCTCGACAGTGAAAATTTCGAAATCGGTGTTTTCGGCGGCCTGCTGAATATCGAGGATTTCGGCAGCAACCCGGTGGCCGGTGTGACCCTGGCCTATCACGTCACCGAAAGTTTTTTTCTGGAAGCCGCCTACGCGCAGAGCAAAGCGCAAAAAACCAGTTATGAACTGCTCAGCGGCGGTGTGGAGCTGCTGACCGAGGACGAGCGGAAGCTGCGCTACTACAACCTCTCGGTGGGTTACAATTTTTTGCCGGGGCAGGTTTATATCGGTAAACGGTGGGCGTTCAACACGCGTTTCTACCTGATCGGCGGTGCGGGCAACACCGAGTTTGCCAGCAAGGAATACTTTACTTACAACCTGGGCGCCGGCCTGCGCTTTTATGCGGTCGACTGGATCTCCTTCGATTTGAGTATGCGCAACCATGCGTTTACCCATGAGATCTTTGGTGAAAGCGCATCCATCAACAACCTCGAGGCCCGTTTTGGGCTGTCACTGTTTTTTTAGCTGAGGAAATATCGCAATGAAAAGATTGTCCGTGCTTGCCGCCTTCTGGCTCTGTCTCTGCTGGACAGCCGCAGCGCTGGCCAACAACCCCGCGCCGGACTTCACGCTCAAGAGCAACAGCGGCGACAATGTGCGCCTGGCCGAGCAGCGCGGCCAGGTGGTGATGCTGAATTTCTGGGCATCCTGGTGCGGTCCCTGCCGCAAGGAAATGCCTTTGCTGGATGAAATATACCAGCGCTACAACAAAGCCGGTTTTGTGCTCTACGGCGTGAATGTGGAACGCAACACCGCCGACGCGGAAAAACTGCTGCGCGACCTGGGCACCAGCTTCCCCATCCTGTGGGACGGCGACAGCGTGGTGAGCAAGCTCTACCAGGTCAACGCCATGCCGACCACCATCCTGATCGACCGTGATGGAAAGGTGCGCTACGTCAATCGCGGTTACAAGGCGGGCGATGAGGAAAAATACCGCGAGCAGGTCCGGGAGTTGATCGCGGAATGAAACGCTGCCTCGTTCAAGCCTTGATGATCGGCCTGTGCCTGGGCAGCGCTGCCTGCTCACGCATCGAGCCCTGGGTGAAACCCTATGAGCGGCAGAGCCTCGCCGATCCCATCATGAGCTTTGAACGTGACCCGATCGCGGATGCCTACCTGCATCACGTCAATGACGCACGCGAAGCGGCACGCGGTGCCGATGGCGCCTCGGGAGGTGGCTGTGGCTGCAACTAGCGCTTTGGCGGGTTTCAGCAAAGGCATCGCCGGGCTGCGGCGGCTTGCCGCGGGGTTGTGCCTGGCCGCGTGCCTGCTGTCGGCATTCCCCGCCTGGGCAACGGTGCTGCCCGACCAGCGGATAGACCTGCTCTACCACGGCTATGATGGTGGCGGCGCCTCCATCGACGGCCCCTCGGTCCTGGTGCGCAAGAATTTCGGCAACAGTGTTTCCGTGGCCGCCAATTATTACGTGGATATGGTGAGCAGTGCGTCCATCGATGTCGAGGCCACGGCCAGCCCCTATTCGGAAGAGCGCACCGAATATGGGCTCAGCACCCAATACCTGCGCGACCGCACCAGCATCAACCTGGGATATGTGCGCAGTACCGAGAATGACTACGATGCAACGACCTACAGCTTTGGTGTCAGCCAGACATTTTTCGGTGACCTGACCACCCTGGGCATGGGGATCAGCTTTGGCGATGACCTGGTGGGCCAGAATACCGATCCGGCCTTTTCCGAGGAACTCCAGCGCCGCCGCTACAGTGTCAGCCTGACCCAGATACTGACCAGGAGTTTGATCGCCGCGCTGAGTTTCGAAACCGCGAGCGACGAAGGCTATCTCAATAACCCTTACCGCTCGGTGCGTTACCTGGATGCATCCACGGGCGGCTACAGTTATCAGCGCGAGGTTTATCCGGGCACCCGCAACAGCGATGCGGCCAGCATCCGCGCCATTTATTACCTGCCCTACCGCGCGGCGGTGCGTCTGGAATACCGCCGGTTTGCCGACAGCTGGGGCATAGACGCCAACAACTACGAACTGCGTTTTACCCACCCCTACAATGATCAATGGCTGTTTGAAACCCGGTTTCGCCGCTACCGGCAGACAGGCGCGGATTTTTACAGCGACCTTTTCCCCTATCGCGACGCGCAGAATTTTCTCGCGCGCGACAAGGAACTGAGCCCTTTCACTTCCACCACCTTCGGCTTGGGCGTGACCTACACGCTGCCCACAGGATTTATTCCCGGTTTCGATAAAACCACAGCCAACCTTTACTGGGACCGCATGAAATTCGATTACAGCGATTTCCGCGATGCGCGCGTCTCGCCCGATGATTTCAGCCCCGGCCAGGAACCGCTCTACAGCCTGACGGCGGATGTGATCCGGCTGTATCTGTCATTCTGGTACTGATCACAGGCTCGGTCTGTCATCCAGCCGCATTCAAAACTCCTTACATTTTTTTGCTTATCTGTCATATGGCAGAAACCTGGCGCTGGTTAAATGGCGTAAAAGCCCATTTCACAACGTCAAGCCATGTCCCAGCCTACCCTGGAGGGTCTGCGTAAGACGGTCGAGCCACTGAACGCCAGCTTGACCATCGATGATGTCGCAGATCGTCTGCTTGAAGATGATTACAAGGCGTTCCTGTCATTACCTGTCGTCGATGAGTTGCAGCACCCCCTGGGTCTGGTCAGCCGTTATCGCCTGCAGGATATTTTCATGCGCCGCTTCGGCCGCGAGCTCTGGGGCCGAAGTCCGGTTCTTCAGGCGACCAACCGCCAGTCGTTGCGGATTGCGCTGCACACACCGCTCGATGAGGCGGCGCGTATTGTGACCGGTCAGTTGCAATACCCGATCACCGAGGATTTTATTCTCATCGATGAGCAGGGCCGTTATGCGGGCCTGGGCACGGTGATGGATCTGCTGCGGGCGATGGAAACGCGGATGGGGCAGCGCAACCAGGCGTTGCGCAAGGCACTCAGGCAGCTCAAGGATTCCCAGGCCCAGTTGGTGCAATCAGAAAAAATGGCGTCCCTGGGCCAGATGGTTGCCGGAGTTGCCCATGAGCTGAACACCCCGCTGGGTTATGTGAAAAACAATATCCAACTGCTCAGTGATCTGGTACAGCCGGTGTTACGGCTGGCAGGCGAACAGGTCCAACTGATGCAGGCCCTGACCGACCCCGACATCGATGAAGAACGCCTGGCTGGTGTAATGGAAACAACCCGGCTGGCTACCATCGAGGCTGCACCGGAGCATCTCGCTGAAGACCTCAAACCCTTGATCGACGATACCTTGTTCGGGTTGGAGCAAATCGGCGAACTGGCCGTCAGCCTGAAGGATTTTGCCCGCCTGGATCGCGCCATGACCGACGCGGTGGACCTCAACGATTGTGTACGCAACGCACTGGTGATTGCCCGCAACGCGATCAAGGACAAGGCCGAGGTGGTGATGCGCCTGGGCGAGCTGTCGCCGATCACCTGTGCACCCTCCCAGATCAATCAGGTATTGCTCAACCTGTTGACCAACGCGGCCCAGGCCATGGACAGTCCAGGAAAAATATTGATTCGCAGCTGGAACGATGACGCCTGGGTGCGCTTGTCGATCCAGGATAACGGCCGCGGCATTCCCAGAGATATTCAGCAGCGGATCTTCGATCCTTTCTTCACGACCAAAGCGGTTGGTGAAGGCACCGGGTTGGGGCTTGCCATCAGCTACAAGATCATCCAGGAACACGGCGGGCAGATTCAGTTTGCTTCAGAGCCTGGGCGCGGTACCCGCTTCATGATCAGCCTGCCACTGAATCAGCCGCAGGTACTGCGGCGGAGCGCATGACATGACGCAGCCGATACGCATCCTGTTCGTGGACGATGAGGAACGCATACTGCGTACCCTGGCGTTACAGTTCCGGCGCCATTACGAGGTCATCACCGAATCGAATCCGGCGCGTGTGTTGCAGCGGCTCCAGCAGGAATCCGTGGACATCATCGTCAGCGATCAACGCATGCCGCAAATGAACGGCAGCCAGCTGCTCGCCCAGGTGCAGGAAGCGTATCCGCATATCCTGCGCATCCTGTTGACCGGTTACTCGGACCTGGATGCCGCCATGGAAGCATTGAACAGTGGCGGCATCTTCCGCTATCTCACCAAACCCTGGGATGCCGGTGCGATGGCCGATACCTTGCGGCAGGCCGCCAGCCTGGTCCAGGAACAGCGCGCCAATACTGCTTTTGAAAAACAATACACGGCACCAACGGCCAGCCGCCGGCCAGCCTTGTTGCTGCTCGATAATGACCCCCTGACGTTTGAGCTGACCCGTGAATTGTGCGAAACCTGCGGCATCACCCTCCACCAGGCTAAGGATATGGATAGTGCCATCCGGATGCTCAATGACTTGCCGCTGGATATTCTGCTCAGCGATATTCAATTGTCGGGTGAGGATCTGCGGCCCTTGTTGATGACCCTGGCGCAGGCGCATCCCAGGTTGTTGAGCATCATCGTCACGCCTTTTCAGGATACGCAGGTATTATTGAAACTGATCAACCAGGCGCAGATTTTCCGTTATCTGCCGAAACCCATCCGCCGCGGCATGCTTGAACGCGCCATCCGTGCGGCGGCCGACCAGGTGCGCAGCTGGCAACTTCAACCGCAACGGCTGGTGCAGCGGATAGCGGAAGCACCCAGGGAAAAAGAAGAACAGAAACGTGTCGGCAGCCTGATGGGTATGCTGGGCCGTTTGCGCCAGAGGCTGATTGCCTGACAGATAGGGAATGTCACACATCCTTGTGTGACTTGACACTACACCGCGTTAGTTACAGACGTTGTAGGAGCCGCCCTGCACGGTCACATTACTCCAGGTAACGTTATTGCCGCAGGGATTTTCCCGCACACTGGTGTTGGTTACCCGCAGGTTGGCGATACGGATGTTGCTGTTGTTGGGGAACTCCGTACGCGCCGCCAGACGCACTTCACCGCCGCCGTTCACGGTTCCGCCGCGGATATCCACGTTGTGGCAGTTTTCGATCAGGATCGAATTGTTGCCATTGCTGGCCAGGTCGACCGAGTTGATGCGCACCCCCCCGGAATTGGATACGCAGAAGACGCCGCGGCCGCCGCCCCGGGAAATCACGCGATCCACCACGATGTTGGTCGGGTAGGCACTGCCGATGCGGCCGTTGGTGTTGGCAAAACGCAGCGTCGCATAGCCGGTGCCCGCGCCGGTGTTCTGGCCGTCCACCAGACCGATGACCGCGTTGCGCGTGTTGTTCAGCAGCAGGCCCGAATAGCCGGTATTGCGCGCGATGACCGTACCGATCTCCAACCCGTCGACATTCCAGGTTTCCACACCGTGGTTGTTGGTGCCGGACACATAGACATGATCGATCTGCACATTGCTGTTGGCCGGACGGTCGCGGTCGAAGCGGATGCCGAGGCCACCGCTGAGGCGCAGGTCGATCTGTCCCAGGTGCAGGTTATGGATATCGCCAAACTGCAAGCCAAAATAGGGATTGCCGGTCATGGTCAGGTGGGGAATCGACACATTCTGCACACCGATCGCACGGATGGAACCACCATTGCCGGCAGCGCCCACATTCATGGTGCCGCACACTTCAAAGATGGTGTTGCTGGGCAGGTTGATGGCACTGCTGCCCAGGGAACCGCTGGCGAACACGGTAACGCGCTGCGGAGAATTGCGGCCCGGTGTCAGGCTGTTCAGCGCGGTATTGATGGCATTCACATAATTGCTGCCCGCGTTGTTGCCATTGACCTGATAGTTGCCCGCGCTGCCGGTGACCGTGGCGTGGGAACTGCCCTGGCCGCAGGCGGTGGGGCTGCCGCCATTGGAGACATTGCCCACGCGCACCAGTTGCCACTGCTGCACGGCCGCGGTGGATGGCGTGTACTGGGAAATGCGGGTGCCTGTCTGCGTCGACCAGCCCCAGTTGTCCAAAGCCTTACTGCTGAAACGGTTGACGAGGCGCACGTAGCCGCCGCCCATGTCATCGACAAGGAACTGCTGGTTATGGCCGTTGAGGTCCTGCCACTGCACGATGTCCGCACCGTCATCGGCATTCCAGCCGTGCACATCCAGGACCATGCCGGAATGGCGTGCCAGGATACGGTGGTAGCCGCTGCCCGAGGACACAAACCGGAACTGCTGGTTGTTGCCATCGTTGCGCGTCCATTGAACCAACTGCGCTCCCGCCGCCGTCGAACGCGCATGGATATCCATGGCCATGCCGGAATGGCGGTTGACCAGTACATACCAGGCATTGGTATCCACCTGAGCCATGGCCAGCGGCGCACATAAGAGTGTGATCATGACCAGCAGGGTGGTTTGAAGATTGACGAAAAGCTTATGTAACGTCAGGTTGATGATGTTTTTCATTATGGTTGTTCTCCATGGGTTGAGTTATCGAAGGCGTACCTCTCTACTCGCCAAGGGCACTCTACTGGATGACACTGGAAGGATTCTGCGGCGTGCTTGACAGTTTTGGGCAGTATCTGGCCTTTGTGGCACCAGATTAGCCCTTTGCATAACATGCATGGCTTGAAGCCTGGCAAGGTGCTCGGCGAACTCCCAAAAAAGGCGCAATCTGCTATCGTGCTGCCAATCCACTTTTCCGCTGACCAGCCCCGATGGGAGCAATGAGTCTTGTATGAAACAAATAAGAACAGGTTTTTTGCTGGTGCTGGTTTTACTGGCGGGATGCAATCCCCAGGCTCACAAAACCCTGGTGGTTTCCGGGGTGCCGGAGTCGGGGCTCTACAAGGTTGGGCACAGCGCCTTTGACAGATTCGTGGTAACCGATCCACAGGCGCTCGCGGGTTACAACAAGGTCATGTTGTTCCCCATGCAGTTTGACCGGCTGACCATCAGCAGTGGGGCCGACAAGGCGCTCTATGAGAGTTGGATGGCATCCAACTGGGAACAAATGGACGATCTATGCCAGCAATTTGATGATCTGGCCAACAAGATTTTTTCAGAAGGCAAGGACTTGAAACCCACTCACCAGGGCGACGACGATGTGCTTGCCATAGAATTCAGGCTCATCAGTTTCTTTCCCTATGCCAAGCCTTATCACCAGGCCGATTTCAATACGGTGGGCACGTCAACCCGCTTCGAGGGTATTGGCGAGTTGCAGATCCAGGCGGTGCTGGCCAATGCGAAAACCGGCGAGCTGGTGGGTGTGATCGAGGATGGCGTCGTGGTATCGGCAAGCGCCTACGGCATGGGCGGCAGGAGCGCTGCCGGGCAACCGGATTCCCAGTCAAAGCCGGCGCAGAACATGGCGTGGCGCTCGGCCTTCCGGCATTGGAGCACGGCGCTCTACCATGAATTGGTATTGCTCAAGCGGCAGTGATGCACCGCATGCCCGGAATAACAAAGGATTATCACGCACTGATGATCATGATGACATGACAGACCATATGCGCCAGGATCGCGCATTCCAGCCCATGCCGCCAGAACAACAGTCCGGCAATGATGCCGAACAGGGTATTGCCGGTGATGATGTAGAAGACAAGCGCGGGTGTCAGTTCTGAAGACAACATGGATGCTGCTGGCAGGTGTCCCAGGGCAAATAGCAGGGCAGACACCAGGATGGCGATCATGTAATGGCAGGCATGGATTTTTTCGGCTTTGCCCTGAATGGTTCTAAAGGCCTGAATGGTTCTAAAGGATAGCCACACGAAAAAAGACATCAGTCCCCAGCGCATCAAAATCTCTTCTGTGATGCCGCCATACAACAGCCGCGTATACCAGGGCGGCGAAAATTTTTCCGCATTGGCTAGAAAATCTGCTGGCAAGAGGGGCGTCATCGCGGCGAAGAAAGCCAGTAGTGCGATACCGCCAATAACCCCACCCAGAATCCCGGGTACCAGGATATTTTTTGCGGTGGCCGCCATGTCCCGCTGTTCGATGTATCTCCGGATAATGGGGGCATCCAGGGCCACCCTGGGTGTGAAATAAATGCCCAGCGCTATGCATCCCGCCAATATGACCGATGACTGAAGTGTGGAGAGAATCTGCAGGGCAAATATCGGTATAGGTGGTTTTTCCGGTTGCAGCGCCAGCAGCGCGGGGATGAGTGGTATGACCGATATGACACCCGCAAAGCCGAGTGAAAAAAGAATGATGCCCAGTTTCAGGGAATGTTGTCTGGTGGATGCCATGGTCGTTTATAAATCCGTTTTGGGTGGAACTGCGGGATGCTGCCTACTGCGGCAGGAAATCAAACGTCTGCCGCAGGGTGGTACGGATGACGCCGGTGTTGGCCGGGAAGGTGATCATGCGGATGCGGCGGATGAGCGCCGCTTCCAGTTCCGCGTCGCGCAGTTCGCTGGTGATGATGCTGACGTCGCTGACCTGGCCGGAGGGTTCGATGATGATGTTCATCACCACCCGGCCCTGGAGCGTGGCGTTCTGGCGCAGGGCGCGGTTGTAGATCTGGAAGACGGCACCCTTGTGCTGGTCCATGATCCGGCTCATTTCCTCCTCGCTGCGCGCGCGTCCCGCATCGCTGCCGCTGCCACCGCCGCCCGCCGGGCCGGAAGCGCCCTGGGTTGCCGTGGCCAGTTCACTGGTGACCTGGGTGGTCTGGCGTCCGGCCAGTCCGCCGGTGCCGGTGTCGCGGCTGAGCTGGCCGGGATTGATGCCGCCGCTGGTGGTGGTCAGGCCGGAGGTGGGCATGGCGCGTTCGGTGGTGGCCGCCTGGGTGCCGCCCTGTTGCAGGCTGCGGTTTTCCAGGGCGCCGGTGTCAACCAGGTCGCGCATGGCCATGAGTTCGTCACGGTGTTGCAGCAGTCCGCTCTGCGCGGCTGTTTCGCGCGCCTGCTCGACGGTGGTCCTGGGGGTCGCGGGCGCGGGTTGCGCGTCCACGGGCCTGGGCTGCGGTTCTGCCGGTCTGGGTTGTTCGGGTGTGGGTTCGGCAGGTTCTGGGGGTACGGGTTCCGGTGGCTTTTCTTCCACCCTGGGCGGCTCGATGGTTTGTGGCGGCGGCAGCTCCTGTTGTTCGAGCACCACCCGCGCCAGTTGTGGCGGCAGGCGTTCGCGTTCCGCGCGGGGAATGTCCGGCACGTCCACCAGGGACACGCCGATGATGGCGAACAGCAATAACAGCAGCGACGCGCCCAGCAGCCTGTTGAAGCGGCGGTCGTCGCCGCTGGAGGTACTCCAGGGCAACTGCAAGTCCGGCGCAAGCGGCAGGGTCATCAGTTCACCACCGGGGCTTCATCGCCGTTCTTGTGCGATACCGCGAGGGAGATGTCGCGATAGTCGCTGGCGGCGCAGGCGGTCATGATTTTTTTGAGCAGCGCATAGGGAATGCTCTGATCCCCCATGATGGTGATGGCGCGGCCCTGTGCCTGTTCCGCGTCGCTGAGGACCCGGGCGCGGCTGGCCTGGTAGTTGAGTTCGGCCTCCAGCGGCCCGAAGCCTTCGTCGGTGCTCGCCAGCACCTCGGCCACGCTGGCGATGCGCTGGCCGGCCAGGATCACATCGCTGGTGCTGACCATGATGATCAGTTGTTCCTCGGGCACCTTGTCGGCAACCGACGCGGGCAGCTTGATGCTTTTATCGGTTTGCAGGACCTGCACATCCGAGGTGTTGACCAGCAGGAAGAATACCAGGATGGTGAAGATATCCATCAGTGCCACCAGGTTCAGCTTGCTGCCCTGCTTGAGGCGGCGGTGATGTCTCGCCATGTGCCTGGCGCGGAGGGATTGCTTCATGGTTGCGCCTCGCTGGCCAGTTCAGGCGCATCACCCAGGGAAATGACCGGGAAGAGTTCCGCATCCACCAGTGAGGCCGCGACCACCGCCTTGAAGGACCGCGCGGTGTCCATCACGGTCACCAGGGTTTGATAGTCGGTGTCCTGTTCCGAGAGGATGAAAATATCGTCCTTGTCGATCCCCTGGTCTTCCAACTGGCGTTTGATCTCCTGCAATACGCTCGACAACAGCGGATAGTCGTAATGGCCGTCCGCCGTTTGGCCGATGCGCTTGAGGTGCATGCCGGCAGGATAATTGATGTCGAGATGATCGGGACGGATCACCACTTCCAGGTGCCTGGGCTGTTCCGCGTCGCTGGCACTGGCGGGGTCGGCCAGGTCCGGCAGCGTGATGTCCAGCACCGTGGTGCGCGCCAGCACGATGCTGATCAACAGCACCGGTACCAGCACGATCATCAGGTTCATGAAGGAGGTGATGTCGAGATCCGCTTCTTCGTGCCCGTGTCGCCGCTTGTTACGCATAGGGTTTCCGTGTCACCTAGGCTTTGGGTCGAACGGGAATGGTGGGCGGCACGCCCGGTGCGTCGGAGGCGCGCTCGCGGTGGGCGTCCTCGCCCTGCGCCATGATGTTCAGGCATTTGACGCCGGCCATTTCGAGGCTGTCGATGATCTCGGTGGTCTTGGTTTGCAGCATGGTGTGAAACAGCAGCAAGGGAATCGCGACGATCAGGCCAAAGGCGGTGGTGTTCATGGCGACGGAAATGCTTTTGGAGAGGAGCGCGGCCTTCTCTGCCGGGTCGGCTTCGGCCACGGCGGTAAACGCGGCGATCAGGCCGATGATGGTGCCGAGCAGGCCGAGCAGCGTGGCGATGTTGGCCAGGGTGGCCAGGTAGGGTGTGCGCCGTTCCAGCCGGGGCATGGCCTCGAGCACGCCTTCTTCCATGGCCAGCTCTATGTCTTCCCGGCGCGAGGAATGTGTCATTCGCGCGATGCCGGCACTGATGATGCGCGCCACGGGCGCTTCGGTGCCGCGGGCCACATGCATGGCGCCTTTGTAATCGCGTTTCTGCAACAGTGGCAGCAGGCGGTCAAAGGTGCGGCGGTTGGCCTGTTTGGCGGCGTTCAGCACCAGCCAGCGCTCGATCACCACCACCAGCCCGATCACCATCACGATGGCGATGGGTATCATGAAGGGGCCGCCATCCTGAAAGAAACGGAACAGGGTATTCATAGGCACTACCTTTTTATGTGAATCCTTGGATTGACCGGCATGGCCGGGTTGGCGTTATCGGGTCTGACGATAGCACAGGATTGGTGACCCGCCGCGGTGATGCTTGCCACTGGCCCGCTCTCGGGCGGCTGGCGCGATTATGCAGATTTCCATCGCCTGCCAGTGTGACAGCCTAATCAAACTCGCCCTGGGCTTCCAACTCCCGTTGCAATTCCGCCCGTTCCAGATGCCCGAATACGGGTGAATCCTGGCTGCCCGGATGCCCGATATCCACGGCGTCGGACCTGGGGGATTGCCAGGGCAGTATGTAGAGCACCCGCGGCTGTTCCTGATTGCCGGTGACGGTGGTCTGCAACTCCACCACCCGATGCCGCACGTTGCTTGCCGGTGCCGGTTGCGGTTCAGCGAGGGGCTGTACGTCGGTGATGGGTGATTCGTCATCGGCTTCCTGGGCCCACGACATGGGCGCGCCCAGGCATAGGACTGCGAGGCAGAGCGCGCCGGGGAAAGTGTGCAGGTGCTTCATGACATCAACCTCCACGCTGGCCGGTGTTGAGGCGGCGTTGCAGGTCGGCGATCCAGCTGTCCAGTTCACGGTCCTCGCCCTCCGTCAGGCTTTTGTAGGCTTCATAGTGCTGCAAGGCCTCGGCCTCCCGGCCCAAGTACAGGTCGTAGAGTATGCCCAGGTTGCGGTGGCTGTCCGCGTGGAAGGGCCAGATGTCCAGTGCCTGGCGGTAAAGTTGCTCCGCCCCGGCGAAGTCGCCGGCTTCACGCCTGAGGATGGCCAGCTGGTTGCAGGCATCCAGGTTGTTGCGGTTGACGGTGAGCGCCTGGCGGAAGGCGGCCTCGGCCTTGGCCGTTTCCCCGGTGGCGCGGTACACCAGGCCCAGGTTGAGCCAGATACCGGAGTAGCGCGGTTGCTCGCGGCTGAGGCGGGTCAGCAATTGTTCCGCCTGGGGCCAGCGTTTGGCGGCCATGGCGTTTGCCGCCTGTTCAAAATCCTCGCGCACAGCAGCGCCGATTCGCGGGCTGTCCCGCAGGTAGGGATTGGGCGTGACCGGCCCGGGCGGCAGTATGGACGCGAGTTGTATCGGTGCGGATGACTCAGCGGATTGTCCGGGCGCTTCGGCCGGTTGCGGCGCGGGACCGCTGCTGCACGCGGCGAGTGCCACCAGCGCCGCGAGGCACAGGTGCCGGGCCAATGCACGGTGATCAATGAATCTCACGGCTCACCTCCAGCAGGCGTTCGCGCTTGTTGTAGCGGGCGGGCAGCAGCCGCGCCAGAGCCTCGAAGCTCTGCCGCACCCAGGTGTCGTAAAGCCCCTGGTGGGCGCGCCGGGCATTGATCTGGTGAATGTCGATGGCCCGCTCTTCGAAGGGATAGGCCTGCTCTTCCAGCAGCATCTCGTATTGTTCCAGTTCCAGCTCGTTCAGTTCCGGCGGCCGCTGCGACGCCATCAGGTCGCGGCTCAACTGGGCGTAGATCTCGCCCATGCGGAAACCGGCCTTGGTGGTGAATTCCGCTACACCGTAGGCGGCCACCGCCTCCTGGGCCTTGAGCGCCGCTTCCAGGGCGCTGCGCTTGCGTTGCAGGCTGTTGCGCAGCGGCAGGTCGAGCGGGATGCGCGCAAAGTCCTCGTAGGACTGCTCCGCCAGTTCACTGGCGGCGCTGGCTGCCAGGTAGCGGGAGCGGTCGGTGCGGGCGTTGCCCGCCGCGCGGTCGGTATTCACCAAGCCCTGCAACCAGGTGCGGCGCTCGGCGGTGTTGCCGGCGGCGGCGTAGAGCTGCACCAGCTTGTATTGGGCCTCGAGGTTGTCATCCAGGGGGCGCGGGTATTCCCGGGCGTAGCGGCGGTACTGCGCGATGGCCTGGGTGGTGTTGCCGGATTTTTCATACAGCTCGGCGCCGAGGATCAGCGCCCGGCGGCGTTCCTCGGGATTTTTGGCGTCCCGTTCCAACAACATGAGTTCATCGGCGGCGGCCTGCCACTTGCCCTGGTTCTGGTGAACCACCACCAGCTTGCCGGGCAGGCTGGCGCTCAACGGGTGCTGCGGATACTGCTGGCGGAAGTCGAGCAGCACGGCTTCCGCCTGGGGCCAGCGTTCGAGTTCCATCAGGTAGTGGCCGGCGTCGTAGAGCGCCTTGAGCGCGATCTCCGTTTCCGGTGTCGCCTGGGTAACGCGCAGCAACTGGTCCACCGCGCCGGCCTTGTCGCCCTGCGCCAGGGCCTGCTCCGCCTGCTGATAGATGCTGGCGGCCAGCCGTTCCCGCAGCTGTGCCCGGCTGGGGGCGCCAGGCGGCGTTTGGCCCTGCCCGGGCAAGTGCTGCAATACCTGCCGGTAGGCCTGTTCCGCCTGAACGAATTGCCCCAGGTCGAAACGGCTGTGGCCCAACACCAGCCAGCTGCTGAACACCAGTTCCGGTGGTGGCGATGGCTGCCAGGCCAGCACCCGCTCGGCAACCTGGGCCGCCTGCACGGGCCGGTTCTGGTCCAGCAGTTCCGGCGCGGCCTGGGCCAGTACAGTCACGGCGCGGCTGTCCAGTGGATAGTGGTCGGCAAAGCGCAGGGCATTCTCGATCTTGCGCCGCTGCCACAGTTCGTGGGTTTCGCCCAGGCTGGGTTGTACGCCGTCGAGCAGTTGCTGGGTGATCAACAGGGCGGCGTAGCCGGCCTCGGCGCCCTGGATGGGGTCGCGGAATTCATAGGCCACTTTCTCGTAAGCGGCCATGGCCTGGGGCAGATCGCCGGATTCGTAAAGCGCCTCGGCCAGCAGGAAGGTCATTGCCGCCGCCTGGGCATCCCGCGGAAAGGTCTGGACGAATTCGCGGTACCAGCGGGCAGCGCGGGCATAGGCGGCGCTGGCGGCCTGCTGCTGGCTCCGTCCCTCGGCCTTGAGGCGTTGCGCCCCGGCGTGCTCGTAGCGCGCCAGCTCCTGCAATGACGCGTGCAGGTAGTTGCGTGCTCCCGTGCCGATGGCGC
>CAYWCW010000034.1:0-37893 GCA_964456865.1 uncultured Cellvibrionaceae bacterium
GCTATGTCACGCCCAAGGAGCACCTGGGCCTGCCCAACAAAAAAGATGTCAAGGAGGGGATCATCACCTACAAGATCGCCGCCCATGCGGCGGACCTGGCCAAGGGGCACCCGGGTGCCCAGCTGCGCGACAATGCCTTGTCCAAGGCACGGTTCGAATTCCGCTGGGAAGACCAGTTCAACCTGGGACTTGACCCGGACACGGCGCGTTCCTATCACGATGAAACCCTGCCGAAGGAGTCCGCGAAGGTCGCGCACTTCTGTTCCATGTGCGGTCCCAAATTCTGCTCGATGAAAATCACCCAGGAAGTCCGTGACTACGCGGCCAAACAGGGTGTCGATATGCAGGGTATCAGTGAGGAACGACTGGTGAAGATGATCGATGTCGAGGCTGAGATGCAGCAAAAGGCGAAAGAGTTTGTCGAACAGGGAGCGGAGATTTATCGCAGGGTTTGATGGCGCTCTTTTTAGGGTGTGGTGGTGGGTGGGATTTGGGTATCGGTTTGTGAAACCCGCCGTAAATACCCTACGGGGCCGGCCCAGCAGCATAGCTGCAGGTCGTTCAGCTGCGCGCAAAGCAGTGCTTTGCATACGCTTGCTTCACCCATGTAGGCTCGCAGTCGGCATCCATGCCTCCTACGGTTTCACAAACCGATACCCAAACCCTTGGACACATTCCACGTAATATCTTGCAGCTTCCCAGGAGGGCAGCGGGGTGAGGCTGGGGGCTTCTGAAACCCTCACGTCATGGACGACCGCCATGGATGACGGAAGGTAGAGCAATGCAGGAGCAATTGCCGATAGACGTGCGGGAGCTACAGGGATGTATTCATGCGTTTTCAGAAGCCCCCAGCCTCACCCCGTTGACCGGACTTACTACAGAGCACAAACCAACCCATGACCCAACAACATCTGACACAACCGGCATTCACCAGAGAAGACGTAGAGCTTTTGAAAAACGAGACGCTCTATAAGGGTTTCTTCCGCGCTGAAAAAATCACGCTCCGGCACAGGTTGTTCCGGGGTGGCTGGAGCGCTCCCCTGTCCCGCGAGATTTTTCTGCGCGGTGAAGCGGTGGGAGTGCTGCTTTACGATCCAGTCGAGGATCTGGTGGGCTTGGTGGAACAGTTCCGCATAGGCGCCATGGATGCACCGCAGAGCCCCTGGTGCCTGGAAGTCGTGGCCGGTATGGTCGAGCCGGGAGAAAGCCCTGAGGATGTGGTGCACCGCGAGCTGGAAGAAGAGTCAGGCGTAAAGGCCCAGGCGCTGGAATACCTGTGTCATTACTATCCCAGCCCCGGCGGCAGCGATGAAAAGATGCACCTCTACTGTGCCCTGGCCGACCTGAGCCAGGCAGCGGGTATTTACGGCTTGCCCGAAGAACATGAAGATATTCGTTTCCATGTCCTGCCAGCGGAAGAGGTGTTGGCACGGATGTTGGAGGGGCGATTCAACAACGCGGCAGTACTCATTTGCCTGCTCTGGTTACAGATCAATCGCCAGCGTCTGCGTAAAATTGACTAATTGTCATCTCTGGCTGACACTGTAGAAGCGGCAGTCATTCATGAGACAGGTGGTGATGGTAAAAACCCGTTACAAAGTTGATCTTCCCGGACAGATGGCCGAGTGTGAGGCCAACTATTACCGCTTGCTCAAACTCATGCCCCGGTATCAGCTTGCCGACGACTGGCGCTTTGCGCTGGACCAGGGGAATCGCCATCAGTACCTGCAAATTCGTATTCTGGAGCGCTCCCGCTACACCACCACGGTGCAACTGGCGCAGCTGGATATCCGCCTCCCCGAAGCAACCGATTGGTTGCAGTTGCCCAAGCTGACGGTGCGCCTCTATCACGATGCCCGCTTGGCCGAGGTCCTCGCCTGGGAAGGCCATAAACGCCTGCGTCCCCGTTATGACTACCCCAACCAGGCCATGTACCACAGCGATGAAAAGGCACAACTCAACCGCTTCCTCGGCGAGTGGTTATCCCTGAGCCTCCAGCAGGGGCTCAGTGAGGCAGCGATCACCTCGCTGTAGAATCCCTGTTGGTCGTTATTGCATAACATCTTCTAAATTAATAAAAAGGTATTGCCATGTCCGCTTTTTATTCCTGTTGCCGTATTGGAATCCTGGGGGCCGTCTTCGGCCTCCTGCTCGGTTGCGCATCTTCATCGCCGCAATCCGGGACCGCCGTTGGCAGTGTCGCTACAGGTTCCTATCCCAATCTCTTCGCCCAGGCGGGTTATGACGAGTCGGCGGTAGATGCAAAAGTCCAGGACGCATTCCAGCAGTTGTTTTACGGCGATGACGAGCAGCAGCGCGTCTATTATCCGGCGGGTTCCAACGAGCATGGACCAATGGCCTATATCCTCGACACGGGCAATGAGGATGTCAGGTCCGAAGGCATGTCCTACGGCATGATGATTGCGGTCCAGTTGGATAAAAAAGCGGAGTTCGATGCAATCTGGAACTGGTCCAAAGCCCATATGTACCATGCCGATCCCAGGCATCCCGCCCATGGCTATTTTTCCTGGTCGGTAAAGACAAATGGCGAAGCCATCGATGAAATGCCGGCGCCGGATGGCGAAGAGTATTTTGTGACGGCACTTTATTTCGCCGCTGCCCGCTGGGGCAATGGCGACGGCATCTACGACTATACCCGCGAGGCGGATCGTGTGCTCAGGGATATGCTGCACCGCAAAGCCATTACCGGTATGACCAACCGCGGGGAAATGACCGCGATCAATCTCTTTGACACCGATGCGAAGATGGTGCGTTTCACTCCGGATGTGGTGAATGCCTATCACACGGATGCGTCCTATCACCTGCCGGCCTTCTACGAAATCTGGGCAAAGGTCGGTCCGCGGGAGGATCGCGCCTTCTGGCGCGAGGCCGCGCAGGTCAGCCGCGATTATTTTTATGCAACAGCGCATCCGCGTACGGGATTGACGCCGGACTACGGAAACTTCGATGCGACACCCTGGGCGGCATCCTGGCGTCCTGAGGCCGTGGATTTCCGTTACGATGCCTGGCGCACGGCGATGAACTGGGCAATGGACTGGTCCTGGTGGGCCAGGGATCCGCGCCAGATCGAATTGAGCAACCGCATCCAGTCGTTTTTCCTGGCCGAAGGCCTCGATGATTACGTCAGCCTCTATACACTTGATGGCAAAAAACTGGGTGGGGGACAAACAACCGGCCTCGTATCCACCAATGCTGTCGTCAGCCTCGCATCCACCCACCCCGACCGCCTGGCATTTGTCGAGGCCTTGTGGAACCGCCCGATTCCCGAGGGCAAGTACCGTTACTATGACGGCATGCTGTATCTGATGGCTTTGCTCAATTGCAGTGGCCAGTACAAAGCCTGGATACCACGGGTTGAGTAAAAGATGGTGGCGAGCCCGGCATTGATGTCCGCCGGGCAACAAGCGTCAGGCTTTCAGTGTGGTGAAGACGTCCTTCGCTGCTTCCAGGGTCTGCGCAATATCGTCATTGGTGTGTGCCGCTGACATGAAGCCTGCTTCATAGGAGGCCGGCGCCAGATAGATGCCGCGTTGCAGCATGCCGTGGAAGAATTGATTGAAGCGTGGAATATCACAGGCCATGACCTGCCGGAAATTGGTGACCTTGGGTTCTCCGGTAAAAAAGAAACCAAACATGCTGCCCACATGGTTGGTGGTGAAGGGAATGCCTGCATCGTTTGCCAGGGACTGAAGCCCTTCAACCAATTGTGTGGTGCGCGCGCAGAGTTGATCATAAAAATCCGGTGCGTCGAGCAGCTCCAGTGTTTTCAGTCCCGCCGCCATGGCAACCGGATTGCCTGACAAGGTTCCCGCCTGATACACGGGGCCCAAGGGCGCAATCATTTGCATGATATCCCGGCGTCCGCCAAAGGCACCCACCGGCATGCCGCCGCCGATTACTTTTCCCAGGGTGACCAGATCGGCGGTGATGCCATAATGGCCCTGGGCGCCTTTATGCCCCACGCGAAAACCGGTCATGACCTCGTCAAAAATCAGCAGGCTGCCGTGTTGATTGCAGACATCGCGCAGGCACTCGAGAAAGCCTGGTACAGGGGGTACGCAATTCATGTTGCCAACCACCGGTTCCACGATAATACAGGCGATCTGCTCTCCCAGGCGCGCAAAACATTCGCGCACCTGGTCGGCATCGTTGTAGTCCAGCGTCAGGGTATGCTCCGCCAATACCGCGGGTACGCCGGGTGAACTGGGCACACCCAGGGTCAGTGCGCCCGAGCCGGCTTTGATGAGCAGCGAGTCGGAATGGCCGTGGTAGCAGCCTTCGAATTTGACGATCTTGTCCCGTCCGGTAAAGGCACGGGCCAGGCGGATGGCGCTCATGGTGGCTTCAGTTCCCGAGCTGACGAAACGCACCATGTCCATGCCGGGAATGAGTGTGCAGAGTTTCTGGGCAAGCGTGGTTTCACGTTCCGTCGGCGCACCAAAACTCAACCCGAAACGCGCAGCCTCGATTACCGCCTCGATCACCTGAGGATGGGCGTGCCCGAGGACCATCGGCCCCCAGCTTTGCACGTAGTCGATATAACGCCGGTCATCGGCATCCCATACATAGGCGCCCAGCGCCTTCTTGAAAAATACCGGGGTACCACCGACAGCCTTGAAGGCACGCACCGGTGAGTTCACACCGCCGGGAATGAATTGCTGCGCTTGCTGAAAGAGATTTTCTGAGCGGCTCATGGTGATCCTGAAAGAATGATGGTGGGTTCTTGGCGACAAGGCGCTGAATCACAGCACCGAGACTATCGCCTTGCTCACATACTCCATGCGCGCTTCGCTCAAGCCGGCCACATTGATGCGGCTGTTGTCGGTCATGTAGATGCTGAAATCCTGCTTGAGTGTATGCACCTGATCCTTGCTCAAGCCGAGAAAGGAAAACATGCCGCGCTCGCGGGCGATGAAGCTGAAGTCGCGGGCAGACTGCAACGCATTCAGGCTGGACACCAGGCGGGAACGGAGCCCGGCGATGCGCTCGCGCATCTGTGTCAATTCACTGCTCCACTGCTGTGTCAGTTCCGTGCTGTGGAGGATGATGTCGATAATTGCACTGCCGTGGGCAGGGGGCATGGAGTAGAGGCCACGGGTCACGCTCAGCAGCTGGCTCATGCCGGCGTCCGCCTGCGCCTTGTCGGTAAAGACGATGCTCAATGCGCCCGCTCTTTCGCGGTACAGGCCGAAGTTCTTGGAGAAAGAACTGGCCACGAGGACTTCCGGCAAGGAGGCGGCCAACAACCGGGGACCGTAGCTGTCTTCTTCCAGCCCTTCGCCGAAACCCTGGTAAGCCATGTCGATGAAGGGAACAAAGCCGCGCTCCAGGGCCAGGTCGGCAATCTGTCCCCACTGTTCGCGGCTCAGGTCGGCGCCACTGGGGTTGTGGCAGCAGGCGTGCAGCAATACCAGGTCGCCAGCCGGCGCCTGGTTCAGGCTGGCGAGCGTGGCTTCAAAATCAATGGTATGGCGGGCGTAGTCGTAATAGGGGTACTCGCGCAGTTGCAGCCCGGCACTGCCGAGCAGTGGAATATGGTTCGCCCAGGTCGGGGTGCTGACCCAGATGCGGGCGCCGGGCCTCGCGCGCTGGATCAGTTCCGCCGCGACGCGCAGGGCGCCACAACCGCCTGGGGTCTGGATGGTGCGCAGCCTGCCCTGGTCGATCACGGGGTGCTGCTGGCCGAAGACCAGTTGGCTCACCGCTTCGTTGGCGCTCAGGTTACCGGCCGGGTTGGTGTAGGCCTTGGTGTTCTCCCGTTCGAGCCGCAGGCGTTCGGCGGCCGAGACAGCGGCCATGATGGGCGTGAGTCCCGCGTCGTCCTTGTAGACGCCAACACCCAGGTCCACCTTGGCGGGATTGGGGTCCTGTTGGTAGGCGACGCTCAGTCCCAGAATGGGGTCGGCGGGCAGGAGGGGGAGGTTGGCAAACATATCAGCTCCGTGCAAAGGGTCGATGGCTGGCATAAAGTTGGCGATTATACCCCTTGTGACTCTTGCGCCAAGGAATCCTGCCTTGCAGAGCCTGCGAATAGCCCCGGGGCGCGTTATACTCGCAGTTTTTTGCTGTCCTGGAGAAATCATGTCGCGATACTGGAGTGAGGTGGTGCGCCAGCTGGAGCCCTATGTGCCCGGCGAGCAGCCGCAGATTGACGGGTTGATCAAGCTCAATACCAATGAAAGCCCCTATCCGCCCAGTCCGCGCATCCATCAACTGCTTGGCGGGGATGCCCTGGATCGCCTGCGGCTTTACCCGGACCCGAACTCCCGCCGCCTCAAGGACACCATCGCGGCCTACTACCGGGTCGAGCCGCAGCAGGTATTTGTCGGCAACGGTTCGGACGAGGTGTTGGCATTGGCATTCATGGCCTTTTTCCAGCAGGGCAAACCGTTGCTGTTCCCTGACGTCACCTACAGCTTCTACCCCGTCTATTGCCAGCTGTTTGGCATCCAGTCCCGCCGGATTCCCTTGCGCGAGGATTTCACCCTGGATTTTGCCGACTACCCCACGGACAACGGCGGCATCGTCTTCCCCAATCCCAATGCGCCCACGGCCATGGGCAAGTCGCTGGCCGATATAGAAGCCCTGCTGCAACGCAACCGTGATTCTGTGGTGGTGGTGGACGAGGCCTATGTGGATTTTGGCGGTGAATCGGCTATCGCGCTGGTTGAGCGTTATCCCAACCTGCTGGTTATTCAAACCTTGTCCAAGTCGCGTGCGCTGGCTGGTTTACGTGTGGGGCTGGCGGTGGGCAGTGCCGAGCTTGTCGAAGGGCTGGACCGGGTGAAGAATTCCTTCAATTCCTATCCGCTGGATCGCCTGGCCGAGGCCATGGCGGTAGCAGCCTTCGAGGATGACACCTACTTCCGTGAATCGGTTGCCAGGGTGATCACCACCCGCGAATGGACCCGGGCGCAGCTGGAGCGTCTGGGTTTTTCCGTCCTGCCATCCCAGGCGAACTTCGTGCTGGCGCGACCCCCGGTCGCTGCCGCTGAACTCATGGCGCAGCTGCGCGCGGCGAAGATCCTGGTGCGGCATTTCAGCAGTCCGCGCATCGCGGATTACCTGCGTATCACCATAGGCACGGATCAACAGATGCAGCGCCTGGTCGCTGTGCTGGAAGAGTTGTTGCACTAGGGTATTTCATCTTCCCGCCTGCTCCGTTTCCCGGCGGGGCAGCGCGCCTGTGATCCTTTTTTATACAACCTCTGGCAAGTTGACACGGCCTGGGTGGTGCTGGCGCATAAATCCTTTTCGTTCGGTGAAAAATGGAGTAATGTGAGTCGGCAAACCAGGCCCGGCTTATCAAGTACTCGACAGGAACGGCGCCAAGGGTTGGGATAAAAAATAATCTACTGCAAAGGACTCCGGCATTAGCCTGAATTGCGCTCGATAACCAGAAGCCCGATGTAACCAAAGCCCTGGAAGCCCCTCATGGGACATTATGCCGACTAAAAATAGCGCTGTAGATTTAATCAAGAAGTTTCAGCAGCTGTTTACCGATTTGAATCACAAGCAAATCGCCGAGCGCCTGGTGAAACTGGTGGTGACCAAAGCTGCCGTCAGCCGCACAGTGCTCATTCTGGAGCGCGACGGACACCATTACGTCGAAGCCATTGCCTGTCACCGCGTCCCCGAGCCCTTGGTCACGGGGTTGGCGACATCGCTGGCCCGCCTCAATCATCTCCCCCGGCAGCAGATCCAGATGGTGTTCCAGTCGGGCCAGCCACTGGCGCTGGATGGCAAGGCCATCAACCATTTGCCTCCGTCATCGACGCAAAAAGGTTGCACGGCCGCTTACCTGTATCCCATCCGCGAGAACAACAAGACCCTGGCGGTTTATTACCTGGAAACAGAAGTCCATCTGCAAGCGTTGTTGCAGACGGTGACCGAGTTGGAAACACTCTGGAGCTTCAGCCCCCTGCTGGTTCGCCAGATCATCGAGATGTGGCGCCACGAAGACCAGACGGAACGTTTTCGCCTGGCGGAACAGGCACTCTGGGCAAGTGAAACCTATCTCAATGCGATTCTGCGTTTTTCACCAGCGCTGATTTCGGTCAAGGACCTGGATGGCAATGTGGTCCTGGCCAGCGAACACTTTCACCAGATCGCCAACATCGATGACAGCGGATTTGTCGGCAAGAATGTGTTCGATGTCTATCCGCGCGATGTGGCCCAGATCATGTGGGATATCGACCACGCCACCCAGCATCAGCAGCAGACCTTTGAAACAGAACTGGATCTGATGCACAAGGATGGCAGCGTGCATACCTACCTCGTGGTTAAATTTCCGTTGCGCAACAAAGAGAACAATGTCTTTGGTGTCTGTACGATAGGCACCGATATTTCCGAGCGCAAACTGGCAGAGAATGCCTTGCGAGAGCAGCAGTCCCGCCTCAACTACATGGCATTCCACGATGCGCTGACATCCCTGCCCAACCGTTCGCTGTTTTATGACCGCATTTTTCACGGGTTGGCCCGGGCGCGGCGCAGCAACAGCCGGCTGGCGTTGATGCTGCTGGATATCGACCGCTTCAAAATCATCAATGACAGCCTTGGCCACGATTCCGGTGACTTGCTGCTCAAGGCCATAGCGACACGCCTCAATGAAGGTGTGCGCGATATGGACACGGTCGCGCGCCTGGGCGGCGATGAATTTGTGGTGGTGCTGGAAGGTGTGCATGACCTGGAGGACGTCGTCTTCGTTGCCAACAAGCTGCTGGTCACGCTGGCCCGTCCCATGGAGATCAGCGGCCATGAAATCACGGCGACCGTCAGTATCGGTGTGAGTATTTTCCCCGACGATGGCTCCGACGCTGACGAGCTGCTCAAAAATGCGGATATCGCCATGTACAAAGCCAAGGAGGCCGGCAAAAACAATTGTCAGTTCTATGCCAAGGGCATGAGCGCCACGGCAGTGAATTATCTGCTGCTGGAAAATGATCTGCGCCGCGCCCTGGAACAACAGCAGTTCACCCTGCATTATCAACCGCAGGTCGATCTGAAAACCGGTGAACTGATGGGTGTTGAAGCGCTGGTGCGCTGGCAGCATCCCGATCGCGGCCTGGTGTCACCCGCGCATTTCATTCCCCTGGCGGAAGAGACGGGGTTGATCGTGCCAATTGGCGAATGGGTATTGCGCGAAGCCTGCCGGCAGCAAAAAGCCTGGCTGGATGCGGGCAAGCGGGTCGGCAAGATGGCGGTCAATTTGTCACCGCGCCAGTTCCGCCAGAAAAACTTTCCCGGCAAGGTGGAAGCCATTCTGCGCGAGCTGGATCTGCCCGCCGAATACCTCGAACTGGAAATCACCGAGAGCTGTGCCATGGAACACGCCGGGGAAACCATCAATCAACTCAACCAGCTCAACCAGATGGGTCTTTATCTCGCCATCGATGATTTCGGCACGGGTTATTCTTCACTGGCCTATCTGCAACGTTTTCCCATCCAGAAACTGAAAATCGACAGCAGTTTCATCTTAGATATCCACGACGACCTCAACGACGCAGCGATTGCCAAAACCATTATCGGCCTGGCGCACGGCATGCAGCTCAAAGTGGTGGCGGAAGGTGTGGAAACCGAACAACAGGCCGAGTGGCTGCGTCAGCAGGGCTGCGATCAGGGACAGGGCTACCTCTATGCCAAACCCCTGACCGCCAGGCAGCTGGAAGGCCATTTCCACAATGGCCGTTTTTCGTTTGAAGGCAATGTGGTGCGCCTCGAAAAAATCGGCGCCTGATTGTCAGCCCTGACCGCGGGTGCGGTTGCTGTTTGGACGCGCATTGTCTTCTGTGAAGGCAATGATCGCGTCGGCGATGTCCTTGCTGGTGGCCCCCTCTATACCCTCCAACCCCGGTGAGGAATTCACCTCCATCACCAGCGGCCCGCGATTGGAGCGCAGCAGGTCCACACCCGCCACATGCAATCCCATGGTGCTGGCTGCCTTGAGGGCGGTGCGCCGCTCGGCGGGCGTCAACCTCGTGACCTTGGCGGTGCCGCCGCGATGCAGGTTGGAGCGGAATTCGCCCTCCTGTGCCGTGCGCTGCATGGCGGCCACGACCTTGTTGCCGATCACCAGGCAGCGCACATCACTGCCGCCAGCTTCCTTGATGAACTCCTGCACCAGGAATTCCGCGCGCAGTTCCCGGAAGGCCTCGATCACACTCTCGGCCGCCTTGGGCGTTTCGGCCAGGACGATGCCGCGCCCCTGGGTTCCCTCGCAGAGCTTCAACACCAGTGGGGTGCCGCCCACCAGCTTGATGAGTTCCTTGGTGTCGTGGACGTTGTAGGCGAAGCTGGTCTTGGGCAATCCCAGTCCCTTGCGTGAAAGCAGTTGCAGGGCGCGCAGCTTGTCGCGCGAGCGGCCGAGCGCGACGGATTCGGTCAGGCAGTAAACGCCCATCATTTCGAACTGGCGGATGACCGCCAGCCCGTAGTGGGTCACCGACGCGCCTATGCGCGGGATCACCGCATCGAAGTCTTCCAGCTTCTGGCCCATGTACCAGATGGCCGGGCTGGCCGAAGTGATATCCATGTAGCATTTCAGGATATCGATCACATGCATCTCGTGACCGCGCCGCATACCCGCCTCCACCAGGCGGCGGGTGGAATAGAGACGGCGGTTGCGCGACAGAATGGCAATTTTCATAGTGGATAAAAACTCGGAAAACCGTCAGGAGCCGGTGGCTTAGGCGGATGTTGTTTGAGGGGGAGACAGTTTGTTGCCGCCCAGCAGGAATGACCGGCCGCTGTCGACCAGATACGCCTGTTTGAGCGCACTGCGTCCCAGCAGCATGCGAAAGCGCATGTTCTCGCGGTCGGTCAGTGTCACCTCGGCGGTAAAGCAATGGTTGTCCAGGCACAACCGGGTGTCGATGACGTAGCGCAATTCTGAATGCCCGCCGGAATCCCGTACCCGGCGGCGGTCCTTGACGGGAGCCTCGCAGGTGAGCGTTTGCTCCTGGCTGTTTTGCAGCGGGTGCAGGCCGAAACGGACCCAGGTCCGGCCATCCCGCTGGAAGGGTGTCACATAGTAAGCATGCAGCGCACTGGTCCGGGCACCGGTGTCTACCTTCGCCTTGATCCGGGTGTTGTCAAAATCCTCCAGCACCACCCACTCGCGCCAGCCGATGACGGTTCGCAATGCGGCCTTCTCCGGGGCGGCACTTGCCGGGTCAGGGGCAAGGTCGGGGGCGCTGTCTGGGGTCAGTGACATGGAATCTCCTGCGGCGGGGGCTCAACCCGGATGTTTGTCGTGCGGGCGGTTTTTACTGTGGTCGGCCCATGAGGGTAAAACGAAAAATATTATTTCTCACGTTAATTTTTTTTTGCTTTGTCGGACCCTCTGGCTATGATAAATAGCGCGGGACAAACGGTCCTGCCCGGTTGGAGGCGGTTTGTCGCGGTTAACTGTATCAATTCCGGAGTGGTCTTATATGACTGTTGATGTAGAGCATTCTCAAGCTGATGCGGATTTATTGAACGATGTGGGCCTGGATATGGACGATGAAGAGCCGGCCAAGCTGACCGGTCGGGAAGCCAGTCAACATGTACTAGACATGCGTCGCAAGATCGAAGACCGGCTGGAGCGCCGCCGTCTCAAAGAACAATTGGGTTTTGATGACCTGTCCGAACTGGATTTCTGATCCGGCGTTTTCTGCGGGTGTTGTCGGCCGATAGCACCCCATCCCTTGAATCCCCCACCACTATCATCATTCCGAGGGCTTTTTGTCCGCCCGCTGGCAGAGTGCCTGCACTTCGGGGGTGGACTCCTGACCCGGTGCGTATACCAGGCAGATTGCCAGGCTTTCCCGTGTCGTGCTGCTCGGGTCCGGGGTGACCGGCAAACCCGGCAGCCAGCTGTCGGGCAGCCAGGCCGCGGTGCGGCGATGGGCCAGCAGATGCTGTATGACACTCCAGTCGGCACCGCTCAGCGCCTGGGCGTTTTGCCAGCTTGCCGGAGGCGGCAACCGCCTGCCCCAATCGAGCTCCAGCCAGCAGGGCTCGGCATCCCGGTCGGCAATCACCCGCACCAGCTCCAGGCGGACCAGGGGCTGGGTGATAAGGCCAGGTTCGGGGCCGGTGTCAGGCAGCAGAAGCGCATCCAGCCGTGCCTGGTGCAAGGCCTGGAGCAGGCTCGCCGCACTGCCCTGTACCAGGCGCAGGGGCCTGTGCCTGAAGTCCAGCAGCCAGTCATGCAGCAGCCGGCCCAGGCAGGGCGCGTAGCCCAGGCGGAAAGGGCTGAGCCCCTGGGCGTTGAGGGTCAGTTCCTCCTGGGCCGCCGCCCAGTTGGCCAACAGCTTCTGGGCGTGGGGCAGCAGGCGTTCCCCGGCCGCCGTCATCTGGATGTTGCCCCGTGTGCGATGCAGCAGGCTGACACCCAACAGCTGCTCGAGCTGGCGGATACGGGCGCTGACCGCCGCCGGCGTGATGAACAGTTGCTCCGCCGCCCGCCCGAAATGCCGGGTGCGCGTGATCGCGAGAAACGTACGCAAGAGTTCGATATCCAACGGAAGCTCCGGAGTCTGGCCAAGAGGGAGGAATCTACACACCGTGCAGAGGCGGGGCAAGCCCGGTGTTGAGTTGCCGGTCGCCGCGAGTCTGTCTATTATCAAACAGCGACAGGGTTATTTGAGTCCGGGTTGTAGTCGCCAGGCAGCATTGAAACACATGGGCGTCAACCTCGATTTCCCCAGGGGTACATGTATGTCGGTCAGCTTTCGTCTGGAAACGCTCCTGGGTGCGTTGGTTTTTCTTACCCTTCTGGCCATTGTGGGTGAAAAATGGATTCTGAAGCGGTCCATGGCGATCGATCACACCAGTGGATTTGCCCTTCACCTCTATGACGATTCCGTTGCCCGGGGCAACAGTGAAATCGAGCGCCTGGACCCGGAGCGTTTTGAATGGCGTTGCCATTTGCGCGACCGGTTTGCCTATCCATTCTGCGGTTTTGAAATCCTGTTCGATCCGGTGCGTGTGGCGGGCATCGACCTGAGCCGCTTTGATCGGGTTCGCGTCTGGCTGGACTACCAGGGCGATAGCAGCACTGTGCGTATCTACCTCCGCAATTTTGATCCGAGTTACAGCACCGCGGGAGATGATCCCAGCACCAAGTACAATCAGGTCGAATTCAATGTGGACGTCCTGCGGTCCGGTCCAGCCGAGTTCTCGCTCAAGGATTTCTATGTCGCCAACTGGTGGTTGCTGGATTACAAAATTCCTCCCCACCTGAGCCATCCGCAATTCGATAACGTCGTCGTATTTGAAGTCCAGTCCGGCACCAGCCATGCCGACAACCTGGGGGAACATCATTTTCTCTTGCACCGTGTGGAATTCAGTGGTCAGTACCTGTCGACAGAGGAGTGGTACCTCAGCATCATGGGTATCTGGCTGGTGTTGATACTCGGCTTCCTGGCTTACCGGATCGTCACGCTCAATGACCAGGTCCGCCAGCAAAAAAGGCGCGAGGAGGAATTGCTGGAAATCAACGCACTGCTGGATATGCGCAGCCGTGAGCTCGAGGAAAAGGCGCGCACGGATTCCCTCACCGGTGCGTTCAATCGCGAAGGTATCGAAGAGGCGATCAAGCTGGGATTGTGGGAGTGGCGCAGTGAGCGCAAGCCCTTGTCGATCGTCATGCTCGATATCGATCATTTCAAGCAGGTGAATGACACCCATGGCCACGCGGTGGGCGACAGGGTGCTGGCGGCGATATCCAACCTCGTACAGGGGTGTATCCGCAATGAGGATTTGTTTGCCCGCTGGGGAGGCGAGGAATTTGTGCTGGTGTGCCGCAACACACGGGTCGGACAGGCGGCTGTCATTGCTGAGAAGGTGCGTGAGCGTATCGCGCTTCACGAATTTGAGCAGGGCCTGACGGTAACCGTCAGTTTGGGTGTGGCTTGCCTCAGTGCCAATGAATCCCTGGAGTCGTTGTTCAAGGCGGCGGATGATGCGCTTTACACAGCCAAGCGCAGGGGACGGAATCGCGTTGTGGTAGCCGAGAATGGCCTCCATTCCATGGAGACCCTTCCGGCGGCATGAAGCCGCGTTCGCTCACAGCCTGAATCGACGGCTGATAGCGAACGCAAGCTACCCATCAAAAGCGCAGGCTGGCACCTACGAGAAGCGCATTGCCGCTGTCCAGTTTGGTGAAACTGGCTTCGCCGGCGATGGTGGGGTTGAAGAATTTACGCGTGCGGATGGTAAAGCCGTCATCGTCACCCCAGTCGTTGTAGCCGACACCGGCACTGAAGGTAGGATTGAAATAGAAATCACTGAACAGGTAGTAGCTGTTGTCGTGATCGTAGTCATGAAAACCCGCTTCGATGTTCAGGTAGTTCAAATGACCGAGATCCATGACGTATTTGGCGTGGATGTTGGCGTCGTAGCCGGGTTCATCGTAATAACTGGTCCAGACCAAGAGCCCTTCAATCGGCGTCAGGCCCAGCCGTACTCCCCAATCGTTGTTGCGGGGCTGGCCGGGCAGATCGACGCGGATGACCTCGGCGGCCACATAGAAGATGGAATTGGGAATATAGAATTCCGCTCCCGCCTGCAAGACATCCAGATCCTGATGAGCGAATGCGTAGATGTTGCTGGAACGTTGCAGGAAACCGGCTTCTGCCAAGGGGCGGTTGGCGGTTTGTACCCGGGTGAAATGGTATTCACCGTAGGCGCCCAATTGGGTATCGCTACCTCCATGCTTGGGATCGTAATGAGTGGCATTGACACCAACTTCAAACTGATAGCTTTGAGCCAGGGTCAGGCTGGACGTCAGCAGCAGTGCAGCTGCACTCAGGGGTTTGATGCGCATAGGCAATCTCCTTTGATGAACAAGATGATCGTCCGCGGGCTCACTGGAATCAGCCCGTCAACATAATGAAATTCTCGGGCAGGTTGCGTGCCGGTCACGCATGTCTGGTTGAGCATATCTCTGGTCGACAGTGTAAAGGGATGTGTGTTGTCGTGTTATGACCTCTGCCACATTTAGGTGGGTTGGCCGGGGCTCAGTGTCCTGTGGGGCCGCAATCGCAGTGAAACAGCTGGCCATCTTCCAGGCGCAAGGCGCGAAGACGCCCTCCCCAGACACACCCGGTATCCAATGCATAGATATTGGGGGCATCCGCCTGTCCTTCAAGGGCTGCCCAATGGCCAAACAGGATGCGGTCCCGGCGGGTCTGGCGGCGGGCATGTGAAAACCAGGGGGCGAATCCCGGAGGCGCGTCCGTGGCACCGGTTTTTGTCGCAAATTCCAACTCACCGTCTGGCGTGCAGAAACGCATGCGGGTGAAATAGTTGGTGATCAGGCGCAACCGGTCATAACCCGCGAGATCATCGCGCCAGCGTTTGGGCTGGTTACCGTACATGTGTGCGAGGAATTCCCGGTAATTCTCGCTTTGCAACACCGCTTCCAGCTCCCGCGCACAGGCGGAGGCCTGCGGTAAATCCCATTGTGGCGGGATGCCGGCGTGCACCAGCGCATAACCCAGCCCGGCATCCCAGTGCAGCAGCTTGCCGTGCCGCAGCCAGGCGAGCAGCTGGTCCCTGTCGGGTGCCTGGAGCACGGCGTCCAGCTTGTCGGCCGGATGTGGCTGACGGAAGCCTTCGACCACTGCCAGCAGGTGCAGATCGTGGTTGCCGAGCACAAAGGTGACCGCATCGCCCAGCCCATGCAGGTAACGCAGGACGGCCAGGGAATCCGGTCCCCGGCTGACCAGGTCGCCGGCCAGCCAGAGACGGTCGTGGGCGGGATCAAAGGCCAGCTCATCCAGGAGGCAGCGCAGGGGGCGGTAACAGCCCTGGATATCGCCAATGGCATAGGTGCTCATGATGGGTTCCGTCAGTGAATGGCGTGGGGCGGTACCAGGGCGAATGTTGGTATGGGCGCATCGAACTGGCGTCCTTCCTCGTCTTCCATCTGGTAGCTGCCCTCCATGATGCCGGTTTCGGTTTCCAGCACCACCCCGCTGGTATAGGTATAACTGGCGCCGGGTGCGAGCACCGGCTGCTCGCCTACTACACCCAATCCCTGGACTTCCTGCAACTGGTCCCGGGCATCACGGATGCGCCAATGGCGGCTGATCAGCTGTGTGGCGACAGATCCGGTATTGGTGATGGTAATCGTATAGGCATACACGAAGCGCTGTTTCGCCGGTTGTGACTGGGCGGCGACATAGGTGGTTTTGACATTGACCACAATCGGACACGACATGGGGAATCAGGCCTGCTGGCTGAACTGGGAGGCCTCGAGCAGGTTGCTGAGGCTGACAAAGGTTTCCAGGGAAAGGGTTTCCGCCCGGACGTTGCCGTCCACCGGCAGGTTGTCGATGACCGCCAGTGGGAGACTCCCTTTGAGTGAGTTGCGCAAGGTCTTGCGCCGCTGCTGAAACGCCAGGTTGACGAGTTTTTCCAGCACGCCCGGGTCGCGCGCGACAAAGGGAGGCGTGGCATGGGGGGTCAGGCGAACAATGGCGGAATCCACCTTGGGCGCCGGGTCGAAGGCTTCCGGCGGCACTTCGAACAGCGCTTCCACCGCGCAGTGATATTGCACCATGATGCCCAGGCGGCCGTAGGCGCTCTCGCCCGGCTGGGCGGCCATGCGCTTGACCACCTCTTTTTGCAGCATGAAGTGCATATCCCGGACCTGCCCGGCATAGCCGAGCAAATGGAAAATCAACGGCGTGGAGATGTTGTAGGGAAGGTTGCCGACAATGCGCAGCGGCTGGCCGTCCGTGACCAGCTGGCTGAAATCAAAGGCCAGGGCATCGGCCTGGTAGAGGGCAAAGCCGGGATATTTCTCAAAGCGCACCCGCAGCCAGGGCACCAGGTCGCGGTCCAGTTCGATCACACTCAGGCGGGCGCCGCTGTCGGCCAGCAATTGGGTGATGGCGCCCTTGCCGGGGCCGATTTCGACGATCTGCTCGCCGGGGCGGGGATGCACCGCGCGGACGATCTCGCGGATGATGCCGTGATCGATCAGAAAGTTCTGGCCGAAGCGTTTGCGCGCGCGATGGGGGCCTTCGTGATTGCGGTATTTGCTCATCAGTCTCTCAACGGCTGCTTGCCTGGCGCGCTTGCAGCATGGCCAGGGCGTAATCGATGGCGGTGCGCAGGCTGCCGAGGTGGGCGCGGCCGGTCCCCGCCAGGTCCAGGGCCGTGCCATGGTCTACCGACGTGCGGATCAGCGGCAGGCCGAGGGTGACATTGACCGCCTGTCCGAAGCCTTTGAACTTCAGGACCGGCAGTCCCTGGTCGTGATACATGGCGAGTACCGCGTCGGCGTCGTCCAGGTACTTGGGGGTGAACAGGGTGTCGGCGGGCAGGGGCCCGGTCAGGTTCATGCCCCGGCCGCGCAGCCGCGCCAGCACCGGCTCGATGATGTCGATCTCTTCCCGCCCCAGGTGGCCGCCTTCGCCCGCGTGCGGATTGAGGCCGCACACCAGGATGCGGGGCCGGGCGATGCCGAAGTGGCGGCGCAGGTCCTGATCGAGGATTTCCAATACCCGGGTCAGTTCGGCGGCGTTGATGGCGTCAGCCACAGCGCGCAAGGGCAGATGGGTCGTGGCCAGGGCGACGCGCAGCCCCTCGGTGGCCAGCATCATCACCACCTTGTCGGTATGGGTGTGTTCGGCCAGGTATTCGGTATGGCCGCTGAAGGCGATGCCGGCATCGTTGATCACGCCCTTGTGGACCGGGCCGGTGGTCAGGGCGGCGAACTCGCCCGACAGGCAACCCTGGATGGCTCTGTCCAGGGTACCGAGTACATAAGCGGCATTGCGGGGGTCCAGGATGCCCGGCCGGGCTTCCGCCACCAACGCGACTGGCGCGACAGCCAGTTCGCCAGCGGCCAGCGGGCGGGGCGGTTCCGCCGGATTCAGGGTTCGCAGCCGCAGGGGCAGCCCCAATTGATGTGCGCGCGCCTCCAGCAGTGATGGATCGGCAATGGCGACCAGCTCATGGGGCTGGGGTGCCTGGACCAGGGCAATCGCCAGGTCCGGCCCTATACCGCCCGGCTCGCCGGGTGTCAGGGCGATGCGGAAACACGGATTTGTCATCAGGCGGCTAACTCAGATTTTGATTTCAACGTAGGCTTCCTCGCGGATCTGCGTCAGCCACAGTTGGAATTCCTCGTCGAAGCGGCGGGACCGGATCAGGTTGGCCGCCTGGTTGCGCTTCATCTGTTCGCTCATGTCCTGCTTGCGGCGTTCCTGAACCTGAAGAATGTGCCAGCCGAACTGGCTTTTGAAGGGTTCGCTGACTTCACCGATATCGCTGTGCGCCATGGTTTCCTCGAAGATGGGCACGAACATGCCGGGCATGGCCCAGCCCAGGTCGCCGCCGCTGAGCATCGAGCCGGTATCTTCCGAATTCTCCCTGGCCAGCTTGGCAAAATCCTCGCCCTGTTCGATGCGGGCCTTGAGTTCACGCAGCTTGGCCTGGGCCTGGTTGTCGTCCATGATTTCGGTGACCTTGACCAGGATATGGCGCGCCTTGGTCTGCTCCACCAGCTGCTCGCCACCGCCGCGCTGGTCGACGATTTTGATGAGGTGGAAACCGGCACCGCTGCGGAAGGGTTTGGAGACGTCGCCCACTTTCAGGTCGATCAACTGCCGCGCAAACAGCTCGGGCAACTGGGCCAGCTTGCGCCAGCCGATATCGCCGCCCTGGAGCGCATTCTGGTCGTTGGAGTGGCTGATGGCCATCTGGCTGAAGTCGGCACCGGCCTGCAATCGCTGGTATATCTCGTCGGCTTCTTTTTCGGCGGCACTGACCATGGCCGGATCGGCGCTGCCGGAAACGGAAATCAGGATGTGGCTCAGGCGGTAATCCGGCGAGGTGGCAAACTTGCCATCGGTGGAGGCGAGGAAGTTATCGATCTCCTGATCGGTCACCCGGATGCGCCCGTTGACCACGCCCTGCTGGAGGTGGTTGATGGCCAGATCCCGCGACACCTGCTTGCGCAGCTGTTCCATGGTCATGCCCTGGCGGTTCAGGTCCTGGATCAGTTGGTCCAGCGTGATGTTGTTGTTTGCCAGGATGCGGCCGATGGCCTGGTCGATTTCCCCGTCGCTGATCACGATGTCGTAGCGCGACGCCATTTGCAGTTGCACCCGCTCGACAATCAGTTGTTCCAGTATCTGCTTTTGCAATACTTCCATGGGCGGCAGCTGGCCGTACTGGGCGCGCAGCCTGTCCACGACGCTGGCGGTGCGCTCATTGAGTTCGCTTTCCAGCACAAGGTCCTCATCCACAATGGCCACCACCCGGTCGAGGATCTGGGTTTGTGCCAGGCCCTGGTGACTGGTGAGCAGCAGGCCGCCGAGCAGGCCGATGGCCAGGGAATACAGGGGAGTCTTGAACAGGTTCTTCATAATCATGATCACTGTGATTAGCGTAGGGATGCTTCGCGTTCGTGGTAGCCGATGATGGCTTTGTCCAGCAGTTTGCCGACTTTCTCACCCAGGTTGCCGAGTCCCTTGAACTGAATGTCCATGAACACGCCTTTTTTATAGTCATCCTGACTGGCCAGGGTGAGGAAGTTGTCACTGTAGTCGAAATCCAGCCAGCGGCGGGCCATCAACTGGATGCGGTAGCAGCAGTCGTTGTATTCGAGTCCGGCGAAGGTATCGAGTTCCAGTTTGTGATGGAAGTCGTAATGGCTGCGGGCAATCAGGCTCCATTGCCGGGATACCGGCCAGATGGTGGAGACATCCAGTTGATCCTGGGGACGGCCCGACAAGGGTGCCGCGGGATTGATGACCTCGGCCTCGCGGTTGTAGCGGTAGGCGATGTTGAAAATGCGGTAATCTTCATCCCGGTAGCGCAGGCCCAGGCTGGCGCCTGTCAGTTGGCGGCTGCGGTGGTCATACAGCAGGTCGGAGGTAAGCCGCAGCTGATCGTTGAGGTCGCCGCTGATCTGGGCGGCGATGGGTGAACTCTTTTCCGCCCGCGGAGCGTCTTCGACCGGTGCCACGAGGCTCACGCGCGGGTCTTCCAGGTAGTTGATCTGTCCCAGGCTCAGGCGCAGGCGCTCCAGGCCGGTGCTTTCCTCGATCCAGGCGCTCGATACACCCAGAGTGATCTGTTCCGCATCGTCCAGCCGGTCACCACCGGCAAACCGGGTATGGCGGAAAAGCTGGTGGTAATTGAAGGTCAGCATCGTCGTGTCGAAATTGAGCGACCTGCCGTCACGTCCCAGGGTGTCCAGCGCCGTTTGATCCGTATAGCTGTTGTAGAGATAAAAAATGCGTGGTTCGAGCGTTTGCCGGTAGCCCTGGTCCCGCAGATTCAGGCTGCGCTCAAAAAACAATCCAGTATCCAGGCTGGCCTGGCCGCTGTGCCAGCTGAGCGACGTGTCCTGGGCTGCTGTCAGCGCGTTGTCTTCCAATTGGAAACTCAGGCTGCGCACAGCGACACCGGGCTTGAAAAAGCCCCACACCCATTCCTTGTTCCAGGTCAGTCGGTAGTCGGTGCGCAGCCGTTCGCCGGGCACCAGACTGGCCGGATCACCGGTGAAGTTGCTGTTGCGGCCAAAGCGCACGTATTCATTGAGGAGCTGCAGACGCCAGTCGTCGAGGCGGTAGCTGCCATTGGCGTGTACCCGGGGCAACTCGCGGTAGGGCAGCTGGGTTTGGGTGAACAGCCGGTATTCCTCGCCCTTGATCCCCAGCCGCCAGGTGTCGCCGCGATAATCGGCGGCGATCTTCTGGGTGACATAGGCCTGGCGGTTGGCATCCAGCGAGCTGGGGTTGATATCGCGCAGATAGTCGGTATCGCTCAGGTCGGTATAGTCGACTTCCGTGGTCCAGCGGCGCCCTTGCCCGCCAAGCTGGCGCAGTTGCAACAACCAGCGCTCTTCACCGGTGTGATCGGTCTTGATGCCCTGGGCAATCCTTTCCCGGTCACGCTGGCTGTAGTTGCCCCGGTCATCCGGCATATAGCTGGTATTCAGCTGGGTTTCAAAGAGCGGCGCCAGGTGGCGTGCCTCGACGCTCAGCAGCGCACCGTGCTCATCGGTGTAGCGCGGTATGAACGTCATGTCGTACTGGGGCGCGATATTCCAATAGAAGGGCACCTCCGCATCCTCGATGCCCCAGTCGCTGTTGAAGCCCAGCGAGGGAAAGAGGAAGCCGGTCAGCCGTTGGTTGCCTACCGGGAAGCGGGCGTAGGGGGAATACAGGATGGGCACGTCAAAAACCATCAGGCGCATATGGCGTGCGGTGCCGTAGTGTTCCTCGGGGTGGATCTTGATTTCACTGCCGGCGAGGGTCCAGATATTGCTGCCCGGCTCGCAACTGGTGAAGCGGCTGCCGCGCATGCGGAAGAGGCGGTCGCCGAATTTTTCCAGGCTGTCGGCGGTGCCGCGGATGCGGGTTTCATGCAGGACGAACTGGGCTTCGCTGAGGCTGGCGTTGCCCTGGTCGATATCCACCTGGGCCGCTTCCGCGCGCAGCAGCAGGCCGGGTTCGCGCATCTGGATGTTGCCGCGTATCTCCGCCTGGCGGGTTGCCTGGTCGTAGGTGGCCGAATCCGCGCGGATGCTGCGGTAGCCCTGGGTGATTTCCACCCGTCCCCGCATCAGGATATCGCTCTGCAGGCGGGCTTCAGAAGCGTCGGCGCTGGCGCGCAAGGCACTTTGCGCGGGCGAGGCGCCGGCATCCTCATCGAAGCGCTCCGGGGTGATATAGGCCCCGCAGCAGGCGGTCGGCAGCGCGGCCTGCTGTTCCGGTGTGAGTTGATCGTAAGGCACCCAGTCCAGCGCCTCGGCTTCCGCCAGGGTTTTCTCCGTTGGCTTGGCGCACAGGCTGTCGGCGTGTGCGGGATTGGCCACCAGCACCGCCAGCAGCGCCAGTCCTTGCAGGCGCCGCATGGCGAGGCGCGAGGGGACGGCAGGGCGCGGAGGCCGGGTGGATGAAGCATCAGGCATCAACAGCAGTCTCGGATGGGGCATGGGTCGATGGGGCGTGCGGATGTCCCGGGCACGCGAAACAAGGGCGGGATTCTACTGCAATCTCCCCGTGCAGGGAATGAAGCCGCGGCCCCGCCAGCTTTTTCACTTAATGCCGGTGACTCGGGTAGAATCCCGGCCAGGATCATTCCGGGAGTTCCCATGAGTCACGATTTACCTTCCGCCACGCAGGGTTCGGCAAGAGCAAGGGATGCGGCGCTGCATGACTGGGTTGCCCGCTGGATCGAAGAAAGCGGCCAATCCGGTGTCGACTGGCAGTTGCAGTCGCTTGGCGGTGATGCGGGTTTCCGGCGTTATTTTCGCCTGCTGGTGCAAGGGGAGCAAACGGGACTGCTGGTTGTGGATGCGCCTCCCGCGACGGAAGATACTCCCCGTTTTGTGGCGGTGGCCAACTTCCTGAGAGTCTCGGGTTTGCGCACGCCGCGCCTGGAGGCGGTGGATGCTGAATCGGGATTTTTGCTGATCGAGGATCTGGGCGATCAGTTATTTCAGACGCTGCTGGATGCCGATACCGCGCCTTTGCTGTATGGCCAGGCGCTGATGACCCTGTTGCGCCTGCAACAGATACCGCTGCCCACAGGCCTCGTCGAGGATTACGACCAGCCACAACTGCGGTGCGAGCTCCGCCTGTTTGAAGAATGGTTTGTCACCGCGCTCCTGGGGTATTCCCTGGATGATCACGAGCGCCGACTGTTGGCGCGTGTCTATGGCTTGTTGGAATCCTCGGCACTGGCACAGCCGCGTGTGCTGGTGCACCGCGACTATCACGCCCGCAACCTGCTCTGCTGCGCCGATGGCGATCTGGGCGTGATCGATTTCCAGGGCGCCCTGCTCGGGCCCTGCACCTATGATCCAGTCTCGCTCCTGAAGGACTGTTATGTGCGCTGGCCCTCCGCCCAGGTACGCTGCTGGTCGCTGAGTTACGCCAACCTGGCGTTTGCGGCGGGGATCATTCCCCAGGTGGATGAAAGCACCTGGCTGGGCTGGTTTGACTGGATGGGGCTGCAACGCCACCTCAAGGTGCTGGGCATCTTCGCCCGGCTCTGGCTGAGGGACGGGCGGCCCCATTACCTGGGTGACTTATCACGGGTGCTGGGTTATGTGCTGGAAGTCACCGCCCGTTATCCGGACTTTGCTGAATTCGACTCCTGGCTGCGCACCCGGCTTATGCCCCAGGTGAAGACCCGGGACTGGTATCGCGCCGCGGACCTGGAGTTGGACGCGGTATGAAGGCCATGATCCTTGCCGCTGGCCTGGGGCAGCGCATGCGTCCCCTGACGGACAATCTGCCCAAGCCCTTGCTGCCGCTGGCGGGCAAACCCTTGCTGGTCTATCACCTGGAAGCGCTGTCCGCCGCGGGCATCCGTGAGGTGGTGATCAACCTGGCTTACCTGGGTGACAAGATTCGTGACGCCATCGGGGATGGCAGCCATTTTGGCTTGCAGGTGACCTATTCCCCGGAGCCTGAACCCCTGGAAACCGGCGGTGGGCTGCTCAGGGCCTTGCCCTTGTTGGGGAATGAGCCTTTCCTGCTGTTGAATGGCGATGTGTGGAGCGACTGGCAACCAAGTGCGTGGGCAGGGCGTCCATTGGGTGAAAACCGCCTGGGACATTTGCTGCTGGTTCCCAACCCGGTATTCCACCCGGACGGGGATTTTGCCCTGGAAGCTGATGGGATATTACGGACGGAGGGCAGCTCCCGGTACACCTTTGCGGGCATCAGCCTTTTGCATCCGCGATTGATCGCCGACTATCCGCACAAGCGTGAACGCTTTCCGCTGGTGGAAGCATTCCGCGCGGTGATCGCGGCAGGGCGATTGACGGGAGAGGTCCATGAAGGTTGCTGGAGCGATGTCGGCACACCCCAGCGGCTGGCGGAATTGGAGCAGCGCCTCAGGTCTCCATGTTGAAGTCGTAGCTCATGTTTTGGCTCGGCTCCTGTAAATAATGCCCCTGGATGTAATGCGCGCCTGCCTGCCACAGTGTGGAAAGCACACTGGCGTTTTCGACAAAGGGCACGATGGTGATCTTGTTCTCCCCGTGCAGCTGCTCGATCAGCGTGATCAGCGTTTCGGGGTTGGCGTTGTTGTTCTGGATGTCCACGGTGAAGGAACCATCTACCTTGATCAAGGTGGCGGGCACATGCTTGAGCGCATTGAACGGATTGAGCGAACAACCGAAATTGCTGATCGACAAATGGGTTTTGAGTTTTTGCAAACCTTCAGCCAGGGCCTTGGCGGCGGTGATGTGATTGGTGACGTCCACCTCCGGCACCTGGAATACGATGGCATCGCTTGGCAGCTTGGCCGCCTTGAACGCAACGCCCAGCCAGGGTAAAAGGCTTTCATCGCAGAGCGATTGACGGCTGATATTGACGATCAACCGGGTCTTGTTGCCCTTGGCGCGGTGCTGGGACAACATCTTGATGGATTCCAGGATGACCCAGCGGTCGATCTTGGTGCAGGCACCGATGTTGATGGCGCTCTCCAGGAATTTGTTGGGAGAGATTTCCTCACCCTTGTCATTGATCATGCGCAGATAGACTTCGTAATACTCCTCCTCGGAACCGCGCAGGCTGATGATCGGTTGAAACAGCAGGCGGAAGCGGTCATTGTCCAGCGCATGCTGGATGGCTGCGACGATATTCTTTTCATCGGTTTCATCACGGGAAATGTCCGGTTCGAACAACAGCGCGCGATTACCGCCGGCGGTGCGGGCCTTTTCCATCGCCATGAGCGCCTGCTCCAGCACGGCTCCGGCGCTGGTGGAGTTTTCGTTGAGCAGTGCCACGCCAATACTGCCAGTGAGTTGCAGTGTCTTGCCATCGATATCAACGATGTGATCTTCTAATGCCTTGCACAGGGCGACGGCTTTTTTCTCGGCGTCGTCCGGGCGAATATCGCTCAGCAGGAAGGTAAACGCGGTATCGCCGAAGCGCGCCAGCACATCGGCTTCGCCCGCCTGGGCGCGCAGCAGTGTTGCCAGGTCCATCAATACCATATCGGCACTTGCCACGCCGACACTGGTTTGCACCCGTTCGACAAACTGGTCGATGTCGATGTAGAGCAGGCTGAGGCTGGCCTTGTCGTCCAGCGAATCGATGACCCGTTCCAGATGGTCGATCATGTATTGGCGGTTGTAGAGTCCGGTGACCACATCCTGCCATTTGATCTGTTTGATCTGCGCCGCCAACTCTTCGTTGTTGGCGCTGCTGGTTTGCTCGATACGTGCCTTGGCGAGGAACTGGATGCAAGGTTCTTCATCGTAGGTGACATGGGACACTTCCAGGTTGATGCGCGCCGGGCTGCCATCGTGGCGAACGCCCTGGAATTCCAGTGTGGCCGCCCCGGCTTCGTCACCGCGGAAGGTAAATTCCTTCAGGAAACTCTTGAGCTTGCCCTGGTCGGCTTCGTCCACCATGTCGATGATGGGCAGGCATTCGATATCATCTTTGTCCTCGTAGCCAAAGAGTTCGGCAAAGGATTCATTGGCATAGAGATAAAGGCCGTCCTGGACATAGGCGATGGCATCGCGGGAGCTGTCGAGCAGTTGCTGGCTGCGCCGCTCCGCTTCGCGGAAGCGGCGATCCGCCACGCGCCTGGCCTGGCGTGCTTCGCGGTTGCTCAGTTCGCGCTGGATGACCAGCAGCAGGTGCTGGTCGTCGTCCAGTTGCACGACATCCACGGCGCCCATTTTCATGCCCTCGACAACGGATGAACCCGTGTCTTCGTCGTACAGGAGGATGATGGGGACATCCTTGTTCAGCCGGTTGATCTGCTTGATGGCTGCCAGGGGTGTGATGTTGGTGGTCTGGTCGTGGGCAATCAACAGGTCCCAGGGCTGCTCCTGCAACAGTTTTGTGAGCGCTTCCTCACTATCCACGTGTTGGGCCCGGTTGGGTATGCCGGCATTGTGCAGCATACTGATCAGGCGTTCAGCCTCGGGGCGCGAATTGTTCAAAATCAACAAGCGGATGGTGTTATTTGGATTCATAAAGAGTGATTGCGCTCGTGCTGTGGTGAACGTCCAACAAGTAGCTGCCGCTCAGGCCCCAGGGCCTGCCAAGTATCGGGAAAGGCTTGCTTTTTATCCAGAATAGCTCATGCAGGCATGGCCGGGCCGGTTATATTAACCGAAACCGCCCCTCCCTCAAGGCTGTTGTTGATTTTGGTGCCATCGTTGGCAGGCAAGGCATCCTCACGTTTTCCACACTGCGTCAAAATCATCCGAACCCTTGTCCGTCGGTGTCGTGCTGGCCAATTCACGAAAGGCGAACTGGCTGAATGAGCCCGTTGAAAAAAGCCGTTGGGTCAACTGTGCGCTGACCTGGTGAACTTCACCGTCGTGCTGCGGTGACTGGCCGTAAAAAAGGCGCACTTTGTTATATTCGCGGAAGGACACCGCGTTGGTGATCAGGCTGGCAGGCTGGTTGATGGCCTTGAGTGAGGGGAGTTGCAGCGCCCGCAGGTAATCGGAAAAACCACCGGTTTTGTGAATCAGGGCGATGCCCACCGGTGTCGCCTGGGGTGAAAGCACCTGGATGCCCATCTGTGTCGCCCCCTGGGTCTGCTGCACCCAGCGCACCACACCTATGGCCCATTTCTGGCGACCCTCTTCCTGGATGCCCAGGAGTTCGCCGACCTTCACCTGGCTGGGGATTTCACCCTGCCACTCCAGGCAGTAGCCGCCGGGACTCGCATCTATCAGCGGTACCTGGTGCAGCGGATGTTGCCCCTTGTATTCCTGCTGCTCCTGCTGGCGGATGGACCTTTCGATATTCAGGGTGGGCAGGTCGGCGCCGGCCAGCGGGTTGCCGCCGACGTCATGGGCATTGCCCCAGGGATCGTCGTCCAGATTCGGCGCCTGGGCTTTCAACTGGATGCCGTGTTTGCGGAACAGGCCCGTTTTTTCTTCCCCTTGCTTATACCCCGGCATCTGGTTGAGGAAAACCGTAAAAGGCACACGGCCGGCGATATGGTAATGGATGTTGCTGAGCCCCACGGTCACCTGGAGGTGTCCATTGGCGGGCCGGCGGTCGAAACTGCGTTGCGCCAGGATATTCCAGGCCTGAATCAGATGGCCGCAGAGCGCGGGGGTCAACTGCTGTTCAGCGGCCAGCCGTGGCGTTTCCGCATTGTTCTCCACCTTACCCAGCTCCTGTAACCGTGCCGCGATGGCATGGGTGCTGAGTTCCCGCACCAGATGGCTGCCGGGAAGGTTGAGCCGCGATTTGTAGGCCGGTGGTTGACCGCTATCGAGCATGACCGCAAAGAGGTTGTCTTTGCGCATAGGGTTGTAGGCGGATAGCTTGCCCAGCGCGCTCAGGTGTTCAAGCGCCTGATAGCTGATGAGCACTTCGTCCTGCCGCATCTGGTTGGGCCGTGCGCAGGCCAGCAGCAATAGCCGGATGTAGGCCTGTTCAATGGTTTTGATGCCGCGGTGGTGGGGGAGCGGATCATCAACCGGCGAGTCGAGCAAATCCAATTGTTCCGCCAGCAGATACAGCGTATGCAGCTCAGTCCACACCTGGCTGGCGATGGGGGTGTAGAGCTGGTATCCGCGTACCAGCAGCAATCCCAAACCGGTCATGGCCCGGCTGATGGCCAATGCCTGGTGTTTGCGCAGGGGTTCGCCATGGGGCGGTGGTTGGCTGCATAACTCGCGGACACTGATCAGGTAGCCATTGGTCAGGTGCTTTTGCAGGGCCTGGGCCAGGGTTGCTGTTTTACGTGCCGTCTCCGGCAGGATCAAGGGTTGGTTGAGAAAATGCTGGGACAGCCCCTGGACAGAGTGGAGCACGGGCAGGCGCAGCAGCTCCAGCATGGCCAGCCGGGTTTCGGCTTGTGTTTGCAGGCGCACTATCTCGGGCAGCGCGCGGTAAAACTGCATGCTGGCAAAATTGATCTGTGTCAGAGGCAGTGCATCCAGCCATGCCTTGACTCCCGATTCCCTGCTACTTTTACAAAAGCTCAACTGCGCCAGATCCTGGGGGGGCGTATGCAATCGATCGAGCAGCGTTTGTATGGCCGGTGCTGAAGTCATGGGATCAGGTCTGAAAGGCTCCGTAGCGCGGCAACAGAAGTCAGGCGGCTGTGTTGACTGAATATAGTTGAATATAGATGAATTCTACGCAGATCGTCCAAAAACAGCCATCGCACAACCGGCACTGGCCTTGATTTAACCGCCGCAGGCCCCACTTTGATCAACATGTTTGAATCCGTTTATTTCTGAGGTGTGTATGCGTATTGATCGCCTGACCAATCAGTTGCAGATGGCGCTTTCCGATGCCCAGTCCCTGGCGATCGGGCGCGACCACAGTCAGCTGGAGCCCGTGCACCTGCTGTCCGCCATGCTCGAGCAAAAAGGCGCGGGTGCCGTGCGTTTGCTGTTGACCCAGGCTGGCTTTGATCTGGCAGGTTTGCGCGCGGCACTCGTCCGTGCCCTGGATGAATTGCCCAGCATCAAAAATCCCACCGGTGATGTCGGCATGTCGGCGGAACTCGGGCGCCTGCTCAACCTGGCCGACCGTCATGCGCAAAAGCGGGGCGATAAATTCGTATCCAGCGAAGCGGTGTTATTGGCCGCCATGCAGGATGGTGAAAACCGCGTCGGCCAACTGCTCAAGCAATTTGGCAACCTGGCCCGGCTCGAGCAGGCCGTGGCAAAGATCCGCGGTGGAGAAGCAGTCGATGACGCGGATGCCGAAGGCAACCGTCAGGCATTGGAAAAATACACGGTGGATCTGACCGCCCGTGCCGAAGCGGGCAAACTGGACCCCGTGATTGGCCGCGACGATGAAATCCGCCGTACCATTCAGGTGCTGCAACGCCGCAGCAAAAACAACCCTGTGCTCATAGGTGAACCCGGTGTGGGTAAAACCGCCATCGTCGAAGGCCTGGCGCAGCGTATCGTCAATGGTGAAGTACCCGAGGGTTTGAAAAACAAACGCCTGTTGGCGCTGGACCTGGGTGCGCTCCTGGCGGGCGCGAAATTTCGCGGTGATTTTGAAGAGCGCCTGAAAGCCGTTATCAAGGAACTGACCAAAGAGGAAGGGCGCACTATTCTGTTTATTGACGAGTTGCATACCATGGTCGGTGCCGGCAAGGCCGAAGGCGCCATGGACGCGGGCAACATGCTCAAACCCGCCCTGGCGCGTGGCGAGCTCCACTGTGTGGGCGCAACGACCCTGGATGAATACCGCAAGTTCATTGAAAAAGACGCGGCACTCGAGCGGCGTTTCCAGAAAGTGCTGGTGGATGAGCCCAGTGAATCCGATACCATTGCCATACTGCGCGGCCTCAAGGAGCGCTACGAAGTTCACCACGGTGTGGATATCACGGACTCGGCCATCATTGCCGCCGCCAAATTGTCGCAGCGCTATATCACTGACCGCCAGCTGCCGGACAAGGCCATCGACCTGATTGACGAGGCCGCCAGCCGTATCCGTATGGAAATCGATTCCAAGCCCGAAGAGATGGATCGCCTGGAGCGCCGCCTGATCCAGCTGAAGATCGAGCGCGAAGCGGTCAAGAAAGACGAGGATGAAGCGAGCAGGAAACGCCTGGAAAAAATCGACCAGGATATCGCCGGCTACGAGCGCGAGTACGCTCATCTGGAAGAAATCTGGCGCACTGAAAAGGCGGCGCTGCAAGGCTCCCACGAAATCAAGAGCAACCTCGAGCAGGCGCGTATCGATCTGGAGTCCGCGCGCCGTGCCGGCGACCTGGCGCGCATGTCCGAATTGCAGTACGGCATCATCCCCCAACTGGAAAAACAATTGGATATGGCGGCGCAGGCGGAGATGATGGAAATGAAGCTGCTGCGCAACAAGGTCACCGATGAGGAAATCGCCGAAGTCGTCTCCAAGTGGACCGGTATTCCGGTATCCAAGATGCTGGAAGGTGAACGGGAAAAACTGCTGCGCATGGAGGAGACCCTGCACAAGCGTGTTATCGGCCAGCATGAAGCTGTCGTGGCCGTATCCAATGCGGTGCGCCGTTCCCGGGCAGGCTTGTCGGATGCCAATCGTCCGAACGGCTCCTTCCTGTTTCTGGGTCCCACCGGTGTGGGTAAAACCGAGCTGTGCAAGGCGTTGGCGGAGTTCCTGTTCGATACGTCCGAGGCGATGGTGCGTATCGATATGTCGGAGTTCATGGAGAAACATTCCGTCGCCCGTCTGATAGGTGCGCCCCCTGGTTATGTCGGTTATGAAGAGGGTGGCTATCTCACGGAAAGCGTGCGCCGCAAACCCTATTCGGTCATCTTGCTGGATGAGGTGGAAAAGGCGCATCCGGATGTTTTCAATATCCTGCTTCAGGTGCTGGAAGATGGCCGCCTTACCGATGGCCAGGGCCGCACCGTGGATTTTCGCAACACGGTCATCGTCATGACGTCCAACCTGGGGTCGGATCGGATTCAGGAGCTGGCCGAGGATAAATCCTTCGATACGGTCAGTTTCGATGGCCTGGTTGGAGAGGATGCCAATAATTCGATCAACAACGAAAACCGCTATAACGCCATGAGGGACGCGGTCATGGAAGTGGTTGCCGGGCATTTCCGCCCGGAGTTCATCAACCGCATTGACGAGGTGGTGGTATTCCATCCGCTGGGCCGCGAGCAGATTCGTGGCATCGCTGATATCCAACTCGGTCAATTGCGCAAGCGTCTGGCAGAGCGGGATCTGGGGCTGGAGTTGGGCGATGCCGTTATAGATCGCCTGGTAACAGTGGGCTTCGATCCTGTCTATGGTGCGCGCCCCTTGAAGCGCGCCATACAGCAGCAGATCGAAAACCCCCTGGCCCAGGAGATACTGGCGGGCAAGTTCATGCCCGGAGATACCATTTATGCCGGGCTACGGGACGATCACCTGGTTTTTGGCCGGGATCATTCGGTCATCCTGGGGGAAAAGAAAGTGCACTAGCGCGTGCGTTCTAAGGTGGGGTGCATTGATATGGTCCGCTCGTCCGAAAAGCCGTCTACCGGCCTTGGGCGAGCGGCTGATTCCCGCGGTCAGCACTCCTGGTTGATGACCGTTTGTGTCTCCTGCAAGCGTTGTTCCCGCTCTTCCTCTGTCAGGTAGTGAAAGCTCCCATCGTCCGCCCTTATCCGGATCCTGCCAAAGTTTTGCAGGGTTTCCAGGTTCTTACGCGCCTGCTCACAGCGCTCGGGGTCTCTATTCGCCGCTTGGGGTGCCGGGTTTGCGCGCGCTTGTGCGGTGGGCGCAGGCGATGCCTCCGTTGTGGCGGGATTGTCATAATTGACGGGTTCGCTATGCCCGGTTTTGGGACGGATTATGCTGGCCTTGACGTTTTTAGGCGGCCGCTCACTGAAATGGGTGACGCCATTATCATCAACCCAGGTATAAATCTGGGTGGCCTGGACCTGCACTGCTGCCAGGAGTCCGGTCAGTCCAAGCGCAAGGAGATAAGCGATTTTCATAAACCTGCCTGTGGGTGGGATAGCCTGCTCATCACTATAGACCCATTTATCGCCCGAGCGGAACCGCAAAGTGCCAAAGTGTGAACGTTTGGGATAAAGACCGCGGCAAAACGGGCTGGCCCATACCGGGTGGCCGTTTTTTGAGCGTCATGCTGGTGGTTTAACCTTGACTTTGGCGTCTATCTTGCGAAAATTACCAGTTCGCAAGATGGCTTGTAGATACGGTCGATAATCTCGGCAACACAGTCTGCTTCCGGTAAGTCACCCGCTTATCGAACCATTCGCAATCGCGAAGGCGTGTCCACCGGCGACGCCTACCCTGTTTGCCCCCGCAATTGCTACCCGCGCGGGGGCAGGGGAATCTGGTTAATCACACTGTCGATGATGCGCAGGGCGGCTCCCTTTCGGGTAAAGTCGGACCTGCGCCTTGCCATTTTCTGTTATCGCGCAATCCTGGCTGTCAAGAGATTGCGCACTGATTCAAAGGGGATTCAAAGTGGAAATGCTTTCTGGCGGAGATATGTTGATCCGCGCGTTGCGGGACGAGGGTGTCGAGTACATCTTCGGTTACCCGGGTGGAGCCGCATTGCATATTTACGACGCAATTTTCAGGCAAAAGGATGTCAAGCACATCCTGGTGCGCCACGAGCAGGCCGCGACACATATGGCCGACGCTTATTCACGCTCGACCGGCCGGGTGGGTACCGTGCTGGTCACCTCCGGCCCCGGGGCGACCAATGCCATCACCGGTATCGCCACAGCCTATATGGACTCCATTCCCATGGTGGTCATTTCCGGCCAGGTGCAGAGTCACCTGATTGGTGAGGATGCCTTCCAGGAAACCGACATGGTAGGTATTTCCCGCCCTGTCGTGAAGCACAGCTTCATGGTCAAGCACGCCAGCGAAATTCCCGAGATCGTCAAAAAGGCCTATTTCATCGCGGCGACAGGCCGCCCCGGCCCGGTGGTCATCGACGTGCCCAAGGATATTACGCACCCGGCGCACACCTTTCCCTACGAATATCCGGATAAGGTCAAGATCCGGTCCTACACGCCGGCCACCCGCGGCCATACCGGACAGATCAAGAAAGCGGTCCAGCTGCTGCTGGGCGCGAAGCGCCCGGTCATCTATACCGGCGGCGGTGTGGTGCAGGGCAATGCCTCTGAGCTCTTGACGCAGTTGGTACAGCTGCTGGATTTCCCGTGCACCAATACATTGATGGGCTTGGGTGCCTATCCGGGTACCGACAAGCGTTTCCTGGGCATGCTGGGTATGCACGGTACCTTCGAGGCCAACACCGCCATGCACCACAGCGATGTCATCCTTGCCATCGGCGCGCGTTTCGATGACCGGGTAACCAATACCATCAGCAAGTTCTGCCCCAATGCCAAGATCATCCATGTGGATATCGACCCGGCCTCCATTTCCAAAACCGTGGTTGCCGATGTGCCCATCGTCGGCGCGGTGGACAGTGTGTTGAGTGAAATGCTGGCGTTGATCCAGGAGTCGGACGAACGTCCCGACAAGGAGGCGATCGCTGCCTGGTGGAAACAGATCAATGAATGGCGCGAGCGTCACGGCCTTTACACCAAGCCGCGCTATGACACCAAAAGTGATCTGATCAAGCCACAGGAAGTCATCAGAACCATCTGGGAAGTTACCCGGGGCGATGCCTTTGTCACGTCCGACGTGGGCCAGCACCAGATGTTCGCTGCGCAGTATTATCAGTTCGACAAGCCGCGCCGCTGGATCAATTCCGGTGGGCTGGGAACCATGGGGTTCGGTTTGCCTGCGGCCATGGGGGTGCAGGTTGCCCATCGCGATGCGACCGTGGTCTGCGTGACCGGTGAGGGCAGTATCCAGATGTGCATCCAGGAGCTGTCCACCTGTACCCAATACCATCTGCCGGTCAAGATCATCTGCCTCAACAACCAGGCGCTGGGCATGGTTCGCCAATGGCAGGACATGCAGTATGCCGGCCGCTATGCGGAAAGCCTCTACGAAGACTCCCTGCCGGACTTCGTCAAGCTGGCGGAGGCCTATGGTCATGTCGGGATGCGTGTCACCAGGAAAGAAGAGCTCAAGGCAAAGCTGGAAGAGTGTTTTGCGATGAAAGACCGCGTGGTTTTTGTTGACATCATGGTCGATCAATCCGAACACGTTTATCCCATGCAGATAGCCCCTAATGGCTCCATGCGTGATATGTTCCTGAGCAAGACGGAGCGCACCTGATATGAGACATATTATTTCTGTATTGATGGAAAACGCACCAGGTGCCTTGTCGCGGGTTGTGGGGCTTTTTTCCCAACGGGGTTACAACATTGAGTCCCTGACGGTGGCGCCAACAGAGGATGCTACCCTGTCACGCCTGACACTGACCACCATCGGCGACGATCACAAGATCGAGCAGATCACCAAGCACCTCAACAAGCTGATCGATGTGGTGAAACTGGTGGATTTGACCGAGGGTGCGCATATCGAGCGCGAGCTCATGTTGATCAAGGTCAAGGCATCGGGTGCGCAGCGTGCCGAGGTCAAACGCTGTGTGGACATTTTCCGGGGGCAGATCGTGGATGTCACCAGCTCGCTCTACATCATTCAGATCACGGGTACCAGCGACAAACTGGATGCGTTTATCCAGGCCGTGGGTGACGCGGCTGTGCTGGAAGTGGTGCGCTCGGGAGTGAGTGGCATCTCGCGTGGCGAGAAAGTGCTTAGCCTCTGATGTTCATCGCATGGGATGACAAAGGCCGAAATCCGCAACGATTTCGGCTTTTTTGTTGTTGAGCATTGTGATTCCGATAGATTTTTCCCTCCAACCGCACCTGGTCGCACCACAGTTGATCGGTTGTGAATTCTATGTCGATGGCATCGGTGGTGTGATCGTTGAGGTGGAAGCTTACGATCAGTCTGAGCCTGCGTCGCACACCTTCAGTGGTAAAAGCGCGCGCAACGCTGCCATGTTCGGTCCGCCTGGTTGCGCCTACGTCTACCGTTCCTACGGCATTCACTGGTGTCTGAATTTCGTGTGCGGTCCTGAACATCACGGTGCCGGTGTATTGATTCGCGCTATTGAGCCGATCCGGGGGTTGGCCGAGATGCGTGAACGCCGTGACCTGCATGATGAGCGGCTGCTGTGTTCAGGCCCGGGCCGTGTTGGTCAGGCATTGGCGATCGAGCATGCCATGAATGGCCATCCGCTGCATAAAAAGCCTTTTCAGCTATTGCCCGCCCGGGAGCCGGTAACACTGATCAGCGGTCCGCGCATCGGTATTTCCAAAGCTGTGGAGTTGCCCTGGCGGTTTGGCTTGGCGGGGTCGCGTTTTTTAAGCAAACCTTTCCGCTGACGTATGCAGGTCAGCCTGGTGCCGGTTCGCGCAGCTGACTCCAGAAGGCGTTTACGATGGGGCTTTTCAAGCGCTTTTCCATCACGCAAAGTCCGGTGTTGTATGGGCCCAGGTCCGGTTGCGGATCAAAGCGTTTTACCTTGGCCGCCAGCGGGCTGTTATCCATCACAATCTGTGGTACCACACCTACGCCAAATCCCAGGCTCACCATGCTCACGATGGCCTCGTTACCCTTTACCTCGGCATAGATGTTTGGCCTGATGCCCTGGGCGCCGAACCAGCGATCCAGCCGCTCCCGTGCCAGCCCTTCTTCGGGAATGATCACCGGAATCTCCTCCCAGCTTTTTCCGGTCCACTCTTCGGTGCTGGCGGTAATGAAGGTAAGAGGTGAGCTGTTGATCGGTTTGAAGCTGATGCCCGCCGGCAGCTTGTCCGGCTTTGCGGCAATGGCGATATCCTCCTCGCCAGCGAGAATCCGTTCAATCGACTGCGCCGGGTCGCCGGTGTGCAGCTTGATGGCGATGCCGGGGTGCTGTACGCGAAACTCGGTGAGAATGTCATAAAGGAAGCTGTAACTGGCTGTCACCGAGCAGTAGATGCTCAGTTGTCCGCGCAATTGATCGGCTTGGGTCAGTAATGTGCCCTGGTAGGTTTCCCACTGGCGAATCACCTCCTTGGCAAACCCGAGAAACTGCTCACCCTCCCGGGTGAGCATCACAGAACGGTTGTCGCGCACAAACAGCTGCACGCCCAGGCCATCTTCCAATTGTTTGATATTGCGGCTCAGGGTGGAGGGGCTGACATGGCAGCTGCTGGCCGCACGGCCGAAATGCAGGCTGCTGGCCAGGGCGCAAAAGAGGCGGAGTTTGGCGATATCCATAACTATGTTTCATAAAATGAAATATTGAGTTGCGAATATATCATTTTACGCGATGCCGGTCTTTCTCTACACTGGCGGCCTTTTATTCAGTCGGAGCTCGTTTCCGGCGCTCACCAGCCTTGCAGGAGTCAGTCATGCACGTTTATTACGATAAAGATTGCGATCTTTCCATCATCCAATCCAAAAAAGTGGCCATCATTGGCTACGGTTCCCAGGGCCACGCCCACGCGTGCAACCTGAAAGACTCCGGTGTAGACGTCGTAGTCGGTCTGCGTCCTGGTTCCGCCACGGTTAAAAAGGCTGAGGCGCACGGCCTCAAGGTGGCCGATGTGCCTACCGCCGTCGCCTCTGCTGATCTGGTGATGATCCTGACCCCGGACGAATTCCAGTCCAGGCTCTATAAAGACGAGATCGAGCCGAACATCAAAAAAGGTGCCGCCCTGGCGTTTGCCCACGGTTTCGCTATCCATTACAACCAGGTCGTTCCCCGTGCGGACCTGGATGTGATCATGGTTGCCCCCAAGGCTCCCGGCCACACGGTGCGCTCCGAGTTCGTTAAGGGTGGTGGTATTCCCGACCTGATCGCGATATACCAGGACGCTTCCGGCAAGGCCAAAGACCTGGCCCTGTCCTACGCCTCGGGCGTGGGTGGTGGTCGCACCGGCATCATCGAAACCACCTTCAAAGACGAAACCGAGACCGATTTGTTTGGCGAGCAGGCCGTCCTTTGCGGTGGCTGTGTCGAGCTGGTGAAAGCGGGTTATGAAACCCTGGTGGACGCCGGTTATGCCCCGGAAATGGCCTATTTCGAGTGCCTGCACGAATTGAAGCTGATCGTTGATCTGATGTACGAAGGCGGCATCGCCAACATGAACTACTCCATCTCCAACAATGCGGAGTATGGCGAGTATGTGACCGGCCCGCGTGTCATCAACGACGAATCGCGTAAAGCCATGCGCCAGGCATTGAAGGATATTCAGGATGGCGAATATGCCAAGAAATTCATCCTCGAAGGCCAGACCAACTACGCCTCGATGACAGCTTACCGCCGCAATAATGCCGCCCACGGTATCGAAGTGGTGGGTGCCAAGCTGCGTGCCATGATGCCCTGGATTCAGGCCAACAAAATCGTCGACAAGGCCAAAAACTGAGTTCTGGCGATTGTCACAAAGCGCGGCACTGGCCGCGCTTTTTTGTTTCAGCGACCGGCGGGTCGATCGCGGCCTCTTTCCCGAATGTGTGTAAAATAGAGCCTCTTCTTGAGTCGAGGTTGATTATGAGCGAAAAAGAACCCGAGACCACCAAGCCCCAGGAGCCGCCCCCGCTGGAGCAGGAGGGGCCCTTGCCGTTCGGTGAGCATATCGAAGAGGTCTCCGTGAATGGTCGCCGGGTGCGTCGCCGTGGCGTTCATCTGTTGCCGAATCTGTTTACCACGGGCGCGCTTTTCAGTGGCTTCTACGCCATCGTGTCCGCCATGCATGGCGGTTTTGAGAATGCGGCCATTGCGATTTTCGTTGCTATGATTCTCGATGGCATGGACGGACGGGTTGCGCGACTGACCAATACGCAAAGCGCCTTTGGTGAGCAATATGACAGTCTCGCGGATGTGGTTTCCTTTGGCGTGGCGCCGGCCCTGGTGATGTTCAGTTGGGCGCTGCACGATCTGGGCAAGCTGGGATGGGCAGCCGCCTTCATCTATACCGCCTGCGCTGCGCTGCGGTTGGCGCGATTCAACACCCAGATTGGCGTGGTGGACAAAAAGCTATTTGTGGGTCTGGCCAGTCCGGCTGCCGCGGCGGTCATCGCTTCGATAGTCTGGACGTGGCATACGGCGGATATTGGTGATCTGGGCGCCATTCCCGCTGCCTTGATTACCGCGGTAACAGGGCTTTTGATGGTTTCAAATTTCCGTTACGCCAGTTTCAAGGGGATCGATTTTCGCGGGCGTGTGCCATTTGTGGCCCTGCTGGTGATCGTTTTTGTGTTTGCCGTCATGCTCGTCGACCAGGCGCGGACCTTATTGGTGATGTCGGTGACCTATGCGCTCTCAGCCCCGGCTGTCTGGCTGTGGCGCAGGGTTGTTCCAGCGGTTAAATCCTGATCCATATATAGCCTTGTTTGATCACTTTTCGAGCCTTTTCAGGGTGGGATCAATCAAAACAAAAAAACCGCTTGCCAGTTGTAGGGGTGGGCCGTATAGTTCGCGCCCTCGCCAGGGCTGGCGGGTCATGAGGCGGTT
>CAYWCW010000035.1:0-36935 GCA_964456865.1 uncultured Cellvibrionaceae bacterium
TGAGCTTCTTCCGTTCGCCGCGCTTGAGACTGCGGAACAAGCCGGGGACCAAGCAGTGCATTGGATCGTGCCTGGCATGGGTGAGGTCAAAAGCCATCGCCTCGCCTCCGACTATCACGTCTTTCCTCATTCCTGCTGGCCTCATACAGCTCCACCGGCACCAGCACGCCGCCGGCGTGCCGCATGTACCAGCGATCAAGCGGCGTGGCGTCGTAGTTCTGCTTGCTGACGCCGAAACGCACGAAGTAGCCGCGCCGCTCATCGCCGATGGGTTGCCGGTCATGGGCGCGGTCGCTGAGGCGCTTCGCCTCGTCCTCAGTCATGCGGGCGACGTAACCGAACCACCTGGCGTTGTCGATCAGCGCGGACGCGCCACGCGCGGCCTGCTGCTGGTCGGTCTGCCCTTCGCGGGCGCTTCCCTTGCTGACGTGGTGCAGGTAGAGCACGGATGCGCCCGTGGTAGCCGCGACCTGCTCCAGAACGGCCACGAGGTGGGCCATGTTGCCGTTGCTGTTCTCATCGAGGGCGTGGATGCGGCTCAGGGTGTCCAGCACGATCAGCCTCGCCCCGGCGCTGTACTCGATGACGCGGCGCAAGTGAGCCTCGTCCATGACGTTCAGGCGCTTGCCCATGATCGGCTCAAGCGCAAGGTTCTCTGCGATGGCTTGGCGCGCCGCGTGTCCGAGGTGCTGGCCGATGGCGTGAATGCGCCGCACAAGCGCGGGCGGTGGGTCTTCCCCGGCCAGATAGACCACTCGCCCGGTGTGCGCGGGGGCAAGGTCCACAAGATCGCCGCCGGCAACACTGCATGCGATGCTCATGGCCGCTTCCAGCGCCCAGAAGCTCTTACCCGTGGCTCCTGGAGCAACGAGCGCACCGACGGTTCCCGCAAGGAAGCCCGGCCATATGAAATCCAGAACCGGCGGTTCGCACTCGAACGCCGCCAGGACATCAATCGCCACGACTCAGTTCCCCGTTCCGTACAGGGATTCGTCGCTCAACACCTCGGCGATCTGCGAGGTTCGGAAGTAGACCCGCCGGCCGATCTTCAAGCGGGCCTTGTTGATCCGCCGCGTCCATTCGTTCGTCGCACGCAAGCTGATCCGCAACCCATCAGGCGAACGATCCAGGACAGTGGCGAACTGCGCGATGCTCAGCAGCGGGCCGAAGCGTTGCAGCAGCGTGTCTTCCATCGTCATTGCGTAAACCTCCGTTATCAACTGAATTGCAACGAAGGTTACGCAGCGCCAGGCTTGATGGCAGCTTATTAGTTGGCAATAATGGTTGACATGGAAAACGAAGAGCACGCAAAGAAGCGCCTTGGTCGTTACTACATCCCCATCTGGGAAGGCTGCGACCCCACCGTTTCTCAGTCCATCAAAGATTTCCGCGAACGTTGGAAGCCATACTCCACGTCTTCGCGACGCTACCCCATCGGGCGACTGATCCAGGAAGTGATCGATCCTGCTGTAGCCGCCTACATGGCAACCCTTCCAGTACGCTACTCGGGCTACGTCCCCGGCGCCGGCACGGGTGTGGGCTTCAGCGCGATTATTGGACTGGTAGGACTTGACGCGATGGTTCGCGTGCAGCGCCAGTTGCTACGCCAGTTCATAAAAACGGAAGACCGACAGACACCAAGGGATCATCGCTTTACCGCGACCCTCGAAGCCTTAATCGAACTGGTTTGCTGCTGTGCCAGCAAACGCCCGCAAACGTCTGCCCCCGCTCAGGGCGTCAGTCTCAATGCGCAACGGAAACACGGCTTCTGCGACTTCTGCGGAGAGCTGACGGAGTTTTCCGCGTTCATGGCCAAGGTTGCGGAGCAGCAGGTCAACGATGCGGAGCTTGAGAATCGCAAGAAGCTTGAACTTAGTCACCAGTATTGCGAGGGGCATCGACCCAAGCTAACGAATGGCGAATGGAACCCCGCATACAGACAGGCGAAGCGATCACTCGCGCAGTTTGAACTTGAGCTGGCCAGGCTTAGCCAGCAATGCGCGAAGCCGGCAACGCCGCAAGTGAAATCGGGCGATCAACTCGTTGACGGCTACTTCTTCCACTATGTCATGCGCCAGACGTTGCAACCGGCAGACAAGGCGGAACTGCGCAACCAGGTGCGGCTGATGGTGGACTCGAAGCTATCCGATCGCAAGAAGCAGATCTTGATGCTCCAGTGGTCTGGACTCAATCAGTCGGAGATTGCGCGAAGGTTGGGCATCAAGCGCCAAGCGGTATCGAAGGCGCTGGCATCAATCCCCGCAATGTTTCACTTGAAGAAGAAGCGCCCCATCCGCTGATTTCTTTTGGTGTCAACCAAAAGAGTCAATCATTAGGCCGAAGCGATCCGCATTGACAGGCACCATCAGGCACATATTCGCAAGTGACTGAAGAGGCCAGGGGATGCAGGCAACCACAAGTAAGACACTCATCAACCGGAAGAAGCTACTGGCGATGATCCCGCTGTCTGAGCGCACGATCTTCAACATGGAACAGCGCGGGGAGTTCCCGCGCCGGATCGCACTCACCAGCCGAAACGTCGCCTGGGACTTGGCAGAAATCGAGGAATGGATCGAGGCACGCAAGTCATCGGGCACGCAGGCCATGCGGCCCGGCTTCACCCCGTCGGTCGCAGCCACCGCTTTTTAGCCGCGAAAACGCCGCGCCCCTCAAGTGTCAATGACAGCCGAGGCCAAGGTCGCTGTTCTGGAGGCGCTGCCTACCTGCCCTCCTCTGACTTACGCCTTCGGCCGCTTGAGCGTCCATTCGTCGATCATGTCCGCCCAGTCCTGCAACATCGCCGTCCGCTGCTCGCGGTACTCGGCCTTGTTGTAGACGGCCCTGACGCCTCTCTGTTCGTGCGCCAGGCACTTCTCGATCCAGTCCGTGTTGTAGCCGGCCTCGTGCAACAACGTGCTGGCCGTGCGCCGCAAGTCATGCGGCCCGAACTTGGCGAGCGACTTTCCTTCCTTCTGCGCCAGCCGATACGTCAGCGTCAGCACCTGGTTGAGCGTGGCGCTGCTCATGGGTAGGTCCGAGTCGTACCGCGACGGCAGCACGTAGTCCGATCCACCGGCGAAGGTTTTCAGGGCAATGAAGATGTCCAGCGCCTGGCGGGACAGAAACACCAGGTGCGGATTGCGCCGCTTCATCCGCTCCTTCGGGATCGTCCAAAGCGCGTCGCTGAAATTGATCTCGCTCCAGGTCGCGTTGGTCAGCTCGCTCTTGCGCACCATCGTCAACAGCAGCAGCTTGGCCGCCGCCCGGATCGATGGCGTCGTGCCGATGCGCTCCATGTACTGGTACATCAGGCCGATCTCGTCGGGCGTCAGCGCACGGCCGCGCGGCTCGAATTTGGCGATGGACGTTGGGCGCACCAGCTCCGCCGGGTTCTCGACCTTCTGGCCACGCTCGATGGCCCAGCGATAGACCTGCATCACCACCTCGCGGACATGCACTGCCGTTGCCGGCGCGCCGCGCTCCACGATGGCATCGGTCAGTGCCCGCAAGTCCTCGTGGGTAATCTCCACCAGCTTCTGATTGCCGAATTTCGGCTTTAAGTCGCGCTCGTAGACTGAGCGGCGCATGTCGCGGGTGGAGTCGGCCATCTGGTAGCCGCGCAGCCACTTTTCCGCCCAGGCCCCGAAGGTCTCGGCGTCCTTCACGCGACCCTTGTCCCGCGCCTTCTCCTTGGCCGGTGACTTCCCGGCCGCGACCATCTTCTTGGCCTCGCCCAACCGCTCGCGGGCTTCCGCCAGGGTGATGCCGCCGACACCGTAGCGGCCGAAGGTGATGGTCTCCTGCCTACCGTGGATCGAGTAGTTGTAGCGGAACGAGATCGCTCCGGCGGCCGTGACGGCTACATAGAGGCCGTCACGGTCATTCACCTTGTAGAGCTTGTCCTTCGGCTTGAGGTTGCGCAGCTTGGTATCGGTCAGCATGGTTCTCGCCCTAATTCAGCTCAAATACCATGATCCGAAAATCGGCCAATCCTGGGGTAAAACAACAATAAAATCATTGTGTTACGCTAATTCAATACCATGAACATCTGCAAGGTGGTTGCATGGTATCGGCGACTTCTCATGGCATAGAAGCATTCAATGCCATCCATCATGCCATGAAAAAACGGTGCTTGGCGATGCCAAATGTTGCCAGCCGGTGCCAAACGAAATCACAAAAAAGCCCGCATTGACGCGGGCTTAGGTGTGTTTTCGTGCCGCTGGGTGCCAGCCAGTGCCAGACGCCGAATCACTCCCACTCAATCGTCGCCGGCGGCTTGCTCGACACATCGTATGCTACCCTTGAAATTCCGCTGATTTCATTGATGATCCGATTTGAAACCTTCTCCAGCAACTCATAAGGCAAATGCGCCCAGCGCGCCGTCATAAAGTCGATGGTTTCCACTGCTCGCAGGGAAACAACCCACTCATAACGACGGCCATCACCCACCACACCCACGGATTTTACCGGCAGAAAAACCACAAACGCCTGACTGGTTTTGTGGTACCAGTCCGCCGCGCGCAGTTCTTCGATAAAAATCGCATCGGCTTCACGCAGGATGTTAGCGTACTCTTTTTTCACTTCACCCAGGATACGCACCCCAAGCCCAGGGCCGGGGAATGGATGACGGTAGACCATATCGTAAGGCAGGCCCAACTCCAAGCCGATTGCGCGCACTTCGTCTTTGAAGAGTTCACGCAGGGGCTCGACCAGTTCAAACGCCATGTCTTCCGGCAGGCCACCGACGTTGTGGTGGGATTTGATCACATGGGCTTTGCCGGTTTTGGCGGCGGCGGACTCGATCACGTCCGGGTAGATGGTACCCTGCGCCAGCCATTTGACATCTTTCATCTTGGTCGCTTCGGCATCGAAGACGTCGATAAAGGTGTTGCCGATAATTTTGCGTTTTTTCTCAGGATCGCTGACACCGGCGAGTTTGCCTAAAAACAGGTCTTCCGCATCGGCACGGATGACGCGAACGCCCATGTTTTTGGCGAACATATCCATGACCTGATCGCCTTCGTTCTTGCGCAGCAGGCCGTTGTCCACAAAGACGCAGGTGAGTTGGTCGCCGATGGCCTTGTGCAGCAGGGCCGCAACGACCGATGAATCCACACCACCGGAAAGACCCAGCAATACTTTGTCACTGCCAACCTGTTCGCGCACTTTCTTGATGGCATCTTCGACGATATTGGCGGGTGTCCAGAGTTTTTCGCAGCCGCAAAGTTGCAGTACAAAGTGTTCAAAAATACGCTTACCTTGCAGTGTGTGGGTAACCTCGGGGTGGAACTGCACACCGTAGAATTTTTTGGCTTCGTGATACATGCCGGCAATGGGGCATGAGGGCGTGGAGGCCAGCAACGCGAATCCTTCGGGCATGTTGGTGACCTTGTCACCGTGGCTCATCCACACATCGAGCAGTGCCGCGCCTTCGTGATCCACATGGTCCTTGATATCGTGCAGCAGCGACGATTCGCCATGCACCTTGATCTGTGCGTAGCCGAATTCGCGGATATTGGAGGATTCCACATGCCCACCCATCTGCATGGCCATGGTCTGCATGCCGTAACAGATACCGAGGACAGGAACACCCAGCTCAAATACCACTTGCGGCGCACGCGGCGATCCCGCTTCAGTGGTGGATTCGGGGCCGCCAGCCAAGATGATGCCGCGCGGGTTGTAAGCGCGGATTTCCGCCTCGTCCATATCCCAGGCGCGAATCTCGGAAAACACACCGATTTCACGCACACGGCGAGCAATCAATTGTGTGTATTGCGAACCGAAGTCGAGGATCAGGATTCGTTGGGCATGAATATCTTGAGTCATGTGGAGTTCCGTTAAGCTGGTTCGTGGGTGCCACTAGCGAGATGCGGAGTCCGGGTATCTGGGTGTAAGACACGCCGTGAATCCTTCCCTGGAGGCTAAGCGCCAACATCCCTGTTGGCGATTGTCTTCCACCCAGATACCCGGACTCCTCCCGGTGATACCTGCAATAGAGTCAGTTTAAAAAATAAAGCCGTTCTAAATAAAAAACTCGGGCTTACCCGAGTTACGTCTTTCAAATTCTATCCGTCGGCACACAGCGAGTTTGGCGGTGGGGTATGGGTATGTGGGACTGTGCGCAACATGGATGTTGCGCCCAAGCCTACAGGGAAGTATTCACGGCGTGTCCCACATACCCATACCCCACCGCCAAACGAATTCATCGCACCATCAATGCCCACCCACCGGATAATTCGGCGCCTCTTTAGTGATCTGCACATCATGCACATGGCTCTCGCCCATGCCAGCAGCCGTGACCCGCACAAACTCGGGCTTGGTGCGCATCTCGTCGAGGTTGTGGCAACCGGTGTACCCCATGGCAGACCTCAAGCCGCCCATCATCTGATGCACGATCACCGTCAGTGAACCCTTGTAAGGCACACGGCCTTCGATACCCTCCGGCACCAGTTTTTCAGCGCCCTGGCTGGCATCCTGGAAATAACGGTCACTGGAGCCCTGCGTTTTCGCCATGGCACCCAGCGACCCCATGCCGCGGTAGGCTTTATAGGTACGGCCCTGGAACAGCTCCACCTCGCCCGGAGCCTCCTCGGTACCGGCAAACATCGAGCCCATCATCACCGCATGGGCGCCGGCCACTATGGCCTTGGCAATATCACCGGAATAGCGGATGCCACCATCGGCAATCACTGGCACGTCAGTGTCTTTGAGCGCGGCGACGACATTGGCAATGGCGGAGACCTGGGGCACACCCACACCGCTGACAATACGGGTAGTGCAGATGGAGCCGGGACCAATACCCACCTTGACGCCATCCGCTCCCGCTTCCACCAGCGCCAGCGCCGCGTCTCCGGTGGCGATGTTGCCGCCGATCACCTGGACCTGGGGATACCTGGTTTTGATGGCCCGCACCCGGTCGAGCACGTTTTTGGAATGGCCATGGGCGGTGTCCACCACCAGCACATCCACACCGGCTTCCACCAGTGCCGCGACGCGGTTATCGGTATCCGGGCTGGTACCGACACTGGCGCCGACGCGCAGGCGGCCTTCCGGGTCCTTGCAGGCGTTGGGGTAGCGCTCGGCCTTGTTGATATCTTTCACGGTGATCAGGCCACGCAGGTCGAAGGCGTCGTTGACCACCAGGATTTTTTCGATGCGGTGCTTGTGCAGCAGGGCACGCACCTCGTCGGCACTGGCGCCTTCCTTCACGGTAACCAGCTTGTCCTTGGGCGTCATGATGCTGGATACGGAGGCATCGAGGTTTTCTTCAAAACGCACGTCGCGGCCAGTCACTATGCCAACCAGGTTGCCCTTGTCCATCACCGGCACGCCGGAAATGTTGTTCTTGCGGGTCAGCGCGATCAGATCGTTGATGCTGGCGGTGGATTCGATGGTGATGGGGTCTTTTACCACACCGGCTTCGAATTTCTTCACCAGGCGGACTTCCTGGGCCTGCTGCTCGATGGACATGCTCTTGTGGATGATGCCGATGCCCCCTTCCTGGGCAATGGCAATGGCCAGCCGGGCTTCGGTGACGGTATCCATGGCGGCGGAAATCAAGGGAATATTGAGTTGGATTGCGCGTGTCAGGCGGGTCTTGAGCGACACATCCTTCGGCGTGACGTCCGAGTACCCCGGCACCAGCAGGACATCGTCAAAGGTGAGAGCTTCTTCAGCAATGCGCAACATACTAGCCAACCTCAATGCAGGGCGAAAATAAGAGCGGAATTATATCTATTTGATCTAGCAGGGTAAACTGGGAATTACCCCTTATCTTGTAGCCGCCAGCGGGACTAAGCCGCTGATATTGCGGTTGTTTTACCGGCAGGAGTAGCCGATGCGGGTGCCCTGGCCTAGAATGGCGGGCATGCCAGATACCATCCTCCCCATCACCGAGCGCGAAATCCTCTCGGTCAGCCAGCTCAACCGCCGCGCCAAGCAGCTGCTTGAGACCCACCTGCCCCTGTTATGGGTGGAGGGCGAACTGTCCAATGTGTCCCAGCCCTCCTCCGGCCACTGGTACTTCACCCTCAAGGACGACCAGGCCCAGGTGCGCTGCGCCATGTTCCGCAACCGCAACATGCTGGTGCGCTTCCGGCCCCAGCAGGGGCAGCAGGTACTGGTGCGGGCCAGGGTAAGCCTCTACGAGGGCCGGGGCGATTACCAGTTGATTGCCGAGCACATGGAAGAAGCCGGTGCCGGTGCCCTGCAACGGGCCTTTGAGGCCCTCAAGGCCAAACTGGCTGCCGAAGGGCTGTTCGATCCGGCACGCAAGCGTCCCCTGCCATCCCTGCCCCGCCATATCGGCGTGATCACCTCACCCACCGGTGCCGCCATCCGCGATGTACTGAGCGTGCTGGAACGGCGGTTTCCCGCCATACCGGTGACCGTGATTCCGGTGGCGGTCCAGGGCAAGGAGGCCGCTCCCCAGATCGTCCGCGCCCTGGAACTGGCCAATCGCGCCGGCCTGTTTGATGTGTTGCTGCTGACCCGCGGCGGCGGCTCCCTGGAAGACCTCTGGCCCTTCAATGAGGAAAGCGTGGCGCGCGCCATCGCCGCCAGCGGGTTGCCGGTGGTCAGCGCCGTGGGGCATGAGGTGGATTTCACCATTGCGGATTTTGTGGCCGACCTGCGCGCGCCCACGCCGTCAGCCGCCGCCGAGCTGCTGACGCCCGATGGCGAGGAGTGGCTGGAACAATTTGTCGGTTACGAGGTGCTGCTCGAGGAGGCCATGTTGCGCCGCCTGCGCCACTGGCAGCAGCAACTGGCCTGGCTGCGCAGCCGTCTGCGGCATCCCGGCGAACGGCTGCAACAGCAGGCGCAGCGATTGGACAACCTGGAAATCCGTTTGCGCCAGGCCATCAGGCATCAGTTGGCCGGCCAGCGCAATCGCCTTGAACAGTTGCAATTGCGGCAAACGCAACTGCATCCGGGCCGCCAGATCAGCCTCCTGCAAGAGCGGGTCGCCCTGCTCCACCGGCAGCTGTCCGATCTCACCCGGCAGCAGTTCCAGGAAAAACGCCAGCAATTGGGTGAGGCTGCGCGCCTGCTCCACACCCTCAGTCCGTTGAATACACTGGAGCGCGGCTACGCGATCGTGCAGAACGCCGAAGGGCATGTGATTCGCCAGACCGGCCAGGTCACCGTGGGGGAAACCCTGTCAACCCGGCTCAAGCAGGGAACCCTGATATCCCGGCTGGAAAAAATCATCCCCTGACAACCCAGGATCAGGCTTCCACGGTAAACACCTTCCAGCTTTCATCCATTCTCCTGGCCAGCACGTTCAGGGTCTCGCTAGATTCCGCCGAGTGCCTGGCATTCGACTTCAGGTTGCCGATATCCGTATCGAGATTCCTGATACCGGCGAAGATGCCATGGGACACACTTTTCTGGTGCGCCGTCGCTGCTGATATCTGCTGGTTCAGCGCGGCAATATCGGTGACGGAACCGGAAATATTTTCAAACATATGATGGTTTTGGATCGACGCATCGACACAAGACACCGTTTCCCGCGATGCCTGCTCCATCACCTGCACCGCCGTCCCTGCCTGCTGCTGAAGCCGGACGATGATGTCGCCGATGGATTGCGTCGCCTGCTTGGTGTTGGATGACAGCGTGCGCACTTCATCGGCCACAACTGCGAACCCCCTGCCCGCTTCGCCGGCACGCGCCGCCTCGATGGCGGCATTCAAGGCCAGCAGATTGGTCTGCTCCGATATTTTGCCGATCACGTCGATCACATCGGAGATTTTTTCGGTGTCCTTTTGCAAGTGCAGAATCACCCCGGTGGTTTCGGTAATCCTGTCCGACAGGGCCTCGATCACTTCCCGGTTGCGCACCGCCTGTTCCCGCCCCGTCTGGCTCAGCTCGCGCGATTGCTCGGCAGCCGTAGCAGCCTGGGTGGCGCGCGCAGCGATTTCGTCGATCACGGTCTGCATCTGCTCCACGGCATGGGTCAATTGCGATGACTGCGACGCCTGGCGGATGGCGCCGCTGCTCACGCTTTCGCTGATGCCGTACAACTGATCCGCATGCTGGCTCAGGGACGCCGAGTTGCTGCCCAGGTCGGCCACCAGGCGCTGGAAATGTTCGATCATGGTGTTGAGCGCCTTGGCGGCATCGGATATTTCGTTACTGCCCTGCTCAGACGCCCGCAACGTCAAGTCCGAGGATTGCTCGATGGTGAACAGGAGGTTTCTCAGATTCCGCAGGGGCTGAACGATGGATTGTTGAATCTTGCGGATGCACCACAGGCAGAGCAGCAACAAAAAGCCACCACCCAGGCAGTACACCTTCAGCAGGGAATCGGTCAACACCGCCGCATCGTCACGCACGTGGGCAGCGGTCGCTATCTGATTTGTTACAAACTCATCGCACAACCGGGAAAACAACCCTACCACCGCGGCGGTCTCGTTATTGATGGTGGATTCATTCAGTATCTTGACCAGCAGGGCATCCGTGCCGACGGCTTCGATCCATCCTCGATACAAGGCGGATGATTGCGCAAAAGCCTCATCCAGTGGCTGGTAGAAATCCGCTGTCTCCGCGGCCGGGCGCAGTTGCTGGAACGCTTGCCAATGCTGCTGCGCGGCATCCAGCTTTTGCTGGATCAGCTCCTGGGAGGCATCCATGGATACCCAGCCACTGCGATACTTGCGGATATCCTCCGCCATCTGCTGCTGCAACAGATTCTGCGCCCTCATCAAATCGGACAGGGTCACCAGATGATCGTCGTAGAGGCGATGGAAGAGCTTGTCCTTTTCCACCGCAGCGAAAAAAGACACCAGCAGAAAGAGCGCCAGGAACACCAATGGTGTGAAACCCAGCAAGAGAACACGCAATGAAATACTGAAATTGTGCAGCATAACCCTGTCCGGCACTGATGGCAGTGGCATGTTAATCAACCTCCATGACACCCATGTTGCAGCCCTCCGCCTCACAGGCCTGGCCACCGGCGCCACCTGGAATGATTGCCAGCCCCGGGCGGGCCAAGTATATTGGCGGCTTCTTGTCGGGGCGCCTTGGTAGCTGTGGCTATTCGGAGGCTGAGATCGGTACGGCCGAACCCGTAGAACCTGATCAGGTTAAGGCCTGCGGAGGGAACAAGGTCCTGCTTGCCGCATCTGGCCCTCCTCCCTGACCCTCTTTCCTGATAAGTCTCTTCACCACGCGACTTGAGGTGACCAGTTGTCCACGACGTTCCTGCCCCCGCAATCCCATATCGCCATTGCCGGTGCTGGCCTGCTGGGCCGCCTGCTGGCCTGGCAGCTCCTGCGGCACGGATTCAGGGTCAGTCTCTATGATGCGGGGCTGTTCAGTCCCTCCCCCTCCGCCGCCCGCACCGCCGCCGGGATGATTTCGCCCTTGAGCGAGGCGGTGATTTCGGACCATGCGGTTTACCGGATGGGACTGTTTGCCCTGGAAACCTGGCCCCGCTGGCTGGACAGCTTCCAGCGCCCGGAACTGGCCCGCCCGCTGTTCAGCCGGCGGGGCAGCCTGGTGATCGCCCACCCGCAGGATGTCAGCGAGCTGCAACAATTTGCGCGGGAGCTGCGCCATGTGCTGGGCGACCAGGGCCGTTATCGACCCCTGCACCGCCAGGAAATCCAGCAGTTGGAACCCGACCTCAATCCCGTATTTGACCAGGGTTTGCTGCTGGAAGATGAAGGCCACCTGCACAACCGCGAGTTGCTGGATCTGTTGCTGCAGGAAATCCAGGCACTGGGCGGAACCTGTATTCCCGATTGTGCCGTGGAAGTGGAAGCTGGACGATTGATCAGCACACGCGGGCATGAGGATGTCGATATGGTGATCGACTGCCGCGGCACCGGCGCGCGCGGCCTGCCGGAAAATGTGCGCGGCGTGCGCGGCGAAACCCTGCATGTGCACACCCGCGAAGTCCGCTTGCAGCGCCCGGTGCGGCTGATGCATCCGCGCTACCAGCTCTACATCGTGCCCAAACCGGATCAGCGCTTTATCATCGGCGCCACCCAGATCGAAAGCGAGGATCGCTCACCGGTGAGCCTGCAATCCTCGCTGGAACTCGGCAGCGCGCTGTATACCCTGTCGCCGGCATTCGCCGAAGCGCGGATTCTGGAAATGGATGTCAACCTGCGTCCGGCTTTCATGGATAATATGCCCGGCATTTATCAGCAACCCGGCCTGATCAGTGCCAACGGATTGTTCCGTCACGGTTATCTGCTGGCACCGGCGGTGGTTACCCAGGTACTGTCGCTGATCCTGCCGGATATCGAATCACCTTTTCACTCATACCTGATGCGCACGCCATGATTCATCTGAGCCTGAACAACCAACCCACCACCCTCGACCGGCCGCTGCTGTTACAGGAGGCGCTGGAATTCTGGGGCTATGGCAGCACACGCATTGCCGTGGCGATCAACGGCGACTTTGTGCCGCGTTCGCGTTATGGCGAACAACTACTCGCCGACGGCGATGAAGTCGATATCGTAAAACCGGTGGGAGGTGGTTGAGATGACGGACATGCTGACACTCTACGGCGAAGATTTTCACAGCCGTTTCCTGCTGGGCACCGCGCTCTATACCTCGCCGCAGGTCATGCGCGAATCCATCACCGCATCGCGCTGCGATATCGTGACGCTCGGCCTGCGCCGCCAGAATCCGGCCGACCGCGACGGCGATGCGATCTGGCACTATATCCAGGAAAGCGGCTGTAAACTCCTGCCCAATACCGCTGGCTGCAAATCGGTGAAGGAAGCCGTGACGCTGGCGGAAATGTCGCGCGAATTGTTTGACACGCCCTGGATAAAACTTGAAGTCATCGGTGACGATTACAACCTGCAACCCGATCCCTTTGGCCTGGTGGAAGCGGCTGACCAGTTGATCCAGAAAGGATTCAAGGTACTGCCCTACAGCACCGATGATCTGATCCTCAACAAGCGCCTGCTGGACGTGGGCTGCGAGGTGCTGATGCCCTGGGGTGCACCGATAGGCACGGGCCAGGGATTGCTCAACCGCTACAACCTGCGCAGCCTGCGTGAGCGCCTGCATGGTGTGCCCATGATCATCGACGCGGGACTCGGGGCACCGTCACAAGCTGCGGAAGCCATGGAAATGGGTTTTGACGGGATACTGCTGAATACCGCGGTGGCAAAAGCCTTGAATCCGCCCCTGATGGCGGAAGCCTTTGCCGACGCCATCGATGCGGGACGCAAGGCGTATCGCGCCGGACTGATGGAGAAACGCCAGACAGCCAGCCCGAGCACACCGACAATCGGACAGCCTTTCTGGCATCAAAAAAATTAATCGATAACGACCTGTTCGGTGAATGTCGTCTCCCGCCCGATCGCCGCTTCACCATCCAGGTCCTCGCCATTGATGCTGTCGATGGTGGCGAGGCCGGTTTCCAGGGCGTGCTGGATATCCTGGTTTTTGCAAGCGCCGGATGCCAGATAGAGCTGCGTCATCCGGCTCAGGCGTTGCAGGTGAAACGTGACCTCTTCCTGCATCAGGAAGGCATCCTCCACTTCACGGTAGGCATCGCTCAGCTGTTCGCTGCGCACCTTTTCCAGCCAGTGCACATAGCCTTCATCCAAAATACCCGAGCCATGTATGGCCGTGGCAATGTGGATGGATACATTTTGCAAGGCGTGCAATCGGCGATCACCATGGGTGTAACCCACGGACGTCAGGCATTGTTTCAGCAGGGCGAACCAACGCTTCAGGAGCGCGGTTTTATCGAGCAGTTTGTCGATGAATTCCGGCATCTGGTTGCCGTATACCACATGGGGTAACGGCAGGTCGCTGCGCCGCAGCACGGTCACCAGCACCTCGTAATTGCGGTAAAAATAAGCCTGGCTGTTCATCTGGATAACCGGGATCACATCGCGCCAGCTGCGCCCCTGCGCCTTGAAACGGTTGTGGTAGACCGCGATGACACTGTCAGCCAGCGCAATGATCTGCCCATGCAGCGTCAACTCGCTTTCCACCTTGCCGGCAGGATAACCAGTACCGTCGCAACGCTCATGGTGTTCCAGCACCGCCTGCCCCACCAGCGGTGACAATCCCGGAATCGCATGCAGTATTTTTTCGCCGATAACCACATGGGCCTGTATCTGCCGCCACTCTTCCGCACTGAGCACACCCTGCCGGTTGATGATGTCAGGCGCGATGTGCAGCATGCCGATATCGTGAGCCAGGGCGGCGAGGAACACAGCGGTGACTTCGTCTTTGGGCAGGCGCATCTGCTTGGCAATCAACAGGGACAACCAGGCGCAGTACAGGGAGCGGTGAAACGTCTCCGGCATACGTTCGGCCAGTACGGTGATTTTCTGGCGCAGCAGGGGAAATTTCTGATAGATCAGGCACTGGCTTTCCAGCGGGAGTGCAAGGTCCTGGCGCTCGTGGATCGTGCGCAATCCCTTGTCGGCCCGCAATAAGGCACTGAAGTGTGACAGGAGTTGCTGATGATCCAGGTCATTGCCGATCGCCACCGCATCGGAGAGCGGCTTCAGCAGTTTGAAATTGACAATCGCACGGGTCACGCTGGGCGTAATCGGCGTGCCTTTCTTTACCAGCAGGGCGCCGCTGCTGTTGTAGATATCTTCACTGGCGATCACCTCGCGGGTGTCATTGACCCGGGCCAGATGCAAGGCGTAGGCATCGACTGCCAAGGGGTCGTAACCGGGAGATGTTTCTGTCGCGCCTGCCTGTAACGTATGTTTTAGCGGTGAACCCTGAGTCATAGGGTGTAGGCTCCATGAATGAAGACCGGAGAGCGATTGATCGTTCTTATCTATTCAATCAACCCATTCCACAACCAGACGGTCAGCAGGGAGAGCAAAAGGCTATAGCCGACCAGCGCGGAGGCCAGGCGGGGCGCCAGATTGTGACTCATGGCCAAGACGGCTGCGGAAATCATGGCCGGCATGGCGGCCTGCAACACAATCACCCGGGGCACCAATCCCTGAAAACCAGATAACCACAACAGCAAGAATGCAAAAGCGGGCGTGATGACCAGCATGAACAGCAGGCCCAACCCCAGAGGAAACAGATATTGGCGATCCAGCTTGAGCTGCCACTGCAAGCCGACCGCCACCATCACCACCGGCACAAGTGTAGACGATATTCGCGACAATGCATGGGCCAGCCAGGATGGATAGGTGAAATAAAGCGTCGCCAGGGCCAGGCACAGGGCGATGAATGGCGGAAAACTGACGATGGCGAGCGATATCCGCCGGAACGAAGTCTGGGTACCCGAGTAGTGTGCCGCCATCAGCACGCCCAGGGTATTGAGCGCCAGGAAGGTCCCGAACTGGTCATACAGGATGGCGTAAGGCACCGCCTCGGGGCCTATCAATGCCTCCAGTAAAGGAATACCCACAAAACCGGTATTGCCCAGGGGTACTGTCAGCATCAGGACCCCCGTCACCGGGCGGGACCAGTGGCACAGCCGCGCAATCAACCAGACACCCGCGGCGCTGAACATCATGCACAACCAGGCAAACACCAGGGGTAAAAGTGCCTTGCGATCGAGGGTGAGCAGGGGAATTTCGCTCAGGATCAGCGCGGGCAAGGCGATGTAGATAACGTAAAGATTGAGGGTCACTGCCGCGTTGTCGGGCAGGCGGCGGATTTTTTGCAGCAGCAGTCCCAATCCAAGGCACAAGAGGATGACCGCCAGGTTGGACATGGTGCTGTGCCCTATTTTTTCTTCTGCTTGCCCGCGTGCTCCATCAGGCGCTTTTTCTTGGCCAGTTGGCGCGAGGTCAATTTATTCTTGCGGCCGGCAAAGGGGTTCTCACTGGTTTTGAATTCGATCCGGATCGGCGTGCCGTGCAGATCCAGTACCCGGCGATAGGTTTTTTCGAGATAGCGCACATAGTGGCTGGGCACTTCCTCGGTCTGGTTGCCGTGGATCACGATGATGGGCGGATTGTGACCGCCTGCGTGTGCGTAGCGCAGCTTGATGCGGCGCCCCGCGATGATGGGCGGCTGATGTTCGCGCACGGCATCCTCGAGGATGCGGGTGAGGAAACTGGTGGAGAACTTGTCCGTCGCCGACCGGTAGGCCTGCTCGACCGATTTGTAGAGATTACCCACGCCCGTGCCATGCAACGCGGAAATAAAATGGATATCGGCAAAATCCACAAAGCGCAGGCGCCGCTCCAACTCATTCTTGACGTACTGCTTGTGTGAATCCTCCAGGCCGTCCCATTTGTTGAGCGCAATCACCAGCGCGCGCCCCGCTTCGATGGCAGTACCCATCAGGTGCAGGTCCTGATCCACGACGCCCTCGCTGGCATCCATCACCAGGACCACGACATTGGCATCGCTGATGGCTTGCAGGGTTTTGACGATGGAGAATTTCTCCACCATCAGGTCCACGTTTTTGCGGCGGCGCACACCGGCGGTGTCTATCAGGGTGTAGCTTTTGCCGTGCCTTTCGTAATTGATGTAGATGCTGTCGCGGGTGGTGCCGGGCTGGTCGTAGACCACTACCCTGTCCTCGCCCAGCATCCGGTTCACCAGCGTGGACTTGCCCACATTGGGACGGCCCACCACGGCGATCTTGATACCGCTGGCCTGCTCCTCGACAACCTCGTCAGATGTCTCGGGGATATCGGCCAACACGGTTTCCATCATGGACTTGACGCCGCGGCCATGGGTGGCGGTGGTGGCGAAGATCTCACCCAGGCCCAACTCATAAAACGGCGCCAGGGCCACATCCGGGTCCATGCCGTCGATCTTGTTGGCAACCAGCCAGGTCTTTTTGTTATTGACCCGCAGGTGGCGGGCAATCATCTGATCCGCCGCCGTCAGCCCTTCGCGGCTGTCGAGGATGAACAGCACGATGTCGGCTTCTTCGATCGCCTGCAGCGACTGGCCGGCCATCATGCTGTCGATACCTTCCTCCTCGCCGGAAATACCACCGGTATCCACCACGATGAAGCGGCGGTTATCGATCTGCCCCTCGCCGTATTTGCGGTCGCGGGTCAGCCCCGGATAGTTGGCCACCAGCGCGTCGCGGGAACGGGTCAGGCGATTGAAGAGCGTGGACTTGCCCACGTTGGGACGGCCCACCAGGGCGATGACTGGAATCATGGTCTGGATATCACTGGATTAAAAAACACAAGCCACCGCAAGCCGGAAGCTTGCAGTGGCTGGGGCATGGGAGCTGCAAAACTCAGGACTTGGGTCGCGCGCCCAGGGAGTACAGCTTGCCTTTGTTGGTGTACACGTAAAGGGTACCGTCATGGGTCAGCATATCCGCCTGGATGGGCTTGCGGCCCAGGCGCTTGCGTGCCGCCAGTTCACCGGTATCCCGGGACAGGAGATGCAGGTATCCCTTGTAGTCGGTAACGGCCACATAGTCACCGATGACCTGCGGGCCACTCAGTTCGCGGCGGAGCAACAGCTCATGCTGCCAGCGGACTTCGCCATTGGCCGCATTATAGGCCACCACGCGCCCATCCGCCTGGCTGACGTAAACGGCATCGGCGGTAACGGCTATCGGTTGGCTGCTGGAGGAATCCTGGCTCCAGATGGCATTGCCGCTGCCACGTCCGAGCGCTGACAGCTTGCCCTGGTAGGTGGACACGTAGAGGATGCCGTCGCGCAGTATCGGGGTGGAGTGGATATCCACCATCCGCTCCAACTCGGAGCGACCCTGGGGAATGGCGACACGCTGCTCCCAGAGAATGGAACCGTTATCCGGATTGAAGGCCATCAACCGCCCGTTGGAGAAGCCGGCATAAATGGCGTTGTCGGTCACGATGGGCGACGGCGTTCCCCTCAGCGTCAGCACGGGGGGCGTGTTTTCATAGAACCATTTCTCATCGCCCGTCTTGGCATCCAGCACATAGATGCGGCCGTTGATGGCCTGGACGGCGACCACATCCCCGTTGGTGCGCGGGGATGAGAGGATTTCGCCCTCGATCTGCTTGCGCCAGATCAGCTGACCATTTTCACTGGACAGGACAACCACTTCCCCGGCGGCGCTGGCGAGCAGCAGCAGGCCCTTTTCACTGGCAATACCGCCACTGACCGGAAACTTGAGCTGCTGGGTCCACAAGACCCGGCCCTTCTCACGCTCCAGCGCGGTGACCCGCCCCTTGTGATCGACCGTATAGAGCCGGTCATCTTCAAGAAACGGGGAGAGCCGCGTAAAACCATCGCCCTGTCCGGCACCCGCATTGCGGCTCCAGTGGGTGACGATGGTGGCCGTGGCGGAAAAATTCTCCAACTTCAGGGGCTCGTTCCCGGTTTTTTTGCTAAACACGGAACAGCCGGACAGCAACAGGGCGCTCAGGACCAGCCCCCAGGTAAAAACTCTCATTCAGCGGACTCCAGGCTGGCAACAGCCGATGAGGATTTGAGGTCATCCAGTTTGAGCTGCAACAGCATGCTGCGCTCCTGCTGCTGGGCATCGGTATCGGCCAATGCCTGCTGGTAGGCGGTACGCGCGGCATCCAGGTCACCACGGGCGCGAGCCAGGTCGCCGCGGGCCTCGGCATATTCGGCCTTGAAGGCATCCACCGGATTGGTGAGCAGTGTTTCGGCATCGGTGTAATTGGCCTGGGAAATCAGCACCCGCGCCAGACGCAGGCGGGTGATCTGCTCGGTTGCCAGGTCAGGCTTGTTGGCCAGCACCCAGCGCAATTCCGCCACAGCCTGGTCCAGATTGCCCTCTTCCACGGCCAGCCGGGCCAGCAACAGGGCGGCATTGTGCGCATAGAGGCTGGTGCGGCGCCCATCCTTCAGCTGCTGGGCCAGGGTTTTGGCGGTGGTGCGGCTTTCATCGGTCAGGGCCTGTCCCGAAGCGGGGGACGCCACCTGGATGAGGTTGGTATAGAGCACCGAGGCGGCCTCGGCCTGGGCTTTCTTGTTGGCCTGCCAGTTGGTAAAACCAAAATAGCCGCCCACGGCCAGCACTATGACGGCCAGCACGATCTTGCCGTAATCCCGCCACCAGCGCTTCAGCATTTCTAATTGTTCTTCTTCGGTCAGATGTACGCTCACTCTCAGCTCCTGTCTATCGGTGTTTGGCGCCCGGCTGCCTGGGATTGTCAGCACACGGCGGTATTAAACGGTTTGAAAAAGGGGGCAATCTACGCCAGCGATTGCAAATATGCCAGTACTTCAGGCCGCGGCAGCGTCTGCTGCGCAAGCTCCTCGCGCAAGTGTTTCAGGGTCACACTGCCGGTCCTGATCTCGTCCTCACCCAAAATCAGCGCGATATCCGCGCCACTTTTATCGGCCTTTTTCATCTGGCTTTTGATGCTGCCGCCGCCACAATGGGTCAGCAGGCGCACAAAGGGTAATTGATTGCGCAATTGCTCGGCAAATTCCAGAGCCTGGACGCTGAAATCCCCGGCCACGATCAGGTAGACATCCGCCTGCTGCTCCAACCCTTCAGGCACGGCCTCGAGTGTCTGCAGCAACAGGACCAGCCGTTCCAGCCCCATGCCGAAACCCACCGCTGGCGTGGGTTTTCCACCCAGTTGCTCAACCAGGCCATCATAGCGGCCACCAGCACAGACCGTACTCTGGGCGCCCAGGCGGTCGGTCACCCATTCAAAGGCTGTCTTGCCATAGTAATCCAGGCCGCGCACCAGGCGGGGATTGACCTGGTACTCCAGCCCCGCCGCCCGCAGGAGCGCCTGCAACTGCTCGAAATGGGCTCGTGATTCCTCATCCAGGTAATCCAGCAGCACGGGCGCCTCATCCAGCAGGGCCCGGGTCGCCGGATCCTTGCTGTCGAGGATTCGCAGTGGATTGGTGCCCAGGCGGCGGCGGCTGTCTTCATCCAGTTGGTCGCGGCGGGCAGTCAAGTAGTCCACCAGGGCCTCGCGATAGCGCGCCCGGGCCTCGCTGCTGCCCAGCGAATTGAGTTGCAGTGTGACTGCATCGGCGACACCGAGTTCACTCAGCATGCGCGCACTGAGCAATAAAACCTCGGCATCGATATCCGGACCCTGCATGCCAAAGGCTTCCACGCCCAACTGGTGGAATTGGCGGTAACGGCCTTTTTGCGGGCGCTCGTGGCGGAACATGGGACCGATGTACCAGAGCCGTTGCGTCTGGTTGTAGAGCAGGCCATGTTCTTCGCAGGCGCGGACACAGCAGGCCGTGCCTTCGGGACGGAGAGTAAGGCTGTCACCGTTGCGATCCTCGAAGGTATACATTTCCTTTTCGACGATATCGGTCACTTCACCGATGGAACGCTTGAACAGCTCCGTCGCCTCGACAATGGGAAACCGGATTTCCTGGTAGGCGTAGCTGTGAAGGATATCGGTAAGTGTGGCTTCGACATACTGCCAGAGCGATGATTCGCCCGGCAGCAGATCGTTCATGCCGCGAATTGCTTGGATTTTTTTCAAGGTTGAATTCCAGATACTGACTGTAATACCCGCTGGCCGACGGCGACGCAATCCGGCTAGGCACGGGCGATGATATTGGCCGCCTCTTTATCGAGCTGTGCCTGCTTCTGCGCGGCTTTTTCACGGATCAGGCGTTCCAGGCTGTCCACCAGGCCCTCGTTGCCCAACTTGTGGTTGGGCTCGCCATCGATGTAAATGAGGTTGTTGGGCGTTCCGCCCGCCAGCCCCAGGTCGGCTTCCTTGGCTTCGCCCGGTCCGTTGACCACGCAGCCGATAACCGCCACATCCAGGGGAACCGTGATGTCCTCGACCCGCTGCTCCAGCTCGTTCATGGTTTTGATGACATCAAAATTCTGGCGCGAACAGCTCGGGCAGGCAATGAAGTTGACGCCCTTGCTGCGCAGCTTGAGGCTGCGCAGCAGGTCCCAGGCCACTTTCACTTCTTCAACAGGATCGGCGGCAAGGGAAATCCGTACCGTATCGCCGATACCGTCCATCAGCAGGGCCCCCAGGCCCACAGCCGATTTCACGGTACCGGAGCGCAGGCCGCCCGCTTCGGTAATGCCCAGATGCAAGGGCTGCTCTATCAGGCTGGCCAGCTTGCGATAGGCGGCGACGGCCATGAAAACATCCGACGCTTTGACACTGACCTTGAAGTTGTGGAAATTGAGTTGATCGAGGATCTCCACATGGCGCAAGGCCGATTCCACCAGGGCATCGGGTGTAGGCTCGCCATATTTTTTTTGCAGGTCCTTTTCCAATGAACCGGCGTTGACGCCGATGCGGATGGGGATATTCAGGGCGCTCGCCTTATCCACCACGGCCTTGATGCGCTTTTCACGGCCGATGTTGCCGGGATTGATGCGCAGGCAATCCACGCCCAGATCCGCAACGCGCAAGGCAATCCGGTAATCAAAATGGATATCGGCCACCAGCGGAATCGTGACCTGCCTGCGGATTTCGCCAAAGGCTTCGGCAGCCTCCATGGTGGGCACGGATACTCGTATGATATCGGCGCCTGCCGCCTGGATGCGCCTGATCTGGGCAACGGTTGCCGCAATATCCGTTGTCTCGGTGTTGGTCATGCTCTGGACCGAGATGGGCGCGTCCCCGCCGACAGCCACCTGCCCCACCATGATGCGGCGGGATTTACGGCGTTGAATGGGAGATTCACAATGCATCGAGTGCTACCTTCAAATTCAATCAATCACCCACAGTGACGGTCAGTACGCGTAAATCCGCCGGATTCTCAAAGCTCAGTGGCTGGTTATTCAGGCTGCCACTGACCGCCCGGGCGTTGCCCAGCTTGACCTGGAAAGGCGCCCTGCCCTCCAGCACCAATTCGGAGCCGGGGCGTTGCAGATCGGTTGCCAGGACATCCCCCTGGGCATCGCTGACTTCGAGCCAGCATTCATCGCTGAAACGCAACACCAGCCGATCGAGGCTGGCAACGGACGATTGTTCTTCGATCACCGCCACATCGCCAGCCACCGGCGATTCGGCAGCAGGCTCCGCGGTGTCCCCGGCGGACTCACCGGCAACCGCCTCGTCGGATTGTCCGGCCTCGACTGGAGTTTCTTCCACGCGCTCAGCGGCGACCGGGGGCGCGGGGGATACCCGGGTGACCGATGCAGCAGGGACCGAATTGATGGAGTTGCCAAAAAACCAGACGCTGATCAACAGCAGCAGCAACAGCAACCCTACGAGCCACAGGATGAAAGACCAGCTGCGTGATGCCCCCGGATCACGGATCAAGGTGTCCGCAACGGCAGGCAGCAAGCCACGGGCAATGGCCTGCTGCTCGTAGGCGCTGATGAGCCGGGCGCTGTCGAGCTTCAGGTAATTGGCGTAGGAGCGCAGATAACCGCGAATAAACGTATCGGTGTTCAGCTTGTTGTATTCGTCATTTTCTATGGCATTCACTTTATGCACAGTCATGTGCAATGCCTGGGCTACCTGCTGCTGTGTCAGTCCCGCATGCTCACGCGCTTCCCGCAGCTGCTGGCCGGGGGATGGCGGTACAGGTGACGCAGCCCCGGTTTCGGATGGCAGCGGCTCCGGGGTATCGTGGTTCGGCGGCATCTTACTTACTCAAAAAAGCGTTTATATTCGAGGTATTCACGCGAGTAGGGAAACATATTGCGCAATGCCAGTGCATAACTCGCTTCCCTGTCCTTGTTGCCGAACAGGCGCTCGATGCGAATACCCAGCAGCAGGCTGCGCGGGCTGGGACGGGCAACCTCGCCATACTGATCCAGATAGGTCTTGGCCGATGCGTAATCCTGTTGCTGGAAACTGATGTCAGCCAGTTCGATCAGCGCGGAAGGCAAGCGGCGATTCAGGGTATTGGCATGTTTGAAGGCGGCTTCCGCACGAGTGGTGTTGCCCAACTGGGCAGCGGCACGCCCCACATTGACCAGCACGCGCGCGCGATCATCGTAATCCAGGTCTGCTGCGGCTATCTCAAACTGATCCAGCGAATCCTCGTAACGTTTTTCACGGTACAGGAAGAGTCCGTAGTCATTGCGCGTGCGGGTCATATCCTTGTTGCGCCGCAGTGCGCGCTGATAATACTGCTCGGCCAGTTCGTTCTCGCCTTCCATTTCATACAGCCGCGCCATGGTGGCCGTGGCCTCGATGGAATTGCGGTCGATGTCAAAGGCGCGGCGCAGGTGGTGCCGGGCCGATTCGCGGTTGTTGTTGCGGATGTAACCCTCGGCGAGCTGGATATGCAGCTCGAGTGCCTTGGCTTTGTCCACGTTGGTCCTGGAACCGCCCGTGGTATTGGACACGCAGGCCACACTCAGCAATGCAAAGACAAGCAGCACCAGCCCGGCCCATCTGCTACCCATATTATTCTGCTTCATCAAACCACTCCTTATCGCCTTCCGGTTTATCAGAGGTTATGACTGCGCCAGAATCCTGACTGGCTGGGGTTCATCCAGACGCGCGCGATAGCGCTCGCTTCGCCGGGTGATATCCTTGACACTGCCGGCAAGCTGGCCGCAGGCAGCATCAATATCGTCACCACGGGTTGTACGCACCGTGGTGATGTAACCGGCTTCCATGAGAATTTCCTGAAAACGCCGCAGGGCATTGTTGCTCACCCGCTTGTAGTTGGACAGGTTGAACGGATTGAACGGAATCAGGTTTATCTTGACCGGCACATCGCGCAGCAGTTCCACCAGCTCGCGCGCATGGTGCGGACGATCGTTGACATGATCGATCAGCGTGTACTCGATCGTGATCTTGCGATGGGTATCCGGCATGGCCGCGATGTAACGCTTGGCCGAATCCAGCAGCATGGCGATCGGGTATTTGCGGTTGATGGGCACCAGTTCGTTGCGCAACTCGTCATTGGGAGCGTGCAGCGAAATCGCCAGGCAGGCATCGGTGTATTGGCTGAGGCGATCCAGCGCCGGGACCACGCCGGATGTGCTCAGGGTCACACGGCGCTTGGAGATACCGTAACAGTTGTCGTGCATCATGAGGTTCATGGCATCGACCACATTGTCGAAATTGAGCAGCGGCTCGCCCATGCCCATCAGCACCACATTGGTTACCGCGCGTTCGGCACCCGCCTGCAACTGTCCGAAGGATTTCGCGGCCAGCCACACCTGGCCGATGATTTCCGCCGCTGTCAGGTCGCGGTTGAAACCTTGCTTGCCCGTCGCGCAGAAACTGCAATCCAGGGAACAACCCACCTGGGAGGACACACAGAGCGTCCCTCTGTCCCCTTCGGGAATGAATACGGTCTCCACCAGGTTATCGCCACTGACGCGAATCAGGAACTTGCGGGTCCCGTCAGCGGAGTCCAGCTGCTGCACCACCTCGGGTGGACGAATCTCCGCAATGTCGGCGAGCTTGGCGCGCAGCGATTTGCTGACATTGGTCATCATGTCGAAGTTGTCGGCGCCCAGCTGGTGAATCCACTTCATGACCTGCACGGCGCGGAAGCGCGGTTCGCCGATGCTGGCGAAAAAAGCCACCAGCTTGGTTTCCGGCAAGCCCAGCAGATTCACCTTCGCCTCACCCGCCACAACAGCGGTAGTGGAGCGAGCGGTTTCTGTTGACGATGGATCAAACTGCCGGGTCATAACATTCACCTGGGGAATTAACCGCGCCGGGATCAGCGCAGGTTGATCTCGGCCGCATCAAAAAAGTAAGCCACTTCACGTGCTGCCGACGCGGGAGAATCCGAGCCGTGCACGGCGTTGGCGTCGATGGCTGTCGCAAAATCGGCGCGGATGGTGCCGGGTGCCGCTTTCTGCGGGTCGGTCGCTCCCATCAGTTCACGGTTGCGCGCGATGGCATCTTCACCATGGAGCACCTGCACGACCACAGGACCGGAGGTCATGAAGTCCACCAGCCCGTCAAAAAAGGGCCGGCCCTTGTGCTCGGCATAAAAGCCTTCAGCCTGGGCGCGGGTCAGCTGCAGCATTTTCATCGCCACGATTTTCAGACCAGCCTGTTCAAAACGCGCACAAATAGCACCGATATGATTCTTGCCCACCGCATCCGGTTTGATGATGGACAGGGTTTGTTCTACAGCCATGAAAAGCTCCCGCTTGCGATCATTCAACCGGCTCCGCCTCGTGCGGAGCCTGCCATCAGTATAAAACTGCGGGATTATACGCGTCTTGTGGTGGTTTTTACATGGAGGAATGCACGGAAATCAGGCAAACCCCAACCATCGGCCGGATACCGATCCGGTCAGGCCGCGGCGCCGGCGGTATCCTGAATACGCTTGACCATGGCGCGAAGGCCATTGCCACGGGTGGGACTCAGGTGCTGGATGAGCTTGAGCGCATCGAAATAGCCCTGGATGTCGAAGTCGAGAATGTCACGGGGGGTCTTGCCGTTGTAGGCGGCCAATACGACACCCAGAAGACCGCGAACGATAAAGGCATCGCTGTCGGCGGCGAAGAACAGCCTGCCGCCCTCTTCCCGATGGATCAGCCACACCTGGCTCTGGCAGCCGCGCACCAGGTTGTCTTCGGTGCGGTGGGCTTCGTCCAGGGGTTCGAGCTCCTTGCCGAGGTCGATGATGTATTTGTAGCGCTCTTCCCAGGAGTCGAAGAAACCCAGGGTATCGATGATGTCGGCGGGGGTGATGTCTATACCGAATTGGCTCATTGAGGGTTCCGGGTTATGGGATCAAACATGGATGGAAACAGTGGTATCTCACAGTTGGACAGACCAGTCCGGGGGAGTAGTAACCACTTCTGAAAACGCATGCATACATCCCTGTAGCTCCCGCACGTCGTCCATGACGTGAGGGTTTCAGAAGTGGTTACTACTCCCCCGGACTTCAGCACCCAAGGAGCCGAAAATTCATCCCGCTTAAAAAGCTTAAAAAAACATGCCTGTTTCAAGTTGGGCCTCTTCGCTCATCATGTCGCGGCTCCAGGGCGGATCGAAGACCAGCTCGACCTTCACGCTCTTGACATTGGGGACTTTGCGGACGCGGTATTCCACGTCACCCACCAATACCGGTCCCATGCCGCAACCGGGGGCGGTGAGAGTCATGCGGATAGCCACATGGCCCGTGCCCTGGTCGATATCGAGGCCGTAGATCAGGCCCAGGTTGACCAGGTCCACCGGGATTTCGGGGTCGTAGACGGTACCCAGGGCCTGCCAGACCTGGTCTTCGTGGATCAGGTCATCCACCGATGGCGGGAAACTGAGGTCGTCGCCGGGCAGGCCGAGCTTGTCGGCATCGGTGCCATCCACACGAACCATCTGGCCGTGGTAGGTCAGCGTGTAGTTGCCGCCCAGGGCCTGGGTGATGGTGACGAAGGTATCCCTGGGAATGGTCAGGGGTGTGCCATCCGGCACCCGGCGGGCCGGACAGTCGGCTTGGGCTACGACAACACGTCTTTCGCTGGCCATGTCAGTTCACGCTGAAACTTTCGCCACAGCCGCAGAAGTCTTTGGCGTTGGGGTTGAGGAACCTGAGCTGGCGATTGAGTCCTTCGGTGACGTAGTCGATTTCGGTGCCAGTGACCACGGGGAGGCTGCCCTGGTCGATCAGGAGTTCGAGGCCGTCTGCCAGCGGCAGGTGGAGGTCATCAGCCTGGGCGTGCTGGACGAGGTCGACGACGTACATGTAGCCGGTGCAGCCGCTCTGCTTGACGCTGAGGCGCACGGCCTGGGCATCCGGGCGGCTGGCGAGCTGCCGGCGGAAGTGGTCGATGGCGGCAGGGGTGACAGAGACGGCCTGCTGCCGGGGGTCGAATGTCGCGATGGTCATGGGTGTCTCCGGTTGACCTTTGTGCGTTGGATCCGTGAGTTTGGGGTAAGGCTGGTATTTTGGCAGACTCGCCGTGAATACTTCCCTGTAGGCTTGGGGTCGGCGTCCTGCCTCCCACGGTCTGCCAAAATACCAGCCTTACCCCAAACTCACTCCCCCTCCCTGTTGTGTGAGAGGGTTAGAGTAAAAACTTTTTGGCCTTTTCCAGGGCGTCGAACAGCCGATCCACCTCGGCAACGGTGTTGTAAAAGCTGAAGCTGGCGCGCACCGTGCCGGGTATGGCGAACTGGTCCATGATGGGCTGGGCGCAGTGGTGGCCGGTGCGTACCGCAATGCCTTGCTTGTCGAGCAGGAAGCCCAGGTCGTGCGGGTGCACGCCTTCCAGCAGAAAGCTCATCACACTGGTTTTGTGGTCCGCGGTCCCGATAAGTTTCAGGCCCGGCGTGGCGTTGGCACGGTCCTCGGCGTAGGCCAGCAATGCCTGTTCGTGGCTGGCGGCGGCGATGCGATCCAGTTGATTCAGGTAGTCAATGGCGGCGCCCACACCGATCACACCGGCAATATCGGGTGTACCGGCTTCGAATTTGTAAGGCAACTGATTGAAGCGGGTGCCCGCGAAGCTGACGGACTCGATCATTTCACCACCGCCCTGGTAAGGCGGCATGGCGTCGAGCAGGTCACGCTTGCCGTAGAGCACGCCCACGCCGGTGGGACCAAACAGCTTGTGGGCGGAAAAGGCGTAGAAGTCGCAATCCAGCGCCTGCACGTCCACCGGCCAATGGCTCACCGCCTGGGCGCCGTCGATCAGGACTTTTGCGCCCACGGCATGGGCCTGGGCAATGATGGTTTCGATCGGGTTGATGCTGCCAAGTGCGTTGGATACATGGCCCAGGGCAACCATCCTGACATTTCCACCCGCAAGCAAATCCGCAAAGGCGTTGAGATCCAGGGTGCCACTGGCATCGACCGGGATAGGCTCGACGCGGGCACCCGTGGCATCGGCAACCAGTTGCCAGGGCACGATATTGGAGTGGTGCTCCATGGCGGAAACCAGTATCCGGTCGCCGGGTTGCAATTGGCTGCGGCCCCAACTCGCGGCTACCAGGTTGATACTTTCCGTCGTGCCGCGTGTCCAGATGATCTGCGATGAATCGGGTGCGTTGAGGAACTGCGCCACCTTGACCCGCGCCGCCTCGAATTTGGCGGTGGCCCGATCCGCCAGGGTATGCGCGCCACGATGCACATTGCTGTTGTCTTCGCAGTAGTAGGCGGTGATGGCATCAATCACGCTGCGCGGCTTCTGCGTGGTCGCCGCGTTGTCGAAATAGACCAGCGGGTGGCCATTGACCTCCTGATGCAGGATCGGGAAATCCTGGCGCACGCGCTCCACATCGAATGGCAGAATAGTGGCTGCTTGCTCAGTCATATTCAGTTGTCTTTCGCCGATTGCAACAGCAGGGGATCACGCCCGAAGAGTTCCGCGATGCGAGGCGTCAGGTAGTCACGCACGGCATCGGAGGCGATGTCCTGCAACAATTCGTTGATAAAGCCGAAGCTCATCATCACCTCTGCCTCTTTGCGCGAGAGGCCGCGACTTTGCAAATAGTAAAGCGCTGCGGTGTTCAACTGGCTCACCGTTGCACCATGGGCACACTTCACATCATCGGCATAGATTTCCAGTTCCGGCTTGGTATTGATCTCGGCGTTGGGCGAGGTCAGCAGGTTTCTGTTGCTCAATTCCGCCAGGGTTTTCTGCGCATCCGGGTGAATATGGATGCGGCCATTGAAAACCGCCCGGGCGTCGTCGGCAATGATGCCGCGAAAAATTTCCTGGGTGGTGCAGTGATGCACGCAGTGTTGCACGTTGGTGTGGTAATCCACCATCTGCTGGTTGCGCGGCAGGTAAATGCCCTGCAAATTGAGATCGGCACCCGGTCCGCGGTGATTGACCTGGTAATCCAGACGCTTCAATTGGCTGCCCTGGGCCAGGGTAAAGGCACGCAGGCGCGCGTTGCGTTGCAGATCGGCATGCACGCCACCGATATGCAGCAGATGTTCTTCTTCCAGGTGCAGGCGGTAGTGATGCAGCTGGCTGTTGTTACCCAACACCAACTCTGTCAGGCCATTCACCCAGCCGTTCTGCACGTCATTACCAGACAGGTAATGCTCGATAACCTGCGCATTGGCATTCTCTTCCAGCACCACCAGCAACCGGGCTTGCGCAAGCACCGGTGCTTCGGTCGCTGTGGCGACATGAACCAGATATAAAGGCTTTTCAAGCCGGGTATTGCGCGGCACATGAACCAGCACGCCCTCGTCGGCCAATGCGTTGCCAAGGGCAGCAAACAAATGGTGCTCCCCCTCGGCCACCTTACCCAGATGCCGCTGAATCACCGTGCGCGCCGCATCATCCGCACGGCTGAAAAGCTGAATCTCCGCAGGCAAGGGACTGGAGCTGGCCGCATCGAAACGGCCATTCACAAATACCACACGGGTGGCGTCCAGTGGAATCCAGTCAAGGCCCCGCGTCCAATCACTGGTGACAGCACCACCCGACAGGACAAAGGATTTTTTCTGCAAAGGCAGCAGGGGTGTGTATTTCCAGTGCTCGGTTTTGCGCGTCGGCCAGGCCGCCGTGCGCCAGGCCACCGCACCCGCTTCACGCAGGCCGGCCAACCAGGCGGGACTCTGCTGCTGCCGCATCAGTTGCAGCGCTGCATGTTGGAAATCACTCATGCTCAGGCCACCTCGTTTTCAATCCAGGCGTAGCCCTTGGCTTCGAGTTCCTTGGCCAGCTCCTTGTCCCCGGACTTGATGATCCGGCCGCCCGCCAGCACGTGCACATAGTCAGGCACGATGTAGTCCAGCAAACGCTGGTAGTGGGTTACCACGATAAAACTCCGCTCGGCACTGCGCATGGCATTGACACCGTTGGCAACCACTTGCAGCGCATCGATATCCAGGCCGGAATCCGTTTCATCGAGAATGCACAGGCGCGGTTCGAGCAGCATCATCTGCATGATCTCGTTGCGTTTCTTCTCACCGCCGGAAAAACCTTCATTGACGCCGCGCTTGAGAAACGCCTGATCGAGATTGACGCGCTGGCTGGTCTCACGCGCAAGCTTCATGAACTCCACAGCGGACAACTCCGGCAACCCCTGGTGCCTGCGCTTGGCATCGACCGCCGCCTTGAGGAATTCCATGTTGCTGACACCGGGAATCTCCACCGGATACTGGAACGCCAGAAAAAGCCCTTCGCGGGCACGCTCTTCCGTTTCAAGATCGAAGAGATTCTTGCCAAGGAATTCAACGGTGCCTCCGGTGACTTCATAACCTTCACGACCGGAGAGCACGTTGCCCAGCGTACTTTTACCAGAACCATTGGGCCCCATGATGGCATGCACTTCACCCGGCTTGATATCAAGACTCAAGCCTTTGAGAATCTCTTTGTCTTCTACCCGGGCGTATAGATCAGTAATTCGCAACATAAAATCTCTGTTCCACAAAATCTTTTGAGTGTTTGTTTTAGGGCGGGACTTCGTAGTCCGGCCTGCTCCGGGGAGGGGGTTAGGGGTACAAGACACGCCGTGGACCCATCCGTGGGGGCTCAGCGGCAGCATCCATGCTGCCGATGGTCTTGTACCCCTAACCCCCTCCCCGGAGCAGTCCTGGCTGCGTGCCAGGACCAGAATTCTTTAAAGCCATTTTTTGAGCATTGCTCTAAACTGCGCTACCTGACATTTGCTCATCTTTTGAAAGGTACTTACCTTCCCATCAACTGCTGTTTTATCACTCAATCCATAGCAGTTTCTTCAAGCTTCGCACGTACTCATTCATCAACAACAGTTTGGCAAGGCGAATATGGCACGGAGGCAGGATTGTGGTGGGTGGTATGGTCTTCCAAGACCATCGGCAGCATGGATGCTGCCGCTGAGCCCCCACGGATGGGTTCACGGCGTGTCTTGGAGGCCAATACCCCCACCGCAAGCCGTATTCAGAGCCCCCCAACTACCCGACCGATCCTTCCAAACTGACCTCAAGCAACTTGCCAGCTTCTACCGCAAACTCCATCGGTAACTCTTTAAATACCTCACGGCAAAAGCCATTCACGATCATGGACACGGCTTTTTCCGCATCCAGCCCACGCTGCTGGCAAAGGAACAACTGATCCTCGCTGACCTTGGACGTGGTCGCCTCGTGCTCGATGACCGCCGTTGGATTCCGGCTCTCGATATACGGAAAGGTATGCGCACCGCACTTATCGCCGATCAATAATGAATCACACTGCGTATAATTGCGCGCGCCCTCGGCACCCGGATTCATGCGCACCAAACCGCGATAAGCATTAGAACTGCGGCCAGCCGAAATCCCCTTGGAAATGATCGTCGAGCGGGTATTCTTGCCGATATGGATCATCTTGGTGCCGGTATCCGCCTGCTGGTAATTGTTGGTCAGCGCCACGGAATAGAACTCGCCCACGCTGTTATCACCGCGCAGAACGCAGCTGGGATATTTCCAGGTGATGGCAGAACCGGTTTCCACCTGCGTCCAGGAAATCTTGGCATTGGTGTGGCACACACCGCGCTTGGTGACAAAATTGTAGATGCCACCCTTGCCTTCCTCGTTGCCGGGATACCAGTTCTGTACCGTGGAATATTTGATCTCGGCATTGTCGAGCGAGATCAATTCAACCACGGCGGCATGCAACTGGTTTTCATCGCGCTGCGGTGCGGTACAGCCTTCGAGATAACTGACATAGGAGCCTTCATCGGCAATGATCAGCGTGCGCTCGAACTGACCCGTATTCTGCTCATTGATACGGAAATAGGTGGACAGCTCCATGGGACAGCGCACCCCCTTGGGGATGTACACAAAGGAACCATCGGAAAACACCGCCGAATTCAAGGCTGCGTAATAGTTGTCCTTCTGCGGTACCACCGTACCCAGGTATTTCTTCACCAGCTCCGGATACTTGTGCACCGCTTCGCTGATGGAGCAAAAGAGCACACCCGCCTCGGCCAGCTTCTCGCGGAAGGTGGTAACGACAGAAACCGAGTCGAAAACGACATCCATGGCGACACCGGCAAGCGCCGCCTGCTCATGCAGGGGAATGCCAAGTTTTTCATAGGTGCGCAAGAGTTCCGGGTCTACTTCATCGAGGCTCTTGGGCTTGTCGGCCATGCTCTTGGGTGCCGAATAATAGGACACCGCCTGAAAATCGATCTTGTCGTAATCGATATGGGCCCACTCAGGTTCCGTCATACTCTGCCAGGCGGCAAAAGCCTTGAGGCGCCAATCCAGCAACCACTGGGGCTCGTTCTTTTTGGCCGAAATAAAACGGATGACGTCTTCATTCAAGCCAGGCGGCAGGGTTTCCGCTTCAATCGCGGTATGAAACCCGGCGGCATACTCTTTCTTGATCAAGCCTGCAACTTGTTCACTCATCTTCTCACCTCGTCCGGCTCATCGGACTTGTGAACCACCTGATGTGATTCTTTACTGCTAAACACGGTTTTTTCTGGCTGTTTTTTTAGTTAATGCTTCGTCATAAATTCTCTTGGTTGCGAAGCGTTGCAACCACCTGACGAATATGCGCAATCGCAACATCTATCTCCGCACCGGTGGTAAAACGCCCGAGGCTGAAACGCAGGGAGGCCTGCGCCTGCTCCCCGCTCAAACCGATGGCCTTCAATACATAACTCGGTGACAAGCTCGCCGAGTTGCACGCCGAACCACTGGATACGGCAAGATCGCGCAGCGACAACAGCAACAACTCGCCATTGCAGCCCTCGAACGCCAGGTTCAGGATTCCCGCCACCCGCGTGTCCGGGTGGCCGTTGAGGCGAATACCGGGCAACTCGCGCACACCCTGCCATAAACGATTGCGCAAGGCGGTGATGCGGGCGATCTCGTCGGCAAGCTGTGCCTGCGCCAGTTCCGCCGCCACGCCCATGCCCACGCACTGGTGGGTAGCCAGGGTGCCCGACCTCAGGCCGCGCTCATGGCCGCCGCCATGGACCTGGGCCTGGATCTCCACACCGGGCGCGCGGCGCACATAAAGCGCGCCTATCCCCTTGGGACCGTAGAACTTGTGAGCGGACAAGGACATCAGATCCACCGGCACCTGTCCCAGATCCAGCGCCAGCTTTCCCGCGGCCTGGGCAGCATCCACATGGAACAGGCAGCCACGCCCGCGGCACAACGCACCCAGGGCCGCTATGTCATTGATCGTGCCCAGTTCGTTGTTGACCCACATCAGACTGACCAGGAAAGTATCCGGGCGCAACGCCTCGGCAAGGCTCGCAGGGTCAACCAGTCCCTCGGGCGTGGGAGCCAGGCGGGTGACGGCAAAGCCCTGCTCTTCCAGCCACTGGGCCGGGTCGAGTACAGCCTTGTGCTCGATCGCGGAAACGATCAGGTGTCCGCCGCCGGGATGCCGGGCACGGTAGGCGGCCGCGGCGCCCTTGAGTGCCAGGTTGTTGGCCTCGGTCGCTCCGCTGGTCCAGATGATTTCACGGGGATCGGCGTTAACCAGTCCCGCCACCTGCCCGCGGGCGGTTTCCACGGCTTCTTCCGCCTGCCAGCCATACAGGTGGGAACGCGATGCGGGATTGGCAAAGTTTCCTTCCAACGTCAGACAGCCGGCCATCGCCTCGGCCACCCGGGGATCGACGGGCGTGGTGGCGGCATAGTCCAGGTAGACAGGCTTGCGCACCTGCGCCTGGGCGGCTGAGGGTGAAGAGGCGGCTAGAGACACGCTGAACTCACTCAAAAATCTCGTTACAGACGATCTGGCGTTCCGGGTCCAGGGGGCGTCGCTGCTGGTGGTCCTGACGCTGGCGCACTTGCTGTATGTCATTTCTGGCCACCAGGTCAGCCAGGGAAATATCGCTCAAAAACTGATGAATCCTGCCACTCAGGTCTTCCCAGAGGTGGTGGGTCAGGCAGACCTGGCCGTCCTGGCAGTTACCCTTGCCCTCGCAGCGGGTGGCATCCAGGGATTCGCTGACGGCATCCACCACCTGGGCAATGGAAATATTGTCCATGGTGGTACCCAGGCAATAACCGCCACCGGGGCCACGGACGCTGCGCACCAGTTCCACCCGGCGCAGTTTGGCGAACAGCTGCTCCAGATAGGACAGGGAAATCCCCTGGCGGGCAGAAATGTCAGCCAGGCTGACAGGCCCCTGGTCACAGTGGAGGGCCAGATCCAGCATGGCGGTGACCGCGTAACGGCCCTTGGTTGTCAATCGCATGGCGAATCCTGGGTTGCACCGGATCATCCGGGTCTTGGTAAAGCGCCTGCGGGCGTGGCCCGGACGTATAACCGAGTATTTTACTCAAGTATTCCGCCGGAGCAAGCGGGAATTTGCCCTGTGGCTGATAGCCTGACGCTATTCCCCTGCATCCCCCGTCATCTGGCGGGTTCCCGCTGGCGCCTTGTCCCGCTGATCGAGGCCCCGGACATCGAGTTGGTTTTGTACAGCTGCCAGCACACCGCGCAGGATGTTCAGCTCCATCTGATCCAGGCGCACGCGGTTATAAAGCCGGCGCAGGCGGGTCATGGTCTGCTTGGGATTGGTCGGGTCGAGGAAGCCCAGTTGGATAAGCGTCTGTTCCAGGTGCGAGTAATAGGCATCCAGTGAGCGGGGATCGGCCGGCGGCATATCCCATTGGTGATCACCCAGGGTTTTGCCCTCGGTGGCGGTCAGCATGGCCATGCGGACTTCGTAGGCGATTACCTGTACGGCGGTGGCCAGATTGAGCGAGCTGTATTCCGGATTGGCGGGAATGTGCACATGGTAGTTGCACTTGTGCAGTTCCTCGTTGGTGAGGCCGCGATCCTCGCGCCCGAACAGCAACGCCACCTCATGGCTGACAGCCTCCTGCCAGACGCTGGCGCCGCATTCGCGCGGGTCGAGCAAGGGCCAGGGAATGCGGCGCTCCCGCGCGCTGGTACCGACCACCAGGCCGCAACCGGCGATGGCCTCATCCAGGGTATCGACCACCACGGCATTGTCCAGCACATCCAGCGCGCCGGCGGAACGCCATACCGCCTTGTCCGAAGGAAACTCTTTGGGTTCGACCAGGTACAGCCGCGACAAGCCCATATTCTTCATCGCGCGGGCCGCTCCACCGATATTGCCGGGGTGAGTGGTATTGACCAGCACAATACGAATATTGGCGAGGGCATCTTGGCTCATGACAGAACTCCGGCAGACAATAGATCAGGTGGCAAAAATTGCCGGGAACAATAGCTAACATCGTATTAACGATGGCCCCCAAGGTACCCGCCACTATGGTGGGTACAAAAAATTGCAGGGAGCAATTTTTGACGTCGCCCCAGCGGCGGCCCCGCAGGGGTGGCGGCCATGGAGGGTACGCCACAAAAAAGGCCGCGCAGTTTAGCACTACTGGTCAGCGCGCGCTAATACCGCTAGAATCGCGCCCCTTTCTATCCAGTTATTCCCACTATCTCGATAGAAGCCTACGGCGAGAGGCGCTCAGGCGACCTGCGGCCACGCTCTTTGACAGTGCTCTTTCCATCTCCCTGACTGGTGCCCCTTTATGGAACCCATGCTGACCATGGCCTTGCGTGCCGGACGCAAAGCCGCAGAACTGATCGAACGCGCTTTCGAGCGTGTGGACCTGCTGACCATAGAAACCAAGAGTCGCAACGACTTTGTCACCGAGGTGGATAAGGCTGCTGAAAAAGAAATCATCTACCACCTGCGCAAGGCCTATCCGGACCACAGCATCCGCGGTGAGGAAGGCGGTCACCAGCCCGGCAAGAATCCCGATTACGAATGGGTCATCGACCCACTGGATGGCACCACCAACTTCATCCATGGCCTGCCCCACTTTTCCATTTCCATTGCCTGCAAATACAAGGGGCAGCTGGAACATGCCGTCGTCATAGACCCGATCAAGCGCGAGGAATTTACCGCAAGCCGTGGCCGTGGCGCGGCATTGAATGGCCGCCGCATCCGCGTCTCCACCCGGCGCAACCTGGAAGGCGCGCTGCTCGGCACCGGTATTCCCTTCAGCGGCTACGCGCTGGAACACATAGGCCCTTACCTGGGCTGCGTGCAGGAACTGGCGGGGCAGACGGCCGGCATCCGCCGCTGCGGTTCTGCCGCGCTGGACCTGGCGTATGTGGCGGCAGGACGCTTTGACGCCTTTTGGGAAATGAACCTGAACGAGTGGGATATCGCCGCGGGCATCCTGCTGGTGAAGGAAGCGGGTGGATTGGTGAGCGATTTCAACGGCGGCGCCGATTTTCTCGAGTCGGGCCACGTGGTGTGCGGCTCACCCAAGGTATTCAAACCTGTCTTGCAGGTGGTGCAGAAGCATTTGGGGCATTTGAAATAAGTGTGGTAAAAATATTTTCTGCACTGGTTTGGAGAATGGAATCCGGGCGGGGTGGAGGGATATAGGGCCAAGACACGCCGTGAATACTTCCTTGTAGGCTCGAGCGCAGCATCCTTGCTGCGCACGGTCTTGGCCCTATATCCCTCCACCCCGCCCTCGCATTTTTGTGGCAGCAAGAGTGTAAAAGCTAACTCAGTAATATATGCCTATCAGGCTTCTGAAAAAACCTCCCGTTCCAACAATCCATCCGTTTGGTGGGCCAGCCATTGGTCAAGGAAAACATCTGGCTGAAATCATCATCGAGTGCAAAGGGCGATTTTTGGCGAAAAATGAGCGTAACGAATAGTAAAAAAACACCTTTTGCAAGGCTGTCCAGCGCCCGAAGGGCGCGACCTAGAACTTATGGTGGACTTCCCCCGGTATTGTTGACACATCCAAGCCTCAAAATGAGGCAGCTTCAAATGCCTCGGGACTGACACCGCCAAGATGACTATGCCGCCGTCCTCGATTGTAAAACACTTCAATGTAATCGAAGATGTCAGCACGCGCCAGTTCTCGGGTTTTGTAAATGCGTTTCTTAATGCGCTCCTTTTTTAAACTACTGAAGAAGGACTCCGCCACCGCATTATCCCAACAGTTGGCTCGTCGACTCATGCTGGGCTTCAAGTTGTGCTCCCGGCAGAACCGCACCCAATCATCACTGCCATACTGTGAGCCTTGATCTGAGTGGATGATCACCGGTTCAGACGGCTTTCTTCGCCAGACCGCCATCATCAGCGCATCCAGGACCAATTCGCGATGAATGCTCGGCTTCATGGACCACCCAACCACCTTCCGTGAGTAGAGGTCCAATACGATGGCAAGATACAGCCAGCCTTGCCAGGTTCGTATATACGGGTGAGTAGACCGGCGGACTCTCACCGCCAGCCCCTCGCAGAACCGTACGTGAC
>CAYWCW010000036.1:0-5514 GCA_964456865.1 uncultured Cellvibrionaceae bacterium
CCAGGTCGCGCATCTCGCCCACCAGGATGATGTCCGGGTCTTCCCGCAGCGCGGAGCGCAGCGCTTCGGCAAAGCCGTGGGTGTCGCGGTGCACCTCGCGCTGGTTGACCAGGCATTTTTTGGACTCGTGCACGAATTCGATGGGGTCTTCGATGGTGAGAATGTGTTCGTACTTGTTGTCGTTGATGTAGTCCATCATCGCCGCCAGGGTGGTGGACTTGCCCGAACCCGTCGGGCCGGTCACCAGCACCAGGCCACGGGGCACGGCGCAGATATCGCGGAACACGTTGCCCATGCCCAGCTCTTCCATGGTCAATACCTTGGAAGGAATCGTCCGGAAGACCGCGCCGGCGCCGCGGTTCTGGTTGAAGGCATTGACACGGAAGCGGGCCACACCGGGCACTTCGAATGAAAAGTCGGTTTCGAGGAATTCCTCGTAATCCTTGCGCTGCTTGTCATTCATGATCTCGTAGATCAGACTGTGCACCTGCTTGTGTTCCATGGGCGGCAGGTTGATACGACGCACATCGCCATCGACCCGGATCATGGGCGGCAGGCCCGCGGAGAGGTGCAGATCCGAGGCGCCCTGCTTGGCGCTGAAGGCGAGGAGTTCGGTGATATCCATACTGCTTGCTACCTTAATGTCTTCATGATTTATTCTTCTGTCGTCCGCCGCGGGCGGGACACCCCAAAACGAATATGAACAAGATAGACGACAATCTGCACAAAGTCACCGCGCGCATGGCGGCGGCGGCCATAGCAGCAGGTCGCAATCCCTCATCCATCCGCCTGATTGCCGTCAGCAAGACCCAACGCCCGGAAGCCCTGGCCCTGGCCCACACCGCCGGCCAGCGCTGTTTTGGCGAAAACTACCTGCAGGAAGCCCTGGAAAAACAGGCCGCCCTGGAGTCACTGCCAGGGCTGGAATGGCATTTTATCGGCCCCATCCAATCCAACAAAACCCGCGCCATCGCCGAAAACTTTGACTGGGTTCACACTATCGACCGGGAAAAAGTGGCCCGCCGCCTGAGTGAGCAACGGCCAGCCCACCTGCCACCCCTGCAAGCCTGCCTCCAGATCAACCTGGATGAGGAGGACACCAAGTCCGGTATCAGCCTGGCCGACCTGCCAACACTGGCCGCGCAGGTCGCGGACCTGCCAGGCTTGCGGTTGAGAGGCCTGATGGCCATCCCCGCGCCGCGGCACGATGCAGCCGGACAGCGGTGTGCGTTCGCCCGCCTGCGCCAGGCACTGGAATCCCTGCAAAAAAGCGGCCTGGCGCTGGACACCCTGTCCATGGGCATGTCGGACGACCTGGAAGCCGCAATTGCCGAGGGCGCCACGCTGGTACGGGTGGGTACAGATATCTTTGGCGCCCGCCAGTAGCTGACGCCGCCCAAGAATTAATAGTTTTTCGCTATCCATCCGCCGCGAAACTCATTAACCTAGTGTTTGTTAACTTTTTGAACGATACGACCAGCAGGCGCCATGCCGGTCAACCGCGCCGGCGCCCAATTCGCCTCAGAGACTGAAACATCATGACCCTCACCGAATTGCGCTACATAGTCACACTTGCCCAGGAACAGCATTTCGGCCGGGCGGCTGACCGGTGTTATGTCAGCCAGCCCACACTGAGCATCGCTGTCAAAAAACTGGAAGACGAACTGGGTGTGGCGCTTTTCGAGCGCACCAAATCCCGGGTCCAGGCAACCCCGCTGGGGGAACAGATCGTGGCCCAGGCGCAGTTGGTGCTGGAGCAGACAGCGGCTATCAAGGATATCGCCGACGCAGGCAAGGACCAGCTGTCCAGCCCGCTGTCCGTGGGAGCGATCTTCACCATCGGGCCTTACCTGCTGCCGCAGTTCATCCCCCACCTGCAACGCCTGGCCAACAAGATGCCCCTGTATGTGGAGGAAGGCTACACCGCCACCCTGCGCAAAAAGCTGCGCAATGGCGAGCTGGATGTGATCATCGTGGCCCTGCCCTTCACCGAAGCCGATGTGGTCACCCAGGCCCTCTATGAAGAGCCGTTTGTGGTACTCATGCCACACGATCACCCGCTGGCCGCCAAGGAGGCCATCGACCCCCGGGACCTGGATAAGGAGAATGTGCTGCTGCTGGGCGAGGGCCATTGTTTCCGCGACCAGGTGCTGGCCACCTGCCCCAATCTCCAGCCATCGCTGGAAGAATCGCCCGACCGGGTGCGTACCGCCGCCGAGGGCAGTTCACTGGAAACCCTGCGCCACATGGTGGCCTCGGGCCTGGGTATCACCATACTGCCGCAGTCGGCCGCCGAGACCTCGCTCTACGCGCCCAATCTGCTGGTCACCCGGCCTTTTACCGAACCGGCGCCCAGCCGCACCGTAGCCCTGGCCTGGCGCGCCAGCTTCCCGCGCCACAAAGCCATCGAGGTTCTGCGCAAAGCCATACAGTCATGCAGTTCCGCCTACCTGAAGTTCGCCACTGGCCGCGCCAGCGAGCGTCAGGGGCTGGCGGTTGAAAACCGCGACTGGTAGCCAGGACTTCCCTGCGGTGAATGCGCTACGCAAAATCCTGATCGTGGGTGGCGGCTCCGCCGGGTGGATTGCCGCCGCCATGTTGTCCCGCCATCTCAAGCCCGAGCTGTGCCAGGTGGAGCTGGTCGAGTCGGAGCAGCTGGGTATCATCGGCATCGGCGAATCGACCATCCCGCCCTTTGTGGGATTGATCCAGAACCTGAACATCCAGGAACGCGACTTTATCCAGTCGACCCAGGCAAGCTATAAACTGGGTATCGAGTTCGTCGATTGGCGCACGCGCAACAGCCGCTATTTCCATCCTTTTGGTGTCATCGGCAAGCGCCTCGAACATCACGATTTCTACCAATGCTGGCTGCGCGCCAGCCAGGCGGGCCGGGAATGGCCGCTCCAGGATTTCGCCCCCTCCAGCGCCATGGCGGCCGGCGGCAAATTCTTTTTGCCATCGCGCGCCCAGAACACCCCCATTGGCGGCGCCAACTACGCCCTGCATGTGGATGCCCATGAGCTGGCCCGCTACCTGCGCAACTACGCGGAAGCAAGGGGGGTCGTGCGCACCCAGGGTCTCGTCAGCCAGGTACTGCGCTCTGAATCAGGCGCTATCGGCGGTGTCGTGCTGGACGATGACCGGCAGTTGTCCGCCGACTTCTATATCGACTGCACCGGCTTCAAATCCCTGCTGCTGGACAAGGGACTGGGTATTGGCTTCGAGGACTGGTCACAGTACCTGCCTTGCGATCACGCCATCGCCGTGAAGACGGAACGCTCGGGGCCCTTGCCACCCTATACCCGCGCACGCGCGCTGGATTCCGGCTGGTGCTGGCGCATTCCGCTCCAGTCGCGCACCGGCCACGGCTATGTCTACGCGAATGAATTTTGCAGCCACGACCGGGCGCGCACCCGGCTGATGCAGCAAATCGACGGCGCGCCCGTGCATGAAGCCAAGGTGATTCCCTTCAAGACGGGGCGGCGGCAGGTGCTCTGGCATAAAAACTGTCTGGCGCTGGGCCTGGCGGCAGGTTTTATCGAACCGCTGGAATCCACGGCCATTCACCTGATTGGCCGCGGCATGGAATTTTTCCTGCGCTATTTCCCCGACCGCGACTGCGATCCCAGCCTGATTCGCGAATACAACCGCCGCATGGTTGGCGACCTGGAGGAAGTCCGCGACTTTATCGTGCTGCACTATTGCACCAGCCAGCGCGATGACAGCCCCTTCTGGCGCCACTGCCGGAATCTGCCATTACCTGATTCCCTGCGGGAGCGAATGGAGCTCTTCAAAGCCAGGGGATTGGTGCCTGAAGGACTGGACAACCTCTTCCGTGCCGCCAGCTGGCAGTCGATTTTCGAGGGCATGGGCATCCGCCCCCGCCACTACTGCCCGCGGGTGGACAACCTGTCCCTGCAACAGATCGATGACAACCTGCGCCAGGCCAGGCAGGCCATCGCCACCATGGTCAGCACGCTGCCAAGTCACGAGGAGTTCCTGCTCAGCCAGGGGCTGATGCAGGTCGACCTGACGGCGTGAGTCCACCATCGCTCCCGCTCAACCGGCTCCCGGTAACCTCGTTCAAAGAGGTGGGCAGCCAGCTGGCTGACAAACTGGCGCGCCTGGGTATCCACAGCGTCCAGGACCTGCTCTTCCACCTGCCGCTGCGTTATCTCGACCGCACCCGCATCAGCCCCATGGGCGGACTCCAGCCCAACAGTTATGCCGTGGTGGAGGGAGAGGTGCGCCTTGCCGACCTGGCACAGGGACGCCGGCGCAGCCTGGTGGTGCGCCTCCAGGATGGCACCGGCAGTGTCAGCCTGCGGTTTTTCCATTTTTCCGCTGCGCTCAAACAGCGCTTTGCGCCCGGCACCCGGCTCAGGGTCTACGGCGAGGTAAGGCGCGGGGCGGCGGGACTGGAACTCTATCATCCGGAATTCGATACCCTGGATGGCAGCGAGCCGGCACCGCTGCAAGATCAGCTGACACCCGTATACCCCACCACCGAGGGTTTGACCCAGGCACGGCTGAGGAAGCTGACAGACCAGGCATTGGCATTGCTGGACCGACAACCACCGGCAGAACTCCTGCCCGAATCCCTGCGCCGGGAACGGCAGCAGACCTCCCTGGCAGAAGCCCTGCGTTTCCTGCACCGGCCGCCACGCCATGCGAACCTGCAACAATTGCTGGCGGGCGAACATCCCCAGCAGCAACGGCTGGCCTTCGAAGAATTGCTGGCCCATCACCTGAGCCTGCTGTTGTTGCGCCGCCAGTTGCAGGCAGAGCCGGCCCCGCCGCTAACACGAAACCCTACGCTGGAAAACAGGTTGCTGGACCAGCTAGGCTTCACGCCCACCCGTGCCCAGCAACGGGTCAGCGACGAAATCGCCAGCGATCTGGCCCGCGCCAAACCCATGCTGCGCCTGGTGCAGGGCGATGTCGGGTCGGGCAAGACCCTCGTAGCCGCCCTGACTGCCCTGACGGCTGTTGCCAGCGGCTGCCAGGCCGCCATGATGGCGCCCACCGAAATCCTGGCCGAGCAGCACAAGCGCAATGTCAGCCACTGGTTTGAGCCCCTGGGCATAAAGGTCGGATGGCTCACAGGCCGCCTGAAAGCCAGCGAGAGGCGCGCTCAGCTGGCGGCCATCGCATCGGGCGAGGCGCAGATGGTGCTGGGCACCCACGCACTCTTTCAGGAAGACGTCGTCTTCGCCAACCTGGGACTGGTGATCATCGACGAACAGCACCGGTTCGGCGTTGAGCAGCGTCTGGCCCTGCGCCAGAAGGGCGCGGGTGGCGGGCAACTTCCCCACCAGTTGATCATGACGGCCACCCCCATTCCCCGCACCCTGGCCATGAGCGCCTATGCCGACCTGGACGCGTCCATCATCGACGAGCTCCCCCCAGGGCGCAGCCCGGTAACCACCGTGGTGATCAGCAACCAGCGGCGGGCCCAGGTCCTGGACAGGGTCCGGCTCGCCTGCGAACAGGGACGGCAAGCCTACTGGG
>CAYWCW010000036.1:5524-35678 GCA_964456865.1 uncultured Cellvibrionaceae bacterium
GGTCTGCACCCTGATCGAGGAATCCGAACACCTGGCGGCCGAAGCGGCCCAGGCAACCGCCGAAACCCTGGCCCAGGCCCTGCCGGGGCTGCGCCTGGGCCTGATCCACGGGCGCCTCAAGGCCGCTGACAAGGAAGCGGTCATGACGGCCTTCAAGGCGGGGGAACTGGACCTGCTGGTGGCTACCACCGTGATCGAAGTGGGGGTGGATGTGCCCAACGCCAGCCTGATGATCATTGAGAACCCCGAGCGCCTCGGCCTGGCGCAGCTGCATCAATTGCGCGGCCGGGTAGGGCGGGGCAGCCAGGCCAGCCATTGCGTACTGCTTTACGGAGAACTCCTGTCGCGCCAGAGCCGCCAGCGGCTGGAGGTAATGCGCACCAGCAGCGACGGTTTTTACATCGCCGAGCAGGATCTGCTGCTGCGCGGCGCCGGCGAGGTGCTGGGCACGCGCCAGACCGGGGAAATGCAGTTCCGCATCGCCCACCTGGAGCGCGACGCCGGCCTGCTGCCCGCCGTCAAAGCCTGCGCCGAGCAATTGATGGCGCAATATCCGGAACTGTGTCACGAAATCGTGCTGCGTTGGCTGGGTAACAACCGCCAATACCTTCGGGTGTGAGCATCCTCATCTATGCTTGTCAGGTAATGCCCATGCGGCATAGAGCGCCAGACGCGCAGGCGGAGGCGGTCTGGGCCAGACCATGGGATACACTAGAATTTACTTGAACCCCTCAGAGTCTTGCCGGACACTGCGGGTTGAAAAGAGTGTCAAAACACCCAACCCCATGCTTTTCGGAAAGTCACGTAAGGAGTAGGCCGTGCCAGTTCCAACAAGTGTTCAGTCGCTGCTGAATAACCAAAATGTCCGCTACGATATTGCCGCCACGCCAATGGACGCCAATAACAACCGCGTCTGGCATGATCAGCACCTGCGCAACATGGGCGCAGCCCGGTCGGTGATCCTCCAGGACGACATGGGCCGGGTGCAGGTCGTCATCGGCGCTGACAGCCTGCTCGACCTCAAGGCCGTTCACCGGCAACTGGGCCGCGAACTGCTCGCCACCAGCGAGGCCGAGGTCGCCAAGTTCTGCCAGAGCCATAGCCTGCAAACGGTGCCAGCCCTGCCCAAGATCGCCGGTCTCCTCACCCTCGTCGACAAGAGCCTGCTGGACCGCAATGAGCTGTTGCTCGATTCCGGCAGCGAGGAGCAATTGCTGCACCTCAACCGGGCCGATTTCCAGCGGGTGCTCGAAGACGCCATCATCTGCGATATATCGCTACCCCTGGCTCCCCTGGAACAGGAAGACCCGAATGCCGGCGACACGGACCAGATCCTCGGCGCCGTGCGCAATTTCACCCAGCTGCGCATCAAGCAGCGGCTGGAGGAAACCCTGGAATTGCCGCCCCTGGCAGACACCGCGCAACGCATCATCAAGCTGCGGGTCAACCCGGAAGCGGACATCAGCGACCTGGCCCAGATCGTCGAAACGGACCCCAGCCTGGCCGCGCAGGTGGTGAGCTGGGCGGCATCGCCCTACTACTCCGCGCCCGGCAGGATCAAATCCATCCACGACGCCATCGTGCGGGTCCTGGGCTTCGACATGGTGCTCAACCTGGCCCTGGGGCTGGCACTGGGCAAGACCATGAGCATTCCAAGGGAAGGCCCCCACGGCGCCTTGCCCTACTGGCAACAGGCGGTCTACATGGCCGCCACCATCGAAGGGCTGGTAACCGCCATCCCCCGCGACCAGCGCCCCAGCTTTGGCATGGCCTATCTCTGCGGCCTGCTCCACAACTTCGGTTTCCTGATCCTGGCGGAGGTCTTCCAGCCTTATTTCCGCAGCTATTGCCAGCTGGCCGACGCCAACCCCCATGTGACCCACCAGGCGATAGAGCGCCACCTGATCGGCGTCACCCGGGAGCAGCTGGCCAGCACGCTGATGTCGCTCTGGTCCATGCCGGAAGAAGTAGTGGTGGCCCTGCGGCAGCAGAACAATCCGGATTACCAGGGCGAACACAGCGTCTATGCCAAGCTGATCTTCGTGGCCCAGCGGCTGCTGCTCCAGCAAGGCATCGGGCTCGGGCCCAAGCTGGATATTCCCGAGCATATCTTCACCGACCTGCACCTCGATCCAGCCAAGGCCAGGGCCACGGTAACCAACATCCTTGAATCGGAGGGCGAGCTGCAGCACATTGCTTTACAGCTCACCCCGCACTAATCGACGCTAGCTGTCCCTTCCCCTCGGAGCCTGAGGGGCGTTAGTGCGGGAATCCCGACAACCGATACGACAGCGCCCGCTCCGCGGGCGTTTTCGTCTGCTCCAACCACAAATACCCCAACCACAAAAACCCATCAATAAAGCACCTTAATCGGAGAACCCATCGTGAGAGATGACACCCACCCGCAGCATAATCCCGCCGACGAGGCCGCGCGCATCCTGGTCGAACGGCGCCTGGATGGCAGCCAGGGAGAACGCCTGCCCGAGTCCTGCCGCCCGAAGGATTTGACCGACGCCCTGGCCATTCAGGCAGCGGTGACCCGGCTCTGGTGCGAGCAGGCGGATGACAGCATCGGCGGCTGGAAATGCCTGCTGCCTCCCACCGACAAGCTGGTGGTCGGCCCCATCTATACCCGCAGCATCGACACGGTACCGCCGGTCAGCCTGTGGGCTCCCGGCGGTGTGGCGCGCATAGAACCGGAGCTGGTATTTATCCTGGGCCAGGATCTGCCGCCCCGCGACCAGGTTTACACACCGGCGGAGGTGGACGCCGCCATCGCCCGCACTCACCTGGGACTTGAGCTGATCCACGGCCGCTATGCGGACCCGGCCAGCGCCACCTTCCCTGAAATGCTGGCGGACGGACTGGTCAACCAGGGCCTGTTCATCGGTCCCGAGGTGGATGGCGAACTGGCCCGCCAGGCCGATGCCTTCGATATTTCCCTGGCCCTGGATGGCGAAGACCCCCGCGTGGTGAAAGGCGCCCACCCCAACCAGGCGCCGAGGGCGCCCATCTATTGGCTGGTCGAATTTCTGCGTCAGCAGGGGCAAGGACTGGAGGCGGGCCAGGCCATCATCACCGGCTCCTACGCGGGCGTACTCGAGGTACCGGTCAACCGCGAGCTGACACTGGATTACGGCAACCTCGGCAGCCTGCACGTGCAATTCACCCAACGCTGAAGCAGACCGGACAGGGATGTTCTAAGCTGAAAGGCATTTCCTGATGGAGTTGTCACCATGAGTCAGGCAAGCAGCAAGCCGTTTTTTTCCTGCCATATTCCTGTGCGCTGGGGCGATATGGATGCCTTCGGCCACGTCAACAACACGGTTTATTTCCGTTACATGGAAGAGGCCCGCTTCCTGTGGATGAACAGCATGGGCATTCCCATCGGCGGCGAGAGCTATCCGGTGGTGGTGCAGGTTGGCTGCACGTTTTACCGCCCGGTATTCCACCCGGACACCCTGCGGGTGGACTGCTACATTTCCGAACCGGGGCGCTCCAGCTTCATGGTGCACTACAAGCTCTACACCGCCGCCGATCCGGACAACCCCACCGCCGACAGTTTTTCCAAGGTGGTCTGGGTGGACGCCACCACCGGCCGTTCGATGCCGCTGCCGCCAGCCGTGCGCGCCTGGTTCGACACCTCGCCGGACCCGGCATAACCCTCGAGGCGCTGACAACCCACCGTCACCCGGAAGCAGGGAGCGCCGCTTAGCTGCTAGAATGCGGGCTGTTTTTCTGACGGAGTTACCCTTGCCCGCCCATCCATCATCCAGTCGCCAGGCCGTCTGGCGGCCGATGCAGCATATGCGCCACGGCCAGCGGCCGGGAGCCAGGCTCGCGGCCTGGCTCGCCGACGAAGCGTCCCTGACCGCAAAACTGATGGCGTTGAGCCAGGGCAGGTTTCGCGTCCAACTGCTGCGCCAGGGCCTGGCGCGCCCGCGCCTCGATGAAAGGAAGCTGCCAGGCCTGGGTAGTCAGCCGGCGCTGGTGCGCGAGGTGGTGCTCTACGGTGGGGATGAACCCTGGGTGTTTGCCCGCAGTCTCCTGCCACTCAGCAGCCTGACGGGCTCCCTGCGGCGATTGCGCCACCAGGGCACCCGGCCCCTCGGCGCCTTTCTGTTCAGTCAGCCACATCTGCGGCGCGGACCGATTGCCGTCTGCGCGCTGAATCGCCATCATGCCTACCTGCCCGACGATCTGCTCCCCCGCGATGGCAATGCCTGGGGGCGGCGCTCAGTGTTTTACCTCCACAACCGTCCGCTGCTGGTGAGCGAGGTTTTTCTCGAACCCTTGAGCCGCCGCATTGCATCGTCCATCGCCGCCAACCCAGGACCCGAAGACTCATGACCGACCCGGAAAAACCCCGCGCCCCGCGCAAATCCGGTACCAAGGCCAAACCCGGCGCGACAACCGGCCCCGACAAAACAGCCGCCAAACCGGCTGCAAAACGTAAAGCCCCCGCCGCTGCCAAGAAGGGCAAGCCCGGCGCTAACCCGGCTCCCGCCAGGCAAGCGGCCTCATCCAAACCCGGCACTGCCGCCAGGCAATCCAAACGCGCCATTCCGGAAAGCCGCTGGAAAACCTATATCCGGCTGATGCGCGCGGACAGGCCCATAGGCACCCTGCTGCTGCTCTGGCCGACCCTCTGGGCGCTGTGGCTCGCCGCCGAGGGTTTTCCCCGCTGGGACGTGCTGCTGATTTTCTGCCTGGGCGTTTTCCTGATGCGGTCGGCAGGCTGCGTGATCAATGACGTCGCCGACCGCCGTATCGATGGCCATGTGGCCCGCACCCGGGAGCGGCCACTGGCCACCGGCACGGTCAGCACACGCGAGGCCCTGCTGCTGTTTGCCGGGCTCTGCCTGCTGGCGTTCATACTGGTGCTCTTCACCAACCGGCTGATGCTGTTGCTGTCGCTCGGAGGGGTGGTTCTTGCCGTTTGCTATCCCTTCATGAAGCGCCACACCCATCTGCCCCAGGTGGTGCTGGGTGCCGCCTTTGCCTGGGGAATTCCCATGGCCTTTGCCGCACAGTTGAACGCCTTGCCCCAGGAGGCCTGGCTGGTGTACCTGGCCGCGCTGGTGTGGACGGTGGTCTATGACACCTTCTATGCCATGGTGGACCGGGACGACGACTTGCGGATCGGGGTCAAATCCACAGCGATCCTGTTCGGCGACCAGGACCGCCTGATCACCGCCGGATTGCAGATGCTGACACTCTACGCGTTGGTGCTGGTGGGCGAACGCTTTGAACTCGGCACCTCCTACTACCTGAGCCTGGTGACTACCGGGGGATTATTCGCGTACCAGCAATACTTGATCCGTTACCGGGAACGCGACGCTTGCTTCAAGGCGTTCCTCAATAACAATTGGGTGGGATTGGTGATTTTTGTGGGTATCGTGGCGAGTTATTTCTAGTTTTTGATGGTTGAGCCGGGCACTTCGAATACGGTCTGTCCCAACAATCTCGACTGGTCTGATTGTCCCGCCTGATACCAGGCACACAACATCGTCAAGATGACTTGAACCCACGACGATCCAGAGCCGAGACGGGGTATAGGTGTGTCAGACCGTCACCCGCAGGGATGCGGGTGCCGAGCCCCCATGGATGGGTTCACGGCGTGTCTGACACACCTATACCCCGTCTCGGTTCGGCACTACGAAGTCCGCCACCCACAACTGTCATAATTGTGTAACACTCTGTTTATCTAATAGGCACCAACAAATCTCCTGAATGTAATAGGCAAGATGATGAGTGGGCGCAAGATATTGATTGTCGATGACGAGTCCGCGATCCGCGACATGCTGCGGGTTGCGCTGGAAATGGCCGAGTACCAGTGCCTGGAGGCGGGCAATGCCCAGGATGCCCATGCGCTGATCGTTGACGAGAAGCCCGACCTCATCCTGCTCGACTGGATGATGCCCGGCACCAGCGGTATCGAGCTGGCCCGGCGCCTGAAGCGCGATGAGGTCACCGCCGACATCCCCATCATCATGCTCACCGCCAAGGGCGAGGAAGACAACAAGATTCAGGGGCTGGAAGTCGGTGCCGACGACTACATCACCAAACCCTTCTCCCCCCGCGAACTCGTGGCCCGGCTCAAAGCCGTCCTGCGCCGCGCCGACCCGCAGATCAACGGCAACCCCATCACGGTCAAAGGCCTTTGCCTCGACCCGGCCAGCCACAGGGTCACCATCAACAGCCAGCCGGTGGAGATGGGGCCCACGGAATACCGGCTGCTGGAGTTTTTTCTCACCCACCAGGAAAGGGCCTATACTCGCAGCCAGTTGCTCGACCATGTCTGGGGCGGCAATGTCTATGTGGAAGAGCGCACGGTGGATGTGCACATCCGCCGCCTGCGCAAGGCGCTGACGGTCGATAACCACGAAAACCTGGTGCAGACCGTCCGCGGTACCGGCTACCGGTTTTCCATCAAAGCCGATTGCTAGTATCCCTATTCCGGCACCTCACCGCCCACAAGGCACCACCTGTCAATGAGGTTCATCACTTGCGGCAAGGGTTTAATGCTGAGCTGAAACGCCTGGGATGGATCGCTCTTGTCTGTCTGTTGCTGATCTGGTTGACGGATATCTCCGCCAGCCTGCTGTTGTTTCTTGGCAGCTGTGTCTACCTGGGCATGATGTTCCGCCAGATGTGGCGCCTGAATCATTGGCTCTTGCGCAAAAATGAAGACCAGCCACCTGAAGCCGACGGTATCTGGGGAGAGGTCTTCGACAATATCTATCACCTCCAGCGCCGCCAGTTGCAGGAAAAACAAAACCTCCAGGCCGTCATCAACCGGGTACAGGAAACCACCTCGGCCCTGAAAGACGGCATCATCCTGCTCGACTGGCGCGGGCACCTGGACTTCTGGAACCCCGCCGCGCAACGGCTGCTGGGATTCCACGCCAAGGACCAGGGGCTGTCGGTCATCAATTTCATCCGCCACCCGCGTTTTGTCAGCTATTTTGAGGAAGGCAATTACAACGAGCCGCTGGAGCTGCCCTCGCCACGCTTTTCCTCCAAGCAATTGCAGTTCCAGATCACCCGCTTCGGCAAGAATGAGCGGCTGATCGTGGTGCGCGACATCACCCAGATCCACAACCTGGAACGCATGCGCCAGGATTTCGTCGCCAACGTCTCCCATGAATTGCGCACTCCCCTGACCGTCATCAGCGGCTACCTGGAAACCCTGGCCGACAACAACACCAATCCGGCCTGGACCAAACCCCTGCTGCAAATGCAACAACAGTCCCAGCGCATGACCCTGCTGGTCAACGACCTCATCATGCTGTCGCGCCTGGAAACCGCCGAAGCGGGCTTCAACCAGAAGCTCATCCCCCTGGAACCCCTGCTGATCGCGGTGCGCAACGAAGCCATGGCCCTGGGCAGCGAAAAATCCCAGACCATCAGCCTCGACTGCCAGCCCGGCTTGCAGCTCTACGGCAATGAAAAGGAACTGCACAGCGCCTTTTCCAACCTGGTGATCAACGCTGTCAAATACACGCCGCCGGAAGGCAGGATCGCCATGCGCCTCTGGCGCGACCGCCAGAACATCTGTTTTTCCGTGAGCGACGATGGTCCCGGCATCGAGCAGAAACACATTCCCCGTCTCACCGAGCGCTTTTACCGGGTGGATGCCAGCCGCAACTCCGGCACCGGCGGTACCGGCCTGGGGCTGGCCATCGTCAAGCATGTCCTCCTGCGCCACGATGCCGAACTGAAAATCAGCAGTGAAGTGGGCAAGGGCAGCACCTTCACCTGTGTTTTTCCAGCCACCCACTGACCATCCGGCGGCAGAGCGGGCATCTGCTGCTACACTTGCAGAAAACTCCCGTGCCGGCAGCCAGCCGGACCGATGACGGCCTGATAACGTCCCGATGCTGCAAATCACCCGCTATGCCCGTGAGAACCCCATAGCCACCCGCCTGCTCGGGCTCATCATCCTTTGCAGTTCGGTCATCACCCTCATTGCCATCCTGTTACAGCTATACAGCAGCTTTCACGACGATGTCTCCTCCCTGGAAAAACGCCTCGACCAGGTCAAGGTCAGCACCCTGGCCAGCATCACCAAAAGCCTCTGGGGTTTCGACCAGGAACAGCTGCGCATCCAGGTGGACAGTCTGCTGGACGTACAGGACGTGGTGCAGGTGCAGGTCAACTGGCACGACTGGAACAACAGTGAGCAAACACTCATCAGCAGCACGCAACGCTACTCACCGGAAGAAATAGAGGTACGCACCAATCAGTTTCTCACCAAGACCTATCCGCTGATCTACGAGGACGCCAGCACCGCGCCACAACAGCTGGGCAGCCTGACCATCACCGCCAGCCTTGCCAGCATCTACGACAAGCTGTGGGAGCGGGCACTCTTCATCGCCGGTGTGCAGAGCGCGAAGACCCTGCTTATTTCCTTCATCATCCTCTGGCTGGTGCACACCCTGCTGACACGGCACATGGAAACCATTGCCCATTACGCCCGCCAGCTGCATCTGGACAACCTCAGCACACCGCTGCGCCTGAAGCGCGTCAAAACCGATCCCCACAGCGATGAGCTGGACAACGTGGTCGATGCCATCAACCACATGCGCGAGACCCTGCTGGAGGACATCGAGCAGCGCCATGCCATCGAGCTGGCGCTGATATCGGAGAAGCAGGAAAAACTGGAAACCCGGCGCCAGAAAAATGCGGCCGAAGATGCGAGCCGCGCAAAAAGCCAGTTCCTGGCCACCATGAGCCACGAGATACGCACGCCCATGAATGGTGTCATCGGCATGCTGGAGATGCTGCGCGATACGCCGCTCAACGAAAACCAGAAACATTACATCGATGTCATCCACCGCAGCGGTGAAACCCTGCTGGAAATCATCAACGATATCCTCGACTACTCGAAAATCGAAGCGGGCAAGATGCAGCTGGAGGTGGCCGTTTTCGATCTCGAGGATCTGATCGAGGATTGCATACAACTGTTCAGCGCCACCGCCGCCAAGCGGCAGCTGGAACTCTATGGCGGTGTGGCGCCAGGCACGCTGCTGCTGCTCAAAGGCGATCCCACGCGCCTGCGCCAGGTCATCATCAACCTGTTGGGCAACGCCTTCAAATTCACCAGCGAAGGCCATATCAGCCTGGAAGTCGCCCTCACCCCCGGTTGCCCGTCGGACAAACCGCTGCTGCGTTTTGTCGTGACCGACAGCGGCATCGGCATAGATCCCGGAACCGCGCCGCTGCTGTTCGATTCCTTCAACCAGGCTGACGCCTCCACGACACGCAAGTACGGGGGCACCGGCCTGGGGCTCGCCATCTGCAAGAGCCTCGCGGAACTCATGGGGGGCGAAATCGGTGTGGACAGCATCAAGGGAGAGGGTTCCCGCTTCTGGTTTACCGCCAGCTTCATCACCGCGGACGCGGAAAAGGACGAGTCGCGCGATACACAGTTCAAACAACTGCTGGCCGGCCGCCAGCTGCTGATGGTAGACGCGAGTCAGGGACCGGCGCGCTTCCTCGGCAATCATTGCCGCAGTTGGGGTGTCAGCCTCACTACCGTCACCCAGGGCGCCCAGGCACTCATCTGGCTGGAGGAACAACTGCCCGACTTCATCGCCATCGGGCAGCAGTTGGAGGACATGAGCGGCCTGGAACTGATTCAAACCCTGCGCGCCAGACCCGAATGGGCATCACTGCCGATATTCATGCTGAGCCAGGGAGACAGCCAGGCCAGTACCGACTTGCAGCAACAGCTGGGAATTCACCGGATACTGCGCAAACCCGTTTCCGCCCGCACCCTCAAACTGGAACTGGCGGCTCTCCTGGGCCAGGATATGCACCCGGCCCCCCGCCCCAAACCGGCGGAGCAGAATTATCGGCGCTTCTCCCACCTGCGTGTGCTGGTCGCCGAGGACAACACGGTCAACCGCATGGTGATCAAGGGCCTGCTGGGCAAGCTGGGCATAGAACCGGAGCTGGCGGAAAACGGGGTGGTCGCCTTCAATGCCGTGCGCAACGCCGCCATCCCCTACGACCTGATTTTGATGGATTGTGAAATGCCGGAGATGGATGGCTTCGAGGCCACCCGCAGTATCCGGGAATTTGAACGCAGCCATGACCTGCCACCCATTCCCATCGTGGCGCTCACCGCCCATGCCTTGCAGGAGCACCGGGAAGCGGTTTTCGCGGCGGGCATGAACCACTATCTTCCCAAACCCGTCACGCTCGACAACCTCTACAGCACCTTCGAAAAGGCCGGCCTGGCCCGGGGCGCCCTGCCGGATACGGACTACTGACGTTTTTGCGGCCATAGCAACCCGCTATATCCGCCATTGCCTTTTGCCCCTTGCCTGGCCCTGGCGCAATCCTTATGATGCGGAATCATTCGCCGGTCCCGTTCCGGCCCAGTAACCGGCCTGCGCCGATGCACGCCAGCCATGTACGACCGGAGAATCCTATGAGTAGTGACGCCATCATCCATGTAAACGACGCCAGCTTTGCCGACCAGGTGCTCAACGCCGAGTTGCCGGTGCTGGTGGATTTCTGGGCGCCCTGGTGCGGCCCCTGCAAGATGATTGCGCCTGTGCTCGACGACCTGGCCGGCCAGTACGCCGGCAAGTTGCAAATCGCCAAGTTGAATGTGGACGACAGCAAGGAAACCCCCGGGAAATTCAACATCCGCGGCATTCCAACCCTGATCATCTTCAAAAACGGTAACGTGGAAGCCACCAAGGTTGGCGCCCTGTCGCGCGCGCAATTAATTGATTTTATTGATTCTGTGGTCTGATTCACAGCAGGGTATCGGGCTCCGCGAGAGCGGAACCCGATTTTTCTTTGCACCACCCGAGGTTTATCGCTATACTCAGCCGCATCCGAACCTGTATTACTGACCGGCCCGCTGCCACAAGCAGCCACCGCAGCAACCATCTGAATCGGACAAGTCTGAACTTCTCACTGTTACCTGCCACAGTCTCGATCAAGGCCTCAGCGCCAACTTCAAGTCCTTATTTTCTGCAGCAGTGTTAACCGGCGAGTTTAGTGTTCCCAATATCGTCAGCGAACCCAATAACAGCAAATCGCGCACAGAACAGTCACAACACCGGCCTGAAACCTTCCCGCAACCATGCAATCCACTCAACCAAAGCCCTAGTCTATGAATCTTACTGATCTCAAAGCCAAACCCGTCGAAGAACTTATCAATATCGCCACCGAAATGGGTCTTGAGAACATGGCCCGCCTGCGCAAGCAGGACATCATCTTCAACATCCTCAAGCGCCACGCCAAAAGTGGTGAGGATATCTATGGCGATGGTGTCCTTGAAATCCTGGTGGATGGTTTCGGCTTTCTGCGCTCCGCCGACAGCTCTTACCTGGCAGGCCCTGATGACATCTATGTGTCACCCAGCCAGATTCGCCGTTTCAATCTGCGCACCGGCGACAGCATCTCGGGCAAGATCCGCCCCCCCAAAGAAGGTGAGCGCTACTTTGCACTGCTCAAGGTCAACGACATCAACTTCGACAAGCCGGAGAGCTCGCGCAACAAGATCCTGTTTGAAAACCTGACGCCGCTGTTCCCCCAGGCCCGTCTGCTGCTCGAAGCGGGTAACGGCTCCACCGAAGACCTCACAGGCCGTATCATCGACCTGATCGCGCCCATCGGCAAGGGCCAGCGCGGCCTGATTGTGGCACCGCCCAAAGCCGGTAAGACCATCATGATGCAGAACATTGCCCAGGCGATTACCCGCAACAATCCCGAATGTCATCTGATCGTGCTGCTGATCGACGAGCGTCCCGAAGAGGTGACCGAGATGCAGCGTTCTGTGCGCGGCGAAGTCGTGGCATCCACCTTCGACGAACCACCGGCGCGTCACGTGCAGGTGGCCGACATGGTGATCGAGCGGGCCAAGCGCCTGGTCGAACACAAGAAAGACGTGGTAATCCTGCTGGACTCCATTACCCGTCTGGCGCGTGCTTACAACACCGTGATTCCGTCATCCGGCAAGGTATTGACCGGTGGCGTGGACGCCCATGCATTGGAGCGTCCCAAGCGTTTCTTCGGTGCCGCGCGTAATATCGAAGAAGGCGGCAGCCTGAGTATCATCGCTACCGCGCTGGTGGATACCGGCTCCAAGATGGATGAGGTGATCTACGAGGAATTCAAAGGTACCGGCAACCTGGAATTGCACCTGGATCGCAAGATCGCGGAGAAGCGTATTTATCCCGCCATCAACGTGCGTCGCTCCGGTACTCGCCGGGAGGAGCTGTTGATGAAGGAAGATGAGTTGCAGCGTGCCTGGATTCTGCGCCGCCTGCTGAATGATATGGAAGATGTGGCGGCGACGGAGTTCCTGGTGGACAAGTTGAAGGACTTCAAGACCAACGATGAGTTCTTCCTGTCGATGAAGCGCAAGTAAGACTGATGAAAAGCACCCTACGGGGTGTTTTTCTTTATGGGACTTTGCAAGCAGGATCGCACAGCCTGGTATAGAGGCTTGCAGAACCCGCTGTAAATACATCCTTGTACGCTCGCAGTCGGCATCCTGCCTCCTACGGTTCCGCAAGCCTCTATACCAGGCTGCGCTCTGTGGTACATTTCAGCCACATCAGCTTTTACACAAGCCATCAACCAGTTGATTCCTATGAAATACCGTGACCTCCGTGATTTTATCGCGCTGCTCGAAGAGCGTGGACAGCTTAAACGCATTTCGCAGGAGATAGATCCCTATCTCGAAATGACCGAGATCTGTGATCGCACATTGCGGGCTGGCGGACCGGCCTTGTTGTTTGAAAATCCCAAAGGGTACGACATTCCGGTGCTGGGCAATTTGTTTGGTACGCCCGAGCGGGTTGCCCTGGGGATGGGGGAGGAATCCGTCGAGGCGTTGCGTGAGGTGGGCAAGCTGCTTGCTTTTTTGAAGGAGCCGGAACCGCCGAAGGGTTTTAAAGACGCCTGGGAAAAACTGCCCATCTTCAAGCAGGTGTTGAACATGGCGCCCAAGGTGTTGAGTAAGGCACCCAGCCAGGAGGTGGTGCTGGAGGGCGATGCTGTCGATCTGGACAAGCTGCCGATTCAGACCTGCTGGCCGGGTGATGTCGGGCCGCTGGTGACCTGGCCGCTGGTGGTGACGCGGGGGCCGCATAAGGAGCGGCAGAACCTGGGCATCTATCGCATGCAGAAAATCGGCAAAAACCGTTTGATCATGCGCTGGTTGTCGCATCGCGGTGGCGCGCTGGATTTCCGCGAGTTCCAGCAGCAGAATCCCGGCAAGCCCTTTCCGGTAGCCGTGGCGCTGGGTGCCGACCCGGCAACGATCCTCGGCGCGGTGACGCCGGTGCCCGACACCCTGTCCGAATACGCCTTTGCCGGGTTGCTGCGGGGCGACAAAACCGAGGTGGTGAAATGCATTGGCAGCGATCTTCACGTGCCCGCGTCGGCGGAATTCATTCTCGAAGGGTTTATCGCCGCGGATGATATGGCGCCCGAGGGGCCTTTTGGCGATCACACGGGTTATTACAATGAGGTGGATCACTTCCCGGTCTTTACCGTGGAAAGAATCACGCACCGGCAGAACCCCATCTATCACAGCACCTATACCGGCCGGCCACCGGATGAGCCGGCTGTACTGGGCGTGGCGCTCAACGAGGTGTTCGTGCCCATCCTGCAAAAGCAGTTTCCCGAGATTGTGGATTTTTATTTGCCGCCGGAAGGCTGCTCCTACCGCCTGGCGGTGGTGACCATGAAGAAGCAGTACCCCGGTCACGCCAAGCGGGTGATGCTGGGGGTGTGGAGTTTCCTGCGGCAGTTCATGTACACCAAATTTGTCATCGTGACCGACGATGATGTGAACGCGCGCGACTGGAAGGACGTGATCTGGGCCATGACCACGCGCATGGACCCGGCGCGGGACACGGTGATGATCGAGAATACACCCATCGATTACCTGGATTTTGCCTCTCCCGTTTCCGGGCTGGGCTCCAAGATCGGTTTTGATGCCACTAACAAGTGGCCCGGGGAAACCAGCCGCGAGTGGGGTACGCCCATCCGCATGACCGATGAGGTCAAGGCGCGGGTCGACAGCCTCTGGGACAGCCTGGGAATCGACACCTGAACGTAAAAGACCGCTAGGTTTTTCACGGCCGATCCGCTATAACTCTGCCACACACTTACTTTGTCACAGGAGTCAGCTATGAGCATCATCAAAGAGTTCAAGGAATTTGCGGTCAAGGGCAATGTGATTGATATGGCTGTGGGGATCATCATCGGCGCGGCCTTTGGCAAGATCGTTTCCTCACTGGTCAACGACATTGTCATGCCCCCCATTGGCTGGCTGATCGGCGGGGTCGATTTCAGCGATCTGGCGGTGACCCTGCCGAGCGTCATCGAGGGCAATCCGGCGGTCACCATTTCCTATGGGCAGTTCCTCCAGACGCTGATCGACTTCACCATCGTGGCGGTTGCCATCTTCATGCTGATCAAGCTGATCAACCGCCTTAAGCGCAAAGAGGCCGAAACCCCGGCCGAGCCGGCACCCGCCGAACCTTCCCGCGAAGAGGCGCTGCTGACCGAAATCCGCGACCTGCTCAAGCAACAGCGCGGTGTCTGATTTACGTGGCCAGGGAGCGGCGGTATGTCATATTCGTTCCCTGAACCGGCAATCTTTTTTCCCTTCCCGGGAACCGGGAAGGGGTTCAGACGATCTCTGCCGCAGGGCCCTGGCGAACGCGGCAGCTTTTTCGCTTTTGGCCTTCATATAGAGTACAATCCGGCGCTCTATAACCATAAGGCCCATGCCCGCCATCAACCTGTCGCGGCTGCGGGGCGTCTAGTCTCTTGGGTATTTCACAAGGTTAACCGGCCCATCTATGCAGGATAAACTCGCCTCGTCCCGCCTGGCACTGGATCAGCGCACCCTACGCTTCGAGCAGGCGTTGCAGGGTTTTGCCCGTCGGCTGAAGAGCGTTCCCCTGCGCACATGGCAATTCCTTGTCATCCTGCTGTTGGTCATCTGGTTGAGCCACAGCCTCGCGCGACTCTTCTGGATGCTCGTTCCCAGCCCCAGCCTGCCCCCGGCAACCGTTTCGGTGGTCGCCGGCCATGCGGGTGCCACCGACAACCTGAGCGGCGTGGATATCCAGTCCCTGAAAGGCCTGGACATTTTCGGCCAGGCCCGCCAGTCCGAGGACGCCGCCAGTGAAGCGGCGGCGCTTCCCCCGCCCGAAGAAACCGACACGGCCGTGGATACCCAGCTCAATCTGGTGCTGGTGGGTGTCGTTGCGTCCAATGACGAGGATGCGGGCCGCGCAATCATCGCCTCCGGCGGACAGCAGGATGTCTATGCACCCGGTGCCGAACTGCCGGCGGGCCGCGGCGTCACCCTGACACGGGTGATGGACCAGCGGGTCATCCTGAACAACAACGGCCGCCTGGAATCCCTGTGGCTGCACCAGGAAAACACCGGAAGTCCCAGGCGTGCCACCCAGCAATACGTGGCGCCGCCCGAACCCATGGTGAGCCGCAGCTGGTCGGAAGAAAACGAATACATACCCGCCGACGAAGCTCCGCCGCCAGTGCATGTGGAGCACAATCCGGAATACCAGGAAGCCGGTCCCGCGGCAGATCCAGCCGCCGAGATCAGTCGCAACATTTCCGATGTGGTCGCCATGAGCATCCACCGCGAGGGTGGCCAGGTGGTCGGTTACAAAATACGCCCGGGGCGCAACGCCGCCCAGTTCACGGCACTGGGATTGCAGCCCGATGACATAGTGACCGCCGTGAATGGCGTGCCCTTGGACAACCCGGGCAAGATCATGGAAATCTACCGCAATATGAGCAACGCTACCTCCGCCAGCCTCGAAATCAGGCGCGGCGGCAGCGTTATCTCCGTCGATATCGTGCTTCAGTAAGCGAGGTTCTGAGTGAACAGGCGTTACCCATCCATAAAATTCCTTGTCGCGTTGCTGCTCGGCCTCTCTCTTTCCCTGACGCTGCATGCCCAGCAAACCTGGACACCCAACTTCAAGGACAGCGATATCCAGGAAGTGATCAAATTCATGGCCGAGGCCACGGGCAAAACCATCATCATCGATCCCAAGGTGCGCGGACCGGTCAAGCTGATCAATACCCGGCCGCTCAACAGCCAGGAACTCTATGCGCTCTTCCTGTCGGTGCTGGATGTGCACGGGTTCACCGCCATCGAGAGCGGCAACGTGGTGCGCATCGTGCCCAACCGCGATGCCCGCTCCCTGCCCGTACCCAATGAAACCCGGGTCACCGAGGTGGATGACACCTACATCACCCAGGTCATCCAGCTGAAGAACATCAGCGCCGCCAAGGTACTGCCCACCCTGCGCCCCCTGGTGCCCCAGTACGGCCACATCTCCGCCTACGATTCCAGCAACGCGCTCATCATCACCGACACCCGCGCCAACATCATCCGCCTCAACGAGATCATCGCCCAGATCGACCAGTCAGCCATGATCGGCACCGAGATGATCGAGCTGCGCTATGCCCAGGCCACGGAAGTGGTCAACATCATCAGCCAGTTGGAAAAGCCCGATCCCAACCGCGGCATGACCACCAGCCCCGTGGTACTGGTGGCCGACAAGCGCATCAACGGTGTGATCGTCAGCGGTGACGACCTGCAACGCCAGCGGGTCAAGCTGCTGATCGACAGCATGGACCGGCCGCAGACCAAGAACAGCAATTTCCGCGTGGTCTACCTCAAGTACGCCAAGGCGGAAGATGTGGCCAAGGTGCTCAACGGCATGGTGCAGAGTCTGTCCCAGCCACGCGGTGGCGAGGGCGCACCCCCACCCCAGACCATGGCCAACATCCAATCGGATGAAAGCACCAACGCCGTGCTCATCACCGCCGATCCGGACACCATGGAATCCCTGCTGGTGGTGGTGGACAGCCTGGACATCCGCCGCGCCCAGGTGCTGGTGGAAGCGATCATCGTCGAGATCACCGGCGATGCCGGACGCGAACTGGGTGTACAGTGGATGTACCGCAACGAGGATTACGGTTTCGGCAGTTCCACCCGTGGCGACCGCCTGCTGGGCGGACTGGGTGCCGCAGCCTTTGACATGACGGCGGCGGGCACGGCCAATCTGGCGGCCGGACTGAGCAGCATCCCCGGCCAGATATTCGGCCTGGGCCGCATCGACGGCAGGACCGACTTCCTCGGCATTCTGAAAATGCTGCAATCCAACAGCGCCTCCAACATCCTGTCCACGCCAAATCTGCTGACCACGGACAACAACAAGGCCCAGATCAAGGTCGGTCAGGAAGTGCCTATCCAGACCGGTTCCTATTCCGCCATCGGCACCGGCGGCAGCACGCCGACCAACCCCTTCAATACCTTCGACCGCAAGGACGTGGGTATCACCCTGGAAGTCACTCCCCACGTCAATGAGGGGGACACCGTGGTGCTGGATATCAAGCAGGAAGTCTCCAGCCTGGCGAACATCGACGGCATCGACGGCGTGGCCACCAATAAACGCGAAATAGAAACCCAGATCCTGCTGGCCGATGGCCAGACCGTGGTGCTGGGCGGCCTGATCCGCGACGAAGTCCAGACCTCGGATACCCGTGTGCCGCTGCTGGGCAGCATTCCGATCCTGGGCCATGCCTTCCGCACCCAGACATCTCGCAACCTGAAAACCAACCTGCTGGTCTTCATCCGCGCCACGGTCATCCGCGACGACAAGATGCTCACTGGTGCCACCGCGGAGAAATACCGCCTGATCCGCAATGAACAGGAACTGCTCCGCCGTCAGCATGGCATCCTGGTCAACAGCCGTTCCATGCCTGTCCTGCCCGACTGGGAAGAGGCCAACCGCGCCGTGGAAGAAGCCCGCCGCCGCAACCAGGCCCTGAAAGAGTCCATCGAGGAATAATCCGTGAGCGGTGAACTGGCATCCCTGGACGATATCCGCGACGAGCCCCTGGTAGACTTGGAGGCCGAGGAGGAGCAGCCCGCGAGCGCGGCCACGGCCACCCGGGTACGGCTGCCCTTCGCCTTTGCGTCCAACCACGGTGTCATGCTCGAAGAGGAAGACAGCCGGAAGCTCACCTACCGCCCCGGGCTCAACCTGGACATACTGCTGGAGCTGCAACGCTTTCTGGGTGCGGATTTCACCCTTGAAGAGATTCCCGCCGAGGATTTCCAGCGCCGCCTGACCCGCGAATACCAGAGCGGCGACGGCGCCGCCCAGCGCGCCGCCGAAGACCTGGGCGCGGAATACGATCTCTCGTCGCTGGCGGACGACCTCGCGGACCGCACCGACCTGCTGGCTGGCGACGATGACGCACCGGTCATTCGCCTGATCAACGCCATCCTCTCCCAGGCCGTGCGCGAGGGTGCCTCGGATATCCACCTGGAACCTTTCGAGGATCGGGTTTCCGTGCGCTTCCGCATCGACGGGGTGCTCAATGAAGTGTTGTCACCCAAGGCGGAATTGGCCCCGGTGCTGGTGTCGCGCCTCAAGGTGATGGCGCGGCTGGATATCGCCGAAAAACGCCTGCCCCAGGACGGCCGCATCACGGTGCGCCTGGCGGGTCACGCGGTGGATATCCGGGTATCGACCATCCCCTCGGCCTTTGGCGAGCGCATCGTGCTGCGCCTGCTCGACCAGGCCGCCGGCCAGCTCAAGCTGGAACAGCTGGACATGCCCGCCCAGGTCTACGAAAAACTGTCCCGCGCGCTGCTCAAGCCCCACGGCATCATCCTGGTCACGGGCCCCACGGGTTCGGGCAAGACCACGACCCTCTATGCCAGCCTGAGCCATATCAACACCCGCAGCCGCAACATCCTCACCATCGAGGACCCGGTTGAATACCTCCTGCCGGGCATCGGCCAAACCCAGGTGAACGCCAAGGTGGACATGACCTTTGCCCGCGGCCTGCGCGCCATCCTGCGCCAGGACCCGGACGTGGTGATGGTGGGCGAGATCCGCGACGGCGAGACCGCCGAGATCGCCATCCAGGCGTCATTGACCGGCCACCTCGTACTGTCCACCCTGCACACCAACACCGCCATAGGCGCGGTCATGCGCCTCAAGGACATGGGTGTCGAGCCCTTCCTGCTGGCATCCAGTCTCGAGGTGGTCATGGCGCAGCGCCTGGTGCGGGTGCTCTGCAACCACTGCAAGGAGCCCTATCAGCCCAGCGATGCCGAGCGCGACATGCTCAAGCTGCCGGAAAACACGCCTATTTTCCGCCCCCTGGGCTGCAAGCACTGCAACCATCAGGGCTATCGCGGGCGCCGCGGCATCTACGAGCTGATCGAAATCAACGAGCGGTTGCGCCACCTGATCCACGAACAGGCGGGCGAGCAGGAATTGCTGGCGGAAGCGCGCAAATACAGTCCGTCCATCAGCGATGACGGTCGCCAGTGCGTGCTCAATGGGGTCACCAGCATCGAGGAAGTGCTGCGTGTCACCACCCAGCTCTAGGATGTGAACCATGGGTGCCTACAGCTACCGCGCGCTCAACGAATCGGGCAAGGCGATCAAGGGCGTCATCGAGGGCGATTCCGAACGCCAGGTACGCAGCCAGCTGCGCGCCAAGAAACTCAAGCCGCTGGAAGTCGTCAGCGTCAATGGCAAGGCGGACAAGGGCAGTGAGGCAAGCTTCAGCTTCCTGCGCCGCGGCGGGCGCCTCAACACCCGCGACCTGAGCCTGGTCACGCGCCAGCTGGCGTCACTGGTCAAATCCGGCCTGCCGCTGGACGAAGCCCTGCATGCCACCGCGCGTCAAAATACCAAGCAGCAGGTCAAGCAGGTGCTGCTCCAGGTGCGCACCAAGGTGCTCGAAGGTTTCAGTCTGGCCCAGGCCATGGGTGAACAGCCCGCCGCCTTCAACGAGATGTACCGCGCGCTGGTGCGGGCGGGTGAAAGTTCCGGGTACCTGGGCCCCGTGCTGGAACGGCTGGCCGATTACACGCAAAGCAGCCAGCAGATGCAGCAGCGCATCAAACTGGCCATGATCTACCCGATCGTCCTGCTGGTCATCAGCGTTTCGGTGATCGTGCTGCTCATGGCCTTTGTGGTGCCGGACCTGGTCAAGATCTTCGATCAGAACAAGCGGCAGCTGCCCTGGCTCACCGAAGCCCTGATCGCCACCAGCGACTTCGTTATCAACTGGGGCATCTACTGTTTCTTCGGCCTGGTGGCGCTGACCATCGGCATCCGCCGGTTGCTGCGCATCGAAGCCTACAAGATGCGCTGGCACCGCATGCAGCTGCGGTTGCCGGTCATCGGCAACCTGGTGCGGCAGGTCAACTCGGCCCGCTTCGCCGCGACCCTGAGTCTGTTGAGCGGCAGTGGTGTGCCGCTGTTGCAGGCATTGACCATCGCCGGCCAGGTGATGACCAACCGCCTGTTGCAGGACTCCTGCGAGCAGGTGGCCAACGCGGTGCGCGAGGGCAGCAGCCTCTACCGGGCCATGGAAAACGCGGGAACCTTTCCGCCACTGCTGGTTCAGTTGGTGGCCAGTGGTGAGACCAACGGCACCCTGCCGCAACAGCTGGACAACGCCGCGCGGGACCAGGAGCGCGAACTGGAAGGGGTGCTGGGCATGACCATGGGCCTGCTGGAGCCCCTGACGATCGTCTTCATGGGTGTCTCCGTGTGCCTGATCGTGCTGGCGATACTTATGCCCATACTGGATTTGAACAAACTGGTCTAGGGCCCCGGCCCGGACCACCCAATGCTGTGGAGAAAACCTTATGAACATGCCCCTCAACATTCGCCAACAGGGCTTCAGCCTGATCGAGATCATGGTGGTGATCGTCATCATCGGATTGCTGGTCGGCATCGTGGCCCCCAACGTCATCGGCCGCGCCGATGAAGCGCGGGCGCAGAAAGTCCAGGCGGACTTCAAGGCCATACAGACCGCGCTCAAGATGTACCGTATCGACAACTTCCAGTATCCCTCCACCGAGCAGGGCCTGGAAGCATTGGTCACCCGGCCGAGCATAACGCCGGTGCCGCGCAACTGGAAAAACTACCTGGAAACCCTGCCCGTGGACCCCTGGGGCCGCCCCTACCTGTATGTCAGCCCGGGCGAAGCCCATGACTATGACATCTATACCCTGGGCGCCGACGGGCTTTCCGGTGGCGAAGGCACCAACACCGACATGAGTGTGTGGGACCAGCCCACTCTCGGCGAATAACCCGGACGGACACCGTGTCCCGCCAGACCGGCTTTACCCTGCTTGAGCTCATGATGGTGGTACTGGTCATGGGCATGGCATTGGGGCTGGTATCCCTGGCCATCGGCCGGGACGACCGTTCGGACGCTCGGCGCGAAGCGGAAGAGTTCATGCGCCGCGCCAGTTTCGTCGCCGAGCAGGCGTTGCTCAACACCCAGGTCCTGGGGCTGTTTGTCGAGCCGCGCGGCCAGGCGAACTCGCTCAACGATCAATGGTGCTACAGCTGGCGCCGCTGGCTCGGCCACAGCTGGCAGGAGGTGAGCGAAGCGCTGGATGAACACTGCCTGCCGGCAGAATTGCAGCTGGAGCTGGTGGTGGAGACGGAGACCTGGACTTATGACGCCAAGCGGACGCCACAGCCGCCCGTGCTGGTGTTCCATCCCAGCGGCGAGTCCACGCGCCTGGAATTGGCGATCTATCCGGCCGAACGCTTCGACCAGCGCGATCCGGACGCGGTGCAACGTATCGAGGTGGACATGCTCGGCCAAATGCGCTGGCTCAACCGCGAAGCCGAGCTGGCCGCCGAACAACGGAGCCGATAGACGATGGCGCTGCGCAACTGCCGTGTAAACGCCCATGCCAGCCGGGGTTTTACCCTCCTGGAAGTCATGGTTGCTTTGGTGGTCGTAGCGCTGGCCTTGCCGGCCATGCTGTTGCTGGTCATGGCCCAGCTGGATGGCGCGGGACAGATCCGGGAGAAAACCTACGCCCACTGGGTGGCGGAAAACGAAATGACGCGCATCCGCTTGCGCCAGCAGTACTTTCCCCAGGAACGGCTGCAGGACCGCGAAACCGGCCAGGTACAGATGGCGGGCGCCGAGTGGTATTGGGAAGCGCTGAGCGAAGCCACCGACGTGGATAATTTCTACCGTCTGGATATTAGTGTCAGCCAGCGCCAGGGCAACGATAACGGCGAACGCCTGGCCCTGCTGTCGGGATTCGTCCGTGAATAGCCGTAGCGTAAAAGGCTTTACCCTGGTCGAGGTGCTCATGGCACTGGCCATCGCCGCCATCATCGCGGTGGCGGCCTACCAGGCGATGAGCGCGGCCAGTGGTGGCTCTGAAGCCACGGGACGGGTCCTGCGCGAGATCAACGAGCTGGACCGCACCTGGCAGCTGATCGCCGCCGACCTGCGCCAGGCCCTGCCGCCCGAGGCGGGTCCGCGCGGGTTGCGTTTTGAATTCGCCGCCGCGAGCCTGCGCACCAGCGGCGACAACGCGGAGCAATCCGTGCTGATGTTCTCGCGCCGGGGCTGGATCAATCCCCTGGAGCGGCTGCGCAGCGACATGCAGCGGGTCAACTACCGGGTCAGTGAAGGTGTTCTCTGGCGCAGCTACCTGCCGGAACTCAACCTCGCGGCGGAAGACATGGATTTTGAATTCCAGGCCGCCCAGCAGGAACTGCTGAGCGGCGTAAAAGATATACAGTTGCGGTTCCTGTCGGCGCAGACACTGCAAAGCCGGGGACGCAGCGCCCTGGATGGCCACGGCTATTCCAGCGACTGGGAACCCGTGTGGCCGGGACCGGACCAGAACGAAGCGTCGCCGCTGCCGCTGGCCGTGGAAATCACCATTGAACTCGAGGGGTCGGGGTCCAGTGCGCGCCTGTTCGAAATCGGCCGCTAGCCAGCGGGGCACTGTGCTGATCATGGCCATCCTGATCGTGGCGATCGTGGCCGGGCTCAGCATCAAGTTCGCCAACGATTACCAGTTGAGCCTGACGCGGGCGGAAAACCGCTGGCACGGGCTCCAGGCCAGGTCCTATCTCCAGGGTGCGGAAACCCTGGCGATCCACTGGTTGCAGGAAGACGAACCCACGGTGGATTACCCGGGGGAAGGCTGGGATATGGAAATGACCTATCCCATCGACGGCGGCTGGCTCGCGGGCGGGCTCTCGGATGCCAGCGGGTTGCTGAATCTCAACAGCCTCAACACCCCGCTGGTGCCCGAGAAACCGGCCAACAGCCCGGAGCGCTACAGTGAGCCACAGCGCCGTTTTTTGCGGCTCCTGCAGACCATGCCCGAGCCCATGCCACTGGATCAGGCGGTGGCGCTGCTGGAAACCCTGGTGGACTGGATGGACCCGGATGACGAGGAATCCGGATTCGGCGGCGCCGAATCCTATTTCTACCAATCCCAGGACATGCCTTACCAGGCGGCCAACGGGCCGTTCATCAGCCTGGACGAACTGCGCCTGGTGCGTTATATGACGCCACAGCTCATGACCTGGCTGCGCCAGTTCGTGACCGTGTTGCCGGGGCCCGAGCCGATGAATGTGAATACCATGCCGCCCCAGCTGCTGCGCACGCTAAACGCGTCCGAGCAGTTGGAGCCGCTGACGGAAGCCGATGCCCAGCAGCTGATCGAATCCCTGCCGGAAGCAGGTTTCTACGCCAGCCTGGAAGACCTGGCCAGCACCTGGAACCTGGTGGTGGGCAATGGCAACCTGGACACCAATGGACTGGCGGTAAGCACCCGCTTCTTCTGGCTGCGGGCCCAGGTAACGCTGGTCAACCAGCACCGCATCCAGCGCAGCCTGCTGCAGCGGGATGGCACCAGCATCCAGGCACTGATGCGCGTGGACGATTACCAGTAGCGGACTGCCCACAGCAGGCTGCCGACAACAACCGGAACCGACAACAACAACCAGACCTATGTCCGATCAACTCGTGCTTTACATCAACCGCGCCGCCGACCACTACCGCTGGTGCTGGCTGGACGCGGCGCAGCAGCCCCTGGCCGGCTCATCCGGCGAGGGCTCGTCCGAACAGCTGGCCGAGGCGCTCCAGGGCGGCAGCCACCAGGCCTGGCTGATCGTGCCCGGCACCAAGGTGGTCACTCGCACCCTGGAATACAGCGAAAAAGAAAAGAAACACCTGCGCAGCCTGTTGCCCTTTCAGTTGGAAGAAACCGTGGTGGGCGACGTGGACCGTTTTCACTTTGCCCTGGGCCCTCTGAACAAGGGCACGACCTGTATCGCCTACATCGAAAAGGCCTGGCTGCAACAGGTGTTTGCCCAACTGGCCGAGTTGGGTATCGAGGTCATCCGCTGCTGGTCCGCGCCACTCACGCTGCCACTGGCCACAGAGCCGGCGGAGGAGGACGCACCCGCGGAAGACCACTGGACCCTGCAAGTACAGGACCGTGTATTGCTGGTGCGCCACGCGAGCCATCTGGGTTTCAGCGTCGACCTGCCCCATGCGCGGCTGGCGCTGGAACTGCTCCTCACCAACCGGAAACAGGTGGACACGCTGCCGCTGATCGACCTGCGCGGCAACAGCGAGGCCGACCTGGATGCCGCTGCCGACATACTGCCCACCGCCCTGCATGCCCAGGTCGCGTCGCGCACCCTGGTGGACCCCTGGGTACTCGACTATGCCGCCCCCGGCATCGATCTCTGCCAGGGCGAGTTTTCCCAGCGCCTGCCCATAGAGCGCTGGTGGCGTTACTGGCAGCACGTGGCCGTGTTTGCCGGCATCTGCCTGGCCATCCATCTGGGCATACAGGGATACCAGATCCGGGAATTCCGCCAGGAAAACCTCGCGATCCGCCAGGAAATGCAGGCCGTGTACCGCCGCGCCGTTCCCCAGGGCGCCATCGTCGATCCGGAGCGGCAGCTGGCCGGCCTGGTGCGCGAGCTCCAGCCGTCGGGGCAGGGTGGCAGCCTGGTGCGCCTGCTCTCCCAGGTAATGCCACCCCTGGCCGACAGCGGCGTCAACCTGCGCAGCGTGCAGTACACCGGCGACGCCGGCGAAATCAACATGCAGCTCCAGGCACAGGAATTCAATGCCATCCAGAACCTGGCCAGCCAGATAGAACAGCAAGGGCTGCGGGCCGAGTTGCTGGGCGCCAGCGCCTCGGGCAACACCCACAGCGCGCGCCTGAAAATCAGCGCCAACCCCTAGCCCCGCGCCGCGAGAACCGCCATGGATAAAGTCTTTCAATACCTCAGCCGTTTCAACCGCCGCGAACAGACCGCCCTGCTGGCCTGCGCGCTGGCACTCCTGATCGGGCTGCTCTGGATCCTGTTGCTCAACCCGCTGGCCAAGCAGCGTGATGCCCAGCTCCAGGCCAATGCCGCCGCCAGCCAGTCCCTCGGCCGGGTACAAACGCTGGCCGCCCGCCTGGAACAGGCGCGCAACCAGCAAACCAATCCGACGCAGGGCGGTGACAACATCAGCCAGTTGGTCTATTCCAGCCTCCAGGCCAATGGCATCAGCATCAGCCAGTTCCAGCCGGGCACCGCCGGCGAAGCCAGGGTGCGACTCGACCGGGTGGCCTATGGGGCACTGATGCAGTGGATCTACGACCTGGAAGTGCAGCATCAGGTACGGGTGCGCGAATTCTCCCTCGCGGCAACCAATGACCCGGGACTGGTCAACGCGACCATCCGCCTGCAGAAGAACTGACCCGGGAATAATGAAAACGAGTGATTTATGGCGACTGAGAGCAGTGTAACGAGTGGTGTGAAACAGGGGCTGTCCCTGGGTATCGTGGGATGGGTCCTGCTGGGATTGGTGCTCTGGCTGGTCTTTGCCCTGCGCCAGGTGCCCGCCACCTGGGGCGCCTATGCCATGACCCAGAGCGGCCAGCTGGCATTGAGCGGCGTCACCGGCACCCTCTGGCACGGGCGCGCGAGCCTGACGAGCTTCAAGGTGGATGGCCACGACTACGCCCTGGGCCAGCTGGAATGGAAGCTGGAACCCTGGACCCTGCTGACGCTCAAGCCCTGCGCCCGCCTGCAAACCCGGCAGGAGCGGCAGGAGATCGACGGGCGCGTGTGCGCCGGACTCAGCGGCGACCTGCGATTGGAGAACACCAGCATCAACCTCCCCGCCAATGTGTTGCGGAACCTGCCGTTGCAGGTGGACGGCCAGGTGTTTGCCCAGATCGAACAGATGCAGGTGCGGGGCGATTTCCTGCAATCCCTGACCGGCAAGATGAGCTGGACCAATGCGCGGATCCACAACGGCCGGCACTGGATGCCCCTCGGCGGTTACGGCGCGAACCTGCGCGACGATGGCCAGGGCGGTATCCAGCTCAACACCTTCCACCTCGACGGCCCCACCGAAGTCGAACTGGATATCCACCTGGCCGCCGGGGGTGGCGGTTCCGCCCGCGGCAACCTGAGCATGACCCGCGAATTCATGAACGAGGTACAAGCCGACGCCTGGATCGCCATGGTCACCAGCGGCAGCGAAACCGACGCCCAGGGTAAGACCCGCTACCGGGTTGAACTGGAGTTCTGACGCCATGGGGCGCTGGCTGGCAAGTCTGCTGCTGGCTCTGAGCCTGCCCCTGGCAGCCGACTGGCACGAAGATCAGCAGGACATCATGGGCACCCGGGTCAGTGTCAGCCTGTGGCACGAGGATGCGGATCAGGGTCGGGCGGCGCTGGCGGCCGCCATGGCGGAAATGCGCCGCATAGATGCCGAATTCAGCCCCTACATCGAGACCAGCCAATTATCCCGTGCCAACCGCCTCGCCCCCCTGGCCAGCGCGGAAGAACCCCTGGCAATTTCACCCGAGCTGGCCCTGCTGCTGGAAAGGTCACTCCATTACGGCCGGCTGAGCGAGGGCGCCTTCGATATCACCTACGCCTCCCTGGGTCGCTACTACGATTACCGCCGCGGCCAGAAGCCGGACGATGAAACCCGCGCCGAACTGCTGCCCGCCATCAACTACCGATGGGTACGCCTGGACGCCGCCCGCCACCAGGTCTATTTCGAACACCCCCGGGTTTACCTGGACCTGGGTGGCATCGCCAAGGGTTACGCGGTGGACCGGGTCGCCGACCTGTTGCAGAGGGATCATGGCGTGACCCAGGCCAGTGTCAGTGCCGGCGGCGACAGCCGTGTGCTGGGCAACCGCCGGGGGCGCCCCTGGCTGGTGGGTATCCGCAATCCGCGCAGCGAGGACGACATCGCCATCACCCTGCCGCTGGAAGACTGCGCCATTTCCACCTCGGGCGATTACGAGCGTTTTTTCATCGATGGCCAGGGTATCCGCGTCCACCATATCCTCAATCCGCGCACCGGCACCTCGGCCACCGGCATCGCCAGTGTCACGGTCATAGGCCCCCGGGGATTCGATACCGATCCCCTGTCCACGGCGGTATTCGTCATGGGTGTGGAAAAAGGCCTGGCGCTCATCGACCGCCTGCCGGATTTTGACGCGATCATCATCACCAGTGCCGGCAAGGTACACTACAGCCAGGGGCTCATGCCGCCGTCGCCGCAGGAGGCACCGGAAAATAACTGATCAGCCGCCAGGCAAGTGTGGAAGCGATCACACCTGATGTCCCGGGCGGCTTCTAGAATGGCCAACCGGCCCGGCAACAATTTTGATTAACCGGACGACAACGGAGCGGAGACGACGCGCATGATCAGCACCTTGGGAAAATCACTGGCCATGCCGCTTTTGGCATTGCTGATGCTCATCACGCTTCCGGCAGGCGCCCAGGACACGCTGGAAACCAGCCCACCGCTGCCGGAACTGGAATCGCTCAAGGAAGCGGTACTCACCCTCAACCGCGACCTGCTGATCCTGGAAGAAGAACTGTTGTATCCCGCCAGCACCCAGGTGGTGATCTACGTTTCCATGGACCTCGGCCATTACTTCAATCTGGATGCCGTCAGGCTGGAAATCGACAATCAACTGGTCGCCGCCGAGCTGTATACCGACAAGCAGGTGAACGCCCTGTTCCGCGGCGGTGTGCAGCGTTTGTACGTGGGCAACCTCAAAAGCGGCGAGCATGAAATCGCCGCTTTCTTCACCGGCCGGGGCCCGCACCAGGATTACAAGCGCGCAGCCAGGCTGGTGGTGACCAAGACCCAGGCGCCGCTGGTGCTCGAGCTGCGCATCATCGACTCCACCGCCATGATGCAGCCGGTTTTCGATATCAAAGCATGGCCGCTCTGATTCCCGCCTTTCGCCGGTATTGCGCGCCGGGCTGTGCCTGGTTCGCGCTGGCGTGGCTGTGCCTGTCGCCGGGGGTGCTCCAAGCCAAGCCCAAGACCAGCGTTGCCGACCTGCGCTACGGTGTCAGCCTCTATCACTATTACCAGCAGGATTACCTGCAAGCCATCAGCGAACTCATGGTGGCCGACACCCGCGATGGCATCCAGGGCCATGGCGAACACCCGGAACTGATCGCCGGCGGCATCAGCCTGGCCTTCGGCATGGAGAGCCACGCCGAGCAATTGTTCTTCCGGCTGCTGCAGGATGACTCCCGGCCGCAGGCCCAGCGCGATGCGGCCTGGTTCTATCTCGGCAAGCTGCATTACACCCGGGGCAACTGGGCGGACGCCGAGCAGAGTTTTGCCCGCGTGGGCAGCCGGCTGTCGCCGCGTCTGCGCGCGGAAATGGAGAGTCTCAGGATCAACCTGCAAATCCGCCGCAACCAGCTGGCACCCATCCCCCTGCGCCAGCTCGACGACAAGACCCTGCGCGACTGGAGTCCGCATACCCTCTACAACCTGGGTGCCGCTTTTGCCCGCCAGGGCGATTATGCCCAGGCTCGCGACTATTACCGCGCGCTGGTAACCACCAAGGTGCCGGACACCCCCAATGCCAGGCGCGAGTTCCTGGCACTGCGCGACCGCGCCTACACGGCGCTCGGCTACACCTACCTGCACGAAAAAAGCTACGCTGGCGCCATTGCTGAATTCACCCGGGTACGCCAGGGCGAGCCGCGGGCCAACCGCGCCCTGCTCGGTTACGGCTGGGCGGCCCTGCAACAGGAACAATACACACTGGCCCTGCGCCCCTGGCAGTTGTTGAGCGAGGGCAGTCTGCTATATCCCGAGGTGCAGGAAGCGCAACTGGCCCTGGCCTTCACCTACGAAAAACTCGGCGCCGAGGGAGAAGCCCTGGCTGCCTACCAGTCCGCCGAAAACCGCTTTGCCGATGAAATCCAGCGTCTCGGCCAGATGCGGGCAGACCTGACGCCAGGTGAGCTGCTCACCCTGGTCGGCGGGAAGCCCGAATCCGATGAACGCCTGCGCGAACCGGCCGATGACCCCGGCATGCTGACCGCCGCCATCACCGATGACGGCAACAACTGGCTCAGGCTCAGCCGCGTCAGCATCATCAAAACCCGCTCCGCCTATCTCAGCCATCTCTTCGCACGGACCAATTTCCAGGCCCAGGTGCTCGACCTGCGCGACCTCCTGCGCCTGCGCGACCTGTTGCGGGATTGGGATAGCAAGTTGACGCTCTACACCGGCATGCTCGACGAAAAACGGCAACGGCGCGACAGTGGCGAAACGCAACTGGCCCGGCAAGTCGATGCGGCGGACCTCGCCCGGCTGACAAACGCCAAGGAACATCTGGAGACCCGTCTGGCGATCATCGACGAGCGTGGGGATTACCTGGCCCTGGCCGATGACCGGACCCGTGCACTGCACGCGCGGCTGGAACGGGCGGACACCGTGCTGGCACGGCTCAAGACCACCGGCGAGGATACCCGCGACCGGGAGGAACAGCTGCGGCTTTACCGCGGCATACTCCTGTGGCGCGCCGCCCAGATGTATCCGGACCGGCGCTGGCAGGCCGAAAAAAATCACCGGATCATCACGCAGGAACTCGCTGATCTCGATGCTACCCGGACGCGGATCGCGCAATTGCTGGAGGGGCATCAGGATATCGCCGCGCAACTGGACCGGCTGGCGCAATTGCAGGTGGATACCCGCCGCCACCTGGCCGCCACCGACAACCTGATCGACAGCCGGACCGCCGCCCTGCGCGATGCCATCGACAGCGAGCTGGCGCGCCAGGTGGACCAGTTGCGCGCCCACCTGGCCCAGGCGCATCTGTCGGTGGCACGGCTCTACGACGCCGCCCTGCGGAGGAAAGGGCCATGAAGCGCCTGCGTCTGGTGTTGATTCTCGCTCTTGCTGCCGCGGTCAGCGGCTGCAACCTGGTGGGGAGTGGAGACGCGGAAAAAACCCTGGC
>CAYWCW010000037.1:0-35588 GCA_964456865.1 uncultured Cellvibrionaceae bacterium
ACGAGGGGCCACACTCCCTCATCTCTCTCGCAGCTTGCTGCGGCACACTAATATCCGTCACCCAGGTGGTATCAGGCTGTGACACCGTAAAGGCGCGATTCAGTGTGTTAGGCGCAATCAGTGATGGACGTCCTGCAATCGCTCTGGGTGCCTTATAACCCCGCAACGCCTTGATTTTATTTGTCTTCATGAGTCGAGCCACGCGATGCTTTCCACAGGTTTCCCCCACTTCACGAAGGTCCTGAAAGACCCTGGGTGCTCCGTAGACGCCACCGCTGGATTCATAGGAATCACGGATAAGCCCTAACAAGCGCTGGTCTTCCTTAGCCCGGTCAGACAGCGGTTTATGGAGCCATTTGTAATAGCCGGCACGAGCCACGCGAAGTACCCGACACATCGTCGCGATACGGAACATCGTCTGGTGTTCCAGGATAAAGGCGTACTTTACTCGGGCTCTTTGGCAAAGTACCGCGCGGCCTTTTTTAGGATATCGCGCTCCTCCTCCGTGCGCTTAAGCTGTGCTTTTAGTTTGAGAATTTCCGTTTTGGCGGCCAGCAGATCGGCGGCTTGTTCGTCCGTTTTATCCGGTTTAACGGCTTTGACCCATTTGTACAGGCTGTGGGCCGAGACACCCAGGCGATCAGCCACTTCGGCGACGGAATAGCCTCTATCGATGATTTGACGGACGGCTTCCTCTTTAAATTCAGGGGTATATCTGGGATTATTCATACGGCTCCTCCTATGGCTAAATCATAGCCTGGAAGTGTCTACTGTACCGGGGGAAGTCCAAATCATAGCCTGGAAGTGTCTACTGTACCGGGGGAAGTCCAATCTGGCCAATCACCGTAATGTCGCTATCAATACACAAAAAACCGCGCTCAATGCTGTGGTGTTTCTTTACAAGCAATTTCTGAATCGTAATCTTGGTGATATTCATTTTGCCAAAACACATAAGGGGCGTCATTTACCCACAGTGTTTACTCACGAAGAAGCCATGCGTGTTTTGTCGCAGATGCAAAGAGATCACAAGCTGGCGGCAAGTCTGATGTACGGCTCGGGCCTGCGTGCGATGGAGGCGATTCATAAAAAGGCGAGCTGCCATACCTTCCGCCATTCCTTTGCCACCAACCTGCTGCGAGCGGGTGCGGATATTCGCAATATCCAGGAACTGATGGGCCATAACGATGTGAGCACCACCATGATTTATACCCATGTGGTGGGCGTACATGAACGAGGGCCGGCTAGTCCCTTGGACAGCCAGGTTGGTGCTGACAAGGGCTATGACACGGGTAAATTTATGGCTACAAAAGATGTTTTCCTTGGCCAATGACTGGCCCACCAAACAGGTGGATTGTTGGAGCAGGTGGGTATTTCAGCAGCCTGCTAGGCCAACAACTCATTCAAAACCGTTATCAAACGATTAATATCCACCGGTTTGGTCAGGTAATCGTAAAACCCGGCACTCCTGCCCCGCTCGATGTCATAAGGCATGGCATTCGCGGACAGTCCAATCACGGGAATACCGCCGGTAACCGAATCGCGCTTCAATACCGACAGGGTTTCATAGCCATCCATACCCGGCAGGTTGATATCGAGGATGATCACATCCGGCCTGCCGCTGCGCGCCTTGTAAATCCCGAGGAATGCCTCTTCCGCCACATCCAGGCTGACCTGGGGATAGCGTGCGAATATCTGCTGCAACAAACGGATGTTGGAAGGGTTGTCTTCGATATACAGGATGCGGCACTCGCGTTCCACCTGAAGTGCCGCGGGCTCCTGGCTGTCGCTGCGGTGTTTGCCCGCCGCCAGTAAATCCTGGTTCCATTCCAGGGAGAGCGGCAGGTCGATCCAGAATTCGGTACCCACCCCCTCGCGGCTGACAAAATCCAGTTTGCCCTGCATCATTTCCACCAGCTGTTTGGTGATGACCAGGCCGACACCCGAGCCTTCGACCATGGAATGTTCGGCATGCAGGCGATTGAATGGCTGAAACATCTCAGCCTGGCGCTCGACGGCTATACCGTGGCCGGTATCGCGCACCAGGATGCGCATCGAATCCGGTTCCAGCAGGGATAGGCACAACTCCAGCTCTCCACCCAGCGTGTTGTACTTGACCCCATTGCTGAGCAGGTTGATCAACGCCTGTTTCAGCCGGACATTGTCGGCAATGACATAAGTACTTTCCAAGCTGTTGAGCGTTGAATACAGCCTTACCCCGCGCGCATCCGCCTGGGGCTGGATCAGCGTGAAGCACTCGGCGATCACGCGCGACACCAGCACCGGCTCCAGCGAGACGGTCATCTTGCCGGATTCGATCTTGGCCAGATCCAGGACATCATTGATCAACTGCAACAAATGCTGGCCCGCCTTGCGGATTTCGCGCATGTTGTCCAGCTGTACCTGGCTGAGGTTGCCATCGTATTCGAACAATTGGGCGTAACCGAGGATGGCATTGAGCGGTGTGCGCAATTCGTGGCTCATGCTCGAGAGAAACTCCGATTTTGCGCGGTTGGCCTTTTCCGCGGCCTCCTTTGCCTGGATGACCCGCTCCTCGGCACGCTTGACATCCGTCACATCCATGTTGGTGCCGGACATGCGGAACGGCTTGCCCGCCTCGTCTATGTCCACACGTCCCCTGGCCCTGATCCAGCGCAGGTCACCGTGTTTGCTGAGCACGCGGTATTCGATATCGAACATGCCCTTGCCTTCGATATGGTCACTCAGGGCACGATCAAATTTGGGCAGGTCGTCGGGGTAGATATGGCTGCGCCAGACGCGCAGGCGGTTCTCGCCACGGGTGATCACATCATCCTGGTCATCGTAGCCGAGCAGCTCCCAGCAGCGGCTGGAAAAATGAAAACCGCCGCTGTTGGCGTACCACTCCCAGATGCCGTCATTCGCGGCCTGGAGGATACGAACCTGGCGGGCCTCGCTCTCGCGCAATGCCGCTTCGGTTTCCTTCAGCTCGGTTACATCGAAATTGACACCGGAGATATACCGGACCCAGCCATTCTCATCGCGGATGGAATCGGCGCGAACCTGGGTCCAGATGTAATGGCCCTCACGGGCGAGGATGCGATAGCAGGTGCTGAAAGGCGCGCCCTTGCGCAGGTGCTCGACCGCGATCTGGTGCATTCTGTCGCGGTCATCGGGATGGATATAGTGAACGAGTTTTTTGCTGGAGTTGATCTGGTCGATACACTCCGGTCCGTAGCCCAGGCTGTCCCAAAAGCCACCGGACCAATCGACATGGTCATTTTCGAGATCCCACTCCCAGAAGCCGTAACCACTGCCATTGAAAATGCGGTGGAAGCGCGCCACCAGATCGCGCAGAGCTTTGATGTCCAAAGCGTCGATTTCATCATCGCTGATGCTGATCCGGCGGCTCATGGCAGTCAGGGTGTGGAGTCGACTGCCTCATCACCCTCTTTGACGGTAGGAATCAGGTCTTCCTTGGAGACATCCATACCAATCAGCACCGCCGTACAGATATACCAGCTGGTATAAGTACCGGAGGTGATGCCGATGATCAGTGCCAGTGCGAAGCCGCCGATCATTTCACCACCAAACAGCAGCAGCGCCAAGAGTACCAGTATGGTGGTCAGTGAAAGCACCAACGTACGTTCAAGGGTTTGAGTCAATGAGATGTTGATAACTTCCGCCGGGGTAGCCTTACGGAAGCGGCGGAAGTTTTCCCGGATCCGGTCGAAGACCACGATGGTGTTGTTGATCGAGTAGGCAATGACGGCAAGCACCGCCGCCAATACCGTGAGATCGAAATCCAGTTGGAAAATCGAGAACACACCCAGCACGATCATCACGTCGTGCAACAGGCCCGTCACCGCGCTGACAGAGAACTTGTATTGGAAACGGATCGCGACATAACCCATCACCACAATCAGCGCAAAGATGATGCCCAGGCCGCCTTCATCGCGCAGCTCCTCACCGACCTGCGGACCAACAAACTCGCTGCGGCGCAGCTCCACAGCCGATTCGGTTTCCGCCCCCAGGGCGTCGAGCAGGTGGCCCAGGTAGGCGGCGTCGAGGCTTTTTTCAATCGCCAGCAACAGCTCATTGTTGCGCTGCTCAAAGAGCGTATTGCCAAAGTACTTGCTGTCAAACACACCGCTATCGCGTAATTGCTCGCGGGAGACATTGGCAAAGACCAATACCTGCGAGAAACCATCGCGATCGGCCTGGGACCGCTCGACATCACGCAATTCCGCACCGCCGCCAATGGTGGTCAGCGCGCGGTTGATCCGTATCAGGGCGCCCTCTTCCATCGAGCCCTGGGTACGTATCAGGACTTCCGTATTCGAACCAAAAAGCACCACGACAGGGTTTTCCAGTCCCTCACGATTCAACAGGTCGCGAATCTTGCCGAGGTCCGCCGGTTTGTCGAAAGTCACGTCTATCTGGGTTCCCCCGGTGAAATCCAACCCCAGTTTCAGGCCATTGACCGCAAGGGAAACAGCCGCGCCCAATACCAGCACCAGGGACAGCACTGTGGAGAATTTGCGCCAGCGGACGAAATCAATCATCTTGTGTTCTTGTTGCTGCACCATAATCACCACTCTATATCCAGATTTTCTTCAGGGATTTGTTACGACCGTAAGCCAGATTCACCAGGGCGCGGGTGCCCATGATGGCGGTGAACATGGAGATCGAAATACCGATGGACAGGGTAACGGCAAAGCCCTGCACCGGCCCGGTGCCTATCGCGTAAAGTATGACCGCCACCAGCAGGGTTGTGACGTTGGCGTCGAGAATCGTGGTAAAGGCGCGCTCGTAGCCGTTGTAGATGGCGGCCTGGGGCGGCGCGCCCGACCGCAACTCTTCCCGGATACGCGAGAAGATCAGCACGTTGGCGTCGATCGCCATACCCAGAGTCAACACGATACCGGCGATACCCGGCATGGTCAGGGTGGCGCCGATCAGCGACATGGCCGCGACCAGCAACACCAGATTGACGCAGAGCGCGACACTGGCGAACAGGCCGAACAAGCGGTAGTAAAAGATCAGGAACAACAGCACCAGCGCCAGCGACCATTTCACCGAGTTCACACCCATGCGGATGTTTTCCGCCCCCAGGGACGGCCCGATGGTGCGCTCCTCGACAAAGTACATGGGCGCCGCCAGGGCACCGGCGCGCAACAGCAGCGCCAGCTCAGAGGCCTCGGCAAGATTCTGCAAACCGGTGATGCGGAACTGCACCCCCAGCGGTGACTGGATGGTCGCCAGACTGATGATGTTGCGTTCCACTTCCTGCACCGGACGATTGATCATTTCACCATTCTCGTCCTGGACAGCTTCCATGCGGGTTTTGTATTCGATGAACAGGATGCCCATGCGCCGCCCGATGTTGTAACGGGTGGCGAGATTCATCTTGGTGCCGCCGGCGCTGTCGAGGTTGATGTTCACCTGCGGGCCATTGGTCTCCGGATCCAGGCTGCTGCTGGCACCGTTGACGTGATCCCCGGTGAGGATCATCTGGCGCTCGAGGAACTGGTTGCCAGAGCGCTGCTGATCCTGGGGATTGCGGTAGGGGAAATCTTCTTTGGCGGATACGGGGGTATCCGGCCTGGCTTCGAGGCGGAACTCGAGGTTTGCCGTCTTGCCGATGATCCGCTTGGCTTCGGCAGTGTCCTGGATGCCCGGCAACTGGACGATGATGCGGTTGCGGCCCTGGCGTTGCACAACCGGCTCCGCCACGCCGAGCTCGTTGACCCGGTTGCGCAGGGTCACCAGGTTCTGGTTCAGGGCCTCGTCTTCCAGCTCGCGGATATTTTCTTCGCTGAGCGCCGCGGTGAAACGGAAATCCTGGGAATCCCCTCGCGGGTCGACGGGTGTGAATGTCAGGTTGGGATAGTCGCGGCGAACCTCGCTGATAGCCTGGTTGCGCGCCTCGGCGGTGCGGAAACGCCCCACGATCACACCGCGGGCATCGGGCTCGACCGATGCGTAACGGACGCGGGCCTTGCGCAGCTTGTCCTTGATTTCGTCGGCGGTCACTTCCTGGCGGCGCGCCAGGGCGGAGGCGGTGTCCACTTCCATCAAAAAGTGCACACCACCGCGCAGGTCGAGGCCCAGCTTCATGGGTTCGGCACCCATGGAACGCAGCCATCCCGGTGTGGTGGGCGCCAGGTTGAGCGCTACCACGAAGTTGTTGCCCATGGCATCCTGCACCAGGCGCTTGGCAAGCTGTTGATCATCATCGGATGCGAAACGCAGCAGCGCCGCCCGCGGGTTGACCTCGGCACCAAAATAGTTGACACCGGCTTCCTTGAGCACGTTTTCAGCACGCGTCAGGATCGACTGATCGATTGTCGTACTGCCCGAATCACCGGAAATCTGGATGGCCGGGTCCGGGGCGTAGAGGTTGGGGACCGAGTAGACGAATCCCAGTATGACAACCACAAGAATCAGGAGGTACTTCCACAGTGGATAGCGATTTTGCATAGCGTGTTCCGTGACAGGGGCGCGGCGAGTCTGCCGGGGGGATGGGTCTCCCCCAAGCTTTATCATAAAAGGGCCGGATTATACCGATTTCAGGCCAGACAACAACGTAAACCCGGTGACCGGCCTCAGTCTCCGGCGGTCAGCGGCGGCACGGCAAGGCCCTGCCGCTGGTAGAAATCCTCCACGAAGGCATCAAACCGTCCCTCGTCCAGCGCCTGGCGGATGGCCGCCATCAACCGCTGGTAATGGCGCAGGTTGTGGATGGTGTTCAGCTGGGCTCCCAGCATCTCGTTGCACTTGTCCAGGTGGTGCAGGTAGGCACGGCTGAAATGCCGGCAGGTATAGCAGTCACACCCGGGGTCCAGCGGACCGGTATCCTCGCGGTAACGGGCATTGCGCAGCTTGATGACACCCGTCGTGGTAAACAGGTGGCCGTTGCGGGCGTTGCGGGTCGGCATCACGCAATCGAACATGTCCACACCGCGGCGCACCGCCTCGACGATATCCTCCGGCTTGCCCACCCCCATCAGGTAGCGGGGCTTGTCTTCAGGCATCTGCGGCCCCAGGTGATCCAGCACCCGGAGCATATCCTCCTTGGGCTCGCCCACCGAAAGGCCGCCGATGGCATAGCCGTCGAAACCTACCTCCACCAGGCCCGCGAGGGATTCACTGCGCAGGGTTTCATACATGCCACCCTGCACGATGCCGAACAAGGCTGCGGGGCTGTCACCGTGGGCCGCTTTGGAGCGGGCTGCCCAGCGCAGGCTCAACCGCATGGAGTCGCGCGCCTGGGATTCGCTGGCCGGGTAAGGCGTGCACTCATCAAAGATCATCACCACATCCGAGCCCAAATCCCGCTGCACCTGCATGGAGGTTTCCGGGTCGAGAAACACGGTGCTGCCGTTGATCGGCGACTTGAAAGAGACCCCCGCCTCGGTGATCTTGCGCAGCTTGCCCAGGCTGAACACCTGGAAACCGCCGGAATCCGTCAGTATGGGGCCGGACCATTGCATGAAATCGTGCAGGTCGCCGTGGGCCCGCACCACCTGGGTACCCGGACGCAGCATCAGATGGAAGGTATTGCCCAGGATGATCTGCGCACCTATGGCCTCGATGTCGCGGGGCAACATGCCCTTGACCGTGCCGTAGGTACCCACGGGCATGAAGGCAGGAGTTTCCACCACGCCGCGGGGAAACGTCAGGCGGCCGCGGCGCGCGCGGCCGGCACGGCCTGTGAGTTCAAACTGCATATGACAGGTACGGGTCACGGCATCTCTCTCAATCACCGCCGCCGGGCAAGCCCTCGGCGTCGGCATGGGGGTTGCGGGTAATGAACATGGCATCACCATAACTGAAAAAACGGTAGCGCCGGGCCACCGCCTCGACATAGGCAGCCAGGATGTGGCGGTAACCGGCAAAGGCGGATACCAGCATCAGCAGCGTGGATTCCGGCAGGTGAAAATTGGTGACCAGGGCATCGACCACACGAAAGCGGTATCCGGGATAAATAAAGATACGCGTCTCACCCTGGTAAGGCAGCAGCCAGGTGTCCGCAGTTGTAGAACCGGCCTGTTCCATGAACATGGCAGCGCTTTCGAGGGTACGGACGCTGGTCGTGCCCACGGCTATGACCCGCCGCCCTGCCGCCTTGGTGGCGTTGACCAGCGCGCACACCTCGGGCGAAATCTCCATGACTTCGCTGTGCATGGTGTGTTCACGGATATCATCGGCGCGCACCGGCTGGAAGGTTCCCGCGCCCACATGCAGGGTGACAAATGCCAGCTGGACACCCTTGGCGCGAAGCTCGGCGAGCATGGCATCATCAAAATGCAGTCCTGCCGTAGGGGCCGCAACAGCACCCTGCCGGCGCCCGTAGACGGTCTGGTAGCGCTCCCGGTCGGCTTCCGCATCCGGCCGGTCGATGTAAGGAGGCAAGGGCATATGGCCGATGCGCTCCAATATCGCCAGAGCGCCCTCATCCGGGAATTCCAGTTCGAACAACGCTTCGTGACGAGCCAGCATAATGACGCGGGTGCCATCCTCCAGCCGGATCGCTGAACCGGGTTTGGGCGCCTTGCTGGCACGCACATGCGCCAGTACCCGCTGATGATCCAATACGCGTTCCACCAGGATTTCCACCTGGCCGCCGGTATCCTTCTGGCCATAGACGCGCGCCGGTATCACACGGGTATCGTTGAACACCATGAGATCGCCGGGCTCGACCAACTGCAGCAGCTCGGCAAACCCGCGATGCGCCAGATCACCACTGGGACCATCCAGGCACAAGAGGCGGCTGTCACGCCGTTCAGCCGCGGGCTGGCGCGCGATCAATTCATCGGGCAGGTGGTAGAAAAAATCTTGACGACGCATGAAAAAAACCGCGCAAAAGCATGAAAAACCGGCAGAAACCAAGGGCGGCAAGGGTATAGCAAATCGTTTGTGCTGGCTATAATTTATCGGTTGACGGAGAAAAAGCCGTTGTTATAATGGCGCGCCTTCCGCAAGCCAATGTGCTGCGAACTCAGTGCCAGAGTGGTGAAATTGGTAGACACAGGGGATTCAAAATCCCCCGCCCTTAAAAGCGTGTCGGTTCGAGTCCGACCTCTGGTACCACCGCAATACCCGATACGTCCCCAACCCCGATACAACTCACCGCCGCATCAAGCCCAAAGCAGTTGCTATTTCTTTCAGTCGATGTACACCCTGCCCTGCAAGCGGAAGGGACTGGAGCCATCGGTAAACACCAGTGTCAGGTCAACCAGTAACCGGTCGTCCTGCCGCCACGCATCCTGCTGCGAAGACTGGCAATGATGCCAGGGCGATGGCAGCGTGAGGAAAAAGCGGCCGCCATCACCCGCGGGAAAGCTGGCAATCGCGGTGGTCCTGATCAGGTCCCGGCCATTCGGGCAGAAAATATCGACCTGCACATGATGGGCCGGTACCTCGATATCCTGCGATACGGGTTCCAGTTCCACCACCAGGTGATGCTCCCGCGACTGGCTCAGGCGCAGTTCACCCAACGGCCATGAAACCCGCGCTACCGGATGCTGCTGATCCAGCTGCCAGGCGGCTGGCGGTGGCGAATCCATCGGAGGCTCCGCCACCGCGCAGGCAACGACTGCCAGGCAGAACAGCAGGGCGCTAGTTCTCAAAACCTTCGCTGAGCAGTATGTCAATGCCGGAGAGTTCAATCTGACCTCGGGGAATGGATCGACCGTCCGCGGTAGACACTGCGGCAAAATGGATGTTCAACGGCGAGTTGGGGGTTATCACGCCCTGCTGCAAGAGTTTTTCGACGGTATCGGTAATGTCGATGTAGTAGGTGTTGCCGTGATCCTGGCCATGGTGGTGATCGCCGTGGCCAAAGAACGCAAAGCTCCCCGCGTAGTAGATGTTGTCCGCTGTGCGAAGATCCGCGTTGGCGGGTGGATTGATGAACAGGCGGACAAAGACATCCTGCTCGCGGAGCTGGCGCGCCCTGTTCACGCGGAGAACCACCCTCTGGGTATCCCGCTGCTTGCCCAGCACCATCCGGGTGGCCGTTTGCGGCAAGGTGAGGCGCTGGGTACTCCGCCCCTCCACCAGCACCGCTGACGCGGGTGTCGCCACCTGATCCCGCACCAGCAGCCGGGATGGGCCGCCCCGCTCGAGGAATTCCCGCAGTTCCCGGTCGCTCCGGACCGCGGTCAGGGCGGATGAGGTGCTCGCCTGGCAGGGCAGCAGCTGGTCATCGAATTGATACGACAGGACAGGCATCAGGGCGGTCACACCCACCGTCAAGCTATCGACCAGGTTGCCGTCCTTGTCGCAGAACATGTTGGCCAGCGACATGTCGGTCCAGTTGGTGGAATTGGGGTTGGATTTGCCCTGGGTGATGTTCCAGTCCCACCAGCACCGCTCGATCATATTGTGGTGACACCAGAAGACCGGGTCCAACGGCGACATGAAGGTCACCATGTTGCCCCCAACCCATCCATGTATCAGGTTGTGGGGTGTACCCTCCAGCTCCCCATAACCGCCACCGGAACCGCCCCTCAGCGCTGTGGACGCGCGGCTGCCAAAGGTTTCGAAGTCGGGAATATCCAGGATCCCCTGCATCAGGCTTTGACCGGTCATGGTGGTGGGAACCACATCATTGGGACCGCGCCCCCGGGTATTGTCCACCAGCGCCGGAATGTTGAAAAAGGGGCCAGGAATCCGCGGCTGGCAGGTCCAGTTCCAGTAGGGCAGCGCAAATTCCTGATAACCGGACAGCTCCCGGATGATGGATTCAAAATAAAAGAGGTAGGCGCGGTGCCAGGGCAGGAAGTACCAGTTGCCGTGGGGGCAGAAGTTCTGGTGAATCTCCGCCTGACGCGTCCAGTTGCGCCTGTCGGAACCGGGCCGCGCCTTCATGGCCGCCACGCCGTCCCGGTAGGCTTCGATGATGGGATGATTATTGGCCAGGGTGCTGATATTGCGGCGAATCGGCCGATTCAGGATTGTTTGCCGGATGGACTCGCATCCCCCCAGCAGCGCCAGGCTGTACAAGCCTGCCACACTTCCACCAAGCAGTTTCAGACAGTGTCTGCGATCGATACTCATGGCACATCTCCGTTGTCGTTGATATCCGCAATATTGCGGACAAGTGATCATCGGAGCCTTGCATCACCCATGACACGACCCGGCAGGTACCTTTCTCACTGTCTCCGTTACATCCGACAAACCGGACAGCCCAAAGCCTTGGCGCGAAAACTGTCAGCAGGATGCAGCGCATCCGAATCCCTGATTACCTTCCCTGGCCTGCTCCCTCAAGCGGGACTTGCTATACTTCCGGAAGGAATTGCGGCCACACCATATTACAGAAAGCACCATTTGTCCTGATCTGAGTTCACTCAACGCCAAGATTGCCATCCAAATCAACCTCCGGCCGATAAAATCCCGCCAGGACACTTTACCGCTGCCGGGCCTGACCTCGCGCCATACCGCCTAGCTCTTGTCACCCCGCGTCTGTATCATGAGCCCGGACTCACTGCCCACTCGACGTTTGTATGACCCAAACCTTCAGCCAGCAAGCCATCATGTTCGCCGACGTGTCGGGCAGCTCCGCGCTCTACAAACGCCAGGGAAACGAACGGGCCAAGGCCATCATCGACCAGGCACTGGACTTCATGACCGCGCTCACCATCGTCAACGAGGGCACGGTGGTAAAAACCCTGGGCGATGAAGTCATGACCCGCTTTGACCACCCCGACCACGCCTGCGAAACCGCCATCGCCATCCAGCAGCGCTGCCTGAAGGAACCCGAGCTCCAGGGCCTGGCCCTGCGCATCGGCATCGCCTACGGTCCCGCCCTGCTCGACAGGAAAGACGTCTTCGGTGAAACCGTCAACGACGCCGCCTGCGTGGCCCGCATCGCCCAGGCGCGGCAAATCCTGCTGACCCAGACAGCACTGGACCAACTGGACCAGGGACTGCTCCAGCTGTGCCAGATGTTTGACCGCATCAACATCAAGGGCGATACGCAGCAGACCCTGATCTATCGCCTGCAATGGGAATCGCCCCGCCAGGACCACCGCGCCACCCGGCTGTTGCCGCTGCAAGACATCGCGCAATTTGTCGAGCGTTTCCAACTGTGCCTGCACCTGGGAAAACGCGAGATCACGCTGCTGCCCGACCAGACGCCCTACCGCATAGGCCGGGACCCGGACAAAACCCACCTGCATATCGACCACGACCTCGTCTCCCGCGAGCATTGCCATATCGAATTCCGGCGCGGCAAATATGTGCTGGTGGACCACAGCACCAATGGCACCTACGTATGCAGCACCGACCAACCCCATATCTACCTGCGCCGCGAAGAAATACCCCTGACCGGCAAGGGTGAAATCGGCATAGGCCAGCCCACGGCCAAGGCCGGTCCCTGGCTCCTCCGTTATCAGGTCTGACATCATGGAAAACGTCCACCACCCCAGCGCCGGGGTTTTCCGCCGCCTGGCCGCCATGGTTTACGACAGCCTGCTGCTCACGGCCTTGAGCATGGCCTATTTCGGGGTCGCGGTGTTTCTCAACGTCCTTATCCAGGGCGCGCCGCCACTGGGCGAAAAAATTGTCTGGGGATGGTGGCGCTATCCGGTCTTCATCGGCTGGCTGGTTACGCTGGTGGGGTTCTATGGCGTCTTCTGGCGGCGCTTTGGCCAAACCCTGGGCATGCGCGCCTGGCGGCTCAAGCTGGTGAATGAGGCAGGCACAACGCCCGGCTGGGGACAATGCGTGCTGCGCTGCCTGCTGGCCTGCGTGTCCCTGGGTGTCTTCGGCTTGGGATACTTCTGGTGTTGGGTGGACCGCCAGGGGTTGAGCCTGCACGACAGGCTGAGCCGTACGCGGGTTTGGGTGATACCAAAGGATAAGAATTAATTCTGGTGATAAAAAATACTAGCGAGCGCGATTCAGCAGATAGATACCCAGCACCAGACAAAACAATATCGGAATCAGCACCGCGATCAGCGGTGTAAAACCAAACACCACACTGGAAGGACCCAGCAAATCCTGCGTCAGCTGGAAAACCACCCCGAAGACCACCCCGGTGAAAATCCGTTGACCCATGGTCACTTCCCGCAAGGGGCCAAAGATGAACGAAATGGCAATCAGGACCAGGCTGGCCGTCGCCAGGGGCTGCAAGAGCTTTTGCCAGAAAGCAAGGTTGTAGTCGCTGCTCACCAGATTCTGGTCGTGCAGGTAGCGGATGTAGTAGTGCAAACTGCCCAACGACAGGGATTCCGGCTCGGCCACCAGAATATTCAGCAGCCCCGGTGACAAGGGCGTATCCCAGCGGCGCGAAGTCAATTGATCAGTGCGGGTGCCCTGCAAGCGCTCAGTCGCGCCCTCGCCGTCGGCAAGCGGGAGGAAATGGGTAATGGCCACACTCTCTTCCTGCCAATACCCGCCCTGATAAATGGCCTGCTCGCTGTAGCTCGCCTCGACCAGGTTACGTCCGGCATCAAAACGATAGCGGGTCACGCCGTAAAGCACACCGTTGGGCAATACCGCGTTGAACCGCATGAATTCATCGCCTTCGCGATTCCACATATTACCCAGGCGGCTGGAGGCGATGGGTTTCTGCAAGGCAAGCGCCTTGCGGCTCTCGGCGACCTGGTCCGAATAGGGTGTCACCCATTCTCCCAGGAAAATACTCAGGCCAATGAACAGCAGGACGGGTTTGAGCACCATCCAGGTGATGCGTTTTACCGAGATGCCGGCGGCGCGCATGACCACCAGTTCACTGGAACTGGCCAGCAGGCCCAGGCCGATCAGGCAACCGATCAGACAGACGAAGGGAATGATCTCGTAGATGCGCCGCGGCATGGTGAGCAACACATAGAGCAGCATTTCCACGAAGGTGTAATCACCGCGCAGATCGCCGACCTCATCGATCAGGGCGGCGATAAACAACAAGGCCATCACCACCACCAGCACCATGCTGATGGCGCCTGCCACAGAGCTGAACACATAGCGGTTGAGTTTACGCATGGGCTGGCCCTCCCCCCACGCGCTGGCGCCAAAGCCTGATGCCCTGCCAGTTGATCAGCAGCAGCGCCAGCAGGAAAAACACCAGATGAATGCCAAAGAGTCCCGGCATCAGTGGCCAGCGCCCTTCATCCATCCAGCCACGCGCGCCGATCAGGATACCCAGATAGACCAGATAGATCAGGATGGCGGGCAGCATCTTGAGATAACGCCCCTGCCGTGGATTGGTGCGGCTGAGCGGCACCGCCAACAAAGCAACCACCAATACCAGGATCGGGAGGGAAAACCGCCACTGGAGCGTAACCAGACTTGAACGGTCACCGATGGCCAGCAACTCGGCCGTCGTCTTGGCGTCGGCCTTGTGGGAAATGGTCAGCGCCGGGTCCACCGGCGGCAGGAACTGGCCGTAGCGCTCGAAGCGCATGACACGGAAGCCCGGATCCCCGGGACGCCCCTCGAAACGCTGGCCATTCACCAGCACCAGGTAGCGCTGGTCATACTCGGGATGCAGCATCTGCTCACCCGACTCGGCCACCAGCACTATGTCCTGGTTCGCCTGGCTGCCGGCTTGCGCCACAAAGACGTGGTTGAGCTTCTTGCGGTTGTTGCTGAGGCTTTCCACATAGGTGATGGCCTGGGCCTTGCCGAGCGACTGGAAACGGCCCTCCTGCAAGCTGTCGAACTCGCTGCGCTGGCGCTGCTCCAGCAGCAGCTGATCCGTTTTCTGCGCTCCCAGGGGCCCCAGCCACAACGCCAGGCAGGCGACCACACCCGAAACCAGCACCGCGGACACCAGGGTATAACCCACCAGGCGCCGCTGGCTCATGCCACAGGCGGACAGCACCACCATTTCACTTTCAATGTAGAGGCGGCCATAAGTCAGCAAGATGGCGATGAAGAAGCCCAGCGGCAGAATCAGCACCAGGAACTCCGGCATGCGATAGCCGATGAGGCTGAAGAGGATGTCCACGGAAATACGGCCGGTGGTGGCCTCGGCCAGATAGCGCGCAAAACGGCTGCTCATGATGATCAGCAGCAATACACTGCTCACCGCCACGAGCGTCACCAGAATTTCACGGCTGAGATAACGCAGAATGATCACGCAGCTGTCCTGTCACGAGAGCCGCTACCGGCCCGAACCCCGGCCACGACCACCCTGAGGCGCGGCCCGTAAAAGTGTGGCATTATCACGCACTTACCGACCTTTGTCTCGGCCCTGTGCAAATCTCCGGGTTTATGCGGGGCACCCCCGTTCCATCCCATTTCAGGAAACCGTCATGCAATACGCCGCCAAGGTTGTTGACCCTCTCAAGCAGCGCAGCCACTGCCTGGTTGTTGGTTCTTTCGATAAACACCAGCTGACCCCCGCCGCACGTGCAGTGGACAGCGCCAGTGGCGGCGAGTTGCTCAAGCTCTTGCGGCGCGAGGATTTCCAGGGCAAGGCGGGCCAGGCGCTCCTGTTGCTCACACCGACAGGCATCGCGGCGGAACGGCTTCTGGTGCTGGGCCTGGGCGCCGCCGACAAGCAAGGCGCCGCCAGTGCCGACAACCTGCGCAAAGCCGTACAGAAGATCCCCGAGCTGCTCAAAGCCACACCCAGCAAGGATATCGCTGTCTGCCTGGGCGATCTGACAGTGGCAGGGCAAGCGCCGGGCTGGATCGGCCGATTGCTGGCCGAAACACTGGACACCGCGGTCTACCGTTCCGATGGCCTCAAAAGCAAACCCGCCGACAATGGCTTTGCCCCAAACCGCATCACCCTGGCCAGCGACAAGGCTGGCCTGAAAGCGGCCAGCCAGGGACTGGCACTGGGCCGTGCCATCGCCGAAGGCATGAATCTGGCCCGCCGCCTGGGCGACCTGCCCGGCAATATCTGCACACCCGCGTATCTCGCACACGAGGCGCGCCGCCTGGCACGCAACCAGCAGCACCTGAAGGTCAAGGTGCTGGAAGAAAAACACATGCGCGAACTGGGCATGGGCGCCCTGCTCTCGGTGTCCGCCGGCAGTGACGAACCGGCCAAGCTGATCCAACTGGAATACCGTGGCGGTGCAAAAAATGCGGCCCCCGTCGTGCTGGTGGGCAAAGGCATCACCTTCGACACCGGCGGTATCAGCCTCAAACCCGGCGCGGCCATGGATGAAATGAAATACGACATGTGCGGCGCAGCCAGCGTGCTGGGCACCTTTGCCACCCTGCTCCGCCTGCAACCCAAGCTCAATGTGGTGGGCCTGATCGCCGCCAGTGAAAACATGCCCAGCGGCAAGGCCACCAAGCCCGGCGATATCGTCACCTCCATGTCCGGCCAGACCATCGAAATCCTCAACACCGATGCGGAAGGCCGGCTGGTGCTCTGCGATGCCATCACCTACGCGGAGCGTTTCAAGCCCCGCGCGGTGGTGGACATCGCCACGCTGACCGGCGCCTGCGTGATTGCCCTGGGCAACCATGCAACGGGCCTGTTCAGCAACAACGAGGACCTGGCCCAGGCACTGCTGAAAGCCGGGCAGACAGCCAACGACCGCGCCTGGCACATGCCCTTGTGGGATGATTACCAGAAGCAGCTGGACAGCAACTTCGCCGACATGGCCAACATCGGCGGCCGCGAGGCGGGCAGCGTGACCGCGGCCTGTTTCCTGTCGCGCTTCGCCAGGAAATTCCCCTGGGCGCACCTGGATATCGCCGGCACGGCCTGGAAATCCGGTTCCGCCAAGGGCGCCACCGGCCGTCCTGTGCCCCTCCTGGTGCAATACCTGCTGAGTCTCTGATGACCAAGGTGGACTTTTATATTCTCCAGGCATCCGGCGAGGACGCTCGCCGGCATTTCTGCTGCCGTCTGGTGGACAAGGCACTGCGTGCGGGACACCGGATCCTGGTGACTACCGACACGCAGGCCGAGGCGGAACACCTGGATGACCTGTTGTGGACTTTCAAGCCTGAATCCTTCATCCCTCACCAGCTGCTCGATGCTTCCCGGACAGCCACGGCACCGGTGCTCATCTGCGGCGACCTGCCCGCGCAGTATCAACCCGCACCCGACAGCCTGCTCATCAACCTGCGCCAGGATATCCCCGCGTGGTTCTCCGCCTTTGCGCGTGTCAGCGAGGTTGTCATCCAGTCGCCCGATGTATTAAAAAATACCCGCCAGCACTACAGTTTTTACCGTCAGGGCGGCTATGCTATTGAACATCGCAAGGTCTGAACCGAGGTCCCGTCACCATGGTGGATTACACAGGTGGAGAAACACGAGGAAGCGATAAACCAGGGACCAGGCCCTATCCGCAGGATAAGAAAGTCAAAACCAAAGCTGCCATGCTGCAGGAACTCGAATCCATCAAGGGGCTGCTGGTGGAGGAGGATGCCATTCCCATCCTGCAGGAAGTCATAGAGCCGCCCGCCACGTCGACGCCACCGCTCCAGGCGGAACAGCTGCATCAGCTCAAGGACCAGTTCCAGGCATTGCAGCGGGACATGGATGACGCGCCACGGGCCCAGACGTCCGCCAGCCTGCTCGACGCCTTTACCCGCGCCTCGCAGATACCGGCAAAATCCCCGGCACCGGCTGTATCACCGGAACCTGCTGCCCAGCCATCATCGCCGGCGCGGTCGCAGGCATCGCTGTTTGCCGAGACCGATGAACAAGGCAATGCCTTTGAAGCCAACCACACACCGGAACGGTCGAGGCCCGCGCTGGCCAAAGCCAGCGGCGAAAATCCGTTTCTTCCCCAGCATATTCGCGCACGCCTGCACGGCAACAACCCTCCCCCGGTATTCGATCTCAAGCGCCCGGACACCTCGCGTGCACCGGTCAAGGAACCCCGCAGCCGCCAGGAACTGATCGATTCGCTGATGGAGTCCATGCTGCCGCGCATGGAAGAGGAGTTGCGTCAACGGCTGGAAAAGCTCAGCCGCGAAGCGCTGCAAGACATGATGTCAAAAGAAGAGGTCTGAAGAGTTCTGAAGAGCTCTGACGATTCCGCACGCACCGGCTAACGGGCGTGGCCACGCATCCTGACCAGCGCGAAAGCCCCCAGGGCGATCAACACCAGCGCCAGACTGCCGACGAACACACTGTGATAGCCAAACTGGTCCGCCACCAGGGCAACCATGATGCTGCTCAGCAGATTGCCCACATGGGTCGTATTGGTATACAGCGCCGATGCACTGCCCGAGCGCCCCGGCAGTAATTGCTGGATGACCGACACACCCAATCCCGCCAGCACACCGATAAAAATGGCATTCAACACTTGCAGGGCAAACAACTGCCAGAGATGTCCCGCCATGTACACGCCCAGGTACAGCAGAAAACCCGCCAGCCCGGCAAAGCGCACCATGTGCAGCAGGTTGATACTCGCCGCCAGGTAACCCGCCAGCAGCATGAACGGCACTTCCAGGCCGGCCGTCGTCCCCATCAACGCACCCGCCCAGGCGGTATCTATACCGAGATTGTCGTTCAGGTGCAGCGGCAGGCTGATCAGGTAGGCATTATTGGCCCCCCACATCAATGAAAAACCGATGATGCAAAAAACCAGCGAGCGCATCGCCGAAGGGTTCAGGGGTTGCAGCTGTGCGGACAAGGATTCGCTGCCGGATGCGCGATGCAATCGGGGCAGCAGCCTGAAACACACCAGGCCCACTGCCGCAAACAGCCCCGCCGCCAGAAAATAGGTCCAGGCAAAACCCAGGTAGTTGGCGAGCAGGAATCCCACCGGCGGCCCGGCCACCCAGGCAAAGGCAATCTGGGCTCGCACGATGGCATTGAACAGGGGAATACGCTCGACCGGTATGTGCCCCTCGGCATAATCCAGGCTGTAGGCCAGCATCTGCGAAAAGGACACCATGGCCAGGCTGAACAGCAGCACCGCCGTAACCGCCACCAGCCAATAGTTGCGCGACACGGCAAAGACCGCACAGGCGGCGCAGCCCACCAGGCAAAACCCCACCACCAGCGGACGCCGGTCCGCCAGACGGTCGGACCATTGGCCGATCACCTGGTTGTAGATGATGCTGGCCAGGGCAATGCCCGCGAAGGGAATACCGACCAGCAGCGGCCTGACGCCGATCTCCTTGGCCAGGAACAGGCTCAGGGTAGGCAGCACCAGGGCACCGACGACCCCCACGCAGAAAAACAGCAGGTAGATCCCCAGCGCCGTGGGGCGAAGCAAGAGGGACAAGGCAGGGCTGCTCACGTTTCCAGGTACCGGCATGAGGGTTCAACACGAGGGCCGTCAGCATAACCCAGCCGGCGGGGAAACTCGACCAGCCCGGCACTTGCATACTAGACCACCAGAATGCCCTTCCTGACGCAAAACCCCGTGCAATTTCGCAGGATTCAACTAGAGTTAAGGCACTAAATAACACCAAGGGCCAACCCATGACCCAACTTGCCGCCATCCTCGACATCCGCAAAGTGAGTTTGCTGGTCCTGACCTGCCTGTTGCTGGCATCCCTGGATGTGCAGGCCAAGCCCCTGCGCATGGTCGACGGCAGCGATGGCATTGCAGGCTATGCCAAGGGGCTGCTGAAGCTGGCCCTGTCCAAAATTCCCGAGCAGTACGAATGGGATGAATCAACGCCTTCCAATACCGAGGCCCGCATCATCCAGATGCTGGAGGACAACCAACTGGATATCGTCTGGTACGCCTCGACCAGGGAATTCGAAGAGCGCATGCTGCCGATCCGCATTCCCATCTATCGGGGGCTGCTGGGTTACCGGGTCTTCATGATCAAAAAAGGCACCCAGCACAAATTCGACGGCGTCCGCACCCTTGAGGACCTGCGCCGCTTCACCCTCGGCCAGGGGCGTTTCTGGGCCGATACGGATATCCTCATCGCCAACGATCTCCAGGTGGTCAAGGTACTGAAATACGACAGCCTGTTTTACATGCTCGATGGCGACCGGTTCGATGCCTTCCCGCGCGGCGTGCACGAGCCCTGGGCCGAAATCCAGCGGCATCCCAACCTGGCGCTGGATGTGGAACAGAATATTCTGATCTCCTACACCAACCCCTTTTACTTTTTCGTCAACAAGGCCAACACCGAACTCGCCAGGAATCTCGAGCGCGGCCTGCGCATGGCCATCGAGGATGGCAGCTTCAACGACTATTTCATGAACGACCCGACCGTCAGGGATGTGCTCAACAAAGCCAACCTGAAAAACCGGATCATCATTCCGCTAAAAAATCCCGCGCTGCCCGAACTGACGCCCGTGGACGACCGGGCACTCTGGTTTGATCCCACCCAGCTCGAAGGCGACGACGATTTGTAAGCCCTGCGTCCGGTGATCGCCTCGCCAGATCACCGGGCCATGCCATCCGACTTGCCCGGTAAGCCCGCACTGGGCACAATGCCGGCCCTGATACGCCGCAAACAAGGGCCCAGCCATGGCAAATATCAACTGGTTTCCCGGCCACATGCACAAGGCCCGCAAGGAAATCGCCGAAATCATGCCCCAGGTGGACGTGATCATCGAAGTGCTGGATGCGCGTATCCCTTACTCCAGCGAAAATCCCCTGGTTCCCGGCCTGCGCGGCGATACACCCTGCATCAAACTGCTCAACAAAGCCGACCTGGCCGATCCGGCCATCACCGACCTGTGGGTGGCGGAACTGGAACGTACCCAGGGAGTGCGGGCACTGCCCGTGAGCCAGCAGCAACCGGAACGGATTCGCCAGCTGCTGCCACTGTGTGAAAGCCTGCTGCCCCACCGCAACCTGGCCATCCGCCCGGCCCGCGCCATGATCATGGGCATTCCCAACGTCGGAAAATCCACACTGATCAACACCCTGGCCGGACGGGTCATCGCCAAAACCGGCAACGAAGCGGGAGTTACCAAGGCGCAGCAGAAAATCAAACTGGACAACGGCATCCTCCTGACCGACACCCCCGGATTCCTCTGGCCCAAGCTCAGCCCGCCGGAATGCGGCTATCGGCTGGCCGCGACCGGCGCCATCAAAGACACGGTTTTCGATTACGTGGATATCGCGCTCTTTACCGCGGCCTATCTGCTCGACGCCTACCCGGACGCCCTGAAAGCGCGCTATCACCTGGATGCCCTGCCGGACACGGATGTGGAATTGCTCGAGGCCATTGGCCGCCAGCGCGGCAGCATGCGAAAAGGCGGGAGTGTGGAGCTGCAAAAAGTCAGCGCGCTGCTGATCAACGAGCTGCGCGCCGGCCAGCTGGGCCGCATCAGCCTGGAAACGCCCGACATGACACGCGACGAAGAAATCCGCGCGCGTGACGAAGAGGCAGCCCGGGCCAAAGCCAAAGAGGAACAGGACCAATTGCGCCGGCAGCGCGCACGGAAAAATCGCTGATCGATACCAGGCCACGAGGAGAACAGCCATGTCACGCTTTCAAACACCCGTCAAACATCCCGGCCATGACGCTCGGGTCTTGCAAGACCTGGATGTGGATCGCGCGCTCCGCTGCGGAGAATTATCCGTTACCTTGAGCGAGCTGCTGGGTTGCGACTACGTTTTCATCCATCACCCCGCCAAAACCCTCATCATGCACGACCGCCACTTGGCCGATACCCTGACCAACCTGGTCCAGTCCCTGGGACTGCCACCCACCCAAAAGATTTTTATCGGCCTCTACCGCGATACCCAGGATGACCTGCGTTTTTACCGCCTGGTGTGCGAATGGCAGGGCAAAAAGGCCCTGCGTGTGGAGCGGATGGCCATCACCGATGACGAGCAATGGGAATTTACCCGGATGATGTACGAATGCAGCTCACCTCATAGCCCTCTTCAGGTAAAATAATGTCCGCCAGTACCTATTCAACATCATCAAACACCTGCAACTGACACCTTCCGACAGGCTGATGGCCTGAAAAGGCGGGATCGATCTGAGGGAACAGTAAACATCCACTATGAAAATACTTTTTATTCACCAAAATTTCCCCGGCCAGTTTATCCACCTGGCTCCGGCGCTGGCTAAACTGCCCGGTTACGAGGTCCGTGCCCTGGGCATCAATCCGCGACCGGTACCAGCAGGTGTCACCGTCAGTCTGCACAAACCTTCCCGTGGCAATAGCCGCGACAGTCACCCGCTGCTGACCGATTTGGAATCCAAAATTATTCGTGGTGAATCCGCTTATCACGCGATCAGGGCATTGAAGCAAAATGGATTTACGCCAGATATCGTCCTGGCTCATCCAGGCTGGGGGGAAAGTATCTTTCTTGCCGATGTATGGCCCCACGCAAAAATTGGGATTTACTGTGAGCTCTATTACCTGTTGAGCGGCGGAGACTGCGGATTCGATCCCGAGTTTCCGCAATATGATGAGTTCAGCCGCACACGGCTGCACATCAAAAACCTCAATAACGATTTGAACTTTTCTATCGCGTCACGAGGTCTGTCACCTACCAACTGGCAACGATCAACCTACCCGGAACATTATCGCCAGCGCATCGATGTCATCCACGATGGTATAAATACAGCTGTGGCATGCCCCAACAAGCACGTCAGCATGAAGCTCAATCACTCAAGCCTGCTGACTCGCCAGGATGAGGTCATCACCTTTGTCAATCGTAACCTGGAGCCACACCGAGGCTATCACGTGTTCATGCGGGCGCTACCGGATATTCTTCGCAAGCGCCCGCAAGCACGGGTGGTTATTGTTGGTGGCGACGATGTCAGCTACGGGTCCCAGCCTGCGCAAGGCACTTGGAAACAGCAGTTTCTCGACGAGGTGAAGGAGCGACTGGATTTATCCCGGGTGCACTTTGTCGGCAAACTGCCCTACGCTGATTTTATCCAATTGCTGCAACTATCCAGCCTGCACGTCTATCTGACCTATCCTTTCGTGCTCAGCTGGAGCCTGCTGGAAGCCATGAGCACAGGTTGCGCCATTGTTGCCAGCGATACCGCGCCAGTACGCGAAGTTATCGAACATGGAAAGACCGGCATTCTGACAGATTTTTTTGATCACCAGGCCCTGGCAGACGCTTGTATCGAACTGCTCGAAAACCCGCAACAGCGGTCGCGATTATCACAGGCAGCCCGGGAACATATCATCGACCACTATGACTTGAAAACACGTTGCCTGCCTCAGCAAATCGCCTGGGTTCACAACCTGTGACCGATCAGCGTTCGCGCAGGCTTTCATCCGCGTAACGCAGGAGCGGTCCCAGGAAATAGTCGATTATGCGGCGCTTATTGGTTTTGATTTCCACAGCAACAGCCATGCCGGGCGACAAGTTCACGCTCCTTCCATCAACCACAATATGATCCTGCTCCAGCTTCACTCTCACCCCGAAAACCAACCCCAGGCGCTCATCCTGGATGGCATCCCGTGAAACCGAAATAACTTCACCCTGAATAGTGCCATAGCGGGTGAATGAAAAGGTTTCAAATTTCACTTCAACCGCCTGTCCGGGATAGACAAAACCAATGTCCTTGTTGGGCAACAGCGCTTCGATCTCAACCGGTGCTTCCTGAGGGACAATCAGCATCAAGACTTGTGCCGGTGTTACCACACCACCAGGGGTATGAATGGATAGTTGTTGCACTACACCATCAACAGGTGCTGTCAGCGACATGAATCTGCCGCGGCTTTCGGCCTTGACCAGCTCTTGCGCCAGCGTGTGTGAACGACGTTGGGCATCATTCAGCTTATCCAGCCAATCCCGGCGAGTCTCCGCAATAAAGCTGGATTTTTCACGTTCAGCTTCTATTTTGAGTGTTTCGATCTCCGTCAAACGCTCCCCTTGGGCTATGAGATCATTTTCCTGCGCGATCAAACTGGCCTTGAGTTCAAGATATTGATGCCTGGCTACATGGTTTTTATCCAGGAGCCCACGATAGTCCTCTTCACGTTGGCGAGTAATTGGCAGTGTCTGCTGTATTTTGGCGAGTAGGGCACGAGTGGTTCGTAGTTCCGCCTCACGTCGGTCAATCATCGCATCCAGTTGTTCCAGACGCGCCTGGTAAGAGGCAAATACACCATTTACCCACAGGGTCTCACCCAGGCCGCGTTGTTGATCCAAGTCACCCGGCAAGCCCGCCAATACCAGTTGGCCACCCTGCTGCTGGGCCACCAGCAGCGACTCGAAGCGCAGTGATTCAAGATGTGCGGACAGATATTCATGACGTAATCGCTCAGCATCAGCCTCGGCAGTGGTCGCATCCAGCTCTACCAGTATCTCCCCCGTGTTCACCATCTGACCATCGCGCACATGGATGGCATGAACCGCGGCTGTCTCCAGCGGCTGAATGACCTTGGTCCGGCTGTCAGGCACTACTTTACCGGATGCCATGGCTACGACATCCATATGCCCGACCATCGACCACATCAATGCCAACAGGGAAAAAATCATGATCAACCACAGGGTAACGCGCGGTGCCGGATGAACAGGGGCCTCCTGCAATGCGAGCGCCGCGGGCAAGAACTGCACCTCATGCGGATGCCTGATTGGTGCATCCATTTCTTTGCGATTTTTCCAGGCAAGCAAAAAAACGGCTTTATAACGATGGCAAAGATCTCTCAATGCCTGTACACGAATACCCATATCAGCCTCCCTGCAATGACAGCAGGCGAGCATAATAACCCTGTTCAACCAGAGCCAATTCCTCGTGAGTACCGGTTTCGACAATCTGCCCCCGCTCCATCACGATAATCCTGTCCGAATGACGTACAGACGATAGCCGGTGCGCGATAATCAATACTGTTCGCTGGTGGCAGATCGCCGCCATATTGTCCTGGATGACACGCTCGGATTCATAATCGAGCGCACTCGTCGCCTCATCAAAAATCAGGATACGTGGATTACCAATCAGTGCCCGGGCAATCGCGATCCGCTGCCGCTGTCCACCAGATAGGGTTGAACCATGCTCACCAACCAAAGTATCGTAGCCATCAGACAACTCCAGGATGAATTCATGAGCACCCGCCAGTTTTGCCGCCTCGATCACCTTGTCCAAGGTAATACCCGGATCAACCAGGGCGATATTCTCACGAATGGAGCGGTTGAATAGCACATTCTCCTGTAAGACCACGCCAATCTGACGGCGTAAGGAAGCGGTATCCGCCTGGGCCAGGTCCATCCCATCAATCAACACCCTGCCCTGCTCAGGCACATGCAGCCTTTGTATCAGGCGCGCAACCGTGCTTTTGCCCGAACCGGAACGCCCTACGATACCAATCACCTCACCTGGCTTTACCGTAAAGTTCACTCCAGTCAGTATTTCCTGCCCGTCAGGCCGGTAACGAAAGCGAACCCTGTCAAATTCAATAGCACCTTTCAGGGCAGGTAAGCTGGAACGATTATCTGTGGGTAATTCAGTGCGTGTGTTGAGAATATCCCCCAAACGCTGCATGGAAATACCGACCTGTTGAAAATCCGTCCATAATTGGGCCAACCGCATGATGGGTTGTGCAACCCGTCCCGCCAGCATGTTGAAAGCGATCAATTGTCCCACCGTCAGCTCACCTTCGATCACCAGGCGCGCGCCCAGCCACAAGGTGCCCACCACCACCAGTTTGCCGATCAGGTTGACACCCTCATGGGCAAACGTGGACAACACGGTGGCACGGAAACTGGCTGACACATAATGGGCCAATTGATTATCCCAGCGGCGGGTCATCTGGGGCTCGACGGCCATGCTCTTGAGCGTATCGATGCCCGATACTGTTTCCACCAAAAATGCCTGGTTTTCTGCACCACGATTGAATTTTTCGTGAAGACGCGCGCGCAGCAATGGCGTAATCGACAAAGACAGGATTGCATAACAGGGCAAGGAAGCCAGCACAATCAATGTCAACCAACCGCTATACAGCAGCATCACCGCAATGAAAACAAAGGAGAACAACACATCCAACACTACCGTAATGGCATTCCCCGTCAAGAAGGCCCGGATGTTTTCCAGTTCCCTGACACGCGCCACTGAATCGCCGATGCGGCGTGCCTGAAAATAGGACATTGGCAGAGACAACAGATGCCGGAACAACCTTGCACCCAGTTCGACATCAATACGGCTGGTGGTATGTGAAAAGACATAGGTTCGCAGTCCACTCAGTATCACCTCAAATATCGACACTGCCAGTAAGCCAATAGCAATGACATCCAGGGTGGTCAATCCACGGTGCACCAGTACCTTGTCCATCACCACCTGAAAAAACAGCGGTGTCAGCAGCGCAAAGATATTGATGACAAACGACACCAACAGGACCTCACCCAACAGGCGGCGGTATTTGACCACGGCAGGAATAAACCAGGTGAAGTCGAAACGGGTCAACGCGCCAGCAATGGAGGCGCGCGAAGCAAACAATATCAGCTCCCCGCTCCACTGTGTTTCGAAAACATCCCGACTGACGACCTGGGGCCGTGGCATGGAAGGGTCCTGAATCAGCACCCGGTCTTTATCGGACTTGGCCAAGATACAAAAACGGCCATCGCGGGTGACCATGATTGCCGGCAAAGGCGTACGATCAAGCCGGTCATAGCCACTGGAAATTTTCTTTGCCTGCAAGCCTATACTTTTGGCTGACAATAAAATCTGTCCACTATCAAACTTACCAGACCGATCACCAAATTCATGGATCAGTTTCTCGGGATCAACCGCTATATCGTGAAAGCGTGCTATCAGCACCAGGCAGGCAAGGCCAGAGTCAACGCCCTGGCCAGCATCCATTGTTGTTTCCATCATTCATTCCATCAAAAAACCAGGCGACGCACAGTCCCCTACTCCCGAATGAGTGGGAGGGCTAAGGGACTGGCGTCAGTATATCAGTGATCTATATTGCTGAATTTGGACTTATTGCCAATGAGTCGCAATGACTGACTCCAAGGCATCCCGGTAAACCTGTGACAATTGCAGCTCGCCCATAGGTGGCGGTGCGAAAGCCGCCATTGCCTGAACCAGGTAATCGACCTGCGATGAAGCCAGGGTGCTTCCACCATCCACCGCAAAGGTTTCGATTTGGTTGGTGGAGTTCAAATACCAATTATTGATCAACACATTATCGGCTGTCCCTATAATCGATACACGCAGATGGTTTCCGGTACGAGTGAACCACAGCTGGTCCGTAGCGATTTCCTCGCCAAAGATCAGGTTATCGCTACCTCCTGACTCCTGGACAGTATCCTGCCCCTCGCCACGACCGAACAGGTAGCTATCATCACCGGCGCCACCTTCCAACCAGTCATTTCCAGATCCACCCACCAGTGTGTCATTGCCGTTGTTACCGTAAAGGCTGTCATTGCCGTCACCACCGATCACCAGATCATGGCCATTATCGCCATTCAGGCGATCATTGCCGTTACCACCCAGCAGCGTGTCATCACCATCACCACCACTCAATATATCGTTACCCTCGCCACCATCCAGCCAATCAGCCCCGGCGTATCCGTTGATGGTATCGTTGCCAGCCTCCCCCTCTATCGTATCGTTGCTGGCATAGCCCTGGAGATTGTCATGACCAGAGGTACCTTGAATAACGAGGGCCTTGACGCTTTCCACATTCCAGACAGTTCCATCGGAGAATGCAATAGCATCCAATACATAGGCACCGGCACCATCATTATGGAAATAGCTCTGCACAGTAATCACCTTTCCGGTAGATAGTATTGTCAGAAGCAAATTACTACCGGAACGCATGGCTTGTACGTCCGCAGGTACCATATCATTCAGGAATTCCAGCCTGTCGTGACGGCCGCTGCCCATGTCGTAGTTGCTGATAGTAATATTGCCGTCTGCCAGCCCGTATAGGTAGGTATCATTACCCGTATCGCCGGATAAGTAATCTCCATCACCACCACCGCCCCTCAGAGTATCATTACCTGAACCACCGTAGAGGCTATCCCTCCCCTCTCCGCCAATCAGGAAATCATTGCCATTTCCACCCTGGAGGTTGTCATTACCATCACCGCCTTCAAGCAAATCATCGCCATCTTCTCCACTCAGGAAATCGTTCCCTGCACCACCCAACAAGGTATCGTTATGCTGGCCGCCGTATAAACTGTCATTGCCGTCGCCACCATAAAGGACATCCTCTCCGGCATAGCCGTAAATCACATCATCGCCACCGCTGCCGTCCAGAACATCATCCCCTGCATAACCGTAGAGACTGTCATTGCCAGATGTGCTGTGAGTAACCATCTGCTTGACCGTTTCCACATCCCAGACACTGTCATCCGTAAAGGCAATGGCATCCAACGCATAGCCACCTGCACCATCATTATGGAAATAATTCTGTACGGTAATCACCTTTCCAGTGGATATTATCGTCAGCAGGAGATTGCTACCGGATCGTGTAGCGCGCACATCGGCAGGGACGATTTCCCCGAGGAATTCCAAACGGTCATGGCGGCCACTACCAGTATCGTAATTACTGATCGTGATGTTGCCATCCGCCAATTCATAGAGGTAGGTATCATTGCCCGAATCACCGGACAAGGTATCGCCATCACCACCACCGCCTTGCAGGGTGTCGTTACCCGCTCCACCATAAAGGGTGTCCCTGCCGTCGCCACCAATCAGCAGGTCGTCCCCTGTACCCCCAAGGAGATAATCATTCCCCTCGCCACCTTCCAGGACATCGTTACCTTCCTCACCATAGAGATAATCGTTACCGGATCCTCCGTATAAGGTGTCATCATGGATACCACCATACAAGGTGTCGTTGCCATTACCGCCATGCAACTCATCGGCATCGGCATAGCCATAAATGAGGTCATTGCCATCCCCACCATCCAGCGTATCCTTACCGGCATACCCGTGGAGGCTATCATTGCCTGATGTCGCTTGAATGACCATGTCCTTCACGGTTTCAAGGGTCCAAACACTGCCATCTGCGAAGGCGATAGCATCCAACGCATAACCAGCCATCCCGTCATTCACAAAATACTGCTGAACGGTGATGACCTTGCCTGTTGCAATCACGGTCAACCGCAGGTTGCTACTTGAACGGGTAGCACGGATATCCGCAGGCACTATGCCATCGAGGAACTCCAATCTATCGTGGCGGCCACTGCCTACATCATAATTACTAATAGAAATGTCACCGTCTGCCAGCCCATAGAGATAAGTATCATTACCTGCATCACCGGATAAGTAACCTCCATCACCGCCACCACCACGCAGGGTGTCATTACCCGCACCACCATAGAGGCTATCCCTTCCCTCGCCGCCAATCAGAAAATCATTGCCATTCCCACCATAGAGTTGATCGTTGCCATCTCCACCGTCCAGCACGTCATCACCGTCTTCGCCATAAAGATAATCGCTACCTGCGCCTCCATATAAGGTGTCATCGTGGGCACCACCATACAAGGTGTCGTGGCCATTACCACCATGCAGCTCATCGGCATCGGCATAGCCATAAATAAGGTCATTGCCATCCCCACCGTCCAGCGTATCCTTACCAGCATACCCATAAAGGCTATCATTCCCTGGTGTGGCTTGAACGACCATGTGCTTCACAGTTTCAAGATCCCAGACACTGCCATTTGCAAAAGCAATAGCATCCAACGCATAGCCACCCGTACCATCATTCGTGAAATACTGTTGAACAGTGATGACCCTACCTGTCGCAATCACAGTCAACAGCAGGTTGTTACCCGCACGGGTAGCACGGATATCCTCAGGTGCCATGCCATCGAGGAACTCCAGCCGGTCATGGCGGCCACTACCTGTGTCGTGGTTACTGATAGTGATGTTGCCATCAGCCAATCCATACAGATAAGTGTCGTTGCCAGCATCACCACTCAGATAATCGCCATTGCCACCACCGCCACGCAGGGTGTCATCACCGGCACCACCGTAAAGGTAATCCTGCCCGTCTCCTCCCACCAGGAGGTCATTACCGTTGTTGCCATAAAGCGTATCATTGCCCGCACCGCCATAGAGCTGGTCATTCCCGTCAGCACCATAGAGTTGATCGTTGCCATCTCCACCCTCTATCACATCATCCTGGTCCAGGCCATAAATCGTATCCGATCCACTGCTACCCACCAGCAACCGCTGGAACAGATCTGTCAACATCCAGACGCTGCCATCGGCAAAATGCACACTCTCTATGGCATAGGCAAGGGACGCAGCACCAGTCGAGGCATTAAACAGGCTTTGCACAATAACCTGCTCACCGGTATCCAGTGACAATACCAACGACGCGCCATTGCGCCGGGCGCGCACATTATCCGGGGTAATACCCTCCGCAAATATGATGCGATCCAAACCACCGGTGTCACCGATATAATTAATGCCATGGCCACGGGAGAAATAGTATTCATCATTCCCCAGCAATCCATTCAAGTAATCCGTGCCCGCACTGCCAATAAAAATATCATCACCCGCCGTGCCATTCAGCGTGTTATTCCCACTGGTGCCTGTCCGCAACCGGGACATGGATGCCTGTAATTGCTGCACAATGTCCGTTGTTGTCCATACGCTGCCATCAGCAAAATGCACACTTTCGATTGCATTACCTGCGACCACCTGCTGTTGAGACAGATCGTACATGCCCCTCAGTGTAATGCGGCCACCACCTGCAATACTTAATATGATGTCTGTGCCATTTGTCGTGACACTCACAGCGCCAGGCAGGATTCCAACACCTAATTCCAGGCGATCATTGCCGTCGCTGTCGATAATATGGTCTTCGCCATCGCCAACTGAATAACGGTACACATCATCACCAGCACCACCGATCAATACATCATTGCCACCCCGGCCAATCAACGTATCGTTTCCGGCACTACCGGTCAGCACATCATTGGCCTCCGACCCCAACAGGGTGCCGAGATCTTCAACGACAGTGATGGTCAAACTGGCAGGCTGCCCGCTGTTACCTGCCTGGTCGGTATAACCGGTTACTGTTATGTCCACTATTCCGGCTTCCCACGCCGTGAACACGGCTGTCCAGATTCGTCCATCTTCGGTGGTCAAGTCTGAAACCACACCACCCGACACCTGGATCCGCGACAGGTCGAAATGGGTAACAACTTCACTGAACGTAAACACCAAGAGGGGACTTTGACCAATGGCAGGCTCCTGTTCGCCTTCCAGGGTAATGGTCAATTGGGGGATTACCGTATCAGGCGCTACCACTTCCGCAGCACCGGAGAGGTTACCGCTCGAGTCCATGGCCGTGACTAAAAACACTTCGGCATTGATAAAGGGTTCGGCAAACACTATCTCATAAGCGCCCTGGGCATCGGCCTGCACACTCCCCAACAATACACCTTCGCTATCCCGGACAAAGACCTGGCTCAAGGATTCTGCGGTACCCGTGATGCGGGAGCCATCATTATCCATAACGGCCAGAGGAATAGCTGGCGGCATGGTATCCGGTGCGATCAACTGGCGGGTTTCTGATGAATTGCCATGCCGGTCAACTGCCAGTACCTGGAAGGTTTCACCATTGGTGTAGGCATGGTTCAAGGTAATGCTGTAACCGCCATTGTCAGCATGGGCGTTGGCTTGACCCAATACCTGCCCTTCTGCATTCAGCACAAACACCCGGCTGCCAGCTTCGGCGATGCCCGTCACACGGAAACCTTGCATATTCATAGATGCCGTGGGTATATCCGGTGGCGTGATATCGGGAGCTTGTATGAGTACTGGAGATGAAATATTCCCGCTTGCATCCATCGCGGTTATGGATAGCAATTCACCGTTCAACACAGGGCCATTCAACAACAACTCATAGTTGCCATTGACATCAGTCTGTGCAGTCCCCAGGACATTGCCGTCCACATCTTTCGCGGCCACAGTGCTACCAACTTCCGCTGTACCTGTCACTCGTTCAGCATCGTTACTGAGCGTTACCGAAGGTGCGGCAGGTATCTGGGTATCGGCAGCCTGAATGAACAGGCTGTCCACGGGAAGACCTTGTGAGTCTGAGGCAACAACGGTAAAGGATTCACCGTTGGTATAGGACGCGGGCAGGTCAACATCGTAGGTACCACTCGTTGTCACCTGTGCACTGCCCAACAAATTACCCGTTGCATCCAAAACAGTGATGCGCAGGCCAATATTAGCGGTACCTATCACCCTGTTGCCCGGCGCATTGAATCGCGCTGTCAATTCAATATCGACAGGTTCTTCCGGATCGGGCTCTTCATAAACCTGGACCTCCTGAAGGATGCGTGTCAAATCCCATTGCACACCGTTATGGAAATGCAGGCCTTCAATAGCGCTCTGTGTAGTTTGTCCGGTATTATTATCAAACATGGACAACACTCGGATGCTATCGCCAGAATCCAGGGTTATCAGTAAATTATGGCCATGGCGCCAAACCTGGATGTCTGCCTCACCGATACCCTCACCAAACACAATGGCATCATTACCATAACGATCATAAATCGTGTCATGACCATCACCGCGATTGAAAAGATACATATCATCGGAAAAGCCATTATCCCGTATGTAATCATCACCACGACCACCTGACAGGGTGTCATTACTCGACATGCCATAGAGCGTATCGTTACCCATACCGCCACGCATGCTTTGCCGTAGGAGTTCTCCCAGATCCCATAGAGTTCCATCAAAAAACTTTATCCCCTCAACAACATTGTCTCCATTAAGCTCACCAACAAAGGCATGAATAGTACTGTGGGATATGCGACGAAACATATCCCTGATCTCTATTCGCTCTCGGGTTGGAAGATAGATAGAAAGACCCGATATATCCGCTGAATATGGTGCAAAAGATACTCGAACATGCAAGTCATCTCCCTCCATGCCTTCGGGGAGCTCAATAACGTCATACCCTCCAGATTCATAGATCACCGTATTCCCTGAACCAGACTCAATGCGATAAGTATCATCGCCTGGACCACCGTCGAGCCATATATTGGATGACAACGCTGTGCTGATGAGAAGGTCATCACCGCTGTGTCCATACAGGTAACTATTCATGTTGGTCGCAATGAGTACATCATTGCCAGCGCCACCACGCAATGTACTTGCGCCATACATCAGGTCATCGCCAGAACCACCCGTTGTGGTAGACGTTACAAAATAAATGCCGTTGGCGGGCACTGACAGGCTGACCTCTGTCAGTATCCTCGCCAAATCCCAACTTGTTCCATCGGCAAAGTCGATGTACTCGATAGCCCTGGAATCGACCACACTACCCGACGAGGTAAACATGCCAGAGACAATGACCCTGCTGTAATCCGGCACAATAACGATGAGATCCTTATCAAGTCTTCCAACAATCACATCTTCAGGCGCTATACCATCAGCCAATACCAGCCGATCAACACCTGCCAGGTCGGTAATCACATCATTTCCGTCCCCCAGGGCATAGTGGTAACTATCATTACCCGCACCACCCATCAAGGAATCATTGCCTTTTCCACCTTGAATCACGTCGTGAGTGTCATATGCCTGGATATGATCTTTTGTATCCGTGCCCTTGATGGCTTCCTGAAGGATTCGTTGCAAATTCCATGTTTCGCCGCCGAAAAATTCGATGGCTTCAACACCTGTGGATGTTATCAAAGCACCCGTTGACGCATTAAACATATCCTGCACACGAATCTCTCCGCCCGTATCCAGTGTCAATATAAGGCTTGAGCTACTCCGCCGGATGGTCAGATGGCCGCTATTGATTCCCTCACCGAATCGGATGGTGTCTACACCTCCTGACTCAATAATCGTATCTTTACCGTCACCCGGATTGTAAAAATAAATATCGTTACCCAGCCCACCGCGCAGCGTATCATTGCCTTTTCCGCCTGCAATGACATCATCCGTCGCAAAGCCATAAATCATATCGTTGGCATCTGTACTTTTAAGGGCTTCTTGCAGGATACGTTCAGCATCCCAATATGTTCCGTCTGCAAACTCGATCCGCTCAATCACTCCCTGGTCATTGTGCAGACCAGCATAATCAGTAAAATTGTAGATAATAATTTGCTGGCTATTGTCCAATCGGATGACGATTTGGTTGGTATTGATCGCTGGCCGGTAAACACGGATATTGTCCGGGGTGATTCCCTCACCAAACCTGAGGGTGTCCACACCGCCCGTATCATCTATGGTGTCGTTGCCATCCCCCAGGTGGTATTCGTAAATATCATTTCCACCCATACCACGCAGATAATCATTACCCGCGCCACCGGCTATCACATCATCGGTTTCAAACCCGGTAATGGTGTCATTACCCGAGGAACCCAACAGCAATTGCTGCCTGATCCAGTCGAGCCCCAATACTTCGGTATTCACAAACTTGAGCGCTTCGATAGCCCGGTTGGCGACAATGCCACCTGTCCAGGCGTCGAACATGTTGTTGACAGTGATGGTGTCACCGCTTTGCAGGCTCAATACCAGATTGTTGCCACTGCGGCCGACACGCACATGGGTACTGTTGATGCCCTCGCCAAACTCAATAGTGTCATTCGCATTGTTTGTGTTGATGATGTCGTGCCCATCACCCTGGCCAAACTGGTAGACGGTATTGCCACCATTGCCATAGAGCACATCATTGCCCTCGCCTCCCACCAGGATGGAGCCTTGCAAGTGTCCATTCAGGCTGTCGTTATTCCTGCCGCCGGCCAGCTGTGTGCCTGCCGTTTGAGCGGTGAGGTTGACCGAGGTGGTCAGCGTGTTCAACAGAAGCTGGTTCAGGTGAATCGTTGTTGCACCGCCGTTCAGCTGGAAACGGCCGATGGCACCCGTCAATCCGTTGCTGATGAGGACGGAATCACCACCTCCAAGGTTGATCTGGAGTGTGTTGCCGCTGGCCGTGGTTGTCATACCATTCAGGTCTGACCAGCCATTGAGTACCAGAGTATTGTTGCCCTGGGTATCAACCAGGGTATCGGCAGCATCCCCCCGGGAAAAAATATAGGTGTCATCACCCGCGCCACCGGCCAGATAGTCATTGCCAGCACCGCCGCTCAAGGTGTCGTTACCCGCCTCGCCGAAGAGCGTATCGTTGCCGCTGCCTCCGGCCAGGTAATCATCGCCATCGCCGCCTTGCAATTGATCGTTACCGCTGCCGCCGATCAAGGTATCCCTGCCCGCTCCACCAAAGAGGCTGTCGTCGCCATTGCCTCCTTCCAGATAGTCATCACCCGCACCACCTTGCAACTGGTCGTCACCCTCGCCGCCGGATAGCGTGTCATTACCATCGTCACCCCACAGGCTGTCATTGCCGTCGCCACCATCGAGGTGATCATTACCGTCACCGCCATGCAGGTGATCGAAGCCGGTACCACCCTCCAGCCAATCATCACCGGCACCGCCATACAGGGTATCGTTACCCGCTCCACCCATCAGGGTATCCTTGCCGCTGTCCGCGTTGAGATGATCGTCCCCGTCTCCGCCATCCAGATAGTTGTTGCCGCCGCTGCCGTCAGACGTCCAGACCGACAGCGTATCGTTCCCGTCCCCGCCGTAGAGAACGTTGTCGCCATGGGAATCAATCAACAGATCATTGCCACTGCCACCCAGCAGCGTGTCATTCCCCTCCCCGCCGCTGAGGGTATCGTTATCGTCACCACCATCGAGGTAGTCGTTACCACCGTTGCCTACGAGGTAATCGTTACCACTGCCACCGAGCAAGGTATCCCGCGCATGCCAACCGGCCAGGAAGTCATCCCCCTCCCCGCCATCAAAGGTGACGTAATCCACCTCGGCAAACTGCTCCAGCGTCATCCCGT
>CAYWCW010000038.1:0-35248 GCA_964456865.1 uncultured Cellvibrionaceae bacterium
GCCCAGGCAGGTCTGTTCGCAATGCTGAAGGTCAGGGTATCGCCATCGCTGTCCGTGGCTGTCGGTACGAAACTGTAGGCGGTACCCGCTACCACTTCAGTAGCCGGAACACCGCTGATGATCGGGGGCTGATTGAGGATCGCGACGGTCACCGTCGCCGCAATGACGACCGCGGTGGTATCGACGCCGCCGTTGGCGGTGCCGCCATTGTCGCGAATGCTGGTCAGGGTGATCACACGCGCACCCGGCGTGGGATTGCTGTTACGGTAAGTGATGCCGTCGATCAGCGCGGCCGCCTCCACAGGGCTGATGCCTGTGGCATGCGCTATCGTGACCGTGGCGGTTGTACCGGCAACCGTGACACTCAAGTTCATGCCGAGCGGTACCGTGGTCGCGGTATTGCCCTGGGCCAGAGCCAGGGCGTGCCCGTCGATGGTCAGGATGTTGCCGCTGGAACCGGCATTGGTCACGGTCAGCTGCAGGCGGGTGATGGTCTGCCCGGCTTCGACGGTAGTGATGCTGATGCCGTTGAACAGATCAACCGCCGGGCCGCCTTCGGTGAAGGTCACACTGTTGCCGGTGGCCACCAGGGTGGGCGCGTCGTTGATCTCGGTGATGATCAACTCGGCCTGGCCAGTACGGGAGCCGCCCTCGTCATCGGTAAAGGTGACGTCGAGGATGGCACTGCTGCCCGGATCATCACTGGTGGAGAGGTAGGTCAACTGACGAAGGACGGCGCTGGCATCCGCACGGGTGGGAATTTCACCGTTGGCATCCGTAAAGGTCAGGGTCCATTGACCCGCGGTGCCGCTATCGATCGTGGCGATAGCCTGGCCATTTTTCAGCAGCTGGCTGCCGCTCAGGCTGATGCCATTGCCATTCACGAAACCAACACTGTCGGTGGCGACAGCGCCGCCGTTGCGCGCGATGACCAGGGTGGCCGTGGTGTAATTGCCATTGCCGCCGTTAAGCGCATCCATCTCGACATCGGACAGACTGACATCGCTGTCGATCACGATCGCGCTGCCGTTTTCCACAAAGGTGCCGCCGCCATTCAGGCCGCTGATCACCGGGGTGGTGTTGCCTTCGACCGCACCGATATCCACGATGTTGCTGATACGGTTGTTGCCATTGGCATCCAGCGGCAGTTGTTCGCTGGTATTGCCATCGTTGTCGATATCGAAGGTGTCGGCGGGTACCGCAGCATTGCTGCCCGCATCCACCAGAGCACTGCCCGTCAGTGGGCGATGGGTCAGGTTGTTGCTGCCGTTGTGGTAGTCGAGGTCGCCCAGCAATAAGTCGGCGGTGCCCTGGTTGTTCAGGTTGTTGGTACTGTTGTTAACAGTGGTCGCTGTACCGAAGAAACTGTTAGTCGCCCATTCAATAACGCCGCCGACATCGTTTGCAGTACCAGTGGCTAACGCAGAGCCACTGGCACCGGCTACGGCACCTGGCCCCGCTGTATTACCGGCAACAACGGTATTGACGAAGGTGTCCTGCCCGTTGGCGGAAACGCCACCGGCACTGTCACCGGCGGTATTACCGACAATGGTGCTGTTGTATACAAAAGCGGTGCCACTGGTGATCCGCAAGCCGCCGGCAACCGCCGTTGCGCCTGCGGCGGTATTACCGCTGATGGTGGTGTTAACCAGCGTCAGGGTGCCGCTGCCAAACTGAATCGCGCCGCCATGCCCCGACGCGCCGGTAGTGGTATTGCCGCTGACCGTGGTGTTAATCAGGTTAAGGGCGCTGCCCAGGAAGCGAATACCGCCGCCGAACGTCGGCGTGGTATTGCCGCTGACGGTGGAGTCAATCAGCGTCAGGCTGGCATTACTGGTGCCCATTATGCCGCCACCACCACCATTCGCTGCGGCGTCGGTACTGTTGGTAATGGCACTATGACGCAGGGTAACGCCGGCACCGGTGCCAAGCAGCACAGCGCCGCCGCCACCGCTGTTACTGCGCCCCCCGGTCAGTATCAGGCCGTTCAGCTCTATCCCCGTAACACCAGCCGTAATATTCAGCACCCGGTTCGTATCATTGCCGGAAATGGTCACATCGGGCACGCCGTCATCGTTCAGGTCGCCATTGATGGTAATGCCGTAGTTAACGGTCAGTTGGGTGCCATTCAGCACAATGCTGCCGCCCTGATGGCCGGCAGTCAGTGGGTCCAGGTCGAAGGTAATGATATCGCCATTGCGCGCCCAGGCCAGGGCTTCGCGCAGGCTCAGGCCAGCGCCGTCCGCCTCATCGTCCTCCAGACTGGCGCCAATGGTAGCGTCAGCGCCGCTGTCCAGGTGAGTGGTTACCAGCAGGATGGAACTGTCCACAGTCACGGCGATGTCATCGCTGTCGCTGTTTCCCGCGGTATCGGTAGTCTGCACGGTGATGGTGTGTGAACCCGTGGCTGCCGGGGTATAGACCAGCCCATTCAGCGCCGCGCTGATCTGAGTGGCAGTCCCGCTTAGGGTCACGCTGGGGGAGCCATTGCCGGTGATGCCGGCACCGCCGCCAATGGTGGCGGTGAGGGTGCCGTTGGTAACTGATATCAGTGTCGTCAGATTGCCCGTATCGGCAACCGTGATGGCATTGCTGCCGGCGAACACCAGGGGGGTCGCCGTATTGGTAGTTTGCGCACCGGGAACATCATTAACCGGTGCCTGTGTATCGATCACCAGATCATGCTGCCCGGCAATGGAACCGGCGCTGCCCGTGGCAGGCAGCGTGAGAACCGCATCCTCATCACCGGCGGCGCGTATGGTGGCGCCGTTCAGTGCCAAGGCAGTAGTAGAGTGATAGTCAAGATCAGATGATTCATCGCCTGCCTGTACCGTGTACCCGAAGACCAGGGTATTGCTGCCCGACCCGGACACATAAACGGCGCTCCGATCGACGCTGCCGGTCTCAAGCAACAGTGTCGGTGTGCCGCCGCTCGTATTCACATTAACCACTTGGTCAAAAGTGACCGTCAGGGTAATCACATCACCGGCTTTGTAACTGCCGTCCGGTGACGTGGATTGCACGCTGACTACCTGGGGATAAACACCATTGACGGTAATGGCGATGACATCTGTGTCGCTTTGGGCTCCGCCGCTGCCGGTGTTGCCCTGGTCGTTGGTGACGATCTCCAGGCTGGCCGCACCGACGTGGCCCGGGTTCGGGGTAAAGGTCAGGCCGTTCAGCGCATTGTTGATGGCGGCAAGAGTGCCGATAAAGGTCATGGTGGTGTCGGCGACGCCATCGCCCAGACTGAAGGACAGTCCGGCGAGACCGCTGAGGCTGACCAGGCCGTTGTCGGCGGTGAGGGTCACTTCAAGACTGTTGGCTCCGGCATCCACGTCACTGATGCTGATCGGGTTGCTGTTGGCCGCGCTGAACACCAGGTCGGTATCCCGGTCGGTGCTTTGCGCCGCCGGCACACTGTTGACCGGCGCATCGTTCACAGCGCTCACGGTAAGGCTGGCAGTCGCCGTGCCGGAGGAGAAAGCTGTTGTACCGCCGTTGGCGGAGGTATCGGCGGTGTTCCGCGTCGCGTTGGTGGACGCGGTGCCGCTGGCCTGATCCCAGGCGCGGAAGGTCAGCGTGGCGGTTTCGCCATCCACGCCATCGGGTACGTAGCGCAACTGGGTATTGCCGGACAGCAACAGCGCAACGACGGAGACACTGCCCACACCGTTCCAGGTAAGGCCATCGGTTGAGTATTGCCAGGTGCCGTTACCGCTGCTGGCAGTAATGGCAATACCGGAGCCGGGGCCATCCACATCGGCGTGGGTCAATCCGGCGAGGATGGTGGATACCAGGGTGCCGCTGGAAACAGTGTCCTCGTCGGTGCCGGTCAGGCTGTAAGGCCCGCCGGACAGAATGGGCGCATCATTGACAGCGGTGATGGACACGGTGGCAGCAATCGACAGGGCGCTGGTATTGGCCCCGCCATTGGCGGTGCCGCCGCTATCGGTGATGCTGGTCAGCGTAATCACGCGGCTGGTAGTACCGGGGGACTCGCTGCTGTTACGGTAAGTAATGCCATCCACCAGATTTTGCGCATTGGCAGTGTTCAGGCCGGCTGAGGTCAGCGTAATGGTGGCGGTGCTGCCGGTCGCGCTGACGCTATAGCCAACCACGTTGCCGCCGGTAGTGGTGCCACTGGTGCCGTTGGTGAGGGCGATATCGGTGCCATCAATGGTCAGGATTTCGCTGCTGCCATTGGCGAGGTTGGCCACGGTCAGGCTCAGGCCGGTAATGGTCTGGCCGGCTTCAATGGTACTGATAGTCACACTGCTGAACAGATCGACCGCGCTGCCATTTTCGGTGTAGGTGGGTGTGCCGCCGGTTGCGGTCAGCGTCGGCGCATCGTTGACCGGTGTCACCGATACCGTCGAGGCGATATTGGGTGCTGCCGTATTGTTGCCGGCGCCGCTGTCGACGATCTGGGTGATGGTCGCCACCCGGCTGGCGCTGCCTGGGTCATCGCTGGTATTGCGGTAAGTAATATTGTCGATCAGCGTCCCCATCTGCGCATCGTCGCGGGTCATGCCGGTAAGCGTGACGGTGGCCGTGCCGCCGGTCACGCTGACGCTGTAGTTGCCGATGCCGGCAATGCTGCCGCTGTTGCCGTTGTTCAGCGCCACATCGGTGCTGCCAATGATCAGGATTTCCGATGCGCCGTTGCTGACGTTGGTCACGGTCAGGGTCATGCCGCTGAAGGTCTGGCCGCTGTCGTTGGTGGCGGCGGTGACGCCGCTGAACAGATCGACCGCGCTGCCGTTTTCGGTGAAAGTGGGGTTGTTGCCGGTGGCGGTCAGACTGGGGGCGACGCTGGCAGGCTGGACGACCACCGATGCTGTGCGAGTGGTGCTGCCCATATCGTCATTCACTGCCACGGTGACGCTACGGGTACCTGACGAATAGGAGACATTGGTGTTGTTGTATTGCACCAGAGCCAGTATGGCTTCGTAGTTGGCCAGTGTGCTGACGCCCGACAAAGTCATTGAGGCGGTACCGGAGCCGCTGACCGCAATGCCATAACCCGCGGCGGTTGCAATCTGCCCCGCGGTGAGTGAAAGGGTTTCATCACCACCATTCAACACACCGGACAGGCTAAGTGTTGTACCGCTGACCTGGGTATCCCCATCCGATTGGGAAATAGCGATATTGGGCATGACCGCCACAGCCGAGCCGGAAAAGTTCACGGAACTGTCGTTGCCCGCTGTTGCTGTATCCAGGTCTACAATCGGGGCGGCGCTGTAAAGTACCTCGTAAGCGCCAATATCAACTCCGCCACCCCGTGGGCGGTTAAAGCCGCGGATATCCCTGGCAGGGCTACCCGCCAGGGTGCCCTGATCGATGGCGTTGGCGGCCGTGGAGGCGAGGCGGTAATCGCGGCTGCCCGCGTTGACGAAGTTGACCGTGGTGTCGACAAGGTTGGTGGTGCTGGTATAGCTGGTACCCGCATTGATGTTGCTGGAACTCCCATCCACGGTATTGCCGACGATGATGTTGTTTTGGAAGGTGAAAGCTCCCGTGCTCGAATTGATCCAGCCGATGCCGCCGGCGCTGATCGCACCAGTGCTCGAATTTGTGAATACATTATTGGCGATCGTGCTGTTGGTGATGGTGACGGATCCTGTCGTATTGGTCAGGATGACGATGCCGCCTGATGCAACCGTGGCGCTAGCTGCATAGTTCCCCGTGTTGTTGACCAACACGACGTTTTCAAGGATGTGATGGTTCGAGCCGAGAAGGCGTAGAACCGAAGACATTCCGGTAAAGCCGACGATGGAGGTATTGTTGTCATGGATCAGGGTGTTGCGGACGATGAGATTGGATCCTGCTGTCCCGTTGGAGTTGATCGCGGTGCCGGCATTGTTGCGGAAAATGGAGTCCTCAATTGTGACCGAGCCCCCGTTGGCGCGGATCGCTCCATTGGCGGCATTGCCGGAGAAATGCCGGAAATCCAGGTTGCGCACGGTGAGTGCGCCGCCCGATTCGCTTTGCAGGCCGGAGGATTCCGATTGATCGCGGAGCCCATTGTTGTTGACATCGCCGCTCAGGATGATGTCTCCCACGCCGTCGCCATTGATGTCGCCATCGATGGTGATATTGCTGGTAACAATGAGCGCCGAGGCGTTGGACCAACGGATGGTCTGCCCGTAAAGGCTGCTGTGGAAAACGATAATATCGCTACCGCTGCCTGCGGTGGAGCCATCGACCGAGGTATCGGTATTGGCGGCTTGAATGGCCTCCGCCAGCGAAACCAAGCCATTGACGACTGTAGAGGAGGCGTCGGGATCGGTAACTGTGATGGTAGCGGCGTGGGCGTGAATACCCAGTGTCGCGAAAACAAGGCCATAGAAGAGCCGGTAACCGTGGGTGATCAGAGCTGATGATTTTTTTATCGTCATGCCGTCAGTGTTGTTATTCATGATGCTTTATTCTTCCTCTAAACATGTCACCCGTGGCGCGGGATGGGGTATCCATGACCGTCAATACAGGTCGAGGGGTATGGTCGGAGTCGACCCCGTGGGGTGATCGGAACGGGCACAATGTGGCACCATTCAGCATAGACGGGACCAATCAGAGTTCAAGTACGGCGTATTTGCCGGATCCGCCTGGGTGCACTCCGGTCGCTGTAGTTATTCGCCAGGAAAGACAGGCCTCGTCAGGCAAGGTAAACCCGCGCAAAAATCGCCTTGAGATAATCGGTTTCCGGAATCGCCGGATGCACCGGATGATCCGCCCCCTGGCCACCTTGGGCGATGATCTGCACCTGGCGGTCCAGATGCCGCCCGGCGCCACGTACGATGTCCTGCAGAGTATCGCGGGCCAGATGCATGGAACAGGATGCCGACACCAGCAGGCCATCGCGGCCCAGCAAGCGCATACCCAGTTCGTTGATATGGCGATAGGCTGCCTCGCCGGCTTTTTGATCCTTGCGCTTCTTGATGAAAGCGGGCGGGTCGAGCACCACGATATCAAAGCGTTCATCGGCGGCGATCAACTGTTTCATCACCTCGATGGCTTTGCCGTGCAGGGTTGCGACATTGTCCAGGCCATTGAGCCGCGCGTTGCGATTCACACCAGCCAGGGCAAACTCCGACGCATCGACGCACACGACCTCAGTGGCGCCCGCCCGCGCTGCCTGCACACCCCAGCCGCCAATATAGGAAAACACATCCAGGACCCGCTTGCCGGGCGCATACTGCTGCAGGCGCGCGCGATTGTCGCGGTGATCGTAGAACCAGCCGGTCTTTTGGCCACCCGCCACGGGTGCGAGAAAACGGGTGTCGTTTTCGACGAGTTCCACCTCGTCGGGCACCTCGCCATGGGCGATCTCGGTATAGTCCGGCAGGTTTTCCAGGCCGCGGGCGCTGTGCTCATTGCTCAACAGAACGCCCTTGGGTTTGAACGTTTGCAGCAGCGCTTCCACAATCTGATCCTTGACCGACTCCATGGCGGCGCTGGCGATCTGCACCACCAGGTAATCGTCAAAGCGGTCCACCACCAGCCCAGGCAGCCAGTCGGCATCGCCGTAGACCAGGCGGTAACAGGGCTCGGCAAATACCCGCTCACGCAGGGCCAGCGCCTGGTTGATACGGTGTACCAGCAGGGATTTATTGAGCGGATATTTCGCGTCACGGCTGATCAGACGCGCGCAGATCAATCCCGCGGGATTCATCAATGCCACGCCCAGGGGTTTTCCGCCACTGGCCGTCACCAGCACCTGCTCACCCGCCGTGAAGGATTTGAGGGGTGAACGCTCCACATCCACTTCGTTACTGTAAATCCAGAGGTGACCCAGCTTGAGGCGGCGGTCGGCTTGGGGCTTGAGAATCAAAGGATGCATAGGGGCTTCTGCAACAGGGGCCATCGGGCAGGCATGAAAGGATAAACACGAAAAAAGTTGCGCGATTATAGCGGGTATACGCCCGGATTGCGTGCTCGCCGGCCGGCGGCGTCTATACTCTGAGCGCACGCATCCGGGAAGGCGCCGCCGGCATGAAAAACCCAGAACCCCACATTCGTGGCTACCACATCAAGACCACCCTTGGCGAGGGCGGCATGGCACGGGTATACCTGGCGACACAGGAATCCCTGGAACGCTCGGTGGTCATCAAGGTGCTCAACCGCGAACTGAGCAATGATCCGGTCATCCGCCGGCAGTTCGCCGAGGAATCACGGCTCATCGCCCGGCTCAATCATCCCAACATCGTGCAGGTGATCGAACAGGGAACCGATGATCAGGGCGCGGCCTGGTTTGTGATGCCCTACATCAAAAGCATTTCGCTGGCGCAGATCATTGCCCGTGATGACATTCCCCTGACCCGCCGGATCGATATCGCCGCCCAGATCGCCAAGGCCCTGGCCTATGCCCACCACAACGGCATCGTGCACCGCGACATCAAACCCAGCAACATACTGGTGGATTACGAAGGCCATGTCCGCCTGGTGGATTTTGGTATCGCGGGTTACTTCGGCATTGCGGATGCTGAGGATCTGGTGATGGGCACGGCGGGCTATATGGCGCCGGAGCAGCAATCAGGTTCGACCTGCCCGCGCAGCGATATCTACGCGCTGGGCATGATCATGCATGAACTCTTCACCGGCGTGAAACCGACCGAAAAACATCTGATGGCCACACAGCCGGAGCAGGAGAAATCCCAGCGGCTGGCGGAACTCATCGCCCTGGCCGACCAGTGCCTGCAACCTCGCCCCGAAGACCGGCCCGCAACCGCGGAGGACATACGCCGCCAATTATTGCTCGCCGTCCAGGGCCGTCACCTGCAACACAACCGCTGGGGCGCGGAAACCTTTGCCGACAACATCCCGGCCAGCTACACCCTGCTGGATGTGCTCAAGGAAAATCCCTTTGGCGCCACCTACCTGGTCAACGACCCCAAACACCGGCGCCTGCTGGTGCTGAAGAAACAACGCCTTGCCGAACAGGGCAATGCCCATGCCTGTGCAACCAAGCTGATCCATATCGATCATCCACACATCGCACGCTTTTACGGCACGGGAAAAAATCAGCGCGTTTTTATCGCCGTGAGCGAGTACCTGCCCGCTGGCAGCCTGCAAGACCGGCTCAGCCATGCCTTCACGCTCGGCCAATGGGTGATCATCGCCCAGCAATTGTTTCTTGCACTGCAATGCGTTCACGACCACGGCGTCTGCCACGGCAACCTGCGCCCCAGCAATCTGTTGTTCGCCGCTGATAACCACATCAAGCTGACAGATTTCGGCTACCCGGCACACAGCTATGGCGAACAATCCGACTGGTACCACCCGCGCCCGGAAAAAATATCGCCCGCCGCCGATATCTATGCCGCGGGCGCCATACTGTTTCAGTTGTTTACCGGCAGGATTCCCAGCCAGCGCTGGCTCGGGCTGCGCAATCGCTGGACCCTGCGCCGGCTGCCCGGCGCCTTGCGGAACATCATTCTGAAAATGATCGCGAGGCATCCCCAGGCGCGCTACTCAAGGGCAAAAGATGCCGCCGATGACCTGGCGGTATTTCACGACGGGCAGGACACGAAGATCACGACAAAAACCGTTGCGCGTCCCATCTGAAAAAATGCTTCACAACGAGAGCAACTCTCGCGTCTGCATGCGGGTGAGGCCTTTTCTCAACTCCTCACATTGATCACTTTTTTATCGCCGAACCTCTCGCGGTCCTCGGCGGTTGCGCCCTCCTTGCACTCTCCCTTCAGCCACAGGTGGTAGCGGGAAATATTGCGGTCCAGTTCAAGAAAACCCTCGCGGCAATAACCCTGGCGGGCAACGACGTAACCGGCGTTTTCCTGCAGGCGGCGATGGGTGTTGCGGTCGATGGAGACACCACCGCGCTCATGGGAAGCCGCATTGCGGCCCTCGGCGATACGGATATGGTTGGGCACGGCCTCCTCGGGCCAGCGCAGGCGGTAGACAAACATCTTGCTGGTATCGGGCAGGATCTCGACCTCGAGTGTTTCAACCATGACGCCCTGGGTATAACTGCGGCCCGGATTGCCGCAGGCGCTGAGCAAGGCAATACAGAGGAATGCCGAAAGCGTGATGCCAAGTCCGTTAACGAGGGATTGCATGCTGTCTCCTGTCGCCACCCGCGGGGGCGAGTCGGGTGAGTGATTGTTATTCCCCGGATGCCGGGCCTAAAGATCGCCGGAACCAGGCCGACATTATGGTTAATTCCCGTCAATCTGACCAAGTGTTTATCCAACTGTCCTGCCCCGGCGGGGGGCGCCTCCTCGGAGTTTGCCATGGGCCCAAGGTTCCCACTGCCTGCGTTTGCCGGGCTGCTTTTTTGCCTCTGCTCCGCCCTCAACGCGGCGGAATCCCCTATGGCAGCCGAGCCGGTGGCAGATGTTTCGAGCCCCGCATCCGCCGGTATTCCGGAATCACCTCCGGTGGACACCGCCGGGAACACCGGCCTGTGCCCGGCATCCTCGGGGCATCTCTACCGCAAGTCCCTGGTGATGATGGGATTTCCCCGGACGAACGCCACCCCCAGCAATCCGGGATGGCTGCACGGTGTGGAGCAGTCCTTGCCGCGCCTGCTCAGCCAGCGCCTGGAACGCCACGCCGCCGGTCTGGCCCAGGTGCATGTGGCTCAGGGGTTGGCTGACGCCGCTCACCAGACCGATCTGCACGTCGCCGCCCAGGTGAGGGAACTGTCACGCCGGCATCGCACGCAACTGGTGGTCAGCGGGCAGGTGCTGGAGATGGGCATGGGCTTTCCCGACCAGGCGTTCCGCCCCGGCGCCTATACCAGGGCCATGAGCGGACTACACGATTTTCTCCATATCAACACCCCCTTTGATAAACGCGAACGCCATTTCGGCTTCTACCTCGAATTGCGGGACGGTTTTACCGGCCAGCAGTTGTTCAGCCGCACCTATCACACCCGGGGAAAATGGAAGCCGCGCAACGGCAGCGAACCAGGCTTTGATTCACCGCGATTCTGGAAATCCCATTACGGCCGCCGGGTCGACGCCCTGGTGAACCAGGCTGGCGAGGAACTGGCCCAGGCAATCGCCTGCCAGCCCTATATCGCGCGGCTGGATGCCCGGCCGGGCCAGCAGCAGGTCATCATCCACAGCGGCGCCAACAACGGATTGCGCGCCGGAGACAGCCTGGAGCTCTACCAACTGGTTACCCAGCAGGCAACCGGTGAATACCAGCTTTACGACCTGCGGCTGGTCAAACGCCACCTTCCGGTATACCTCACCGAGGTATATCCATCCCACAGCGTGGCCCGCATCGCCAGCGACCTGCTGTTACAGGGCCAGTACCTGGCGCTGGTTCCCTAGTAGTTCTCACGTCCGGAACCTTGCAATGCCGGTCATTGCACTTCCACCCAGCGGCCCTGGATGCGGGCATGTACGGCCCCGTTGTACATGGCATTCACCTGCCAGGCGGGCAGGTAGAAGCGTCCGGTATAGCTGGCATTGAGGGTCAGGCGCAGGGTGACGCTGGTCTGCTGTGAATCCGTATAGCGCCAGCGCCAGGGCTGGTCGCGCCAGAGGCTGAAATAGGCCAGCAACCGGTCATCGCGGATATCCAGGTAATCCACACCCTTTGGTGGTTCCTGTCCTTCCAGGCGTTCATTGCGGATCTGCCAGCCACCGGGTATCACCAGGGTGGCCGCGATATCCTGGATGCCGCGGCCCGGCAGCCGGGCAAAGTCGGCGCTGATGGTTACCTCGGCCATGAAATCCGTGCCCTGCGGCAGGCGCCGTACATCCAGCGGCTGATCATTCATGTCGTAGAACTGGACGTCCATCTTCAGGCCTTCAGCGCTGCTCTCATCCACAGAATCCGGCGCCACGCCCCGGTTGCTGAGCAACAGCCTCAGGCTCTGGGTACCCTCGTTGCGCACCTTCACCCGGGGATCGTCCAGATGCTGGCGATAGAGGCTGAAGCCGCTCTGGAGCGATTGCCAGGCACCCTCACCTTCCTGCAGGGCGAACACCATGGGTTGGGCACTGCCGCGGCCAGACGCAAACTCGCCCATGGCCAGCAGCGCCCAAGCTGTCGTCTGGGTGGAAAACCAGGTTTCGCTCGACAGGTCGTCCGCGATGCGTTCGGCCACCTGCCAGCTGAGCTCGGCATCCAGCGCGCCTGCCTTGACCAGGGTGAGCAGCAAGAGGCTGGTATCCCTCAGTTGTGAGCCATAGGTATAGCCGGGGTCTTCATAGTGCTGGACCGCATCCAGCAGTGCCGGGGACACGGGTCCCAGCAACTCGTCGGCGACCTCCTTGAGCCCCAGGTGCTGGTAGGCCAGGCTGAGCAGCCAGCGGGCCGAGGCCGATTGGCCTGGGTTTGACCGCAGGCGTTCACGCAGGCGGTTCATGGCCGGCAGTTCCGGCTGATCCGCCAGGGCCAGGGTATAGAGGCGGTAAGCGGCCACCAGCGACTGGCTGTCGTGAAGGGTGTCGGTGGCACTGCGGCGTGCCAGGTCGCGCTGGTAGGCCACCCAGTTATCCAGCAGGCTCGCCGGTACGGCATAACCGGCACGGCGGGCCTCCACCAGGAAGTGTCCCGCATAGCTGGCGGCCCAGTCATTCACAAAATTGCCACCGGGCCAATAACGGAAGCCGCCATTGCCCTGCTGCATGCCGCGCAACCGGTCGATGGCGGCACGGATGTGGTCGTCGATTGCGGATTGCCGGCTTTCATCCAGTTCCACCAGCTTGCCCAGGTACAGTTGGGGAAAGGCCGACGAGGTGACCTGTTCCAGGCAGCCATGGGGGTAGGTCACCAGGTACTCCAGGCGCTCCGCCAGATTCAACGGCGGCAGGCTGCTGACCTCCAGGCTGGTGGTGTTGGTACCGGCCAGCCCATGGGGCTGGAGACTGGACTGCCAGGTTTCACCCGGCGCCAGGGTATGGACCTCGCGTATCACGCTGGGCGGATTGGGCGCCCGGCTGTCGATGAAGATTTCCTGGCTCGCGGTTTCGGCGCCGCTGCGGGCGGTGACCTTGACCCTCGCCTTGCCCAGGGCATCGTTCACCCGTATTTTGAGCCGGCCTATGGCATCGCCCGGCTGATCAAAGGCCAGTGTCGCCTCGGCTGTCAGCGGCGTCAGCAAGTCGTTGGTTTCCAGACTCAGTTGCACGGTTTTCAGTGCGGGGTCGCTGACAAAGACGTTGACGGGCAAGTCCACTTCTTCGCCTGGTCCCAATACCCGTGGCAGGGTCGCCAGCAGCACCAGCGGCTGGGTGACGGTGATACTGGCCTCCACCTGGCCATAGGCGGGGACGCCACTGGCATCGCCTGCCACCAGCATCACCCTGACGGCGCCGAGGTAAGGCGGCAGGGTCACATCATGGCGGCGGGTTTCGCCGGGGCTCAGGCTGAAGGCGCCGAGGAATTTCACCACCGGCGGGAAGCGGCGCTCGCGGCGCTGGCGCTCGGCTTCATCCGCCGCGTCCGAACCACCGATGGCCAGGACGCGCTCCAGGGATGCGCCGTAGGCACCCACCACCTGATCGAACAGATCCCAGGTATTCACGCCCAGGGCTTCGCGCCGGTAAAAGTGGCTGTGGGCATCGGGCACCTTGAAGCCGGTTATCCCCAACAGCCCCTCGTCGACCAGGGCCAGGGTGTAGGTCATGGGCCGGCCGCGGGTTTCGCTGACGCTCAGGGTGAAAGGCTGTTCCGGGCGCACCTGTTCCGGCGCCTCCAGCTTCGGCGCCAGCCGGGTGGCGGGATCTTCCACGCGCAGCGGCACTATGCCGTAAAGCCGCATGGGCGCCTCGGAATCACGCTGCTGATGGGGCAATAGCAAGGTCAGGTGGACATAAATATTCGGAGCCATGGCGGCGGTGATAGGAATGTCGATTTCCGTTTCGCCAGCCGCGATATCGAGCCAGCGGCGCTCCAGGATGCGGCTGCCGTTTTCCAGGCTCAGCAGGGCGCGGCCCTGCGTGGCCTGGGGCAGGCGTACCCGCGCGGTATCACCCACCTGATAGCTGTCGCGGTCACTGGTGAGCATCAGCTGGGTGGCGGTTTCCGCCTGCGCCTGCTGACCCCAGCTCCACCCGAGGTAGACCAACTGGCCTGCGCAGTGGCGGCTTTCCAGATCACACACCCGGACCAGGTGGCGGCCCCACTGGTAGGTATCCTTGTCCAGCTGCCAGCTGGCGCGGCCCTGGGCATCACTGGTGAGGCGGGCGTTGGCCACCGGGCGGTGCTGCTCCCCGGCGGCGTAGCTGGCGAGATCCTCGCCGCTCTGGTCCCACCACCAGCGCCACTCCAGGGCATAGACGCTGATCTCCAGTTCGCGCCCGGCAACCGGTTTGCCATCGGGTCCCAGGGTCTGCAAGTTGACCGGGTGATCACGGTCACGGGCGATGGCATCGTAGTAGCCGTCACCCTTGGGCACCTGCAAGCCCACCCAATGGCTGAAGGGGTGGAATTCAAAGCTGCGCAGGTTGGTGCTGAAGTCGCCGCCGCCTTCAAACACACGGTTGGTAAAGAGTGCCGTCAGCATGCCCGGTGGCGGTTCGGCCAGTTCCAGTTGCAGGTTGAACCCGGCCTTGCCCTCGGCATCCAGGTTTCCTTCGAACACCGGCCGGGGACTGGTATCCAGGCTGCGCGCCGGATCATCGAAGACATACTGGCCAAAGCCCTCGAACCGGGTTTCGCGCCGCAGCAGGCGCAACTGGCTGTCGGCCTTGAGACCCGCCGCGCTGGCGCCGTGCAGCCATTGGGCGGAGAGCGTCATGGGCAGGGGCATGTCCGCGGCCAGCAGAGGCTGGCTTTCCGCTGTCAGTTCCAGCCTGAGACGGTTGGGCGTGATGGTCTCCACCTTGATGATCTTGTCGAAATAACGATTGCCCAGGTGCACTACCGCGCGCCAGTTGCCCGTAGGGGCATCCTCGGCGGTCTTGAGCTGGAAGGTGTAGAAATCATTGACCGGCGTCACCTGGGTGACACTGGCCTGCTTGACGCCCTGGGGATCAAAAAAGTCCAGGCGTACCGGGTGGCCGGGCGGAATGTGCCCGTCACGGTCCTGGAGGATGAAGGTGAGATGGATATCGTCGCCGGGGCGCCAGACATCCCGCTCGCCGTAAATGAATCCCTTGAGCCCATCCCTGACGTGCTCGCCACTCACATCAAACGCATTGACCGGCAGGGCCTCGTTGCGCGGTACACGCAGGTAGGCGCGGGACTGCTGGTGCTCCGCCACCAGGTAAAAAGGCGTGCCCTCGGTTGCCAACTCCAGCATGCCGTAGTTGTCGGTGGTTCCCTGGCCGATCAACTGCTGCTGGTAGTTGTAGACCTTGACCCGGGACCCGGGCAGAGGCTTGGCATCTTCCAGGCGGGTGGCCACCACCAGCAGGCGGTTGTCCTGGCCCCGCTTGGCCAGCAGGCCGATATCCGACACCATGAAAGTACGGCTGGACAGGTGCTTGTCACCATAGAAGTAATAGGCATCCTTGCAGGGATTATTACGCTCGCTGTAATTGTAGTAGCCGGCATCCCGGTAATAGCGCTCGTACCAGTCCGGGTTGCGGCGGCCGTAATCATCCTCGCCATCATAATTGCCGGGCTCCGCGCCTACCGGAGTCTGGGGGCGCGCATCGGGACAGTCGATCAGGGCATTGCTGCGGTCGAGGCGCAATTCGATACGCACAAGCCCCTCCGGGTGTTCCGCCATCAACTCGGTCAGGTCCAGACTGAAACGCTGCTTGTTGCCGCGCTGAGCCTCCGGCAGCGGATACACCTTGCGCCAGAGATAGCGCCCGACGGACGTGTCCGCATAACTGGCATGCAACCGGCTGCGTTGCAGGTACTGCCCGATATTGTTTTCGTAGACCTTGAAGGCGATGACCTGCACCGAGTCCACGCCCTGCGCCTCGAAGGGTACCGACAGGCGCTTGGCACGCGGCAGGATGCTGGCCTCGCGCCCCACGAAACTGACACCGGGCAATACCAGGCTGAGCACCAGGGACTGCTGGAAATCCTCATCCAGGGCGGTGCCAGCGGCACTCTGGACCAGGCCGGAAATCTGTAAGGTCACAGGCTCATCGGTGACTCGCGGGGGATAAATGCGCAGCACGCTGCCATCCAGCCGCAGGCGCGGCGCGGCATCGTCCAGGGTGATCAGGCCCTCGAGGTTCTGCTGCCGGTTGAGTGGCGCGGAAAAGTTGACCTGAATAAAGGTATCGGGGCGATGCTCAACGCGCACTCCGGTCACTTCAAAGGCGGTGAGCGCGGGGATTTTCAGGTCGCGCGCACCTTTTTCGGACGAGCCCAGGGTGGCGCCGTCCCAGGCCACCCGCAAATCGCCCGGCTGGTTGCTGCGCGCGATATTCTCCAGCACGAAACGGTAGTGGCGGTCACTCACCCGGCTCCAGGCCGGTTCCGCCACCTGCCCCCGCAGGTCGATCCGCACCAGTTGGCGCACCTGGGTCAGGTCCACGGCATCGCCCGTCTCGATCTCGCCGGCCAGGCGCATCATGCCCGGTGCGCCGGCCTGCACTGCCAGGGGCTCCAGGCGAAGATCGAACTGCTGCCCTGTTGCGGTTGGCGGTGGCGATTCCGGCGCCGGGGATGGCGATGGGGGTGAATCGCAGGCACTCAGCAGGAACGCCACCAGAACACTTCCACACAGCAGACGCAGCAAACTGGCCATAAAACAGTTTCCTTGTGATAAAGAAGCAGCGGGCAAGCCCGCTGGTGTTAAACCCGCAGCATTGTACAATAGCGGCCCCTGACCCCGCCGGAACGCCAGCATGACTGAACGCAAAACCACGCACTTCGGCTTCGAGCAGGTCGCTGTGGAAGACAAGGCCGCACGTGTCGCCGACGTTTTCCATTCAGTGGCCGCCAAATACGACCTGATGAACGACCTCATGTCCGGCGGCATCCACCGCCTGTGGAAGCGCTTCACCATCGAGGTGTCAGCCGTGCGTTCCGGCCACCGGGTGCTGGACATCGCGGGCGGCACCGGCGACCTCAGCTACCAGTTTGCCCGCCGCGTGGGCAGCGAGGGCCTGGTGGTGCTGGCGGATATCAACGACTCCATGCTGAAAGTGGGCCGCGACCGCCTGACCGATCGCGGCATCGCCGGCAACATCGAATTTACCCAGGCCGATGCGCAGTACCTGCCTTTCCCTGACAACAGCTTCGATATCATCACCATCGCCTTCGGCCTTCGCAACGTCACCGACAAGGATCTGGCACTGCGTTCGATGCTGCGCGTGCTCAAGCCCGGCGGGCGCCTGCTGGTGCTGGAGTTCTCCAAACCCCGGAGCGAGCTGCTGAGCAAAGCCTACGACACCTATTCCTTCAAAGTGTTGCCCTTCATGGGCAAGCTGGTGACCAACGACGCCGACAGCTACCGCTACCTGGCCGAATCCATCCGCATGCACCCGGATCAACAGACACTCAAAGCCATGATGGGTGACGCCGGCTTCGTGAACACGGAATACCACAACATGACCGGTGGCATTGTGGCGCTGCACAAGGGCATCAAACCCTGATGGGCATCACCCTCTCCACAGCGGCGGTCGCCGGGCTCGAAGGCCTGATCAACACCGCCCTGCGCTACGACCCGGCCACCCGCCTGGGCCTGGCGCGGCTCTCCGGCCAGGTGCTCGCGGTGGAGATCACCTCGCCCGCCGTGACACTCTACCTGACCGGCGATGACCAGGGCGTGAGCCTGATGACGCATTGGGAAGGCGAGGTCGATACGAGACTCAAGGGTTCGTTGCCAGCACTGTTGAAACTGGCGCGCAATCCCGGCGGCCAGCTGGCGACCGGTGATGTGGAAGTCATGGGAAACACCGGCCTGCTGATGACGATGCAGGGGTTGTTGAAAAACCTGGATATTGATTGGGAAGAAGCCTTGACTGGTGTGTTGGGAGATGTGTTCGGTCATCAGGCGGCGGGATTTTTGCGCGGTGGCGCCCGCTATGCCCATGATCGGGCTGAAGAGAAGCGGCGGTTGGTCAGTGAGTTTCTGACGGAAGAGTTGCGCAGCCTGCCATCGCGGGTTGAGCTGGAGGATTTTTATCAATCGGTGGATGAATTGCGGTTGCGATTGGATCGGCTGGAAGCGCGGATAGTGTATCGCAAGTAATGTGCGTGATGGCTGCTACAGACACGCTGTGAACACGTCCCTGTGCGCTAAGCGTCGGCTTCCTGCCTCCGATTGTCTGTAGCAGCCATCACACACATTACCCCAACTTTTCTGCCAACCGATAGATTTCTGGTTTTAAAAAGCCATATTAAAAACACTTGATACAAAAAGGATTCACATAACTGTGACCGTTCTGCTTCGCACACTGACCATCGCGCGCGTGTTTTTGCGTTATCGACTCGATCAATTGTTGCCGCGCGAGCAGGCGCCCCTGGCTGTGCGGATGCTGCTGTTGCCCTGCCACCTCTTTCCAGCGCCCAGGCTGTCCCGTGGTGAGCGGTTGCGTAAAGCCTGTGAAGACCTCGGGCCGATTTTCATCAAATTCGGTCAGTTGCTGTCCACCCGTCCCGACCTGATCCCTCCCGACATCGCCCGGGAACTCAACCGCTTGCAGGATAAGGTGCCGCCTTTTGACAGCGCGGAATTCCGCAGGCTGGTAGAGGTGGCGCTCGGCGCATCGGTCGGTGATATTTTTCAGGCCTACGAGGAACAGCCTCTGGCATCCGCCTCGGTGGCCCAGGTACATGGTGCGGTGCTCAACGATGGCCGGCGGGTTGTCATCAAGGTGATTCGACCGAGCATCGAAAAAATCATTCGCCAGGATCTGCGGCTGATGCTCTGGCTCGCGCGGCGCGTGGAAAACTACAGCGATGATGGCCGCCGCCTGCGGCCCGTGGACGTGGTGGAAGATTATCGCACCACCATCCTCGACGAGCTGGACCTGCAACGCGAGGCCGCCAATGCGTCACAACTGCGGCGCAACTTCATCAACTCGCCCATGCTTTACGTACCGGAAATCCACTGGGATTACACGCGCAACAACATCCTGGTCATGGAACGCATCAGCGGCATCCCGGTGACGGATATAGCAGCGCTCAACGCCCAGGGCACCGACCTGAAGACACTCGCCGAACGCGGCGTGGAAATTTTTTTCACCCAGGTGTTCGAGCACAATTTCTTCCACGCCGACATGCATCCCGGCAATATCTTCGTCGCCACCGACAACCCGCAGTCGCCCAAATACATTGCCGTGGACATGGCCATCATCGGCTCGCTGACGAAGGAAGACCAGTACTACCTTGCGCGCAACCTGCTCGCCATGTTCCGCCGCGATTATCGCCAGGTCGCCGAACTCCATGTGCAAAGTGGTTGGGTTCCCGCGCATACCCGGGTCGAAGAACTCGAAGCGGCTGTGCGCACGGTGTGCGAGCCAATTTTTGAAAAGCCGCTGAAGGAAATTTCCTTTGGCCAGACACTGGTCAGCCTGTTTCGCACCGCGCGCCGTTTCGATATGGAGGTCCAACCGCAGCTGGTATTGCTGGAAAAAACCCTGCTCAATATCGAGGGACTGGGCCGTCAGCTCTACCCGGACCTGGATCTGTGGGCCACCGCTCATCCCTTTCTGGAACGCTGGCTGAAAAACCGCTTTCACCCCAGGAGCCTCTGGCGTGAACTCAAGCGCTACGGCCCGGAGTGGATGGAAAAATTCCCGCAAGTCCCCCAGCTGATTTTCAACAATCTGGAGCAGTTGCAGCGCCTGGGAGACATGGCCCCCGAACTACAGGCAGCGGCCCATGAATTTCAACAGCACAAAGCCAGGCGGACACAACAGCAACGCCGCCGCGTGATTGCATTGCTGGCTTTTGCGGGCGCGGCCGCGTTGGCCTGGCCCAGCCTGGGTGGCTCAGTTGGCCAGTGGGTGAGGGATTTCCCGGTCAATGATTTGCCGCTGGGTGTTTATCTATTGGTGGGCATCGGGATCAGCGCGCTGATATTGAAGCGTTGATGATTCCCGATGCACGCCAGGATGCGCTGTGGCAGCGGAGCGGGATGCAATGCCGGTATTTTTTAAGCACCCCCTCAATTGGAAAAAGTATCGCATGCCTGCACAGACCCTGTATCCATACCGCGTTTGAACCATTCCATACGCTGCCTGGATGTACCGTGGGTAAATGTCTCGGGACGAATACCGCCTTTGGCATGCTTCTGTAACCTGTCATCGCCAATGGCCGCTGCCGCGTTCAAGGCCTCTTCCAGATCGCCGTCTTCCAGCATACGAAAGTCCTTGTCGGCATAGTGGCCCCAGATACCGGCAAAACAATCTGCCTGCAGCTCTTGCCTGACCGACAGGCGATTGGCCTCCACCTGGCTCAGGCGCTGCTGTGCCCAATGCGTCTGCTGCAATACACCCAACAGATTCTGCACATGGTGGCCCACCTCGTGGGCGATCACATATGCCTGGGCAAAATCCCCCGGCGCGCCCAGCTGGGTTTTCATATCTTCATAAAACGCCAGGTCTATATAGAGTTTTTTATCCCCCGGACAATAAAACGGCCCCATGGCCGCCTGCGCAAAACCACAGGCTGAATTGACACTGTTGCGGAAGAGCACCAGAACCGGCTTCTCATAGGTGCGTCCCATCTGGCGAAACAGCGACGTCCAGATATCCTCGGTGTTGGCCAGCACTACTGATACAAAGTCGCCCAGTTCTTTATCTTTCGCACTCAGCGTTACGCTGCCCGACGATGGCTGGGCGGACTGGCTCGTCAGATTCAGTACATCCACCCCCATGAAACGCAGCCCCACATAACCAATGGCGCCGAAGATCAGCAGGCTGCGTCCCGTTTTTGTTTTGAGCAGGAAAGGTAAAAACCTGAGAATCAGCCCCAGCCCGGGCGCGGCCCCAGCCCGCGACGCGGAAAGGTGCCGGCGGTCTTCCACATTGTCGCTGCGACGTCTGTCTTTCCAATCCATATCCGCAAACCCATTGTCGTGTTGTTGATGCCGCCAGCTTGCCAAGCCCGGCTCCCGGGCGCAAGCCCGTCCCCGTCACACCACAGGCAAGGAAGCTATCGGGTGACAGGTCCGGTCACGCAGACGGGTCGTGGTGAATAACGCTGATATGCCCGTCCGCCTCCAGATACGCAGCCTTGATCAGCGACAGATCCTCAACACCTTCCCTGCGCAGGGCTGCCAGCAATTCTTCCTCCGTAATCATTTCGTCATTCAGGTGTTTGCGGAGAATTCTGCCATGGCTGACCAGCAAGGTTTTCTTTTCCCGGAACAGCCAGCTCAACCCGGGAAAACGGTAGTCCAGCCAGTCCACCGCAAACGCCCAGATCACAATGAAACCCGCGAACAACAAAAAATCGGCAAGTGTATGGGCGCCGCCCATGATGCCATCCGTCGCCAGGCCACCGATCACCACCAGGATCAGGATATCGTTCGGTGCCAGGCTGCCGATGTTGCGCTTGGGCAAAATCCGCACGATAACCAGCAACACGACATAGACAACCGAGGCCCGCAATGCGGTTTCACCGATGGAATGCGTCAGCACGAACATATCAGACATGGCGTTATCTCCTGAATATCACTCCGTTAAACATTCACCATAGCCTTTCAATATTTTTCCACAATAGCCATCGACAACTGGCGGAAATCAGCTCATCCATGATGGTGGATGCAGCACATCAAGGCGCATCCGGTTCGTGCAGGGATTCGTTCAACTGATCGATCACGATTGCCCAGCGGGCGTTGGCTTTGAGCATCTCACCCAGGAACTGGCGCTGGGCATCGTTCCAGTAAGGCGCATCGACGATGCTGACCTCCGGCGGCAGGTGATGGTCGCGGATAAAATCGGCAATGGCCTGGGGGCTGGAATCCAGGCCCATCTGTTCAAACAGATTGGTCATGCGAATTTGCGTAGTATCCATGGTCTTCTCCTGATGTAATGCAGACAACTATAGATCTTTCCGCCAGCGATTATCCGTAATAGAGCGCTGACAAACCAAACCGCGCCGCCAATTCGCGGAATCTTTCCGTCGCCTGCCAGGCTTTGCCATCGGGCAGGCGGTAATTGGCGAGGCCTTCTTCGGTGTAGTCCACGCCCACACCGGGTGTCCGGCTCATCTGGTAGTAGCCATTTACCACAATCGCGGGATTGACAAAAACACCCTCGTGAACGCTGCGGACTTCCTCGGCGACGAACTCCAGGATGTCTTCGACACCGGCATTGTTGGTGCTGCCGAACAGCGCTTCCTTGATGGCCTGGACATTGCGCATGCCCTCGCATAAACCGATACCGCCCGTATGCGGGCATATGCGCACATCGCGGCCTTCAAGGCGGGCCTTTTTGGCAAGCAGCAGGATGGCCAGGTTGTCGCCAATGCCGGCAACGCGGGCGTAATCCATTTGAATCACATCGATGGAACGTTTTTCACCCTCGCTGCCAAATACCGGCGCGTGCAGCAAATCCTTGAAGGTAACAGGCGATGCACCCTGCTCGCCGGTGGAGATGGGCACATGCAAGGGCGGCTGGTAATGTTTGAAGGCCTCATCGAGTTGCTGCTGGATATAGACGTGGCCGCTGGCACTGTGCTGGTTGGTAGGTTCCTCGAACCATTGAATGCTGTGTGCGGGATTATCAGCGTAGATGCGTTCCGCCAGCTCCCTCATGAAGACCACAGCGGAACGCGGATCGAATACCTGGTTGCTGTCCACGGCAACGGTCATTTTTTGCGGGCGCTTGTCGTAGTCATCGATGGTTTTGTATACCAGGATCATGCGTTCGGCATCATCGCACCCGGCCTGGCGGGCTATACCGTCGATATCGTCACGTGTAAGCAATCTACCCTCGGTATCCGCCTTGACGCGCATGGCGGAGTAGGTGGCTCCCACCTTGATCTTGATTTGCGGCCAGCCGGCATCGATCATCTTTCTGGTCTGGTCCACCAGCCCGTCAAGGCTGATGCCACTCCAGCCGGCGGTGTTATAGGCGAGCAGGCCTTTTTGATAGATGTTGTCGATGCGCTGCCGCTTGCCCTGCTGCGCTTCGGTAAATATCTGCAAGGCATCCGCGGGTGATACCACATCGCCGATCTGTTCAAAGTCAATAAATTCGATCAGTTCCTGAGGCTGCATATCGGCGATCAGTTGCCAGCCGGGGACACCGTTGAGCTTGGCAGACAGGTCCCACAGCCCATTGACAACTGCACCGATGGCCATGCGCGACACACCCACGCCGCCGAGCCAACTGTAATCGGAATCCAGCAGGAATTTTTTCGCCAGTTTGCCCAGATTGCCCTCTCGATGCAGTGTCGCCACATCGATGGGCGCCTGTTTATCCAGCAGGAAACGGGTGGCGACACTGCGGGTCATATCGCAGGCTTCCAGCAAGCCGTGGCCATTGGTGAAAATAACGGCGCTGCCTTTCAGGCCTGGCTGATCCGTCAGGATATCCAGCACCACATTGGCATAGGTGGGACCGCCCTGGGCAATGTTGCGGGCATCCCCCCCGAAGCCAGTGGGGGGAGCGGCAACAGGGAAAACCTGAATGGCAGTAATGGCAACCATGACAATATCCTCTCTATTCGGATTCAGGTGTCGACACCTTCGCGAGTTGATGCGGCCTGCGAACCGGCCGGCCTTCAGTTTACACGGCCAAAGCCTAACCTGACGGATTATCAGCCGCCATTGTTCCTCGCAATCGCCCTTTTTATTCTCACTAATTGATATTGCCTTCCACCCGTGCTATCTGTGTGAACCGCACACTGGTTTGTTGAACGCGACTCGAAGAACGGTAACAAGGAGCCTTATCATGACCCGACTACTTGGCATTTCTGGCAGCCTGCGCCAACAATCCTTCAACACCTCGCTTTTGCGCGCCGCGCAACAACAGTTGCCCGCGAACACCACCCTGGATATCGCCACCCTGCATGGCATTCCACTTTACGATGGCGATCTGGAAGCCCGTGACGGACTGCCCGCGGCAGTCGCCGCCTTGAAGGATCAGATTCGCCACAGCGATGGTGTGATCCTGGCATCGCCGGAATACAACAACAGCTTGCCGGGCGTTTTCAAGAATGCCATCGACTGGTTGTCGCGCCCCAACAGCGACATTCCCGCGGTTTTCGGCAACCGTCCTTTTACGGTCATCAGTGCATCGCCTGGCGGATTCGGCGGTCTCCTCTCGCAAACCGCCTGGCTTCCCGTCCTGAAAAGCCTCGGTACTCGCCAGTGGTCAGGCGGCTCACTGCTGGCGGCACGGGCGCACACCCTGTTCAATGAGCAAGGCGAGTTGACCGACGACGCCTTGCGCCAGCGGCTGGGCAAATTCCTGGCGGGCTTTGTGCAGTTTATCGATAGCTGACACGGCCTGTGACCTGACTGACGGATACTCACCGAATGCCTGATATTTCACTCTCTACGTTATTGATAGCCTTTGCGGTCACTGCCGCGGCCGGATTGGCCACGGTACTGGGCAGCGCGCTGGTCTTCATATCCAAGACACCCAGTCCCCGCCTGCTGGCGTTTGGCCTGGCCTTTGCCGGCGGCGCCATGGTGTATATTTCGCTGACCGAAATCATGACCAAGTCCACCGATACCTTCGCGCTGTCCTACGGGCAGAATCTGGGATTCACATTCAGTACACTGGCATTTCTTGCCGGGGTCTTTTTGATTGTTGCCATCGACCGGCTGATACCCCACCCCCATGAAGGACTGGACACGCAGGACCCGCTGTTCCAGGAGCGCAACCGCGAACACATCAAGCGTATCGGCCTGCTGACCGCCATCGCCATCACTGCGCATAATTTTCCCGAGGGCCTGGCCACGTTTTTCGCCATGCTGGAAAGCCCGACACTGGGCCTGCCCCTCGCATTGGCCATTGCCATTCACAATATCCCTGAAGGGATTTCCATCGCCATTCCCGTGTACTTTGCCACCAACAGCAAAGGCTGGGCCTTTACGGCCAGCCTGCTCTCAGGACTGGCGGAACCCCTGGGAGCCCTGATTGGCTACCTGCTGCTTGCGCCTTTCATGTCCAATGCCGTTTTTGGCACCGTCTTTGGCGTCATCGCGGGCGTAATGGTTTTTCTGGCGCTGGATGAACTGCTGCCCGCCGCCAAACGCTACTCGCAAGGCCACGAGACGGTTTACGGGCTGGTCAGCGGTATGTCGATCCTGGCGCTGAGCCTGGTGCTGTTCAACCTGTCGTAAGCACCGTTATTCAGCCTGCAACATGAAGGTCACCGGACCATCATTGATCAGGCTGACCTGCATGTCCGCAGCAAAGATACCGGTCGCCACCGGATTGTGACGTTGGCGCAATCCGGCAACGACGTAGTCATAAAGTGCTTCGGCCTGGGCGGGTGGCGCGGCAGATGAGAAGCTGGGCCTCAATCCTTTACGGGTATCGGCTGCCAGGGTGAACTGCGACACCACCAGCAAGCCGCCGCCGACCTGCTGCACATTGCAGTTCATCTTGCCCTGATCGTCGGCAAAAATCCGGTAGGCAAGCAGTTTATCCAGCAGCTTGTCGGCACTGGCCTGCGTATCATTTTTTTCCACGCCCAGCAGCAGGAGTATCCCCTGGCCTATCTCGCCCACGGTTTCACCTGCCACCACCACCGATGCGGACTTCACCCGCTGAATCAATCCCAGCATCGCATCACCCCCCGGCCTGTCCGGCTGCCTGCCTGCGGTATTCGCTGGGCGTCATGCCGACCTTTTTCTTAAACAGGGTATTGAAAGTCCCTTTGCTGTTGAAACCGACCTCGTACATGATATCGAGCATGGTTTTTTGGGCTGAGCCGTTATCGGATAGCAAGCGTTTGGCCTCCTCGATGCGATAGGAATTGATGAACTCGAAAAAATTGCACGCAAACTGGCGATTGATGATGTTGGACAGGGTACGGGCCGGTATCTGTAGCTGCGAGGCAAGCTTTTCCAGTGTCAGCGCTGGCAGCAGGTAGGGTTTTTCCCTGGCCATGTAGGCCGTGAGCGCCTCGATCTGCTCCGGCTTGAATTTGTCCTTGCCCGGTTCCTCCCGCTGGGCGTCGCCATCACCACCGCGGGTTTCCAGGCCATCGACCAGGTGCGCATGACCCAGGCTGTAGAAAATCAGCATGCTCACCAGAAGGAACGTAATGTAATTACCTATCAACCCCATGGAACCAAAATCACTGTTCACACCGAACACCACGGCCAGCATCACCATGAAGACCACCAGCACCGACCAGCCGCGGATCGCCAGGAAGCCAATGATCAGCAGGCGCAGCCAGTTGAGTTCCAGCTTTTCGATATCCGAGTAGTTGTGCTGCAAGTGCCTGCTGTAGCGGCGCAGTTCCACCAGGCACATGACACCCAGCGCAAAACGGAAGAGGTCGCGGAAAATGGTGACGTAATTCATGTATTCCGGCGCCACGAACAGATCGTAATTCTCTTGCAGGCTTTTTTTCTGCTGAAAATCGAGCCCGTAATAAAAGAGTATCTGGTACACCAGATAGGCAAAAAACGGCAGCAGATACAACAGGTCCTTTTTGGTCAGCGTGTAATTTTTGTACACCAGTGACCGTGTATACCAGAGCAGGAGCGGCCCCTCGAGCCAATAGCCGAAACCAAACACATAAAAAAGGTTGGGCGACCATTCCAACGCTATATGGCGGAACTCGGCGCCAAAACTGATGAGGATATCCAGGGGTATGGCGGCATATTGCAGCAGGAACAACGCCAACAGCACGTTGGTCAACCGGCCTTCGCGGCGAATGGTGAGCAGCAGCACCGCGAAGAGGACACATTGGTAGGCCGTCATCAACAGGACGACGTCGTGGGTATTGAAGATTACAGACTCCATGTAGGCACCTTGGTTATTAGCACTCGCGGCATTTCAGGTAGAAGGATAAGGCTGCGTTTTATTAAAAGAGTACCTGGCAGCATCAGGGCAGGGGCACGGGAAATAGCTGAATGTGGGACTCCGACTCAATTTCAACGAAAAGGATGCCTGATATTTTGTGATTTACGTCACATTTTCAGGTTCAAACTCACGCAATACCTGAATTAAAACGACGAAGTATCACTTTATGGCGAGAGTAGTGCCAGGCAATGGCTGTAACCGATAACAATAATACTGACGGGATTATGAAATTTTCCAAATGGAATCTGGTGCCACTCCTGATCGCGATGCTCGCGCTCTTCTGTGTGGCCCAGGTCGATAGCCGCAACCTTGCTGGAAAAGAACAGAAGCATCCGCCAAGGGCGCACCCCTTTAGCTCCTCCCAATCGTTCATCATGGAATGATTGACAGTTTTAATGATGGGCTCGCTTAACCAGCCGCAAGGCTGGTTTTTTTTGCGGCCTCTTTCAGCGATATGTCCCGCTCAGGCCGAATACCCGCTTTCGTTGCGCAGCCTTTTGGCCAGGTCATCCGTGGCCCGGATCAGCGCATCCACGGTCCCCGGTTCCCTGGCGGAATGACCGGATTCGCGGATGATTTGCAGCTCGGCGTCCGGCCAGCGGGCCTGGAGTGCAAACGCATTGTCCAGGGGGCAGACCATGTCGTAGCGGCCATGGACGATCACCCCCGGAATGCCCGCCAGGCGATGGGCATTGCCGAGTATCTGATCCTCGGCCAGAAAGGTGTCATTGACGAAATAATGCGCTTCGATGCGCGCCAGGGACAGGGCGCGATGGGGATCGCTAAAGGAGTCCACCACCTCCTGGTTGGGCCTCAGGGTGGAGCAGCGCCCCTCCCACAGGGACCAGGCCTTGGCGGCGGACATCTGCTGGATCTCGTTGTCACCCGTGAGGCAACGGTAATAGGCGCTGATCATGTCGCCGCGGTCATCGGGGTGTATGGGATGAATGAAATCCTCCCAGTAGTCCGGAAAGATATGGCTGGCGCCGTCCTGGTAAAACCAGCGCAAATCCTGGGGACGGCAGAGGAAAATGCCGCGCAGTATCAGTCCCAGCACCCGCTCGGGATAAGTCTCGGCGTAGACAAGGCTCAGCGTCGAGCCCCAGGAGCCGCCAAACAACACCCATTTGTCGATACCCAGTTGGATGCGGATCACTTCCATGTCTTCCACCAGCTTGGCGGTGGTATTGTTGGTCAATTCCGCATGGGGCCGGGAACGGCCGGCACCACGCTGATCGAACAGGACGATGCGGTAGACTTCGGGATCGAAATAGCGGCGGTCATACTTGCCGCAGCCGGCGCCCGGACCACCGTGGACGAACAACACCGGAATCCCCTCGGGATTACCCGACTCATCGACATACAATTCGTGTGGCGGCTCAACGGCAATCTGGTGGCGCTGATAGGGTTTGATCTCGGGGTAAAACGTCTGCATGGTCTATCCTGCTGTGACTGATCTTGATATCCGGCCCCCGGTCGGGACAGCCCCCTAACACTAGCACAGCACAACCCGGCGGGCGGGGCTTTTTTGTGGCCTGCCATCCATGGCGGCCGCCCGGTGGGCCGTCACTGGCGTGACGTCAAAATTCCTCCCGGAAATTTTTTGTCGCCTTGCCGCTGTTTGCGATCCGGGTCCATTGCTATTCTGCTGACAGTCTATGTCAGGGGCGCGGTGTAGTGTCTCATCCTGCCCGACCCGCCCAATGCCAGCGCCAGCCCGGGGACACCTCGCCATGCATCGCGCCGAACGACTATTTCAGCTGCTGAACCTGTTGCGCAACCGCCGCACCGCCATGACCGCACGGCAGATGAGCGACCACCTCCAGGTATCCGAACGCACCATCTACCGGGATATCCAGGCCCTCAGCCTCTCGGGTGTGCCGGTCGAGGGAGAGGCGGGTGTCGGCTACCGGTTGCAGCGCCATTTTCAACTGCCGCCCCTGATGTTCGACCGGCAGGAAGTCGAGGCGCTGCTGCTGGGCGCGCGCATGGTCAGCGGCTGGGGCGATGAGGAAATGGCCCGCAGCGCCAAGAATGCCATCCAGAAAATCCTGGCCGTCCTGCCCGACCATCTCCGCCACAGCGATGAAAACCTGCCGCTGCTGGTGCCCACCTATGACGACTACCAGAAGATCTACACCGCCCACAGTCAAACGATCCGCGAAGCCATACGCCTGCAACGGCAGGTCATCATCGACTATGTGCGCGCCGACGACCAGTTTTCCTCCCGGCAGATAGAACCTCTGGGCCTGATATTCTGGGGCAAGGTCTGGACGCTGGTGGCCTGGTGCCAGCTGCGCGGGGATTACCGCGTATTCCGCCTGGACCGTATCCGCCAACTGACCACGACCCAGGAAAATTTCGAGGTGCAGGACACCAAGAGCCTCAAGCACTACCTCAACCTGATGGCCGAGCACTACGCCCAGCACCAGGACACCCGCCACCAGGCTGAAGTCCTGGAGCTGATCGCCACGGAAACCTGACCGCTGACGCAGCATCGCCCACCCATCCCTTAACAATCCTTAAAGCGGGCTCCGTTGCCCCGTTCCAGGGTGGTTGCTACCCTGAGGACCACTTTTGACAACCGCGCGGGAGAACGCTCATGTCACGCTCACTCAGGATCAGCTTTGGTCTCGCCCTCGGATTGGCCCTTTGCGCCACCCTGGCCCAGGCCAAAAGCCTGGACATCAAGAATGCCTCCACGCCGCTCAAGGTGGTCACTGTCGCTGAAGGGCTGAAAAATCCCTGGGGCATGGCCTTCCTGCCCGATGGCCGGATGCTGGTCACGGAAAAGCCCGGCACCATGCGCATCGTCTCGCCGGATGGCAAGCTCGGCCCGGCGCTCAAAGGCGTGCCCGAGGTCATGTCGCGGGGGCAGGGCGGCCTGCTGGATGTGGTGCTGGCGCCCGACTTCGCCACCAGCAAGCGGATTTACTTCAGCTACTCGGAACCGGAAGGCAGGGCCAACAGCACCGCAGTCGCCCACGCGGTATTGAAGGACGACGGACTGGAAAACGTCACACGCATCTTTGCGCAGCAGCCCCGCGTGGAAAGCAATGCCCACTTCGGCTCGCGCTTGGTCTTCCGGCCGGATGGCACACTCTTTGTCACCCTGGGCGATCGCTATGGCCGCATGCACGAAGCCCAGACACTGGATACCCACCACGGTAAGGTCGTGCGCATCAATGCCGATGGCAGCGTCCCCGAGGACAACCCCTTTGTGAATACCCCCGGCGCCCTGCCGGAAATCTGGACCTTCGGCCACCGCAATGTCCAGGGGGCGGCACTGCATCCGGTCACCGGCCAATTGTGGACCGGCGAACACGGCCCGCAGGGTGGTGACGAAATCAACCTGGCACTGCCGGGCAGGAACTTCGGCTGGCCGGTCATCACCTACGGTGAAAACTACGGTGGCGGCAAGATCGATGGCAGCATTGGCACTCATAAGGAGGGCATGGAACAGCCGGTCTACAAGTGGGTTCCGTCCCTGGCGACTGCCGGGCTCATTTTCTATACCGGTGACAAATTCCCGGAGTGGCAGGGCAATATGCTGGTGACCAGCCTGCGCGCCCAAACCCTTGCCCGCCTCGTCTTCGAGGGGGATGAGGTCGTCCACGAGGAGCGCCTGCTGGAAAAAGAGGTGCGCGAACGGCTGCGTCATATCGTCCAGGGACCCGATGGTTATATCTATCTCCTGAGCGACGAAAGCAATGGCAAGATTTTCCGCCTGGAACCGCTCAAACCCGCTGGCGCCTGATACCACATAGTGCCCCTGGCTACTTACACTTCACAAACAAACTCGATGACCCGGCGCACTGACAGCGCCGGGTAAATGTAGGACAATGCGCGCCTCTGAGATTGAGTGGCAAAGCGTGTTTCCATGAAGATTCTTATCACCGGCGGTGCCGGCTTTATCGGTTCCGCCCTGGTGCGCTACCTGATCGAGCACACCGACCACAGCCTGGTAAACCTCGACAAGCTGACCTACGCCGGCAACCTGGATTCGGTCCAGGCGGTGGCCGGCAATCCGCGTTATGCCTTTGAGCAAGCGGACATCTGCGACCGCCGGGCCCTGGACGCCATATTGGCGCGCCACCAGCCGGATGCCATCATGCACCTGGCCGCCGAAAGCCATGTGGACAGGTCTATCGACAGTCCGGCGGCCTTTATCGAAACCAACATCCTGGGCACCTACACGCTGCTCGAAGCAGCCCGCACCTACCGCGACAGCCTGGACGATGAAAACCGCCGCGCGGCCTTTCGCTTTCATCACATTTCCACCGACGAGGTCTACGGCGACCTGCCGGATGACACCAGCCTGTTTACCGAAACCACTCCCTACGCACCCAGCTCGCCCTATTCGGCCAGCAAGGCGAGTTCGGACCATCTGGTGCGCGCCTGGCAACGCACCTACAAACTGCCCGTGCTGGTCACCAACTGCTCAAACAACTACGGCCCTTACCATTTTCCCGAAAAATTCATTCCCCACATGATCCTCAACGCGCTCCAGGGCAAGCCGCTGCCGGTGTACGGTTCCGGATTACAGGTGCGCGACTGGCTGTATGTGGAAGATCACGCGCGGGCGCTTTACACCGCACTCACACGCGGGCAACCGGGCGAAACCTACAACATCGGCGGCCACAACGAGCAGCGCAACATCGATGTCGTCCATGCGCTCTGTGATCTGCTGGAAGAGCTCGCACCGGAACGCAAAGCCAAGGGCCTCGAGTCCTACCGGAATCTCATCACCCATGTCACCGACCGTCCTGGCCATGACCACCGCTACGCCATCGACAGCGGCAAGATAGGACGCGAACTGGACTGGCGTCCGCAGGAAACCTTCAGCAGCGGCCTGCGCAAAACCGTCCGCTGGTATCTCGATAACGAGAGTTGGTGGCAGCGGGTGTTGAACGGTGCCTACCGACTCGAACGCCTGGGCCAGACAGACATCACGCTTCAAACAGGACAGCACTCATGAAAGGCATCATCCTCGCCGGCGGCAGCGGTACCCGTCTCTATCCCATAACCCAGGGCGTGTCCAAGCAACTGCTGCCGGTTTACGACAAGCCCATGATCTACTACCCCCTGTCGGTGCTGATGCTGGCGGGCATCCGCGATATCCTCATCATCACCACGCCGGAAGACCAGGCCAATTTCCAGCGCCTCCTGGGCACGGGCGAAGCGCTCGGGCTGCGCTTCCAATACCGGGTACAACCTTCGCCCGATGGCCTCGCCCAGGCATTTATTTTGGGCGAGGAATTCATCGGCAATGATTCAGTCTGCCTGGTCCTTGGCGATAACATCTATCACGGTCATCACCTGACAGAAATGCTGCGCGCCGCAGCGGCCAACGCCGAATCCAGTCAGGCCACCGTCTTCGGCTATCACGTCAAAGATCCGGAGCGCTATGGCGTGGTGGCGTTTGACGAGCAGGGCAAGGCCATTTCCATCGAAGAGAAACCCTCACACCCCAAATCCCACTACGCTGTGACCGGATTGTATTTTTATCCCAACGATGTGGTGCAAAAAGCCAAAGTGGTAACACCCTCGGCGCGCGGCGAGCTGGAAATCACCAGCGTCAACCAGATGTACCTGGAAGAGGGCCGCCTGCGGGTGGAACTCATGGGCCGGGGCTATGCGTGGCTGGATACGGGCACGCACGAAAGCCTGCTGGAAGCCGCCGCCTTCATCGAAACCATCGAGAAGCGCCAGGGACTGAAAGTCGCCTGTATTGAAGAAATCGCCTATGAGCAGGGCCTCATCAGCCGCGAGCAGTTAACCGCCCTGGCACAGCCCTTGTGTAAAAACCAATATGGCCAGTATCTCCTGGCCCGCGCCGAGGAAGCCGCCATTCCATGAAATTCACCCGCCTGGCCATTCCAGACCTGCTGTTGATCGAGCCCCAGGTACACGGTGACGCGCGGGGTTATTTCATGGAAACCTATCGCCAGCCCGCACTGCATGACGCCCTGGGTTACGAAGTGGATTTCGTGCAGGACAACGAGTCACGTTCAGCGCGGGGTGTACTGCGCGGCCTTCATTACCAGTTGCCACCCTATGCCCAAAGCAAACTGGTGCGGGTGATCCAGGGGCGTGTGCTGGATGTGGCCGTCGACATCCGCCGCGGCAGCCCGAGCTTCGGAAAACATATCGCCGTGGAGTTGAATGAAGAAAACCGCCGGCAACTATTCATCCCTCGCGGTTTTGCCCATGGTTTTGTCGTGCTGAGCGACACGGCAATTTTTGCCTACAAAGTCGATAACCTCTACGCGCCGACGCACGACCGGGGTATTGCCTGGAACGACCCCTACATCAACATCGATTGGCAGCTGGCAGCCGATCAGATACAGGTATCCGCCAAGGATGCCCATCAACCACTGCTGGAGAATGCCGAGGAGTTATTCCGCTATGGCGACAACCTCTACGCCTAGTATCCTGGTGACCGGCGCCACCGGCCAGCTGGGGCAGGCGCTGGCCGCCCTGGCCAGTTCCTGGCCCGAGGCCGATATCGTGTTTGCCGACCGCACGCAACTGGATTTGTCGCAGCTGGACAGCATCACCGGCTTTTTCAGCAAACAGCGGTTCGATCTGGTGATCAATACCGCCGCCTATACCGCCGTCGACAAGGCGGAAAGCGAGCCGGACCTGGCCGAAACCATCAATCACCTGGCACCCGCTGAAATGGCGCGCCTGCTGGCGGAACAGGACGCCTGCCTGTTGCAGGTTTCCACCGACTATGTTTTTGATGGCACCCAATCGCGTCCCTACCACGAAGACGATGCCTGCAATCCCCAGAGCGTCTACGGTCACAGCAAGTGGCGCGGCGAGCAGGCCATTATCGCCAGCGGTGTGCGCGGTGCCATTGTGCGTACCAGCTGGGTCTATTCCCGCACCGGCCACAACTTTGTCAAAACCATGTTGCGACTCGGACGCGAGCGCGACGAACTGCGCGTCGTCAACGACCAGGTTGGCGGTCCGACCTATGCCACGGATCTGGCCGCCGCGCTGCTGCACATGGCCCGCGAACCCCTGTTGCACGAACTCCACGGCGATGTCTTTCATCACTGCAACCAGGGCAGCACCACCTGGCATGACCTGGCGGCCGCGGTCTTCGAACTGGCGGACATCGATTGCAACCTCATCCCCATCACCACGGCGGAATATCCCACAGCCGCCCGCCGTCCCGCCTACAGCCTGCTGGATACGCATAAAATCCGGGAAAGCTTTGCCCTGGGTATCGCTGACTGGCGCGATGCCCTGGCACGATGCCTCGACACCGCCAGCATCCCCTCCGCCATCCGTTAGCACGGTATCGGCCAGGCCGGATCACGCGACAAATCCTCCGCTGATGGACGCCCGGCTTTCGTATTGTGCTGGACGCGGATTTTGCTATGATCTGCGGCGCACGTTTTTTGCAGGACAGTCAGGTACTGCGTTCAACAACCCGGACTGCCCAAAGGCAGGGCAGGGAGCTGCCGGACGTATGCAGTGTGTGGTTGACATCAAACCGTTTACTAACCTGTTTCCGGTTCACCGGATCTGATCAAGAGAATAAATCATGTCCTCAGAAAACCTTGCTGCGGAGAGTATCACTGATCCCCTTGCCGCCGCGGCCGAAGCCGCCGCCATCACACCCAGCGCCATTGGCCTCATTCCCCCCGTTGTCGTGATCGTCCTCGCCATCTGGCTGAAGCGTCCGATCCTTGCGCTGGTCCTCGGCGCGCTATCGGGCATGCTGATGATTTCCATCACCGGTTCGCTGGACAACTTTGCCGAGACGAGCTTACGTGTGATGCAGGATGAAACCATCGGCTGGCTGATCCTGGTCTGTGGCGGTTTTGGTGCACTGATTGCACTCCTGGTGCACACCGGTGGTGCCTTTGCCTTCGGCAGGCTCGCGCAGCAGGTCGCCAAGGGACGCAAGCCATCGCTGATGCTGACCTATCTGCTCGGCTTGCTGATTTTCGTGGACGATTATCTGGCAGCGCTGACGGTTGGCGAAACCATGAAGCGGCTCACGGATAAGTACAAGGTGTCCCGCCAGATGCTGGCCTATATCGTGGACTCCACCGCCGCGCCCATGTGCGTGGTTGTCCCCCTGTCCACCTGGGCGGTTTTTTTCGGTGGCCTGCTGGTTTCCAATGGCATAGCGCCGGAAACCGATCCCAACGGCATCAAGACGTACATCTCCGCGATTCCCTACATGTTCTACGCCTGGCTGGCGCTGATCATCGTGCCACTGGTCATCCTCGGTATCGTGCCGCTCTTCGGGCCGATGAAAAAAGCCGAACTGGCGGCGATCAACGGTACGGCAACCCTGCCGGATGTTAGCGCCTCCGAATCAGTGTCCGCCGGTTCTCCCGATTCCTTTGCGCGCCAGGCCATGGAAGAAGAATTTGAAAACGCCCACC
>CAYWCW010000039.1:0-29872 GCA_964456865.1 uncultured Cellvibrionaceae bacterium
CTATGCTATCGCACGATACTCAGGCGGGGTAGAACGCTGTAGAATGAACGCTTACCGAAAAACAAGGCTACAAGGACTATCAATTTGTTGGCAACGTCATCAAAGACAGCGATAAAAACACTGAAGTTTCCAATGTAAAAAGCATCAAGAACACCGATATTGATATGGTCCTGATCAGTCTGAGCAAGCCCATGGTACTCAGGAATTATTTAACTGTTGGCGGAGCCTCTTTGTATGATGCGGAAGGAAGGTCCCTGGATGTTTATGGATGGGGTTGTATCATATCCAACTGTGTGAAGCGCATACCCGGCTCAGACCCCCGGTGTACAACTTGTACTGAAAGAATAAAACACACATCAAACCCGGACATGAATCATCGTGTTGCTCATTTCAAGGATGCAAAGAAAGGAAATTCCGGTCTTTACTCTATCACAAGCACCAATTCAAAGACTTTTCAGCATGGCGATTCCGGTTCAGCCTGTAGTTATCGAGGTTCAGCTCTGGGTGTCATTTCCAACAGGCCGGGCCTCACTAGCATATTAGATGTCCAGTGCGCCATGATGGATATCGAGATGATTAACTGGGTCAGAAAAACCATCAGCATCAATTGACCATCAGCCAAAACCAACAAGCTGATCGATACCGGGGGAAACAGCTTTTCACCAGCATTTTCCTCATGCCATTGTTCTTTATATATCCACCCATCCAGCACCCGTTGTTTCATCGTGGCGCAAGTTCGAATGCACCAAGTGCCATGGGCCGATAGTCGTGAGAGATCGATAAGCCGTATCAAACGGTGTTACAAGGGCAGGAGCCTGATTGGCATAAGCAACAGACAATAAACAGGTCCAAACATACAGACTGATAGAGCATCCATTGGCCCATGTCCTATTCGTGGAATGGCCATCATGCAAAACCAACAATTTCTATAAACGAACATAAAAGGATATGCCGTATGAAAACAAGTACTACTATTTGGTATTGGCTATGCAGCCTGATTATCGGCCTTGGTTTTTCGTTATCCAGCCATGCTGCATTTAATGCAAATCCACCGTCAAGTGGCGCGGTAAGTACCGGAACTTACCGCAACCTGGCTGCCGAAATGGATAAAACAGATGCCACCAGCAAATTGAGCGCAGCCTGGGACCGGATGTTTGGCACCGATAGCAATTATCGCCTTTATGTTCCACTTAACGAAAACATGGCTTACATCTATGCACCCGACAGCAACGATGTGCGCAGTGAGGGGCAATCCTGGGGCATGACCATTGCGGTGATGATGAACAGGCGTGATGAATTCGACGCTCTCTGGAACTTTGCAGCTGCGCATCAGCGCAACAACTCAGGCGCCCTGGCTGGCACCTTTGCCTGGCAGGTCAAGTTCAACAATAATCAACCTTATAAGGCGGACGCTGCGCCGGCACCCGATGGTGAACTCTATTTTGCCTTTGCATTGCTCAGCGCCGATGCACGATGGGGCAGCGTGGGAGACATCAATTATTACAGTGAAGCCATGTCTGTTCTCAAGGCTTTGCAAACTCACCTGATGTACGGCCCCAGCAATCATAACGTGATCATGTTTTCGCCACATGTATCCAACGTGACTGATCCCTCCTACCACATTCCCGCGTTTTACAATTACTTTGGTGATCGGATAAAGAATTCTGCCGCTGACCAAAGGTTCTGGCACTTTGCCGCCCAGGAAAGCCGCAAGTTCCTGCAGGCGCACCTGGCCAGTGCCCCAAACGGCCTGCCCACATATCTGGCATCCACCAACGGCCAACCATTGACTGGCAATATTTTTAACGGCCAGCCCAACCCTGCTCACTGGTACGAATTTGATGCCTGGCGGGTAGCCCTGAACATAGGGCTTGACGCCCACATGTATGGCGCGCAGAACTGGCACAGAAATGGTGTGAGCGCCATTCATAACTTTCTGCGTAATCAGCACAATTCTAACAATTGCTACATGCAAAAATATGAAAACGGCATCGCTGTATCCAACAACAATCACTGCGCCAACCATGGCCAGAAAGGTGCAAACGCCGTTGGGCTACTTGCATCCAACAGCACGACCAATGCCAACTTCTTTTTCAATGAATTTTGGGCAAGCAGCTTTCCAAGCGGCGAGTATCGCTATTACGATGGATCCCTTTACATGCTGAGCCTATTGCACGCTACCGGCCAATTCCGTTTTTATAAACCTGGCGACTCCAATAGTCCCATTTTGAATTTGGTCAGACCGACCGGAAATACCATCACCGTTCGTGCAAGCGGTACATCTGGAAGCGAGCGCATCCGGCTTCGCATAGGGGATGCCGAAATTGCCACATGGACCCTGTCTACCACCATGAGCAACTACACTGCCACGACACCGTCGCGTCCTGGCAACATTTTTGTGGAATTCTTCAATGACGCTCCCGGGCGGGATGTAAGAGTTGATTATATCTCTGTGAATAATCATATCCGTCAGGCTGAACACCAGCTATACAACACCGCCCAATACGCCAACAAAACCTGTGGCGGTGGTGTTGGGTTTAGCGAACGGATGCATTGCAACGGAGCTATTGGCTTCGGCAGGCTCTGACCCTTCCTGTCAGGCAGACAATCATTATGCTGATCAATAGATCAGCATAATTTCACTCCAGCCATGGTCGTCCACTTGATGTGGCCAGTATTACCCTGTGCGATGGATACCCACTACACGGACGGACAATCCGGTCCGTCCGCACTGACATCCCCCACTGATTCACGGTAGAATCCCGCTCTTCTCCACCTTTGCCGGCGTGACCGGCCAGGACTGCGTCATGATTCGCCTCACCGAAATTTCCCTGCCCCTGGATCATACCCGGGAGGACCTGCGCCGCGCCCTGGTGGCGCGGCTGGGCATCACCGATACCGCATTGCGGGACTTCCAGGTTTTCAAGCGCAGCTATGATGCGCGCAAGAAAAACAGCGAGATTACGTTTGTTTATATTGTGGATCTGGCGGTCGACGGGGAGGCGGAAGTCCTGGCGCGTTTCACGCAGGACCCGCATGTGCGCCCCGCCCCCGATACCTGTTACTACCCGGTGGCCCAGGCGCCGGATACGCTGCATGAACGGCCGATAGTGGTGGGTTTTGGCCCCTGTGGTTTGTTTGCGGCCCTGCTATTGGCGCAAATGGGATTCAAACCCCTGGTGCTGGAACGTGGCAAGGATGTGCGCCGCCGCACCAAGGACACCTGGGCGCTGTGGCGCAACAAGGTGCTGACATCCGAGTCCAATGTGCAGTTCGGTGAGGGTGGTGCGGGGCTGTTTTCCGATGGCAAGCTGTACAGCCAGATCAAGGACCCGAAATTCTACGGCCGCAAGGTCATGGAGGAATTCGTCAAGGCGGGCGCGCCGGAGGAAATCCTCTACGTCAGCAAACCCCATATCGGTACCTTCCGGTTGACCAGCGTGGTAGCCACCATGCGTGAAACCATCCGGCAGTTGGGCGGCGAGGTGCGCTTTGAAAACCGGGTGACGGATTTGCTGATTGAAGACGGACGCATGGCCGGCGTCGTACTGGCCGATGGCAGCAGCATCCGCAGCCGCTACCTGATATTGGCGCTGGGCCACAGCTCGCGCGATACCTTCCGCATGCTGCATCAGCGCGGCGTGCACATCGAGGCCAAACCCTTCGCCATCGGTTTCCGTATCGAGCATCCGCAATCACAAATCGATCAGGCGCGCCTCGGCAAATACGCTGGCCATCCATCACTGGGGGCTGCCGATTACAAGCTGGTGCATCACGCCAAAAACGGCCGCGCCGTTTACAGTTTCTGCATGTGTCCCGGCGGTACCGTGGTTGCCGCCACGTCCGAGCCGCAGCGTGTGGTGACCAATGGCATGAGCCAGTATTCCCGCAACGAGCGCAATGCCAACGCGGGCATCGTGGTGGGGATCAATCCCGAGCAGGATTTCCCCGGCGGCCCACTGGCGGGCGTGGAGTTGCAGGAGCGGCTGGAGTCGCGTGCCTTTGAGTTGGGCGGCGGCGATTACTGCGCGCCCGCGCAACTGGTCGGCGATTTTTTGCGCGGGAAACCGTCACAGGTACTGGGCGAGGTGGAGCCTTCCTACAAGCCCGGCATTTGCCTGGGCGATCTCGCGCCCGCGTTGCCGGACTATGCGATCGAGGCCATACGCGAAGCATTGCCGGCGTTCGGCAAGCAGATACGCGGCTTTGATCGCAAGGATGCCGTGCTGACCGGGATCGAGACGCGCACATCCTCACCGGTGCGCATCACCCGCGATAATGACTCGCTGCAAAGCCTCAACACCCGCGGTCTTTTTCCCGCGGGTGAAGGTGCGGGTTATGCGGGTGGCATTCTCTCCGCCGGTGTGGACGGTATCCGCGTCGCGGAGGCGGTGGCCAAGGCCATGCTGGCTGATCTCGAGGCAGGCGCATGAAACTCGACGACATCAAAAAACTGCACCAGAAAAAATATCGCCAGCAATTCGGCTGCTGCCTGGTGGAAGGTGAGCATCTGCTGCAAGAGCTGGAGCAGGCCGCGCGCCTGCGTCCCGCGTTGGCGGCCAGCGAAATCTTTCATACGGATCATTATCACGACTGGCCCAGCGCGCTGAAAAAAACGCTGGTCAGTGAGCGGCACATGGCACAGATGACCGACACCAGAACACCCCAGGGCATCCTGGCCGTGGTTCCACTCGGCGCCCTGCAACCACCGGGCTCGGCCACCGCTGGCGAAAAAGCAATTTACCTGCACGAAATCCAGGACCCGGGCAACCTCGGCACTATTTTGCGCAGCCTTGCCTGGTTCGGCGGCTTTCGCTGCCTGCTGAGTCCCGGTTCCGTCGATCCCTTCAATCCCAAGGTGATACGGGCCAGCATGGGGGCGATTTTTCACGTGCCGATGGAATTGGATGTGTCCATGGAAAGCCTGCGCGACCGCTTCTCATCCCTGGCCTGCCTGGACATGCGGGGCGAGGCGCTCACCCACCCGGATTTCAGCCGCCACGATTGCTACCTGTTCGGTAACGAAGCCAGGGGTTTGCCCGACACCGGCGCCCAGGCGTTCACCATTCCCGGCAGCGGCGCCATCGAGTCCCTCAATCTGGCCTCGGCGGTCAACCTCTGCGTCTATGAAATCCGCCGTATCAGCTTGACGTAAACCTGAAGGCGCTGACCGCCAGGCACAGCCAACCCAGCAGGAAGCACAGCCCACCGATGGGTGTGACCGGTCCCAGCCAGCCGGGGCCGCCCAATGCCAGCCAGTAGAGGCTGCCGCAAAAGAAAACCACCCCCACCGTAAACAGATAGCCCGATGCGGCCAGCCAGGTATTGGACAGGGATTTTTGCCACAAGAGGGCAACCACGCACAACGCCAGCGCATGATAGAAGTGGTATTGCACCGCCGTCTGCCAGACACCGAGATAGTGTTCCGTCAGCCGCTCTTTCAACCCGTGGGAACCGAAGGCCCCCAGGGTTACCGCCAGGAAACCGTTCACCGCTGCGATGAACAGGAAATGATTGAAAGTCTGCATGCCGGGTGCCCCGTGTGGTGGTGATTGATCGTGCCGGATCGAAGCCTATCCGGTGGCGGCGGCTGGCTCAAGCCCGGCCTGTCAAGGCAAGGGTTTTCAACCATCACCACAGGCATATACTGGTGGCCTGTTCATCCGCTGACGGAGTTGCATCATGGCCTTGTCATCAGCCCGCAACCTGGCCCGCTTTGTCCTGCCCCTCGCGGGCGGCGGCGGGCTGAGAGCCTCCTCGACGCTCTGGGGACTCTATATGGCGTCCCTCACCAGTTACTGCATGATCCACCAGTGGATCGTGTCCGCCACGACGCCCGACCTGCCCGGTTCCGTGCTGTGGATTCTGCAGGAATGGGGCATCTGGCTGGTCATCACGCCCCTGGTATTCAGCGCACTGCGGCGGCGGGCATCGCCATCGGCGGCAGGTCCGTTCGTCTGGCTGCAACTGGCGGGGCTGAGCCTGCTGGCGGCCCTGGCCGCCCGTTGCCTGGTGGACCAGTTGACCGAGGCCCAGGGCATAGGCCCGGTCCTGGTGATCTATACGCCGCGGTACCTGGCCGCGGCTGCCGTGGTGCTGCTGGTCGGCCATTGGCTGACCGGTACGCGCAGCTCCGCCAGGGCACCGGCAATCCGCGAGCCCGCAGCGGACCGCCATGACACGGCTTTGGCGGACACCCTGCTCGTCAGCAAGGGCAATGACGAATGCCTGCTCCCGGTAGCCGATATCCATTGGGTCAGCGCAGCAGGCAATTATGTGGAGATCCACAGCCAGGGCCAGGCTTACCTGTTGCGCTCCACCATGAAGCAGTTGGAGGAGCGGCTGCCCGCCGGCCGCTTTCTGCGGATTCACCGCTCGCACCTGGTGCGGCTCGACATGATCGAGCGCATCAAAAACCAGGCATCGGGCAAGGGGCTAGTGTATCTGCACAACGGCCAGGCGCTGCCCATGAGCCGCCACTGCCGCCTGCGCTTGCAGCGTTCGCTGGCGAAAAGCCGGGCCTGATCCCGCCCAGGTGCAATTCATCCCAGAACGCTGACACCCATCCCCGATCACCGGCTAAGGTCATCTCTGTTTGCCGATGCAGAGGATGACCGCCATGCGCATTGCCGCCGTCTTTTTCCTGTCCAGTGTTTTCTCATCCGGCCTCCACCTGATGCCGCACACCGCCGCGGCCGGGAGCGCCGACCAGTTCTATCGCCAACACTGCGCCAACTGCCATGGCGCTGGCGTGTGGGAACGCGGCGATCCCGCCCGCCTGTGGGACTACAGCCCTCAGGAGTTCGCACAGATCATCCGCGAGGGCCTGCCCGGCCAGGGAATGCCCGCCCTGGGGGAGCAGTTGTCCGACGAGGAGCTGACCGCCCTGACCGACCTGCTCAGCCGCACCGCGCAGGGCGGCTCCATGATCGGCGCGACCCTGGAGGCCGAGTCACTGAACCCCGCGCGCTCTTCCAACTACCTGATCAACCGTGCCGAGACGCGGCCGGACATCACTTATGTGGGCTACTTCGATTTCGGCAGTTCACTCTGCTATGACGACATCGACCTCACGGGCATACGCAGCATCGAGTTCGAGTATGCGCGCGGACCGGACGCTTACGGGCGCTTCGCCATCCTGGCCAGCCACCCCAGCGGCCTGGGGCCACGCACCAACCTGGCGGAATACGCCACCCACGAAACCGGTGGATGGGAAACCTTCGAGCGCCAGCGGGTGGGTCTGGCCAGGCAACTGGAAGGCCGGCATTCGCTGTGTTTTCTCGGGATAGACGGCGGCGGCATCTTCAACCTGGACAGGTTCACGCTCAGCGACCAGCCGGGAGAACATGCCGGCTTCACCTGGCATTCCGGCGACGCGGCGCCCGAGGTGATTACGGGGGCCGGCTACCGCTTTACCCTGGAAAAAGTCGCCGAAGCCGAGGCGGAACTCTGGTCCATGGCCTTCCTGCCCGATGGCAGTCTGCTGGCCACGCAAAAAAACGGCCAGCTGCTGCATTTTCAGGAGGGCCGCCGGCACATCATCGAGGGAACACCCCAGGTCTGGAACCGGGGCCAGGGCGGCCTGCTGGCGGTGCTGCCGCATCCGCAATACGCCCGCAATGGCTGGATCTACCTGAGCTATGCCGGTGTGGGCAGGGACAACACCACCATGACCGAGGTGGCCCGGGGCCGGATCAACAATGGCCGCTGGCACAATCACCAGGTGATCTACCGGGCGGATGACGCGGTTTACTCGGGCAACCACATCCATTTCGGCTCCCGCCTCGCCATCCAGGGCCGGTATCTGTACATCAGCCTGGGGGAACGGGGCGAGCCGGAGCTGGCCCAGGACCTGGCGCAACCCAAGGGCAAGATCCTGCGCCTGCGGGAGGACGGCCGGGTGCCGCGGGACAATCCCTTCGCCCGCCAATCCGGCGCGCTGTCCGCCATCTGGAGCTACGGGCACCGCAATCCCCAGGGGCTGGCGCTGGATCCGCGCAACGGCGACCTCTGGTCCTCGGAGCACGGTCCCATGGGCGGCGACGAACTCAACCTCATCCGGCCGGGCGTCAACTACGGCTGGCCACTGGTGAGTTTCGGTACTCACTACGACGGCACGCCTATCGCCGACAATCCCTACCGTGAAGGCACGCAACCGCCAGTGCATCATTGGACGCCTTCCACCGGTGTTTCCCAGATCGCGTTCTACACCGGCGACAAATTCCCTGCCTGGCGCGGCCAATTGCTGGTCGCCAGCCTGGGCAGGGAAGAATTGCGGCTGGTGCAGTTGAATAACCGCGAGTTGGTCAGTGACATGCTGATCTTCAAAGACGTTGGGCGCATCCGCGATGTCATCACCGGATCGGACGGCTACCCCTACGTGCTGCTGAGTCATCCCAATGGCGCCGTCTATCGTTTGCGTCACCTGGGAGAAGACAGCGCTTCGGCTATCACGGAATAAACCATAAAAATTGCGCGCCGCATAAGCGTCCTTTGACGCACATCGGGAACCGTCCGGGTTTTGGACGGCTCCTGTTATTTTCAGGCATATCCACATACCAAAATGATCTGATTCGAGGCGCGGGAATGCGTTTAGAATCCAGCCCATTCACATGTCCTGGCATTCATATCCGGAGGGCGTTATTCATGCAAACCAAATCCTGGCTGGCCGGTTGTCTGGCGATCGTTTTTTTGTGCCTGTCTTCACTGCCGGCCCTGGCCGCACCCGCTGGCAACGCCAGGGTCACGGTGCTCTATGATGCCTTCGGCAAGCAGAGCGCGCTGGAAAAAGACTGGGGTTATGCGGCCTTGATCGAGGTCGACGGCAAGCGCATCCTGTTCGATACCGGTAACAATGGCGACATACTCAAGAAGAACGCCGCCGCCAGTCAGGTCGATTTACGCAACCTGGATTTTGTAGTGATGTCGCACCGCCATGGTGATCACATGGGTGGCCTGGCGTATGTGCTGAGCCTCAATCCCGGAATAAAAATCTACGCACCCAAGGAAGGTTTCGGCGTGTATGGCGGCGACCTGCCCAGCACTTTTTACCCCAAGGACCCGGCACTGCCGCCGGAGCAGCGCTATTTCGATGGCAAGCCGCCCGAGGTACTGCATTTTGGCAGCGCCTGGCCCGGCGCCAATTTCCAGCTGATTGACAAGGACACGGAAATCGCCCCCGACATCCATGTGATCGCGCAGGTCTCCGACAAGAAGGGCACGCTGGAACTGCGCGAGCTGTCCCTCGCGGTCAACACCGCCAACGGCGTGGTGATTCTGGTGGGGTGTTCGCATTCGGGCGTGGAGAACATCGTTGCCGCCGCCGCGCAGATCAATCCGAAAATCCTGTTTGTGGGCGGCGGTTTTCATTTGATCCAGGGCCAGCCGGACGAGCTGTCCACGGTCATCACCGCGCTGCACGACACGCACAAGGTGGCTTATATCGCACCCGGCCACTGCACCGGCGAATTGACATTCACCGCGTTGAAAAAAGCCTTTGGCGATCGCTATCTCTACGCCGGCCTCGGCACGGTATTCGAACTGGGGCAGCACACCAGGGCCATTGCCGCAACAGGTGAACCTGTTCCCGCGGGACTGGATTCAAAAGATTTTGCGGACCTGCGCCATCATCTGGCGCTGAGCGATGATGCGGAACACATCCTGCTAGCACAGGGTATAGATCCGCACAAACATCACCACTCGCACGCTCACTGAATAACAACAAGGCCGCTTACGCGGCCTTGTTGTATTGCTGTCGGTGCAGATTATTTTTTCACGGCCGCTGCGTAGCGGGCCGAAATGACCGACCAGTCCACCACCTGCCACCAGGCGTCCAGGTAATCGGCGCGGCGGTTGTTGTATTGCAGGTAATACGCGTGTTCCCACACATCATTGCCGAGGATGGGCGTGCCCTTGACCTCGGCCACATCCATCAGCGGGTTATCCTGGTTGGGTGTGGAGCTGATGGTCAACTGGCCTTGCGCGTCCACCAGCAGCCAGGCCCAGCCGGAACCAAAACGGCTCAGGCCCGCCTGGCGAAATTGTGTCTTGAATTCATCCACCGAACCGAAGCGCTGCTCGAGTGCGGCCTTCAATTCTTTTGACATGGCACCCGCCTTCTTCGCCGGCGCCATGCTCTCCCAGAAGAAAGTATGGTTCCAATGGCCGCCACCGTTGTTGCGCACCGCCGCGGGCAAGGTGCCTGCGCGGGCGACCAGTTGTTCGAGCGTCTGGCCCTTGAGTTCCGGCTGTGCGTCGATGGCCGCATTCAAACCGTTTACATACGCCTGATGGTGCTTGCCGTGATGCAGCTCCATGGTGGCTTTGTCGATGGCCGGCTCAAGCGCGTCGGTCGCGTAGGGCAGTGGCGCCAGCGTGAAAGGCGCCGCGAGACTGGCGGTGGACATCAAGCTCGCCAGCAGGACGCCGGCCAGGGTGGAAAGCATGCGGGACATAACAAACTCCTTTATCAACGGGAAACGGACAGGCATTGTCGGCTTTAGACACCAGAGTATCAATCAGTGCCATGTACAATGGCGCCACTTTTCTTTACGCGGAAGTGCACAAAAAAACCTTGATTGTTGGGTTTTGTAAAGCCGATTGCGACACCATGACGCCTTGCTTAGGCTCACGAGCAAAATATTAGTGATTCTCATTTGGACCCCTAGATGACTAGTTCCCTCCCCCGCCTGTCCCGACCCCAGGGATGGTTGCTGGCCTTTGGCCTGATCGTCGTGTTGTTATTGCTCTGGTTTCTGGTATTTCGTGAGGAGGAGGTCAAGGGACCTCCGCCACCCAACCCCTGGGCGGGTCCCGTGCCCGTGCGGGTGGTTCCGGCCATAAAAGAGGATTTGCTGGTCCGGGTGCGCGCGCTGGGCAGTGTCACACCCTTGAACACGGTTGTCGTGCGCAGCCGTGCCGATGGTCCGCTGGTGGAGATACTGTTCAACGAGGGACAGGAAGTGGAAGCCGGCACCCTGCTCGCCCGTATCGATCCCGCGCCTTATGAAGTGCGCCTGGCCCAGGCCGAGGGCACACTGCAACAGACCCGCGCCCAGTTGCGCAGCGCCGAGGATGACCTGGTGCTCTACCAGCGCCTGATCGCGCAGAACTCCATCCCCCGCCAGCAACTGGACAAGCAGGAAGCCCTGGTGGATCAGCTCAAGGGGACGCTCAAAAACCACCAGGCCCAGCGCGATGATGTAAAGCTGCAACTTTCCTATACCCGTATCGAGGCACCCATCAGCGGACGCCTGGGCATGCGCCGGCTGGACCTGGGCAACCTGATCAGCAGCGGTGACAGCAACGGGCTGGTCACCCTGACCCAGACGCAGCCCATTGCCGTGTCCTTCACCGTGGCGGAAAACCAGCTGGCCGCCGTGCGCCGCGCCTTCACCGACGCCGCGGCCCAGGAGCAGGGCCTGGCGGTGGAAGCCTGGGACCGGAGCGAGCGCCAGCAGCTGGCCAGTGGCGTGCTTACCACCCTCGATAACCAGATCGATGCCGCCACCGGTACCCTGCGCCTCAAGGCGGAGTTCGCCAACGAGGACGACAGCCTCTTCCCCAACCAGTTCGTCAATGTGCGCCTGCAATTGCAGACCCTGAAAGACGCCATCACCATCCCCGCCGATGCGGTGCAGTACGGTGGCCAGGGTCCTTATGTGTTCGTGATCGACGACGAGGAAAACGCCCAGGTGCGGACACTGGAGGTCGGCGCCCTGGAGGCGGATCGTATCGCCGTACTCAGCGGTTTGAACGAGGGCGAGCGGGTGGTGCTCGAAGGGTTGGACCGCCTGCGCGAAGGGCGCAGGGTCCAGTTGATGGAGTGACTATGAGTATCTCCCGCCCTTTTATCCTGCGCCCCGTCGCCACCTCCCTGTTGATGCTGGCGCTGCTGATGACGGGCCTCCTGGCCTGGCGGATGCTGCCGGTCTCGGCCCTGCCGCAGGTGGACTATCCCATCATCCAGGTGTTCACCTTCAATCCTGGCGCCAGTCCCGAGGTGATGACCCGTACCATCACCGCGCCCCTGGAGCGGCGCCTGGGCCAGATTCCCGGCCTCAAGCAGATGTCGTCCACCAGTTCGACCGGCGCCTCCATCATCACCCTGCAATTCGCGCTGGAAATCGACCTGGGCGTGGCCGAGCAGGAAGTGCAGGCGGCGATCAATACCGCCTCGGCCCTGCTGCCGGGGGATTTGCCGACACCGCCGATCTACCGCAAGGTCAATCCCGCCGACGCGCCCATCATGACCCTGGCGGCCACCTCCAGCAACCTGCCGCTGCCCGAGGTCTACGACCTGATCGACACCCGCATGGCGCAGAAGCTGGCGCAGTTGCCGGGGGTGGGCATGGTGAGCCTGGCCGGTGGCCAGAAGCCCGCCATCCGCGTCAAGGTGAATCCGGGTGCCCTGGCCGGCCTGGGCATGACACTGGAGCAGGTGCGCAACGCCATCGTCACCGCCAACGCCAACCAGCCCAAGGGCAGTTTCGATGGTCCCTATCGTTCCACCATGCTGGACGCCAACGACCAGATCCGGTCGCTGGATGAATACCGCGAGCTGCTGATCAGCTGGCGCGAAGGCGCGCCCCTGCGCCTGGGTGATATCGCCACCGTGGAAAACGGGGCCGAGGACCGCTTCCTCGCCGCCTGGGCCAACACCCAGCCTGCGGTGCTGATCAATATCCAGCGCCAACCGGGCGCCAACGTTATTCAAGTGGCGGACCATGTGCAGGCACTGCTGCCACAGTTGACCGCCACCCTGCCCGCCGCCGTGGACGTGATCCTGCTGACCGACCGCACCCACAGCATCCGCGCGTCCATCCGCGATGTGCAGAAGGAACTCATCTTTGCCACCTGCCTGGTGGTGCTGGTGACCTTTGTCTTCCTGCGCACCCTGCCCGCCACCATCATCCCCAGCATCGCCGTGCCCCTGTCGCTGGTGGGGACCTTCGGCGTGATGTACCTGATGGGCTTTTCGATCAACAACCTGTCGCTGATGGCCCTGACCATTGCCACCGGCTTTGTGGTGGATGATGCCATCGTCATGCTGGAAAACGTCGCCCGCCACCGGGAGATGGGCAAGCCGCCGCTCCAGGCGGCACTGGAGGGCGCGAAGGAAATCGGCTTTACCCTGATCTCCCTCACCGTATCGCTGATCGCCGTGCTGATTCCGCTGCTGTTCATGGGCGACGTGGTCGGGCGGCTGTTCCAGGAGTTTGCCATCACCCTGGCGGTGGCCATCGCCATCTCGCTGGTGGTGTCCCTGACGCTGACACCCATGATGTGCGCGCGCATGCTGAAGTCCGCGCCGCCCAGCCACGAGGACAAACCCGACTTCATGAGCCGCCTGATCACCCGTTACGGCCAGTGGCTGGACGTGGTGCTCGAGCACCGCACCGCCGCCATGATGGTGATGCTGTCCACGGTGGCACTCACCGGGCTGCTCTACCTGGCGGTGCCCAAGGGCTTCTTCCCGGTGCAGGACAGCGGGGTGATCCAGGCGGTGACCGAGGCGTCCCAGGATATTTCCTTCGATGCCATGGCCCGGCGCCAGCAGCAGCTGGCCGAGGTGGTGCTCGAAGACCCGGACGTGGAGAGCCTGTCGTCCTTTATCGGGGTGGACGGCAGTAACGTCACCCTCAACTCGGGGCGGTTGCTGATCAACCTCAAGCCCCACCACCAGCGCCAGGCCTCGGCCCTGGAGATCATGGAACGGCTGCGCGAGCGCGCCGCGCCGGTCCAGGGCATCACGGCCTGGTTCCAGCCGGTGCAGGAGTTGAGTATCGAGGACCGGGTGAGCCGGACCCAGTACCAGTTCACCCTGACCGCGCCCGACCTGGACCTGCTCGACGACTGGACACCCCGGGTGCTGGAGCGCCTGCGCCAGCTGCCCGAGCTGGCCGATGTGGCCAGCGACCTGCAAACCCGCGGTCTGCAAGCCTATGTGGATATCGACCGCGACGCCGCCGCCCGCCTGGGTGTGCGCATCAGCGACCTGGCCGCCAGCCTGCAAACGGCTTACAGCCAGCGGCAGATCGCCACCCTGTTTACCCAGGCCAACCAGTACCGGGTGGTGCTGGAGGTGGACCCGGATTACGCCCGTGGACTCGCCGCCCTGGAATCCACCTATGTGTCCAGCAGCAGTGGCCGCCCGGTGCTCTTGTCCACCATCGCGCGCATCACCCAGCGCCCCACCCCCATGCTGATCAACCAGCAGGGGCAGTTTCCCTCGGCCACCATTTCCTTCAACCTGGCCTCGGGTGCCTCCTTGGGCGAGGCCATCGCCGCCATCGAGGGCGTGCAGCGTGAACTGGCCCTGCCGCCCGCGCTGGAGCTGCGTTTCCAGGGCGCGGCCGATGCTTTCCGCGCGTCGCTGAGCAACACCCTGTGGCTGATCCTGGCGGCCATCATCACCATGTACATCGTGCTGGGCGTGCTCTACGAGAGCTTCATCCACCCCATCACCATCCTCTCGACCCTACCCTCGGCCACCCTGGGGGCGCTCCTGGCGCTGTTGCTGGTGGGCCAGCCGCTGGACCTGATCGCGGTGATCGGGGTAGTGCTATTGATCGGCCTGGTGAAGAAGAACGGCATCATGATGGTGGACTTCGCCCTGGAGGCCCAGCGCAAGGATGGCCTGAATCCACGCGACGCCATCCACCGGGCCGCCATGATGCGCTTCCGCCCCATTTTGATGACCACCCTGGCGGCGTTGTTCGGCGCCATTCCCCTGATGCTCGCCAGCGGCTCCGGCGCCGAGCTGCGCCAGCCCCTGGGATTGGTGATGGTGGGTGGACTGCTGGTCAGCCAGGTGCTGACCCTGTTCACCACCCCGGTCGTCTACCTGTTTTTCGATCGCTGGGTAACAACCCCGGCACCGGAAGCCGAACCCGCAGTATCGGGTAGCCAGCCATGAACCTGGCCGCCCCCTTCATCCGGCGCCCCGTGGCCAGCTGCCTGCTGGCGCTGGCCATCGTGCTGGTGGGCCTGTTGTCCTGGCGGATGCTGCCGGTGGCGCCCCTGCCCCAGGTGGATTTCCCCTCCATCCAGGTACAGGCCAGCCTGCCGGGGGCCAGCCCCGAGAGCATGGCCGCCACCGTGGCCACGCCGCTGGAGCGGGCCCTGGGCAGTATTCCCGGGGTAACAGCCATCAACTCCAACTCCAACCAGGGTTCCACCACCATCTGGGTGGAGTTCACCCTGGACCGGAACCTGGACTCCGCCGCGCGGGATGTGCAGGCCGCCATCAACGCCGCCCGCAGCCAGCTGCCCGCCGGTATGCCGGGCATGCCCACTTACCGCAAGGTCAGCCCGTCCCAGGCGCCCATCATGGCCCTGGCGCTGAGTTCACCCAACCTCTCACCCAGCGCGCTCTACGACGCCGCCTCCACCATCCTGGCCCAGAAACTGTCGCAGATCAGCGGCGTGGGCCAGGTGGGTATTGACGGGGCTTCCCTGCCCGCGGTGCGGGTACAACTCAATCCCGGCGCCCTGACCCATTACGGCATCGCCCTGGATGAGGTGCGCAATGCCATCGGCAACAACAATGTGCTGCGTCCCCTGGGCTTGCTGGAGGACGGCGAGCAGCGCTGGCAGCTGCGTACCCACGAGAGCCTGCGCGCAGCGGCCGACTACCAGGATCTGGTGATCCGCTACCAGGAAGGCGCGCCGGTGCGCCTGCGGGATGTGGCGGAGGTGACCGACTCGGTGGAAAACCGCTACGCCAGCGGCTTCCACAACCAGCGCGCTGCCGTGACCCTGACCGTGAGCCGCCAGATGGGCGCCAACATCGTGGAAACCATCGACGCCATCAACGCCCAGTTGCCCGCCCTGCGCGCGCTCATGCCCGCGGATACCGACCTCAGCGTGGTGATGGACCGCTCCCCCGGCATCCGCGCCACCCTCAAGGAGGCGCAGATCACCCTGGTGATCGCGGTGCTGCTGGTGGTGGGTGTGGTCTGGGCCTTCCTCGGCAGCCTGCGCAGCGCCATGATCCCCAGCCTGGCCATTCCCGTCTCCCTGATCGGGTCCTTCGCGGTCATGTACCTCTACGGCTTCTCGCTCAACAACCTCTCGCTGATGGCGCTGATCGTCGCCGCGGGACTGGTGGTGGATGACGCCATCGTGGTGCTGGAAAACATCAAGCGCCACATCGAGCGCGGCCTGAGCCCCTACGAGGCGGCCCTGCGCGGCACCCGGGAGGTGGGCTTTACCCTGCTGGCCATGAACCTCACCCTGGTGGTGGTCTTTGTCTCCATCCTGTTCATGGGTGGCGTGGTGGACAAGCTGTTCCGTGAATTCTCCATCACCCTGGCGGCGGCCATGGTGATTTCCCTGGCCATTTCCCTCAGCCTCACTCCCAGCCTCTGCGCCGGACTGCTGCCAGCCCGCGCGGCGGCGCGGGAAGAGAGGCCCGGTATCTTCAACGATATCCGCCAGGCCTACCGGGTGAGCCTGGGCTGGGCCTTGCGCCATGGCACCCTGGTCTTGCTGCTGCTGTGCGCGGTGATCGGGGTGAACATCTATCTCTATGTCGCCATCCCCAAGACCATGCTGCCGGAACAGGACACCGGTCAGTTGACCAGCTTCGTGCGCGGTGACGACGGCTTCTCCTTCCAGCTGATGCAGCCCAAGATCCAGGCCTACCGCGAATTCCTGTTGCAGGACCCGGCGATAGAAGATGTGTTCGGCGCCAGCGGCGGTGGCAACGGCATCAGCAATGCCTGGATGCGCATCAGCCTCAAACCCATGGCCGAACGGGGCGAACCCGCCCGGGACGTGGTGGACCGCCTGCGCCGCCAGATGCCGAAAACAGCCGGCGCGCGCGCGATGGTCAACATGGACCAGGATATCCGCCTGTCATCGCCCTTCAGCCGCAGCGAACACGAGCTGATGCTGCTGTCGAGCGAACTGGAACACCTGCGCGAATGGGAAGTGAAGATCACCCGGGGCATGGAGACACTGTCCCAACTGACGGATATCGACGGCGCCACCAACGAGGGTACCCAGCAGGTGGTGATCGACATCGACCGCGAGGCGGCGCAGCGCCTGGGCGTGGATATGGCTACCGTGGCCTCGCTGCTCAACAATTCCTTTTCGCAGCGGCAGGTGTCCACCATTTTCGATCGCTTCAACCAATACCGGGTGGTGATGGAACTGGAACCGGGCTACACCCAGACACCGGCGGTACTGGAGCAGATCCAGGTCGTCACCCGCAACGGCGAGCGGGTGCCGCTATCGACTTTCACCAGCTATGGCTACGGCCTGGCCAACGACCGGGTGCGCCATACCGGGCAGTTCGCGTCCGCCAGTATCGGCTATGGCCTGGCCGAAGGCGTGACCGAACAGGAAGCCCGCGCGGCCATCGAGAACCTGCTGGCGGAACTCATGGTGCCCTCGCAGGTGCACGTGGCGCCACCGGGCACCCGTTCCAGCGGCTGGGGTCCGAGCACACCGGGCCTCAACGACAGTCCAGCCCTGCTGATCATCATCGTGCTGGCGGCGGTGTACCTGGTGCTGGGCGTGCTCTATGAAAGCTTCCTTCACCCGCTGACCATCCTGTCGACCCTGCCATCGGCCGGTGTGGGCGCGCTGCTGGCGCTGCGGCTCAGCGACACCCCTTTCAGCCTGATCGCATTGCTGGGGCTGTTCCTGCTGATCGGCATCGTGATGAAGAACGCCATCCTGATGATCGACTTCGCCCTGTCCGCCGAGCGCAACGATGGCCTGAGTCCGCGCGACGCAATCCACCAGGCGGCCATGCTGCGCCTGCGCCCCATCCTCATGACCAATCTCGCGGGCCTGCTGGGCGCCGTGCCACTGGTGCTGGGATTCAATGAAGGTTCGGAATTGCGCCAGCCGCTGGGCATCACCATCATCGGCGGATTGGCGGTGAGCCAGTTGCTGACGCTCTACACAACACCGGTGGTGTATCTCTTCTTTGCCCGCTGGGCGGCCAAGCGCCGGCAGCCGGTCGATGCGTCCCGTGACGCGGCCGCCTTGAGCCGGTAACGCCTTCACCTGCCCGGATAAATATCCCGGGCAGGTTTCTCATCACGCCTGTTGCGCTACCACCCATCGGCCCACAGCGGCCGCCCGTCCCGCCAGACCATCACAGGTCTACGAGTTCACAGTTACTCTGCGCCATGCCTGGATAAAATCAGACAAAAGGCATGCAAGTCGTGCGCGCCTTCACCATAAGAACAATTGACTATTCCCTGTCGGTTAGCCCGGGACAGATCACTCAATGGACTCGTCATGCGATGAAACCTGTCAATTTTTTGCAGTCACTGCTGCCACTGATTTTTGTCTTGTGCACTAGTATTCACGCACAACAGTTACCCAATACGACCCAGCCGGCGCCCGGCACCTTGCTGGCGCACGCCGGGGCGGAAATGGGACGCCTGGCCATCATCGAGATCCTCGGCGATTATGTGATCACGGTGCCGGAAATTCCCTCCAGCGCCCCCGGCAGCGACCATATCATGCGCGCCTGGGACATCTCCGATCCCAGCAATCCACGCGAGGTCTATCAGTTCGGCGTCACCCGCCATCCCTTTCTGGCGCACGGTCTGGTGAAGCGCAATAACGAGTTGTTCATCGGTCCCAATACGCCCGACACCACCGTGCGCAACGCCATTCGCTTGAACCCCAACGGCACGCTCTCCCTCGAGCGCTGGAGCGGTGCCAGCATCCACTGGGACAAAAGCGGCATGATGCACCCCTGGGCGGCGCGGACCCAATGGAGCTACAACGCCGTGGGCGGCAACACCTGGCTGACCCTGCGCGGCCAGCAGACCGCCAGCTGGGATCTCCTGGGCCAGACCGGCGTCATCGGCTTCATGTCCTTCATGGGCAACCTGATGTTTGCCAGCGGGGATCAAACCAACACAGGAATGGCGAGCTACGATGTCTCCAATCCCGCCAGCCCCCAGTTGCTGGATGTGCTGCGCCGGCCCATGACGCATCCCACCATCCTCATCGACGACGATTGGAATCCGGTGCCGGCCGAGTATGGACTTGGCGGCTACTGGAGCGAGATCAGTCACCACTACATGGTTTTCGCCCGCCGCGGCACCAACCCCGGCATCCAGGTGGTCGACTTTTCCGATCCCGGCAACCTGCGCCTGCATTGTGATTTTTTGGTGAAGGACCCGCGCTTCGGTTTGAATACCACTGCGGACCGGCGCAACGCAGACCCTATGTATGTGGCTTTCCAGGATGAGTTTGTGTTCAGCGAACGCTTCAAACTCAACCTCCACACCTGTCAGGTGACCTTGGTGCTGGACGAGATCGGCAACCGGGTCGAAACCAGCCAGTATGCGCGGCCCATCGGCAACCTGCTGCTCACCGGCGGTATGGAAAACTGGCAGATCACCACCAATCCCTCGGGCCTCGGCATCTGGGTGCATCAATCCACACGCGATACACGCCCGCCCGCTGTGAGCTACCACATTCCCCGCGCCAACCAGACCAACTATCCCATCGTGGCGCCCATCAGCATCATGATCCCCGAAACCCTGCGCTCTGAAACCATTCGCGTGGGCGATACCCTGCGGGTGATCGAAGTGGGTGGTAGCGATATTCCCATCGACTACATCCTGTCGCACACCGGCATGCTGACCATAGACCCGCTGGAATTGCTGCGCCCCAACACCACCTATGAGGTGAGGTTGCAGAATATCGAAGACGCGGTGCGCAATCGCATGGCGCTGTATACCTTTCGCTTTTCCACCGGGCCGACACTGGCGGGTGGATCGAGCAGCAGCAGTTCTTCCGCGCCGGCAAGCTCCAGCAGTTCATCGACAATCACCAGCAGCTCATCGAGCAGTTCCGTACCCGTGTCAGTGTCATCCTCCAGCCAGTCGAGCGCGCCCGCCATATCGTCGTCGAGCCACTCCAGCCTGTCCTCATCATCGAGCTCGTCGCAGGGCACTGCCAATACCGCGCCGCGCGTGGATTCGATCGCCGTATCGCCCACCGCCGGGATAGTCGTGGGCGATACCATTCATGTCGATGTGCTCGCCTCGGATGCGGACAACGATCGATTGCAATACCGTTTCCGCGTGCAAAACGTCACTGACTACACGCCCTGGCGTGATGGCAATAGTTTCAGCCACGCCTTTCAGCAGGCCGGCAATTACCTCATCAATGTCCAGGTGCGCGATGCCCATGGAGCGCAGGCGGCCGGCATAGCATCGGTCAGCGTGCTGAACAGACTGGTGCAGACGGCGGCCGGTCCCACCAGCGGACCTATGTCACTTGCGCGAGATGACGACAGCCTCTGGGTGGTCAACCCGGACAATGACACCGTGACACGGCTCCACGCCCGCAATCTGAGCACCTGGGGCGAATTCGCCACCGGCCGGCATCCCACGTCCGTCGCGGTTGCCGGCAATGGCCATATCTGGGTCACCAGCCAGGGCGACGACCGCATCGATATTTTCGACAACCGGGGCAGATTGCAGCACAGCATCGCAACAGGTTATGGCTCTGCCCCAGCGGGCATCGTGATGGACCGGCAGAATCCGGTTGCCTATGTCGCGCTCTACGGCAAGGGCGAGCTGGTACGCTTCAATACCAATAATCGCCAGGAAACCGGACGATTGGGATTGGGTTACAGCGTCAAGGCGCTGGCCTTGTCGCCGGATGGCGGACGCTTGCTGGCCGCGCGCTTCATTTCCGGGGACGATTTCGGTGAGGTCTGGGATGTCGCGACACAATCGTTCAGCCTGACACGCACGTTCAGGCTCTACCCCAGCCTGACAGAGGACAGCCTGGTCAACGGCCGCGGACTGCCCAATTACCTGTCCAGCCTGATCGTCAATGGCGATGGCACCAGGGCTTATGTCGTCGGCAAAAAAGACAATGTCGCGCGCGGACTGCTCAATGCCAATGAGGACCTGGATGATGACAACACGGTGCGCACCATCGGCATGACACTGGACCTGAACAACGGTACCGAACTGCGCAACGCGCGTATCGATTTCGACAATGCCGATTCACCCTCCGCGCTTGCACTCGCGCCCAATGAAAACTATCTGTTCGTTGCCATGCAGGGCCGCAACCAGGTTTTTGTGGTGAACCTCGATGGCATTACCCAGCAAACCGGCGGTATCGCCACCCAGTTCACCACGGGACTGGCGCCCCAGGGATTGATACTGGATCGGCAGAACCTCCGCCTGTTTGTGCAAAACTTCATGGATCGCAGCGTCACGGCCATTGAACTCGGCGATTTCCTCGCCGGCGGCACCATCAATCCGGCAAGCACCGACATCATCACGGTCGCGAACGAACGCCTGTCGCCCGAGGTCCTGCGCGGCAAACAGCTTTTCTACAACGCCTCGGATGGTATTCACGGCAATGAATTCACTGGCCGCCTGAGCGCCGAAGGCTATATCAGTTGTGCCAGCTGTCACCTCGATGGAGGCCACGATGGCCGTACCTACGACTTCACCGGCCGCGGCGAGGGGTTGCGCAACAATATTTCCCTGCAAGGGCGTGGCGGTACACGCTTCGGCAATGTGCACTGGTCGGGCAATTTTGATGAAATCCAGGATTTTGAAAACGATATCCGCGATGTCTTTCGCGGCAGCGGCCTGATGAACAATGACGATTTTGCCGCGACCCGGCATCCCCTGGGCGCGGCAAAGGCAGGGCTCAGCGACGACCTGGACGCGCTTGCCGCCTATGTTGCCAGCCTGGGCAAGGATTCACTGCGCAGGAGCCCCTACCGCACCGCCGGCGGTGACATGACATCCGATGCACTAGCCGGAGAAGCGCTGTTCGATTCACTGGGCTGCGCCAGCTGCCATCGCGGCAAGGCATTCACGGATGGCGTGCTGCACGATGTCGGCACGCTGCGCCACTATTCCGGACAACGCCTGGGTGAACCCTTGCCCGGCATCAAGACGCCATCGCTGCTCAGCCTGTTTGATACGGCACCTTACCTGCATGACGGCAGCGCCAGCACATTGGCAGAGATCTTTGAACTGGCGGGAGGAAGCGTATATCAAGCCGAAGACCTCACACCCAGCGGTGCGACGGCGCGGCTCGATGCCCAACACTTTTCCTATTATCGCGGCGGTGCCGCCGTCAGGCTGTCTTCCGGTGGCTCTTTGACAGTGAATGCGCACAGCGACACGACTGGCTCCGGCAAGCTGCGGGTGAGGGTCAGCTCAGCCACTGGCGGGCGCTTGAGTATCGTCGTGAACGGCGCCGTCCAGACGCTGACGCTGCCACAACAGGCAGCGGTGGAAAGCCAGACGATCGCATTCAGCGAAGTCTCCGCGAAGATCCCGCTGCAAGCCGGGGATAACACCATCCGCATCAGCCGCCCCAGCGGAAACAACATCATTGTCGATGACCTGACGCTGTCAACACCGGCGGATATCAACAAGGCGCAAGTACACACCCAGGTTGGCGAACTGAATACGGCGGACCGTGAAAAGCTGCTGGCCTACCTGCTGCAACTCGATCAACAAAGCGCGCCGGAAGATGGCGACACCATTTCATTGGGCACAGGCCAATCCGGCGGTAGCTCATCGCCTGCCGCATCCAGCAGCAGTTCTGCATCATCGAGCAGCGTATCGAACAGTCAACCAACCCAGGTGTCCAGCAGCAGCCAATCTCAATCAACGGCACCCGGGGATGGAAAGGGTGGCGGCAGTGGTGCCCTGTTGCTGCTGATACTCCTGGCCGGAATGATGATGCGTGGAAAAGGTCAGGCATCAGCTATCCGGTGAAGACAACCAGTCCGGCAATGCCGCCAGGCTGTCCAGAAGGCCATCGGGCCTGATCGCGGACTGGTCGGCATAGGCCTGGCGATATTTACCGGTTTTCACCAGCACACCGCAAATGCCCATGGCCTGAGCGCCGCCCACATCACTGTCGATATCATCGCCCACCAGCAGGCTCTGCGCCGGTGAGGCACCGACGGAGTCCAGCACCCGCTGAAAAAAAGCCGGCGCAGGCTTGCCCATGATGCTCGCTGTCTGGCCCGTCACATACTCCAGGCCCGCGACAAACAATCCGATATCCGCCTTGAGTCCGTCCGCTGTCTGCCAGAAACGGTTTTTATGCAGCGCGATCAACCGGGCACCCCGGTGCATGGCATTGAACAACCGGTTGATGAGGTCGAGGTTCCAGGCTTCACCAATATCGCCCAGGACGATCACATCCGGCTGCTCTTCATCCAGCGTGAACTCCGCAAAGTCCGGCGCTATGGACTCCGCGACGACCGGCCAGACACGAAGCGGTTCAGCCTGCTGCCGTTGCAATTCACGCAGTTCCAGCCGCGCGGCGGCTGGCGCGCTGATCAGTTCATCATCCGTCAAGGTGAATCCCATGGCGCGCAGCTGGTGCAGCAGCTGCGCCTGGGAGCGGGTGGTAGTGTTGGTCAGAAAACGCAGCAGGTAACCCTGGGCACGCAATTGCTCCAAGGCATGGGGGGCACCGGGAATGACCTGGTCGCCGACGTAGAGGGTGCCATCCAGGTCCAGCAATAAAAGTTTGAAGGGTGTCATATGCAGGCTCCTGTCTGTTGATCTCGGGGTGGTTGATCTCAGGGAGTAGCACGGTAAAACCTGCAAAAATATGGCCAGGATGGGTTGCCAGTCACTCCGTTGGGCGCGCGCGGGGTTTTTTGCGCACATAGATCTGGCGTTCGACCCTGGCAACCAGATTCTGCTCGGCATCGAGAATGGATACCGTGAACCTGGGCAGGAATTTTTGCCCATCGGCGGTGCGTTCGTGAATTTCCTGCAGGATGGTATCGTCCAGGTGAAAGTGGGCGGTCACCTGGGTGCGGCCCGGTGCGATGAAGTCGATATCCGCCTGTTTGTCCCACACATAATAATCCTCGCCCAGGTTGTGCATGAGCATCAGCATGTACCAGGGATCGGTCATGGCAAACAGGCTGCCGCCGAACTGGGTGCCCACGTAATTGCGGTTGTACCAGCGCAGCTTGAGGCACACATCTATCTCACGGAAATCGTCGCTGATGCGCGTCGCGCGTATACCGGTAAAAAGCATCGGCGGCCAGAGGTTGACCAGACGACGGAACGTGGTGGCTTTCATGCACACTCCTGCCCAATACAAAAAACGGAGCTGAAGGCTCCGTTTGTTTATCAGCTCAACACCAGATTGTCGCGGTGGATCAATTCATCATCATCCTTGTAGCCGAGCAGCTCCACGATTTTGTGCGTGGGCTTGCCCAAAATCTTGCGTGCTTCATCCGCGTGGTAGTTCACCAGGCCGCGCGCCACTTCGCGCCCGTCGGGCGCCACGCAGACGACCAGCTCACCGCGGGTGAACTTGCCATGCACTTCCTTGACGCCGACCGGCAGCAGGCTTTTACCCTGCTCGCGCACCACCCTGACGGCACCTTCATCGAGCACCAGGGTACCGCGTGTCTGCAACTGGCCCGAGAGCCAGCGCTTGCGCGCCGCCTGGGGTTGCTGCTGAGCCCAGAGAAACGTACCGAGATTCTCGCCCTCGGCAAGGCGTGGTAATACATTCTCGATACGTCCACCGACGATCAGCGTATCGGCGCCGGAGCGCGCGGCCACCCGGGCAGCACGCACCTTGGTGATCATGCCGCCACGCCCCAATACACCACCGCCGCCCGCCATCTGTTCGAGACGGGCGTCATCGGCTGCCACTTCGCTGAGCAGCTGGGCCTGGGGATTGGAGCGTGGATCGCTGTCGTACATGCCCAGCTGGTCGGTCAGGATCACCAGCAGATCAGCCTCGATCAGGTTGGCCACCAGGGCACCCAGCGTGTCGTTGTCGCCGAAGCGGATTTCATCGGTGACTACCGTGTCGTTTTCGTTGATCACCGGAATGACGCCAAGACCCACCAGGGTTTTGAGCGTGGAACGGGCATTGAGGTAGCGCTGGCGGGATGACAGGTCATCATGGTCCAGCAGGACCTGGGCAGTCAGCAGGCCGTAGCGCTGGAACTCCACCTCGTAGGTCTGGACCAGGCTCATCTGGCCCACGGCGGCAGCGGCCTGCAATTGATGGATTTCGGTCGGGCGCGTGCTCCAGCCCAGCCGGCGCATGCCCGCCGCGACAGCGCCTGACGACACGAGCACCAGTTCGATACCGCGCTGGCGCAGAAGCGCCATCTGCGCGACCCAATGGGCAATGGCAGCGGTGTCCAGGCCCTTGCCATCGTTGGTGAGGAGGGCGCTGCCGATTTTGATTACCCAGCGCCGGGCCTGGGGGATGAGATCGCGTTTACTCATGATGCGGTCACCAGTTACCGTTACCTGCGCAGTATCCGGTACACAAGATTTTTTGATCGGGAATGTCGAGGCGCCTGGCCTGCGGCGCTTGCCATCCGGCAAACGCCCGCGAGTCAGTAACGGACGTATTCGACCTCGACATCATAGTCATCATCATTGAAGTCGTCATCATCCTCGCCGCGCGCGCGCCTGGCATCGCGATAGGCCTGGCGCAACTCTTCGATGCGTTCGCGCGCTTCCTGGGCCATCTGCAATTGCAGTTGTTGTTCGCGCTCGCGGGCTTCGGGATTGTCGCGCTCCTCGGTCCAGATGGCTTCCAGGTGGTCCATGATGCGGCCCGCCAACGGCGCCGTGCCCTCGCGTTGCAGGGCGGAAATACGGAATACCGGTCCCGTCCAGTCGAGCGCCTTGACCACCGCGTCACAGCGGGCGTCCACCTCGTCCGGCGGCAGCAGGTCGATCTTGTTGAGCAGCAGCCAGCGCTCGCGCCCGGCCAGGGTCGCGCTGAACTTTTGCAGTTCGTTCGCGATGATGCGCACATTCTCCGCCGGATCGGAATCATCCACCGGCGCCATGTCCACCATATGCATCAGCAGGCGGCAGCGTGTGAGGTGCTTGAGGAAGCGCACACCCAGGCCCGCGCCTTCCGATGCGCCCTGGATCAGGCCGGGGATATCGGCAATCACGAAGCTGCGGTGCTGCTGCACCTTGACCACGCCCAGGTTGGGAATGAGCGTGGTGAACGGATAATCAGCCACCTTGGGCTTGGCGGAGCTCACCGCGCGGATGAAGCTGGATTTACCCGCATTGGGCAGGCCGAGCATACCGACATCGGCGAGCACTTTCATTTCCAGCTTGAGGTTGCGCTCCTCGCCTTCGGTGCCGTGGGTGAATTTGCGCGGCGCGCGATTGGTGCTGGATTTGAAACGGGTGTTGCCCAGGCCGTGGAAGCCGCCCTGGGCGACCTTGAGCTTCTGGCCGTGTTCGGTCAGGTCGCCGAAGACTTCTTCGGTATCCAGGTCGATCACGGTGGTGCCCACGGGCACGGGCAACACGAGGTCCGCGCCCTTGTGGCCGGTACATTCCTTGCTGCCGCCCTTTTGGCCGTCTTCGGCTTTGTATTTGGGTTGGAAGCGGTAGTCGATCAGGGTGTTGAGGTTTTCATCCGCCACCAGATAGACGCTGCCGCCATCACCGCCATCGCCGCCGTCGGGGCCGCCCTTGGCAACGAATTTTTCGCGGCGAAAGCTCATCATGCCATTGCCGCCTTTACCGGCCTGCACGTGGATGGGGGCTTCATCAACAAATTTCACGGAAATCTCCAGGGACCCGGTTCTTTAGCGGGAGCAGGGAGGCGGGTATCCGCGTGCGAGACACGCCGTGAACCCATCCATAGGGGCTCAGCACCGACATCCTGTCGGTGATGGTCTCGCACGCGGATACCCACCTCCCCGCTGTGCCACACGGAAACTGGATCAGTAAAAACAAAATAAATAATAGAAACTAAATGCAAAAAAGCCCTGACGATAAAACGGCAGGGCTTTTTATTCTATCAGGCGCTCATCGGGGATGAGCAAAGAGTAACCGGCAGATCAGGCAGTAACGATACTGACGAACTTGCGGTTATGCTCACCTTTTTCCTCAAACTTTACGAAACCATCAGCTTTGGCGAACAGCGTGTGGTCTTTACCCAAGCCAACATTAACACCCGGATGGAACTGGGTGCCGCGCTGACGCACGATGATGCCGCCGGCAGAAATTGCCTGGCCGCCGAACACTTTGACGCCCAGACGCTTGGCGTTGGAATCACGACCGTTACGGGTACTGCCTACCCCTTTCTTGTGAGCCATGTTCTACACTCCTCTTAACCTGTGATACCAGTGATTTTCACTTCAGTGAACCACTGACGGTGACCTTGACGCTTCAGGTGATGCTTGCGGCGACGGAATTTGATGATTTTCACCTTGTCGGCGCGGCCGTGGGAAACCACTTCGGCGGTTACCTTGGCGCCTTCGACAACCGGGGCACCGATCTTGACGTCTTCACCCTTGGCTACCAGGTACACCTTGTCGAACTCGACGGTGCCACCAGTGGCGATTTCGATTTTTTCCAGCTTCAGGGTTTCGCCTTCCACCACACGGTGCTGTTTGCCACCGCTTTCAAAAATAGCGTACATACTTGCTCCAATCGGACTTGGACGACGCGAAGTAGCCGGGCCTTGTGCCCTGGCGTTTGTGACTAGCGTCGTATAGGGGTTTTCAGGGGCGGCGATTGTATGCCAGACACCCACCCAGCCGCAACCTCCCGCCGGGCAAACACCGGTTATTTTTGCACTGCGGGCAGGATTTGCTGGTGTATCAGCCAGCTTTCCAGAGCCCGGGGCCACTCCGAGGCGGTGCCCTCTCCTTCCCGCATGCCGAAGCCGTGACTGTTGGTCTGGTAGATGTGCAGTTCAGAGGCCTTGTTGAAGCGCTGGACCTGATCAAAGAACATCAGGCTGTTGCCCACCGGAACCGCCTTGTCCCCCACGCCGTGGATCATGAACACCGGCGGCACGCCCTGCTTGACCTGGTGTTGGAGGGAGTTTTCGCGCACCAACTCCGGCGAGGGGTTTTCGCCCAGCAATGCCTGGCGCGAGCCGGCATGGGCGTCCGGCCCTTCGAGGGTGATCACCGGGTAGCCGAGGATGGAGAAGTCGGGGCGGGCACTGACCCTGCCCAGGGGGTCCTCGCCACCGGCCGGATCGCGGAAACCGTAGCGGGTGGTGACGCTGGCCGCCAGGTGGCCACCCGCGGAAAATCCCATGACGCCGACGCGCTGCGGGTCCAGCCCCCACTGCTCCGCCTGGCTGCGCACCAGCCGCACCGCACGCAGGCCGTCCAGCAGTGGCGCGGGGAAACCGTATTCCTGCATCCGGTACTTGACCATGAAGACCGCCACGCCGCGCTGGTTGAGCCAGCGGGCGATGTCGCTGCCTTCGATATCCACGGCAAGGCGCACGTAGCCCCCGCCGGGGAAAAGCACTACGGCCGCGCCATTGGCCTTGTCCGGATCGGGCCAGAAGGGCACCAGGGCCGGGTTATCGACACCATAGAGACGCTGGTTTTGCAGGTTTTCGCGGTCGGGGCTGACACGGGGCTTTTCAGCCCAGAGGTAGATGGGCTCCTGGGGTAGTGGGGACACGTGGGCAACACTTCCGGCAGCGGGGACCAGAAGCAGCATAATGATGATGCACAGGCGCCCGGGTTGATAAAGGCTCATGGATTGTCTCACTCTCTCACAGACAGACCGCCCGGATGATACCTGCCCTGCAACAAAAAGGCCGCCTCTTTTGACGGCCGTGAGACATCAATGCAAATAGGTGTTCTCGTCAGTATCCAACCAGTGCTCACGTTGCCATTCGACACGGCTGGGGTCCGCAGCAGTAAGCAACCACTCACCAACTTCATATTCCAGCATGAGCGCCTCCTCCTTGAATTCATGCCAGAAGTCGCTGACCCGGCCGGCGTCCTCGGCCAGGTAGGCGCCCAGCAGGGCCCGCTCCCGGTCGATCATGTCTTCAGCGGCCAGCTCCAGCCTGACAAGGTCCCTCACCTCATGGGTGGCGCCCTCGTGGAGGCCATCGAAAGGATTCAGCGGATTGGTGTTGAAAATATAGTCAGGCCGGGAATGGCCTTGGGGAGAAGGATCTTGGGGAGAAGCGTCTTTCGATGTCATGGGAAATACCTCGCCTATGCATGCTCCGTCCTTGAAAGTATAGTCCCCGCCCCGGTTTTTGACGTGAGCCAGTCGGCGGTTTACCCCGCCAGGCGGCAATCGAGAAGCGCGGCATGAGGTGTCGTCAGGTAGGGCGCCCAGAACCTTTCTCCAGGCCCCATCAACGCCTCCTGGCGCACAATCGGAGGGAACAGGACAATGCTGCGAAATCCGGCTTGCAGGAGGCTTTGCTGCAAAGCTTCCCAGGACCACCACACCGCTTCGATCAGGTCATCCTGATACAAATCCAGGGTATACACGTTCCCGTCCCGGCGGCCATCGCCATCCCGCGGAAACAACCGGAACCCATAGGAGGAATAATAGTCCGGCGCTGTCGCGCACCGGGGATGCAGGGGTAATGTCAGCAACTGCCCGCCAGGTTTGAGTACACGGGCCATGTGCTGCGCCATCTCATCCAGCGCTTGACGGGTGACGGCATAGGGCATGACGTAGACGGCCAGCACAATATCAAATTGTCGCTCCAGATCCCCGGCCAGGGTTGATACATAATCGATGCCCAGGGGGTTTGCCTGTTCGATATCCCTGGCGTGCTGCAACATCCCGGCCGATATATCAAACCCGCACACGCGGGTTGCGCCCGCCTGCTTCAACAAGCGCGAATACACACCGGTACCACAACCAAAATCCAGAATCGCTTTCCCCTGGACCTTGCCCAGGTAATGAAACACCGACGGTATTTCCATCTGCGTCCTGAAGGTGCCTAACGAGAATGCTTCGTAGAAGTCACCCATGCGATCAAATTGACTGTCCATATCACTGCTCTCCGGACAAGCCCGCACGTAAGCCGGGCCCTTTTGCCTAGAACCGCCAGCGCGCCCCAATACCCGCCAGATCCACCGGATCAC
>CAYWCW010000040.1:0-29064 GCA_964456865.1 uncultured Cellvibrionaceae bacterium
CTTGCGGAGACAACGCCCGAATGGGCGGTAACGAGCACGCAGGCGTGCGTCCCTCCAAGCAGTAAAGGGGTGGGGAAACGCAGAGTTTTTATCTGGTGAGGTGTCCGAGTGGCCGAAGGAGCACGCCTGGAAAGTGTGTATATCGCAAGGTATCGAGGGTTCGACTCCCTCCCTCACCGCCACATTCGATAAAAAAGCCCGGTTGATCCGGGCTTTTTTATGGGTCCAGATTGCGCGTGTGTACGGATAACCAACAAGGGCGAAAAGTTTGCCACTATTTGTGGCTAAGTGCTTGACTCATATGGGGGCTATCACTAGAATGCGCGCCTCAACCACGCACTCGTAGCTCAGCTGGATAGAGTACTCGGCTACGAACCGAGCGGTCGGAGGTTCGAATCCTCCCGAGTGCGCCATCTCTGAAAAAGCCCGCAACAGCGGGCTTTTTTTATTCCACCTCCCCAACTGGCAAGCCGTTGCCTGCCGCTTCACCAAAGCTTACGCAACACACTGGAAAAGCCCAGGGGTTAACGTTAGAATAAGCGTCATCAAGCGCCATAAGATAATAAAAGCTCATACCTCCCCGGGTGTGGGCTTTTTTGCGTTTAAGGGCTTGTGATTCCTGTCGTTTTCCACCAGTAGAAGTCGGAGTGGTTATGTTGGATTGGCTGAGGTTGTTGGTGATGAATCATCGCGTTATCACCAGAGGCAAAATGTCCGGATTTATGGCCATCGAGGGAAAACGCGAGGACGGATTCTGGTTTTGACCGCATGCCTGTCACGCCACAGATAGTGCTGCCGCTTCTTCTGCCTGCATCACCGCTTGATGCAGGCATTCGTCCAGCTCCTGCGGCGTGTTTTTGCGTTTTATCGTTTCAAAAAACGCCACCGCTTCCGGGTAGTGCAGCCGCAGGTACATCAGCCATTGCTTGACACGATTTCCGCTGTGGCGGTCAGTGGAGTATGGCTGTGTGGTGCGATAGTAGCCGTAGAGCAGAGCGCATATGTTTTTCCATTCCAGGGGCCTGTAATCTTCACCAGCCATATGGGCCTTGATCCGGCGCGCCAGGTCCGGGCAGGCCAGCAGGCCGCGTCCCAGCATCACGTCATCACAGCCTGATTCCTCCCGGCAACGCAGGTAATCCTTTACTGACCATACCTCCCCATTGGCGATCACCGGGATGCTGAGCCGTGCCTTGATGTCGGCGATGTAATGCCAATAGGCGGGCGGCTTGTAACCATCCGCCTTGGAGCGGGCGTGAACCGTCAGTTCATTGGCCCCTGCCGCTGCCACGGCCCGGGCATTGTCCAGGTAGGAGGACCTGTCCTCATACCCCAGGCGAATCTTGGCCGAGACCGGGATATCGGCAGGGACGGCATCGCGTACCGCCTTGATGATCCGGTAAACCCTGTCGGGCTGGCGCAGCAGGCAGGCGCCGCCTTCATGGGCGTTGACGGTTTTGGCCGGGCATCCGAAGTTCAGGTCAATGGCCTTTGCGCCATAGCGCACCAGTTCCATGGCGTTCATGGCCATGGGTTCCGGGTGGCTGCCCAATAGCTGTACTTTGACCGGTACACCCACCGGCGTCATACAACCCTGCTCAAGCTCCGGGGCGTAGCGGTGAAAGACGCGGTAGGGCAGTTTTTGATCGGTGATGCGGATAAACTCCGTCACGCAGCCGTCCAGTCCCCCCAGCCGGGTGAGCAGGTCGCGCACATGGTGATCTACGACACCCTCCATGGGGGCGAGCATGATTCTCACAGTGGTTTTCCGGGTTGACTTATCAGGTGATGGACAGGGGGCGCATTCTACCCATATGCCAGTCAAAAAGCAGGCGCAGGGCGCGTGATAAGTTGCCTCGACAGGGTAATCGGGCTACATTGCCGGCCGCCCGGTCCGGGTGGCGTTTCATACCGTTATATATAGATGAGGATAGTCAGGTGTCGGCAGCGACTCTCGAGCAATTGATCAGCCCGCCCGCTTTGCAGCGGATATTGCAGCAGCAGTCCCTGGCGCAGCCTACCCAGGTGCAGGCTCAGGCCATACCCGCCGTACTGGCCGGCCATAACCTGCTGGTGAGCGCCAAGACCGGCAGTGGTAAGACCCTGGCTTTTTTACTGCCGTCACTGCAACTGCTGCTGGAGCGGTCACCGCGCAATGCCACGACGACCCGGTTGTTGATCCTGACCCCCACCCGTGAACTGGCACGGCAGATCTTCAAGGTGACACAGGACTTTGTGCGTTTCACATCCCTCAGGGTGAGCATGGTCGCCGGTGGCGAGGAGCTCAAATATCAGAAGGCGCTCCTGCGCAAGAACCCTGAAATCCTGGTGGCCACCCCCGGACGCCTGGCGGAGCTGGTAGCCCATAAAGCGACGGATTTCAGCGGCCTGGAACTGCTGGTACTCGACGAGGCAGACCGCATGCTGGACATGGGCCTGGCGGAGGATGTGCTGGCCATAGCGGCGACGGCGGAAGGTGAACGCCAAACCCTGTTGTTCTCCGCCACGCTGGAACAGAAAGGGTTGCGGCATTTGATCAGGCAACTGCTCAATGATGCGCCGGCGGAGGAAATCCGCATCAGTGAATCGGCCAATGCAATCCTGCAACAGATCATCCTTTCCGATGACGATAGCCACAAGGAAAAACAGCTGCTGGCGTTCCTGTCCCGGGAAACCTTTGTCAAGGCGGTCATTTTCACCAACACCAAGGTGCGCGCCTCCCAACTGGATGGTTTGCTGAGATACCACAAGCACGTCGTGAGTTTATTGCATGGCGACATGACACAGGATGAGCGCAAGCGTTCGCTGGACCGTTTCCGGTTCCATCACACCCGCCTGCTGGTGGCGACGGACGTGGCGGCCCGGGGCCTGGATATCCCCGGTGTCGACCTGGTGATCAACATGGATATGGCCCAAAGCGGTGATGACTACCTCCACCGCATCGGGCGCACAGGACGGGCGGAGCGCGAGGGCAGGGCGGTTTCCTTCGTGTCGGCGGCAGAATGGAATCTGATGAGCAGCATCGAGCGTTATTTGAAAGTCCGTTTTGAAAAAATCGCCTTGCCCGGACTCAAGGCCGCCTTTCAAGGCCCCAAAAAAATCAAGGCTTCCGGCAAGGCGGCCGGTGTCAAAAAGAAGAGCATCGACAAGCCGGGTGACAAGCGCAAAGCCAGTGAACAGGTCCCGCGTGTCAAGCAGCGGGAACGCGACAAAAAAAATATCGGCAAACGCCGTCAGCCGAGCGCACCTGCTTCCGTCGAAGCGCATAGCAAGGATGGTTTTGCACCATTGAAGCGCAAGCAGGCGCCTGGGCCGGATTTGGGTGATGAAGGCTAACGCCAGCCAAGGAGATAAAATTTTGTCAGCGTAATTGACCGGCCCGATTTTTGGGCCTAGTATCAGGGCAAGGTCGGATGATTTCCGCCCGGGTCATGGCAGTTTGACGGCAGATACTCCCGTAAAAATTGTCGCCAGTATGTCACACGCTTGTCATGCAAGTGTGCTGGTCGTTTCTCCCCTGGCTTTTTGTTCCAGTGGCGTGCGACTTGCGCCGGGAAGTCAGCGTGAGGCGCATGTTAAACCTTCAATCAGGCTGTCCTCCGGCCGTCATCGGGAGCAAAGGTGGGAAGAGGAAATGGGACGTAATCTGAAGTAACGGGAAGTAGTAAAGGGAAGTAAAGCAAGATCTTCACTGTGCGTTATCGAGAGTCAGTAACAGGCGTGTGAGTTCAACCGGTTTATGCTGTGCTGTGCCATCCGCCACCTGTTAATCTTGAATCTGAAGGGGATAGTTACCCATGGCGAAAAGATCTCACGCTAGACGCAACACCAACCACCACACCTACATTGAAGACAACAGCTACCGCAACACGCGACACAGATCGTCGCGAAAACAGCGAGAAGATGACAAGATAGTCGAAATCACCTCCCGCTCCCAGCAAGTCGAAACTGCCTACGCTCCTCCTCGCTCTCCCCAACCCCTCCGCGCCAAAACGCCCGCCCAGCAAACCTACATCAATGCGATCAACCACCATGCGCTGACCTTTGGTATCGGTCCGGCCGGTACGGGCAAGAGCTACTGTGCCGGTGCCCTGGCCGCGGAAGCCCTGGAGTCGGGACGCATCGAGCGGATCATCCTGACGCGGCCGGCGGTGGAAACCGGTGAGAACCTCGGTTTCCTGCCGGGTGATCTGGACCAGAAGTTCTCGGTGTATATCGATGCCTTCCGCGATATCCTCAACGAGCGCCTGGGCGCGGGTACGGTGGATTATTGCCTGCGGCACGGCCGTATCGTGGCGGCTCCACTGGCCTTCATGCGAGGCAAGACGTTCAACAACAAGACGTTCGTCATTCTCGATGAGGCGCAGAACACCAGCCCTGCCCAAATGAAGATGTTTTTGACCCGCATCGGTGAGGGCTGCAAGGTGGTGATCAACGGCGATATTTTGCAGAGCGATATCCGTGGCGCCAATGGTCTGGCGGATGCCGTGCAGCGCCTGCGAAACCTGCCCGGCATCTATGTCCACGAGTTTGAGCGCGAGGATATAGTCCGCAGTGGCCTGGTGCGCGATATCATCGACCGCTACGAGGTTGCCGAGTAAATCCCAGCGGCTCCCGCTGTAGCGGGAGCCGTTTTATTTTCCTGTCCGTACGCCGGGCTTGCCTCTTTTTGCCCGCTGCTTCATGCTGTGCGTCCTTCCGTATCAGCCAGCCCGTTTCTTCATGCATGCCTTTATCTGTCCCCGGTGCCACATGCCCTTGCGAGAAAATGCCCGGGGGCTGACGTGTGAACAGGGTCATCACCTGGATCGCGCGAAAGAGGGGTATGTCAATTTCCTGCTCGCCCATCACAAGCATTCCCGCGATCCCGGCGATGCGCGTCTCCAACTCGACGCGCGGAGGCATTTTTTGCACGCGGGATATTACCGCCCGTTGCTGGATGCAGTGCGTGAACTGCTGCATGTGCCGCCTGGCTCGCTGTTGGATATAGGCTGCGGTGAAGGTTATTTCACCCGCGGGTTGGCAGCGGCATTGCCGGCGGAGGCAAACGTCTATGGCCTGGATATTTCCAAAGCCGGTATACGCCTGGCGGCTCGCCATGTATCGCCGGTATCGGGGGCGGCCATTCATTATGGCGTGGCCTCCGGGTTCAATCTGCCGCTGGCTGATCAGTCAATGGATATGATTACCCGCATCAATGCTCCCGCCGATGCGAGTGAACTGAAACGGCTGTTGCGATCAGATGGGCGCCTGGTGATCGTGTCGCCGGCGGATTCACATCTGCAGGGATTGCGTTCAAGGATTTATCAGCAAGTGCGTCCCCATCCACAACCTGTTGCTCCCGACGGATTCATGTCATCTGGCTGTCAACGCGTCAGCCATTCCCTCGATGTGGCGCCCGGTGAAGACACGCAAGCACTCCTGCAGATGACGCCTTTCGCCTGGCGGTTGACTGATGAACTGCGCGGGGAGCTGGTGGAAACAGGGCTTTCGGATCGCGTGGATTTTCATGTGAGTGTTTATTCACTCATCCCATAAGCGGCAGGTTTTTGTGATGGTTCCGGGATGATTCGCAGGGAAGGTCCATTCACTGTTCCGTTAACGCTGATTAAAGGCGTTGGGGAGTTGTGGGTAGGGAATGCCTGTAGTCATGTTCCCGGTCATTGCGTAGCGCCGTAGCTGTATAAAAATGAAACTATTTTGTCAGGTCTCAATACCCTACTTATTCCAAAAAGGAATAGGTAATGTGATGTAATCGGCTTTTCGTTGTATAGGCGGGGGGCAATGAGATAGTATGTTGCGATTTTGTAGAATAATGCGTCATGCGGGTCTCGCCTCGTCAAAATCCTTGTTCAATCCGTATGTATAACTCTGCCCATTTAAAGGAAATCCGTGTATGAGACATTCAAAAACAGGCTGGTGTCTGACAAACAGGCTGTTCCTTTTTCTTGCGTTTTGCGTGAGCGCGGCGACCGTCCAGGCGCAAACCGCGGGTGATGCCAGGTCGGCAGTGCTCAAGGCACTGGAAACCAATCCCGATGTCCAGGCCAGATTCCACGCGTTCAAGGCCGCTGGCCATCAAGTGCGTGAAGCGCGTGCCGGTTACCTGCCTTCGGTGGACCTGAGTGTCAGCGCGGGGCGCTCCAACCGTGATTACGATGGCCGCGGCACCTACAGCGCCCATCAGGGTGAAGTGTCACTGTCGCAAATGTTGTTTGACGGCTTCCGCACCTCGTCCCAGGTCAGCCATTTTGATGCCGCGCGCGAAGTGCGTTATTACGAATTGCTCAATACCGTCGAGCAGACCGCCCTGGATACGGTAGTGGCTTACGAGAATGTACTGCGCAGCCGTGAGCTGGTGGGTCTGGCCCGCGATAACTACACCAAGCATCGCCAGGTACTGGGTCAGATTGAAGACAGAGTGGGTTCCGGTGTGGGCCGCCGTGTGGATCTGGAGCAGGTTGCCGGCCGTCTTGCACTGGCTGAAACCAATTTGCTGACCGAGGCCTCCAACCTGCACGACGCCACAGCCCGCTATCTGCGTATCGTCGGCGAGCTGCCGGCAGAAAAACTGGCGCCCGCCACGCTGAACAGTGCCAACCTGCCGCCGGACATCACCCGCGCGTTGCAACTGGCTTATCAAGGCAATCCCGGTTTCCACGCTGCCATCAAGAATATCTCCGCCGCACAGGCCAGGGTCACCATCGAGCGTTCGGGTTATCTGCCCAAGGCTGAGCTTCGTGCGCGCCAGTCCACCAGCCGCAACCTCAACAGTTTCGATGACCGTATCGATCCGGATGATTTCGGTGACCAGGGCGTGATCGAACTGGCCATCACCTACAACCTCTACAACGGCGGCGCCAATCGCGCGGCTGTGCGCCGCAGCCTGGAGGAAGTGAATCTCGCCAAGGACCAGCGCGATCAGGCCTGTACCGATCTGCGTTTGACCACCCAGGTTGCTTACAACGATACCCAGCGCATTGCCGAGCAACTGGTATCCCTGGATCAGCACCGCCGTTCCAGTGACAAGGTGCGGGTTGCTTACAGTGAGCAATTCAACATCGGTCAACGCACCTTGTTGGATGTGCTCGATGCCGAGAATGAATTTTTCCAGGCCAGCCGTTCCTACGCCAATGCCCTGGTCGATCTCAACCTGGCGCGTGCCCGTACCCTGGCCGCATTGGGGCAACTCCTGCCAGCGCTGTCTGTCGTGCGTGATGGCATCAGTTTGCTGGATAACGTCAATATCGAGCAATTGCGTGTCGATGCCGCGGCGGCCTGTCCTGCTGAAGCACCGATTGCCCTGGGGCGTGCCGATCTGATTTCCAACGTGGTGCCTGTTGCCAGCGATGCGCTCTTCGCGGTCAACAGCTCGGAACTGAGCCCTGGTGCCGCGGCCCGCCTCAATGAGTTGCTGGACGTGATTCGTCAAACGCCCAACGTCGTCGCCTTGCGCATTGAAGGCCACACCGATAACACGGGCAGCGATGCGATCAATGTGCCGCTCTCCAAGGCTCGCGCCAACCGGGTTCGCGATTACCTGATTTTGAACGGTCTGGAGCAGACCAGCATTCAGGTGGAAGGCTATGGTTCCAGCCGTCCGGTGGCGAGCAATGCCACGGAAGCGGGCCGCTCTGCCAACCGCCGTGTCGATGTGGTGGTGACCCGCCGTCCATAAAATCAATGACGGATACAGCGCCGCCGTTTGCCCCCTCGGCGGCGCCCTTCTATAGTTCAGGCGTTGTTGCCTGAATCTGGCCTAGCCCTGTTACGAATTGCCGCCGCCATTGGGAGCCGTCCTCGATGATCAACCCGCAAGACCCGGCATCAGCCTCCGCAGCCCAGGTGCCCGCTCCGGCGCCTCGCGATGACTTGCTGGCTTGTCTGTTGCTGCTTGCCGACGCCCAGGGTATCCATACCAGCCGCGACAATCTGCTCGCGGGGCTCCCGCTGACCAATAACAGCCTCACTCCTTCGTTGTTTGCCCGCGCCGCACAGCGTGCGGGACTGACCAGCCGCCTCGTGGCCCGCCCGCTGGATCAGCTCAATCAGGCCTTGTTTCCCGTCATTCTTTTGTTGCAAGGGGATCACGCCTGCCTGCTGTTGTCGCTGAACGGCGACCAGGCCGAGGTGGTGTTCCCCGAGCTGGGGCACAGCCGTGTCGCCCTCGGCCGGGCGGAGTTGGAAAGCCGTTACACCGGGCGGGCGATTTACGCCCGCCCGCAACATCGTTTTGACGCCAGGGCGGGAGACATTCCCAAGCAGCATCGCGGCCACTGGTTCTGGAGCGTGTTGTCGGCCCACAAGCGCTTGTACCGCGAGGTGTTGCTGGCCGCTTTTCTGATCAACCTTTTTGCCCTTGCCATGCCCTTGTTCGTGATGAATGTCTACGACAGGGTGGTGCCCAACCAGGCCACGGATACGCTGTGGGTATTGGCGGCTGGCATAGTGCTGGTGCTTTGCGCCGATGCGGTGCTGCGCGTGATGCGCGGCTGGTTTATCGATCTGGCTGCGAGCCGCGTCGATGTCAGCCTTTCCGCCAGCATCATGGAGCGGGTGCTGGGCATGAAACTGGCGGAACGCCCCGCATCGGTGGGGTCATTCGCCTCGGGTTTGCAGGCGTTTGAATCGGTGCGCAGTTTTATCGGCTCGGCCACGATAGTCGCGTTTGTTGATCTGCCGTTTGTGCTGCTGTTTACGCTGGTCATTGGTTTGATTTCCTGGGTGCTGGTGATCCCGGTATTGGTGGGGGTGTTGCTGGTATTGCTGATCACTGCCGCGGTCCAGCACAAGATGCATGCGCTGTCGGAAATGAGCATGCAGGCAAGTTCCCAGCGCAATGCCATCCTGGTGGAAAGTCTTTCCGGGCTCGAGACGCTCAAGACCCTGGGGGCCGAAGGGCGTATGCAAAGCCTGTGGGAAAAAACCACACTTTTTTTGGCGCGCACCGCGATAAAAACCCGCAGCCTGTCGGGTTCGGTCACCGCCAGTACCGGCTGGTTGCAGCAAACCGTGGGCGTGGCGCTGGTGGTCCTGGGTGTCTACCAGATCATCGATGGCAATCTCAGCCAGGGCGGGTTGATCGCGGCTTACATGCTGTCCTCGCGCGTCATGGCACCTGTCGGGCAGACGGCGGCGCTCCTGCTCCAGTATCACCAGGCGGCCACGGCACTGGGTGCCATGGAACTGGTCATGCAAAAACCGGTGGAACGTCCCGCTGATAAAACCTGGATCAGCCGTCCCCGCCTTGAAGGCGCGATCGAATTCCGGCAGGTGGGTTTCAGTTATCCGAATGACGAGCGCGAGATATTGCGCGGTGTCGGTTTCCGCATCAAACCCGGCGAGCATGTGGCCATCCTCGGCCGCAACGGATCGGGCAAGACCACCTTGCAGAAATTGATGGCGGGCCTTTACCAGGCAGGTAGCGGCAGTGTGTTGATAGACGGGATCGATATACGCCAGCTGGACCCCGCTGAGCTGCGCCGCAATATCGGTTATGTGTCCCAGGATGTGAACCTGTTTTTCGGCACCCTGCGGGAAAACATCACCCTGGGTGTTCCCCAGGTGAGCGATGACCAATTGTTGAATGCCGTGCGGCTGGCAGGCCTGGGAGAATTCATCAATGCCCATCCAGCGGGACTGGCGATGCCGGTAGGGGAGCGTGGTGAATTGCTGTCCGGCGGCCAACGTCAGAGCGTTACCATCGCGCGCGCGTTGTTGCGCGACCCGTCGGTGCTGTTGTTCGATGAACCGACGGGCGCCATGGATCACTCCAGTGAAGAAGATTTCAAGCGGGCCATGAAGGAGTACACCGCAGGCAAGACGATGGTGGTGATTACCCATCGCACATCACTGCTGGAACTGGTTGACCGGATTATTGTGATCGATGCCGGCAAGATCGTCGCCGACGGCAACAAGGAACAAGTGGTCGAAGCATTGCGCCAGGGCCGTATCGGGAGGGCTGGCTGATGACTGCCCACCGCGACAAGGCTGCTTTCGAATGGCTGGGGCGCTGGCTCTATCGCGTGGGCAGCCCCACCAGCCGGCTGCTGGACAAGCTCTTTGGCCGCTGGCTGGGTTCCGTGCCTGCCAACCGCGATTGGGTGGAGGATGCCGAATGGGCGCGATTACAGGAAGAACCTTTGCGCGCGCGTGCACTGCTTTACGGTGTGGCCCTGGCGGTGCTGCTGCTGTTGCTATGGGCCGCGTTTGCTGAAGTCGACGAGGTCGCGCGTGGCGAGGGGCGTGTGATTCCCTCGCGTCAATTGCAGGTGGTGCAATCCTTTGATGGTGGCGTGGTTGAAGAAATCCTGGTTCAGGAAGGGCAGGTGGTCAACGCCGGTGATTTGCTGCTGCGCATAGATTCCACCCGTTTCGTGTCCAGTTACCGCGAGAATCGTGCTCAGTATCTGGCCTTGCAGGCCCGTGCCGCGCGCTTGCAGGCATTGACCACCAACACACTCTGGCAGCCATCCGCCGAGCTGTTGGCCGAAGCCCCTGGGATCGTTTCCCAGGAAGCCCAGGTTTACCAGGCCAACCGGAGTGAGCTGGACGAGCAGCTGACCATTGGCCGTACCCAACTGGAACAACGCCAGGAAGAACTGAATGAAGTCCGGGCCAAGCTGACCCAGGCCCACCGTGCCCATGAACTGGTGACCCAGGAGCTGAACGTCACCCGGCCGCTGTTGGCCAGCGGCGCCATTTCGGAAGTGGAAATCCTCCGCCTGGAGCGCGAAGTATCGCGCACCCAGGGCGAATTGCAGCAGACCCGGGCCCAATTGCTGCGGGTGCAGGCCGCCGTGGCCGAGTCCGAGGGGCGTCTGCGCGAAGTGGAGTTGACGGCCAACAACAAATGGAGCGCGGAGCTGGCGGAGACCCTGGGCAAATTGTCCAGCCTGTCCGAAACCAGCACCGGGCTGGCGGACCGCATCAAATACGCCGAAATCCGTGCGCCTGTGCGTGGCACCGTCCAGCGGCTGTTCGTCAATACGCTCGGCGCCGTGGTACAACCGGGGCGCGAAGTGGTCGAGATGGTGCCGCTGGATGACCAGTTGCTGATCGAGGCCAAGGTCTCTCCGCGCGATATCGCCTTTCTGCGTCCCGGCCAGGCGGCAATCGTCAAATTTACCGCCTATGATTTTGTTGTCTATGGTGGGTTGCCCGGTACCTTGGAGCATATCAGTGCCGACACCATTACCGATGAGCGGGAGAATACGTTTTACCTGGTCCGCGTTCGCACCGAGCGGGCCGGTTTCGACCCGAGCCTGCCGATCATTCCCGGGATGATGACCCAGGTGGACATACTCACGGGTAAAAAAACCGTGATGTCCTATTTGCTTAAACCGGTACTGCGCGCCCGTCAAAATGCCCTGAGCGAGAGATGATGCAACATTTGTTTATCAGCCCCGCCCATATCCAGTCCCCCCGCTGGCAGGAAGCCTTCCCCCAGGCCAGATTGTCGACATCGGGTGAACCCTTGCCGGATACCCTGACCTGGTTGTTGCTGGAGGATGGGGAAGATCTGGAGCGGTTGCGTCAGTGGGTTGCGCGGGGGTATGCCCTGGTAGCCATGACACGGATGGAATCGGTGGAGGAAGCGCGCGCGGTCATTGCCGCCGGTGCCCGAGGTTATGTGCATTACCTGTCCGTCGCGCCCCTGCTGCGGCAATTGGCCCAGGTGGTGGCCCTGGGTGGCGTTTGGGTGGGTGCCGACCTCATGCAGCGGCTGATGCTCCTCAGCGCGCGCCCCGCTGTGGCCGACCGGTTGGCACCACTGACACCGAGGGAGCGCGCCGTTGCGGAGGCGGTGGCTGCCGGCCACACCAACAAGGAGGTGGCGCGGTTGCTCGACATCACCGAGCGTACCGTCAAGGCCCATCTGGGGGCGATCTTTGACAAATTGGGTGTCCGTGACCGCCTGCAACTGGTCTTGCTGGTGGGTGGGCAGTCCTGACATGCCGGTTACGTATTGGCACTGTCCTTTGGTCCAATAGGCATGGCGCCTCTTTCCACCTAAACTCCCGCTCTATTATGCCCCTGGTGTATCTGACCAGGGTTTCAAATTACTTTTTACGCTAACTGACCCCCCCGCAGGAGATGATTCATGGCCAATCCCGTTGCAACCGTGGCGTTTATTGAAGGACAAGCCTGGGCCAAAGCCCCGGATGGCAGCCTGCGGCCCCTGGCCCTGGGCGATACCCTCGCTGCGGATGAGGTACTGATCACCGCATCCGGCGCACGGGTGGAGCTGGATTTTGGCGAGGGAGAGGCGGTGACCATCGCCGGCAATCAGGAAGTGGGTCTTGGCCCCGACCTGTGGGAAGTCAGCGTAACGGACCCCAACGAGGCCCAGTTGGCCGATGCGTCCATCCAGCAGGCACTGACCATTCTGGAGCAGGGCGGTGACCTGCTCGATGAACTGGAAGAAACCGCGGCGGGTGGCGGTGATGCTGGCGCGGGTGGTGGCAACAGCTTTGTGCAGGTAGACAGAGTGGCCGCGGCGGCCAATGAAAACCAGTCATTCAACTACGGTGACCCCAGCTTGTTCAGGAGTTCGGGTGGCTATGGTGGCCAGGGTTTCCAGAATCAGCCCCCTGTGGCAGAAAATCTCCAGGTCACGCTGGATGAAGACAGCGAAACCACAGGCCGCGTCCCGGCCCTTGACCCGGAAAACGATCCGCTGACTTTCAGCCTGACCACACCACCTGCCAATGGCACCCTGACACTCGATCCCGCCACCGGTATCTTTACCTATACCCCCCATCCCAATTACCACGGCAGCGACAGCTTTGTGGTCACTGTGACCGACCCGCGTGGCAACAGCAGCACCAGCACCGTCAACCTGGATATAACGCCGGTGAATGACGCTCCCACGGCTGAGGATCAAACACTGGAAACCGCGGAGGATACGCCCGTATCCGGTCAGGTGGTGGCAGAGGATATCGATGGCGACAACCTCACTTATACTCTCGGCACACCTCCCGCCAACGGTACCGTGGTAATCGATCCGGTTACCGGCGAATTCACCTATACACCCAATCCCGATTATCACGGCAACGATACCTTTGTGGTCACCGTGGATGATGGCAATGGCGGTACCACCACCAGCACCATCAACCTGGTCGTCACACCGGTCAATGATGCCCCGGTCGCCAATGATCTCAGCCTGCTGACCGATGAAGATACCCCGGTAGACGGTCAGGTCCCGGCATCCGATGTGGATGGCGATGCATTGACCTACCAGGTATCCACGCCGCCAACCAATGGCACGGTGGTACTGGATCCGGTTACTGGCCAGTTCACTTACACACCCAACCCGGATTTCAATGGCAGTGACAGTTTTGTCGTCACTGTTGACGATGGCAATGGCGGCACCACGACCAGCACCGTGACCATTGGTGTTCTGCCGGTCAATGATCCTCCCGTCAGCGCCGATCTGAATCTGGTCACCGATGAGAATGTTCCGGTTGGCAGCCAGGTGGTGGCCACGGATGTGGATGGCGACACGCTGTCCTATGCGGTTTCCACAGGCCCGTCCAATGGCACGGTCACCCTCAATGCTGTCACAGGTGAGTTCACCTACACGCCCAACACCGGTTACAACGGTAGTGACGTTTTCGTGGTCACCGTCGGTGATGGCAATGGTGGCACGACCACCAGTACAGTGACCATCGGCGTCAATCCGGCTGGTCCCGTCACGCCTGGCAATACAGCTCCTGTGGCCAGCGACCTCGCTCTGGTCACTGACGAAGATACCCCGGTCAGCGGACAGGTGGTGGCATCCGATGCGGATGGTGATGTGCTTTTCTACAGCGTATCGTCAGGCCCGGCAAACGGCTCTCTGACCTTCAATTCGGCCACAGGCCAATTTACCTATACCCCCAATGTGAACTACAACGGCAGTGACAGTTTTGTGGTGATCGTTAACGATGGTAACGGTGGAACAACGACGAGCACCGTTACCATCGGCGTCAATCCAGTGAATGATGCGCCGGTTGCCGAAGACCTGAACCTGACGACTGATGAAGATACGCCAGTCGATGGCCAAATCGTTGCATCGGATGTGGACGGCGATGATTTGACCTACACGGTTTCCACATCCCCTGCCAATGGCACGGTGGATCTGGATCCGGATACCGGCGAATTCACTTATACACCCAATGCCGACTATAACGGCAGTGACAGCTTTGTGGTGACCGTCAGCGATGGTAACGGTGGTACTACCACCAGTACGGTCACCATCGGTATCAATCCAGTGAACGATGCGCCGGTTGCGGAAGATTTGTCTCTGACGACCGATGAAGACACCCCGGTGAATGGCAGCATCAATGCCACTGACCCGGAAGGCGATACGCTGACATATACCGTATCAACCTTGCCGGCCAATGGTACGGTAGACCTCGACTCGAATACTGGCGAATTTACCTATACGCCCAATGCGGATTACAACGGCAGTGACAGTTTTATTGTGACGGTCAGTGATGGCAACGGTGGCACAACGACGAGCACCGTTACCATCGGCGTCAATCCAGTGAATGATGCCCCGGTGGCGGAAGACCTGAGCCTGACCACTGATGAAGACACCCCCGTGGATGGTCAGATCGTGGCGTCCGATGTGGACGGCGATGATTTGACCTATACAGTTTCTACATCGCCCACTAACGGCACGGTGGATCTGGATCCCGATACTGGTGAATTCACCTACACACCCAATGCCGACTACAACGGTAGTGACAGTTTTGTGGTGACGGTCAGCGACGGCAACGGTGGTACAACGACGAGCACCGTCACCATTGGTGTCAATCCAGTGAACGATGCCCCGGTTTCCGAAGACCTGAACCTGACAACCGATGAAGATACGCCGGTGGATGGTCAGATTGTAGCGTCCGATGTGGATGGCGATACATTGTCTTATACCCTGACAACAATTCCAGCAAACGGTACCGTGGATTTGGACCCAGATACCGGTGAATTCACCTACACGCCCAATGCGGATTACAACGGCAGCGACAGTTTTGTGGTGACGGTCAGCGATGGCAATGGCGGCACCACCACTAGCACCGTGACTATCGGCGTCAATCCAGTGAATGATGCCCCGGTGGCGGAAGACCTGAGCCTGACCACCGATGAAGACACGCCGGTGGATGGTCAGATCGTGGCATCGGATGTGGATGGTGATGACCTGACCTACACAGTTTCTACATCACCGACCAATGGCACGGTGGACCTGGATCCGGATACCGGTGAATTCACCTATACACCCAATGCGGATTACAACGGCAGCGACAGTTTTGTCGTGACCATCAGTGATGGCAATGGCGGAACAACGACGAGCACTGTCACCATTGGTGTCAATCCAGTGAATGATGCCCCTGTGGCGGAAGATCTGAGCCTAACCACCGATGAAGACACACCTGTAGATGGTCAAATCGTTGCATCGGATGCGGATGGTGATGACCTGACCTACACAGTTGCTACATCACCGACCAATGGCACGGTGGACCTGGATCCGGATACCGGCGAATTCACTTACACACCTAACGCGGACTACAACGGCAGCGACAGTTTTGTCGTGACCATCAGTGATGGCAATGGCGGAACAACGACGAGCACTGTCACCATTGGTGTCAATCCAGTGAACGATGCACCGGTTGCCGAAGACCTGAGCCTGACCACCGATGAAGATACGCCAGTGGACGGTCAGATTGTAGCGTCCGATGTGGATGGCGATGACCTGACCTACACGGTTTCCACATCGCCCACTAACGGCACGGTGGATCTGGATCCGGATACCGGCGAATTCACTTATACACCCAACGCGAACTACAACGGCAGTGACAGTTTTGTGGTGACCATCAGCGATGGTAACGGTGGTACTACCACCAGTACGGTCACCATTGGCATCAACCCGGTAAATGATGCGCCGGTTGCCGAAGACCTGAACCTGACGACCGATGAAGATACGCCAGTCGATGGCCAAATCGTTGCATCGGATGTGGACGGCGATGATTTGACCTACACAGTTTCTACATCACCGACCAATGGTACGGTGGATCTTGACCCCGATACCGGTGAATTCACCTACACACCCAATGCGGATTACAACGGCAGTGACAGTTTTGTTGTGACCATCAGTGATGGCAATGGCGGAACAACCACCAGCACCGTCACCATCGGTATTAATCCGGTAAATGATGCCCCGGTCGCCGAGGATTTGAACCTGACGACCGATGAAGACACCCCCGTGGATGGTCAGATCGTGGCATCGGATGTGGATGGTGATGACCTGACCTACACAGTTTCCACATCCCCTGCCAACGGTACGGTGGATCTGGATCCGGATACCGGCGAATTCACCTATACACCGAATGCGGATTACAACGGCAGTGACAGTTTTGTGGTGACGGTCAGTGATGGCAATGGCGGAACAACCACCAGCACCGTCACCATTGGTGTTAATCCAGTGAATGATGCCCCTGTGGCGGAAGACCTGAACCTGACCACCGATGAAGATACGCCAGTCGATGGCCAAATCGTGGCGTCCGATGTGGATGGTGATGACCTGACCTACACAGTTTCCACATCACCGACCAATGGTACGGTGGATCTGGATCCGGATACTGGCGAATTCACCTATACGCCGAATGCGGACTATAACGGCAGTGACAGCTTTGTGGTGACCGTCAGCGATGGCAATGGTGGTACGACGACCAGTACCGTCACCATCGGTGTTAATCCAGTAAACGATGCGCCGGTGGCGGAAGACCTGAGCCTGACCACCGATGAAGATACGCCCGTGGACGGTCAGATCGTGGCGTCCGATGTGGATGGCGATACATTGTCTTATACCCTGACAACAATTCCAGCAAACGGTACCGTGGATTTGGACCCAGATACCGGTGAATTCACCTACACGCCCAATGCGGATTACAACGGCAGTGACAGCTTTGTCGTGACTGTCAGCGATGGTAACGGCGGCACAACCACCAGCACCGTCACCATTGGTGTCAATCCAGTGAATGATGCACCGGTTGCCGAAGACTTGAGCCTGACAACCGATGAAGACACACCAGTCGATGGTCAAATCGTTGCATCGGATGTGGATGGTGATGACCTGACCTACACAGTTTCTACATCACCGACTAATGGCACGGTGGACCTGGATCCGGATACCGGCGAATTTACCTACACGCCCAATGCGGATTACAACGGCAGCGACAGTTTTGTGGTGACGGTCAGCGATGGTAACGGCGGTACTACCACCAGCACTGTCACCATTGGCATCAATCCAGTGAATGATGCACCAGTCGCAGAAAATCTGAATCTCACCACGGCTGTTGATACGCCAGTGGATGGTCAGATCGTTGCGTCGGATGTGGATGGCGATGATCTGACATATACCGTCTCCACATCACCGACTAATGGCACAGTAGACCTGGATCCGGATACCGGCGAATTCACCTATACACCCAATGCCGGTTACAACGGCAGTGACAGCTTTGTGGTCACTGTCAGCGACGGTAATGGCGGCACGGCAACCAGTACCGTTACCATTGGTATGCAGGATGTAACGGCACCGGATGTGGTGGTCAATATTGTGGCCGACCTGCTCCTGGGCGGAGAATCGTCAGACGTGACCTTCACCTTCAGTGAGCCGGTCACTGGCTTTACACTGGATGACCTGGTCGTTGTGGGTGGCGTGGTGACTGATCTTTCAGCAGCGGTGGTGAATGGTGATGGCAGCGTAACCTACACGGCAACCTTCACCGCTGACACAGATTTCAGTGGTCCAGGCAGTGTTGCTGTGACTGCTGGCAGCTACACCGATTTGTCCGGCAATCCGGGTACTGGCGGTTCAGATACCGTGTCCGGCAACTCGTCACCGATCGCCAATGACGTTTCTGCCGTGACCTTTGAGGATGTCCTCTTGTCCGGCAATGTGTTGACGGATGGCACACCGGATTCTGATCCTGATGGTGATTCCATTTCGCTGGTGGAATTCTCGGTGGGCAGCAATACCTATGTTGCAGGACAGACAGCAAATATTGCCGGAGGTACGCTGACCATTGGTGCCAATGGCGACTACACCTTTACACCCACGGCGAACTGGAGTGGCAGCCTTCCCCAGGTCAGCTACACCATCAGCGATGGACGTGGCGGATTTGCGTCAGCCAACCTGAACATCAGTGTGACGCCGGTGGCGGATGCTCCTGGCCTGGTGATCGATGGTACCAGTCCATCTCCGGTATCGACCGGATTGGCGTTCCAGGGCTGGGAAAATCTCGATTCCGGCGGTGACGGTGATGGTATTGGCGTAGGTGACTTGATCGCATTGATCAATGGCGCTGGCGCACCGACTGCCACTGGCACCCTGCCGGTAGTCTCTGTGGATACCGGCAGTGGTCTTGAACAATACGGTGCCATCAAAACCAGTGGCCTGATTTATCTCGAAGCTGGCCAGACATATACTTTCGGCGGCTTTGCGGATGACAGCGGCGCTATCCTGGTGGGTGGACAGGTCGTTGCCAGCGGCAGTTGGGGTGTTATCGGTGAAGACGCCGATGGCAACTCCAGTGACGGCTTGTTCAGCGGCACATTCACACCGACGGAATCCGGTTATTACACGCTGGAAACCTACAACCATAACCAGGACGGCCCTGGAGGCTATTACTACCACGTTTCCGTGAACGGTGCCCTGTCAGTGTTGTTGGGCACGGGCGATTTCTTCATCGTATCCGGCGTGGCAGAGCTGGCTGACCAAGGGTTGAATGTCTCCAACCTCCAGGCCAACGGCAGCGGTGGCCACTACCGCATTTACGGATTGGCCGAGGGTGAAACAGGTACGGCGATAAAATTGCCGGGCATCACTTCCACCCTGGTGGATACCGATGGTTCCGAATCCCTGAGTGTCTGGATAGGCAGTATTCCGGTGGGCGCGTCGCTGGGCGATGGTGTGAACACTTTCACGGCAAGTGCCGGTAACAGCGAAGTGGATGTATCCGCCTGGAACCTCGGCAATCTGTCCCTGACGCCGGCATCCGGTTTTGTGGGCAGCCTGACATTGAATGTCCAGGCGGTTACCACCGAAGCTGGTAATGGTGATCAGGCCATCACCAACTCACCCTTAACCGTTGTTGTACATCCGGCCACTGGCGCGGCGGTTACCGATGGCGATCAAAGTCTCACGGTATCCGGCGGTGCGGGTAACGATGTGCTGACCGGTGGCGGTAATGACGATGTAATCGCGGGCGGCGCCGGCAATGACATCCTCACGGGTGGCCTGGGTGCGGATACCTTTGTCTGGGCGCTCGGCGATGCAGGTGTTGCCGGTACCCCGGCAGAAGACACGGTGACGGATTTCAATACTGCGGAAGGCGATGCGCTCAGTCTCGGCGACCTGTTGCAGGGAGAAAATGCAGCCAACCTCGACAATTATCTGTTCGCGGTTTCCGATGGCACCAGTACCACACTGCACATCAGCAGCACAGGCGGCTATGCTGGTGGCGTGTATGATGCCAGCCAGACCGATCAGGTGATCTTGTTGCAGAACGTCAATCTGACCGGCACCAGCGATGAGATCATCAATCAACTGAAAACAGCCGGTAACCTGTTGACGGATTGACCATGTACATCAAACGCAACAGCCAGGGCCAGATAGTCGCGCTCAGCCAGGAGGCTGAGCCCGGCTATGATTCTGTCTCGCCAGAGAGCAGTGAGCTGCTGGCTTTTTTGCAGACGCTCAAACCGGCACGCTACAAAAGCCTCGCGGAATCCGATCTGGATATGGTGCGGGTGCTTGAAGACCTGGTGGCGTTATTGATCGACCGCAATGTTATCCGCTTTACCGACCTTCCCGCGGCCGCCCAGGCCAAACTCGTATCCCGCCGCGAGCTGCGCAGGCCCGCGGAGGATGTCGATTTACTGGATGATGGTGATGATCTGAATATCTAGCGGGCGGTTTCCCAACCGCCGGCCGGATATGCTGGTTTAAATGCCCGGACCTGTGAACGCATCGACACCAAGATCGGTCAGGGTTGTTTTTTCTTCAGGTGTTTTGATGCCGGTTGCGATCAACGTCATGCCCAGAGACTGCCCGATCTTGCACAGCCCCTGCACAAAATTCCGATTGCCCGTATTGTCCGTGATATCGCGGATCAGTGCCGCATCCAGCTTCAGGTAATTCAACCCCAGGTCCTGCAAGTCACTGATGCGCGCGAAATCGGTACCCACATGCTTCAATCCCAAATGGCAGCCCAGTGACTGCAAGTCGAGGCAGAAATGACGAAACTCTGCCGGATGGCGCAGGGCCGCCGATTCTGAAAACTCCAGCCACAAATCCCGCGTCCTGTCTTTATGCCGGTTCAGCAGCTCGAGTACCTTGTCACGAAAATCCGTGCTGCACAGTGCATCCGCCGAGACGTTGATGGCCAGTGGTGTTTGCGTGAAGCTGAGCTGGTGCAGGGCAGTTTTCAGAACGGCCATGTCGAGCTGCGGCATCAGGCCCAGGCGCGATACCCAGGGAACGAAATAACCAGCGGATTGCTGCTGACCATCCAAGGGCAAGCGGGCCGGTGCCTCGAAATGTAATATCTCGCCGGTAAGGGTTTTGACCGGAAAACTCGCCAGTTCCAACTGTTCATTGGCCAGCGCGTCACCGAGGGCCTGACGCCATTCCTCCAGATTGCGATGCTGGACGCTCTGGATATCTCCCTTGAGGACGACAACACCGAAATCACCTTGCAATTCCGCTTGCGCCAGCGCGCCGTCGAGCCTGTGCATCAAGGGACCCCGCGCTTCGCCCACAGTGAAGCCGGTAGCTGCCAAGGGCAGGGCCAGGTCTGGCAGTTCCTTGCTGAATACCTGCTGCAATTGCCCTGACAGCGAACGTGCCAACGCATCGAGTTGCTGGTTGCCGGCGATGGCCAGCAGGAAATCGCTGCCGTTGATGCGTCCCAGGTAGGCGCGCGGGAACTGGCTGGCAACAATTTCCAGCGTGGCTGCCAATTGGCGCAAGGCCCGGTCGGTTTCCAGGCGGCCCAGGCGATGGTTGATCTGGGCCAGGTTCAGTACCCGCACCAGGATCAACTGCCCCTGGGTTTCATTTTCATGGTCTGCCAGCAAGGCATCCAGCAGGTTGAAAAAATGTGTGCGGTTATAGAGCCCGGTGAGCTTGTCGAGCTGGGATTCACGCCTGAGCACTTCCAGTTGCCGTGTCTCTTTGTCCAACATGGTTTTGACACGGTTGGACAGGGCGTTCATGGCGCGTACCAGACGCAGGAATTCCGTGGTCCTCGGCTCCTGGGAGGTAATGAAGCGGCGCTCGCCGATGGCCTCGGCCTGCTGGACCACCATATCCAGCGGGCGGGAAATATATTTGAGGATGAGTGTGCCGATCAGGCCGGAGATGAGTGCGGCCAGCAGGAACCATTGCAGGAGCCGCCAGTTGCTTTGCCACAGGCTCTGTTCGGCAAAGCGGGTGTGGCTGGCAAGGGTGAGGGTACCGTATTGTTGCCAGCCATCCTGTATCAGGGCGACACCGGGTGACACTTCCAGTTGCGCAAGGCGGGTGAACCAGCCGGGAACCTGAGCCCGGGGTGCCTCGCCGGCGAGGCGTTCCACTATCAGGTCGCCTTCGGGATTGACCAGGCGTATGAACTGGTAATGCCCGGTATCAAATTGGGCGGCAATCAATAACTCCAGCGTGACGGGGTCCTTGTCCAGTTGCGACATGCTCAGGGCCAGGGAGTTTGCGTTGTCGATGTTTTTCAGCTGCAACTGCTCTTGCAGGTACTGTTTGGCGGATACCAGGCTGATGGCAAAACTGCCCCCCAGGGCTACCAGCAGTATGGCCAGAATGCCCAACCACAATTGTTTGATCAGCGACATAGCGCGGAGCTCCTCATTGGTAAAAACCTTCGGCCTGCATGCGTGCCAGAAGATCGCGCCAGCGTGACAGGCGCGCATTGGGATCGGCCTGGGACTGGGTGCTGTTGCCTATCCAGAGTCCCTGGCTGTTGAAACTGAATACCGGGTGCAGATCAGTGCGCTCATCGGCCGGTTGGACCAGGGTAACCATGTTGTCCAATACCAGCGGCAGGGCACGGGGCGATTCATAGTAGCCCAAAACCATATGGGCCTGGGAAATCCGGGTGTAGCTGCCACCCACCTGGGCACGCACATAGATCAATCGCAACCGCTCCTCGGGAATGCCGAGCCGCAGCAGGCTGACGTATTTGGCGATGGTGAAATCCTCGCAGTCACCGGCGCGGCTGCCCAGCGTTTCGAGCGGGGTGGCCCAATAATCACTTTGGCCCCAGTGGTCGATATCTTCACGATAGCGGATATGGTGATTGAAGAAATCATTCACCCGTTTGAGCTGTTCGGTTTCCGGGAGTGCCCGCGCATCGTCCAGCATCCGCTGCCAGGCATTGAGAATGGCCACACCGTCATCACCGTAGTGCCTGGCCATGGTCTGCTGCAACAGCGTGTTTGGCGAAGGGTCCGCGCTGCACACCAGGACCAGGGCGCTGATGACCAGCAGGAGCCGCCTGGCGCCGCGTTGGATAGTGGTCGACCAGATCAGCACGACCACTCCCATCGGGGAGGATACGTGGCTGAAAAGCCGGATGGCGCAGGCATCAGGGTCATAACGGATTGCATAGGCGTGAGAGGGCAAGGTAACCGGCACAAGTAACCGGCAAGAGTATAGCCAAGAGATGGGGTGGCTGCCGGGCGATTGGCGGGTGTTATCAGGGGTGTAAGGTGCTACAATCGATCCCCTTTTTATCCTGGCTGGTCAAGGGTGGCTTGATCAGTGCGGGCGCCAGAGGTTGGCAGCCTGCTGGAAGGTCTGTGCTTATGTCTTCTTTTCTCTACGAAATTCTCGAATTGCCAAACGGCGATGTCGTCCTGCAACGGGTGGATGATCCGGCGGGTGAGCCCTTGGTATCGATCCGTTTTTCCGCGGAATCCCTGGCCTATCTGGGCGAGGCGCGCTTTGACGTGGCCAAGGCCATGATCGAGGCGGGCATGGATGCGGCCCAGGAGCTGGCTGATCAGCAGGAAGGCTTTGATCCTGACGATACTGCCTCAGAGTCGGGATGGATGCTGCATTGACGGTTCATTCCGTCAGTTTTATCTGAAAACCTCCGCTATTCCCTGCTATCGCCCCCGGATATTTGACTTTATTTTTTAGGTGATTATGATCAGCTTATCTGTGTTGCGGATAGGTTAATCATCGTCATCGTGAACGCATACCATCGTTATATCCTCTGGAGACTTTCTCCCGCCTTCCCCTGCTGATTGAGCGCCAGGCGCGCTCGCCCTTTCTTTTTTATCCTTACGTTCGCACGTCATCGCGTTTTCCATCAGAGGAGAAATGCTGTGGTCGATTGCAGTTTAGATACGCTCAGCAAGCGGCTTGATAAAGATATGCGCCGGTATTTTTTAACGCGGCCCTGGCACATGGCCATGAGTCCTTTGCAACTGGCGGAGACTCTGTCCAAAAGCGAAGCGGAAGGCACCCTGCGTGTCAGTGGCAATAACCGCATTTTCCTGGGTTCAGAGATCGTCCTGTTCGACAAGGATCTGCGTGAAGAAGTGAAATTTACCCTGGTCAATCCCGAGGACAGCAATCCCGATGAGGGAAAACTGTCATTCCTCTCACTACTGGGTATCGAGTTGATGGGCCTCAAGGCGGGAGATGAGCTTGAAGTCCGGCTGTTTGGGCGCAACATGCGGTTTGTGGTGTTGCGTGTTGATTGACCAGCCGTAACCTGTTTTGTCGATAGGCAATGATGTCAGAGGAGACAATGCCATGCATGTGTTGATATGCCGCGCCACAGAGGATTCATCCTGGCAAACCGGCAACCATTTTACCTGTAACGACCTTGGTGCGGCACTGGGCCTTTCAGGTGGGTAAATAAATTAGCAGCATGCAGTGGGGTGAACAATGTCGAAAGAAAAAGTTAAAAAGGCGCCACAAAAATCCTTGAAAGACAAGCGTCGTGAAAAGCGCGAGAAAAAAGGAAATCAGAACGGTTGATAGATGGTGTGTTTGGGAGCGTCCAGCAGGGCGTTCCCGTTTTTAGTCTCTGGCGGTGTTTCTAACAGGATCGTGTATCCATCAACGTACCCGCAACAAAAGCCCCTGGCATCCTCCCTGTTGGGCCGCCAGCTCCAGCTGCGCCAGCTCGCGCTCGGTCAACCGGCCCGGGCTTGCGATGACCGTGTGGCTGTTGCCCGCTGCCAGGGCCTCCCAGGTGATCCACAGACTTTGCTGCGCATCCTGACAATGGATCAGACGCACACGGCGGGTATCCACGCCGAAGGCCTCCAATGACTGGCGGGTAATATGGCGGGGCGCGATCCAGGTGATCCAGCGCTCTTCACCCGTTGCGCCGGAGCCCTGATGGCTCAGATAGGCAATCATGGGCAGCAGGAGTGTCAATTGCTCGGGCGCTTCCCGCGTGAGCACCAGTTCGGTCACACCACAGTGGCGGTTGGCGGATTGTTGGGGCAGGTCGTCGATACGGGCTTGATTAGTCACGGCGAATCACTCCTACACTCAAACCTTCAATGGCGAATTCTTTGTCGCGCAGATCAACTTCGATCACGGTGAAATCCGGATTTTCGGGCCAGAGTTCCACGATGGAACGGTTGCCAACCCGCTTGAAACGCTTGACCGTGACTTCCTCACCGACCCGCGCCACCACGATCTGGCCATTGCGCGCCTGATCGGTCCTGTGCACAGCCAGAAGGTCACCGTCGAGAATGCCCGCGTCCTTCATACTCATCCCCTTGACCCGCAGCAGATAGTCGGCGGAGGGAGAAAAAAAGCTGTGGGGAATGCTGCAATAGTCTTCGATATGTTCTTGCGCGAGGATGGGGCTGCCCGCCGCCACCTGGCCCACGATGGGAATGCCCTCATGGTTATCTGGCAGGCGGATGCCGCGGGAGGCACCGGGAATGATCTCGATAGCGCCTTTGCGCGCCAGTGCCTTGATATGTTCCTCGGCGGCGTTGGCTGACTTGTAGCCGAGCATCTGGGCTATTTCCGCGCGGGTGGGCGGGTAACCCGTCTCTTCGGCATAGCTGCGGATCAGTTGTAGAACTTGTTCCTGGCGGTGAGTCAGGTTGGACATATCAGGCTCCTGAGGGAATCTGTTTTTTTATACAGGTGTTGTGATTATATACAGTATTCGCCCAGGCGCAAGTGGTTGATGAATGATCAACTGGCGGCGCGGCGCAGCAGCACATCCAGGGCGCGTGTCGGCAGCAGGCGTTTCAGGTAGCCGATCAGGTAGGTAGGGAAGGTCACATAGTAGCGGGCCCTGGGGCGCGGGGCTTCCAGCGCGTGCTTCAGGCGGCGATAGACGGCGTCCGGTTCCCGGGTGAAGCGGCTGGCCGGGCCGGGCTTGGTCAGGCGGCCAATGGCGGCCTGGTATTGAGCGGCGTAATGACTGTTCGCCGTGTCGATGTTGGCCTTCAGTGCCAGGAGGGCATTCTGGCGGAAACGGCTTGCAATGGGGCCGGGTTCGATCAGGCTGACATGGATGCCGCTGCCGTACAGTTCCAGGCGCAGGGTGTCGGTCAGGCCTTCGAGGGCAAATTTGCTGGCGTTGTAGGCGCCGCGAAAGGGCATGGCGGCAAAGCCGAGGATGGAGCTGTTCTGGATGATGCGGCCCTGGCCCTGGCGGCGCATGGCCGGGATGAGTGCGTTGGTGAGTTCCAGCCAGCCGAACAGATTGGTTTCGAACTGGCGGCGCAGGGCATCGCGGCTCAGGTCCTCCACCGCGCCCGGCTGGCCGTAGGCGCCATTGTTGAACAGGGCGTAAAGCTGGCCTTGGGTCAGGGCCAATGTCTGGGCGACCGCCCGTTGGATGCTGTCTGAATCGTCCAGGTCCAGCTGGATGCAGGTCAATCCTTCGGCTTGCAGGCGTGACACGTCGGCCAGTTTGCGGCAACTGGCGATGACCTGCCAGCCCTCCTGGTGCAGTTGTTTGGCGCAGTAGTGGCCAATGCCGCTGGAGGCGCCGGTGACGAGTATGGTTTTCGCGGTGGACATCGGTGATCTCCCGGGCGGGTCTGTTTCTGTCGGCTGTCACCTGCAAGCTTGCCACAGGTTGGCGTTTTTCCCACAGAAATGTTTCCCGCCCGGGCGATTTTCACCATGACATCAGTCTTGCTGAACCTGGGCGTCCAGTGTGGAATGGAAATTCAGGGAGCCCGTGTAGTTGGACAGGACGCCATTGATATTGCCATTCACATATTTCTGCGCCGCAAAACCGACCAGGGGGATGCCAGTCAATTCCAGGGTGCCCTGATCGCTGTCGAGCGACAGCCGGTTTTGCTCTTGGATCATGGGTGTTCTGGAGGAGCGCAGGTCCAGTACCGCATGGCCATTGTCGAGGCCCTCTTTCACGGCAATGTTGCGTCCAATACGCGAGGAGGCCTGAAGCACGGGCTGCGATACCTTGAAACCAAGAACGTTGACGGCGGTGTGCAACAGGATGCCGTGGTCTCCCCTCGAGCCAACGGCAAAGTCGACCAGATCGGCATCGCGGGCATAACTGCTTTCCCCTTCGCGATCATAGGCCCGCATTAGCAGCGCACCGGACGGGTAGGGTGTGTCCGGCGATTCCGCGATATCTGTGTAGACATAATATTGCAGGGTTGGAAAACTGATGACCCAGTCGGTCGCTGCGTTGATTCCGGGGTCCCTGACCAGGTCGCTGCTGATTTCACTGCGCATCAGCACGGCGCTGACAGCATCCACGCCGCGATCGACCTCCGCCTCGATCAAGCCAAGGCTATTGTGGTAGATACGGGCCACAGGTGCGGCGTCTTCCAGTGAAGGACTGGCGTCATCCGGGTGTGCGTGTAAAAAACCACCATCAAAAAACTTGTTGAGTGCCACGGCGTTGTAGGTAATGTTGGTGCCTTCATTCACGTTAATGACAACGCCATGACCACTCAGGCCACCTGTTGCCGGGCCGATGTTGCGCGATGGATCACCTTCAAAGGCATACCCGGTTTCCCAGGCCATACCAACGACGCTGCACCCTTGCATCACAGGCGCAGGGCTTGGCTGGTCCATTCCATTGGCAATATCAACGCTGGAGACACCCTCGCCAAAAATACCCTCTACCGCGCCGAAGGGGCCTCTCTCGCTATGGGTTTCTTCATCATCGAGAATGCCCATCTCAATGATTTCCACCAGGCCTTCCCGCGTGCGTTCGGTGATGGCGTATACCGGCGCATCGATGAATGCCGCATCGGAAAACACAAACCCGCCCTCTGGCTGATACGGGTAGGTGCAGGATGCATCCTGGGAGATCAGGCGGGCGCTATCGCCATGCGTTGTTACTGCGCCGGACCAATGATCACGGGGACCCAGGTAGAGGTTGAAGCTCAGGACTTCCTGGTTTTCCATCCCCTCGCGAAAACGCACGCGCAGGGCTTTGGCCTGATCGGTGTTGTTGGCAACGGAGATGTAGGTGTCATTACCACCCGCCGCTGAATAAAATGGATAGATCAACACATCGCCACGACCGTCGTGACTCAATTCAACCGCGGATACGCCAGCAGCCAGCGACAGCATGGCCACCGCCAATGATTGGGCAAGAGGGTGCTTCATAGCAAATTCCTTAAAGTAAGTCAGGTGATCTCATCGATTGACGTGTACGTGCAATCGCCATCCGCTCCCTGGAATGAGATGGCCTATGCATAATCCTCAAGACACTTTAGGGTGTTGATGATTGGAAAGCTGTAACGCTTTGTAATGTGCAATGCGGGAAGAATGATCAGGCTGCAAAAAATGTTCGGGAGATTTTTTGCGGTTGCGTTGGTGGCGGTTCGCAAGGTGGTCACTATGGATAGCGGCCCAAAAAAAATCCCCGCAGCTGGGCGGGGATTTTGGGGTGGTCTTTCAATCAATGCTTCATGCGGCGGCGGCTCAGCCCGAGCCCTATCACGCCCACCACCAGCAGCGCCCAGGTACCGGATTCGGCCAGGCTGGCGAGGTTGAAAGAAGTGTCCAGCAGGTCATTGATGACCAGTGCCGCTGATGCCGAGGCGACCCAGAAGAGGCTCAGTATCAGAATGATTAACATGCCATGTCGTTTCATGATGTATTCCTGTATATCAAGATGGATTGGTTGGAAGCCGGGCCGGCACATCATGCGCTGGCACATTTGCCATTGGATTAGCAAGTTAAATGCCAAATAAAAAACTCCAATAAAAACAATGTGTTATTGATTTTTTGGCGCTTAAAGCAACGTGCCATGTAAAAAAAGCCGACGTGCATCACAAATTTGATAAGAAGGGCATAAAAAAAGCGCCGCGAACTTGCATTCGGGGCGCTTTATACTTTCGCGGCAGGGTTTAGATCGCGACGGTCTGGATTTCTACCGCTGCAATCCGCTTACCTTCATTGGCGGCGCTCTGGTAGCTCTCGATCTCGTTGAAATTGAGGTAGCGGTAGATATCACTGGCCATGCTGTTGATCTTGCTGGCGTAGCTCAGGTATTCATCCGGGGTCGGCAGCTTGCCCAGCACGGCAGCGATGGCGGCCAGTTCCGCTGACGCCAGGTACACGTTCGCGCCCTCGCCCAAGCGGTTGGGGAAGTTGCGGGTGGATGTGGATACCACCGTAGCGTTTTTCGCCACGCGCGCCTGGTTGCCCATGCACAGCGAGCAGCCGGGCATTTCGGTACGGGCGCCCTTGACGCCGAAGATGCTGTAATAGCCTTCTTCCATCAACTGGTGCGCGTCCATCTTGGTGGGGGGCGCGATCCACAGGCGGGTGGACAGCTCATCCTTGGTGGCGGACAGCAGTTTGCCGGCCGCGCGGAAGTGGCCGATGTTGGTCATGCAGGAGCCGATGAAGACCTCGTCGATCTTGTCGCCGGCGACCTCGGACAGCACTTTCACATCATCCGGGTCGTTCGGGCAGGCCAGGATCGGTTCCTTGATATCGGCCAGGTCGATGTCGATGATGGCGGCGTATTCGGCGTCGGCATCGGCTTCCATCAGCACCGGGTTGGCCAGCCACTCTTCCATTTT
>CAYWCW010000041.1:0-23223 GCA_964456865.1 uncultured Cellvibrionaceae bacterium
GAAGGCGAGCAGCGCCAGCAGCACCAGGATCAGGCTGAGCACGGCGGCGCCGGGCATGTCCAGCGGCCAGTCGGAGAAGCGCCGGTGGATGCCGGTCACCAGCACGTCATAGCCGATGACCGCGCCCAGCGTGGCCGGGGTGCCGAATTCCTCGATGCTGAGCGAGAAGGCCAGCAGCAGGCCGGCGGCCAAGCCCGGCAGGGACAGTGGCAGGGTGATGCGCCAGAAGGCGGTCCAGGGGCTGGCGCCGCACACCTGAGCCACGGCGGCGTAGCGCCCGCCCACCGCGCTGAGGGTGCGCGACACGGCAAAGTAGATAACCGGGAAGATATTGAAGGCCATCACCAGCACCATGCCGCTGAAGGAGAACACCAGGCCATCGCTGGAGAACCCCAGCAACTGCTGGCTGAAGCCGTTGGTTTGCAGGGTCATCACCCAGGCGAGGGCGGCGATATAGGGCGGGATCATAAAGGGCACCAGCAGTGCCAGGTCCCACCCGGCGGCGCCCGGCAGGCGCGTGAGGGCGCGCAGCACGCCGAGGGGCACGGCGATCAGCGCCGAGACGGCCACCACTGCCAGGCCCAGTTTCAGGCTGTTGCCGGTCAGTGTCAGCAGTTCCGGGTCGGCCAGGTTGTGCCGCAGCGGGCTGAAGGCGTTGGCCAGGCTGCCGCGGGTGAGTTCGGGGAAGATCACCTGCAAGAGCACAAAGACCAGCGGCAGGGCCACCAGCACCAGCAGGCTGACCAGCGCCAGCCAGAGCGGCAGCCGGGCGCCGAGGTCATGCAGGCGAAGCGGGAAGGTGCGGGCTGGGGTTGCCGGTGAATGGCTTATCAACGAATCGCTCATCAGCGCGTTGCTCCTTTGGTATCAGCGCATGATGTCTTTTTATCGACACGCTGCTTTTTGGCATTTTTTTGGCGTTGGCGGGTTATCGGCTAACGCGTGACCTGGCGGAACCGGCGGAGGATTTCGCCCCGGCGCGCTTCCAGGGCGTCGCTGTCGACGCCGATCAGCGTCAGGTCTTGCAGGCCGGGGCGGCGGCCGGGCACGTCCTGGCGGGCGGGGATCAGGAACTGGTCGGCGACCGCCGTCTGGCCTTCCACCGACAGCAGGTAGTCCACAAACGCCTTGGCCCGTTCCGGCTGGCGGCTGTAGCTGAGGATCATCACCGGGCGCGGTGCGATCACCGTGCCGCTGGCGGGAAAGATGATGTCGATGGTTTCGCCCCGGGCCTGCTGGCCGTAGGCGATATAGTCCACCGCGCCTATGGCTGCCGCCTTGGCGCCTTGCAGCACCGGGTTGAGCGCGCGGGCGTTGGGGCCGGAGACGACCATGCCGTTGCCGCGCAGTTGTCCCAACAGGTCCCAGGTGGCTTGCTCGCCCTTGCTGGCCAACATGCCGCCGAGCCATTCAAAGGCGGCGCCACTCTGGGCCGGATCGGGCATCAGCAGTTGGCGGCGGTAGACGGGCTGGGCCAGGTCCTGCCAGTCGGCAGGTTTGGGGGTGTTGCTCTTGTTGTTCCACACCAGCGCCAGGGCCGCCACGCCCTGGGCGATGTAGTGGCTGTCTTTCAGTGAGGCGGGCACTTGTTCGGCACCCTTGGGGCTGTAGGCCAGCAGGTCGCCGGCGCGTTTCAGAGCGACGGCGGAATCCCAGGAGGCGGAGATCACCACATCGGCCACCGGGTTGCCGCGCTCGGCTTCCAGGCGCGCCATGATTTGCCCGGTGGTGCCCTGGAAGACCTGCACCTTGGTGCCGGTGGTTTTTTCAAAACGGCTGGCGAGGGTCTGGATCAGGTCGTTGGGGCCGGCGGAGTAGACCGTCAGCGATTGCGCGGTGGCGGTGCCACTGACTAGCAATACAAGAATAAACAGGTAACGCATTTTGGTGTCCTCTTCGGGATTTGGTCATTAAAAGTATTTCGTTAAAACGTGCTTCGTAGTCCGTTTGTCATCAGGCCAGTGGTTTCAAAAACGCATAAATACGGTCCCTGTAGCTCCGACGGGGTCAACGGCAACTGCTCCTGCGTTGCGCTAACTTCCGCCATCCATGGCGGTCGTCCATGACCCGACGGTTTTGAAACCACTGGCCTGACGACAAACTCGCATGGTGCCGGAAGGAGGTTTGTCAGCAGTCTGAGCCTGCCATCACAGATGGCTGGCGTTCCGTGCGCGCAAAACAGGTTTTGCCGAATAGTGCACTCCACCCCTGTTGCGCTGACAAGCCAACGGTAACTACTCATGCGTTGTACTCCCTTCCACCATCCCTGACGCAAAACTCGCATTGTGCGAGCGTCCATTTTGTTGGAAATTCAGGGCCATCAGGCCAGTTCTTCTTCAGCCAAAACTTTTTCAGTAACAACCGTTTGCAGCAGTGTTAATTGCACTGGTTGACCATTGCTATCCCAGGCATGCAGAGAGCAATCAGCTATCGCCAGCCGCACGGGTGTATGTGCTGTCGGGCAATCATTCAAATGCAATTTGACGATGGTGCTGTCGCTGTGGGTGCCATCCGGATCCAGTTGAATTTCAGCCAGATAGAAATCGCCCTGGTAAATACGGCTGCGTACCTTGCCATGTAGAGGGCCGTCGGCGTGCAGCGTCAGTGCGCGATGTGGCAGTAGCACCTGCAGGTTGCCGTTGGTCGCGGCAGGCCTGGCGAGCGGAAAACACCGGTGGCCAAGGTGTAAGCCTGATGTGCTGAGTGTTGCCGGAATCAAACTCCCCGCATCAAGAAATTCCGCAATATCCGGCGTAGCAGGGTGATGAAACAATTCCTCCGGCGATGCCAATTGAGCGATACGGCCTTGATGCATCACCGCCACCTTGTCTGCCAGCGCAAAGGCTTCCTGCTGATCGTGCGTGACGAAGACAGCGGTGAGCCCCAGGTCGTCGATCAGCGTGCGAATCTCCAGCGCCAACTGTGCGCGCAGATTTTTATCCAGGTTGGAGAGCGGTTCATCCATCAACAGCAGCGCCGGTTGGGCGACAATCGCACGCGCCAGGGCTACCCGCTGTTGCTGCCCGCCAGACAAAGTGCCGGGGCTGCGCTCGGCGAGATGGGTGAGGCCCACCAGTTCCAGCGCCCAGAGAATGCGTTCCTGCTGTTCGGCACGGGAGAGCTTACGCATGCGCAAAGGAAAGGCGAGGTTTTCAGCCACCGTCATATGCGGCCAGAGGGCGTAATCCTGAAACACCATGCCCAGTCCGCGTTTTTCCGGAGGCAAATTAACCGTGTCATTAGCAACGATATTACCGCGGATGGCAATTTCACCATTATCGGCAGCCAGCAACCCGGCGATGCAGCGCAGTAATGTTGTCTTGCCGCAGCCGGAGGGGCCGAGCAGCGCCAATACCTGGCCGGGCTCCAGAGTCAGGTTGAGGTCGTCGAGCGCAATATGGTTACCGAAGGATTTGCGCAGTCCGCGAATGGTCAGCGGCAATACAAGTGTGTCGATTGAAGGCATGTGGATTTTGTCGAAAACCGGGGCTGGACGGAATGTCCCGCGTCAGCCCCGGATGATAATGACACTGTAGTGACGTTTTGATGACACTTGCGTGTCGATTGAGCCAGTTTTGTCTGCCTTGCCAGGCTGTTGCGCCTGACAAGGTTTTTGCCGGTCAGTAACGCTCCATAATGGTCTCGGTTTTGAGTGCGGAATCCGTCAGCAGCCAGCCTTCGTTATCCAGCAATTGCAACAATTCCGCACGCTTTACCGTGGCGGTCAGTGCATTGGTGGTTTTGAAGGAGGCTTCCACCAGGTACTCCAGTCCTGTGCCGGCTGCGTTGAGGATATGCCAGATCTCAATGTTCAATTCCAGACCGTCAAAATCCCCGATATAGCGCTCGAAATACACGTTGCCGTAGAGGCGTGCATCGTCGATCTGGTCAAGGCCCCAGCCGGTGGCATTCCAGTCGATCAACAGCGGAATGGCATTGTTGGCCGCGATGGTTTTGGTATCCGCCAGGTTGGGCAGGTTCAGGCCGCTGTGGCCCAGGGTCAGGTCGTCGTTGCGCTGGAAGCTGATGGTGCGGTTGCTGTAACCCCAGTCGACCTCCACCTCATTGCCGTGACAGGCGTTGATGCCCTGGCTGTAGGCAGTGTGCAGGGTACTGTCAAGCGTACCACCACCCAACGGGAAGCGTTTTTTGTATTGCAGACGATGGGTGCTCTGGTCCTCGCGCTTGCGCGTGCGGATGCTCCAGCCTTCGCCGTGCAGATCCAGCGTGTCGGTGTCCAGGAAGTGCACCATGAATTTTCTGACGGAAGTGCCGGTGTCGAATTCGTTGCGCACATTGCTGATCAGTTTCTGGCTGCCGTTCAGCACCACATCCGGGTTCAGGTAGGCCTTCACTTCGTACATGCCGATCTCGGCGGGCGCGTCGCAGGAAAACGCTGCCTCCAGGTTGAGGGAATTGACATATATCGTGCGCTGAAAACCGTCCGGGCCGTTGTTGGCGCTGTTGCTGCGGTCGCGCAGGCGGACGCTGATACGCGCGGACTGGATGCCGCTCAATGCGGCGGTGGTGCGTGCTTCACTGGTCACCAGGTAGCGCCATGTGCCGGGTAGGTTGTTGAGGGCAAAATCCTCGCGCAACTGCAAGCCGTTGTTGACGCCGCTGCTACAATTGCTGCTGGTATAAAAATCCACATTGAGGCGGATGCCCAGATCGTCGTGAGGGCTGAGGCTCAGCACGGACACTGAGGGGCGCAGGTCAGCGGTGCCGGTCACGGGTACGCACTGATCCAGGCTGCTGCTGCCGAAATTGCCGGTCAGGCTCTGGAAATACACCGCATTGCTGCCGTTCTTGGCAAAGGCCAGGGCACCGGCACCGGCGCGCAGGCTGGTGTCGCCGTCGCGATTCAGCCGCCAGCCGCTGCTGCCCACCAGATAGTCATTGTGATTGACATCGATATGGTCGAAGTTGCCGTTGCGAATCAGGTTGGCAACGCTACCGGTTTGCGTGACTTTGATGTCATCCAGCCAGATGTAGCGGGACGCAGATGCTGAGTCATCGCGCAGCCGGATGGAAAAACGCATCGCCTTGGTCCCGACGGGGAGGTCACCGGCACTGTGGGTCAGCGGACCCGTGGTGCCGTGGGTGGCGGCAGTGATGGTTTTCCACTGGTTGGGTTGAAAACCGCCGACCGACCCCAGGCGAATATCGCGGTCGGCATTATGCAATCCCCCACCGCCGAGACGGTTGGCAGTGGAGTCGTTCTGCATATCTTTTTCACAAGTGGCCATATCGGCATAGAAATGCGGATTGAGCCGCAGGCGCAGGTCGTTGGACACCGGGCTGACATTAGTGCGCGCCTGAAAACTGATACTCAGGTCCTTGCTGGCGTCCAGCGGAATACACTGGTCGAGCTTATTATCGCCGAAGTTGGCGGTAAGCGTGTGGAAACGAAACGCACTTTGGTCTGTTGCGGCGGGGACGCCGTTGGTTTCGATAATGCCGCCGGTGCCGCTCAACAGCATCCAGGAAGGCAAAGTCCCTTTGTTGGCGGTGGTAGTATAGTGCTGGTTGCCTGTTGTGCGGGTATTGAGGTTGGTAAAATCACCATTACTTAATGCAACACTCTGGCAGGTCAGCAGACTGAGGCCAAGGCCGGCGGTAAACCGTGTGAAGGAAGATCGGTCAAGCATGGTCATTACTCCTGTTGATCATGTCGGGGATGTATCCCTGCAAAAAATCCACAACCAGCACGTTCGTTACCTGAACGGCATGGATTGCGCAGCAGCGTTTTTCGGGATGCAGGGGGAGATACCGCGAGAGAAGACTCGCTGTCTGACCAAGCGTGGTTGAAATGCGGAATACACAGGGAATACAAGTAGCCGCAGGCCTACCGCCAAACAGATAAGGAAGCACAGGTTGTTATCCTCTTTGGGACTTGATCAGAAGCCTTATCCTCGGCAAACCTGGCTACAGTGCGATGACGTTCGTATGAATTCCTGATGACATGGTGTGAAAAACAGAGTACCTCGCCTCAATTCAGTGCCATCTGATATACACATAATGTTTTTGATGACATTAAGAGGATTTTGATGCTAATCGAGTGAGAAAAAGCCTGTCACTCCCAAAAGACCTGATTACGGCCATTTTGCTTGGCGCTATAGAGCAGTGCATCAGCGCGACCAATAGCTTTGACAAGGTCAAGGCTTGACGTGATACCGACAAGGCCAAAGCTGGCGGTTATCTGAGCGGAGATTTCCGTGAAGGTCGTCTCCGCAATTTCTTCCCGGATGCGTTCAGCAATTTTTCGCGCGTCGATCATATCCATGCACCGCAGAAAAATCACAAACTCCTCCCCGCCAAACCTGGCGACCAGGTCTCCCTCGCGCACATTCCTCATGATGGTTTTACTGACGGCCTGTAACACTCTGTCACCAACGAGATGGCCCCAGTTGTCATTGACACTTTTGAAGTGGTCTATATCGCAGGTCAACAAGAAATACCTGCTGTTTTCATCTTCGTCCATAAAGCTTTTTGCCGCTTCAAAGAAACCCCGGCGGTTCAGCAGATGTGTTAACGAATCGTGGTAACGCTCTTCATTCATCTTCGAGATGATGTCCCTGATGGTTATCGCAAAGATAACTAGGGCAAACCACAGGCTCAGCAGTATGCTGGCGGCCAGCATCACCAGCCAGTAGTTGGATGTCGTTAATTCTCCAAGGCCGTCGGGTGGCATGAAGATGGCAATGACGGGTGGGCGGGCAAGTGTGTAAACAATGATAACCATGTAGGAGATGTTGAGTGCCCGATCAAAAATATCACCCGTCAGCGGTTTTCTAAGGAAGTATTTGGCCACCAGCAGCTGCATCAGTCCGACACCGGTATTCAGAATGATGATTCGCGACCACAGGTCATCGACAATCCGTGAATAATAGAACAATAGAGATAAGGTGATCACACCGATCACTATGGCGATCCTGGGGTGAGCATTACCGCCACTGCGCAGCGCCATGCCATGTGCGATAGACCAGATGCCGAACAGATAAAAAATGGCCATGACTACCGACCAGTCAGCCAGTTGCTGATTGGTCATCAGGCTTTGCGCGGCCAACGCGATAGAAGGCACTATATAACCGGCCGCTATCCACGATAAGAATGTCTGATCGCGCAAAATCAGACGGAAAATAATAAAGGCTATTCCCAGGAGCATCAGGCAGGAGGGAATGATCAGTAAAAAGTATTGAATATCTTGATGATTCACGGGGCCAGTATATGACAGTCGATTTGACTAGAAGCCATCTCAACAATCACCCAGCGAGGCTCAGGCAAGGCGAAAAGGTGGCGAGGAGCGGAGTTTACGCAAGGTAAATGAGCACCGGAGCAACCTTTTCAACGCCGCATCAGACCGTTGGGTGATTGTTGAGATGGCTTCTATATGGTTTTCAGGATTTTCACAGTGTAAACCCATACCCGATACAAGGACAGCCCAGGCCCTTGCTCAGGTGTTGTCGGTGCCTTGATTATTGTGGTGAAGCGCACGGGCCAGTTCGATCACCGACAGCGGTGCCGAACCTTCGGCCTTGTTACTGAGTGTCACATAGACATTCTGGCCTGCCCCGGCAGTGCCGGCAATGACACGCACCAGTGCTGCCCGTGTTTCCGGATCGGGATCGATGATGCGGTCGTAGGGAGAATACAGCTCGCGCGCGTCTTCGTAACCGTAGGCACCGTGCAGGGGATTCAGATTCCAGCGGCATACCAGCGGTCCAGGTCATAGGGCGCGCAGGATTGGCAGCTGCTCGGCGATCCGCGGCATCTTGGCATGCAGGCCCATGCAATAGGTGGCGCCCGTGTCGCGCAGCGCCTGGACAAACGGGGGTGTCAGCCACTGGGGATCGCGTACCTCCACGGCGACGACACCATCAGGTGCCATGGGGCGCAAATCCGGAATGGCTTTCAATAACTTATGTAAACGGTTGATCAGTTCGGGCATGCGCGCCAGCCAGGTAGCGGGCAGGGGGCTGATCTGGAATACCAGGGCACCGAGCTTGCGGCCCAGGCCTTCCAGCGCAGGCTCGACAAATAGCTGCACAGCCTGTTCCGCATTGAGGAAATGCGGGTTGGGCCGCATGCCGCGGCCGGATTCATCGCGCACCAGCGCATCTGTCACCAGGCTAGGTGCCTTGATCACAAAGCGGAAATCCCGGCCTACCTGCGAGGCATACTCTGCAAACTGGGCGACATTCAATGGGCGATAGAAACCGCGGTCGATGCTGACGGTGCGAAACAATGGATGTTTGGCGTAGGCGGCGAGGCCATGACGGGACAGGGTGGTGTCCGCGTATTCCCCATCCCACACCAAGCCAGCCCAGCCAGGGTAGTTCCAGGAGGAGGTGCCGAGCCGCAGGTGTGGTGGCAGGGACCCTGCCAACTCAATCAACGCGGGATCAGGTTGGGCGGGCTCCACGGTCTTGCCGGATTTTTTTGCCGGTTTGGTGGAGTTGGTTGGCGATTCATCAAACAGTGAATTCTGCATGGCATCATCACACACAAGGCCACGGGCAGGGTGATCCGCCCGTGGCTTTCAGTTTATTCGGTGGGGATGAGGCCGAGGTTGCTGACAATCTGCGCGGTGGGTTCGGTCTGGTTCATCGTATAGAAGTGCAGGCCGGGCGCACCGTTTTCCAGCAGAACCTCGCAGAGTTCTGTGACCAGATCCACGCCGAAGCTTTTCAGGCTGGCTTCATCCTCACCGTAGTTTTCCAATGCCTTGCGCAACCAGCGCGGAATTTCAGCACCGCAGGTATCGGAAAAACGGGTGAGGTTGCGGTAGTTGATGATCGGCATGATACCCGGATAGATGGGTTTGTCGATACCAGCCTTGCCGCATTGCTCCATGAAATAAAAATAGGCATCCGGATTGAAAAAATACTGGGTGATGCCACTGTCGGCGCCCGCGTCGAATTTTCCTTTGAGGTAGCGGATGTCGTCGTTGTAGCTTTTCGCCTGGGGATGGATTTCCGGGTAGGCGGCTACCTCCAGGTGAAAGGTATTGCTGAAGTGCTTGCGGATAAAGGCCACCAGCTCGTTGGCATAGACAAGTTGATAGGAACCGCCCACGCCGGATGGTATGTCGCCGCGCAGCGCGACGATACGATCCACACCGGCATTCTTGTAGGTTCGCAACAAAGCCAGGACGGTCTCCTCGTCATCGCCGCCAAAAGACAAATGTGGCGCCATGCTGATGCCATCGGTCCTGAACTGTGTTATCACGCCCAGGGTATTGTCGCGTGTCGAGCCGCCAGCGCCGTAGGTCACGGAGAAAAAATCCGGTGCGAAGCTGTTGAGGTGGTCGCGCACCTGCAGGAGTTTCTCGCGTCCTTCCTGTGTCTTGGGCGGGAAAAACTCAAAGCTCAGGCGCAGTTGAGAGTCGCTCATGATAGTTCTCTGTTGATCAGTATTTATAAGAATCCGGCTTGAACGGGCCGTCAGCCTCGACACCAATGTATTCCGCCTGCTGGGATGTCAGTTTGGTGATGACACCCCCAAAACCTTCCACCATGTCGCGGGCTACTTCTTCATCGAGCTTTTTCGGCAGGACGCGCACATACAGGTGTTCTTTTTTCTGCTCGGCGGGCAGGTTGGCAAATTTGCGCTCGTAAAGATAGATTTGCGCCAGTACCTGGTTCGCAAAGGAGCCATCCATGATGCGCGATGGATGACCAGTGGCGTTACCCAAATTGACCAGGCGGCCTTCCGACAGGATGATCAGGTGATCCTTGCTCGTCTTGTCGCGGTGCACCTTATGAACCTGCGGCTTGATTTCCTCCCATTCCCAATGCTTGCGCATGTAGGCGGTATCTATCTCGCTGTCGAAGTGGCCGATATTGCACACCACCGCGCCGTTTTTCAGCGCGCGCAACATGGCGGAATCGCACACATTGACGTTGCCGGTGGTCGTTACCACCAGATCGGTCGTACCCAATACCGCATGATTGATATCCTCAAACTTGCCGGTATTGATGCCGTCGTTGTAAGGCGATACCACCTCAAAACCATCCATGCAGGCCTGCATGGCGCATATAGGATCGATCTCGGTGATTTTCACGATCATGCCTTCCTGACGCAGTGACGCCGCGGACCCTTTACCCACATCGCCATAGCCAATCACCAGTGCCTTCTTGCCCGAAAGCAAATGATCGGTGCCGCGTTTGATGGCGTCATTCAGGCTGTGACGGCAGCCGTACTTGTTGTCGTTTTTGCTTTTGGTGATGGAATCGTTCACGTTGATGGCGGGCACCTTCAAGGTTCCTTTCTTGAACATCTCCAGCAAACGGTGGACACCCGTGGTTGTCTCTTCCGAAATACCGTGGATGCTATCCAACATATGTGGATACTTGTCATGCAGTATCAAGGTCACATCGCCGCCATCATCCAGCACCATATTCGCATTCCATTCCTGGCCGTCTTTCAGGATGGTCTGCTCGATGCACCACCAGAATTCCTCCTCGGTCTCACCCTTCCAGGCAAACACCGGAATTCCCGCCGCCGCTATCGCCGCTGCCGCATGGTCCTGTGTCGAAAAAATATTGCACGACGACCAACGCACCTCAGCACCCAGCTCCACCAGGGTTTCAATCAACACCGCGGTCTGGATGGTCATATGAATACAGCCGATGATCCTTGCATCCGCCAGTGGCTTGCTTTCCCGGTATTTACGGCGCAACGCCATCAGCGCCGGCATTTCGCCCTCGGCAATCTCAATTTCCTTGCGACCCCAGGCGGCGAGGGAGATGTCAGCGACTTTGTAATCCGTAAAATGCGTTGCAATATTCATAATCTACTCTCTAAACATTCTATAAAAGGGTACGGAATTTAACGTGAAGTCCGGGTCAATGTACGGGGGCGGGACCCTAGGAGGCATGGATGCCGACTGCGAGCCTACAGGGACGTATTTACGGCGAGTCCCGCCCCCGTACATTGACCCGGGCGCCCCCGGCTATCTACTTATAGTGCTTTCTTCAACACATCTGCCTTATCCGTTTTTTCCCAGGTAAAATCCGGCAGTTCGCGCCCAAAATGCCCATAAGCCGCTGTTTGGCGATAGATCGGACGTTTCAAATCCAGCATCTCGATCAATCCGCGCGGCCGCAAATCAAAATGCTCCCGCACCAGGTTCACAATATCTGCATCCGACAACTTGCCGGTACCAAACGTATTGATCGAAATGGATGTTGGCTCAGCCACGCCAATCGCATAGCTCACCTGAATCTCACAACGGTCCGCCAGGCCCGCCGCGACAATATTCTTCGCCACATAACGGCCTGCGTAAGCGGCGGACCGATCCACCTTCGACGGGTCCTTACCCGAAAAAGCACCGCCACCATGGCGAGCCATGCCGCCATAGGAGTCCACAATGATCTTGCGTCCGGTCAGGCCGCAATCGCCGACAGGGCCACCGATGATAAACTGGCCGGTCGGGTTGATATGGAAGCGGGTATCCTTATGCAGCCACTCGGCGGGCAAGACATGCTTGATGACCAACTCGCGCACGGCCTCATGAATCTCAGCCTGCTTCACGCTCGGGCTGTGCTGGGTGGACAGAACCACCGCATCCACTGCCACGGGCTTGCCGTTTTCATAACGCAGCGTCACCTGACTTTTGGCGTCGGGCCGCAACCAGGGCAGCTCACCGCTCTTGCGCAGCTGGGCTTGCTTTTCCACCAGACGGTGCGCATAAAAAATCGGTGCGGGCATCAACACGCTGGTCTCATTGGTGGCATAACCGAACATCAGTCCCTGGTCGCCCGCGCCCAGGTCCTTGTTATCACCCTCATCCACACCCATGGCGATATCCGAGGACTGCTTGCCAATCGCATTCAGCACCGCACAGCTGGCGCCATCGAAACCCACATCGCTGGAGTCGTAGCCGATGTCCAGAATCACCTGGCGAATCAAATCCTCCAGATCCACATACGTCGAGGTGCGCACCTCGCCGGCGACAATCGCCATCCCGGTTTTCACCAGCGTCTCCACCGCCACCCGCGCATGGGGATCATCAGCCAGGATCGCATCCAGCACCGCATCAGAAATCTGATCCGCCATCTTGTCGGGATGCCCTTCTGAAACGGATTCAGAAGTAAATATCGAATACTCGGACATGGTGATACCTTCTATTGGTCGTATTTGTTTGTTCGGTGGTTCGGGGGTGGGGACCCGTGTGTATGAGACACGCCGTAAATACGTCCCTGTAGGCTCGCTGCTCACATCCCTGTGAGCAGACGGTCTCATACACACGGGTCCCCACCCCCTCTCATACATCGCAGTGAATTCGACAGGCATTGATCGACACTGTGATGCGACAAAATGCTTTTACTTGCAGCAGCGAAAATGTTCGTGCACGGGGTCAATATGCCCCTTGGTGACCGTCACCCGCAGGGATGCGGGTGCCGAGCCCCCATGGATGGGTTCACGGCGTGTCGCCAAGGGGCATATTGACCCCGTGCTTGCCACCATCGGCCACAAAACCATTAACTCAAAGGTTTGAAAAACTGCCGCAACTGAACCTGAAACCCGTTGCGTAATGCAAAGTAAATACTTTGCCCCTCATTCAGTCCCGCCGCCTTCGCCCAGCGCGAAAAATCCTCCGGCTCAAACCCCTGCCATAAATCCCCGCACGCCTCCCGCGCCCAGGTCTGCTCGTGACGGCAGAGATCGCAAATCAACAACGCCCCGCCCGGCACCAGCGCATGGCTCAGGTCTGAAAAAATATCCGCCGGTGACGGCGTATGGTGCAGCACCATGTTCACCACGATGCAATCCGCCAGCACACGGTGCCCGGGCAGACTCTGGGTGTCGCCCAAGATGAATTCCACATTGCGCAAACCCTCGGCCTCGGCAAAGGACCTGGCCCTCGCCAGCATGGTCCGGGCATTGTCCAGTGCTATCACCTGCTTGAAATCCCGCGACAATATCTTGAGGAATTCCCCTTCTCCCGGCCCAACTTCCAATACCAGGTTGCGCGCGCGCAAGGGTGTCGTGCCCAGCAACTGACTCACCTGATCGGCATAGACGGGATAACTGGCGATCAGGTCCTGCTGGGCGCGGAACTTGTGGGCGTTTTCCGCAAAAAAGGCCTGGGATGCCGCGCTTCGTTCGGCCTGCAACTGCGCCAGTGCCGTTTGCAGCTCCGGGCTCAGCGGCAGCCTGTCCACACTGGCAAACAGCTGCTGTTGCAAAGCGGCCAGCGGATGGTCCGGGGCCAGGTGGGCGCGGCGGTAGAAAATGGAATTACCCTCGCGGCGACTGGTCAACAAACCGGCGGTCGCCAGTACTTTCAAATGGTGGCTCATCCCCGACTGCTTGCAGTCGAACAACCGGCAAAGCTCCAGCACGCCGAAGGAATCCTGTGCCAACACGCGCAAAATCTCCAGGCGCAGGCCATCACCCGCCGCCTTGAGCAGGTTGGGAAGCTGGTTGGCCAGAGGTTCTTCGCTGTGTGCTGGGGCTGATTCCCGGTGGGCGGAAGGCTGCTCGGCTAGCTGGATGAGGCGTGACATGGGGCGCAGTCTAGCAGGCTTGCCAATCTATATCAAAATATTTTGATATAGATGTCGGGTCTATTTGGGATGATTTCTCATCATCAGGCGGTATCTTGCCTTTACGTGGGGCGGCAGCTAAGCGAAAATGGCGCCCCTTATTTGTCCGATAACCGGGCATGCCCAGGCATACTACCGACGAACCAGCGAAACAAGGTCCACCAGAGGCCGGTCAACAAAAGCACACAGAGGGCACAGCCGCCCCTGATAACTCGCAACAATTAAGGAGCTTGAAGCCTCATGCCTTCTCGTAATCAACTCGCCAACGCCATCCGTGTTCTGTCCATGGATGCGGTCCAGAAAGCCAATTCCGGCCACCCCGGCGCCCCCATGGGCATGGCGGATATCGCCGAAGTGCTGTGGAACGATTTCCTCAAGCACAACCCGCAAAACCCGGAATGGGCGGACCGCGATCGTTTTGTGCTGTCCAACGGCCACGGCTCCATGCTGATTTACTCCCTGCTGCACCTCACCGGCTATGACCTGCCGCTGGATGAGTTGAAGCAGTTCCGCCAGCTGCATTCCAAAACCCCGGGCCATCCGGAGCGGGGCTACACCCCTGGCGTTGAAACCACCACCGGTCCGCTGGGCCAGGGTATCGCCAATGCGGTGGGTATGGCACTGGCGGAAAAAATCCTGGCGGCCCAGTTCAACCGCGATGGCCATGATGTGGTTGATCACTACACCTACTGCTTCCTGGGCGACGGTTGCATGATGGAAGGGGTGTCTCACGAGGCTTGCTCCCTGGCGGGCACCCTGGGCCTGGGCAAGTTGATTGCTTTTTATGATGACAATGGTATTTCCATCGATGGCCATGTCGAAGGCTGGTTCACCGATGACACCGCCAAACGTTTCGAGTCCTACGGCTGGCATGTGATTCCAGCTATTGATGGCCATAATCCCGATGCCATCAAAACCGCTATCGAGGCGGCCCGCGCTGAAACCGGCAAACCGACCCTGATCATCACCAAAACCATCATCGGTTTCGGTTCGCCCAACAAGCAGGGTTCCCACGACAGCCACGGTTCACCGCTGGGCAATGATGAAGTGGCGCTGGTGCGTCAGACGCTCAACTGGGAGCACGAGCCGTTTGTGATCCCCGCTGACATCTACGCGGGTTGGGATGCAAAAGAAAAAGGCGCCGCTGCGGAAAAATCCTGGAGCAACAAGTTTGCCGCCTATCAATCAGCACACCCTGAACTGGCCGCTGAATTTGAACGCCGTGTGATAAAAGGCGACCTGCCCGCCGACTTCGCTGCCAAGGCAGAAGCCTTCATCGCTGAAACCCAGGCAAAAGGCGAGAAGATTGCCAGCCGTAAAGCCTCGCAAAATACGATTGCCGCCTTTGCCGCATTGTTGCCTGAACTCCTGGGCGGTTCAGCCGACCTGGCGGGTTCCAACCTGACCCTGGTGAAAACCTCCAAAGGCATTACGGCGGAAGATGCCAGCGGCAACTACATCTATTACGGTGTGCGCGAGTTCGGCATGAGCGCCATCATGAACGGTATTTCCGCCCACGGCGGTTTCATTCCCTACGGCGCCACCTTCCTGATGTTCCAGCAGTACGCCGCCAATGCCGTGCGCATGTCGGCGCTGATGAAATTGCGCAACGTGTTTGTCTACACCCACGATTCCATCGGCCAGGGTGAAGACGGCCCCACTCACCAGCCCATCGAAGTGCTTGCCACCCTGCGCCTGACGCCGAACATGATCACCTGGCGTCCTGCGGATGCGGCTGAATCGGCCGTGGCCTGGAAGGCAGCTGTTGAACGTAAGGACGGTCCCAGCTCCCTGGTATTCAGCCGCCAGAACCTGGACGCCTATGCGCGCACGCCGGAACAACTCGCCAATATCGCGCGTGGTGCCTATGTCCTGGCTGACAGTGCTGGCGAGCCGGAAGCCATTGTGATTGCCACGGGTTCGGAAGTTGGCCCGGCGTTCAAAGCTGTGGAAGCGCTCAATGCCAAAGGCCGTCGCGTGCGTCTGGTGTCCATGCCGTCCACGTCGGTATTCGATCAACAGGATGCGGCTTATAAGGAATCGGTATTGCCGAGCCAGGTGTTTGCCCGTGTTGCGGTGGAAACCGCTCATGTGGATTTCTGGTACAAGTATGTGGGCCTCGATGGCCGCGTGATCGGTATGACCACCTTTGGCGAGTCCGCGCCTGGCGGCAAACTGATGGAGCACTTCGGTTTCACGGCTGAGAATATCGTCAGTACCGTGGAAGATCTGTTGGAAGATTGAGGAAAAAACCCGGCCTGAGCCGGGTTTTTCATGTACGGGGACGTAATAAAAAACCCCCGGTGTTATGGGGGTTTTCAGCGCCTGTTAGTGACGCTTGTTGGCATCCTTGAGATGCTCTTTGGTATCCCCAAGTTTTTTCTGTACTTTGCCTTCGGCTTCGCGTTTCAAGCCTTTGGCTTGTTGTTCTTTGCTGCCAACTGCTTCACCCATGGCGCGTTGGGCTTTGCCTGTTGCGGATTTGATCGTTCCTGATACTTGATCTCTGTTCATGATAATAACCTCGTGAGAAAAAAGAGAACTTTCCATGCCGGCAGTTAAACTCTAGGCAGGCTTGTAACAAGGGTCAACTCCAGGATTAGGCTATTTAATCCTTAGTAATTTGGAGTTAATAATTTCGGGGTATAGCTGTTTGGCAGGTGCCTGGAGCAGCTGATAAGCAGACTGGCGCAGCTATATTGAGTGTTGAATTTTTATGGAATAATGGACCTGTATTTATTCCACCTGAGCATACCTGTAGAGGAATCATGACTATTCAATTGATGAAAGACCAGAATCTCGCGGGCAAGCGTGTCCTGATTCGTGAAGACCTGAACGTGCCCCTGGAAAATGGCCGTATCACCAGCACCGTGCGCATCGACGCGGCACTGCCCACCATCAAGGCAGCCTTGGCAGCTGGTGCCAGGGTTGCGGTGATGTCCCACCTGGGACGTCCTGATGAGGGCGTATATGATGCGTCCGCGTCCCTGGCGCCTGTCGCCGCTTATTTGAGCCAGAAACTGGGCCGCGATGTGCCGTTGATTCGTGACTGGATCGATGGATACACCACCGATGCCGATCTCGTGTTGCTGGAAAACGTGCGCTTCAATAAAGGCGAAAGTAAAAACGATGACGCTCTGGCCAAAAAAATGGCGGCCTTGTGCGATGTTTTTGTAATGGATGCGTTTGGCACCGCGCACCGCGCCCAGGCCTCGACGCACGGCGTGGCGAAATATGCACCGGTTGCTGTCGCCGGTCCCTTGCTGGCCACCGAGTTCGAAGCCCTCGGCAAGGTATTGGACAATCCTGCGCGCCCCCTGGTGGCGATTGTCGGTGGTTCCAAAGTGTCCACCAAATTGAGCGTGCTGGAAGCCGTGTCAAAGATTGCCGATGTGCTGGTGGTGGGCGGCGGTATTTCCAATACCTTCGTCGCGTCTGCCGGTAACGAAGTCGGTAATTCACTTTACGAAAAAGACCTGATTCCTGAAGCGCAACGTTTGCGCGCGCAAACCGAAGTGGTGTTTGCCACGGATGTGCGCGTAACCAAAGAAGGCTTCAAGGAATGGAACCACCAGTCTGTCTGCGTGGCTAAAAAAGCCAACGAGATTCAAGCCGATGAAGAAATCGTGGACTACGGTCCCGAGACGGCAGCGCGTGTGGCCGACATCATCAAGAATGCCAAAACCGTTCTCTGGAATGGTCCTTGTGGTGTGTTTGAATTTGATGCCTTTGCCAAGGGCACCGAAGTGGTTGCCCGTGCGATTGCCGAGAGTGAGGCTTTCTCGGTCGCGGGCGGCGGCGATACCCTGGCGGCTATCGACAAGTGGAATCTGGCTGACAAGATTTCCTATGTGTCCACCGGTGGTGGCGCCTTCCTGGAATTTGTGGAAGGAAAAAAATTACCCGCGGTGGCGATCCTGGAGGAACGTGCCAAAGGTTGAAGGTGATTTGTTATCACAACGGGCCGAAAGGCCCGTTGTCGGTTATGGAACTGTCATGAGTCGATGGTAGAACTGAAAGGCTTGTTGTTCGAACGTTAGGGTTTTCCGGAATTCCACTCTCCCGATGAGGACATGGTTTATGTTGTATGGTATCCGCACACTCGCCCTGTTGTTGATCGTCCTGCTGGCCGGTTGCCAAAGCAGCCAGGTGGCCAGGCTTTATGAGGGGCCGGAACGTGCTGCCGGTGACGTGGTTGTCGTGCAGGTGCCCGAGACGCTGGAAATCATCAGCATCAACGGACAGCGTCCAGCGGGCGTCACCAACCGCATCATCAGTGGAGACCGGACCTTGCATCTGGTACCGGGCAGCTATGAGATCATCGTGTTTTACAAGGATATCTGGACGCCGCTGGGTGCGACTACCCACGAGGTGCTGCGATCCAAACCCGTGGTGTATGACATTGATGGCCGTGCGGGAGAGTCATTTCAATTGGCCTATGAAAAGCCGGAAACCTATGAAGCCGCGCGTGAACTGGCCAGTGATTTCAGCGGCTGGAGCCTGAACAGCGCCAGCGGCAAACGCACGGCGACCCGTCCCAGTAATGTGTCCCGGCCTGGGCTTTTTTCGGGTATCGCGGGTGATGGTGTTGAACAGGTTTCCCATGTGACACCCGCGGGTGCGGCGGCAGCGGTTGAGCCTGCCGCTGATGCCAAACCGGTTGTCACTACGCCTGTGCCGACCAATAAAGCAACAAATGACAGTGCCTACCTCGATATGCTCAAGGCTTACTGGTCCCAGGCAAGCCAGGAGGAACGGCGGGCATTTCTTCGCTGGATTGCCGAATAACACATGATCGTTAAAACACTTGGCATCATCCTGTGCTTGACGATGATGATGTATGCGGGTGCCGCTGCATCCCATCTGCCGGGCGTGGATGTGGCGGAGATACCTGACTACGACTATTCGCAAACCCACCGGATGATTCTGTATGGACCGGACGGGTATGCGCTGCTGGGCAATCCCTTCGACAGCACTCCCAATATGGGGGTGCTGGTCTATGAAATCATTCTTCTCTACGTTCCGCGGTTTCAACCGTTTCCCGGATTGCCCGAGCCGCCGACCCATGTCATGGATCTGGTGATGAAAGACAAGTTTGATAAGGATCGCCTGGGTCAGCGGTTGTTCATCGGCAATGCCTGGCTATCGGATGGAAAAAGCCTTGCCCTGATGAAGCCAGCAGATTATGAGTTACTGATTGATTTCCTGCACAAGCGATACGATAACGCTACCCGCTATGATCCCCAGCGCCTGGAGAATGCCAGGCGCCCACGGCAAGATGAGTTGCCGGATGATTGGCAGCCGGAAAAATCTTCGGTGCAAACCGCCATCAACCGCAAGGAGATCAGTGACTACGCACGTTATGGTTATGATCCCGGCGCACAGCTCCGGCGGAAGGGAAACCGTGTTCCTGACCAGTATGATGCAGACGCGGCACCGGGAGACCTGTCGCCGCAAGAGGGCGCTGTCAGCTCAGGATCTGAGTCATCTAACTCCAATTCCAGCGCCGGGCGGCAAGGTGTGGATACCGTGGCGGAAAAATCCGGTGTGGACGATCCGTCGGCAGGCTCGCCTGTTTCCCTCGATTCGTTTCGCATGGATGCGGCAGCCCGCGAGGTTCCCCATGGTGGACAGGTTGGCACGGATATGATTCAGCGTCGGAATTGGTTTTTCCCGGCAGGGTTGCTGATGCTCGGATTGTTGCTGTGTGTCGTCGTCCTGTATCGACGCCATGCCAGAAACACCGTTTGATATTGCCTTTTGTTTGGATGCGGGCGTGGTAAGCAAAAAATAAGGGTGTGAAACCTGACCATCCGAGCAGCTGTTTTGCTATGCTTTAGCAGAATTCCCGGCGGGCACTTTTTACAGGCCGGCTCGTCCAAGGCTCACATGGATCAATCGGAGCTCTCCCCGTGAAACTCTTACTGAAAATCGTCGCTGCCATTCTCATCCTGCTGCTGGTCGCCATCCTGGCGCTGGTGTTTTTCTTCGATCTCAATTTCCTCAAGCCACGCATCGAAGCATCAGCGCGGGACCAGGGCGTCGATCTGCGGATTGGTGGTGATCTCGGCTGGACATTCTGGCCGAGCCTGGGCGTATCCGTGGGGGATATTCGCGTTGCGGCCCTGTCGGCGCCTGACGCGCCTATCGCCCAATTGACGCAGGCCAGCCTGCGGGTTGCGCTCCGGCCGCTTTTTCGTGGCGATATCCAGGTGCACCATGTGCAGGTGGATGGCGCGGTGATCGAACTGGCGGTTGACGAGCAGGGCAAGGGTAATTGGGAGGCCCTGGGTGAGGAAAAACCGGCGGAGCCGTCCGTGGCCCGCGAATCCTCTACTGAACCTGAGCCTGCGCCATCTGCAACCGCGTCCGATGAATCATCCGAGGCCCAATCCTTTTCACTGGCTGTTGAGCGCATCAGCCTGAGCAACAGTGCCCTTCGCTACCGCGATGCCAAGAGCGGTCAATCCATCGCCGTTGAAGATGTCAATCTGGATATCCGTCAGTTCAATCTTCAGGGGCAGCCGTTTGATCTCACACTGGCGCTGAGCACCCGGTTGGCGAACGACCTGGATCAGAGCCAGCCTCTGGTCGTTGCCGCCGAGTTGGCCAATCGCGCGCAGTTTGCCGAGGATTTCTCCAGCCTGTCGCTGTCCCAGGGTTCGCTCAAGCTGCGGATCAACCAGCGTGCCTCCCTGTCTGCCACCTATGAGCTAAAGGCCAGCGAGTTGCAGACCGGCGCGCACTATTCGGGTGAGCTGCGTCTGCCGGCCTTCGATGCCAGGGCGCTGCTGGCCGCGTTGGGCAGTCCGTTGGAAACCCGCAACAAGCAGGCGTTGACCCAGGTGGGCCTGGAGTTACGTTTTGCCGGTGACCCACGTCAGCTGACACTCGAGCCCTTGTCACTGCAACTGGACAAGACGCGGTTCCAGGGCAAACTGGCGATTGCCGATCTCGAGACCCAGGCGCTGCAAGTGGTACTCAAGGGCGACAAGATCAATGTCGATGATTACCTGGCTCCCGAATCCGCGGAAGAGCCGGTGCCGGCATCCGCGTCCTCGGGTGATGAGGTGCTGATTCCCCTGGAGAGCCTGCGCACGCTCAAAGCCGATGCGCGCATAGAATTCGATGAGGTCGTTTTTGCGGCCACTCCCTTGCAGGATGTGCGTGTGCGCCTGACGGCTGATCGGGGATTGCTGGCCCTGCAACAAGCGGATGCCCAGCTTTACGAAGGACACGTCAAGGCCAAGGCCAATCTGGATGCGCGCGGTGATACGGCGGTGATTCGTTTCGACAGCAAAGTGGAATCCGTCCAGCTGGCGCCCGCGCTCAAAAACCTCGAGCTGGATAAATCGCTGCAATTCGCCGGTGCCGTCAACGCGGACGCCACGGCGAATCTGCGCGGTGTTACCATGAACCAATTGCTGGATTCGCTGACGGCCGAAGTGAATTTTTCCGGCGCCGAGTGGCGCTTTGCGCCCCTGAACGTGGAACAGAAATTCTGCGAACTGGTGAATCTGGTCAACAAGGTCGAGTCTGATCCCACCCGCGCCTGGGATGCGTTCACGGATATGCGCGCACCGGATGGCCGGATCACTATGGCGAACCGTGTCGTCACGGTGGAATCCTTCAGCGCCGGTGTGCATCAGTTACTGATGGGCACCCAGGGCAAGCTCAATCTGGCAACCGATGAGTATGACTTCACCCTGCCGTTGAAACTCCTGCAGGAAGAGACCAGCGAAAAGGGCTGCCGCGTGGCCAGCAACTATTGGATCGATCGCAGCCTTTCGCTGCTGCGCTGTAAAGGATCGCTGGAGAGTGTCAACCCGATCCGCGATTGCCGTCCGGACAGCAAAGGATTGGCCTCGCTCACCAAGGACCTGGCCGAATATAAATTGCGGGAAAAACACGGCGATAAAATAGATGCGGCCGAACAGAAACTCGATGATAAAAAAGAGGAATTGTTGAAAAAGCTGGATGAAAAACTGGGTGGGGAGGGTGACAGCAAACGCTCCAGGGATTTGCTCAAGGGATTATTGAAACAGTCCACCCAAAAATCTTCCGAGGCTGATGCTGCCAGCAGCGAGGCGGCGGACAACTGATTTTCATGGCGCAAGGTTTTTCACGCGCATTGCTGCGCTGGTTCGATCAACACGGCCGTAAGCACTTGCCCTGGCAACAGGGCATTACACCTTATCGGGTATGGCTGTCGGAAATCATGCTGCAACAAACGCAGGTGACGACGGTGATTCCCTATTTCGAGCGTTTTGTCGCGCGCTTTCCCGATGTGGCCAGCCTTGCAGCGGCACCGGTTGATGATGTGTTGCACCTCTGGACGGGTCTTGGGTATTACGCGCGTGCGCGCAATCTGCATCGCTGCGCGCAGATGGTGGTGAGCGACCACGGTGGTGAATTTCCTGCCGACCTCGACGCCCTGGCGGCATTGCCGGGTATCGGCCGTTCCACGGCCGGTGCGATTCTCAGTATTGCCTTTCAGAAACGGGCGGCCATCCTCGATGGCAACGTCAAGCGCGTACTGGCCCGTTATCACGCGATTCCCGGTTGGCCGGGTGAGACGGACACCCTGCGCCAGCTCTGGCATTATGCCGAGCAATATACGCCGACACGACGGGTAAACCACTACACCCAGGCCATCATGGACCTGGGGGCCACGCTGTGCACTCGCAGTAAACCGGTCTGTGGCATCTGTCCGCTGGTTGATGGTTGCCTGGCTCATGCCCAGGGCCGAACCCGTGATTTCCCCGGTAAAAAACCCAAGAAAACCTTGCCTGAAAAAAGCGTGCAGATGTTGATGCTGCGCAATCCCGCGGGCGACCTGTTGTTGTTGCAGCGACCGTCCCACGGCATCTGGGGCGGATTGTGGAGTTTTCCCGAGTTGGCCAGCGATGAAGATGCCTGCCACTACGTCGAAGACCACTATGGCCGTGTCGCCGGTGTGGAGGTCTGGGATACCTGGCGGCATACGTTCAGCCATTACCACCTGGATATCACGCCGGTGTTGTTGCAACTGCGGCGTGAACCGGACCGTATTGCGGAAGGCCCGGCCCAGGTATGGTATAACCCGCTTCAACCACCGGCACTGGGCCTTGCGGCGCCGGTGAAGCAACTCTTGCAAAAGCTGGCGGACGCCGATCCCCGCCACAAGTCCCGTTAGGAGCCTTATTCACATGGCACGCACCGTATTTTGCCGCAAGTACAAGCAGGAACTCGAAGGTCTGGACCAGCCGCCCTATCCCGGTGCCAAAGGCCAGGATATCTACGACCATGTCTCCAAAAAGGCCTGGCAGGAATGGATTGCGCACCAGACCATGCTGATCAACGAAAAGCGCCTGAGCCTCATGGACCTGGGCGCCAGGACCTATCTCAATGAGCAGATGACCCGTTTCCTGTCTGGTGAAGACTACGATGCCGCCGATGGCTATGTGCCGCCCGCTGATCAATAGATAACCAGTCCAAGTCCTTGCCAGCGCAGGGGAATTTCTCACGCCGGGCTCTTGACTCGGGCAGGTCGAGCGGGTTTAATACGCGCCTCTTGCCGCCCGGCGCCGTCCGGGCACAGAAGGCGACACGCCCAGATAGCTCAGTCGGTAGAGCAGTGGATTGAAAATCCTCGTGTCGGTGGTTCGATTCCGCCTCTGGGCACCAT
>CAYWCW010000042.1:0-19316 GCA_964456865.1 uncultured Cellvibrionaceae bacterium
ACAAACACATCAGCTTGTAGCTCAGTGGATGACACAGAGTTATGAACAGCCTCGATCTTAGTTATAAAATTAAAAAGTTTTTTATTTTTTGGCAAAATTGATAAGAAAATTTAATTTAAAAACTTAACGGTTTTCAAAAGTATTTGATAGCTTACTCTTTCACCAAAATCCCCGACTCACCCTCAAACTTAACCTTCCCAGTAGCAACAAATGTATCCCTAATCGCTTGAAGATTTTCCACTCTAGCACTGGGAACACCATCAAAGGTTTCCATCCGTTTTATCGTTGAAGCACCAACACCAGATTTCCTCGCCAGATCTTCGATGGACCAGCGAAGGAAAGCTCTTGCCATGCGAATTTGACCGGCGGTTATCAAAGCTAAACTACCCCTGATTCTGCCCCTTTGGGCTAACTTGAAATACGGAATAGCCAGCTTTATAAACCAAATGGCTTGATTATGATTTTTTGTTGTCTATAATGGCTCGCTTGTTAAACTTTTTGGATCACTTTGTCGCTACAGTGGATAGTAACCAGCCGCCAAGGAGCCCTTATGACCACGCCAACCCCCAACCAACAATTACTGCAATTACACGATGATTTTGTCGAGCTGCACAGCCTGAGTGCGTTTTTGTGTGATGCCATGGTGACGATTACCCTGGCGGAGTTGGTGATGGATAAGCGTAGTGTGAACGGGCTGCATATGTGTGCGGGGCAGGTGAAGCGGCGGGCCGAGGCGCTGGAAGCGCAGTGATCGAGTGTACGGGAGCAGGTTAAGGCGATGAGTGAGGGCGCACGAGTCTAAACGGTCAAACGACAGGTTATTTTTACCGTACGGGATATAAATTTCATTTTCTTAACATGAACATCTATTTTTTACCGTACGGTAAAAAATCTATTGACCCAAGGCTGATTGCACACTAAATTTTACCGTACGGTAATTTTTTAATGGTTCAAGATGATGAAAGGGCACGTGGAATACGGTGCAATCCGCTCTGCTGAGGCATTGGGGAAGTTAGTACGCGCGCATCGCAAGCAGCACAAACTGACCCTGGAAACAATTTCCGGGCTGGGCAATGTGAGCACCCGTTTTTTGTCCGAATTTGAGCGCGGTAAAGAGACTGCCGAGCTTGGCAAGGTGCTGCAAACCCTGCGTACCCTGGGGTTGGAGGTGATTATCCAGCCGCGCAGAAGCACTCCGTACCTACCCTTGCCTCCGGCAAAAGAGGCCAGCGATGTGCAGGAGGATGGCCATGCTTGATCCCGATGGGTTGAATGTGTGGAGTGATTTGCAGCTGGTGGGCTACTTGTGGCGCAACGGCCAAGGGCAGATGGGTTTTCGTTACGCCGATGAGTGGCTGGCCTCTGCAAACCCTTTTGCAATTTCTCATACTCTGCCTTTGCAACTCGGCGAGTTTGCACCGGAGCTTGGCCTTGCGCACCGTTTTTTTGCCAACCTGTTGCCGGAAGGCGGCGCGCGGGATCAGGTAGTGCGCGATTTAAAGATAGCGAATACCGATTTCGACCTGCTTCGCGCCATTGGTGGCGAGTGCGCGGGCGCGTTGTCGATACTCCAGGCAGAATATTCCCCCATGGTGCGGCATGAGTATCACGCGCTGTCGGACGATGAGCTGGCGCGGCTGGTGACGCGCAAAGGGCAGCCCTATAGTTGGACAGCGGATGATCGCCCCCGTCTTTCCCTGGCGGGTGCTCAAGATAAATGCCCGATACTGTTCAAGGACGATCACTATTGGCTCCCGAAAAAGGAGTCGCCGTCCAGCCATATTGTGAAGTTTGAGCTGGCGGATTATCGCAACTTGCCGGCTTATGAAACCTTCACCAGTTTATTGGCGGCTGCTGTTAGTTTGCCCGTGGTGAACATTCACTTGCGATCTATTGCCAATACGTATTTTGCCCTGATTGAGCGCTATGACCGGCAGACGAATAGCCAGGGACAAATTGTGCGTTTACATCAGGAAGATTTTTGCCAGGCGTTGGGGTTTGGCCACGAACGAAAATACCAAGAGGATGGCGGCCCTTCTTTTGCCGATTGTTATCGCTTGGTACAAGCGGTATCCAGCGATCCGGCAAATGATTTACAACACCTTTTGCATTGGCAGATTTTTAATGTGCTGGCGGGAAACTCGGATGGGCACGCGAAGAATCTGTCATTACTTTATTTGCCGCAAGGTGAAATTCGCTTGGCGCCTTTTTACGATTTGATTTGTACCCGGGCGATTGAGCGTATTGATTATCGCTTGGCGTTTGCGGTTGGCGATGAGCGTGATCCATCAAGAGTGACCGCCACGCATTGGGCTGACTTGGCACACGCTTGTGGTTTGCGTCCACGCTTTCTTCAGGACAGGGTTTATACCTTGGCAAACGCGCTCTTGCGACAATTGCAACCGGTGCGGGAAACTTTTGAGAAAAACTACGGTGCTTATCTGGCACTGCAACGGGTAGAACAGCTGGTTACCAAACAATGCCGTCGTGCGCTGGATGTCTCGTAGTTGTAGCTACGTACATAAAAGTGTATTCCTTCAACCAGCCGAGAATACTCTCGACTGGTTGAAATTGTCTCGGGGATTATCGCACTACGTCTAGAATCTGTAACCCAAAGACAGCGACAAGTTTTTCACTTCATGATCAACAGATATTCCTTCTACTGACAAACCCATCGTAGTAATCGTGTACTCGGCCCCTATAATCAGCTTGGGCGTCAGGTTGTATTGCAGCCCTATACCGACGTAAGCATCACTTCCGTCATCGTCCACTTTAAAGACTTCTCCTGGAAAATAGGAATCGGTGCTTCTGGCTTCCACATCCCAAAAAGATACGCCTGCACGGCCATACAAAGAGATGCCGTTATCAAATGGAAGGATCCCTTTTACACCGGCGTTGAAGGCGGTCGCGCTGACCTTGTCATTGATGGAATCACCAAATTCATCGATATAGGATTCATCGATTTCACCATAGTTATGGTAAGCAAGCTCAAGCGCCAGGTACCTGTTCAGGCTGAATGCACCCCTGATACCCACCGACAAATCGTCACCTGATATTGATGACGTCACGCCATCGAATTTAGCGGTGGATTTTTGATCAGCGGTGCCCAGCAAAATTTCTGCGGTAAAGCGATCTTCCGCCATGGCGGGCAGTGCACATACTGCAAGTAATAATCCTAAAAGTCGTTGTTTCATCATAATCTCCTAATGACATTAAATTACGGCATAGGCTGACCGCACCAGATAAAGCTATTTATCAACAACCAAACCCTGGTTCACCCAATACCAAGCTCATGCGCCCCAAATACTACTAAATGACCTATATACAGGTCAATATGATTGATATACGGCGTGGATTGCCCATTACTTCCTATCCACCATCTGTGCTTTCAGCGGGGGAGGCAGCAGGTGGATATCTCGGTAGCGTTTGGTAAGGCGGTCAAGCTGAGGCGAGTAGAGCTGGACATGAGCCAGGAGGTGCTGGCCGATAAGGCGGGTGTGGCCCGGTCTTTTCTCTCCGCGGTGGAGCGGGGCGTAAACCAGGCGTCCATAGGCAGCGTATGGAAGCTGGCCGTTGCGCTGAATTGCAAACCTTCGGATTTATGGCGGGTGGCTGAAGGGTTCAACCCCAGGCAGGAGTCCCCATAGCATCCCGGCTAATATGAGGGCGTTTCTTACCAGTAATTCATCAATTCCAATAACTGCTCCACGTAACAATGCGGTATCCGTACAACAGGGAGAATGCACCCGGCAAATTCTTCCGTGAACTCCCCGGTTTACATAACGCCAGTGTTGAAAAGCGAGCTGGTGGCCAGGATTCCTCAAAAACGTTTTATTCCACTGTCACACTCTTCGCCAGATTCCGCGGCTGATCCACATCCGTTCCCTTGATAATCGCCACGTAGTAACTCAGCAGCTGCAAGGGCAGGGTGTACAGGATCGGTGCCAGCCAGGGTTTGGTATGGGGTAGGTTGATCACGCGCATGGTGTCGTCGGACTCGAAGTGGGCTTCGGCATCGGCGAACACATAAAGGATGCCGCCGCGCGCGCGCACTTCTTCCACGTTGGATTTGAGCTTTTCCAGCAGGTCGTTGTTGGGGGCGACCACGATGATGGGCATGTCGGCGTCGATCAATGCCAGGGGGCCGTGCTTGAGTTCACCGGCGGCGTAAGCCTCGGCGTGGATGTAGGAGATTTCCTTGAGCTTGAGCGCGCCTTCCATTGCTATCGGGTACTGGTCGCCGCGACCGAGGAAGAGGGCGTGGTGTTTATCGGCGAATTCCTCGGCCAGGGCTTCGATCTGGCTGGCCAGGCCGAGGGTGGCTTCAAGCTTGGCGGGCAGGTTGCGCAGGGCCGTGGTCATGCCGCGTTGGTCGTCTTCGCTCAAGCCGTTGTACTTGCCGATGGCGAGGACCAGCATGGCCAGGCCGACGAGTTGGGTGGTGAAGGCCTTGGTGGAAGCCACACCGATTTCGGCGCCGGCGCGGGTCATGAAGGCGAGGTCGGATTCGCGTACCAAGGATGAGCCGGCCACGTTGCAGATGGCGAGGCTGCCCAGGTAGCCCAGTTCCTTGGCCAGGCGCAGAGCGGCCAGGGTGTCGGCGGTTTCGCCGGATTGGCTGATGGTGACGATCAGGCTGTCGGGCTGTACAACAGATTTGCGGTAGCGGAATTCGCTGGCGATTTCGACGTTGCAGGAGATGCCCGCCAGGGATTCCAGCCAGTAGCGCGCCACCATGGCCGAGTGGTAGCTGGTGCCGCAGGCGACTATCTGGACGTGCTTGACCCGTTTGAACAGCTCGGCGGCGCCATTGCCGAAGGTTTCATCGAGCACGCTGTTGGCGCCCAGGCGGCCTTCGAGGGTGTTGAGCACGGCCTGAGGCTGCTCGTAGATTTCCTTGAGCATGAAGTGGCGGTATTGGCCCTTGTCGCCCGCGTCGTAACTGGCGGTGGATTCCTGGGCGGGGCGTTCCACGGGTTGGCCGTTTTTGTCGAAGATACTGACCTGGTGGCGGGTGATCTCGGCCACATCGCCTTCTTCCAGGAAGATGAAGCGGCGGGTGACCGGCAGCAGGGCCAGCTGGTCGGAGGCGATAAAGTTTTCGCCGATACCCAGGCCGATGACGAGGGGGCTGCCGGAGCGGGCCACTACCAGACGGCTGGGGTCGCGCCTGTCCATCAATACGGTGCCGTAGGCGCCTTCCAGCCGGGGTACCGCTTTTTGTACCGCTTTGAGCAGCGAGCCTGAGATTTCCAGCTCCTTGTGGACGATGTGAGCAATCACTTCGGTATCGGTGTCCGAGCTGAATACATACCCCTCGGCCTGGAGCTGGCGGCGCAGGGGCGCGTGGTTTTCGATGATGCCGTTATGGACCACGGCAATGTGGTTTTCGGACACATGCGGGTGGGCATTGCGCTCGCTGGGTTCGCCGTGGGTGGCCCAGCGGGTGTGGGCGATGCCCGTGCCGCCGGGCAGGGGTTTGGCGGACACCGCATCGGCCAGTTCCTTGACCTTGCCCAGGCGGCGCAGCCGTTGTAATTCACCATTCGCGTCAACGACCGCCACCCCGGCGGAGTCGTAGCCACGGTATTCGAGGCGCCGCAGCCCCTCGACCAGAATTTCCACCACGTCCCTTTGCGCTACTGCGCCGACGATGCCACACATGTTGATGCTCCTTCAGTTACAAAGACAGTAAGTGTTTACTTTCAGGACGCGGTAATGACCCGCACGCCCTGGTTTTCGATCTGCTCCCGGTCGGCGGTGCTGATGCGGCTATCCGTCACCAAAACGCTGATCATCGACCAAGGCAGTTCGAGGTTGTGAATCTTGCGGCCGATCTTGTCCGACTCCGCCATGACGATCACCTCGCGGGACACCTCGGCCATCACCCGGCTCAGGCTGTAGAGTTCGTTGAAAGTCGTGGTGCCCCGCGCCAGATCCAGGCCATCGGTGCCGATGAAGAATTGATCGAAGTTGTAGGAGCGCAGGATCTGTTCCGCCAGCTGGCCCTGGAAACCCTCGGATTTCGGGTCCCAGGTGCCACCGGTCATCAAAAGGGTCGGCTCGTTTTCCAGTTCGCGCAGGGCATTGGCGATGGAGAGGGAGTTGGTCATCACCACCAGCCCCTGCTTGTGGGACAGCTCCGGCAGCAGGGCCGCCGTGGTGCTGCTGCCGCTGTCGAGGATGATGCGGTTGTGGTCGCGGATCAGCTGGGCGGCAGCTTTGGCCAGGGATTGCTTTCGAATCGAAACTTTTTCAGTGCCCGGATCGGCAATCAACTCCTGGGGCACAGGCACGGCTCCACCGTAGCGGCGCAGGAGCAGCCCGTTGCTTTCGAGGGCGGAAAGGTCTTTGCGAATAGTGACTTCGGACGTGGCAAAGTGCGCGGCCAGCAGTTCGACACTCACCTCCCCCTGGGTGCTGAGCATCTCGATGATGGCGCGGCGGCGTTGCTGGGTGTTGCGTTTGGTCATTGCGGCAGGCTTTAAGTTTCGAAACGAAAGAAATTCTACGCCTTCGAAAGATTAATGCAAGCCTTACAAACAAAACCACCGCCAGGAGGCGGTGGTTTTACAGGGTCAGGCCAAATTCAAGGATTCACAAATTTGGATAGCAAGCGGATGTACGACACCTGGTAGTCATTGTGGTTTTCCGTCACCTCCCAGGAATTGAGCGGCCAGCTGGTGTTGAAGTCCAGGTAGGACTTCATCGGCGGCTGGCCCCTCGGGGGCGTCACGCTGATGGATGTGCAGACATTGTTGTTGGCTACGCTGCCGCAGGACGCCGGACAACAGCCGTCCCAGTTGTACCCCGGATTCGGTCCACCCACCAGGAAACCGGGTGCCGGGCCATAGGTGGATACACCCACCCTGTCCCACAGGGGACTGTTGTTGGCAAACCAGGAATGGTAGAACTCGTTGACCGAGCTGTGCACACTCAGGCTGTACATGTTGGACAGGTAGACGATGCCCTGGGGGTTGGTGCCATGCAGGTAGTTCAGGTAACCCAGTGCCGCATTGCGTACCTGGGTGGCATCGGCACCGGCAATGCTGTAGCTCAACAGGTTGTAGAAGGTGATGCCCTTACGCGCCATGGTGCGGTTGCTGCCCCAGGTGAAGTTCTGGTCGCCCAGGAAGGCACGATAGGCATCGGTCGCGTTGTTTACCGCCTGCCAGTTTTCACCGCTGTTCATGGCATTGCCGTAACCCGTGCGAATGCTGTTGGCCGTGGCAGAGGCCACCCCCGGCAGGGAGGCGTAGTAGAGAAAGCTGGTCAGCTGCGGCTCGTTCCAGGGGCCGACCCAGCTGATGCCGGGAATATTGGCTTCCACAAAGTTTTTGTAGACATCCTCGCCGGTATCGGCAAACAGGTAAATCGCTGCCGACAGTTTTTTCTCGGCGCGGCCGCTGTTGTTGACCTCCTGCTCCCCGGCAGCGATGGTGCCACTGTTGTAAAACGTCACGCTTGGATTGAGGTCCGCCCAGGCCCAGGCAGCTTCGGCGCGCTCACGCAGATCACTGGCATAGGCCTCCAATGCCGGGTTACCCAGCTGCGCAAACACCTTGCTGCCAAACGCGAAGGCCGCCGCGCTCGACAGCGTGGCCGCAGTGGTCGCGGGACCGTAATAGCTGGGGCCGCTGGCGCTGGATGGCGGGCTGGCGTGGCTCAGGCCCATGACCGACAACACGGAGCCGTTGGCTTCCTGCATTCTGATCAGCCAGTCAAAGCCCCATTTGATTTCATCGATCAGGTCGGGCAAGCCATTGCCTGATTCGAGAATATTGAAATCGTCCGTCCAGACCGCCGGGTTTTCCAGGTACATGTGAAGCATGCCGATCAGGTAATCCGCATGCCAATTGGTGTATTTGTTGTAATCGCCCGCGTCGTACCAGCCGCCCGATAGATCGCGCTCGGTCGAGGCATCGCCGGTGGCGTTGTAGCGCCGGGCATTCCTGTCCTGGCCCGGGCCAATATGGCTGGCGGCATCGGTCCAGCCGGTTTCGGCATAGGGCAGCTGTTTGGCGAAACCGGCACGCTGATAGAAGAATGTGCGGAACGCGTGCTTGAGCACCGGCTTGTAGATGTCGTTGCCAATGGTGAATGCCGGCGACCGCACATTATTGGCGGCATCCAGCACCGTGTAACGTCCGGGGGCCGTGATACTGCTGAAATCGAACCACCAGACCCTGTCACCCGATGCCGTTGAGGTGGCACCGCTGTTCCAGGCCTGGGGCGCCGCGGCATAAACACTGATACCCGAATCCAGGTTGACCAGTTGGATACTGGCACCGGGCGTTAGGCTTTGGCTGGCATCATAGCCGGTCTGGGGATCGCGCAGCACGGCGATCTTGCGGCTGTTGGGCAGGTAGCCGAACTGATCGACCACGATCAGGCTGGTTATCGACGCATCGAGGCTGCTGGCCGATGAAGAGGACTCGGAAGAAGACGATTGGCTGGAGCTTTCCCCGGCCCCGCTGCTATCGGATGAGCTGGCCGATGAGGCGGTGTCTGATGAAGAGGTGTCTTCGGAAGACACTGAAGATGACGATGGAACAGGCAGGGACGACGAGGACTCACTGCTCTCATTGCTGCTACTGCTGACGGCAACATCTGAACTGGAGCTCGACACCGTGGACTGACTGCTGGTGTTATCTTCGCTGGAGCTGCTACTGCTCGCGTCGATACTGGAAACACTGGTTTCGCTCGAGGAACTCACCTGGACGGAGCTGCTCTGGACCGGAACCGAGGAGGGTGTTGAACCGCCGCCACTACCACCTCCACCACCGCAGGCTGCAAGGGCCAGACTACACAGAATCCAGACAAAGGGTTTGATCGGGTGCATACATTAATTCTCGTTATCTGTAGATTGCCGCTGAAAGATGCCCGGCGTGGCCGGGACACAAAAGTTTACACTTGAATATGTTTTGATCGATAAAAATCCTGCGGGTTGATTAAACTTTACACTAGGTCTTTTTATTCTACTACCAACCGTACAAGGCGCCAGGCCAGGGGCCTTGCATCCGACGAATCGCCGGCGTCGCTGGGAGTCCAGTCGTTGGCGGCATCAACGGTCAGTTCATAAGACTGGCCCGCCTCGAAGCGGCGCTTGAAATCCACCGTCTGGCATCTACCCGGCGCCAGGGTCAGTTCGCGGCTTTCGCCGTCCAGGGTGATACGGAATTGCTGGCCCGCCGCCAAGGCGTCGGGCACCCAGAGTTGCAGGGTGACCTGTTCCACCCTGCGGGTCGGTTCAAATACCAGGCGAAAATGCCTGGCCACCCAGGCATCTGGCCAGAGGCCGGCAACCTGCTGTTGTTTCGCATAGCCCTCCAGCCCCGCGTATTGATTCTGCCGGGCCTCATTGAGTGCCCGCTCGAGGCTGGCAATCTGTGTGGAAAAATCCAGTTCGCGCTGATACAGGAAACGCAGCTGGGAGAGCATGCGTTGAAAGCGGATGCGTAGATCCGTGACCCGCGCATCACTGAGCACCTCACCTGCGGCAAGATCCGCAGGGAGTCCGGCGGGGACATAGACGGTCGCGTGAGACGCGGCGCGCTCCTCACTCGGTCTTTCGCGGGTGTAGAGATAAATGGCGAAGGAGCGCCGCGACAGATGCTGCTTATCCGCCGGCAGGCGAATAGCTTCAAAACCGTGCCACGAGTATTCGTTGGTTTCAAAGATCACCGCGCGATTGAACAAGGGCAGCACACGTTTGAGATCACTGGCTTCGGGATTCCAGGGGTCCGACTGAAATTCAATATTACCGCCCCAGTTTTCTTCCCATTCATGATTGAGATAGACGATCAGATTCAACCGGCGGTGCCAGCCGGTGGTCGGGTGGTAATTGAAATCCACATGCGCGTCCAATCCCTGGCCATGGCGGTTTTCATGGGTGCCGCCACCGATATACTCGGTATCATACAGCAGGTCGGGAATACCCGTGATCTGTTCGATCAATCGGAGAAATTCCGGTGTCTGGATATGGGCATCGAGCGCGCGATAGGCATCGGAAATATCGCGCACGTCCATGCGTACCGCCTTGCCGCCGACATTGCCCATCTCATTGAGCGCGTAGCGCGCTTCAAATCCGGGAAAATCCTGCAACAACTGCTGGCAAAAATCGCGATTGAAAAAATCGTCGATGATGACGTGGCGGAAAGGCTTGGCATCAATAAAGGATTGATGATGTTGCGGGATCTGTTGATGAACAAGGAGAGATAGAATCGTCATGGCTGTGCGTCTCTGCTACTCGTTTTTTGTGGGCCTTTCCCACCCTTGAATATTGCGTTGTTTGCCGCGGCCCACCGCCAGTTCATTGTCAGCGACGTCACGGGTGATCACGGAACCCGCGCCTACGGTCGCGTGACTGCCAATGGTGACCGGTGCCACCAGGGCTGAATTGGAACCGATAAAAGCGCCGTCGCCGATCTCGGTGTTGAATTTGTTAACGCCATCGTAATTGCAGGTGATGGTGCCTGCACCGATGTTGGCTTTCTGGCCGATTCGCGCATCGCCGATATAGCTCAGGTGATTGACCTTGCTGCCCGTGCCTATCAGGGCCTTTTTGGTTTCGACAAAGTTGCCGATCTTCGCTCCGCACGCCAGGTGTGTTCCAGAACGCAGGCGGGCGAAGGGACCGACCTCGCAGTCCGCTTCAATGATGGCGTCTTCAATATGACTCATCGCCTTGATGTGCACACCATCGCCGATGCGGCTGTTGATGATGATGCAATTGGCATCGATGGTGACGCCATCACCCAACACCACATCGCCTTCAAAAATACAGTTCACATCGATCACCACATCGCGGCCCGCGGACAGCGTTCCCCGGCAATCGAAGCGGAAGGGATCGAGCAGGGTCACACCCGCCTCCATCTGCCGGATGGCCTGTTGGTTCTGGTAGTAACCCTCCAGGGCGGCCTGCTGCTGGCGATTATTTACGCCTTCCACTTCCTGGACTTCCGCCGGTTGCTCGACACGGATGGTCACACCCTCAGCCCTGGCCATGGCGATGATATCGGTGAGGTAGTATTCGCCCTGGGCATTGTCGTTGCTCAATGCGGGCAACCATTTTTGCAGGTGCGCGGCGGTAACCGCCATGATGCCGGTATTGATTTCATCAATCCGGCGTTCGGCCTCACTGGCATCCTTGTGTTCGACAATCGCCACAACGGCGCCCGTGGCATCGCGCAGGATGCGTCCGTAACCGGTGGGGTCCGCCATCTGGACCGTGAGCAGTCCCATGTGCTTGTCGTCAACGCCCTTGATGAGCTTTTGCAGGGTTTCGGCGCGGATCAGGGGCACATCGCCGTACAGGATCAACACGACGGCACCCTCGCGGAACCGGGGCAGCGCCTGCAGGACGGCATGGCCTGTTCCCAACTGTTCCGTTTGCTGCACAAAGGTGACGTCCGGTGCGGCCATGCGTTTCTGCACACCTTCCGCACCATGGCCCACCACGATCAGGATACGCTCCCCGCCGAGGCGGCGCGCGGTATCCACCACATGCTGCACCATCGGCTTGCCGCCAATGGGGTGCAGCACCTTGGGCAGGGCGGAACGCATCCGCGTGCCTTTGCCGGCGGCCAGTACCAGGATATCTAACATGGCATCACCACTCCCTTAAAACAAAAAGGGCAGCATACGCCACCCTTGTTGTTTTGTGTTGGTTTGAATCACGCGTAACTATTTTTGACCCAACTTTTTGCGTATCGCCTGGAGGGTGCGCAACTGCGCCGAGGCTTCAGCCAGCTGGATGGCCGCACGCGAGTAGTCGATTTCACCCGACTGGTTGGTCAGCTGCTTGGCCGCTTCTTCTTTAGCCGCCAGGGCCGCCGCTTCATCCATATCGCCAGCGCGCAGGGCTGTATCGGCCAGCACGATGACATGGTAGGGCTGGACTTCGAGGTAGCCGCCGGATACGTAGAAGATCTCTTCTTCGCCGCCTTGCTTGCGGACCCGCACCGGACCCGGCTCGAGGCCGGTCAGCAGGGGAGCGTGACCATAGGCAATACCCAGGTCACCCAGCGTACCATTGGCAACCACCAGCTCGACCAGACCGGAAAAGATTTCGCGCTCCGCACTGACGATATTGCATTGGACTGTCATAGCCATAACTCGTCTCTCTCACTGAAAACCACCCGGCAGTCTTCCTGCCGGGCAGATTCATTATTTCAGTTTAGCCGCCTTCTCGATGACCTCGTCGATAGAGCCCACCATGTAGAACGCCTGCTCGGGCAGATGGTCGTACTCGCCGGCCAGAATGCCTTTGAAACCACGGATGGTTTCCTTGAGCGGAACGTATTTGCCCGGTGAACCGGTGAAGACCTCGGCGACGTGGAAAGGCTGGGACAGGAAGCGCTCGATCTTACGGGCGCGTGCCACGATCTGCTTGTCTTCTTCCGACAACTCGTCCATACCCAGGATGGCGATGATGTCTTTCAGTTCCTTGTAGCGTTGCAGCACGGTTTGCACGCCGCGGGCAACTTCGTAGTGCTCCTGGCCGATGATCAGCGGGTCCAGCTGGCGGGAAGTAGAATCCAGCGGATCGATCGCCGGGTAGATACCCTTCGCGGCGATATCACGGCTCAGTACCACGGTCGAATCCAGGTGAGCAAAGGTGGTCGCCGGAGACGGGTCGGTCAGGTCATCCGCTGGTACGTATACGGCTTGCACAGACGTGATAGAACCAGTCTTGGTAGAAGTAATACGCTCTTGCAGCACGCCCATCTCTTCCGCCAGGGTTGGCTGGTAGCCCACCGCCGACGGCATACGGCCCAGCAGGGCGGATACTTCGGTACCCGCCAGGGTGTAACGGTAGATGTTGTCCACGAACAACAGAACGTCTTTGCCTTCGTCACGGAATTTTTCGGCGATGGTCAGACCGGTCAGGGCCACACGCAAACGGTTGCCTGGTGGCTCGTTCATCTGGCCGTATACCATGGCCACTTTATCCACCACCTTGGAGTCGGTCATTTCGTGATAGAAGTCGTTACCTTCACGGGTACGCTCACCCACACCGGCGAACACGGACAGACCGCTGTGCTCTTTGGCGATGTTGTTGATGAGTTCCATCATGTTCACGGTCTTGCCCACACCGGCACCGCCGAACAGGCCGACCTTGCCGCCCTTGGCGAAGGGACACACCAGGTCGATAACCTTGATACCGGTTTCCAGCAGTTCGTTGGACGCGGCCAGTTCTTCATATGCAGGCGCCTTGCGGTGAATCTGCATGCGCTCCTGTTCACCGATGGGACCGGCCTCGTCGATGGGGTTGCCCAGTACATCCATGATACGGCCCAGGGTTTCTTTACCCACGGGGACTTTGATCGGCTCGCGGGTGTTGTTCACACCCAGGCCGCGGCGCAGGCCTTCCGAGGAACCCAGAGCAATGGTGCGCACTACGCCGTCACCTAATTGCTGTTGCACTTCCAGGGTCAGATCCACATCGTCGACCTTGAGTGCATCATAGACTTGGGGCACGGCATCGCGGGGGAATTCCACGTCGATAACCGCACCGATGATTTGTACGATACGTCCGCTACTCATTTCCGGTTCCTCGCAGTTTCAAGCGTTTGGCACTTGAAGGTTTAAACTCAAAATTGTTCAGTCTCAGGCAACAGCGGCGGCGCCGCCCACGATTTCCGACAGCTCCTGGGTAATGGCTGCCTGACGCGCCTTGTTGTAGACCAGTTGCAGTTCGTTGATCAGCTCACCGGCGTTATCGCTGGCGCTCTTCATGGCGATCATGCGTGCTGCCTGTTCACAGGCCGCGTTCTCGACCACCGCCTGATAGACCTGGGATTCGATGAAACGCACCAGCAGGCCATTGAGCAGTTCTTCAGCGTCCGGCTCGTAGAGATAGTCCCAGTGGTGTTTCAGTTTCTTGTCTTCTTCCGGTTCCAGCGGCAACAGCTGGCGCAACACCGGATTCTGGGTCATGGTGTTGATGAACTCATTGCCCACCAAAAACAGACGGTCGATCTTGCCTTCGGCATAGGCATCAAGCATGACCTTGACGCTGCCGATCAGATCCGCGATGACGGGTGCTTCACCCAAATCGCGGACACTGGCCACGACACGGCCACCGTAGCTTTTGAAAAAAGCACTCGCCTTGGCGCCGATCAGGCAGAGGTCGATGTCCACACCCTGATCCGACCAACTCTTCATGGAACGGATGGCGGTTTTGAACATGTTGATGTTCAGACCACCGCAAAGACCACGGTCCGTCGACACCAGGATGTAGCCGACGCGTTTGATATCGCGCTGCTCCATGAAGCGGTGTTTGTATTCCGGGTTGGCGTTAGCCAGGTGACCGATCACAGCACGAATGCGAGTGGCATAGGGTTTGCCGACCTGCATGCGATCCTGGGCACGACGCATCTTACTGGCTGCCACCATTTCCATGGCGCTGGTAATTTTCTGCGTGCTTTTGATGCTCTTGATCTGTGTCCGTATTTCTTTTGCGCCTGCCATTTCTCAAAGGCCCTCAAGATATTCTTTACGACACGACAAGGCCCGCGCTGGCGCGGGCCTTGAAGGTTTTACCAGGTTTGGGTTGCCTTGAATTTGGTGACCAGTTCCTTGAACTTGCCTTCCAGTTCCGCATTCCAGTCGCCGGTGTCGTTGATGGTTTTCAGCACGCCCGCGTATTCGCTGGCCGCGAAGGAGAGCAGGGCGGCTTCAAAGTCCAGCACCTTGTTGACGGCCACGTCTTTCAGATAGCCCTCGTTGGCACAGAAGAGAACCAACGCCATCTGCGCGATGCTCATGGGTGAATACTGCTTCTGCTTCATCAACTCAGTGACACGCTGACCGTGGTCCAGCTGCGCCTTGGTGGCTTCGTCCAGATCGGAGGCAAACTGGGAGAAGGCCGCCAGTTCGCGGTACTGCGCCAGCGCGGTACGGATACCACCGGACAGTTTCTTGATCACCTTGGTCTGTGCGGCACCACCTACCCGGGATACGGAGATACCGGCGTTCATGGCGGGGCGGACGCCCGCGTTGAACATAGAGGCTTCCAAGAATATCTGGCCGTCGGTGATGGAGATCACGTTGGTCGGTACGAACGCGGACACGTCGCCCGCCTGGGTTTCGATCACCGGCAGGGCGGTCAGCGAACCTGTCTTACCTTTGATTTCACCCTTGGTGAACTTCTCGACGTATTCCTCGCTCACGCGCGCGGCGCGCTCCAGCAGGCGGGAGTGCAGATAGAACACGTCGCCGGGATAAGCTTCACGGCCCGGCGGACGGCGCAACAGCAGGGAGATCTGGCGGTAGGCCCAGGCTTGCTTGGTCAGGTCGTCATAGATGATCAGTGCATCCTGACCGCGGTCGCGGTAGTACTCACCGATGGTGCAACCGGCAAAGGGTGCCAAGAACTGCATGGACGCCGGATCAGAAGCTGTCGCGGCAACCACAACGGTGTGTTCCATGGCGCCGTGCTCTTCCAGCTTGCGCACGACGGCGGCAATGGACGATGCCTTCTGGCCAATGGCCACATAGATACACTTAATGCCGGAGCCTTTCTGGTTGATGATGGCATCCACCGCGATGGCGGTCTTACCGATCTGGCGGTCGCCGATGATCAGCTCGCGCTGGCCGCGGCCGATGGGCACCATGGCGTCCACCGCTTTCAGGCCGATCTGCACCGGCTGGTCGACCGATTTACGCCAGATCACACCGGGCGCCACCTTCTCGATGGGGTCGGTCATCTTGGCGTTGATCGGGCCTTTACCGTCGATGGGGTTGCCCAGGGAATCGATGACACGGCCTTCGAGTTCGGGACCGACGGGCACTTCCAGAATACGGCCGGTACACTTACAGGACTGGCCTTCGGCAATGCCCAGGTAATCGCCCAGGATTACCGCACCCACGGAATCGCGCTCGAGGTTCAGCGCCATACCAAAACGGCCGCCCTCGAACTCGATCATTTCACCGTACATCACGTCCATCAGGCCGTGGATACGAACAATACCGTCAGATACAGATACCACTGTGCCCACGTTACGGGCTTCGGAAGACACATCGAGCTTGTCGATGCGCTGCTTGATGATTTCGCTAATCTCGGATGGATTCAGCTGCTGCATGCTTTATTCCTCAATCCTACGAATTGATTGCTTTGGCGAGTTTCTCTAACCGACCGCGCACCGAGCCGTCGATGACCAAATCACCCGCTTTGATAATTACGCCTGCCAGCAAACGCTGGTCGACAACCGTCTGGACATTTACCTTTCGCGACAACTTGGCACTCAGTGCCTGGGCGAGATTGGCTTGACTCGCTTCGTCCAGGGCGATAGCGGTGGTCAATTCCACATCGACTGCCTGCTCTTGGGCAGTCTTGAGAGCATCGAATAACTGATGGATCTCGGGCAGCAACACCAGGCGCTTGTTCTGCGCCAACAACACAATGAAATTACGCACGGGTGCACTCAATTCGTCACCGCATGCATCGATCAACAGCTGTGCCTGTTGCTGAGCAGACAGCGATGGCGATGCGATCTGCTTCTGCATGACGCCATAACGGCTTGCAGCAGCGAGGGTCGCCAATTGTTTGCCCCAGCCAGCCAGATCCTTTGCTTCCAGCGCATATTGGAATGCGGCCTTGGCATAGGGTCGGGCAAGGGTAGTCAGTTCAGCCACGGTTCACCTCGCTTATAGACCGGCGGCCAGTTTGTCGAGCATGGTTTTGTGGGTGGCCTCATCAACCGAAGCCTCCAACACCTTCTCGGCACCGGCCAGCGCCAAAACGGCGATTTGTGAGCGCAGTTTTTCTTTGGCGCGATTCACTTCCTGCTCGATTTCCGCCTGGGCGGCGGACTTGATGCGCTCGGCTTCGACGCGCGCCTGTTCTTTGGCTTCGTCAACAATCTGCGCGGCGCGCTTGTTGGCGGACTCGAGAATGGCGGCGGCTTCATGCTTGGCATCGCGCAGGGTATGAGAGGCTTTTTCCTTGGCCAATTCCAGATCCTTGCCAGCGCGGTCAGCGGCGGCAAGCCCATCTGCAATCAGCTTTTGACGTTCAGCCATCGCACGGATGATAAAGGGCCATACGAATTTCATGCAGAAAAGCACGAAGATGACGAACGTAATGGACTGCCCGATAAGTGTGTAATTAAGGTTCACGCCGATACCTCTGTGTCGGAGTTTCTGTGCGTAACCGGGGTGCTATCAAGACAGACCCGGAACCAGAACAAACAGCACGTACATGCCGATACCCACACCGATCATCGGCACGGCGTCGAGCAGACCAGCGATCAGGAACATCTTGCCTTGCAGCATCGGCGCCAGTTCAGGTTGGCGGGCGGAGCCTTCAAGCAGCTTGCCACCCAGAATACCGAAGCCGATAGCGGTTCCGAGTGCGCCAAAACCGATCAAGAGCGCAACAGCGATCAGTGCTAAACCCATGGTGTATCTCCTCAAAAGTAAAGGTTAAAAGTAAAACAAAAAATTAATGGTTGAATTGATCTTCTTCTTCCACCTGATGCGCCATCGCCATGTACACGATGGTCAGCACCATGAACACAAACGCTTGCAGGGTAATGACCAGGATGTGGAACACCGCCCAGGCCCATTGCAGCACCCCGCCGAACAACGCGAGCAGCAAACCGGCGCTGAACATGGTGGCGATCAGGATGAAAATCATCTCACCGGCATAGAGGTTGCCGAACAACCGCAGGCCCAGGGAAATGGGTTTGGCGATCAGCGCCACGGTTTCGAGAATCAGGTTGATGGGGATCAGGAAGATATCGACGTACCACTTGCCGCTGTGAAAAGGGTGCAGGGTCAATTCTTTGATGAAACCCAGGGGACCCTTGTTGATGATGCTCAGCACGATCATCAGGCCAAATACGGTCAAACTCATGCCCAGGGTGATGTTGACGTCGGTGGTGGGCACTATCTTGAAATAGAAATGAGGGTCGCCCGCAATCCAGGCGGCCAGCATGGGAATCCAGTCCACGGGAACCAGGTCCATCAGGTTCATCAGGAACACCCAGATAAAAATGGTGAGTGCCATGGGCGCAACCAGAGCGTTTTTATACTGGAAGCCATCCTTGACGACCTTGTCGATGAACTCGACGGTCATTTCAACGAAATTGAGCAGGCCGGTGGGGACACCCGCGTGGGCTTTTCTGGCAGCCCAATAGAAAATACCGAGGAAGATGAGACCGAGGCCAATGGACCAGGCCATGGAATCGAGGTGGATCGCGTGGAAACCCATGGCGCTCATCTCTTCAGAGCAATGCGCCACCACCCAGGAGGTGCTTTCCTGAACACGGGTACCATCACAGTAGGTGCCCGCCGGCAATTTGCCATAAGTCCAGTTGGTCAGGTGATGCTGAATATATTCGGTGGTCGTGGGGGAATACCCTTCTGCTGCCATCGCTTCTTCTCAGTGTGCAAACAAAATTGACAAAGACAGATACTGGTTACTGCCTGATGGTGATCCATGCAAGTATCCAGGAAGCTATTTGAGCGGCGATGAACGCGAGAAAAAAGACTGCCAGGTCAACCTTATCTGCATGCAGGAAAGCCGCAGCGAACAGACATGCCGTAAGGAAAAATTTTATGGCTTCAGCACGGTAGAAGCTGCCGACGGCCGCAATCGGTATGTTTGCCTTACCGCATCGAAACGCATACCAGGCAAAACTGATGCCCGGAAGCAGACAAACCGAAAAACCCCATAAAAGTGATAGACCCCGTTTGGAATCCATCGGCATTACCGCTACAGCCAGCACCACCAGCACCAACCACAAGAGCAGCAGGCGTTGGACGACCAGAGGTCCGATGCTTGAGCGGAGTCGACCTGTTTCAGGTGTTCTATTCTCAATTCTCGACGTTTTTGCCACTTTCAAATATCTCACCTGGCAAGGCGCACTTTATGCGCCAGATACCCGGCCGCCGCATTATAGGGACATTGCCTAGGCGCAGCAAGTTTAAATGGGGAGGCCTCGCGGACGCCCCGGAAGCGGCCGGAAATCAACGGATATGGGCCAGGATGCCGTCCAGTTCGTCCAGGCTGTTGTAGCTGATGACGAGCTTGCCCTTGCCCTTGGCGGTGTGCTGGATATCCACTGCGGCGCCCAGGGTTTCGGACAGTTGCTCGCGCAGATGGCGGATATCCGCCGAGGGTGGGGGCGGTATTTTGGGCTTGGGTTTGTCCTTTGCTTCCTGCAGGCTGCGGACCAGGGTTTCGGTCTGGCGCACTGACAATCCCTTGGCCACGATCTGACGGCCCAGCTCGCGCTGCTCCGCCGCTTCCAGGGTGAGCAGGGCGCGGGCGTGGCCCATTTCCAGGTCGCCGTGTTCCAGCAGGG
>CAYWCW010000043.1:0-15748 GCA_964456865.1 uncultured Cellvibrionaceae bacterium
GGTCTACGTGACCTATCGTGCCCACGTTGACGTGGGGCTTGTTACGTTCAAACTTCTCTTTAGCCACTTTCGCAATCCTCTAAAAATGAGACAGTGAATTAATCGGTGTCTTTGACCTTGCTCTTGGCAATCACCTCATCAGCGACGTTGCGTGGAGCTTCGGCGTACTTCAGGAATTCCATGGTATAAGTCGCTCGCCCCTGGGTAGCAGAACGCAGGGAGGTGGCGTAACCGAACATTTCGGCCAGCGGCACTTCAGCGTTGACAACCTTACCACTGGGACTTTCGTCCATACCCAGAATCATGCCGCGACGACGATTCAAGTCACCGACCACGTCACCCATGTTCTCTTCCGGTGTTACCACCTCAACTTTCATCACCGGCTCGAGCAGTACAGCACCGCCCTGCTGGGCCAGTTTTTTGGTTGCCATGGACGCGGCGATTTTAAACGCCATTTCAGATGAGTCAACATCGTGGTAGGAGCCATCGAATACACTGGCTTTTAGGCCGAGCAAGGGATAACCGGCCAGAACACCATTAGTCATCTGCTCAGCAATACCTTTCTGAATCGCAGGAATGTATTCCTTGGGAACCACACCACCGACGACTTCGTTGACAAACACCAGGCCTTCAGCACTTTGATCTTCAGCCGGCTCAAAGCGAATCCAGCAATGACCATACTGACCGCGGCCACCGGATTGACGCACGAACTTGCCTTCAATTTCACACTTGTTGGTGATGCGCTCACGATAAGCCACCTGGGGCTTACCGATGTTGGCTTCAACGTTGAACTCACGGCGCATACGGTCAACGATGATGTCCAGGTGCAACTCACCCATACCACCGATGATGGTCTGACCGGTTTCTTCGTCGGTGCGAACGCGGAATGAGGGATCCTCCTGAGCGAGTTTACCCAGCGCGATACCCATTTTTTCCTGGTCGGCCTTGGTTTTTGGCTCAACCGCCACGTGAATCACGGGCTCCGGGAAATCCATACGCTCGAGCACGATGATGTTATCCAGGTCACACAAAGTGTCACCCGTGGTCACATCTTTCAGACCGATCACGGCGGCAATATCGCCCGCCAGTACTTCTTTGATCTCGTTGCGCTGGTTGGCGTGCATTTGCACCATACGGCCAATACGCTCTTTCTTCTGTTTGACAGAGTTGTAAACAGAATCACCGGAGTTCACTGTACCGGAATAAACACGAATAAACGTCAGGCTGCCCACGAAGGGGTCGGTCGCAATTTTGAAGGCGAGTGCGGAGAAAGGCTCGTTATCGTCGGCATGACGCTCAGCAACGGTTTCGCCGTCTTCCAGCACACCCTCGATTGCCTTGACTTCGGTTGGTGCGGGCAGATATTCGATAACGGCGTCGAGCATCGCTTGCACGCCTTTGTTTTTGAAAGCTGAACCGCCAAGCACGGGAATGATCTCACCGGCCAGGGTACGGGCACGAATGCCTGCCTTGACTTCCGCTTCAGTGAGCTCTTCACCACCGAGGTATTTTTCCATCAGTTCTTCATTGGCTTCAGCCGCGGCTTCTACCAGTTGCTCACGAAGCTTCTGGCACTGATCCAGCAGGTCAGCAGGAATATCACCATAGGTGAATGTCATGCCCTGATCGGCTTCATTCCAGATGATGGCTTGCATCTTGACCAGGTCGACAACGCCTTTGAATTCGTCTTCGGAACCAATGGTCATTTGCAGCGGGACAGGATTGGCTCCCAGGCGGGTCTTGAGCTGCTCAACCACGCGCAGGAAATTCGCGCCGGTACGGTCCATCTTGTTGACGAACACCATACGCGGTACTTCATATTTGTTGGCCTGACGCCAGACGGTTTCTGTCTGCGGCTGCACACCGGAAGAACCACACAGCACCACAACGGCGCCGTCCAGCACACGCAGTGAACGCTCCACCTCGATGGTGAAGTCCACGTGTCCGGGAGTATCGATCACATTGACGCGGTGTTCATCGAACTGGCCAGCCATGCCTTTCCAGAAGGTCGTAATGGCGGCAGAGGTGATTGTGATACCACGCTCTTGTTCCTGCACCATCCAGTCGGTAGTGGCGGCGCCATCATGCACTTCGCCCAGCTTATGCGACAGGCCGGTATAAAAAATAACGCGTTCGGTAGTGGTGGTTTTACCGGCGTCTACGTGAGCACAGATACCGATATTACGGTAGCGTGCAATAGGTGTTTTACGTGCCACGGCTGTATTCCCCAAATGACAAAATCTTTGAAAGGTAAAAGGCAGCTCCGAGGCTGCCTTTTATGTCCGATACTGATTTAGAAGCGGTAGTGAGAGAAGGCCTTGTTGGCCTCAGCCATGCGGTGCACATCTTCACGCTTCTTGACCGCGGCACCCTTGCCTTGGGAGGCATCCATCAGCTCACCAGCCAGGCGCTGGGGCATGGACTTTTCACCGCGCTTGCGCGAGAAATCCACCAGCCAACGCATTGCCAGAGCGGTACGACGGGATGCGCGGACTTCAACCGGCACCTGATAGGTAGCACCACCCACACGGCGGGATTTTACTTCCACCAGTGGCGCAATGTTTTCCAGTGCCTCGTCGAATACCTCGAGCGGATCGCGGTTCAATTTGGTTTTAACAATATCCATGGCGCCGTAGACTATGCTTTCGGCAATGGATTTCTTACCACTGATCATCACGTGGTTCATAAACTTCGCCAGAGTCACATTGCCGTACTTGGGGTCCGGCAACACTTCGCGCTTGGCGACAACTCTTCTTCTTGGCATCTTGATAGCCTCTCTTCAGGGATTTTCCAGGACGACATCAGCGCCTGGCCTTACTCGGTTCTTTACCGAAAACTCAGGTTTGACGGGCATGCATTCCCAACTTACTTGGGACGCTTGGCACCGTACTTGGAGCGGCCTTGTTTGCGCTTGGCCACACCGGAAGTATCGAGCGAACCACGAACGGTGTGATAACGCACACCCGGGAGGTCCTTGACACGACCGCCGCGAATCAGCACCACACTGTGCTCCTGCAGGTTGTGACCTTCACCGCCAATGTACGACGTCACTTCAAAGCCATTGGTCAGACGCACACGGCAGACCTTGCGCAGTGCTGAGTTGGGCTTTTTGGGTGTCGTGGTATAAACGCGGGTGCAGACACCGCGCTTTTGCGGATTGCCTTGCAGAGCAGGAACGTCGCTCTTTTCTACCTTACGTTTTCTCGGCTTACGAACCAACTGGTTGATCGTTGCCATGAAACTAAACTCCACAGATAAAAACGCCTTCTTACGAAGGCCAGATTAATGAGAATGGACAGGCCATTCCCCACTCGGAAAAAGCGGGTGGCGCATTGTAAAGAGGCCACCCACCCACGTCAAGGCAAGCAAAACCAAAACAAACGGGTTGATTCGCATCAACCCGTTGTCCGGTTACCTGCCCGGTGCAAGGGGGATACCCCCCTCGCCGGCCCGTCAAGGCCGTTAGCTGGCGCTGGACTTGAGCGCCTCGGTCAGTGCCGCTTCGACATCCTCGGCACTCACACCCACATCAGACGTATTCAAGGCCGCGTCACGCTTGCGCTTGCGGTCGCTGTGGTAGGCCAGGCCGGTCCCTGCCGGAATCAGGCGTCCCACGACCACGTTCTCTTTCAGGCCGCGCAGGCTGTCCTTTTTACCCGTTACGGCGGCTTCGGTCAGTACCCGTGTAGTCTCCTGGAAGGAGGCCGCCGAGATGAAGGACTCGGTCGCCAGGGAGGCCTTGGTGATACCCAGCAGCAGGCGCTCGTAGTTAGCGGGCTGCTTGCCGTCCGAGCGCAGGCGCTCGTTTTCTTCCAGCACCTGGGTGTACTCCACCTGCTCACCCTTCACGAAGCTGGAGTCGCCCATGGTGGTGATCTCCACTTTGCGCAGCATCTGGCGGACGATGGTTTCAATGTGCTTGTCATTGATCTTCACGCCCTGGAGACGGTAAACGTCCTGGATTTCGTTGGTGATGTAGCGGGACAGCGCCTCGACGCCCTGCAAACGCAGAATGTCGTGGGGGTTCGCCGGACCATCGGACACCACCTCACCCTTCTCGACCTGCTCACCTTCGAACACGGTCAACTGGCGGTGTTTGGGGATCAGAACCTCATAATGCGTGGAGCCATCGGGCAACACCTGGCCGTCGATCGGGGTAATGACCAGGCGGCGCTTGCCTTTGGTTTCCTTTCCGAAACTGACCGTACCGGAGATTTCCGCCAGGATGGAGGGCTCTTTCGGGCGGCGCGCTTCGAACAGGTCGGCAACACGAGGCAGACCACCGGTAATGTCACGGGTCTTGGAGCCTTCCTGCGGGATACGGGCGATAACATCGCCCACATTGATCTGGTCACTATTGTTGATGCTCAGGATCGCCTTGGCTGGCAGCATGTAGTGTGCCGGCACATTGGTGTTGGCCAGGAACAGTTCTTTGCCCTTGGCATCCACCAGCGTTACCGCCGGGCGCAAATCCTTGCCGGCGGAAGGCCGCTCGGCCGGATCGAGCACTTCTATGGAGCTCAAGCCGGTCAGCTCGTCGGTCTGACGGCGAATGGACAGGCCATCTTCCATGCCGGAGAAGGCCACGGTACCAGCCACCTCGGACACGATCGGGTGGGTGTGCGGGTCCCACTTGGCGACGATCTGGCCACCTTTGACGGCTTCGCCGTCCTTGACCGTGATCACGGCACCGTAGGGAATCTTGTAACGTTCGCGCTCGCGGCCACTGGCATCGGCCACCGCCAGTTCACCGGAACGGGACACAGCCACCAGATGGCCAGCCGGGTTGGTTACAACCTTGACGTTGAGCAGGCGGACACTGCCTTCCTGCTTGACCTGAACACTGTCCGCTGCTGACGCACGGGATGCCGCACCACCGATGTGGAAGGTCCGCATGGTCAACTGGGTACCCGGTTCACCGATGGACTGGGCGGCGATGACACCCACGGCTTCACCCACGTTGACGCGGTGACCACGGGCCAGGTCGCGGCCATAACACATGGAGCAGATGCCGTTGCGCGCATCACAGGTGATGGGCGAGCGCACACAGACTTCGTCGATCCCCATGGCTTCGATGCGCTCGACCCAGGCTTCGTCGATCATGGTGCCGGCAGGTACCAGAATCTCGTCACTGCCCGGACGCACCACATCACGAGCCACCACACGACCCAGGATACGGTCACCCAGCGATTCGATGACATCGCCACCTTCGATGACGGGCGACATGGTCAGGCCGGCATCGGTACCGCAATCCTGCATGGTCACAACCAGGTCCTGGGCCACGTCCACCAGACGGCGGGTCAGGTAACCGGAGTTCGCGGTTTTCAGCGCGGTATCCGCCAAACCTTTACGGGCCCCGTGGGTTGAAATGAAGTACTGGAGTACGTTCAGACCTTCACGGAAGTTGGCCTTGATGGGTGTTTCAATGATCGAGCCATCAGGACGCGCCATCAGACCGCGCATACCCGCCAGCTGACGGATCTGGGCGGGCGAGCCCCGCGCGCCGGAATCCGCGTACATGAATACCGAGTTGAATGAGGATTGATATTCCTCTTTACCTTCGCGATTGACCACCGCCTCTTTGGAAATACCTTCCATCATCGACTTGGCCACTAGGTCATTGGCCCTGGACCAGATATCGATGACTTTGTTGTATTTCTCGCCCTGGGTTACCAGACCGGAGGCATACTGGGTTTCAATCTCTTTCACTTCCGCATCGGCGCGGGCAATGATGTCGGCCTTGGCGGCCGGGATCGCAAAGTCGTTCACACCGATGGACGAACCTGACTTGGTAGAGAAGTCATAGCCCATGTACATCAAACGGTCGGCAAAGATCACCGTGGCTTTCAGGCCGACAACGCGATAGCAGTAGTTGATGACCGCGGAGATGGCTTTTTTCACCATCGGGCGGTTGATCATCTCGAGAGGGATGCCAGCGGGTACGATTTCCCATAGCAACACGCGACCCACAGTGGTGTCTACCCGCTTGATCTCGCTGTGCTTTTCACCTTCCGCGTCGATCAGGGTTTCCACCAGACGCACCTTGATGCGCGCTTGCAGATCCACCTGCTTGGCATAGTAGGCACGGGACACTTCCGCCGCGTCGGCAAAGGCCATGCCTTCGCCCTTGGCGTTGATACGCTCACGCGTCATCCAGTAAAGGCCAAGCACCACGTCCTGGGAGGGAACGATGATCGGTTCACCGGAGGCCGGCGACAGGATGTTGTTGGTGGACATCATCAGCGCACGGGCTTCGAGCTGGGCTTCCAGCGTCAGCGGCACGTGAACGGCCATCTGGTCACCGTCGAAGTCGGCGTTATAGGCCGCGCACACCAGCGGGTGCAGTTGAATCGCTTTACCTTCGATCAGCACCGGCTCAAACGCCTGGATGCCCAGACGGTGCAGGGTCGGGGCGCGGTTCAGCAGTACCGGGTGCTCGCGGATCACTTCATCCAGGATGTCCCATACGACCGCTTCCTCACGCTCCACCATTTTCTTGGCGGCTTTGATGGTAGTCGCCAGACCGCGTAGTTCCAGCTTGCTGAAAATGAAGGGCTTGAACAGTTCCAGCGCCATTTTCTTGGGCAGGCCACACTGGTGCAGACGCAGGGTCGGGCCTACCACGATTACCGAACGGCCGGAGTAGTCCACACGCTTGCCGAGCAGGTTTTGACGGAAGCGGCCTTGTTTACCTTTAATCATGTCCGCCAGCGATTTCAGCGGACGCTTGTTGGAGCCGGTGATGGCGCGGCCACGGCGGCCGTTGTCCAGCAAGGCATCCACCGCTTCCTGCAGCATACGTTTTTCGTTGCGCACGATGATATCGGGTGCATTCAAGTCCAGCAGGCGCTTCAACCGGTTGTTACGGTTGATCACACGGCGATACAGATCGTTCAGGTCAGACGTGGCAAAACGGCCGCCATCCAGCGGTACCAGCGGACGCAGATCTGGTGGCAGAACCGGCAATACCTCCATCACCATCCACTCCGGCTTGTTGCCGGATTGCAGGAAGGCTTCCAGCAGCTTCAGGCGTTTGGAGTACTTCTTGATCTTGGTTTCTGACGTGGTGTTGGGAATTTCTTCACGCAACTTCTGCACTTCAGCTTCCAGATGGATGTCACGCATCAAGGTCTGGATGGCCTCGGCGCCCATCTTGGCTTCGAAGTCATCGCCAAACTCTTCCATGGCCTCGAAATACTGTTCGTCGGTCAGCAACTGGCCACGATCCAGTGTGGTCATGCCAGGATCGGTCACCACATAGGATTCAAAATAAAGCACCCGCTCGATATCGCGCAGGGTCATATCCAGCAGCAAACCGATACGGCTCGGCAGGGACTTGAGGAACCAGATGTGCGCGACAGGGCTGGCCAGCTCGATGTGGCCCATGCGCTCGCGGCGTACCTTGGCCAGGGTCACTTCCACGCCACATTTTTCGCAGATGATGCCGCGGTGCTTCATGCGCTTGTATTTGCCGCAGAGGCATTCGTAGTCTTTTACCGGACCAAAAATCTTGGCACAGAAAAGACCCTCACGCTCGGGCTTGAACGTACGGTAATTGATGGTTTCCGGTTTTTTGACTTCGCCATAGGACCAGGAGCGGATCATCTCCGGGGAAGCCAGGCTGATACGGATAGCGTCGAACTCTTCGACTTGTCCCTGGGACTTGAGTAAGTTCAGTAAGTCTTTCAAGGCTGTTCTCCAATGAGCTGCAATGCGTGAGCGTCAGTGTGTGCTTGCACATGGGGCCGCCCTGCTGGACGGCCCTGCTGAGTTGCGACGTTGGTTAATCGTCCTGCTCCAGTTCCATGTTGATACCCAGGGAGCGAATTTCCTTAACGAGTACGTTAAAGGACTCCGGCATGCCGGGCTCCATGCGGTGATCGCCATCGACGATGTTTTTGTACATCTTGGTACGACCGGCCACGTCATCGGATTTGACCGTGAGCATTTCCTGCAGAGTGTAGGCGGCACCGTAGGCTTCCAGCGCCCAGACCTCCATCTCCCCGAAACGCTGGCCACCGAACTGCGCTTTACCGCCCAGGGGCTGCTGCGTAACCAGACTGTACGAACCGGTGGAGCGAGCGTGCATTTTGTCGTCGACCAGGTGATTCAGTTTGAGCATGTACATGTAGCCCACAGTCACCGAACGGCTGAACTGGTCACCGGTGCGGCCATCATAGAGGGTCATCTGACCACTTTCCGGCAGCTCCGCCAAACGCAGCAGCGCTTTGATCTCATGCTCCTTGGCACCATCGAAGACGGGAGTCGCCATGGGCACACCTTCAGTCAGGTTACTCGCCAGCTCCAGAATTTCTGTATCACTGAAAGACTTCAGATCTTCACGGGCGGCAACATCGCCGGTGTTGTTGTAGATTTCCTCGAGGAACTTGCGCACTTCGGCCGCTGCGCGCTGGCTGCGGATCATGTCGTCGATCTTGCGCCCAAGCCCTTTGGCCGCCAGGCCCAAATGCATTTCGAGCACCTGGCCCACGTTCATGCGCGACGGTACGCCCAACGGATTGAGCACTATATCCACCGGCTCACCGTTCTCGTCATAAGGCATGTCTTCCACCGGCATGATTACGGAGATCACACCCTTGTTACCGTGACGGCCGGCCATCTTGTCGCCAGGCTGAATACGGCGCTTGATCGCCAGATAGACCTTGACGATCTTGAGTACGCCTGGCGCCAGGTCATCACCTGTGGACAGCTTGCGTTTCTTGTCTTCAAAGCGCTCATCGAGGATCTTGCGACGCTCGGCCAATTGTTCCTCGGCGCGATCGATCTGTTCGTTGAGTGATTCTTCCTGCATGCGCAGTTTGAACCACTGGTCTTTGTCCAGGCCATCCAGCGCTTCGTGCGAGAGCACTTCACCTTTTTTCACGCCCTTACCGGAAGCCACTTTCTGGCCGACCAGTGCCACACGCAGGCGATCCAGCGTGGCGGTCTCCATGATCCGGTATTCTTCGTTGAGGTTTTTACGCACCTCATCGAGCTGGTACTTTTCGATCTCCAGGCTGCGCTGATCTTTTTCCAGACCATCGCGGGTAAAGACCTGCACATCGATAACCGTACCCTTGGTGCCGGAAGGTACGCGCAGCGATGTGTCTTTAACATCGGACGCCTTCTCACCGAAAATGGCACGCAACAGTTTTTCTTCCGGTGTCAGCTGGGTTTCGCCTTTCGGCGTGACCTTGCCAACCAGAATATCGCCACCACCCACTTCAGCGCCGATATAGACAATACCGGACTCATCCAGCTTGCTCAGCGCGCTTTCGCCTACGTTGGGAATATCAGCGGTGATTTCCTCGCTGCCCAACTTGGTATCACGGGCGATACAGGTCAGTTCCTGGATGTGGATGGTTGTGAAGCGGTCATCCTGCACGACACGCTCGGACACCAGGATGGAGTCTTCGAAGTTGTAACCGTTCCAGGGCATGAATGCGATGCGCATATTCTGGCCCAGTGCCAGTTCACCCATATCCACGGAAGGACCATCCGCCAGAATGTCGCCACGCGAAATCACATCACCCATGCTGACGATCGGACGCTGGTTGATGCAGGTGTTTTGGTTGGAACGGGTATATTTGATCAGGTTGTAGATATCGACACCGGCATCGCCTGCGGCCACCTCATCATCGTGAACCTTGATCACGATACGGCCGGCATCAACGCTGTCGACCACACCACCGCGCTTGGCAACCACACAAACACCGGAGTCTGCAGCCACATTGCGCTCCATACCGGTGCCGACCAGCGGCTTCTCGGATTTGAGCGTCGGCACTGCCTGACGTTGCATGTTGGAGCCCATGAGTGCACGGTTGGCGTCGTCGTGCTCCAGGAAGGGAATCAACGACGCTGCGACCGACACCACCTGACGGGCTGAAACATCCATATATTGCACATCGGTCGGCGCCTTGAGGGTGAATTCATTCTGGTGACGCACGGACACCAGGTCTTCGGTCAGATTGCCTTTGGCATCCACCGAAGCGGACGCCTGGGCAATCACGTATTCGGATTCATTGATCGCTGACAGGAACTCGATATCATTCGTTACCTTGCCATTGACCACCTTGCGATACGGGCTTTCCAGGAAGCCATAGCTGTTGGTGCGCGCATAGGTGGCCAGTGAGTTGATCAGACCGATGTTCGGACCTTCCGGGGTTTCGATCGGGCAGACACGGCCATAGTGGGTCGGGTGCACGTCGCGCACTTCAAAGCCTGCGCGTTCACGGGTCAAGCCACCCGGGCCGAGGGCCGATACGCGGCGCTTGTGCGTCACTTCCGACAGCGGGTTGTTCTGATCCATGAACTGCGACAGCTGGGAAGAACCGAAGAATTCTTTTACCGCAGCGGCAACCGGCTTGGCATTGATCAGATCCTGCGGCATCAGGCCTTCGCTTTCAGCCATGGAAAGGCGCTCTTTCACCGCACGCTCAACGCGCACCAGGCCTACACGGAACTGGTTCTCCGCCATTTCACCCACGGAGCGTACACGACGGTTACCCAGGTGATCGATATCATCCACAATGCCTTTTCCGTTGCGGATGGCGATCAATGTCTTCATGACGTCAACGATGTCATCATTCGACAGGGTACCCTCGCCAGTTTCAACTTCACGGCCGAGACGGCGGTTGAACTTCATGCGACCAACAGCGGACAGGTCGTAGCGTTCCTGTGAAAAGAACAGGTTCTGGAACAGCGTTTCAGCGGATTCTTTGGTTGGTGGCTCGCCCGGGCGCATCATGCGATAGATTTCCACCAGCGCCTCCAGTTGGGTGCGGGTGGGGTCGACACGCAGTGTTTCGGAAACGAAGGGACCACAGTCCAGTTCGTTGGTGTACAGGGTCTCGATCTTCTCTACACCCAGCGCGGAAATTTTAGCCAGGATGTCGGCGGTGATTTCAGTATTGCACTCGAACACCACTTCGCCGGTTTTGACATCCACCGCGTCCTTCGCCAGTGAACGGCCCAGCAAGTACTCTGCCGGCACTTCCATCTTGTCCACACCGGCTTTTTCCAGCTGGCGGATATGGCGGGCGGTGATACGGCGACCTTCCTCAACGATGACGTTGCCTTTTTTGTCTTTGATATCAAATGTGGCCACATCACCGCGCAGGCGCGATGGAACCACTTCAAAGATGAACTGGCCGTTCTTGCCCAGCGCAAAACTGCTGGTCTCAAAGAACATTTCCAGCATTTCCTGGGACGAAAAACCCAGGGCGCGCAACAAAATGGTAGCCGGCAGCTTACGGCGACGGTCGATACGCACGTAAAGCAGGTCTTTGGGGTCGAATTCGAAATCCAGCCAGGAGCCGCGGTAAGGAATGATGCGCGCGGAATAGAGCAGCTTGCCGGAAGAATGTGTCTTACCTTTGTCATGATCAAAGAACACACCCGGAGAGCGGTGCAACTGGGACACGATGACACGCTCGGTACCATTGATGACAAAGGTACCGTTATCCGTCATGAGTGGAATCTCACCCATGTACACTTCTTGCTCTTTAATATCCTTGATCGCTTTGTTGGCGGACTCGCGATCATAAATGATCAGGCGCACTTTCACGCGCAGAGGCACAGCGTAGGTCACGCCGCGCAAAATACATTCATTGACATCAAACGCCGCCTTGCCGAGGGCATAGCTGACATATTCAAGCGCTGCATTGCCGGAATAGCTGACTATCGGAAACACTGATCGGAAAGCCGCATGCAAGCCGACATCCTCGCGCTTGCTGGGAGGCAGGTCTGCCTGGGTGAAATTCCGGTATGAATCCAGCTGGATCGCCAAAAGGTAGGGCACATCCATGACGTGGGGCAACTTGCCAAAATCTTTACGGATACGTTTTTTCTCAGTGTATGAGTAAGCCATCTGTATTCCCCAGCTTGTTCGCGGATCGGGCTCGATTGCAGCCATAAAAAACGCGGTTGGCGTTTTCTCTCAACTCGATTAACTTGGTGCATGTTTGATATTTCTACTGCTGTCAGCTCAGCAGCCAGGATCAAACCTGAAGCCCCGGTAACGGATGTCACCAGAGATTTACACGCATTTACCCGCCAGGATTATGCAAACGGAAAAAGGCTGGCAGGCAAAAGCCCACCAGCCTCGCGTCCAATTTTGCAACCGGACCAAGCAATGCACGAGCAGAATTACTTCAGCTCTACAACAGCGCCGGCTTCTTCCAGTTTGGCCTTAGCTGCATCAGCATCAGCCTTGGAAATACCTTCTTTAACGGCTTTCGGTGCAGCTTCAACCAGGTCTTTGGCTTCTTTCAGGCCCAGACCGGTGATTTCACGTACAGCCTTGATCACGTTAACTTTCTTGTCACCAGCAGAAGACAGAATCACGTCGAATTCTGTTTGTTCTTCAGCGGCAGCAGCCGGACCAGCAGCAGCCGGAGCAGCAACAGCGGCGGCAGCGCTAACACCGAACTTTTCTTCCATCGCGGATACCAGCTCGACAATGTCTTTAACAGACATTTCGGCGATGGCATTGATGATATCTTCTTTAGTCAGAGACATGTCTCAATTCCTGATTAAGGGAGCCCTTGGGCTAGTTAAGTCATTAACAAAGCCGCCATCAGGCAGCTTGTTGTTCTTTTTGGTCGCGAACGGCCGCAATAGTGCGAACCAGTTTGCCAGCGGCTGCTTCTTTCATCGTGCGCAACAGGCGAGCGACAGCTTCGTCGTAGGTCGGCAGAGTAGCCAACACGGCGATGCTTACCACTTCACCCTCAAAGGCAGCAGCTTTGAGCTCGAACTTATCGTTCTCCTTGGCGAAATCCTGAAGAATACGTGCACCAGCACCAGGATGTTCGTTAGAGAATGCGATCAGTGTCGGGCCTACGAAAGAGTCTGAAAGACACTCGTATGCTGTACCTTGAACCGCGCGACGAGCCAGCGTGTTACGGACGACTTTAACCCAGACGCCAGCTTCACGGGCCTGCTTACGCAGAGCGGTCATCTTGCCAACAGTAACGCCGCGAGAATCGGCCACTACCGCAGACAAAGCGCCCTTAGCAGCTTCATGGACTTCAGCGACAATCGCTTTTTTGCCATCAAGTCCTAATGCCACGGGATTTCTCCTGCATGTCATAAGCTTGCGCTTAATCGTTAACATCAAACCCTGCTCAAACCACGAGCGGGGCAATCATTCGGTGATGTCATTCGCCTATGCCATAAAGGCCGGCCGAATTGGGTCTCACCATCTGCGTAGGTCTACTTTCAAGCACAAGGCCTTGAGCAAATTAAGAGTCAACTTCAACTGATCTCGACTCACCTACGGTCTTTGACGGCCCGCACCTTGTAAAGCGCGAACCCCAAAGTTCTGTCATCGTCCCGCCGATCAAATAGCCAGAGACGATTGGTCGATAACCAACCCCGGTCCCATAGTGGTACTCAGAGCGATTCTCTTCAGATATATACCCTTGGAGGTGGCTGGCTTGGCCTTTTTCAGGTCCGCAACCAGTGCTTCCAGGTTTTCTTTGATGGCAACAACATCAAATGAGATCTTGCCGATGCCGCCATGGATGATGCCACCCTTCTCAGCGCGATAACGAACCTGACCGGCCTTCGCATTTTTGACCGCGGTCACCACGTCCGGTGTCACGGTACCGGTTTTGGGGTTGGGCATCAGGCCGCGGGGACCGAGAACCTGACCCAACTGGCCAACAACGCGCATGGCATCCGGGCTGGCGATCACAACATCGAAATCCATTTTGCCGGCTTTGATTTCAGCGGCCAGGTCATCCATACCAACCAGCTCAGCACCGGCTGCCTTGGCAGCTTCAGCATTGGCGCCCTGGGTGAACACAGCGACGCGGACATCTTTACCGTTACCGTGCGGCAGTGTGGTTGCACCACGGACCGACTGATCGGACTTACGCGGATCGATGCCCAGATTGATGGACACATCAACAGTTTCAGCAAACTTGACCGTTGACAGCTCTTTCAGCAGAGCGACGGCTTCTTCAATGGAATATTGCTTGCTGGAGTCAACTTTTTCTTTGATCAGACGTTGACGCTTGGAAATTTTGGCCATCTTACACACCCTCCACATCAAGACCCATTGAACGGGCAGAGCCGGCAATGGTACGTACAGCTGCATCCATATCCGCCGCGGTCAGATCCGGCAGTTTGGTGGTAGCAATGGCTTCCAACTGGGCACGGTTTACCTTGCCTACCTTATTGGTATTGGGGCGGCCACTACCACTGGTAACGCCCGCTGCTTTTTTCAGCAGGAAGGACGCCGGCGGGGTCTTCATGACGAAGGTGAAGCTGCGATCGCTGTAAACGCTGATCACAACAGGCACGGGAGCACCCGGCTCCAGACTCTGGGTCTGGGCGTTGAACGCTTTACAGAATTCCATGATGTTTACACCATGCTGACCCAAAGCGGGACCAACTGGTGGGCTAGGGTTTGCTTTGCCTGCTGCAACCTGCAGCTTGACATAGGCGGTGACTTTCTTTGCCATGTGATTGACTCCCCATTGGGTGTTAGCGCCTCGGAATGGATTTTGGCAAAACCATTCGTCTCAGGCTCCCCTCCTTGGTTAAATTGCCGGAACAATTTGACCAAGGACGCGAAAACCCTTCTCTGCACAGGCAAAGAAGGGCATGAAACCTTCAGGATTCAATCAGGTTTTTTCAACCTGACTGAACTCGAGCTCTACCGGCGTGGAGCGACCAAAAATCAGTACCGCCACACGCAGACGGCTTTTATCGTAGTTGACCTCTTCAACGACCCCGTTGAAATCGTTGAACGGACCATCGGTAACACGAACCATTTCACCCGGCTCAAAAATCGTCTTGGGCTTGGGCTTCTCGACAGAATCATCGACACGGCGCAGGATAGCCTCGGCCTCTTTCTCGGTGATGGGCGCAGGCTGATCCGCTTTGCCGCCGATGAAACCCATGACGCGCGGCGTATCTTTCACCAAATGCCAGGTGTCATCATTCAATTCCATCTGCACCAGGACGTAGCCCGGGAAAAACTTGCGTTCGCTTTTACGCTTTTGGCCACCACGCATCTCGACCACTTCTTCAGTGGGAACGAGAATCTCGCCAAAACTGTCTTCCATCTGGTGCAGGGCAACGCGCTCACGCAGAGACGCCGCTACCTTTTTTTCGTAACCCGAATAGGCGTGAACTACATACCAACGCTTGGCCATGATTCGCTACCCTATGATCATGGACGCTATCCACCCGAAGAAGGTGTCCAGCAGCCAGAGAATAATTGACATAACGATAACAACGGCCACCACAATCAAGGTGGTCTGGTTGGTTTCCTGCCGGGTCGGCCACACCACTTTGCGCAGCTCGACGATGGAGCCCTGCCCAAGCTCCCACAGGGCGGCACCTTTGGCAGTATTGAATGCAATCACACCGGCCACCACGGCCAGCGCAAGAAGCGCAAGCACACGATACAACAGGGGCTCGGATGAAAAGTGCGAGTTTCCAACAACGCCCGCAGCAACCAATATCAATACCAAGAGCCATTTAAGGGCATCAAACCGGTATTCTTTTGCTTCGCTTTTCACGTTCATTCGCTGCAGAAACCTTCACTCGTTAGATGGCAGGCCAGGAGGGACTCGAACCCCCGACATTCGGTTTTGGAGACCGACGCTCTACCAACTGAACTACTGGCCTAAAACACGAAAGGGTACAAAGGATTCACCTTTGTACCCCACAAAACACCTTACTGGATGATTTTAGCCACCACCCCAGCACCCACCGTACGTCCACCTTCGCG
>CAYWCW010000044.1:0-14121 GCA_964456865.1 uncultured Cellvibrionaceae bacterium
CGGTAAAGGCGCCTTTTTCGTGGCCGAAGAGCTCGGATTCGATCAGGGTTTCGGGGATGGCGGCGCAGTTGACCGAGATCATCAGGTGATCGGCGCGCTGGCTTTCCTCGTGGAGCGCGCGGGCCACCAGCTCCTTGCCGGTGCCGGTTTCGCCGTGGATCAGGACGGTGGCATTGGTGGGCGCCACCTTGTGGATGCGGTTGTAGAGGTCCTGCATCACATCGCTGCTGCCGATCATCCCGGCGATGGCGTGACTGGCCGTCTGGCTGGTGTGATTGGCGCTGCGTCCGGCCCGGGTCTTGCCGATCACCCGCTTGACAGCGGTGACCATCTCGTCGTGGTCGAAGGGCTTGGCGATATAGTCCACCGCGCCCATGCGCATGGAGTCCACCGCCGAGCGCAAACTGGCGTAGCTGGTCATTATCAGCACCGGAATATCGCCCGCCAGCTTGATCAGGTCGGTGCCGGGGGCCCCGGGCAGGCGCAGGTCGCTGATGATCAGATCAAAATCCTTGAGCTGGAAACGGCTGGTCGCTTCTTTGACCGAAGGCGCTTCGCTCACCTCGTACTGATTCCGCTCCAGCAGTTTGCGCAGGGCGGTGCGGATAATGGATTCGTCTTCAACTATCAGAATCTTGCTCATAGCCGGGATCGCTGTTCGCTGTCGTTGAGAGCGTCTTATCCTACCTCAGATTCACGACATTGAATCCAGGTGACGCGGTAATTTGATGGTGAATTTTGCGCCGCGCTGGCGCACCGGGTCCGCAGGGCTGGTGATATCCAGCAGACCCCCGTGGTCGTCCACGATGCTGTACACCATGGCCAGACCCAGCCCAGTGCCATCGCCCGGGTCCTTGGTGGTGAAGAAGGGCTCGAAAATCTGGTCGATATGCTCCGGCGCTATGCCCGGGCCCTCGTCGGTCACGGTGATGATGATGCTGTATTCGTCCTCGTCGCTGGCTAGGATAACACGCCCTTCCGGTGGGCTGGCATCCCGGGCGTTCGACAAGAGGTTGATAAACACCTGGATCATCCGCTGGGCGTCGCCCGCCACGATGGCGCGCGGCGCGATATCGTTGATGAAAATGACCTGGTTGCGGTCCTTTTGCAGCGACAGCAGGGCGATGGCCTCCCGGGCGCAATCGCGCAGGATGACCGCCTCGAAATCGCTTTTTTTGTGGTTGCCGCTGTGAGAGAAACTCATCAGCGACTGGACGATGCGCGAGACCCTGTCGGTCTGGCTCAATATCTGGTCGGCGGTTTCGAGGATCTCGGGGTCTTCGGTATCGTAGCGCAGGTTCTGCGCCAGGCAGGCGATGCCGGTGATGGGATTGCCGATCTCGTGGGCCACGCCCGCCGCCAGGCGGCCCACCGAGGCCAGGCGTTCGCTGTGGATGAGTTCCTGTTCCAGCAGTTGGGTTTCGGTCACGTCTTCCAGCAGTATCACCTGGTCGTAGACGCCCACGTTCATGGTGCCCTCAATCGCGGCCTTGTGCAGGCTCACCCAGTGGGGGCGGCCGTTGAGTTCGATTTCGCGGCGGTAGTAATGCGCCTCGTTGCTCTGGCTGAAATCCATCAGCAGGCTGCGCCAGGGTTCGGCGATATCCTGCAAATAGGAGCCGGTCACATCTTCGCTGGGGGTGTTGGTGAGCTGCGCCATGGCCCGGTTCCACATCAGGATTTCGCTGTCGCGGCCCAGGGAGCAGACCGCCATGGGCAGTTCCTGCAAGGTCTTGCGGTGATAGAGACGCAGGTTGTTCAATTCGGCGGCCATGCCCGTCAGGTGGTCGCGGTACTGTGACAGGCGGTTTTCGATCAGGTTGATGTCCACGCTCTCCATGGTTTCCGCCACCCGGAAAGGCAGGTGCTTGTCCATGATCTCGCTGGCCACATGGATACCCATCAGGCTCGACAGGTTGCCCTCGATCTGGTCGCGCAGGCGGCGCAGGGCGTAGGGGCGGCGCTCGTTGAGGCTCAGCCCCAGCTCCTGCAAGGCAATATCCACTTCGCGGTTGGCGGTGACCTTGCCGAGGGGCCTCGCCAGGCGCGACTTGAACTCGGCCGCGGAGTGGACATCCAGCGCCTGGCGCACGGGGTGGCTCAGCTCATCGGCGGCGCAGAGGTCGGCGCTGTAGTGCTCTTCCTCGGTCTGGCGGGTCAGCAGCGAAATCACCACAAAGCAAAGGCTGTTGAGTCCCAGCGACAGGAGTGTCACCTGGCTCCAGTAGTCGTTGCCTACCGGGATGGCGAGGTCGATGAACGGCAGGGTAATGCTCTGCCATCCCAAAAGCGCGGGCAGCAGCAGACCCACGGCCCAGATCAGGGTTCCCGCCGCCAGGCCCGCGATCATGCCGCGGCGGTTGCCCTTGGTCCAGAAGACGATGGCAAAGGTCCCCGGGAGGAATTGCAGGGTTTCGATAAAGGCGATCAGGGCCAGGTTGGTCAGGCTGTAGCGATTGTCCAGCGCCCAGTAGACGAGATAGCCCCCCAAAAACAGCGTTGCAATCAGTACCCGCCGCAACCACAGCAGCTGCCGGTAGATATCGTGGCGCGCACGCAGGCGGAAGCTGGGCAGCAGCCAATGGTTGAGCACCATGGTTGCCAGGGCCAGGGTCATCACCACCATGGCGCCGGTGGCCGCCGAGAGGCCGCCGATGAACGCGAGCACGGCCAGTCCCGGCGATTCGAACAGGATCGGGACGCCCAGGGTGAAGTACTGCGCCGGCAGGGGAACCGCCAGCTCAAAGCCCGCCCAGAGGATGGGGAAGATCGGCAGAGCCATGAGCAGCAGGAACAGCGGGAAGGCCCAGGTCACCGTATGGGAGTTGCGCATCAAGGGGTTTTCGGCAAGTCCCAGGTGGAAGATGTGCGGCATGGTCACGGCGGTTGCCACAAACACCAGCAGCAGGGTATGGGCGGAACCATCGCGGATCGGCGTGTGCAGCAGGGCGAGGTTTTCCGGGTGTTCCATCAGCCAGTTGTCCAGCCCCTCGAGCCCGCCGAAGATGCCGAACACCGCCACCAGGCCCACCGCGCAGAGGGCGCAGACCTTGAGCAGGGACTCGAAGGCCATGGCGGTGATCAGGCCCCGGTGCTGTTCGCGGTTGGCTCCAAAGAGGATGGTGAATACCGCGAGTATCACGCAATAGCAGAGTGCCATCAGGTCCTTGAAGGTCAGCCCGGTGCCCGCCAATGGCAGGGACGGGCTGCTGCTCACGGTCAGGATGTGCATGGTGTCGGCGATCGCCTGGATCTGTAACGCCATCAGCGGCAGTATGCCCAGCAGCATGCACAGGGTGGTCAGCGCGCCAACGCCGTGGCTGTGATAGCGGAACACCAGCAGATCCGCCAGCGAATGGACCTGGTGGCGCCGCGCCAGTTCGGCGAGCGGAGCCAGGGCCACGGGCGCAAACAGAAAGAGCGCGCCCGTGCCGAGGTAATAGGCGAGCGCGCCGTAGCCGTAAGAGAAGGCCAGATCGATCACCCCGTAAAATGCCCAGGCACTGGCAAAAATGCCCAGAGACAAAATGTAGACAATCGGGTGGGCGGTAACGGACTCGGGAATCCAGCCGCGCTCGGTGATCCAGGCGATACCGAACAGCAACAGCAGATAACTGATACCGATGAGCGCTACGTGCAGGAGATCGAAAGTCATGTCAGTTCAGCGGGCGCGGGCTAGGGCAGGTCCTGGGGCTTTTTGCGCCGCACCTGCAAGGCGAAGGCGATCACGATCACCAGGACCCAGATCAGGTAGGGGCGATACCAGGCGCCTTCGGGGTTGATGATCCAACTGAACAGCGTGGGCGAAAAGATATAGCCGATCAGCAACAGCAGTATCACAAGGCGCTGGTTGTTCATGGGGCTGGCTATCCGCTGAAGGTGGGTGGCGCCGGGTGGCTGTGGATGCTCGACAAGGGCTCGCTGCGCCAGTGATGCCGGGCCCAGGCGAGCACCTCGGCGGCGCTGGCATCGGCAAGCCCGGCAGGGGGATTCTGCCCTAAAAACCCCAGCGCTTGCCAGAGATTGTTGCCCGCCCTGGCCGGGTCCAGGGCGGGTGCCAGGTTTTGCTTGCTCAGTTTTTGTCCCTGGGTGTTGAGTGCCAGCGGCAGGTGGCCATACACCGGCGCTGGCTGGCCCAGGATAGTGAAAAAGGCGATCTGCCGTGCCGTCACATCCAGGATGTCCCGCCCGCGAATGACATGGGTGATGCCCTGGAACAGATCATCGACCACCACGGCCAACTGATAGGCGTAAAAACCGTCCCGGCGCTTGAGGATAGGGTCGCCCACCGCCTGGCGCAGGTTCTGTTCATGCCTGCCCTGGAACAGGTCGTCAAACGCCAGCCATTCGCCTGCGGAGTCTTCATAGAGCCGCAGGCGCAGCGCGTGGGGTTTGTGCCTGTCCACCCGGCGGTCCCGGCAATGGCCGTTGTAAATCCCGCCCATGGCTTGCAGGTCCTGGCGGCTGCAATCGCAGGCGTAGAGCAGCCCCTGCGTTTCCAGCTGTGCGAGGACGGCCTCATAGGCTTCCAGGCGCTGGCTTTGATAAAGCACCTCGCCGGACCAGTGCAATGCGTGAGTTTCCAGGCAGCGGAGGATGGCATCCGGGGCGCCGGGCTGTTCGCGCGGGGGGTCTATATCCTCCATGCGCACCAGCCATTGCCCGCCGTGTTCCCAGGCATGGAGGTAACTGCCGAGGGCGCTGACGAGCGAACCAAAATGCAGGGGGCCCGAAGGCGAGGGCGCAAAACGGCCGATATAGGGAAGTCGAGGGTGGGCGGGTGTGGCGGAGAAGACTGGTGTGGCCATTGGGCATGGGCGGACGGGATTCCCATCCGCCGGATGACGATCAGCCGCCGATCTGTTTTTCTTTGATCTCGTCGAGGGTTTTGCAGTCCACGCACAAGGTTGCGGTGGGCCGCGCCTCCAGACGGCGGATGCCGATCTCGACGCCACAGGCGTTGCAGTAACCGTAATCGTCGTTCTCGATCAGCTCGATGGTGCTGTCGATTTTCTTGATCAGTTTGCGTTCGCGGTCACGGGTGCGCAGCTCCAGGCTGAATTCTTCCTCCTGGCTGGCGCGGTCCGCCGGATCGGGAAAGTTGGCTGCTTCATCTTTCATGTGGCTGACGGTGCGGTCCACTTCTTCCATCAGTTCCATTTTCCAGTTCAGCAGCAATTGCTTGAAATGCTCTTTTTGATCGGCATTCATGTACTCCTCGCCTTTTTTCTCCTTGTAGGGCACGAAGGGACGCAGGGCGAAGGTTTCGGTATTGGCTGAGCTTTTCGGCATGATTTAACGCCTCTCGGGTCTTCCTGAATCAGGCGCCGCGCCAGGGGCGGAGCGCTTATTAAGGGGGTTGGCCTGCAGATTTCGCGCTGGATTTGCCGGGCGCAAAATTTGAAGGGATGGCAAGCTACCAGATAACCCCGGCAGGTGCCAGTACTTTTTAGGGGGTCGGCCAGCCTTCGCGGCGAGGGTCCCCAGGGGCACCCGCAAGCTACAACTATAGATGCTATTTGCGGGTTTGGCGGCCTGGCACCGGCTGCTACCATGGGTGGCTTTGGCCTTGACGGAAAAACCCCATGCACCAATGGCAGCAAGCTCGCCTGATCCGCCGTTACAAGCGCTTTTTGGCGGATGTCCGCCTGCCGGACGGGCAGGCGCTGACGCTCCACTGCCCCAACACCGGTTCCATGAGGAATTGCCTGGTGCCGGACAGCCCCTGCTGGTACTCGACCAGCGGCAATGCCCAACGCAAATACCCGCATACGCTGGAGGTGGTCACCACGCCCGGCGGTCATCTCGCGGGTATCAACACCGGCCAGGCCAACCGTCTGGTGGAAGCGGCTATCAAAAGAGGGGTCATCAGCGAACTGCAGGGCTATGCCAGCCTGAAACGCGAACAGACCTATGGTGTGGAAAAGTCCCGGGTGGATTTCCTGCTGGATGGAAACACGAATGACACACGCAGCTGTTATATAGAAGTCAAAAGCGTGACCCTGATGGAAGCCGAAGGCCAGGGGCTGTTCCCCGACGCGGTCAGTGAGCGCGGCAGCCGGCATCTGCGCGAACTCATGGCGGTGGCCGCTATGGGGCACCGCGCCGTCCTGATGTTCTGCGTGCAGCATACCGGCATCAAATGGGTGGAGCCCGCCGATGGGATAGATCCGGTGTATGGCAGATATCTGCGTGAAGCCGTGACCAGGGGAGTGGAAGTGCTGGCCTACGGGGCGAGCATCGAGCCTGACGCGGGAGAGATCGTGTTGATGAAACCCTTGCCCGTGAGTGTGTGAACATGACGGGTTGTATCCTGGTAATTATGGATTATTGCGCCATATGGCTGATGATTGATGTTGCAGGGTGTCACTTGGCCTGTTTGCATTATTCCAGGGGCTCCCTGGGTTTGTAATTTCGAAATTCTCATCTAGTGTTAAGAAACTTGGTTGCGATCGTATGGTAACGGTCGTTGGCGGTTGATTGCTTGCACATGTGTTATGAAACCCTGGTTTCTTCTTATTATCCCTACTAGTTCACATAATAAGGGTGCGCAGGCTGTCTTCCGATTCTTCAATGGTGTGGTTATCCATCGGGGCACTATCTTCAGCAAGGGTAAGTATCTGTTGCGTCTATCGGTGTGGTTGACCCGGGGAGGCGCAGCAAACGATACCTGGCCGCGTTATACCATGTAATTTAATTGGCGGCTGAAATGCTATAGCCTGTAGTGCGCAATGATTGAGCGGACATGTATCAGCGTGCCCGCCAGGGTTGTGATGATCGCCTGTGGTTTGTGTTATGTGCCTGGTCTTTCATCAAAGGCCGGGCGAGTCTTCCGGGGTATCGTGTTCGGGAGGCAAAGGACTCGGAAACAAAACAATATGGTGGATCACAGATGTTTGATGAACTCAAACTCCCGAAAGATTTCCGCCTGCGCGAGGCAGGGCGGGAAGATGAACCATTTCTTGAGCACTTGTTTTTCGCCAGTCGGCCATATCTTGCACTTATTCCCATGCCTCCTGAATTTGTCGATGCGTTGGTGCGCCAGCAGTATCAGATTCAGCGGGATTCCTATAGAACACGGTTCCCGGAAATACACCATTTATTGATTCTCCGGCAAGACGAGGCCATAGGGCGGTTAATGCTGCATTACGATTCTGATGCTGCAACCCTGCACCTGGTGGATGTGGCGCTTCTGCCGGCCTGGCACAACCTGGGCATAGGGTCCGCTGTGTTGCGGGAAGTGCAGCAATGGGTGAGGCGGCATGGCAGGGCGTTGACATTGTGTGTCAGTGCAGACAGTCCTGCCCGCCATCTGTATCAGCGGTTGGGTTTCAGCCAGGTCGGTGCCAGCGAGACCGATCTGCATCTCGCGTGGTATCCGCAGGGCTGTCTGGATGATTCAGTAACACAATCTTCGATAATTATTGATGGAGGTGATGCGCATGAGCGATCAGTACGTTGGTGAAATCCGTATGTTTTCCGGCGACTACGCGCCGCAGGGCTGGAGAATCTGCGATGGCAGTATATTGTCGATTCCAGAGAATGAGGTTTTGTACACGTTGATTGGTAATATCTATGGCGGTGATGGCAGAAGCACCTTTGCGCTGCCGGATCTGCGGGGCCGGGTACCGATTCATCAATCGCCCCAATATCCTTTGGGGCAACGAGCTGGGACAGAAACGGTTACGCTCACGGTTTCCAATCTGCCAGCCCACACCCACACTGCCAACGCAAATAACGATACAGGAAAAAGTCAGCAAGCTTCTCCGGAGAATGCATTCTGGGGGCTGAGCAGTATTACCAACTACCAGTCCGGTAACGCTGACCTTACGATGAATGCCGGGGCGGTATCCAGTGTGGGTGGGAATCAACCTCATGACAACATCATGCCCAGCACGGTGGTGAGTTTTATCATCGCGATGGAGGGTGTCTTCCCGTCGCAGGGTTGATTTGGCAGTCCATAAATTTCAGAGGAGACTCAGATATGGCAGAACCTTTTGTAGGCGAAATACGGTTGTTCTCATTCGGTGTGATTCCCAGGGGCTGGGTTCCCTGTCAAGGCCAGGTAATGCCGGTATCCCAAAACCAGGCGCTGTTCAGCATTCTGGGAAACCGCTATGGCGGTGATGGCCGGACAACATTCATGCTACCCGATCTGCGGGGCCGGGTGCCTCTGCAAGTGTCGCAGAATCATCAACTGGCCAGCGCCGGTGGAGAGTCCACACATGTGCTGACCACTGAAGAAATCCCTCCTCACACGCACCAGGTGTCCGGCAGTCAGGCGTCGGCTAATCAGGCAAGCCCATCAAACAATGTCTGGGCGAATACTGGCACGAATACCATCTATGCTGATAGCGCAAATACCACGCTGAGCCCAAACGCCATTGCAACAGCGGGCACTAACCAGGGCCACAATAATATGCAGCCTTACCAGGTGGTGTCGTTTTGTATTGCCACTCAGGGTATTTACCCTTCCAAGTCTTGAGCAGGAGATAATGCATGGATCCTTATATCGGTGAAATCCGTTTGTTTACAGGCAATTTCGCACCCAAAGGTTGGGCACTCTGCGATGGCAGTACAATGTACGTTCAACAAAATCCTATCTTGTTTTCCGTCATTGGCAACCGCTATGGCGGGGATGGTAGAACGACTTATGCCCTGCCTAATCTCCAGGGCACTGTACCCGTTGGCCAGGGAGCTGGGCCGGGATTGACACCACGCTCCGTGGGGGAAACTTTTGGAAATGCCACTGAGACCCTGACAATCGATCAAATACCCAACCATTCGCATGTGCCACAGGCTTCCAGTGTTTTCAACGCTGGTAAAAATGACCCGGCCAACAATATCTGGGGTGCTGAACCAGCGAATCCACCGATATTGCCAAAGCCCTATGCCAGTAATCCCGATGTGGACATGAATGTCGAGGCCCTGTCTGCTACAGGTGGTGGTCAGCCGCATAACAATATGCAGCCTTACCTGACGTTAAGCTTCATTATCGCCCTTGAAGGTATTTATCCTCAAAAACCTTGATTAAGGATGTTGTTGGTTTTGGATTGGAGAGTGGGGTAGGCAGACAGTATCGATAGGTACTCACGATAGGCAGATTTACTTGATTTGACAGGAAACAACTATGAATACACCATTTTTCCGGAACCGGTCCGGCAGCCAGTTTTTCTTGTGGGTGCTGTTGCTGTCTATTGTATCCACTGCTTACGGACAGCAGGTCGTTATTCAGAATCCGTCAAATCTGTCGGTTCATGCTGATGCCCAGTTCGAACCCAATTATGATATGCCGAATGGACAAACCTTTACTGCTACCAAAACCGGTGTACTGACTGAAATCGGTGTGGCGTTATCCAGCCATAATGTAGCGGGAACCTTTAACCTGACGGTTTATCAAGGTGAAGGAACGGCAGGGAGCGTATTGTATACACAGTCCAATATCAACGTTCAATCCATCAACACGACAACCGTGGTGGTTGATTCCTACCGGATCGATTCGTTCCATCCGTTACTCATCGATCCACCTGTGCCTGTCACTGATGGGCAGCAGTACACTTTTTATTTTACAGGAGGGCAGCCAGATAACACCGGTATAGGGCCTGTGTATTTCTTTACTAATAACTACAGTGGCGGCAGCATGGTTTACATGGATATCGTCGATGCTGACTACGACATGGCCTTTCGCATCGTGTTGGATGATGCTCCTGTTGTGAATACTGTTCCCACTGCCACCAACCTGACCCAAAGCCTGAGCTTTACCGAAGACCCGGGTGCGCCTGTGGCCATCAACGATATCGTGGTAACGGATGACGATGATGGCGATACCATTGCCGCCACGCTCACGTTGAGTAACGCCTCGGCCGGGTCTTTAACAACCGGTACTTTTGGTGCAGCCACATCAACTTACAATGCGGGTACCGGTATCTGGACAGTGTCAGGCACGGTCGCCAACGTGAATGCGGCCCTGGCTGCGGTGGCGTTTAATCCTGCCAGCAACTGGGACCAGAATTTCACCATTACCACCCGCATCCGCGATGCGGCCGATACGGGGCCGGCGGATGGGGTGATCAGTTTTACGGTAACCCCTGTCAACGATGCACCCACGGCTACCAACCTGACCCACACCGTAAACTACACCGAAGACCCCGGCAGTCCGGTGGATTTAAACAATATCGTGGTCACTGATCCGGATACCGGCGACACCATCACCGCCACGCTCACGTTGAGTAACGCCTCAGCCGGGTCTTTAACAACCGGTACTTTTGGTGCAGCCACCTCGACTTACAATGCCATTACGGGTGTCTGGAGCGTTATCGGTTCAGTAGCCAATGTCAACGCCGCCTTGGCCGCCGTGGCGTTTGTGCCCGTGGCCGATTGGGATCAAAACATCACCATTGCAACCCGGGTTCGCGATGCAGCCGCCACCGGCCCGGCCGACGGCACCATCTCGCTCAATGTCACCCCCGTTAATGACGCCCCAACCGATATTGCATTATCGGCCAGTGCCATTTTGCAAAGTGCCACCCTGGCCGGAGCAGCAGTGGGTACGTTATCCAGCACCGATGTCGACAACAGTAGCTTTACCTATAGTTTGATCAGCGCTGCCACCGCCATTGCGGGTAGCTGTGCGGCTGATACGGGTAATGTCAGCTTCCAGATTGACGGAGACGTACTGGAAACTGCTGCTGCCCTGGCTGCAGGAGCTTACGATGTGTGTATTCAGACCTGGGATGGCGCGGCGGGCTTTAAAAAAGGTTTTACCATTACGGTCACCGATGATGTTGCCCCCACTATCAGTAGCGTCAGCGTTCCGGTTGATGCCTGGTATATTGCCGGACAAACGCTGACTTTTACGGTTAACACGACAGAAAATGTAACAGTAACCGGTACACCCACCCTGCCGTTAACTATCGGCGCCACTGCCCGTAATGCAAGCTATACCGGCGGTTCCGGCACGACGGCATTGACCTTCAGCTATACCATTCAGGCAGGCGATAACGACAGCGATGGTATTGTTATCGGCAGTGCCATTGTGCTTAATGGCGGCACCCTGCGCGATGCGGCAGGTAACGATCTGGTGCTTACATTAAATGCCGTAGGGGATACAACCAATGTACTGGTTGATACTACGGCTCCCACCCTGCAAAGCCTCGCTCCGGCCGACGATTCGCCTACAGTGTTGCCTGACACCAATTTTGTGATGACCTTCAGTGAGAACATCGCGTTGGATACGGGCTATATCGTGATTTACGATACGCTGAACAACCCGGTTATCACGATCGATGTCGCCAGCCACAGCGGGCAGTTGAGCGTGAGCAATAACGTGTTAACTATCGACCCGACAGCAAACCTGGATGAGAGCACCAGCTACTACATCAGGGTGGACAGTGGTGCAGTACGTGATATGGCGGGTATCGCCTATGCCGGTATCGCGGATAATACGACATGGAATTTCACGACGGCTGATGTCAGTCCACCCTCCGTAGTATCTATAACCGTCAGTGGAACACCCTCGGCCACCGCAGCGGCCATCCAGTTTACGGTTCTCTTTGATGAGCCGCCACAAAATGTGTCATCAAATGATTTCACACTCACGCCAGGTGATACGGCATCAGGCAACATTGCCAGCGTCTCTCCAGTGACGGGTAACAGTGTCACAGTGACAGTAGATAATATTGTTGGCACCGGCACACTCCGCCTTGACCTGAACGCCAATACGGATATCACCGACAGCCATGGTAATGGCAATGGCACCAACGGTTATGTTGCCGCGTTTACCACGGGCCCCAGCCATACCGTGGATCGGGACCCCCCGGCAGCACCCTCGGCACCGGTTCTGGATGCACTATCAGACACGGGTAGCAGTAACACAGACAATATCACCAATGACACGACGCCCACCTTCACTGGCACCGCCGAGGCGGGCAGCACCGTTACCCTGTACGACACCGACGGCATTACCGTTCTGGGAACCGCGACGGCAACAGGTGGCAACTGGAGCATCACCAGCAGTACGCTCAGTGAAGGTGACCACGCCGTGACCGCCACGGCCACCGATGCGGCAGGTAATGTATCTGTGGCCTCTGCGTCACTGACCATTACCATTGACACCACGGCGCCCGCCCAACCGGCGGCACCAGTGCTGGCTACCGCGTCGGATACCGGTGAAAGCGATTCGGATGGTATTACCAACCTGACCAATCTGACCTTGCAAGGTGCTGCCGGCTCGGTGGAGGCGCATGCCATAGTGCATGCCCGCTCTGATTTGCAGGGCGGATTGACCAATACCACCGCCAATGCCGATGGCAGCTGGAGCCTGAATGTGTCTGGCCTGATGGAAGGCACCCACCAGTTGGATATTCAGGCAACCGATGTTGCAGGTAATCCCAGCATCTACTCCAGCCAACTGACCCTAATCATCGACACGACTGCCCCAACCCTGAGTAGCATTGCCTTTGACCAGGCCAGTGTGACTGTCGCCAACCAGGCGGCGATCAGCCTGAGCCTGTCGGGTGCGGAGACAGGCACCCGTGCCAGCTACAGCATCACCAGCAGCAACGGGGGCACGGCGGTCAGTGCCAACGGCCTGGCGGTGAGTTCGGCAACCCAGCAATTCACTGGCATCGATGTCAGCGGCCTGAACGACGGCACCCTCACCGTCAGCCTGACCCTGACCGATGTTGCGGGTAATACCAGTAGTGCATACACCAATACCATCAGCAAGGATGCCAATGTGCCCAGCGTGTCCGGCGTTGCGATTGCCAATGGTCACTACGCCGAAGGCGATGTCATCAGTGTGAGCGTTACCCTGAACGAAGATGTGACTGTCAGTGGCACCAACTCCACCCTGGCCATTGATATCGGCGGAACTACCCGTCAAGCCGCCTTTGTCAGTGAAAACGCGGGCGTCCTGCTCTATCAATACACCGTACAGGCCAATGACAACACCGATGGCGTGGGTGTCATCGCACTGGCCAACGGCATCTCGCTCAATGGCGACACCATCCAGGACGCGGGTGGCAACGATGCCACGCTGACCTACGCCCAAGTCAGCAATGCCGACGCCCAGGTAGATACCCTCGTACCGGTTGGGCCGGTGGTGGTATTGCCGGCGGCGAGGGTTTGGGTGAATGCCGATGATTACACCATCAGCGGCACCCATAGCGAGAATGGGGTTACCGTCAATCTCTACCTGGATGCCGATAACGATGGTGTAGCAGACAATGCCTTGGTGCTGGACTCCGTTGAGGTTGTTGGTGGCGCCTGGAGCCTGACGGCTCCGCTGGTTGCCGACAGTGACAACAACTTTGTGGTCATCGCCCGGGATGCCGCAGGCAATACCTCGGTGGCGGTGGATGTGCCCACCATTACCGAAGACTCGATAGCCCCCGCGGCTCCGTCAACTCCTGACCTGCTGGCCGCCAGTGATACCGGTATCAGCGACAGCGACGACCTGACCAGCAATACGGCGCCGACCCTCGAGGGAACGGCGGAGCCCGACAGCACCGTCACGCTCACCAGTGATCTGGACGGTGTTGTGGGAAGCAGCGCTGCCGATGGCACGGGCCACTGGAGCATCACCACCAGTACCCTCAGCAGTGGTATCCACAGCCTGACGGCGACCGCTACCGATGCGGCGGGTAATGTGAGTACCGTGTCGGCAGCTCTGAATGTCACGATTGATAACCAGCCGCCCACGCTGAGTGCCGTGGCCAACCAGAGCCTGGGCCTGGGCGCCAGCAGTGGCGCACTGGCTGTCACGCTGGGTGATGATGTCACCACTCCGGCGGACCTGACGTTCACCGCCACCAGCTCCAATGTAGCGGTCGTGCCCCTGGCCAACCTGGTACTGGGCGGCACCGATGCCAACCGTACGGTGACCGTGACAACCCAGGGTGCCGGTGTCAGCACCATCACCCTGAGCGCGGAAGATGAGGCGGGCAATATCGGTACCCGAACCTTTACGGTCACGGCCGCCGCCCCCAACAGCGCTCCGACGATCAGCGGTGCGCCCGTGACCAGTATCACTACCGGCCATGCCTACAGTTTCGTACCGACAGCCTCGGACAGCGATGGCGATACCCTGACCTTCAGCATTGCGAACAGACCTGCCTGGGC
>CAYWCW010000045.1:0-13756 GCA_964456865.1 uncultured Cellvibrionaceae bacterium
TGCTATCGCACGATACTCAGGCGGGGTAGAACGCTGTAGAATGAACGCTTACATTCGTCCTGATAGCTATTTTTCGGACGATGGCGTCTTTCAGTTTTAATCAAGCACGAATTATCCTGTGTCAGTTAACCCTTTCTAGCTACCGACGCCCCACTTTCGATAGCGCCCTGTTTCTGATCTGATGCTCACTATCTGCAGACATCCTTTCTACATGTTGCTGGATGCGTTCGGCATCCATGTAGCGCTCGTTCAACAGGGCCATCGCACAGTACCGCACAACCTTATCTGGGCTTTCAAGCAGCCGTTCCGCAGCAGTCAGCTCTTCAACTTCGAGCCGTACGCCGCTAGTAAGCACCTTGTCGATGATGCGACCTGGCACATCCCCTGCTCCAATCTCATTGAAGAACCTTAGTCGCTCCCCGTGAGCTTGCTGAAGTCGCTCAACCAGAAGTCTGACACCAACGTCATAGATATCTGAGCGTGTGTCGCTCAGATAACTCTTGATAGTTTCGTAGGAAGGTGTCTCCAACTTGGCTCGAGCTTCTACAAGCTTCGCACGCGGGCTCGTAGGGATAACTCCCTCCTTAGTTGGATAAGGCTCTTCATGCTTTAACCAATATGCATATGCCTGATCAAGCAAGTCAGCAAGCTTTGGGATTCCGGGATGAGCTAGTGCGAGCGCCAGTTTCGCGGACGCATCAGCGATGTCGACGTCAGCGGCGAACAGCCCTGCCCGAATGGTTGCCTCTACATCAAGTGACCACGGCTCTTTCATATCTGCGAGTAGTTCGAAGAGATATTCGCAACCTGGCACCAGTGGCTTGCCAAGCCGATCGAACACCATTGGCAGTGCACAGTCGCGTCCCAGCTCTTCAGCCAGAGCGGCAGCCGCCCACAATGTTCGCCTACGACCACTCACGAATAAGCGTTCGACCGCCTTCTGAAGCTCGGCCCGGTCGAGTAATACACCAAGAAGATTCGCCGCAATCCATTTCAACCAGTGCGATGGGTGGGTGATCGCGGTCTCGATCTGCACAGCGTCGAGCCCAAGCGACCGTGCACGCGTCCAATCTATCAGCGGTGGGTCTATATCCGTCGTGATATCGTACAGAAAGCTATCTGTCTTGGTCTCGAGATATCTCCGTGCATGCACTGCATCCTGGCGAAGCTTGTCCCGGTCCAAGCCAGTCGCCACGATGAAGCCACGCAGTACTGCTATGATCGAGCTACGATCGAATGGTTCCGACCAGTTCCAAAAGTCACCTAGGGCCACCTTGTTCATTCCACTTGCGTCGATGAACGCACTCAAATGTAACAGGATCGGAGGTAAAGGCTCAGCGACAGCGCCAGCAGTATCTGGCGGCAGATCGAGCGCTTCGAAGATCAGTTGATAGAGGTTACGGACCACCTCATGGAGACCAGGCGGAAAGTTGAGCCAAGATGCTGCGGCCTTGGACCATTCAGGCTTGCCAATCTGATAGTTCCGACCTTTCGCATGTGCGAGTTCCATGGCCTTGGATACAAACCCCATGCTCCCAAGGTTGTTGTGATTGAAAATCTCAGGCAACAGCGCATCAGCCACTTGGGCTGGAGCTCTATCGAGGATTTCCTTACTTGCCTCCAGAACGAAAGCTTCTATTAGAGCGTGCTCATCACCGCGAGTCAGAATCAACCCCCCACCGAGCGATGGGATAATCGTGGGTCCAACAGCATTGAGGTTGTCCCGCAACGTGCCAACCAAGTTGTCAAGATCGTAAAACCTGGGCCCGGCTACGACCGCACAAGCCCACGCAATGAGCCTGCTCCAGGGTTCACTAGCCTCAAGGTACGTGGCAGCGATTGCGCCAACCTCGTCGGGAAAACGCCGCGCTGAGGCAATCAGCGGTGTTCCGATGTCGAATGCGAGCCGCTGTTGGGTGCCGCCCACAATTGCAAATGCTTGCTCAAGAACCTTCGCTCGCAGTGGTCCGTTTGGAGGCGGTTCTGCCTCTGCTACCAACTCCGTCGCAAGAACGATCCGCTCGGGCGACATCGATAGCAACTGGGTCGCGAGAATATCTGCCATGCCTAGCATTCCGGCGAGACGAAGCACTTCGGCCCAAGCCCCAGAATCGGCGATCTCCCCAACCACCTGGGACTGCTGTGTTGCAGGCAATGTACGTAAATAGTGTGCTGCCGCAAACTCGCCGAAACTCTTGTGAATGAATGCAAATGTCTGCTGGCCGCCTTGGCCAACCCGTTCAACCACACCAACATCCTGCCAGTAATCGAGAAAGCGTTCCGCGTTGGCGGCCGCAACAATCCGCGTGATGTCCATGTCTGCGGCTAGGTCGGTGGCGCAACGGTCAATTGTTTCTTTGATTGTTGCAAGCGGATACGATGTGACCTGCCAGCCAATAATGTCAAGGAACCGTCGCAACAGTACAGCCGATACGGGAGGCTCTGGGGTACGTACATTGGGTGCCTCGCCGATAAGGTCGAAGATCTGCGCGAAAATTTTTTCTCGGGTGATGCCGAGCACTTGTCCACGCAGAAGAATTGCGACCGACAAGCCAATCAGCAACGGAGTACGGCCGACAACCTTGGCAATTGGTCTATCATTCAGTTCGCGTCGGCAGATTTCGAAAGCATTCTCCGACAACTCCGACCCAGATGGAGCGATCGCCTGAATGAGCTGTGCAGCCATCCGATGAGCAGCAGATGTGTCGAGCGCAAAAATGTCGTAGTGGCGCCAGTCCACGAAATGAGCAGCATTGTAACCGATCGGGCGAGTAGTGATCAGGATGTGGCTGTCAGGGTGCCCCAGAGCAAACCGGGCCAAACCTGCTGCAACCTGTTCTTGCAACGCGCCGCACTCATCCAGGCCGTCACAAAGAAGCATCCAGTTTGGAAACCGGGCATCTCGCGCCTCGGCAACCGAGATGCCACTCCCGTCCAGGCCCAGCTGAAAAACAGCCTCTTCGAAACCGAAACCGGCCTGCATGCGCGCCGAAACAGCCGAGAGGCGCACCCGCAGCACCGGGATTTGATCCTCGCTGTAGCGTCGCGCAATACGCTTGAGCAACGTCGTCTTACCCATACCCGGTCCAGCGACTAGGACAGTTCTCGTGACGAAACGTCCGAGTGTCTCAGGATTGACAAACCGGGCATCTCGCGGAGCCGACCGGGTCTCCCACTCCTGATAGCGGCGCAGCGCCTCTTCGAGGCTGATGTTTTCGTTTGCCTTGTCGTTGCGAACGACAGCGCTGAGCGGTATCCAGTCCTCATCCGTCTTGAGTGGCATATCCACACCAAAGATAGTAAATGTGGCATGCGTCGCTAGCGTCCAGTGAGATAGCTTGGACAAAAGCTGAATCGGCGAAGCGTTTGCCGTTGCGGCAACGGCAATCCCCTCTGCATTGAGCAGACGCAGGAAAGATGCAACGTCACGGCGGCCCCTCTGCTCAATTAGCGCCAAGGCGTCAACATATATTGCCTTCCACGCTGCATTGATGTCAGCATCCGTCGCGCATACATGCGCGAGTTCCGCGCGTGCCGCCTGTATCGCCGCTTGATCTGCTTCCAGCGCAGGTATAGTTTGGATACGCATGCGTGCGCAGGCATTCTTTGCGTTGATGTTTGCGGCTGCCAATTTATCCATCAGGTTCTTGGCAATGGCGGATAGCCTGTCGATGCGGCCGTCGCCGATCCTGACCAGGTCGCTCGCTAGGTTGTCTTTGATTGTATTGCTGCTGGTCGGCGACACAGCCAAAACACCGAAATCGGCTGTATCTGTAACAACTGCATTCGCGAGTTTGAGAAGCGCCTCCCAAAGAGCATCTCCCACTCGCACGCCCTTCTTCACCTGAACCTCAACTGTCTTCCCGTCTTTGAGAAACAGACGAATGTCGTCCCCAGCACCTCCAGTCTCAGCGTCCACCGTAACCGGCGTGTCGTCTATGAGCTTGTTCAGCCATAGCAGCGGCCGGCCACGCGCCATGTATATGGTTGCAATTGCGGTCACTGCGGCCTGAAAATTCATTCCGCCACCTGTAGCCGCCCCTCCCACTCGCCATACTTTGCTGTCCAACCAATATCCTCCGAGATACTTGCTTGCCTCGCTTGCGCGATGGCTACACCAACCGCAAAACGTACGAAATAGGCTGCCGAGAATCTGCTGGCAAAGTGCTACGATTCTCACTGTCGAAGCAGTAGCTTCTACAGCTATTTTTCAAGAGTAAGCTGGGAGCCTACCCAACTGAGACATGACCAAACAAAGGAACAGCATCACTCTTAAAAGCGTATGCTATTTACGAAGAAAATTATCGGATATAAATAGCAGCGACAGTGGAACGCCTGCTGTAGCTAAATGCCTCCTTACAGCGATCACTCAACTGACAACCTCAACCCAGTTATACCAAAACCTAATGCTTCTCAACAGAAGCGAAGCGGGTTGTAGCGTCTATCGGCCACTCCATTAGGGCTACCCTACCCGGCTGGGGTATGAGAACTACCCCCGTAACCCAATCGTGCAAGACGAACTATCTGATTGGTAAATAAAAATATTGCTGCGCAATTTATGCGACTATCAGCAACAAAAGGCAAACCATACAAGATTCAAACTGCCATATTAAGGTAGCCTCGCTGCCACGGAGCTTCACCGAACAACATAGTCGTCCAATTTCGAGAATCAAATGATGGCTTCTGATCACGCTGTAGAGGAGCCGTTAGCGAGATAACTCATGCGGTTATGAAGCAATCAGCCTTCTAGCAACAGTATTTATACCATCAAACTTCTCCGTTGCCCTATAAGGAGGAGACTTATGGATTTGGACTTATCCATTTGTTTTTCAAAAAAATCCAGTCAATTGATCTCTTGAAGTATTTCGTCAATCATCTATCAACATATTGAAATATATGAATATTTTTACACATCTCACTCCCACTCGATTATTAACACTATAATAAATATCTTAATATTCAACAGCTTGCGCAACACATCAGGCTCAATGCCATGAAAAATACCATACTCAGACTAAGAGGGTGAACGCGTCTTGCCCATGTGCCGGGCAATGGCTTCTTCCAGCGTTTCGTTAGGCTGCCATCCGTACAGGTCGCGAACGCTCTTCGTTCGGGCATGGCCGGGCGGCTTGAACTCGTAGCCGGCGGCCGCAAGTTCTGCCGCCGCATCTTCGGTGAGGAAAAACGGCTTGATCTGGTCTTGATGCGACTTGGTCATGCTGTTTCCTTCTGGCGTTATCTTTGCTGACAGCGGCCGGCACTTCAAGCTGTCCGTCTCCACGCAACGGTCGGCAGGCTCAGAGAGCGCATCCTCCCTTGATGATTTCATAAGTCTAATCCCCCGCCATATGGATACACAAACGTGTATCCATATGGTATCCTCGCCCCATGAAAGATGCCGGTGTCCGAATCAGGGTCGAGAAGAGCTTGCGCGAAGCGTTTGCCGCCGTCTGCCACGAGGGTGATCGACGAGCATCCGATGTGCTGCGCGAGTTCATGCAAACCTATGTCGAACGCCACCGGCAGGGGCAAGGCGATCTGTTTGCGACTGGACAGGAGCGGCGTCAGCGAAACCAACATAAGAGAGAGGCGGTCTCGCATGACCAGCATTCGGGAAAACTTTGAAAATGAGCGCGCTCTTGCCGCTGCGGCCCTGGCGCTCGGTGCAGAGGGCGCAGGTGGTCCACTAGCGGCAGCCGAAGCTGGTCTCGCCAAGGCGGCAGGAAAACCGCCTGCGAAAAAAGTGATAGCGGAACTTAAGGAATTGATCCTGGCTGGGGAAGATCCGCTTGGTGATATTTTTTCTGCGCTGCGTTCCTCCGAAGAACGCCGCGACAACGGAGCCACCTACACGCCATTTAGCATCGTTCAGACGATGGTGGATTGGGCCGCGTCCAAGAATCCTAGTCGCGTCGTCGACCCTGGGGTGGGCTCTGCGCGCTTCCTCACCCGTGCAGGTGCAACCTTCCCTCAGGCCGCACTAGTTGGCATTGATGTTGATCCACTGGCTACGCTCATGGCGCGCGCCAACCTCGCCGTCACCGGCCATGGTGCGCGCTCACGCATCATCCTGGGTGACTACCGTCGGTTTGCGGAGCAGATCGAGGGCAGCACGCTTTACATCGGCAACCCTCCCTATGTACGCCATCACCAGATAACTCCGAAGTGGAAAGAGTGGCTGGCTGCCGAAGCGTCGAAGCTTGGCCTGTCGGTGAGCAAGCTATCGGGCCTTCATGTCTACTTCTTCTTGGCGACAGTACTCGGCGCCAAGCCAAAGGATTTCGGGGCCTTCATCACAGCCTCTGAATGGCTTGATGTGAACTATGGTGCGCTGGTTCGGGCACTTGTGCTCGGCAACCTCGGCGGCAAGAGCATCACCGTTGTCGACCCGACAGCACAACCGTTCCCCGACGCCGCGACAACGGCCGCCATCACCACATTTGAAATCGGCGCGAAGCCCTCTTCTGTCTATTTCCGACGCGTGGATACACTCGATCAGCTTGGCGAACTCGAAAAGGGGCGCAAGGTTCATCGTGATCGCCTCAGTACCGAGGCCCGCTGGTCACATCTGACACGCACGACTGAAAAGCCGCCCGAAGGCTTTGTGGAATTGGGGGAGCTTTGCCGCGTGCACCGCGGCACCGTCACGGGTGCGAATGGCGTTTGGATTGCTGGCGAGCACAGCGCCGGCCTGCCCGATTCCGTTCTTTTCCCAACCATCACCCGCGCACGTGAAGTTCTCGAAGCAGGCGGCTTGCTCGTTGATTCGGCCAGGCTACGCTGTGTGATTGATTTGCCCGCCGACCTCGACGAACTTGACGCTGTTACCCGCAAGGCTGTCACTAAGTTTTTGAAAGTCGCGCGTGCTATGGGTGCGAATCAAGGGTACGTCGCTAGCCACAGAAAGGCTTGGTGGTCTGTAGGCCTGCGAGCGGCTGCGCCGATCATTTCGACCTACATGGCGCGTCGACCACCCGGCTTCATCATTAACCAGGCGGATGCTCGTCACATCAACATCGCACACGGACTGTATCCACGCGACCCTCTGACGGAGAGAGCAAAGAAGACGCTCGTCGCCTATCTCCAAGTGAACATTTCTCAGCGTTCAGGGCGAACCTACGCCGGCGGACTTACGAAATTTGAACCGCGTGAAATGGAACGTCTGATTGTTCCCAGCCCGGCAATGCTGACTGCGGGAGTTGTTCAGTGATCGAGCCGCCCGTCTGGACAAGCGAACAGCTCGAAGTCGACCGCATCAAAGCCAGCGCAGCCTTCTCGAAGGAACGGCTTGAAGAGCCACTGGAAGACTACCTCGAAGCATTCGATGAATACCAAGGCTACGTCGAAGAGGTGTTGGAAACGACGATTGACCTCTCGAACTTGGAGTCTCCTGCGCTTGACGTACTCGGCGATCAGCACCTTCTCGAAGCCTTCCGATATCTGGCTGCACCACCGATTTCGGAAGATGACCTCAAGGTATTGGCGGATGCGCGGTCCCTGGCCAAAGGTACCCTGCAAAAATCGCCCGAGCTTGTTCAGCGCCTAGTAGCCGTGGTGCGACAAGTGCTTGATCGTCGCCGTTTTGCCTGGGTCTTGGAGAACCGCGAACCAACAGAGGCCGAACGCAATGCGGCGGTGATGGCCTCAGCAGCACTTTTAGCGGCGAGCAAAACGCAGACGCGGCGGCGCACTCTTGGCAAGGATCAGCAAGAGGCGATGGTCAAAGAGGCATTGAAAAGCCTCGGCTTTACCGAGGTTCCGTCGCGCAAGATACCGAACATTTCTTATGCTCCGAACGCAGGAGAGTTCTGCGGTGAAAGCGTTCTTGGCAATCGCAAAGGGGACATCATCGTCCGGCTTTGGGATCAGCGTCTCATGCCGATCGAATGCAAGGTCTCCAATTCCTCGACTAACTCCGTGAAGCGGTTAAACAATGATGCGGCCGTAAAAGCCTCAAGTTGGAAGGTTGATTTCGGCCTGCGACAGGTTGTGCCAAGCGCAGTGCTGGGCGGAGTTTATAAACTGCACAATCTGCTTGATGCACAAAGCCGAGGACTCACGATCTTCTGGGCACATGACCTCGCCCACCTGACCGATTGGATAACAAACACCAAGGGGACATGACAGCATGGGCAGGAAGAGAACTGAGGAAGCGATTGCAGACAGCCGCGCCGGTCGGGTGACGAGGGCTGGTTCTGTCGCCGATTTGCTGGCTGAGCTGAACGTGGACGACGACAAGCCACGCGATGAAATGCTGACGCCCTTCGACCCAGCTGAGGCGCTAACCACTGCCGAGGCAATCAGCGCTTTTCTGGCCGAAGCCGAGATCACGGCCGACCCCGCATACATTGAGCGTGCACGCGCCGTTACAGTGCGAGCCAAGGCCTTGCACGGCATCAAGTAGGAGATCTGGCCAGCATCGCCATTCCTGACGCCGCTGCAGGTGGATCTCATCGCTGGAAGTGACGATGCGAGATCAACCGCTGAGAGCAGACCAATGCGGCCGTCATCCTCTGATCTGACGATGCTTGAGCGCGCTGGCACATGCCGCCCGCTTGGCGATGTAGGCCCAGGAACAGCAAAGGCTGCCACTGGCCGCCCTTGCTGCTCCTAGTGTGCAAACCTACGCGGCAAGTGACTGCCGCACCGCGTCCAGGGCATCGCGGAAGTCCGCCCGCGTGGCCTGCCCCGTCTCGGCCTGGTAGAACACGACCATGAAGGCATTGGCGACGGCTTCAGCGATTGGGCTGAGCTGCTGCGCCGCGTCCTGGTCGATCCAGTCCAGGGCCGCGAGCTGCGCGGCAGCATGATGGACTGCCTGGGTTGCGATTGCATTGGTAGGATTCAAAGTTGCCATGATTCACCTCTGTGGTAGGTAGGTTGTGGAAGTGTCGGCCGGCCCCACGCCGGTCGGCGCGCTTTATCGCTGGCCGCTGCTGTAGATGCCGGCGGCCTCGGCCAGCGGCGTGCTCCTGTTGCTGCCGCTGTAGCTGCTGCTCGATGGCCTGGCCGCCGGTCTGATGGCCTCGACGGCAGACGGGGCGGAGCGATCAACGAAGGCCGCAACTTCTGCCGCCGGGTCTGCATCGGTCGATTCATCGCCAACCGGCTCAAGCTCGACCGCCTGCGCCTGGCGCTGCTCGGCAACGTCCAGGCAGTTGAAAAATCCTCTTGGCGTCATCGTCATACCTCCTTACCGCTGTTATGGCCGCGGTTAGCGAATGCAGCCACTTCATCATCAGAATCGGCCGCCGCCAGGCTGTTGCCGCCGAAAGTAGGCACACCCTCGGCCGCCTGGTCTTTCTGGCTACTCGCTCGGATCGCGGCTGCGAGCTTTCCGCCGGCGGTGTGGCTGATGCGCTCCTGCGCAGCATCACCGATGCTGCTGGCCGCGTGCTGGGCCAGGATCGAACCAGCATCTACAGCGACCTTGCCGGCCTTGGCCGCAGAAGCCAAGAAGCTGCCCAAGCTGTCGCCACTCGATGTGCCCACGCTGCTTTGCTGGGCCTTGCTGCTGCCCCCGCCCTTCGAACTGCCGGCCCCACTCCCGCCGAAGCCTGCCGCCCGCGCCAGCGGGGTGCTGGTGCCAGCACCGCCGCCGCTACCACCGCTACCGCCACCAAACCCCGCCGCGTCCGAGAACGATCCAGCCGATTCGCCCGCGCCACGGAACGCGCTCATGAGACTTGAAACGCTGTCCGTACCGGAGGAAACATTCGCCTGACCGGCTCGGACGGCTGCCATCAGGGCCTGCGCCCCACCAGTCGCGGCGGCACCGCCAGCGGCCAGGGCTGCACCACCAGACGCCACGGCCGCACCGGCACCAACTGCCGCGCCAGCGATGGCTCCCGCACTGAACGAGCTGCCCGAACTGGCCGCCTGACCTCCGCCGGGAATCAGCCCAGCAATGACATTCGGGATCGAGTGAATGAGGATGACCAGGACGAGCGCAACAACAAAGATCACCAGCAGCTCGCGCATCGGTGCGCCTTCTTGCAGGTCGGCGTGAAACCCATCCATCACGGACATGGCCACGCCGATTAACAGCGTCATGGTCATCAGCTTGAGGGCAATGCCAGCGACCGCCCGGAAATAGTTGATCGCTATATCGGAAGTCCAGCGCGCACCACCGAAGCCAAGCACGAAGATTCCCGCGTAGGCCGTCACCCACGCGGTGACGAGAACCAGCAGCACGTTCGCAGCGACCACGGCCATGCACGCCAGGATCGCCAGCGTTATGAGGAAAATTGCCAGGTTGTCGATCGGGTGCAGGATGCTGTAGCTCTTGCCCGCCTTGACGATGATGTCGAAGGCTATATCTAGGGGCGTGGATGGCGTCAGCGTTCGCGTGACGCCACCGGCAGCAGCCCCTATGTCACGCAGCGAATTGACTATATCCATTGCGAAGCGTGGCCCGTTTTCCAGCAACCACCAGAAAAAGCCGGTGAAGATGGTGAAGCGCACCAGTTCGGCAAAGAAGTCACCTATATCGGCTTTGCGCAGCGCGAGCATTCCGAACGTCCAGACCATCGAAATGGTTGCCAGCGTCCAGAACAACCAGGTGGCATAGGTGGTGATCGTCGCGCCCCACGTCGCGCTTTCCGACAGGAAGCGATCCGCTACTTCATCGAGCACGCCGCTTTGATCTATCGCCGCTGATGCTGTTTGAGACACCAGCAGCACCGACAGCAAAACCGCCAAACGCAGCAGTAGGTATCTCATGGTCAATACCTCTTGCTCTTGCTGCGGTCGGTCGGCTCACCCATGTCATAGAGCTTGTCGGCCTGCTGCTGTTGCTCCGGTGTTCTCTTGTCCAGCTTCTCGTCCTCGGTCTTCCCGCACCCGGCGACCAGAACCGACGCCAGAGCGACCAAGGCGGCTATACGAAGCATGTTCTTCATGTCAGTACCCCTTGGCCTTGCTGCGGTTCGTCTTTGCGCCCATGTCGAAAATCGAATCACGGGCGACCTGCTGCTGGGCCTCGCGGTCGGCTTCGGCCTGCATCCGCGTGGCGATGGCGTTCTGCTGCGCGACCAGAAGGCTACGGATTTGCAGGAGCTGGTTTGCCTGCTGGCTGGCGAGCTGATTGGCGTAGCCGATGGCCTGCATCTGGCCGTTCGCGCCTTGAGCGGCAGCCTGGAGCTGCTGGAGCCGCTGCGCATCGCTCTTCAAGGCGTCCTGCTGCCGATCCAGTCCCTTGAACATGGCATCGTTCGCCTTCTTCTGGCTCTCACTCGCCAGACGGCGGTTTTCAGCCATCGCGGCCTGTTCTGCGGGCGTGCAACCGCCGGTGCCGTTGAAGCACGGCGAACTACGGTAATAGGCCACGTCCTGGAACTTGCCCAGGTACGAATCAACGCCGCCGAGCTGATTCTTGTAGTAGTTCAGCGTGTCCGTGGCGGTCATCAAGCCATTGATCGTGGACTGCGCCTGATCCCAGATATACGCGGCCGGGGCCATCGTGTTCTGGATCATGTTTTCGTACTGCTGGAGCTGCGTCTGATATTGCTCAATTTGCTTGAGCGTCTGCGCCACGTTCTCGATGGCGGACATGACGTTTTGCACCAGGTTCCCGCCGTCGATGACGGGAATGCCGGCCTGCGCGGGCGTGATGATGATGCTGCCGGCCAGAGCGGCGGCGAGCGCGGTTTTAGCCGCTAAAAAACGGAGGTGCTTCATGGTCGCAATCTCCATTCGATGAAAGAAAGGCAATGCCTTGAGCAAGCTCGCGCTTGTCCATGGCAAGGTTTCATCGAAGAGCTACGCCACTAGCTGTTCGGTATCGCCCTTGGCCTTGCGGCCCGGACTTCGGTGGTTCTGTTCTCGGCCCTTATGGGGTGTCCCTGGCCTTATGCGTCCTCCCGAGAGTTGATAACGCTCAGGCCGATGGCCTGGAAGTGCCTTGTGTCGCGTCCAGCCCACGGTAATTTAGCCGCTAAAACTCTCAACGTTCAGCCCTCGGCTGCACCACCGACCTCATAAGCCGGCTCATTTCGTCCTGGGTGGCCTCAATACGACCCAGCAGGGCAAGGATCGTGGCATCGTCGAAGCGGGCCGTGCGCGGGTCGTCGGTGAGCCATAGTTTGAGCAAGCCGCCCAGACGGCCAAGGTCGCCATTCACGCGCACCAGCTCGCGCACGTAGTGGTAGTCCATGACGCCCTTGACCTGGTAGCCCTGGCCCACGTCGCGCAGGTAACGCGCAACGCTAATCCCCGCCCTCTTGGCGTTCGCCTCGATTAGCTCGCGCTCTTCGGGAAGGCAGTACACCTTGATGGGCGGGCTGTTCTTCCGCGTGACCCTCTTCTCATCGTCCATTCGTTCTCCAGCCGGCGGTAGCCGGCAGCCTCGCAGAGCAGGATGCCCCGTTGAGCGCCCGCGGCGCGAATAAGGGGAAGTGAAGAAGGACAACCCGCTTGCGGGTGGGCCTACTTCACCTATCCTGCCCGCAGTTCAGCCCCGAATCTCCCGCGTACGGAAGTTGGAAAAGACCGCTATTTCTCTGCAATCGCTCTGTAATCGACATGGATTCGGGAGAATCGGCCTAAATCGGGAAAGAATCGGGGTGAAATCGGGTTCAAGTAGTGGGGAAATAGCGTTCTTTCCTTGCGGTCTACGCGTGCTATCCACACGCTGAATACAAGGCTTTCCAGGCTCTTTCCGGCCAGTGTGCGGCTGGCGCACGAGCCGCATAGCCAGTTCCCGTTCGATCTTTGTCGCCATGTCCGTAAACCTCCGTTATCAACTGAACTACTCCGAAGGTTACGTAGCGCCGGCCCGCACAACATTCCAATAATTGGCCGAAATGGTTGACATCGCGCCGATGACATAGGCAAGCCTATCGAAACAGGGATGACAGACCATTCGGCATGGAAAGTTGAACGCCAAGAGGGAGCGGCCGGGAGAATCCCCCGACGCTCGGCCCCTCAAGTGTCAAAGAGCGGATTGCATCGCCAGAAGCGGCGATGCGAGCTCGAGCGCCAGTGGCCGCCATCGTCAGAACTGGCGATGAGGCCCTCGGGGCACCGTCGGATGTGGCGATAGTCGACCGTAGCCCGGACATGGCCAGCCTCGCAGGAAATGGCGATGCTGCAACTCGACGTGGCGCGCGAAAGAAAGGCCGGCCCCATGACGTGGCCAAGCATCGAATTGAACTGTTGTAGGTTGTAGCGCGCTACAACATACAACACCTGCCTATTGACACTTGAGGGGCGCAGCGTTCTAGCCGCTAAAAGAACCGCCCGGAGCTGCCCCCTTCTGGCGTACAACTCAACGGCCGAAGGCCGACCATCGGTAAGGGCTTGGCGTCGCCCTAAAGGGCGGCGGCAAGTGCCGCGCCTAGTGGATGATCTTGGAAGATCATGGATGGATTTTCCAAATAGCCGCAAGCCCGCGCCGTTGCTGTGTTTTCCGGTTTAAGGCGGGGAATGTTGCTACGGATGAACGGGAACATTGCTACGGAGCCTGGGGAACGTTACTACGGGCTTCGGCCTGCCAATTTCCCACTTCCCTGCTGCATACTCGCTGACCATCCAGCCCACGGCAGCAAGCTCGGCCAGAGCCTTGCGGGCCTTCTGGCGGCGCTTCTTCATGGCCTCGGCGTTCGCCTCGTCCGGCCAGACGTAACCAGAAAGAGTATCCAGCTCCACGCGCCCAGCTTTGCCCGGGTCGATCCAGCCGCATAGACGCTGGTGAATCAAGCGGGCCGGGTCGGTTTGTAACGACCGTACCTCGGCCATGTCGATGCGGGTATGCGGC
>CAYWCW010000046.1:0-13402 GCA_964456865.1 uncultured Cellvibrionaceae bacterium
TCCTGGTGGGCGAGATGCGCGACCTGGAGACCATCCGCCTGGCGCTGACCGCCGCCGAAACCGGGCACCTGGTGTTCGGTACCCTGCACACCACCTCCGCGGCCAAGACGATCGACCGGGTGGTGGACGTGTTTCCGGCCAACGAAAAGGCCATGGTGCGTTCGATGCTGTCCGAGTCTCTGCAAGCGGTGATATCGCAGACACTGCTCAAGAAAAACGGTGGCGGTCGCGTGGCGGCGCACGAGATCATGCGCGGCACGCCGGCGATCCGCAACCTGATCCGCGAGGACAAGGTTGCACAGATGTATTCCGCCATCCAGACCGGCGCATCGCTGGGTATGCAGACCATGGACCAATGCCTGGCGGACATGGTGGCGCGGCGCATCATCTCGCGCGAAGCGGCGCGTGCCAAAGCCAAGATGCCGGAAAATTTCTAACCACCATCACGCCGCCGCGCGGCGCGGCGTCACAGAGGTAATTTGCTATGGACTTTGACCGTTTGCTCGCACTGATGGTGGAAAAGGGGGCCTCGGATCTGTTCATCACCGCCGGGGTACCGCCTTCCATCAAACTCCACGGCAAAATCGTGCCGGTCACCGCCACGCCACTCGCGCCGGAGAAAGCGCGCGAGCTGGTGTTGAGTGTGATGAACGAAAAGCAGCGTACCGAATTTCTGGATGCCAAGGAATTGAACTTTGCCGTCAGTGCCCGCGGCATCGGCCGTTTCCGTGCCAGCGCTTTTTATCAGCGCAACCTGGCGGGCATGGTGCTGCGCCGTATCGAAACCAATATTCCCAAAATCGATGACCTTGGCCTGCCGGAAATCATCAAGGAACTGGCCATGACCAAGCGCGGCCTGATCATTTTCGTGGGTGCCACTGGCACGGGTAAATCGACGTCGCTGGCATCCATGATCGGCCACCGCAACCGCAATTCCAAGGGCCACATCATTTCCATTGAAGACCCGATCGAATTCATCCACCAGCATGAAGGCTGCATCATCACCCAGCGCGAGGTGGGCATAGATACGGAGTCCTTTGAGATTGCCTTGAAGAACACCCTCCGCCAGGCGCCGGATGTGATTTTGATTGGCGAGGTGCGCTCGCGTGAAACCATGGACCACGCCATCGCCTTCGCTGAAACCGGCCACCTGTGTCTGTGTACGCTGCACGCCAACAACGCGAACCAGGCGCTGGACCGGATCATTCACTTTTTCCCCGCGGATCGCCACCGCCAGTTGTGGATGGACCTCTCGCTCAACCTCAAGGCGATTGTCGCCCAGCAATTGATTCCCACGCCGGATGGCCAGGGCCGCCGCGCGTGTCTCGAGATCATGATCAATACGCCGCTGGCCCAGGACCTGATCCGCAAAGGCCAGGTTGCCGATCTGAAGGAGCTGATGAAAAAATCCACCGAATTGGGGATGCAGACATTCGACCAGGCGCTGTATGCGCTGTACGACAACGGCGAGATCACCTATGAAGATGCCCTGCTCCACGCCGACTCGCCCAACGATTTGCGGTTGATGATCAAACTCGGTTCAGAAACCGATGCTGCCTATCTCAATAATGTCGCCGACGGTCTTTCCATCGAGCCTGATGAGCAAAGCAATCGCGGCAGAATGTTCTAACGGTCACTTGGTGTTCATTGGTAAAGACAGGAGAAAGTCATGGCTGGTTGGTATGAGTTAAGCAAAAACGACAAGGGGCAATATCATTTTGTGCTCAAAGCGGGTAATGCTGAAGTGATCCTGCGCAGCGAAACCTACGAGTCCCGGGCCGCTGCCCAAAATGGTATCGCATCGGTGCAGAAAAACAGTCCGTCGGAAGAGCGTTACGAGCGCAAGCAATCAACCAACGACAAGTTTTTCTTCAACCTCAAGGCGGCGAATCACCAGGTGATCGGCACCAGCCAGATGTACGGCACCACGGCGGCGCGCGACAAAGGCATCGAATCGGTGAAAAACAATGGAGCGACCGAAACCATCAAGGAAATCGAAAAGTAAGCGGTAGCGGGTCAGGACGCATTCTCCGGGTGCGATTGCCGGCCCAGCCAATCCTCCAGAATCAGCCGTGCGGCAGTGGAGTCGACGGGATTGTTTTTATAGTCCCGTGAGCCGCCACGGCTGATGACCTCACCCTTGGCGGCAAAACTGCTGAGGCGTTCGTCTATCAACTCCACCGGCAATCCAAAACGTCCGTGCAGGCGGTTGGCGAATTTGCGCGCGCGGGCGCTCAGCTCGCTCTCGCTGCCATCCATGTTCAAGGGCAGGCCCACCAGCAACAGCTTTGGCTGCCATTCTTCCAGCAGCCGGGCAATGTCCTGCCATTCGGGTATGCCGTCCCGTGCTTTGAGGCCGGGCAGTTCGCGTGCGCTGCCCGTCAGTGTCTGGCCCAGGGCCACACCGATATTTTTGGTGCCGTAATCGAAGGCGAGCAGCGTGCGGATGTCGGACATGGCCGGGCTCAGGCGTGCCCGGCCACGCTGGAGATGAGGTTGAGATCGATACCCAGTGGTTGGGCGGCTGCGGTCCAGCGCTGCTCGAAGGGCGTGTGGAAGATGATCTGGTTGCTGGCTGGCAGTGTCAGCCAGGCGTTGGCCGCTATTTCGGCCTCGAGCTGGCCCTCGCCCCAACCGGCATAGCCCAGGGCGATCAGGAAATTCTGCGGACCCCTGCCTTCTGCCAGTGCTTCGATGATATCGCGCGAGGCGGTCAGGCTCAGGTCGGGGGAAACATGCAGCGTGGATTGCCATTCCTCTCCGCGCGGATGGAGCACGAATCCCCGTTCCACCTGCACGGGCCCGCCTGCCACCACGGGTGCTCCGGTCAATTCGGGATGATTGGGCAATTGCATCTGGTTGAAGATGTCGCCCAGCACCAGGGGCATGAGGTTGTTGATCACAATGCCCATGGCGCCCTTGTCGCTGTGCTCACAGATATAAGTGACCGTGTGCGCAAAGCTGTTGTCGTGCATACCGGGCATGGCAATCAGGAAGTGATTGCGCAGGCTGCCGGCGGTCAGTTGGGGAGTATGTGCGTCGCTGTGGTTCATGTTTCCAGTATTGGGGGCAATGGCGCTGAAAACAAGCGAGCGGCAAAAATTTCATATGGCCGGGGAGGTTCAGTCGCTGCTGGTACTCAAGCCACTGATTTCGAAATTCCAGGTGCGGAATATTTCCAGGCGGTCGTAAAGCTGGCGCAGTTCCGGTGGAAAGGCTTCAAAAGGCGCGGCCAGACGCAGGATTTGCAGGGCCGCGTCGTCCAATACCCGGTGGCCGGAGCCCTGGAGTATCTCGACCCGGTAGATGGTACCGTCGGGATTGAGTGCCACCATCAGCCGCAGGCTGCCGGTAATGCGCCGGTTGAGGGCCTCCTGAGGGTAATTGTTGTTGCCGACATTTTCCACCCGCGTGCTCCAGTCATGCAGATAGCGGGCATCCACGGATTCGCGCGAGGCCACGGATGTCAGGCGGTGGATGCGCGGGCGCTTGGCGTGTTCCTGGCGCTGGCGGTCCAGTTTGGCCTGGAGGCTGGCGATTTCCGTCATGAGCAGCGGCTGCTCCTCGAGTTCGCCTTCGGTGTGCTCCTGGGCGGGTGCCAGCTCATCCTCCGGGCTTTGCAGGTACTGGTATTCACTATCGCTGGTCGTGGTCAGCAGTGTCTGCTGTTCCAGGGTCAACTGGGTGGCGGCCTGGGTCTGGGGCGTCGGGTTGATTTCCCGTACCTGGGTATCGGCGAAATCCGCCAGGTGATCGGTGGTGAGCTGGCGTGCTTCCTCGAGCGTGCCACTGGCTTCCTGGTTGTGCTGGGCGATGAAGTCGGCATTGTCCGGTGCCTTGGCGGACTTGTGGTGGGCCAGGGTGATTTCGATGGTTTGTGAGCTGGTTTCAGGCGTTGGCAGCTTGAACGTGATGCCAAGCACCAGCAGTCCGTGAAACACCAGCGCGAGAAAGAGGGTGAAGCTGAGGCGGTCGCCGCTGTCGATCGCGGGCTGTTCCAGCACGGCGGCACCAGTGGCGGCGTTCATGAACCGGCGCCCTTCTCCTGGAGGCGGTTGAGGATGGCGTCCACGAGGCGGCCGCCGATATCGGTGTCGTAGGCGCGGTCGATCTCGCGGGCACAGGTGGGGCTGGTGACATTGATTTCGGTCAGGTAATCGCCGATAACATCCAGGCCGACGAACATCAGGCCCCTGGCCTTGAGCTCGGGAGCCACCTGGGAAACGATCCATTGGTCGCGTTCGCTGAGCGGCTGGGGCTGGCCGGTGCCTCCCGCCGCCAGATTGCCCCGGGTCTCGCCCTGGGCTGGAATCCGCGCCAGGCAATAGGGTACGGCCTCGCCGTCAACCACCAGTATCCGCTTGTCTCCCCGGACGATGTCCGGGATGTAGCGTTGCGCCATGATCAGCTGCCGGCCGTGGTTGGTGAGGGTCTCGAGGATGACCCCGACATTGGGGTCGTCGACACGGCAGCGAAATATACTGCTGCCTCCCATGCCATCCAGAGGCTTGAAGATGACGTCGCCCTGGTCCCTGTGAAACTGGCGCAGGCGCTCGAGGTCGCGGCTGACCAGCAGTGGCGGGCAGCATTGCGGGAAGCGGGTGGCAAACACCTTCTCATTGCAGTCGCGCAGGCTCTGCGGGCGGTTCACGACCAGCGTGCCGGCCTGTTCAGCGGCTTCGAGGATATAGGTACTGTAGATATACTCGTTGTCGAAGGGTGGGTCCTTGCGCATCAGGATGACGTCGAAATCACCCAGGGCGACATCGTCCCGCGGTCCCAGCTCGAACCAGGTCTTGGGGTTGTCGGCGACCAGCAGGGCGCGGCTGCCTGCCCGCGCCTCACCGTCGCGCAGGTACAGGTCGCCCTGTTCCATGTAATGCAGGTCCCAGCCACGCTCCTGGGCTGCCAGCAGCAGAGCCAGGGTGGTGTCTTTATGGAATTTGATATCGGCGATGGGGTCCATCACCACACCCAGAGAGATGCTCATAGACGTGTCAACAATTTATTGGCGCCAGATTTGCCGTGTGGCTATATGCGGACTAAAGTTAAGTCCTAAGGCGGTGTAAAGCAAGGGCATCCCGCATATAATTCAGATGCTCAATAAGCCCATGATAAAGGGTAGATTATTCATATATTCAAGTAGTTATGGCTTATCCTTAAAAACTGTGTTAAAAGTTGAAACGGTTATAACCGGCTCAGGTTCCATGGGTCGCTCAAACCCGGTCACCATCGATCGATTATTGCAAGCCAACGAGAGGTACCCCGCGGGGTTCCAGGCATAGATAACAAGGCAAGGGTCAGAGAGTATGGACGTAAGTTTGGAAAGCCTTAAGGTAATGGTCATCGACGACAGCAAGACCATTCGCCGCACGGCAGAAACCCTGCTCAAAAAGGCAGGTTGTACGGTAGTCACCGCAACAGATGGCTTTGATGCCCTGGCAAAGATTGCCGATACCCGTCCGGATATTATTTTTGTCGATATCATGATGCCGCGCCTGGACGGTTACCAGACGTGCGCCCTGATCAAGAATAACAGTGAATTCAAGACAACTCCGGTGATCATGCTGTCGAGTAAAGATGGCCTGTTCGACAAGGCCAAAGGCCGTATCGTCGGCTCCGATCAATATCTCACCAAGCCTTTCAGCAAAAGTGAATTGCTGGGGGCAATAGAAACCCACGTGAAGCACCTCAAGGCATCCTGACTGCCTGTGCAGTGACGGGTTTTCTTTCAAGGGATTGTGCGTAGACAGGTTTTTTGTGCACGACATTTTTCGGAGTAGCTATGGCCAGAGTATTAATCATTGATGACTCGCCCACTGAAACCTATAAATTGACCAGCATGCTGGAAAAAAATGGTCATGTGGTGCTGACTGCCGACACCGGCGAATCAGGTATCGCCCTGGCGCAAAAGGAGCGCCCGGATGTGATCCTGATGGACATAGTTATGCCGGGGCTCAACGGCTTCCAGGCGACCCGTCAGTTGTCCAAGCTGCCGGAAACCTCACATATTCCGGTGATCATCGTCACCACCAAAGACCAGCAGACCGACCGTGTCTGGGGTATGCGCCAGGGTGCCAAGGCCTACTTGACCAAGCCTATCCAGCCCGAAGTGCTGATGTCGGCCATGGCTGAGGCCATGCGCTAAGGTGATGTGATGGTGCCGGCGCCCCGCACAATGACCACGAATAACAACCGGCTGCCAAGCGCGCGGTTTGCGGCAGGGTGTTGTCACCGACCATGCGATGGATGGAAATCCCTATGTCTGAATCATCGGCGGCCTTTCAGGCGCTAGTTCAGCTTGCCCAGCGCAGCCGCGCCGCCGCGCGCGGCCTGCCGGCACAAGCCGATATTCGCCCCCAGTGGAGCGGTATCGGTTTTTCCTTGATGGGCAGCCTGTTTGTCGCGCCCATGGGCGAAGTGTCGGAAATGCTTGAAGTACCTCCGCACACCCATTTGCCCGGGGTGCAACCCTGGGTGAGAGGGGTGGCAAATGTGCGCGGCCGGCTGCTGCCGTTGTTTGACATGGGGTTGTTTTTTGGCGATCGCCTGATCGGCGGCCGCAAGCAGCGTCGGGTATTGGTGCTGGAAACCGAAACGCTTTACAGCGGCCTGATGGTCGACCAGGTGTTCGGCATGCAGCATTTTCCCCTCGATGAATATCTGGAAGCCCCGGGCGATGGTGTGAGTGCGCCGATATTGCCGTTTGTCACTGGCAGCTATCCTCAGGGAGAAAAACATTGGTCGTTGTTTCGTCCGGCGCTGTTGGCGGGATATCCCCGTTTTACCAATGCGGCCAAATCCTGATCACCCAAGCATGCCCGCCTTCGGGCGAGTGGAAAATAATATAAGACCTAATCGGTTTAGGAGTAGCTAGATGAAAAGTGAAACCAGAAGTCCCCTAGCGGCACTCAAGGCCAGCCCGGTGATGTCGGCGGCCCTGGTTCTGCTGATTGCATGTCTGGTCGCCATCCCCGTGTTCTACCTCATGGTGCAGCAGTACGCGGCCAGCGACCAGCGCTATCTCCAGCAGGTTGCGGATCTCCGGGCGGAGTCCTATCGACTCGCTTCTCTCGCACGGGATGCGACCCTGGGTAACGAGCAGGCGTTTGCCGACCTCGATGTAGTGACCAGCAGTATGGGCACGACCTGGGACTCCCTGCGCAACAGCGATGAGTACACGCGCCGCGAGCTGCGTGACCAGTTTGCCGCATTCGAAGGCGTTTGGGGCCGGGTGAGAAACAACACCCAGGTCATCGCCAGCAACAAAGACCTGATCGTATCGCTCAACACCGTGGGCCGAGACCTGAACGAAAACCTGCCCACGCTCCAGGCGCAGCACAACAACATCGTGGAAATCCTGCTCGAGAACAACGCACCCGGCGACCAGGTTTCCCAGGCGCAGATGCAGTCCTGGCGTGCGGAGCGTATCGGCCGTAACGTGGACAAGATGCTGCGCGGTGACGCCGACGCGAGTGCGGCGGCCGACCAGTTCAACCTCGACGCGAATATCTATGGCCGGGTACTGACGGCAATGCAGGAAGGCAATCCCGGCATGCGTATTTCCCGCGTGACCGACACCAGTGCTCGTGCCAGTCTGGATCAGATCGCCCAGTTGTTCGATGGCGTCAACGAATCCGTACAGGAAATGTTCGAGGGCTCCTCAACGCTTTTCCGTGCTCGTCAGGCCAGTGATGCCCTGCTGGCGGATACCGCGCCGCTGCTGCAAGCGCTGGCTGACATCGCCGATAGAATCAGTGCCCAGACGACGGCGCGCCCGATCAACAACCGCCTGATTCTGATCCTTGCGGTAATTGCGGTGGCCTGTATCGGTGCCATCGGCTTCAGCCTCTACCGCGCCACCCGCCGCCGTCTGGTGGAAACAGCCGAAACCAATGAACGTAACCAGACGGCGATTCTGCGTCTGCTCGACGAACTGGCCGACCTGGCGGACGGTGACCTGACCACAACGGCGACGGTAACCGAAGACTTCACCGGTGCCATCGCGGACTCTATCAACTTCACCATCGACCAACTGCGTATCCTGGTGGCCCGAATCAACGAAACGGCGGTCAACGTATCCGCCGCTGCGCAGGAAACCCAGCAGACCGCATTGCACCTCGCTGAAGCGTCCGAGCACCAGGCGCAGGAAATCGCCGGTGCTTCGGCAGCGGTAAACGAGATGGCGGTCACCATCGACCAGGTATCCGCCAACGCCGCCGAATCGGCCGCGGTAGCGGAACGCGCGGTATCCATCGCCTCCAACGGCGCGAAAGTGGTACAGAACACCATCCACGGGATGGATACCATCCGCGAACAGATCCAGGATACCTCGAAGCGTATCAAGCGCCTCGGTGAATCGTCACAGGAGATCGGTGACATCGTAAGCCTGATCAACGACATTGCCGACCAAACCAACATCCTCGCCCTGAACGCCGCGATCCAGGCGTCCATGGCCGGTGACGCGGGCCGCGGCTTTGCGGTGGTAGCGGACGAGGTACAGCGCCTTGCGGAACGTTCGGCCGCTGCGACCAAGCAGATCGAGGCCCTGGTAAAAACCATTCAGAACGATACCAACGAAGCGGTAATCTCGATGGAACAAACCACCTCCGAGGTGGTGCGCGGAGCCCGCCTGGCGCAGGACGCGGGTGTGGCACTGGAAGAAATTGAAAACGTATCGACATCGCTCGCGGAATTGATCCAGAACATTTCCAACGCGGCGCGCCAGCAGGCGTCATCCGCCGGCCATATTTCCAACACGATGAACGTGATCCAGGAAATTACCACCCAGACGTCTGCCGGTACTTCCGCGACTGCCCAGTCGATCGGACACCTGGCGGAGATGGCCCTCGACCTGCGTGAATCCGTTGCCGGTTTCAAACTGCCGGAAGAAGATGTTCAGCTGGATTCGCGTGCGGCGAGCCGTCCCCTTGGCTCCACTGCCAATGTGGCGGATGACCTCGACGATCTGGAAGTCATCGACCTGGATGACGAGGTGCTGCCCGGCGAAGACTACCAGCAGCTGACCGCCAAGGTTTAAATCCGGTCGCGGATTTTCTGGATTAAGCTATGGCCTGGTCATTGCGGCGTTTACCGGCTCTCTCGGATCAGCAATTTGTTCGCTGGAGCAAGCTGCTGGAAGAGCGCACCGGTATTCAACTGGCCAAGGCGCAAAAGGTGTTGCTGGAATCCCAGTTGTCCATCCGCATGCGTGAGCTGGGTTACGACGATTACGATATTTACTACCAGCAGGTGCTGGATGGTGTTTCAGGTATGCTGGAGTGGTCGATCCTGGTGGATCGCATCGCTGTCAAGGAAACCAGTTTTTTCCGCCATCGCCCTTCGCTGGAATATGTCCGTGGCTACCTGCAAAACAAGATCAACAATCAGCAGTTGCAGGGCAGTTTCGACGTGTGGAGCGTAGGTTGTGCCACCGGTGAAGAAGCCTATTCGCTCGCCATGGTAATCAACGATTGCTTTGAGCTGGCGCTGCTCGATCCTTACTATGGCATCACCGCACTGGATATCAGCGCCACGGCGCTGACCCGCGCCCGCACGGGACAGTACAGTGCACGGCGGCTCGACGGCATCAAACCTGAAGAAGTCAAACGCTACATGCAGCCCTGTGTTGACCAGAGCTATGAGGTTGTCGGCAAATTGCGTGACCGTGTCTGTTTCACCCAAGGCAATATCATTCGTGCCAGTTCCATGCCCAGGGTCAAGGTGGATGTCATTTTCTGCCAGAACCTGCTGGTGTATTTTCGTCGCTGGCTGCGACGCGATATTCTCAATGCTTTGGTCGATCGCCTGAAGCCCGGTGGTCTCCTGATTATCGGTCTGGGAGAGGTCGTCGACTGGGAGCACCCACATATGCACCGCGTCCCCGTCGACGAGGTGCAAGCGTACCTGCGCGACGAGCGAGAATAACAATGAGGAAGGCTCCGCATGGCTGACAACCGCAACTTCGCCGCCCTGGATTGGCTGATTCACGAGATTGGTGAAACCCTCAAGGAGGCGCGCCAGTCTTTGGAGGCTTATGTCGAAAACCCCAGGGACGCCGCCCGCATCCGCTTCTGCCTGACGCATATCCATCAGGTGCATGGCAGCCTGCAGATGGTGGAGTTTTACGGCGCCGCCATGCTCGCTGATGAAATGGAGCAGCTGACCCAGGCGATGATCAATGAGCAGGTGGCCAATCCCGCCGAGGCACAGGAAGTGCTCATGCGGGCCATCCTGCAATTTCCGCTCTACCTGGAACAGGTCAAGTCGTCACGCAAAGACAATCCGCTGGTGATATTACCGCTACTGAACGACCTTCGCGCCGTTCGCGGCGAGGGGCTGCTCACCGATACCAAGTTGTTCGTCCCCAATCTGGCGCCCGCCAGGCGCATCACGGGTTCACGTCTGCCTGCAACCCAGGATAACACCCAGTTTCAGGCCATGGCGCTCAAGCTGCGCCAGATGTATCAGTATGCCGCCGCCGGATTCATCCGTGGCGTGAACCAGGAAGAAAACCTCGCTTACCTGCAAAAGGTGTTTGCCCGCCTGTACAAGCTGACACAGGGTACGGCCCGCCAGCCCCTGTGGGATATCTGTCTTGCCCTGGCCGAAGCCATGCAGATGGACGCCCTGGAAATCAGTGTTTCCATCAAAAATTTGCTGCGGCAGCTGGACCGGGAAATCAAGCTGCTGGTCGTGCATGGCAACAAGGCACTCAACTCCTACACGCAGGATGACCTCATAAAAAACCTGCTGTATTACGTGGCCCGTTCCGGCAAGCATGCGCCGGGTTTTGCCGCTGACTCACACTTGCGCCGTGTCTACGTCAATTATCAACTCGAGCAGGCGCTGGTCGAGGGCAAGGAAACCAGTGATGACAGTGTCAGCCTGTTGTCGGCTCCGGATGCGGAAGCCATGCGCTCGGTGGTGGGCGCGTTAAAAGATGAGCTGGATATCATCAAGCATGCGCTGGATGTCTGCCTGTCCGGTGGCGATGTGCGCCATACGCTGGGAGAGGCCCTGCCGGTGGTCAAACGGGTTGCCGATACCATGGCGGTGCTGGGTATTGGCGAACTGCGTAAACAGGTGCTCGAGCAAGGCGCCGCGTTGGAAATGCTGGTGGAATCCGACAGCCAGATGTCCAATGACCAGCTCATGTCCGTTGCCGCCAAGGTCATCGAGATCGAGCATTCACTCGATGCCCTGGTGCAGACCAGCCAGTCCCATGCCGGCGATGATACCGATATTACCCTGAGCCGCGCCAAAGATTCCGTGCTGCGCGAATCGCGCAATGGCCTTGAACATGCCAAGGACGCGATCATCGAATACATCGCGTCCCAGTGGAACCGCAGTCATCTGCAATCGGTGCCGGAAACCCTGCGCGAGATACGCGGTGGCCTGGAGATCATGCCCCTGCCCCGTCCGGCGCGCATTCTCGGTGCCTGCGCCCGTTATATCGAAGAACAGCTGTTGCAGCGCGATGAAGTGCCCCAGTGGTCCTCCCTCGATACCCTGGCGGACGCGATCACCAGTGTGGAGTACTACCTTGAACGTTTGAGCAGCGGCGCTCCGCGCGAAGAAAATGAATTGCTGCTCGATGTGGCCGAGGAGAGTGTTGCCGCATTGGGTTATGCCGTTGCACGCTCCCATCGCGCCGAGCCCGCATCGCAAGGCACAGCTGCCACCGGCGTTGCAGTAGAGTCACCCACCCTGGAAACAAACGTTGTTGAAACAGCCGTTCAGCAGCCTGCATTCGAGCAGCCGGCCGATGCCATCACTGATGAGGAAGCTGCCCTCGCTGCTGCCTACCAGTCGGCCTTCCCGGCGGTAGAGATGTCTCCCGAGCCGGCTTCTGTTGTTGATCCGGTGGGATCTGTTCCGGTATTCCAGTCCCAACCTGTCGTGGCCGATACTCAAGGCGATGATGAAATAGATGAGGAAATTATCGGCATTTTTGTGGAAGAAGCCGGTGAAGTGATGGAAACCATCGCCCACTACTTCCCGCGCTGGGCGCAGAATTTCGATGATAAGGAAGCGTTGACCGAGTTCCGCCGTGCGTTCCACACGCTCAAGGGCAGTGGCCGCATGGTAGGGGCCAGTGATATTGGTGAATTGGCCTGGTCCATCGAAAACATGCTCAACCGGGTTATTGATCACACGATCGAGCCTGGTGATCCGCATATCAATATCATCGAAAAAGTCCGCCAACTGCTGCCTTCCATGATCGATGCGTTCAGCCAGCATCTGGAGACGCCTGATCCGGTGCGCACCGAAGCCTACCGCCGTCATGCCGAAGCATTGTCGAGAGGTGAAGTGCCGGATGATTTGCCGGACGAGCCCGCCGCCCCGGTTGCTGAAACAGAACCATCCCTGTTTGAGCCTGAGGCCAGTGACGAAGAGTTGGCCGCTGATCTGGTGCAGGCTTATGAGTCTGCGACCCTTGGCATGGAGCCTGAGGCGAGTGACAGTATCGATGCGTCACATTTCACTGGAGAAGAAACGGTCGACGACACCGACGATGGCCAGTTGTGGGATATTTTTGGCACTGAAGCCGTCAGCCATTTGCAGGTGGTATCCGAGTACATTGCCCGGATGGAAGAGCTGGCGCCTTTCTATGAACCACCCAGCGAGCATATGCAGCGTGCCCTGCACACTCTCAAGGGCAGCGCCCATATGGCGGATATCACGCCGGTGGCTGAGCTTGCCACGCCGCTGGAGAAATTCGTCAAGGAACTGCGCAGCTATCACGTCAACATCAACGAAGACATATTGCAGCTGCTGCGTGATGCCGTGAGCTATACCCAGGTAGCGCTCGACAACATCCATGCTGGTGAGGCAGTCGAGATTCCTCGCTTGCAGCAATTCATCGCGCGAGTCCACGAGTTGCGCGAGCTTCATGTCGCCCCTCTGGCTCGCCAGCAGGAGGCCGACAGCAGCGGCAAGAAGCCGGTAGACCCTGAGCTCCTCGCCATTTTCATGGCGGAGGAAATGAACCTGCTGCTCAATGCCGACCAGATCATTGCAGGTTGGCAGGCCGAGCCCGCCAACCTGCAACAATTACAACCCTTGCAGGATGAGCTACGCAATTTGACGCATGGTGCCGCCCATGCGTATCTGCCCTCCATGGCCGAACTTGGTGAAAAGTTGCAACAGGTTTATCAGGCCATCATGGCCGGTCAGCTCCAGGCCGATGAAACGCTGTTTGCCAGCCTCAATCGCGCGCACCTGGCCTTGCTCGACATGGTCGATGCCGTCGCGGCGGGTCAAAATCTTGGTGACATTCCCGCTGATATAGCAAGTTCACTGGAATCGCTTGTAGACCAGGCGTCGGCGAATCAACCTTCTCTGGAAGCAGAAGCAGAAGCAGAAGCAGAAGCAGAAGCAGAAGCAGAAGCAGAAGCAG
>CAYWCW010000047.1:0-11552 GCA_964456865.1 uncultured Cellvibrionaceae bacterium
GAGCAGTTGGCTTTTAACCAATTGGTCGCTGGTTCGAATCCAGCACGACCCACCAGATACCCAAAAGGGATGCCATATGGCATCCCTTTTTTATTGCCTCGATTTTCTTCGGTGTGAGGGGCGGGGATGGGAGCAAGTATGCGAGACCGTCGCCCGCATGGAAGCGGGCGCCGAGCCCCCAGGGATGGGTTTACGGCGTGTCTCGCATACTTGCTCCCATCCCCGGCCCGGGTTAAGAACCCCGGGCCTTACCAAGCTTCATGGTAGAATACCCAGTCAACCAAACCGTGGTGCACATTATTATGACGGCAAGCATCCCCCTGATCGCCGACAACGACCTTGCAGCGGCGGCCGAGCGGGTACGGGAACACCTGGCCCGTGCCGAGGCGGTACCCAGCTATACCCCCGAACAGGAAGCCGACTACAAAGCCCAGATCAAGGCACGGCTCAAGGCCAATGACGCGGTCCTGGTCGCCCACTACTACACGGACCCACTGATCCAGGCCCTGGCCGAGGAAACCGGTGGTTGTGTATCCGACTCCCTCGAAATGGCCCGCTTCGGCAAAAACCACCCCGCATCCACCCTGGTGGTTGCCGGGGTCAAGTTCATGGGGGAGACGGCCAAGATCCTCACGCCGGAAAAGCGCGTGCTCATGCCCACCCTCGAAGCCACCTGTTCCCTGGACCTGGGTTGTCCCGCCGATGAATTCGCGGCCTTCTGCGATAAGCACCCGGACCGCGAGGTGGTGGTTTACGCCAACACCTCGGCAGCGGTCAAGGCACGTGCCGACTGGGTGGTGACCTCCAGCATCGCGCTGGATGTGGTGGATTACCTCGACCGTCAAGGCAAGAAAATCCTCTGGGCGCCGGATCGCCACCTGGGCGCCTACGTACAGCAGAAAACCGGTGCCGATGTGATGCTGTGGAACGGTGCCTGTATCGTCCACGAGGAGTTCAAGGCCAAGGGTGTCGAAGACCTGAAAGTCCTGTACCCCGATGCGGCGGTGCTGGTGCATCCCGAATCCCCGGCCGCCGTGGTGGCGCTGGCGGATGTGGTGGGCTCGACCTCGCAGCTCATCAAGGCGGCGCAAACCCTGCCCAACCGCGAGTTCATCGTGGCCACCGACCAGGGCATCTTCTACAAGATGCAGCAGCTCAATCCCGACAAGGTGTTCCACATCGCGCCTACCGCCGGGAGTGGCGCCACCTGTCGCAGCTGTGCCAACTGTCCCTGGATGGCGATGAATGTGCTGGACAACCTCGCCAATGTCTTTGACCGCGATGACAACGAGATTCATGTGGACCCGGAGCTGGGCCGCCGGGCCATGATTCCCCTGCAGCGTATGCTCGATTTTAAAAAGTAACCTGCCTGCCCGCGCCAATTACCAATTAAACGACACAAGCAGGCCGACAAGGCTTGTTAGTCTGTCGGGTAAATCAGTACCATGGCGCCTCTATTTTTTTGACCGGCGTTCCACGAAGGCGCGCCCCGCTCGGAGAGTTCGATGATTCAAGGCAGCATGGTTGCCCTGGTAACCCCCATGAACCCGGACACCAGTCTCGACTGGGCCAGCCTGCACCAGTTGGTGGAGTGGCACCTGGAACAGGGGACTCACGCACTGGTTGCCGTAGGCACCACGGGCGAGTCGCCCACGCTGAGCGTCGAGGAGCACCTGGAAGTCATCAAGCGGGTGGTGGATCAGGTCAATGGCCGGATTCCCGTGATTGCCGGCACCGGCGCCAATGCCACAGCCGAAGCCGTGGCGCTTACCCGCGCCGCCAAGGACCTGGGAGCGGATGCCTGCCTGCTGGTGACGCCCTACTACAACAAGCCCACCCAGGAAGGCTTGTTCCTGCATCACGAACACATCGCCCGCGCGGTGGACATCCCCCAGTACCTCTACAACGTTCCTGGCCGCACCGGCGTGGACATGAAGACCGAGACGGTGCTGCGCCTGGCCCGGGTACCGAATATCGCGGGTATCAAGGAGGCCACGGGTGATATTCCCCGCGCCCGCGACCTGATCGCCCAGGTCCCCGAGGGCTTCGCCGTTGTCTCGGGCGATGACGCCACCGCGGTGGAATTGATACTTTCCGGTGGCCATGGGGATATTTCCGTCACGGCGAATGTCGTACCTGCGGCTGTTGCACGCATGTGCGAGCTGGCCCTGGCCGGCAAGGCTGACGAGGCCCGCGCGCTCAACGACAAATTGATGGCCCTGCACACGGCGATGTTTGTGGAGTCCAATCCCATTCCCGTCAAATGGGCCGTGCAGCAGCTGGGGCTGATCCAGGCCGGCATCCGCCTGCCATTGACGCCCCTGTCAGCGCAGTATCATTCACAGGTTATCGCCGCCCTGCAGGCCGCCGGGCTGTTGTAGTTTTTTTCAGAGATTCTTCATGACAATAATGACCGCCATCAGAAAATCCATCTCCTTTTTGTTCGTCTGCGGCCTATGCTTCTCGCTGTCCGGCTGTGGCCTGTTTTTCGGCGAAGAAGGCTGGTTCCGCAACCGCGGAGGAGACTACCTCAAGGCCGATACCCTGCCACCGCTGGTCCTGGACGATGAACTGGACACCCGCGCCCTGGGCGACCTGTACCCGGTGCCGCGCCTGAGCAACACCGAATATGAGGAGGAGCTGGATGGTTCCGTCCCCCGTCCCCTGCCCATTTCCGCAAACCTGCTGGAAGAAACCATCAAGATTCAGCGCCTGGGCGGCCAGTCCTGGATATTGATGAATGTGGCACCGGGTGAGGTCTGGCCCCGCATCCGCAGCTTCCTCAACGTGAATGGCCTGGAGGTGGCCAAGGCGGATATCAGCAGCGGCGTGATCGAATCCGACTGGGTGCAGTTCAAGACCGATCTCACCACCTATGACCGCTACCGCATCCAGATAGACCAGGGCGTTCAGCCGGAAACCAGCGAAATCCATATCCGCCACCAGAGCATTCCGGCGGGTAGCCAGGTGGACCCCGACATGCCGTGGGCGAACGTTTCATCCAACGAGGAGCGCGAGCGCTGGCTGCTGGACGAACTGGCCGCGACGCTTGCCGAGGACACCTCCGAAGCCGGTACCTCGCTGCTCGCCCAGGCGATTGGCGGCGCGGCGCGGGCCAGCCTGGTTTCCGTGGCCGGCGAGCCGGTGATGAGCCTGCGCCTCGACCGTCCCCGCGCGCTGGGCACGCTGGCCCACGCCGTCAAACAGGAAGGCTTCATTCCCTACGACAACAACGCGGCCGCCGGTGTCTTCTACGTCTACTACCGCAAGCCCGATCCGGATGGTCCGGGCTGGTTCGCGCGCCGCTGGTCGGGTTTCCGCAATTCGACCCTGGTCAGCCAGCTGGTGGGTGTCCCTGAATCCGAAGTCATCAAGCAGACCAGTCCCTATACCCTGGATGAAATACTGGCGGAACTGCCCCAGGGAGAGGCGCTGCTGAAGGCGCCTCACTCCAACCGCAAAGGCGAAACACGCCTGCCGGACGCGCCGGGCTACCTGGTGCTGTTGACGGGCGAGGACGGCAATCTCCAGGTCAGGATCAGGGACCCCTACGGCAAGCGCCTGGAAGCGCGCCAAACACGGGAAATGCTTACCGTGCTGCGTAAAAACCTCATCTAGCCGGTTGCCGCCTTGCGCTTCGCATCCCTCGGCAGCGGCAGTCGGGGCAATGCCACCCTGGTGGCCTGGCCCGGCGGCAGCCTGCTGATCGATTGCGGTTTCAGCGTCCGTGAAACCGAGGCACGCCTGGCGCGCCTCGGACATGCTCCCCAGGAGCTTTGCGCCATCCTCGTGACCCACGAACACAGCGACCACATCAAGGGCGTTGCGGCCCTGGCCCGCCGCTACGGCCTGCCGGTCTACATGACGCCCGGCACCCTCGCCAGCCGCAATCTGGGCGATCTGCCCCAATTGCACCTGATTCAACACTGCGCCGCCTTTGATCTGCATGGCCTGAGCATCCAGCCGGTCGCCGTGCCCCATGATGCCAGGGAGCCGGTTCAATACCTGCTCGGTTATGGAGGCCGCCGTCTGGGGGTGCTCACGGACCTGGGCAGTATCACGCCCCATGTGGAGGCGGCGTATCAGGACTGTGATGCCCTGATACTGGAGGCCAATCACGACACCGGCATGCTCGCGTCCGGCCCCTATCCCTACAGCCTCAAGCAGCGGGTGGGCGGACCCTGGGGACATCTGAGCAACCAGCAGGCGGCTGGCCTGCTGCAACGGCTCGACCGCGCGCGGCTCCAGCATCTGGTGGTGGCCCATATCAGCCAGCAGAACAATAGCCCGGCGATAGTGCAGGCGGCCCTGGCCCCGGCGGTGACCGGCATAGCCCAGGTGCGTTACGCCTGCCAGGAACAGGGGTTTGAGTGGTTGCATATCTGCTGAGACGCGGGATTTCCGGGTTTGCGCAGGTTCCGGATTTCTGGCCTATGCTTGACACATGACATGTGTCCGCTCCGGCGGCAGGACAGGCATCCTCGAGGAGGCAAATCGTGATAGAACGCCGTCAATTCGAACGCACTTCAACCTCGGTCAGGGTTGAAATGAGCCATCCGGGTTTTGGCACCATTGTTGGCTTCACCAAGGATATTTCAGACGGTGGCGCATTGGTACAGATCGAAAACCAGCCCAACCCGCCCATCGGCACCGAAGTCTATGTGCGCTTCAAGAAAGCCGTGGGTCCGATCAATCTGGACCCGGTAAAAATGCGCGTGGTTCACCAGATACGCAATACCATCGGCTTGAGTTTCGTCAAATAGCATTTCGCTTCCTGCCTGTCAGTAACAGGCTTCCGGCTTGATCAGATCCTGGTCCACACCCGCCCAATGCTGTTGCAGCTGGCGCAGATCATTGCAATTGCTCAAGGCGGTGTGAGCGAGGTCCAGATTGCGCAACTGCAACAGCGTCAACAGCGGGGCAATGGATGCCACGGGATTTTCGCGCAGTATCAACAATTGCAATTGGCTCAAACGGCTCAGCGGTTGCAGGTCGCTCAATTGGTTGTTGGCCAGATTCAATTCTTCAATACCATCAAAGGTTTCTATACCGGCAAGGCTGGTGATGCCCGCATGGCTGCAATCGAGGCGCTTGAGATCAAAAGCCCGGGTGATTTTATGATCAATAATGTGCTGTTCGACACAGGCGGCCAAGGCCTTATCGGGCAGCTGGTAATCCTTGAATAGCGGTTCCGGCGTGTAAACCACGCGGTCATTGACACTCACGGAATAACTGCATGCTGTAATTAGAAGTACAGCGAATAATCCGTTCAGTTTCCATAAAGCTTTGGCAGGCATAATGATATCCGGTGAGTTTGTAAAAGGTCCGTAAAAGTTGAACCTGGGTCGCGTACCTGGTTTCAGTTTAGCCTAAACTGACCATGTGAATAACTTGATGTTGCAGGAGTCACTATGAAAAACCTAATCGCCTTGATACTTGCTTGTGTTCTGGTGGGTTGTGCCACCACCGATCCCTATACCGGTGAACAAAAAACCAGCAGCACCGCCAAGGGGGCAACCATCGGCGCCGTCGCAGGTGCTGTGGTGGGTGCCGCCTCCGCGAGCAGGAGTGATCGCGGGAAAGGTGCCTTGATCGGTGCCGCCGCCGGTGGTGCCATTGGTGGTGGTGTGGGTAATTACATGGATCGCCAGGAAACGGCACTGCGCAACCGTCTGCAAGGCAGTGGTGTCCAGGTCAGACGTGAAGGCGACAATCTCTACCTGATCATGCCCGGCAATATCACTTTTGATAGCAATCGCGCCGAGATTCGTTCCGATTTTTATGAAGTTCTCAATTCGGTGGCTGTGGTGCTGAAGGAATTCAATCAGACCGCCATCAAGGTAACCGGCCACACGGATTCCACCGGTGGCGACGCGCTCAACCAGCGGTTGAGCGAGGACCGTGCCAACAGTGTGCGTTCCTATCTGATTTCGCAACAGGTCTCGGCCAATCGTATCCAGGCTTATGGTTACGGCCCACGCTATCCGATAGCCAGTAATACGACGGCGGAGGGGCGCCAGGCCAACCGCCGTGTTGAACTGGAACTGGTGCCAATCCAATAGTGGCATCGCCCACAAAAAAAGCGCCCTGAGGGGCGCTTTTTTTTACTGGTAGATTTCGATGGTGATCTGTCCCGGATCGCGCCGCAGATTTTTTTTGAAGCCCCGGGCCGTCAAGGCCGCGATGCAGGCGTTGATCATACCGCTGTTGCCGCAGAGCATCACCTGACAGGTTTCCGGGTTGAGGCTGATGCCCGCGGCGTCTTCGAGCTCCCCGTCATCCAGCAGGTTGGGGATGCGTCCCTGTAAATGCGTGGTCTGCGCTTCGCGTGTTATCGAATAGAAAAAATCGAATTGATGCGGGTGCTGTTGCTTGAGCGTCTGGAGCAACGCGGCATATGCCTGTTCGCTGTGATCGCGTATCCCATGCACCAGGATCACCCGCTCATAGGTTTCCCAGGGCTCCGGTGTGCGCAGCATCGAGAGATAGGGGCCGAGCCCTGTACCGGTAGCGAAGAGCCAGAGATGCTGGGCGGCCGGTACCTGGCTGAGCGTGAAGAATCCGCCAATGCGCGGACTGGCCAGCAGCCTGTCTCCGGGTTGCAACTGGAACAGCCGTGGCGACACGGGCCCGCCGGGCATCAGGGAGAAAAAGATTTCAGCGAGAGGAACGCCTGGCGGATTGACCAGCGAATAGGGCCTCGTCACCGCCTTGCCTGACAGGCCGAACCCGAGACTGATGAATTGTCCCGCCTCGAAGGCAGGCAATGGCAGCTCGAGTGAGAGCGAGCAGAGACGGGCATTCCAGGGGTGGCGCTCAACGACCGTGGCGGTCAACCAGTTGGCCATAGCAAAAATTCCGTGACAACTGCTGCAAGTATTGCAGCTGAACGGCTGGTCAGCCAGTCCGCGCGGTCGATATCCGCGAACGCATCATCTTCAAGCTCGATTGACCCCGTGCCTTGTCGCTTGTGCGCGCGGCGGTCATAATCCGCGCGCACTTTTTGATTGATGTGTCGACCATGATGTCATCCCTTATTCCACTTATCCTGGTTCAGGAAACCGAGCGTGAAGCGGCTGCCCGCCTGGCGGAACGACTCGGCCTGCCTTTGCGGAAAGATATGGATCCGCGCCGGGTGACCGACAGTGAGTTCGTGCTCGTCTGGGATGAACAGGGCCTGGCGCTGCAGCAGACGGGTTCCAGGGCGCCGGGGCCGGTGCGTGTGGATTTCACGGCGGGCGCGGTGGACCATCGCCGCCGCCAGGGTGGCGGCAAGGGGCAGATGATTGCCAAGGCGGTCGGGCTGGGCAGTGGCATCCACCCCCGGGTGCTCGATGCCACGGCAGGCCTTGGCAAGGATGCGTTTGTCCTGGCCAGCCTTGGTTGTGAGGTGCGGATGCTGGAGCGGTCACCCATCGTCCACGCATTGTTGAGCGACGGATTGCGCCGTGCGCATCTGCATGCGGCAGAAACCTGTGACGAGGACCTGGCAAGGATTCTCCAGCGCCTTTCGCTGGTGGCTGGCGACGCGCGCGGTTACCTGGAAAGCCTGGCGCAAGCGTCAGCGCCGCAGGTAATCTACCTGGACCCCATGTTTCCCGAGCGTGATAAAAGCGCGGAAGTCAAAAAGGACATGCGGGCATTCCACACCCTGGTGGGACGGGATGAGGATGCGGATGAGCTGCTGGCCCTGGCCCTGGTTCATGCGCGCAACCGGGTGGTGGTGAAACGTTCGCGGCGGGCGCCCTTCCTCGCGGGCCGTGCGCCCGGTTATCAATTGGAAGGAAAATCCAGCCGTTTCGATATCTATCCTATGAAAAAACTCACGGCGGAAAACGCTTCTACGAGTGCGTAGACGAATCCTTGTCCCTGCTGGCAAAAAAGCGCCACAGGCGTGTGATGATCAGGCGCACCTGCGCCATCATGGCGATGATGAATCCCGACCCCAGTATCATCAATGCCAGCAACACGACAATCTCCTGGCGCAATGACGGCTCCATCAACTGATGCGCGCCAAAGAGCGCGACCATACCGCAAAAAAACAACGACAACCCCAGGCGGAACTGGCGCAGGCTGATATCGGGCGGTGCGGTGTAATGGGCTTTGAGAATCGCTTTCCAGCTCATCGCGGCGATGTGGTCAGGTGGTGGACGAACAGCCATGTTACGGGTTTACATGATTTTTGAATAGCGTATTTCACTGGGGCCGTGGTGCAGGTATTCGTCGAACACCATGCAGATGCGGCGGATCAGCAGGCGGCCGCTGTTGTGCACCCGGATACCATCGTTATCCAGCGCCAGGAGACCATCCTCGACCATGGGCGCCAATTGGTGAAGCTCCGCGGCGAAATGAATGCGGGGGTCCACACCAAAACGGCGCATCACCTCGGCAAAATCCAGCCGGCAATGGCAGATCAACTGGTTGATGACGAAGCGCCGTATCATATCCTCGGACTCCAGCCGTAATCCCCGCGCAAACGGCAATTGCCCGGCATCGAGTTTTTGCTGGTAGCTGTTGAGGTTTTTCACATTCTGCACATAGACGTCGTCGATGATGCTGATGGCGGACACGCCAAAGGCCAGCAGGTCGCAGTCACCGTGAGTCGAGTAGCCCTGGAAGTTGCGTTGCAGCTTGCCGGCCTCCCGGGCCTTGGCAAGGCTGTCACCGGGCTTCACGAAATGATCCATGCCCAGATAAAGGTAACCGGCGCCTTGCAGCTGCTCGATGGCGCATTGCAGGATCGCGAGCTTGGTTTTCGCATCGGGCAGGTCTTCCTGCCTGATCAGGCGCTGGCTTTTGAATCGCTCCGGCAGGTGGGCGTAGTTGAACAGGGATATCCGCTCCGGTGCCAGATCGACGATCCTCGACAGCGTTTGGCTGACGGATTCGGGAGTCTGCAACGGCAGTCCATAAATCAAATCCATGCTCAGCGAATGAAAATGCTGGCGGCGTATGGCCCGTACCAGTTCCGCTACCTGCTCCACGGAATTGAAGCGATTCACGGCAGCCTGCACCCTCGGATCGAAATCCTGAATACCCATGCTGATGCGGTTGAAACCCAGGCGGCGCAGGTGGCGCATGCTGCCGGGCTCCACCTGGCCGGGATGGATTTCAATGGCGTAATCGCCACTGTCGTCGGTGAGCAGGCGGAAGGCATCGCGGGTGGCATCCATCAGCGCCGTCATCTCTGTGTCACTGATGAAGGTGGGCGTACCGCCGCCCCAATGCAACTGGTTGACGGGACGGTGGCGGTCAAACAATGAGGATTGCAGTCTGACCTCGTCGATCAGGCGTTGCAGATAGGGCACCGCGCGGTTTTTGTTGCGGGTCACGATTTTGTGGCAGCCGCAGTAGTAGCAAAGGGTGTCGCAAAAAGGGATGTGGAAATACAACGACAGCGGCCGCTGCCGCGCATTGCTGCGGGCGATGGCGCGCAGCAACTGCACCCAGGAAAAATCGTCGTGGAAATGCGGCGCGGTGGGGTAGGAGGTGTAACGCGGTCCGGCGATATCATAGTTGCGGATCAGCGTGTCATCCCATTCAATGGTGTGGTGCAGGTTACTCATAGGCAGGCTGCGATTCAGGCGACGATTGATCATAGGCTTGATCAGCGTCCTGGCCATTGATCCAGGTCAAAGGCGTGATGCCGTGGGGTGGGCCATGTCTGGTACAGGGTTTGGCCAATTACAAGAAAGGTTTCACATCCGCGCGCGATTTTGTCAGCCGCTATCTGGTGTTCATCCGGCAAACCGGCTAATGTGCGTTCCTGTATGTCCGGTGTCCGGGTGTGTGCCGCCGCACCAGGGACGGACGTGCCATCTCCCATTCCCGAGTTGCGCCATCTTGTCGAATAACGGTGTTGTCTCATCCTCTGCTGACGCGGAATCATTTCTCCCTGCTGAAACCCTCCTGGATAACCTGGCTGATGCGCTCGCCGGTCCCGGCTATGCGCTTTACCAGTCTGTGCTGCCGGCACCCCTGGTCGATGCCCTGGCCCGGGAATTGGCAGGCCTGCCGGACGATCGGTTCAGGCCCGCCGGCATAGGTCGCGAAGACGGTTTCCAACTCGACCACCAGGTCCGCCGTGACCGCATCCATTGGCTCGGCGGTCACACCCGGCCGCAACGGGATTTTCTCGCCATCATGGAGGCGGTGCGCCTGGGATTGAACCGGCGCCTGTTTCTGGGACTCTTTGACTATGAGTGCCACTACGCCAGTTACGCCGAAGGCGCGTTTTACAAAAAACACCTGGACGCTTTCCGCCAGCCTGCCGAGGCCGTCAAGCCCGGTCGTGTCCTGTCGACCGTGCTCTACCTGAACCACGACTGGCAGCCGGCGGACGGGGGCGAACTGCTGTTGTATCAGGCGCCCGATGCAGGAAAAGAGGACCAGGAGACGCCCTTGCTGGAAAAAATCCTGCCCCGCCATGGCAGGCTGCTGGTGTTCCTTTCCGAGCACTTTCCCCATGAAGTGGCCATGGCAAGGCGCGAACGCCACAGCATTGCCGGCTGGTTTCGCACCCAGGGACGGAGGTGAGCCGTCTGCGCGGGCTGCGCACCAAAAGCAGGCCGTGTGCCCGGCCTCTTGCACCCGGCGGGTGCCTTTTTGGTCCAATTACCAGCTAGAATCAAAGAGTTTGTGGCAGACTGGCCAGCAGATCGCCCGGTTTTTACCGGTGCTTGCCCGTTTTCCTGTCGGCTTTTTGCAGGCAACCACCTGTAAAACCGCCTTGTACCGGCTTTTCAGTGCAGGCTTTGACGACAGCCCCGGGATTGGCAGGCGCTTTGCAAGACAGGCCATTACTGAAGAGGCAATAGGGATAACTTTATGCAGATAGACTGGTCCGCCTATGATCCCGGTCAATTTTACGATGAACTGATCAGCTCCCCCGGCCATCCGCGCAAGGCCACGCGTCACCTCGCCAAATACCTCGCGTCCCTCTCCGGCGAGGAACTGCAAGAACGCAAGCGCTCGGCCGACCTGGCCATCAAAACCATGGGCATCTCCTTCACGGTCTACAGCGATGCCGGCAACATCGACCGCGCCTGGCCCTTCGATATCATCCCCCGCATCATTCCGCAAAAAGAGTGGCAAAAAACCGAACGCGGCCTGATACAACGGCTGACGGCGCTCAATTGCTTCATCAACGATATCTACAACGACCAGAAAATCATCAAGGACAAGGTGGTGCCGCTGGAGTTGCTGGCTGACTCGGTCAATTTCCGCAAGGAATGCATGGGCATGAAACCGGCATTCGGAGTCTGGTCCCACATCTGCGGCAGCGACCTCATCCGCGATCACAAAGGCGATTTCTATGTGCTGGAAGACAACCTGCGCGTGCCTTCCGGCGTGTCCTACATGCTGGAAAACCGCAAGGTGACCAAGCGGGTGTTTCCCGAGCTCTTTGAAAACCACAATATCGTGCCGGTGACGGAATATCCCAACCAGTTGTTCGATACCCTGGCGGCGCTGTCGCCCCGTCCGCTGGACCGGCCCGAGGTGGTGGTGCTGACGCCGGGCATCTACAACTCCGCCTACTTCGAGCACTCCTA
>CAYWCW010000048.1:0-8904 GCA_964456865.1 uncultured Cellvibrionaceae bacterium
CTGTTCCCCCGCAGGACGCGACGGGAGTTCATGGAAACATGACTCCCTTTTTTATTTCTACCCTACTCCTGCATTGATCTCTTGGGCATTCCAGCCATTTCTTCCACTATTATCTTTGGCTTGATGATTTACAATTCTTAAGCCCATAAATCTTATAATTTATTGTACTTTAAGTTCGCCAATAAAAATGCTTTCATATGTGTAGGCGTTTTGTGCCTTTCTATGCTTGCCACTACAACAATAACCGGAATGTTCATAATGACTGAAACCAAACTGACCTCCAAAAAACCTTCCCTTTTTGTCATGACGTTGGCTGCCGCTGTCTTCACGACGAGTGCCTGTGCCGAAGCCCCAAAAGAAAAGGAGCCTTGGCAATTGGCTATGGAAACTGAAGTCTGGGAACCGGTTCCATCGATCGTGACAGCTGCTCCTGGCCAACCCCCGTCAGATGCTCTGGTATTGTTTGATGGTAAAGATCTAAATGCATGGCAGAGCCTCGATGGCTCACCCGCCAAATGGAAGCTCGAGAATGGTGCCATGCAGGTAGTGGCTAAAACAGGCGATATTAAGACCCGTGAAGTTTTCTGCGATGTGCAGCTCCATCTCGAGTGGAAAGCACCCACGGATATTGAGGGCCGTGAAGGTCAGGGCAGGGGTAACAGTGGCGTCTTTTTGCAGGAGCGTTACGAAGTTCAGGTACTCGATTCCTATGAGAATCCTACTTATCCCAATGGGCAGGCGGCTTCTGTATACAAGCAGCATATTCCACTGGTGAACGCCAATCGTGCACCGGGGGTTTGGCAAACCTACGACATTATTTTCCGCGCTCCGCGCTTCAGTGCTGATGGTGTCCTTGAGTCACCGGCTTACGTCACAGTGCTTCACAATGGCGTTCTGGTCCAAAACCATGTGGAGATTCAAGGTCCGACAGCCTGGATAGGTCATCCACCCTATGAAGCCCATGGCTGCGCGCCCCTGCAGTTGCAGGATCATGGTGATCCGGTCAGCTTCCGTAATATCTGGGTAAGAAAACTCTAATTCCTCTCTCTGGCGCGCTGGTTGTTCGTGAATGCTTAGGTGCTGGCGCGCCCATTCTTTTTTCTCTCAGGATTCATCATGCAAAGAATAATTTCCTGGTTTTTGGCATTGGTTCTTTCGGTCGGTCTATCAAATGCACTTTATGCGGCGCCGCCGCCGATGAGTGACGGCTGGTCTGATTATGCCGAGACCGGTAGCTGGCAGCAGGTTGATGCGGTAAAACTCAGCACTAGTCAAGATCGTTTTGAAGCCGAAGGTGGCGGTTCGGCATTACTGGTCGCTTTCACTGATAGCGACGTATTGGAGTTGCGCAGTAAACCAGGTTTTGGTGATGTCTGGGTCGCGACAGAACTTGCCTTGGCCAAGGGGAGCCGTGTTGCCTTGATCGTCCAGGGGCGTTATGCACTGGAGCTCAGCGAAAAAGGTGCAGGCACCTTTTTGTCCGGGCCTGATGCCGAGCGCGTTCCCGCACGGAAACCGATGGCTGATATCGAGTTGATACCTGGTGAATGGCAGCGTCTGGAATTGCGTTTTCGTGCTCCACGTTTTGATGAGGCTTACAACAAAACCGATCAGGCCATGTTTATTGATGTGCGGATCAATGGCGTGTTGGTGCAGGAAAATCTGTTGGCTCCCGGTTTTTCAAAGGAAGCGATCTTCCCCTGGGAAGAACAGTTTGGTCCCCTTTCCTTCAAGTTATTGCAGGGCTCCGTGGCATTGAGGCAACTGGATGTACGTCATGCGGATTTTTCTGCATTGACCCTGCCCAACGACCAAGGTAAGACCAATCTTGCCGAACTTGAAGACTTCGTTGCATTGGGCAAACAAACCTATACGGCGTTGGGATGCGGCTCTTGCCATGCTGTCGCAGTCGATGATGACTCCGTCAAATCCGGCCCCAATCTGTACGGTTTGTTCCGTGCCACACCCCGTGAGCGAGAGGTTCTGGAAGGTGAAGAGGGCCGCCGATTCACCATCAAGGCGGATCGTAGCTACCTTCACACGAGCATCCGCGACCCCGCAGCCCAGCGCGCGATATCTGAACGCGGTAGCAATGAGGGCGAGGCCTATTTACCCATCATGCCCGCTTACAGTGAGCAGGTGATCACCGATAAGCAGATAGACGCCATAGGTGCTTATCTGGCTACGCTCAATCTCCGCGCCCAACAGGGGCCGGTAACCAAGCTGGTCACCGCAGAGGGACCGCGACATTATGATCCTATGGAGGACAGCCTCCAGTTTTTGGTGAAGGACCGTGTTCGTATCCAGCGCGGACCTATGGCCGGGCTCTCCGGGCGCAGTATCCATGTCGGCCAGCCGAACGCCATCCATTACAGTTTTGATCCGCGTATCCTGGCCGTGGTCAAAGTCTGGCAAGGCGGCTTTCTGGATGTGACTGGTGAGTGGCAAAACCGGGGTGGCGGAGCACTCAAGACCGGTTTTGATGCGCGCCTGATCGATTTGGGTAGCGCTTATCTTTTTGCCCCCCTGAACGCCAAAGGCGAGACGATCGATTTTTCTTTCAAGGAAGCCATTTACAACGATTTCGACACTATCCAGGAATCGCTCTACAGCAAGATTGATCACCTGGATCGATTGAAAGCTGTTGACGCCCAGTTCATGGGATACCAGGTGAATTCCAGGCAGCCGGAGGCCGCGCCGACATTCCGTTATCGAATCGGTAAAAACCACCTTGCTGTCAGCCATACACTCAGTGCTGATGGACGTGTGAACATTGCGGTATCCGGGACGCGGGAAACGCCCCAGCAATTTGCGGTGAATCAGCAGGTACTGGGCAACGCCAAGGTCTCTCTGGGAGAAATCCGTCAAGGCGTATGGCATGTGCCGGCCGGTAACCGACCTGCCAATCTCACAGCTGATCTGGCTGTTGCCACCAATCCCTGGAAACCAAAGATCTCAGCGTTCAATCATTTGCGTCAACCCTTGAAAACGGTGGAAGCCAAAGCGGATTTGCCGCCGGGCTATCGCATTGAAAGCTATCTGCCGCCCAAGGATAACTATGGCCGTCCCCAACTGTTTGAAGCCCTGGGGCTTGCGGTTGCCAAGGACGGAACAGTCGTTGTCGCAACTCGCACAGCTGGCATCTGGCGGTTGGTGAAAGGTGAGTGGCAGCTTTTTGCCGAGGGTATTTTTGACAGTCTGGGTGTCGAAATCGAGGATGATAAAGGTTTGACAGTGGTTGTTGGCCAAAAAGCCGAATTGACCCGCATCAGCGATACCAATGGCGATGGGTTGGCGGACAGTTTTGAAACCCTGTATGACGCGCACAGTTATCACGGCAACTACCATACTTATCTTCATGGACCTGCCAGGGGTGGTGACGGCGCTTACTATTTCGCAATCAACCTTGCCCACGCCGACAAGGCTATCTACAAGGCCGGAGGCATGTATATGGGTGCTTCCGGTGGCTTGATGGGATGGGCCATTCGTGTGACGCCCAAAGGTGAAGCCGAGTTGTGGGCGAATGGTTTGCGCAGTCCCGCGGGCATTGCGACGGCGGCGGATGGCCGTGTCTGGTACACGGATAACCAGGGCGAATTTGTCGCCACATCCAAGCTGTTCCTGCTTGAAAAAGATCGTTTTTACGGACATCCCTCAGGCTTGGTGGACTTGCCGGGCATGACGCCTGATTCTCCCGAGATCGCCTGGGAAAAAGTCAGTGCCAGTCGTGAGAAGGCGGTAGTGTTGTTCCCCCATAACATCGTGGCCAACTCTCCCGGACATCCGGTCTGGGACACCAGCAAGGGCCGGTTTGGCATGTTTGGCGGTCAGATGTTCGTCGGCGACCAGACCCAATCCAACCTGTTGCGGGTGGTCACCGAGGTCGTGAATGGTGTCGAGCAAGGGGTGGTGATGCCTTTTGCGGATAAGATGGAGTCGGGTGTCATGCGTCCGGTTTTTCTGGCGGATGGCAGTATGCTGGTAGGCCAGACCGGCCGTGGCTGGCAGGCCAAGGGTGGGCACGTGGCCAGCCTCCAGCGCCTGATCTGGGATGGCAAAACACGCTACCTCGACATATTGCAGGTGAAAGCCGTCCCGCAAGGGTTCATGGTGGAATTCACACAAGCATTGCCTGCAAGTATCACGTCTGAACAATTGGTCCAGTCCCTGGCTATGGCTTCCTGGGTGTATCGCGATGCGCCGGATTATGGTTCTGAGGTCATGGGGCGTCGTGAAGAAGTGATCAGGGAGCTTAAACTCTCCCCTGATCGCAAGTCATTACAGATTGACCTGGAAACGATTGAACAGCTGAACGTTCATCCGCAACAAACGGCACGGGTCTACCATCTGCGGCTCGATGAACTTAGTGAGAATGGTGCGCTCAATGCGTATTACACGCTGTATGGCTTTCCTGCGCCATAAAGCGAATACGCCGCAAAAAGCCCGGTTCATGCCGGGCTTTTTTTGAGAGAGTCGGCACGCCTGCGTGGATGAGGGGAACTCGCTGGATTTTATGCGGCAAGTTTGCTTAGATGCCGTTAGGATTTTTCGAGACCCCTCCCATGTACCCTTCCACCGGGATATTGACTGTTGACCTGGCTGCTATTCAAAAAAACTGGCAGTCATTGCGTGGTGTTTTGGGGGCGTCAACCACCGCGGCCGCTGTCATCAAGGCCGATGCCTATGGCCTGGGTGCTGATCGAGTCGGGCCGGCACTGGCTGCGGCAGGCTGCCGGACATTTTTTGTAGCCACTCTTGAGGAAGGGCTGGCTGCGCGCAAGTACCTGCCCGATGATGCCGAGGTTGTGGTGTTGGGTGGCGCTCCATGGGGCACCGAGCCATTGTTCATCGAGAGCCGGCTGAAACCGGTGCTCTATAGTCCTGAAACGATAAAGCGATGGCAGGCTTACTGTCGCAACCAGGGCGTACATGGCCAGTGTGTCATCAAGGTCGATACCGGCATGACACGCCTGGGGTTGGACTATCAGGATTTTCCTGGCCTGTGTGCCGGAGTCGAGTGTTCCGGATTGGCCGTTGATATGGTCATGAGTCACCTCGCTTGTGCTGATGAGCCCGCCCATCCGCTCAACCGGATTCAGCTACAGCGGTTTCAAGAACTGGCTGGGCATGCGCGTGTCACCTGGCCAGGGGTGCGTTTGAGCCTTGCCAATTCCTGCGGTGTTTTTCTGGGGCAGGATTGGCATGTCGATCTGGTGCGACCAGGGGCTGCACTCTATGGAATCAATCCACGTCCCGGTTTTCAGTCGCCGATAATTTCTGTGGTGAGCTTGCGGTTGCCTATCCTGCAACAACGCCAGCTGATGCAGGAAGTCAGCCTCGGATATGGTGCAGGCACCCACAAAGGTCCGCCTGCTGTCATATTGGCAGTTGCTGGCGGTTATGCGGATGGTCTGCACCGTGTGTTGGGTCCTGCGGGTGAAGGTATGTTGGCAGGCTATCGCGTGCCGGTGGTCGGGCGCATATCCATGGATTCCACGTTGTTCGATGCATCTGGTGTTCCCGTTGCGGTGCTCGGCAATGCCACGCATATTGAGATATTGAACACCGAATTAACCGTCGATCAGGTGAGTGCGCGCAATCGTGCGCTCGGTTATGAGGTCCTGACCAGTTTGGCGGGGCGCTATCAGCGGCAGTACCTGCCGGCAAATCCTTAACATCCAGACAATCCGCAGAGACTCCATGGTCGATCATTTACATCAGGATGAACCGGTTCAAGCCTTGATTCGTTTGCTGGCCGACGGGGAATTCCACTCCGGTGAGGAACTGGGAGAGGTATTGGGTGTGAGCCGTGCGGCCGTGTGGAAGCAATTGCAAAAGCTCCAGTCGTCAGGCATCGACGTGCGAAGCACCAAGGGGCGTGGCTATGTGATTCCCGGTGGGCTCAATCTGCTGGATGCACGGCAAATACACGCAATGTTGTCACCCGAGGCGAATTCACTGTTGTCTTCGTTGGAGGTGCTTGCCCAGGTGGATTCCACCAATGCCCGGGTGTTGCGCGAAGGGCAGAAATGGGGCAAAGGCTATGTTTGCCTGGCAGAACGGCAGACTGCCGGCCGCGGCCGCCGTGGCAGGCAATGGGTCAGTCCTTTTGCGGGCAATATCTACCTCTCGCTGTCCTGGACCTATGAGGAGGGCGCGGCGGTTCTTGAAGGGCTCAGCCTGGCGGTGGGGCTGGCAATTGTCGAAGCGCTGGAGTCTCTGGGCTTTTCCGGCATAGCGCTAAAGTGGCCCAATGACCTGCTATGGCAGGGGCGAAAACTCTCTGGCGTACTTCTGGAAATGGGCGGCGATCCCGCTGGTCAGTGTCAGGTGGTGGTCGGTGTCGGATTGAACGTAACCATGCCTGCCAGCGCCGCATCGGCCATCGATCAGCCGTGGGTGGATTTGCAATCGCTGTCGCCGGACGCTTTTGGGGCCGGAGGTGTTACCCGAAACACGCTGGCGGCTACCCTGTTGAATCATTTATTACCTTTGTTGCGCGACTATGCCCGTTTGAAGTTTTCGCATTATCAGGCTGCCTGGGAAGCGCGTCACGCCTATGCCGGACAGGAAGTCGAGCTGGTCATGGCCAATAGCCGGGTTCGGGGCCATCTATTGGGTGTCGATTCCCAGGGGGCGCTCCGTTTGTTGACCGATGACGGTGAAAGGGTTTTTTATGGCGGCGAAATCTCGCTAAGGCCAGGCATATGATTCTCGAGGCAGATATCGGCAATACCCGCATAAAGTGGCGGCTTCTGGATGGCGGGAAGATACTGGCTCGCGGTCAGGCAACAGACCTGGAGCCCTGGTGTAAGGATATTGCCCTGCAATTCAGCGCCGGTAGCCTGCCTCGACCGCCGCGCCTGCGGGTCGCCAGCGTCCGCTCCGCGCTTGTCAGGGATCAGTTGCTGCGGGAGATGGGCAATCAGGGGATCAGAGTGGAGTTCGCCGCCAGTCAAGCGTTCTGCTCCGGCGTGACCAATGGATACCTCGATCCGGAGCGCTTGGGTGTTGATCGCTGGCTGGCGGTGATAGCGGCCTACAATCGCTGTCATTCGGCTTGCCTGGTGGTGGATGCCGGCACCAGCCTTACCCTGGATATCGTGGATGGGCTGGGGCGGCATCTGGGCGGGTATATCGCGCCGGGTCTTGGCATGATGTCCCATGCGCTTACCAACACGGCTGCCTTGCCCCTGGTTCAGCCCGAAAAACTTTCTCCCGAGCCGGGGCGCGATACTATTGACGGCATTGCCGGGGCACAGGGCGCCATGGTGTCCGGTCTAATAAATGAAGCGCGTCGCCCGCTGGGTGATACTGCCTTCCGAGTGCTGGTGACAGGCGGAGATGCTCCCCTTATATTGCCGCTGTGTCCGGATGCTGTTTGGATTCCGGACCTTGTACTCGATGGCCTGACCCTGGCACTGCCTTGAACGATTGTCGCTGAAGGATATCTCCATGCGCACACTTTTTATTATCCTGGTTGTACTCAACCTGCTGGTTTTTGCCAGCATTTGGGTTGCAGAGGCTCCCTCTCCGGGGGCGGCGGCCCGCAGTCCACACGTGGCCGGGGGAGAGCGATTGCAGCTGCTCGGGGAAACCGATGGCTATCGGCAACACCAGGCCCAGCGCAGCCTTCCTGCCTCCCCGGCGCCTGCAACTGCTGAGGGGGACCAGGCCATGTGTACCATGGTGGGGCCTTTTGCCCAGTTGCTTCAGGCGGAATATCTGGTGGATCGCCTGGTTTCCATGGATGTGAGTGCGGTCATCCGCACGCTCGAAGTGCCTGACGGTGTGCGCCACCTGGTCTATCTGCCGCCTGAGGTTTCCGAGGCGGCTGCCTTGCGCCGCCTGCATGAGGTTCAGGCGAGGAGAATAGATAGCTACATGATCGCCAGCGGCGACCTGGCCAATGGGATTTCCCTGGGTATTTACACCGAGCGCGCCGATGCTGAGGCTCGTCTCCGCGAGATCCGGGACCTGGGCTACCAGCCGGCTGTGCGTGAGCAGGCCCGTACCATCAGTGAGATTTGGGTTTCCCTTCCTGCGGCCGAGGGGGAGTCCATCGATTCCCGTCTTTGGATGGACTTGTTGCGCCAACAGGCCGGCCTGGAAAAAAGACAAAATTTCTGCCCGGGTGTTGCGCCTCAATAAAAGTTTCTCTAGAATCCCGCCTCCACATTAGGTCGTGGTCAAAAAGCTGGCGTAGCTCAGTAGGTAGAGCAGCTGACTTGTAATCAGCCGGTCGGGGGTTCAATTCCTCTCGCCAGCTCCATTTTTAACCCGTCCTTTATGTATAACTCTGTGAATTTATTAAAAAAATAAGTTGACAGGAGTGCAGGTGCGCCAGAGAATGCCGCCTGTTTTCAGCAGGGGTTCCCGAGCGGCCAAAGGGATCAGACTGTAAATCTGACGCGTGAGCTTCGGTGGTTCGAATCCACCCCCCTGCACCATAAATTCGCCGCTTTAACAGGGGTGGCAGCTGGCGAGTAAGGTTCCCGTACTCGTCAGTCAGGCAAGGTTGTGTCTTGGCTTTATCTGCATCGGGCCGCTGGTCCGATGAGCAAGGCTCAAGGTGAAAGCAGGTTTGGCGGGTATAGTTCAATGGTAGAACCTCAGCCTTCCAAGCTGATGACGCGGGTTCGATTCCCGCTACCCGCTCCAGCCTTTGCCGTAAAAGGGTTTATGCTCATGTAGCTCAGTTGGTAGAGCACACCCTTGGTAAGGGTGAGGTCAGCAGTTCAAATCTGCTTATGAGCTCCAAAATAATGCTGCGAGGGATGTTCTCTCGCAGCTTTTTTATCTGTGTGATTGTTATAACGTCTGAGGAGGCGCTCGCAATGGCGAAGGAAAAGTTTGAACGTAACAAGCCCCACGTCAACGTGGGCACGATAGGTCACGTAGACC
>CAYWCW010000049.1:0-5423 GCA_964456865.1 uncultured Cellvibrionaceae bacterium
GACAAACACATCAGCTTGTAGCTCAGTGGATGACACAGAGTTATGAACAGCCTCGCTATTGATGTTATTTCCTACACTTGTATGCTGATTTATGTGTACTCCATTATCCGATGAATTAATTTTTTGTAAAAGTTCTAGCAAAGGTTGATATTCGGTAATTTTTCTCTCAATTGCATGAGGTGCTAAGTCTTCATTAACGCCCGCTTCCTTAAGTCGCTCTGCCATTAAGTTTATCTGGTCATCATCAATAATCCATCCTTGTAGTTTTGATTTCAGCATATCTACGCTTATTATTGCCCCTGCTTTTACCCCATCATAAATTAGACCTGACAGTATTGAGGCAGTTATTATAGTTTCCATTTCGGCTCCTTTATTTTCAGGGTTATAGCATCAGTACATTTCTGCAAGACAAATCGTATATTCACGAACTACATTTATAACTATCATTTCTTCTTCATTTTTTATTCCAAAAAAGACAGCGCTTTTTCAATGGCCATAATATTAACCACCCTTGAGTTTTTGCAAATAACCCACCAGCTCATGCACCTGAGTGCTGGGGTTGTCTGTGTGATTGCTTTGGGCGGCAGCTAGTGCTCGCTCTGCATTGGTCACTGCATGGACAAGTTGATTTTGCAGCACGGTAAACAGGCCCGTCTGGCCTTTTTGGTAATCAGGCAAGAACTGCTTGAGGTCTTTGAACACCTGATTGGCCGAACTGTTACCCGGCAAACTGTTGTAAGGCTTGGTGGTGTAATTAAAGTGCAGTAGCAGCCAGTATTCGAAGCAGGGCACGGAGGTGATGGCGAAGAAGGTATCTTGTGGGGTTGCGGCAGCTATTTGATCACAGGCTTGCCGATAGCTGGCGTGGGTGTCCTTGTCAAACACGCAGTAAACTCGGTCAAAAGGATCGCCTGCGTTTTTTTCTTCCTGATATTTTTCGTGCGCGTACTGCCAAATGCTGATGGGACTGCTGTCGCTTTCGCCGGTTACTTTGATATTGGCACTGTTGAGCTGGTAATGGGCAATCAATCCCTGGAAGTAATGTGGTTCGGTTTTACTGCCTTCACAAACAATCAATACCTTGTCATACGCATCCCGGCGTGCCTTGCGCCTGCCGAGATCGCGGGCCTTTCTGGCCCGCTTTTTATGAAAGAGGTCATCCGTACCCATCAGTTGACGCTCTTTAGCCCTTTGCTAAGGGGCTGAATAAACGGCAAAGCCCCATAGCGGCCAGAGAGGTAGGCCAGTTCAAGGTTTTCGCGCCCCTTGCGCGGGCTGAAGTCGGTCAGAGGGTACAACTGCGTTGCCTGGTAGCTGTCTTTTTCGCAAAACCAGATCTGGTCGCGGCGGAATACTTCCTGGTTCAAGATGCTGGTTTCGTGGGTGGTAAATACCAGTTGCGCGTTTTTGGGGTTGGTTTCATCACTGTGAAACAACTCCACTAGGAACTGCACCAGTTTGGGATGGAGGTTGTCGTGTAGCTCATCAATAAACAGTACATAGCCATTCTCCAGGCTGTCAATCCAGGGGCCGGCAAAGGCAAAAAAGCGCTGGGTGCCATCGGATTCTTCGTCCAAATCAAAGCTCACTCGCTCGCCATCTGCCGTTTTGTGGATGGTTTTAATATCCAGAATTTCCTTGCCCTTCATATTTTTAATCACTTCTTCCTTGAATGCCTTAGACATGTCATCGGGCAGTGTGTCAGGGTCAAAGGGCAGACTTTCCACTTCGATATCGCTAATACCAAAATCGGCGGCTTGCAGCAGGTTGAGGATTTTTGCTTTTTCGGCCTGTTCACATAAAGAGGCGCTAAAGCCAATGCCCCACCCACCCACCTTGCCGGTGCGCAGGGTGAACTTGAACCAGTCGTAAAGGGGCTGAAGCTGCATGCTGTTGAGCTGCACTGCCGTGGAGAGAAAAAGTGCGTTGTCGCGGGTAGACTTTTGCCAGAGCTGTTTTTCACCCGTCAGGTTGTTACCTAAATCCCAGTGGTAGGTTTGATTAGCATCATCCCAGACACGGGAAAACCAGCGTTGTGCGCGCTTGCGGGGGTAAGCCAGTAGCCATTCTTCGACAATGCGCGCTTGGGTGGCACTAAAGCCGTATTGGTAGCGCACCCCATCAACAATAAAGCTCACTTCAAATTCACTGGGCGCCTCTCGGGTGGCTTTGTCCAGACGGAACGGCTGCATAGGCAGCGGGTCGCCCCGCTGTTGATGCGATGCCGACATGACCACAATTTCTTTCATGGTTCCCAGTGCACTCAGCAGGTTGGACTTGCCACTGGCATTGGGACCATAAATAGCTGCCGAGCGCAGCAGTTCGAAGTCATCAGCAGCACTGACAGCGAAGGCGTTGGTACTGGACAGTTCCTGACCACTGGCCTTGGTCAGGCTTAACGTCTGACGGTCTCGGATTGAGCGGTAATTGACCACACTAAGTTCAATTAGCACTGGAGCTCCTTTTATTGGGCATTTTTTGGAGAAATTTACCATAATCTAGCGTATAAAGTATTTTTTGTGTGAATAAAATCAATATTTTGCCAATTTTTACCGAAAAATAGCGGGTTGAAACAGCGCTATTGTATATGGAATATCTTCGCAATTTGCTCGGCAAGTGCTTCCCCCGACAGGGGGCGATCATCCAGTGTGGTATTGGTGACAAAGGCGACCACCGTCGCTTGATCGGGATAGGTGGTCAGGTAGTTGTAGCCGCCTAAACTCATGCCCCTGTGATTGAGCCTTGGCCCCTATAGCGGCCAAGAGGGCCAGCGCAGGTTCGTTGGCGTATTGAAAAGGCGCAGCAAACACCTTGCCTGAGTGGGTATGGGCGCCTCGGGAAGCGGAGCATACAGCATGTTGTTATGCGTTTCGCTTGGCAACATACCGCACATTCGACAAGCCCTCAAAATCATTATCTTGAGTCCACAAGACAGCAGCATATTTTTGCGCAGTAGCAAATATGATGCTATCGGCCAGAGGCAATTTATGCAGAGTGCCGAATTTTGCGGCATCCATTGCCAACTCGGCATCCAGCGGAATGACTTTCCCTTGCTTCATATGCGCCACTACGATCAATGCGGCTTCTTCACCACGTTGACGCAGTACATTTTTGAACACTTCGGTGATCGTTATGCTGGGTACCAGCAACCCGGAGAGTTTATTGATCGGCTCAGCGAACAGGGCTGAATTTTTATCGCCTGCGAAATAAGACAACCAGGCTGACGAGTCAACGACATTCATACCCGATCGTCTTCCCTGGCAACACCAGTATCGATGTCCTTGAGAAAGCCTTTCATTTCCTTCATGGGTTTAAGAGGAATCACTTCAATACGACCTTGATAGGACATGATCTGGACTTTTTGCCCGGACACGATACCCATGGATTCACGGATTTCCTTGGGAATGACGATTTGATACTTGGGGGAAACGGTTACTGTGGTCATGGTGCCACCTATCGATAACAATACCGTATTACAGTACTCCTATCGATGAGGCTGGTCAAGGCGCCAGGCTTTTCTATGCCTCCGCCAAATTCCGCAACACATAATGCAAAATCCCCCCATGCCGGAAATAGGTGAATTCATTCGGCGTATCTATCCTGACCTTCACCTCAAACACCGTGATTCTTCCCGCTTCATCCCGCACGGTGATTGACAGGGCTTTACTATCGGGTGTTACCACCGGAATATCAAAAAACTCCCGCCCGGTCAGGCCGAGCGATGCGGCGGATTCACCTTCGCGGAATTGCAGCGGCAGTATGCCCATGCCGACCAGGTTGGAGCGGTGGATGCGTTCAAAACTTTCGGCGATGACCGCTTTGACACCCAGCAGGGCGGGGCCTTTGGCGGCCCAGTCGCGGGAGGAGCCGGAGCCGTATTCCTTGCCCGCCAGCACGATCAGCGGGGTCTGTTGCAGGCGGTACTGCTCGGCGGCATCGTAGATGCTCATCACGGTGCCGCCGGGCAGGTAGGTGGTCCAGCTGCCTTCGGTGCCGGGGGCTATCTGGTTTTTGAGGCGCACGTTGGCGAAGGTGCCGCGCATCATGACTTCGTGGTTGCCGCGCCGGGAGCCGTAGGAGTTGAAGTCGGCCGGAGCGACGCCGCGCGCTTGCAGGTATTGGCCTGCCGGGCTGTCGGGCATGATGGCGCCTGCCGGGGAGATATGGTCGGTGGTGATGCTGTCGCCCACCATCACCAGGCAGCGTGCCTGGTTGATGGCTTTCACATCGCCTGCCTGCGCGCTGATGCCATCGAAGAAAGGCGGCTTGCGCACATAGTCGGATTCGGGCCAGGCGTAGCGCTGGCTGTCGGTGATGGGCAGGGCGTTCCAGTTGTCATCGCCGCGATACACGTCGGCGTATTTGCGCGTGAACATCTCGGGGTCGAGGTTGGCGGCGATGGCGGCTTGAATCTCGGCGCTGCTTGGCCAGATATCCTTGAGATAAATCGCCCGGCCTGTGTCATCTTCGCCCAGGGGTTCCTGGTACAAATCGATATCCATGGTACCCGCCAGGGCGTAGGCGACCACCAGTGGCGGTGAGGCCAGGTAGTTGCTGCGCACCTCGGGGTGGATGCGGCCTTCGAAGTTGCGGTTGCCGGAGAGCACTGAGGACACCATCAGGTCGCCTTCGTGGATGGCATCGGAGATGGCGTCCGGCAAGGGGCCGGAGTTGCCGATACAGGTGGTGCAGCCGTAGCCCACCAGGTAAAAACCGAGGGCTTCCAGTTCTTCCAGCAAGCCGGCTTTTTGCAGGTAGTCCGTCACCACCTGGGAACCGGGGGCGAGGCTGGTTTTGACCCAGGGCTTGCGGCGCAAGCCCAGTGCGCGCGCTTTGCGGGCGACGAGGCCCGCTGCCATGAGCACAGCCGGGTTGGATGTGTTGGTACAACTGGTGATCGCGGCGATCACCACCGATCCGTGCCTGAGGGTGAAGGTTTCGCCTTCGTGATGCACGGTGACTTCTCCCTGCTTGGTGGTCAGGCTGCTGCCCACGGCGGTGCGGCCGCCTTCGTTGGCGAAGTCGGCGACACTGCTGGTCTGGATCAGCTTGTTGCGCTGGGCCTGGAAGTCATCCAGGGTTTGGTGGTAGGCAGCCTTGCTGCCGGTCAGCGGGATGCGGTCCTGGGGGCGTCTGGGGCCCGCCAGTGACGGCACGACCGTGTCCAGGTCGAGGGTCAGCAGGTCGCTGTAGTCGGCTTCGGGCGTTTGTTCATCGTGCCAGAGGCCCATGGCTTTCATATAGGCTTCGGTGAGGCGCAACTGGGATTCGCTGCGGCCGGTGAACCTCAGGTAATCCAGCGTCTGCTGGTCCACGGGAAAGATGCCGCAGGTGGCGCCGTATTCCGGCGCCATGTTGCCGATGGTGGCGCGGTCGGCCAGCGTCATGTTCGACAGGCCTGAACCGAAGAACTCGACGAACTT
>CAYWCW010000050.1:0-4642 GCA_964456865.1 uncultured Cellvibrionaceae bacterium
ATCTCCGTTTGGGGTAGGATAAGGAAATGACACAGAGTTTTGAACACTACCGCGGATACAAATACCATGTACCCTTTGGGCATATTATGCCTAGATTAGCATGGTTTAATGACAAGGCATCGAGCATCATTGTGCCATCAAATGGCTGCCTCAGGGTTTGGAAGAACTCGCCACCCAGCTCCGGCGGTTACACCACATGGTACAATAACCCTGATATGATTTTAACGGGAGGCACGTATCATAACCTATCATCGTATGGCCTCAATGACAACATATCCGCTTTTGAACTTCTTGACTGCCCATTAGTCCCTCTACCATAACTGATGGTCCAAATAATCAAAGGGCTAGAGAGCTTTTTATAGAATCAGCCCTTTGATTATTAAAAGTTTTACTTTCCAAAAATCAAAAAATCATCCTACAAACATATGGATATCACAACTGTCCAGACCGCTGGAAGTATTTACGCAGTACCAATAAAGAAATCATCAATTCATTCGGCTCATTAAAAAACTGCTTAACATAGGTTTTCGCATTATTCACGATAAACAGAGCCTGATGAGGATTATCATTATAAAACTGGATTTTTTCCTCAAGATCGGAGTAATCATCTTTTAACAGCACATAATGGAAATTGGGGACCAGTGTACCCTCCATAAACCAGGTTTCGTATCTTGGCTTTCGCATAAAACAAACGGAGTTGGATGCCATGATCCATTTCAAATTAGTGGCCACATCATTGCCTTCCACACTCAACACATAACGATATTGCAGTTGCTGTGGTATTGACATGAAAGGACGGCTGTAGATTGTCCTCTTATGGTCGTCATGTGTATCGCCAACATCACATAACGGATGCTCATAGAATCGCTTGAGCACCTCCACCCTCTCAGGCTGATTCGACTTGCCACGCCATACTATCTTCGGTACTTTTTTCTTGAATGGCACCGTATCCCTGACAACATAATAATGCCTGACTTTATTTAGCTTTAGTAACACTGAATTTTCATTTTCAGAACCAGAAGTAATCGGACGGCTTTTCAGAAAGGTGGGAAACTCAGGAATAACGACAATATCGCCGAACAAGTAGGAATAACTGATGTTTTCAGGGAAAAATCGAATCAGACGTTTCAAATCCATCGCATAAGCTGCGCTCTTCTTACCGCCATATAATTGATGCTTGAAACTCAATGATTCCGGGAATGCAAAAGGAGAATCCAGCTTGTTGTAGTAGTTTACCCTGTCCAGTATTGCCTGCTGTCTGTCAGGCTCCATGGCATCCAGCCGATTGAGAAACCCGCTCAACCTCCTTTGCCAATAGGACCTTGGCAAAAGACCTTCCAAGCCGCCCCTGGCATAATAACGATATTTGTGCAGGTTCTTTCTAAATTGGTCGAACGCTTCCATCCAAGAGCTACCTCTGGCAAATACTTCCCACCCGCCGAACCGCCCGGCAAGGCGTACTGACATTGGATTATTATGCTACAAACCCTGGATTACAAAATAGCCTGTGTTAACAGATCCCGTCGATACCCCGCCTAGGCCATTCCCGCCCCAGTCTGTATAATCCCGGCATTTATCACCACGCCTTTCACGATTCCATTGCATCAAGGTCATAAAGCCCCATGGATAAAACCTACCAGCCCCAATCCATCGAATCACACTGGTACCAGACTTGGGAGGAACAGGGTTATTTCCAGCCTGCCGATAAGGATGAAGCCTATTGCATCATGATCCCGCCACCCAATGTGACCGGCAGCCTGCACATGGGGCATGGCTTCAACAATGCGGTCATGGACGCGCTGATCCGCTACCAGCGCATGAAAGGCAAGTCGACACTCTGGCAACCAGGCACCGACCATGCCGGGATCGCCACCCAGATGGTGGTTGAACGCCAGCTGGCGGCTCAGGGACAGGATCGCCATACCCTGGGACGCGACAGGTTCCTGGAAAAAGTCTGGGAATGGAAAACTCAATCCGGCGGTACCATCACCCGGCAGATTCGCCGCCTGGGTTCATCCGTGGACTGGAACCGTGAGCGCTTTACCATGGATGACGGGCTGTCAACCGCGGTTCAGGAAGCTTTCGTGCGCCTCTATGAGGACGGGCTGATCTATCGCGGCAAACGCCTGGTCAATTGGGACCCGAAGCTTCACACCGCCATCTCCGATCTGGAGGTGGAGAACCACGATGAGAAAGGTCACCTCTGGCATTTACGCTACCCCCTGGCGGACGGCGCCCTGACCGCCGAAGGCAGGCCTTACCTGGTTGTTGCCACCACCCGTCCCGAAACCATGTTGGGCGACAGCGCCGTCGCGGTCCATCCGGACGATGAGCGTTACAAATCCCTGATTGGCAAGTTCGTGCTGCTGCCTCTCGTCAACCGCCTGATTCCGATAGTGGCCGACGACTATGTGGACAGGGAATTCGGCACCGGTTGCGTGAAGATCACGCCCGCCCACGATTTCAATGACTATGAAGTCGGCAAGCGCCACCAGCTGCCGCTGATCAACGTGCTGGACAAGAATGCGACCATTCTGGCCAGCGCTCAGGTATTCAACCTGGATGGCAGTATCAATAGCCAGGTTGACGCCACCCTGCCCGCTCAGTTTGCCGGTCAGGATCGCTACGAAGCGCGCAAGCAGATCGTTGCCGCCTTCGAAGCCGCCGGGTTGCTGGAAAAAATCGACGACCATGCGCTCAAGGTGCCACGCGGCGATCGCTCCGGCGTGGTTATCGAGCCCTGGCTCACCGACCAGTGGTATGTCAGCACCAAACCCCTGGCCGAACCCGCCATAGCGGCAGTGGAAGATGGTCGCATCCAGTTTGTACCCAGGCAATACGAAAACATGTACTTTTCCTGGATGCGCGATATCCAAGACTGGTGCATCAGCCGACAGCTCTGGTGGGGCCACCGCATTCCCGCCTGGTACGATGCCAGCGGCAAGGTCTATGTCGGCCGTAACGAAGCCGAAGTGCGCGGCAAATACAAATTGGATACCGATGTGGCCTTGAACCAGGATGAGGACGTGCTGGATACCTGGTTCAGCTCGGGACTCTGGACCTTCTCAACACTCGGCTGGCCAGAGCAGACCGCATTCCTGAAAAAATTCCATCCGACCGACGTGCTGGTTACCGGCTTCGATATTATTTTCTTCTGGGTGGCACGCATGATCATGCTCACCATGCATCTGGTGAAGCACGAGGACGGCAGCCCGCAGGTTCCCTTCAAAACCGTGTATGTGCATGGCCTGGTGCGCGACAGCCAGGGCCAGAAGATGTCCAAATCCAAGGGCAATGTGCTCGACCCGCTGGATATCGTCGACGGCATCGACCTGGAAACCCTGGTGCAGAAACGCACCACCGGTTTGATGAATCCCAAGGATGCAGCCAAGATCGAAAAACAGACGCGCAAGGAATTCCCTGAAGGCATCCAGGCCTACGGTACGGATGCATTGCGCTTTACATTCTGTTCACTGGCTTCGACAGGCCGCGATATCAAATTCGATATGGGCCGCGTCGAAGGCTACCGCAACTTCTGTAACAAGATCTGGAATGCCACGCGCTACGTGCTCATGCAATGCGAGAATCAGGATTGCGGGCAGAATGGTAGCGCGGATTACCAATTGTCCGTTGCCGACCGCTGGATCATCAGCAAACTGCAACTGGCCGAAAAAGCGGTTACCGAAGCCCTGGATACCTACCGTCTTGATCTTGCCGCGCAAGCCATCTACGAATTTGTGTGGAATGAGTACTGCGATTGGTACCTGGAATTGTCAAAGCCCGTGCTCTGGGATAAATCGGCGGAGAACGAACCCTTGCGCAAAGGCACGCGCCGTACACTGATCCGTGTACTGGAAGCCACCTTGCGCCTGACCCACCCGCTGATGCCTTTCATCACCGAAGAAATCTGGCAAAAGATCAAACCCCTTGCCGGTGCGACGGGTGACACCATCATGCTGACCCGTTATCCACAAGCCGATAAAAACAAAATCGACCAGGCCGCCCTGAAAGATGTGGAATGGTTGCAGGCCGTGATTCTGGGTGTGCGGAACATTCGCGGGGAAATGAATATTTCCCCGGCTAAAGAGCTGACGGTTTTATTCAAGAATGGCAGTTCGGAAGATCAGGCCCGTCTGCATGACTACCAGCAATTCCTCAAAAAAATGGCGTCACTGGAGAACATCGCCTGGTTGAACGCAGGTGACGAAGAGCCCTTGTCGGCAACGGCCCTGGTGGGTCAAATGGAAATCCTGGTTCCCATGTCGGGATTGATCGACAAGGACGCGGAACTGGCCCGGTTGAACAAGGAAAGCAGCCGGCTGGAACAGAACATCATCAGGCTGGAAACCAAGCTTGGCAACGCAGCGTTTATCGACAAGGCCCCCGCGGACGTGGTCGAAAAAGAACGTTCATTCCTGGCCGACAACCAGCAGACGTTGGAGAAGTTGCGCGAACAGATTCACAAGATCAGTACGCTGTGAACAGTGAAAGAATGACGCGCTGAAAAACAAAAGCCCGATCCTGGAATCGGGCTTTTGTTTGAAAGGATGGCGGAGAAGGGGGGAGTCGAACCCCCGATACCCTTTTGAGGTATACTCCCTTAGCAGGGGAGCGCCTTCGGCCACTCGGCCACTTCTCCACA
>CAYWCW010000051.1:0-3986 GCA_964456865.1 uncultured Cellvibrionaceae bacterium
GTTATACCATTCTATGCCTTTTGATTTTACCAATGCGTAACGGCTTATAAAACCTGCGAAAAAGGGAATACCCAAGTATATCAAAACGCTTTCAGTTACATCTTTCATTGATACGCTTACATTGAAATTGGCTAATCCTAATTTATTTGGTAATACGTTGATGAAAAGCCAAACCAAAAAACTATAACTCAATATCTGGAAGATACTGTTTAACGCTACCAATAATGCCGTATATTCTCTGTTGGCTTTTGCCAAATCACTCCATACGATAACCATTGCGATACACCTTGCCAATCCTATCAAAATCAACCCTGCCATATAATCGGGTTCGTTCCTTAAAAACAGAACGGCTAACCCGAACATCAGCACGGTACCGATGACCCAATTCAGAATTAAGGATATGCCGATTACTTTTTTATCTTTAAATGCTTGAGGCAATAATGTATAATCTACCTTTGCCAATGGCGGATACATCATCAGTATCAAACCTATTGCCAACGGAATATTGGTTGTACCAATGGACAGGCTGTCTGTTATATTCGAAATATTAGGAAAGAAATAGCCCAAGCCCACACCAAACGCCATTGCAAGGAATATCCATAGGGTTAGGTATTTGTCAAGAAATTTTAGTTTTGGTTGCATCAGTTATTTTTTAATCATTGAAAAAACATAAAACATTTCTGTTGCTATCTGCAAACTTCTTTCTGCATATACCTTTGTCTGTTCTGTTGTACCGTCTGAAATTTTAGGGTCGTCAAATGTTATAGGTATTCTTTTTTCCGCTCCTGCTATAAACGGACAGCCACCGTCTGCCTGTGAACAGGTCATAATAGCTGTGAATGCCGATACAGGATTGAAAAGGCTATCGTATTTTTTTGAAAACCCGATTACAGGCAAAGCATTGTCGCTGTACTTTATGGCATATACAGAGTTGTTGGTGTCTGCGATTTTGAAAATATTAAATCCCTGTTCTGTCAATGTTTCTGCGACTTTCGGAAATAGTGCAGTTTCTTCTGTGCCGCCCGAATAGCAATGTACGTTTGGGATATTAAAATGTGCTGACGCTACCTGTGCCCATACCTGCGATAAATGGCTTCTTCGGGAATTGTGGGTACAGATGAAGTTGATATTTATATCCTGCTTGTTGTTTACTTTTTGCTGTATAAAATCTATCAACGGCTGTAATATGATTTTACGTTCTTCGCTGATGCTGTGAACGTCTATTTTGTTGTTAATGACTTCGATTAGTTTTTGATACATCATATTTTGTTTTTAGTGGTTAGCAACAGCCCGAATTTGGCGAACAAGAAGATGTTTGAGCCGTTTGCAATTCCGACAATTTTATTTTCTGTTTTTCTTGTGGTATCCCACATTTGTCTTGTGCTAAACAATTTGTTGTTTTATTTTGCAGAATAAAGTTTGTTCCATCAAACGCTAACGAATATTTTCCAATCGTGTCGCTTTGATATTCTACTTCAATTTCTGCATCTTCAATGCCTAATTGCTTTTCGGAAAGTTCAATAATGTTTAGCAACTTCGTTGGTTTTAGTCGGTGGTCGTGGTCGTCAGCGTTCCACAACTGAAAGTTTACCGTTTTTTCGTTGCGGATTGTTCCACCACAATCAATAAAGTTTTTTGTTACCATTCCAACTTCGGTAACGTGAAAATGTTCAGGAACAAAAGTTCCGTTTTCTAATTTGAACGCAACATTGTCTAATGTTGGCAAAAGTGCTTTTACTTGTGAAAGTTTCATTTTTCTTCTTTTTTTGGTTTAACAACAATCGTTTTTCTTTTTCGTAAGTTTTGTTGAGATGTTACCGAAATAATTTTGTAGTTTTTCAATCGCTTTTTCGTCAATGCAGTAGCAAATGGCGTTGCCTTCAATGTTTCCTTTTATCAGTCCTGCATTTTTGAGTTCTTTCAAATGTTGCGAAACTGTCGGCTGTGCAAGAGGTAATTCGTTTACAATGTCGCCACAAATGCAACTGTCCACTTTCATTAAATACTCAATAATTGCCACTCTTGCAGGATGTCCGATTGCTTTAGCAAGTGTCGCAATGGCGTTTTGTTTGTCTGTAAAATGGTCTGTTTTAGTCGCTCCCATTGTCGTCTTATTATATTTTAATATAGCAATATTACGATAAATATTTTTAGTAGTCAAAAGTTTCTGCAAAAAGCTTTTAAATCGTTGTTTTGTCGGGTGGTGGGTGGGCTTGGTCAGTCCGTTTTTGTCAGTCCGTTGATGTCTGCACGGTCGTCCGTAGGGTTGCACCTAACGTTTGGGGCTTTGCGATGGTGGGGCAATCGAAGCGAAAATCTTCAACTTTGTACAAAAGTTAAACCGAAGAACTGCCGTTGAACTTTGCAGTTTCGCCCCACTATCGCAAAACCCTTGTTAGTAGCCGTTTTTTCTGTTCGTTTATTCGGTTGTCTATTTCCAAAAAATTATCCATTACCTTAACTTCCAATTCGTTACAAAGTAATATACCTGCTCAATATACCAAAAATCAGAAAAAGTAAAGCAAAAAGCCCGATTGCAGAAGTAGTAAATCCTGTTTTTCTATTGTTCAGCCAGCCACTAAGTCCCAGCGACACAATAATGGAAACAAGTCCCAACAGCAAAAGCTTGACAAGGCTTTGATGGTGGGATTGAATATCGGTTACCCCCTTGTTTAGGTCTACCATAGACCAGCCCAAAGCCGACAAAAGAAAGCACATCGAAGCAATCATAAAGCCGATAATCAGCCAAAATTTAACTCTTTTTTCGGTGCTGAACAGCAGTACGGTGCTTAAAAACGTGAACGAAAATCCGCCAAGTACGGAACTTACCAATGCCAATTGTTTTATACTTTCTTCCATAGTCTATTCGGGTTTGATAATATCGTTGCTCAATAAAAATTGGTTGGCTTCATTGTTCCAAAAAACATAACGCATTCGTTTGAATTTTCTGAAGCTGAACGGAAAACTTGTTGTGTTTTCTATGTCATATACAGCCGAATTTTGAACGTGTATATGCAGGTGAGGAAAATCCGTATTGCCCGAGTTTCCGACTTGTGCCAGCACATCTCCTGTCCGTACATTGTCACCCTGTTTTACTCGGATACTGTTTTGTTTCAAGTGAGCCAATGCCACAAAAAGCGTGTCCCGAAACTGGATAATGATATGATTGCCTGCCAGTTTATCCCTTTCTTTGATTTTCCTGTCGGGCAAACTGTCCGTTACGTGTACCACTGTTCCATCAACGGGCGAAATGATTTCAGCACCAAATGTATAGCTGTCTTCGTTGGCAACACCTTCGTTTTTAAATAGCTTGCCATCATCGCCAAATTTTATGATATCAACAGCGTATTTTTGGCTTTTGATGCGGTCGTGATGATTGGTCAGTCCGCTTGCACCTGCTCCCGATGCTATCCACGTACCTTTGAAAGGCAGGTCAATAATCACGCTTGATGTTGTATCGGGATGCTGTATAGCATTAAAATAGAGCTTGTTCAGCAGAAAGCCAACACCTAAAAAGACAATGCTAAAAATCAGGTTGAAAATTCTGTTTACTTTTTTAGGTTGCAAATGTATGTTGTACCTGATTTCGGTAATTAGTAACAAAGCCATTAACGCAATCAAACTCAATTTTGCCCAATATGGTGCAAACAAATTACCCTTTTGTAAGATGAAAACATAATTGATAAACCCAATCGCAAACAAAGCAATGGCAACAATGGAAATGTATCTGAAAAATCGGTAGAAATTTTTCTCTCTGCTGATGTTTATCCGCAAATGGCTTGTTTTTCGATAATATCTGTACCGAAAAATCATAAATGCCGCAATTGCTATCAGCAAAATTGCATAGCCTGTCAAAACGATATTTTCAAATTCTTTCATTTATGCAAGTTTTGGGTAAAATGGCTACTAACGTTTTGGCGCTTGGCGCAGAGGCGGATTTCGGAGCACTAAACTGTCAATACACCACAAAAGTTGATGCGAGGTAG